>CAZZNE010000001.1:0-203315 GCA_964655525.1 uncultured Clostridium sp.
ATAATCAGGAATTATCCTCCATCTATGTATTTTAGATTATATCTCATTTACAGCTGTAACTCAACTACTTTTTGAATATTTTTTGAAAATAATTAGTTTTTTTAATACTAAATTTGGTATTAATGCAATTATATGATTAACCTTTACACTACACCCAATTTGTGCGAAAATAATAAGCAATTACAAATAAGTTAGCAAAATCAATTAGTGAAACCACGAAATAAAATGGAAAGCTGTCCCCCAACGAAAGGATCCCCATCATGCTTTACACCCTCAAAAACGGAACATCCGTCACCATTAGAAAACCAACCACTAAGGATGCGCAGGCCATCGTCTCCATCATTTCCACTGCCGATACGGAGACCTTGTTTTTGGCTCGTAATCCGGGCGAGTTCTGCACGACCGTGGAGCGGGAAGAAGCAGTCGTCGAAGGTGTTTTAGCAGATAATGACAGCACATGGTTTGTAGCGGAATACGAGGGCAGGCTGGTAGGTCAATGCTCAGTAGGACTTGTGCGGCGTTATCAGAGATACAGGCATAGAGCCGAGGTTGCGTTTGTGATCCTGAAAGATTATCAGGGATTAGGAATCGGCGGAAAGATGATGGAGGAATGCATCAAGTGGTGCAGGGAGAAAGAAGTCACGCAGATAGAACTGGATGTGGTCACAGCCAATCAAAAAGCGCTTTCCATGTATCGGGGATTTGGATTTGAAGTGACAGGGACCCTGCCGAATGCATTGCGCTATACGGACGGAACATACGCAGATGAGTATAAAATGATAAAGCGGTTGTAGAAAAAGGATTTTATATCCAATGAAAAAGGAAAGATACTTAAAATGCTTGAACTGACGAAATATATTCAATCACAAGAGCAAGGGGAAATAAGCAAAGCAGATATCTCACTGAGTGGAATGTTGGAAGTCTTTGTTGGAAATTATTTCGTATCTGGTGAAGGCACAGAAAATAACGATTTTCATTGGCTCACTGTCTACTATGACCCCGAAATAGACACCTGTACCAGTGCGGTTAAAATGGTTCCCGCCAATATAGTGGCATATGTTTCGTCTGATTATAGATGGGGTTTTGTATTAAGCAGGCATATCCGGAAATTCCGTAAAGATATATCAAATTATGAAATATCCTGTATTCCTGTTCCTGATTTTGAATGCGAACTATTACAATGCGCTCATACTGATTTGCTGCCTTGTGAGTTTTCCAATATTCTTTGGCTCAATGATGATTTTATGGATGATGAAAATATTCCCTTTGATTATGACAGCTTTGCTTTGATCGACGAGGGTGTGCATTATTTGAATCCAAAGCATTTTTCTGTTACACAGCTCATCAGAATTATGGAAGATATGGGCAGATAACGGACCATACTTGGTAACGTCGTGCGATGCACAGCATTTCGGAAGTGAAAAAAGTGATACGCGAGTGGGGTGGACGCGATGCAAATAAAAGAAAGTAAACAGATTAAAGGTCTGAAACTGTGCGAAGGTTTTTTCAACGATTGCGCAAAAGCAATTCTCGATGAAAACTTCCCTGAATTAAGATATTCCGCGGGATTGATCGGCTATGGTTCCGATGTTTTAGGATATGATGACGACGTTTCGACAGACCATATGTGGGGACCACGGTTTTATCTTTTTTTAAGTAAAGAGGAACTGTCAAAAAAGAATGACATCCTTTCGGTATTATCAGAAAATCTCCCATATACATACAAAGGGTACAGTGTGAATTTTACCGAACCCGATCCGAATGACTGCGGCGTGCAGCATCCCAAACTGATCAGCGAGGGCAAGGTAAACCCGCTGATCTTCATTTACACATTTGAGGAATATTTGACGGAACAGATCGGGACGTCTGACTTAGACCACATTGAGCCGTCAAAGTGGCTTGCGTTTTCGGAACACAGATTGTTATCATTGGTTTCGGGAAAATTCTTTGTTGATGGACTAAATTGTGCCGGGGTGGTCTCCAAGATCAAATATTATCCGAAAGAAGTGAAGCTGTATCTGATCGCATCCAATTGGGAGTGTATTGCATCGGAGCAGGCTTTTATGAAACGCTGCGGCGCATGCGGGGATGAGATCGGTTCACGGATCATCTGCGCCAGAATTGCAGAACGCTTGATGAGATTATGTTTTTTGTATCAGGACACTTATGCGCCGTATAGTAAATGGTTCGGGACGGCATTCAGCAAACTTCCTATTGATAAAAGAATTAAGTCTGCAATAGAAGGCGCGCTGTCTGCGAACGATTTAGCAGAACGGGAAGACCGACTTATCGAGGCGCAGGCATTAGTCGCGGATATGCACAATGCAAGCGGGCTGACAGACTTTGTTGTTTATCGGGTTGAAAGTTATTTCGGCAGAAATATCAAGGTAATCTTTGCCGACAAGTTTGTTGAAGCAACAGTCAAAGAATTGAAAGGAACAGTATTTGAGAACATGCCGTTGATCGGAACATTCAGTCAGATCGGCGGACTCTCGGGATTCGCAGATGAAAAGGAATGTTACGGGCGGATTGTGGAATTTTATGGCGGGTGATAAATGAGGATCAGATGATCATGAAGCCGGATTAGCAGGAGGATGATTCACATGGGTTCTTTATTACAATCGACAAGAAACACGCGGGTGTTACCGACAGGTACGATGCGATATATTAGGAGCGATGTTCCGGAAGATTTGACCGATACAGAAATTCAGTGGCTGCTGGATCAGCATGTAACAACGATCGTGGATTTAAGGTCGGAGGAAGAATGTGTGAAAAAACCGTGCTGTCTGAAAGGGCGGGACGGTTTTAAGTATTTTCATCTTCCGGTTACCGGCGGTGGCGATACGCCCAAATCACGGGAACATCTTCATATGGTATATCGACAGATGATAGATGAAAAAATGGAGAAGATTATCGACACGATCATGAATGCGGAGTCTAACGTGATATATTTTTGTACGGCAGGAAAGGACCGTACCGGCGTCGTATCGGCCATGATTTTGAAACGGCTGGGATTCAGTGATGAAATGATCATCAATGATTATATGGAGTCAAAAGACAATTTAATGGAGATGCTCACGGCATATGTGAGCGTTCATCCGGAAGTAGATATGGAAATCATTATTCCGCATAGAGAAAACATGGAACAATTGTTGAGGCATTTATAAAGTGCGGAACGGTTACGTTATCAGGCACATATGAATGTAATGGAATTTTTTGATGTTCAAAGGAGACCAAAATGGAAGAAAACTATGGAGAAATTTTAATATATCAAACAGAAGACGGATTGACCAGTATAGATGTTAAAATGCAGGAGGAGACAGTCTGGCTTACACAGAAACAGCTTGTAGATTTATATCAAACAAGTAAGTCTAACGTTAGTGAGCATATTAAGCATATTTTTGAAGAAGGCGAGCTGGATGAAGAAGCAGTTGTTCGGAAATTCCGAACAACTGCTTCTGATGGCAAAAATTATAATAAAACCTATTATAATCTGGACATGATTATTTCATTAGGATATAGAATCAAATCATCTATTGCAACAAAATTTAGACGCTGGGCAACGGACCGCTTAAAAGAGTATCTGATCAAGGGCTTTGCTATGGATGATGAACGATTAAGGGGAAACGGCGGTGGTAATTACTGGAAAGAATTGCTTGATCGCATTAGAGACATCCGTTCATCAGAGAAAGTGTTGTACCGTCAGGTTTTGGATTTGTATGCAACGAGTGTGGACTATGATCCGCATAGCGAGCAATCCATTCTTTTTTTCGGAATTGTACAGAATAAGTTGCATTATGCGGCACATGGTCATACTGCGGCTGAAGTAATATATGAGCGTGCGAATGCAGAAAAGCCTTTCATGGGATTGACATCATTTAAGGGAGAGTTACCGGCGCTTAAGGACATTGGAATTGCAAAGAATTACTTGAATGAGGATGAGCTAAAAATATTAAATAATTTAGTGTCCGGCTATTTTGATTTGGCAGAGATTAGTGCAATTGAGCATAAGCCAATGTATATGAGTGATTATGTGGAGCAACTGGATGCAGTTCTTTCATCAGGAAATAGAAAATTATTAACTGGAGCTGGTAAAATCAGTCATGATGAAGCAATGAAAAAGGCAAAAGAAGAGTACAGAAAGTATCAGACGTTTACGTTAACACCAGTGGAACAGGCATACATGGAAACGATTAAAGATGTTAATAAGTCCGCTCAAAAAAGTGTACGAAAATAATGTGTAGATGAAGTGATCATCAATGATTATATGGGGTCAAAAGACAATTTAATGGAGATGCTCACGGCATATGTGAGCGTTCATCCGGAAGTAGATATCGAAATCATTATTCCGCATAGAGAAAACATGGAACAAGTATTGAAACATTTATAAATCATAGTTACTCCCCAATATTGCTTGACACGAAAACCCGATTATGATAGCTTATTAAAAATTACTTGAAAAAAGGTGTACTTACAACAATGTAGCGGAGCTTTCTGACAGTGATATGGCTGCAGAAATTGCAAAAAAGAATCACTGTCGTCTGCAGGGCTATCGTGGAGAGAATTGGTATGCGTTCCTGCCGGAAACGGCAGGTAAGATACAGGCAATTCACGAATATACTCGCGGATGGGAGAAAATGATCAAATCCCAATCGTAATTCACGGAGGAGGATTAGAATGATAAAACGGGCAGAACAAACAGATGCGTTAACCTTGGCAAAATTGGCGATCCGGATGTGGGAAGACAATACCGTATCGGAGCTGGAGTCCGAATTTGCGGAAATGATCGGCGGTGAGGATGCGGCTTGCTTTATTCAATATGAGGAAGACAAACCGATCGGATTTGCGCAGTGCCAGCTCAGGCGTGATTATGTCGAAGGCACGGAGACATCACCGGTCGGTTATTTAGAAGGAATTTTTGTTCAGGAAGAGTTTCGCCATAAAGGCTATGCAAAAAAACTGTTGCAGGAATGTGAGAAGTGGGCAAAAGGAAAACATTGCTCCGAATTTGCAAGTGATTGTGAATTAGACAATGTGAATAGTCTCAAGTTTCATTTGGCAATGGGGTTTGAGGAAGCCAATCGCGTTATTTGTTTTCGAAAAGACATTTGAGCAAGGTAATTGATGCGGGATCAACGGATGCAGGGTGAACGCATCAAGGGTGAATGATGTAAGGATGAAGGCATCAAGAATCAAAGCATGAAAGATGAACGCATCGTAGCAGGAAAACGGGCGAAAGGAATAGGAAAAATGGAAAAGCTGAATCAAGAGACAAAAAAGATCATGGAAGAACGGTTCGGAAAAGACAATATCATCGCATTGGCAACGTTGGACGGCGATATGCCCAGCGTCCGCAATGTGGACGGATTTTATGAGGACGGGGCGTTTTATACGATCACTTATGCGCTTTCTGATAAAATGAAGCAGATCGAAAAAAATCCCAATGTGGCGATTGCGGGAGAATGGTTTACCGCGCACGGCAAGGCGGTCAGTCTCGGTTACTTCGGCAGGGCGGAGAATGAGGACATTGCCGGAAAATTGCGGACGGCTTTTGCAGAGTGGATTGATAACGGACACAACAATTTTGAAGACGAAAACACGGTCATCCTCTGTGTGCGGCTGACGGACGGTGTTCTTTTTTCACAGGGAAAACGGTACGAGATTGATTTTACTGCGGATTGAGGAGGGAATAGAAGACCATGATTCATTTTGAAGCGATAACGGAAGAAAATTTTGAGGCAGTCATCCAAATGAAGCGTCCGCCGGAGGAGCATTTCGTGGCATCAAACGCGTACTCACTTGCGCAGGCGTGGCTGTATCGGGATGCGGGCGACGTGTATCCGTTTGCGATCTGCAATGGCGGCGTACCGGTCGGTTTTATGCTGCTGGATGAGGATCTGGAAGAACGTTGCCTGATCATATGGAGGATCATGTTCCCGCCGGAGCATCAGAATCAGGGCTATGGAACACAGGCCATCCAAGAGATCATCCGCATGGCAAAGGAATCCGGAAAATATGATTTTTTGCTTCTGAACTGTGCACCCGAAAATCACATTGCGGCGCATGTCTATGAAAAGCTGGGATTCGAACCGACCGGCGTTGTCAGTAACGGAGAGACGGAGTTAAAGCTGCTTTTTTGAAGCTATATATAACATTACTCATTATGATATAATGAGCGTTAGCGAGAAGAATGAGTTTACTCATTCGGCGAGCGGCGAATGTATATCATGAATCGAAGATTCATGATATACATTCGATTATGCAATGTGATCTTGTTGTCGTTCGGCACATGCATTATGGAAAATGATAGACTCAGCAGAATGTTTCTGATTACAAGGAGACGAACACCTATGAAAAGATGCAGATTGTCTTATGATGAATGGAAATGCATTTTGTCGAAAAAGATGATCGGCAAAAGAGTAGCGGGGGACTTCTTTGAGGGCTACCTTGGCCTGATCGACATTCGACAGGTAAGTGAAGTGCAGAAATGGAAATTCAACGGAGAAGAGATCGTGGTCTGCGATGGAGGTATCAAATGGCTGAGCATTTTGCCGCAGAATGATTTTTATTGTATCACTGTCATGATGAATGAAAAAAATGATATATTGGTATGGTACATTGATATGATCGCGGGTCAGGGAACGGATGCGGACGGTATGCCGTGGTTTGACGACCTGTACTTGGATCTGGTGGTTTATCCGAACGGAGAGATCAAAGTGGATGACATGGATGAACTGGAAGAAGCGTTGCGGCAAAAAGACATCACGCAGGAACAGTTTGATCTTGCGCTTCATACAGCCGATCAATTGAAAAAAGGATTGTTAAAGGACATCCATTCTTTTAAGGACTATACATACGCATGCTATGAGCTCCTGTGCAAAGACGAAAAAGACATGAAAACTGTTTAGCGGTGCGGCTTGCAGACAAAACCGCGATATACGGAAAGGTAAAACAATGAATACAGGCTTTCAGATTATGGCGATCGTGATATTACTGGCTTTTTACGGATGCTATTTTACAAAAATGATATTGCAGAGAAAAAAGGGCATACAGACCAATCAGATGGGAAAAGGGAAGACGGGGGTTGTGAAGCGCATTGAGATTACAATGAAAATTGCATCGCTTCTCGTCCCTGCCGCGGAGCTTGTAAGCATTGTTATGAATACATCGTGTCTCCCGCTATGGGTAAGAATAGTGGGCGCGTTTGTGGGAATCTGCGGAGTGGCTGTTTTTATTCTGGCGGTGGTGACGATGCGGGACAGTTGGCGTGCGGGTGTTTCGGAGACGGAGCGCACGGAGCTTGTCACAAGTGGCGTTTATCAGCTCAGCCGGAACCCTGCATTCCTTGGATTTGACCTTGTTTACATAGGGATTCTGCTCATGTTTTTTAACTGGGTTCTGCTTGCGGTATCGGTGTTTGCAGGGGTGATGTTCCATTTGCAGATCGTGAATGTGGAGGAGGATTTTCTCGTTCGGACGTTTGGGCAAGCCTACTTGGATTACAGAAAAAAGGTGAACCGGTATTTGGGGAGAAGGCTGGGAGGATAGATTGAAAAATCAAAGATTTTTCAATCGGCGAACTTGTTGGCTTTGATGTTGGCAGCATGGAGGATTAATATGAACATAAACGAATTGGGAATATGGGAACAGCTTCAGAAAAAACTGACATGGGAGCAGCTGGGGGAATTTTCGGGGAAACGGATTTTGGAGTTCGGCTGCGGAAACGGCGTAATGGGAGCGCATTATGCGAGGGAAAACACGGTCATCGCGATAGAGCCGAATGCGCAGGCGCTTGCAGAAAATCCGTATGAAGATGTGGAGCAGATCTGCGGGGATTTCAAATTATTGTCCCGATATGAGGACGAATCGTTTGACGTGATTTTTTGTCATAATGTGCTGGAATATGCCGGGGAGCGCGCGGAAATCTTAAAGGAATTCCAACGACTGTTAAAAAAAGACGGACTTCTTTCCGTATTGAAGCATAACCGCCCGGGGCGCGTCATGCAGATGACGGTATTGCTGAACAATTTTGAACATGCAGATGAATTGCTGGACGGAGCATACGGCGTGAGTCCGCAGTTTGGGGAAATTCATTATTACGAGGATGAGGATCTGATCAAATGGGCGCCAAAGCTGCGGATCGAAAAGATTCTGGGTATGCGGACGTTTTGGGACTTACAGCAGAATCAGGACATACAGAAGGAAGAAGAATGGCAGCAAAAGATGATGCGTTTGGAACAGCGGGTTTCCGACATGGAAGAATATCGGAGCATCGCGTTCTTTCATCATGTACTGCTGAGAAAATAGATTGAAAAATCAAAGATTTTTCAATCGGCGAGATTTGTGCCGGCGTCCAAACTCGCAAAGCGAACTTGTTCACTTTGTTGTTGGCAGCATGGATGATTAGCATGAGAAGTATAGGGAGGAATCGTATCATGATCTTAACAGAATTTGATCCAGTAAAAAAAGCAGTTGTCAATCCGGAAGATATCATCACGCCGGTGGAGGGCATGCCCGAGGTGGCGGTCGCGTGCTATTCTCATGTGACGTTTGAGAGGATGATCGAGGAATTGGATGCGACGATCATAGCAGAGTCGAGCACCGCCAATGGTGTGAAACCGGTTTACAAGACAGTATATAAAGATACGGATGTTGCGCTGTTTATGATCGACGTCGGAGCGCCGGCAAGTGTTGCGCTGTTGGAAGATGTGTATATGATGGGTGCGAAGAAAGCGATTGTTTTCGGCACTTGCGGCGTGCTTGACAAGAACATTGACGACTGCTCCATCGTGATTCCGAACTGTGCGGTAAGGGATGAGGGGACAAGCTATCACTATGCGCCTGCATCGGATGAGATCGAAGTAAATAGGAAATATCTGGAAGTGTTTACCGGCATGCTGGATGAACTTCAGGTGAAATATACGGTAGGAAAAACATGGACGATGGATGCGATCTATCGCGAGACGCCGGAAAAAATCAAACGCAGAAAGGAGCAGGGCTGTATTTGTGTGGATATGGAGTGTTCGGCGGACGCGGCGATCGCTCAGTTTCGGGAAAAAGATCTGGTGCAGTTTTTCTATGCGGCAGATAATCTGGATGCGGAGGAATGGGATGTGCGGAGCTTAAGCAACCATTCCAAGCTGGAGGAAAAAGACCGGATCGCTATGGTCGCGCTCGAGCTGGCGGTGCGGATTTCGCGTAAGGAGATGGCTCGGCTAAGAAAAAGCGGTGTGGGCGATTGAAACGATCATGAAGGAGAGAGAAATGAATGCGTATTGGAAGAAAAATTTTTTTCCGCTGGCGGTAGAAATTGCTTTTATTATTTCGTGTTTTGTGATTCCGGCTAAGTATTTTATTTATACGAATTTTCTGTTTTATTTTGTGCTGCTCCTTTATTTCATCGCGGTAAAGGATTTCTCGGCAAAGGAGTGGAGAAGAAACTTAAAAGGCGGAAAAGCGTTTTGGAAGCCCGTGGGGATTACCGTATTCTTTTTTATGCTGGCGTTTGCGGCAACCATGATTTTGGAAAATGTATTTCCGCAATTGGATACGGGAATGATCGGATTAAGGCGTGACAATTGGTTCACACTCGTATTGTTTGCTATTTCGACGATCGTGCTGCCGCCCGTTGTGGAGGAAACTTTTTATCGGAAAAACCTGATTTTGACGGGAAATAAAAACGTGATGGCGGCGACCGTGGTATGCAGCATGTTTCTTTATGCGGCGGAGCATTCCCTGACGCCGTGGGGGATCTTTCTCACGATGCTCTGGGCGCTGCCGCTCAGCGTTTCCTATGTAAAAACCAAGAATGTATTTGTCCCGATGACGGCGCATTTCATCGTCAATTTCTTAGGAAACGGAGCTGACGTGGTATTTACGATCATCGGAATGTGCTAGTCGGCACGGATGGATTGCAAAAAAGGAGGAATGGCATGTTCGGAAAAAAGAAACTGCAAGTGGAATACTATGACAAAGAAAATGTAAAGCCGGTCATCCGCGCCAGCATCTGCACGGGAGAGCAGGTTGCCGGATTTAAGAATATTCATACCGGAAAGTTTGAGGAGATCATGCTGATCCGGGACGAGCGGGATAAAGAAGTCTTTTTGAGCAGGTACGGCATTTCGGCGGGGGAGATCACAAAAGAATATTGATTTTATTTTTTAATATAAACATGACACACAGCTGTCACGTTTCGCACTCTATGATAGGGTAAAAGCGGAAAGAAAAGCGATGCGCCGCGGGCGAAGGTGCGGCATACAGGAGAACCGCCATGAAAATAGACAGACTGATCGGAATTTTGTCCATATTACTGCAAAAAGATACAGTGACCGCGCCTGATCTGGCGGAGAAGTTTGAAGTTTCCAGACGAACGATCAACAGGGATATTGAAGATCTGTGCAAAGCAGGTATTCCCATTGTGACGAGACAGGGAGCGGGCGGCGGCATCTCGATTATGGACAACTATAAGATAGACCGGACACTGGTGAATCACGCTGAAATGCAGGATATTCTCGCGGGGCTCCGCAGCTTGGACAGCGTAAACGGAACCAACCGGTACGGACAATTGATGGAAAAATTATCGGTCGGTTCCTCTGATTTTTTGGTCGGAAATCAGTCGGTGCTGATCGATCTGTCTTCATGGTATAAAGAATCACTTGCGCCCAAGATCGAATTGATACGCGCCGCGATCGATGTGAAAAAAGAACTGCTGTTTACCTACTATTCCCCGAGGGGCGAATCCGTCCGGCGCATCGAGCCGTATTATCTGATCTTTCGATGGTCAAGCTGGTATGTGTGGGGGTTTTGCAAAATGCGGGAGGATTTCCGGCTGTTCAAGTTAAACCGCATGGAGGAAGTGCGCGTGTCGGAGGAGGTGTTTGTAAAGAGGAAAGCAGATGTGCCGGATTTAAATGATGAGGGGATATTTCCCGGCGGAATCAAGGTGAAAGCGCTTTTTGAACCGGAATGCAAATGGAGACTGGTCGAAGAATTCGGGACGGGATGCTTTCGGGAAACGGAGGACGGGAAACTGCTTTTTCAGGCGGATTATACAAACAGGGAAAATCTGATCACGTGGCTCATGACGTTTCGGGAAAAAGCGGAACTTTTGGAACCGGAGGAGATCCGAACGGAGCTCATCGCATGTTTTGAACGAATACGCAGAAGATATGGTGTTGATGATAAGAGCGGGTGACAGAGAAAAGAGAAGCATATCGTCAGAAAGGCAGAGTGGAAACTGTATCAGCAGATGGATAGGAGGACGAAGATGAGATATACATGGATCGATGAATTTTTGTTAAGTAAACCGGGAGTGACGAAGGATTTGCAGAAGGATTGGAATTGGCTTCGTTATCAGATCGGCGGCAAGATGTTTGCGGCCGTCTGTATGGGGGAAAACGATGAGCCCTACTATATCACATTGAAGCTGGAACCGATGGAGGGAGAGTTCTTCAGACAGCAATACGAGGACATCGTTCCCGGCTTTTATATGAATAAAGTGCATTGGAATTCCGTGAAGCCGGACGGCGCAGTACCGGATGAGCTGTTAAAAGATATGCTGGATAAGTCGTATCAGCTGGTGCTTGGCGGATTGAGCAAGAAAAAGCAGAAGGAGATATTGGAAGGCGCGACTTCATCTGAGAATGTAAGCGGCAGCGGGACTGCGCACGGAGCACTCAGTTGCTGCGGTACGCAGTGCAGGGAATGTGCCTGCTATGGAACGATGTGCAAGGGCTGTAACGAGAGTGCCGGAAAAGTATTCCACGCGCCGGAGGGACAGGCCTGCCCCATTTATGAATGCTCGGTCAATCAAAAAAAGCAGAAAAACTGCAGCGGCTGTCAGAACCTTCCGTGCGATATTTGGAGAAACACGAAAGACCCGTCCATGTCGGACGAGGAATTTGAAAACAATATCCGGCAGCGGGTGGAAAATCTAGTCCAAATTCGACTTCGTGTTCCCAACGGGATACAATGAATACATATTTTGCTTTTGGAATTGCACGCCCTGCGGGATAGGTATATACAAATCGGTATTTATGAAAAAGGAGAGCAAAAATGCAGATTGTGCCTACGCTAAGTTTTGGGGGAAATTGTCGGGAAGCGATTCATATGTATGAAAAGGCGCTGAATGGAAAAATCAGTTGCCTGATTACTTATGGAGAAGCGAATGACCCCGAATATAATCCATTGCTTAAAGAAAATCAAAAAGAGTATGTCTATCATTCGGAACTTGTATTGGACAATCAGAGAATTATTATGAGTGATCATGTGGATATGGAATTTCAAACGTGTTATTCAAATTTCCTTACCATTATGTTTGATACGAAAGAGGAAGTCCAACAAGCATATGAAATCATGAGAGAAGGAAGCAAAACAATCTATCAAATGGAAGCGACACCTTATAGTTCTTGTCGGGTCGTTTTTGTTGATAAATTCGGAATCCGTTGGGGAATTATGACGGAACAGACGGAGAAGTAAATTCCCGTTTGCAGAATGGTCCGGTGGTCAATTTTCAGATATTGTAACAGTATCACAGGCGATATGCTGCGATGACGGTAGGTTTAGAGGTATGGAAAGTAGAAGGAAAAGGATGGAGGAAAGCACATGGCATTTGATTATAAAAAAGAGTACAAGGAATTTTACATGCCCAAAAACAAACCGGGCATTGTGGAAATACCGCCCATGAATTATCTGGCGGTCCGCGGCAGCGGCGATCCGAACGAAGAAGGAAGCGAGTACAAACAGTCCATCGGACTGCTCTACGCGATCGCGTTTACGATCAAAATGAGCAAAATGGGGGATCACCGGATCGAGGGATACTTCGACTATGTTGTTCCGCCGCTGGAAGGCTTTTGGTGGCAGGACGGCGTAAAGGGAATCGATTATGCCCACAAAGAGAATTTTCAATTTATCTCCGTGATCAGACTGCCCGATTTTGTGACAAAAGCAGATTTTGACTGGGCAATCGGAGAAGCGGAGCGAAAAAAGAAAGCGGATTTTTCAAAAGTCGAATGGATGACCTACGATGAGGGCTTGTGCGTGCAATGTATGCATATCGGCGCATATGACGATGAGCCGAAAACGGTCCGACTGATGCATGAGTTTATGGAAGAGCAGGGTTATGAGCTCGACATTACGGAAAGCCGTTATCATCATGAGATTTATTTAAGCGACGCAAGAAAGGTGGCGCCTGAACGGCTCAAAACGGTCGTCAGACATCCGATTCGATAGAGAAAGGCATCTTCCCTAAAAGCGGATTGGAGAAAGAAAGGCATCCTATGAAGTATTATACGATGGAAAAAAGAAAAATTCCCTCTGGCGGAAAGAAAATGGATTTGTATATTCTCCGCCCCACCGTCAATGCTAAGCGGAAAGAAAAAACACCGGGAATTCTTTGGATCCATGGAGGCGGTTATATTACGGGAATGGCGAAAATGATTTATATATCCCGTGCAATGGCGTTAGTAAAAAAATACGGTGCGGTGGTTGTTACGCCGGAATACAGACTTTCAAAGGAGGCGCCCTATCCGGCTGCGTTAGAGGACTGCTATGCGTCGCTCAGATATTTGAAAGAACATGCAGAAGAACTTGGGATCAACAGCAGTCAGATCATGGTGGGCGGTGAAAGCGCCGGTGGGGGTCTTGCCGTTGCCACCTGTATGTATGCGCGGGACAGAGGAGAGATTTCTATTTCCTATCAGATGCCGTTGTACCCGATGCTTGATGACCGTGATACAGAATCGTCGAGGGATAATCATGCGCCGGTGTGGAACACAAAACGGAATCACAGAGGCTGGAAAGCCTATCTCGGCAGCCTATGGCAGCAAGACGTTCCCGCATATGCGGCGCCGGCAAGGCAGACGGATTATACAGGGCTTCCACCGGCCTATACGTTTGTTGGCGATATCGAACCGTTTTATGATGAAACACGGACGTATATTGAAAATCTGAGAGCGGCTGGAATTGAAGCGAAAATAGATATCTATCCAAATTGTTTTCATGCGTTTGATATGCTGCTTCCTTTTAAAAAAGTAAGCAAAAAAGCCATTGCCGCGTTTGAAAAGCAGTATCTCTATGCGAGTGAAAACTATTTTGCCGCGCAGGAGCAGATTACGTCAGATCGGACGCCGAAGTTTTAAGAATAAAGCAGGAGAATCAGATATGTGCGGACGCTACTATATGGAGGATGATACTGCAAAAGAGATCGAAAAAGTCATTCGCTGGGTGGATGGGAAACTGCGCGCACAGCAGACTGCGCAGGAAGCAACGCAGAAACAGGAGGCGGGAACTGTGCAGGAAGCAGCGCAGAAACAGGAGGCGGGAACTGCGCAGGAGAAGAACCTTTGGAACGAAGACAAAGAGAATGTGAAAGCAGGCGACAGGCAGGTGGAAGACAGGAAGACAGGCGACATTTACCCTGCGACGCTTGCGCCCGTGCTCGGCGCCGGGATTGAAACTGCGGGAGACAGAACTTTGGAATGCCGCATGCTGCGCTGGGGGCTGCCGGGATATCCGTCGAAGGGAAACGGCAAAAAAGGACAAGTTATTTTTAATGCCCGGAGTGAAACGGCGATGGAGAAACCGACTTTCCGGGAGGGGATAAAAAACCATCGCATTGTGATTCCGGCGGCGGGCTTTTATGAGTGGAGCCGCAAAAAAGAGAAGTATCGTTTTCGCAGAACCGATTCGCCCATACTTTTTATGGCGGGATGTTTTCAGCGTTATGAGGACGGAGACCGGTTTGTCATCCTGACGACGGCGGCGAACGCATCCATGGAACCGGTGCATGACCGCATGCCGCTTATTTTGGAACCGGACGAGATTGCAGATTGGATATGGGACGAAGAGCGGACGAAAATTCTGCTGGAAAAGCAACCCTGTCTTTTAGAGCGCACAACGGACTATGAGCAGATGACGCTCTTTTAAGCGCATGAAAAAATACCGGTTGAACACAGAGCATGTGTTTGCTGTTCCTATTTATGTTGAACTGCAAGCCTTTTTCAGGTATAATGCATTCATAGCAGGAAAATATGTTTCCGAGTGGTTCGATCATGAGAGGAGGATTTCCCGTGAGCACTTTAGATGCAACAGTGTCCATGCTGGAAGCAATGCCGGAGGAGGCAAGAATCAAGGTTTTGGAATTTACGCAGCAGTTATTCAATGCCAGAAAACCAGCCAATCCGTTTGTCCCGGTCAGTCAGAGGCAGGTTCATTCCGATCTTACGGAATCACGTCAGCAGATTGCTGCCGGACAGGGATTGAATATGGAGGACGCTTTAGACAGAATGGGAAAACAGCATGAATTCATTTGATGTGATTATTTCACCAAAAGCATTGTCTCAACTGAACAGTTATGTTGATTATTTGCAATATACGCTGCTGAATGATCAGGCAGCCCGCAATGTGTGGCAGGATGCCATGGAAACACGAAATCAGCTTTCAAAAGCTGACGAAGGTCTGAAACTCTGCTCTTATCCCCTGCTAAAAAAGAACGAATACGGTGTCATTCATTTCATGCGGCACCGCTATCTGATGCTTTATCGGATAGAAGGATCGACCATTTATGTGGAAGCGATCTATCATCAGCTTCAGGACTATGAAAATATTTTTGCAGATGATGCTCTTTGAAGCATATGGAAAAAAATACCGATTGAACATAGAACGTATGTTTGCTACAATGTGTCACACAGGAGGTGAACACACGTTTGAAATCAGTAATATTTCATATCGATGTGAATGCAGCCTTCCTTAGTTGGGAGGCTGTTTATCGTTTGTGTCATAAGGGAGGGACAGTGGATCTTCGCGAAATCCCTTCTGCGGTAGCGGGAGATGCAAGTCTGCGCCACGGCATTATCCTTGCCAAGTCCATACCGGCAAAACGCTATGGCATACAGACGGGCGAGAGTATCCCGGAGGCAAAAAGAAAATGTCCGGGGCTCATGATTGCCGCGCCGAATTATAACCTGTATGAGCGCTGCTCTGCGGCGATGATGGAGATCCTGCGGGAATACTCGGACACCGTGGAGCAGTACAGCATTGACGAGGCATTTGCGGATATGACGCAGACCTGCCATTTGTTTGGGGAGCCGGAGCAGACGGCGGAAATGATCAAAGATCGGATTCATCGGGAATTGGGATTTACGGTAAATGTCGGGGTGTCGGAAAACAAGCTGCTCGCGAAAATGGCGTCTGATTTTCGGAAGCCGGATAAGGTGCATACACTGTGGAAGTCGGAAATACAGAGGAAAATGTGGCCGCTCTCCGTATCGGAGCTGTTTTTTGTGGGAAGGGCGACCGCGAAAAAACTATTTTCCGTCGGAATCAGGACGATCGGGGAGCTTGCACAGGCAGATCCGGCATATATCAAGAGCATACTCAAAAAGCAGGGAGAGATCGTGTGGGCGTTTGCGAACGGGCTGGATTCTTCCACGGTGCTCAAGCAGGCTCCGGCAAACAAAGGATACGGGAACAGCACAACCACTCCTTTTGACGTGACGGATGCGCCGACAGCCAAAAAAGTGCTGTTAGCGCTGTCGGAAACGGTGGCGGCAAGGCTTCGCGCGGATGGCGTGCAGATTGGCGTGGTTGCCGTGGGAGTCAAAGGAACGGATTTTTCCTATTGCTCGCACCAGCGTGCGCTGCCGGTTTCCACCAATATTACGCTGGAGATTTATCAGGCGGCGTGCGGGCTGTTTGACGAGCTTTGGGGTGGAAGTCCGATCCGGCATCTGGGCGTGCATACCTCCGGCGTATGCAGAGAGAACTTCACAAGACAGATGAGCCTGTTTAACGGGACGGACTACGAAAAGCTGGCACGACTGGATACGGCGGTGGACGCTGTTCGGGAACGGTTCGGCGCGGATGCGTTGATGAGGGCGGTCTTTTTAAATCAGCCGATTGACCATATGAGCGGAGGAATCTCAAGGGAAAAGAGAGAGGCGGACTACAGCGGAATGAAACCGGAATAGGAGGTGCGCGATGGCATTTGGGGCAGAAAAAGAGCATCAGACCGGGCATGCCGGACAGATACGCGGGAGGCAGCAGGAGGTTGCCTGTGAGTGCTGGTTTACCAGTACCGGGAGGCTCATACCATTGATGCTGAAGCTAAAAGACGAGGACGGAATGTGCCGGACCATCAGACCGATCATGGTGCATTCCGCTGAGAAAAAAATGTATGCAGGTACGCCCTTCATCGAGTTTGACTGTGAGATCGTGGTGAGGGAACAAAAGATGCGCGTATGGTTGATCTATTATCAGAGTGAGAACCGCTGGGTGTTGAACTTTCGGTGATCGTGGGAACTGTGACCGGAAATTTTCTGTTTTTACAAAATCAATAAATGCCTGCGTCATATCGCGGTCGAATTTCACGATCCGGATCGGCATATCCACGATATCGTTTAAGCCCAACTGCCCGCTTCCGGAATCATCCGGCGAAAAGGACACGCCGAAAGCGAGCGTAACGTAAGCGCACGCAACAGGGTCATTTTTATGCTGTTCACGACAGTGAAAAATATTTGTGGTAGATTTTCCGGTCATACGTTATAATGAAATACATGGAGCAATACAGATGCTGCATAAAAAAGTTCCTACAAAGAATAGCAGGAGAACGAAACACATATGGGGAAGGTAACAGATAGCAGGGAAAATACAGGGCGGGGCAGCCTGATCGCCTTAGAGGGCATTGATGGGAGCGGAAAGAGTACGCAGGCGGCGTATCTTTATGAACGGTTAAAAAAAGAAGGCGTCTGCTGCGAACTGACGATGGAACCGACTGCTTCGCCAATCGGGGCGTTGATCCGGCAGATTTTGAAAGGGGAGTTTCGGACGGACAATCGTGTGATCGCGGGGTTATTTGTCGCGGATCGTTTAGATCATTTATTAAACGAAGCGGACGGGATCGCGGCGAAGGTGGAATCCGGCATGACCGTGATCACGGACAGATACTATTTTTCCTCCTATGCTTATAACAGTGTTGATATGCCGATGGACTGGGTCATTCAGGCAAATAAGCCGAGCAGCGCGATCTTACGACCGGCTGTGAATCTGTTCATTGACGTTGACCCGGACATCGCGTTGGAGAGGATCGCGAAGAACCGCCGCCATGTGGAGCTGTTTGAGACAAAGGAAAGGCTGAAGCTCGTGCGGGAAAATTACAGGAAAGCGTTTCAGATGCTGGAAAATGAGGAGCGCTGTGTGATCATTGACGGAAATCGCCCGCAGGAGGAAATTGCGGAGAGCGTATGGGAAGCCGTACGGGAGATCCTGTCTAAGTAGAACCTCTGATTAGATCAGTATTTCCCTAAGTAAAACTTATAGAACCTCTGATCGAATCCGTGTTTCCATAAAAAACAGACAGATCCGGTACAATGGGGTATCGGATCTGTCTGTTTTTTATGTATCGGATTTTTGGTGCACGCGAGTTTTGCGTTAACAAATTTCTTGACCCTCGAAAGAACGCGCAGCGTTCTTTTTTATTCTGTCGTGGAAACTGTTTCCTGCTCCGCTGTCTTTGCCTTTTTGCGGTCAAAGGGCTTGGTTGACGGATCGGCCTGCACGGTCGTCATGGTACACTTGCCGTCAAAGCATGCATCCTCGTCCACGATCAAAGAGCGTGCGGTAACATTGCCGATAACTTTTGCGGTGGAGAAAAGCTCCAGCCTGCCCTGCACGTTAATATCGCCGGTCACCCTGCCTGAAAGCGTGACATTCAGCGCCGATATATTACCGATGATCACGCCGTCCGTGCCGAGTATGACATTTTCCTTACACGTACAGTCGCCGTTTAAGCTGCCGTCAATGCGGATGGTTTCGGGGGCGTTGATGTTTCCGTCAAAAACGGCCCCGGCGCCGATCAGGGTGCCGACTGTCTGTGTTTTTCCAACGTCAGTATTTTTTTTCCTCATAAATTTGTTCCTCCCTTTAGTGCATTGCATTTTGCGATGCCTGTGTTCATGTACGATTCGTCAAATGAGTTTCCCAAGGAGACTTGTTATCCCTAAAGAATCCGCTTTGCGGATTCGCTAATAGAGTTTCCCAAGGAGACTCATTATCCCTAAAGAATCCGCTTTGCGGATTCGCTGATAGAGTTTCCAACGGAAACTCTGAAATGAGCGAAGCTCATTTTTTAGCCCTTGGTGTCCATAATGGAGAGCGGATCGATCCATTCGTCTCCAAACAGTACCCCATAGTCTAATTCCGTGCCCTCTGAAGTGATCGTGAGCAGGGAATCTCCTTTATTTACCTGTGCACCTTCTTCCACTTTCAGTTCGGCATTTTGGCGGTAGAGATAGTAGGTCGTATAACCGCTTTCATGCACGATCTCGATCATGTAGCGGTAGGTGTCATCCGAATTGATCGACCTGACTGTGCCATTACCGGCTGCGATAACGTCGGTTCCCGACTCAACAGTAAATGAGGTGTACAGGTGTTCATCAGAAAAGGTGGAAGTGATCACTCCTACACCGGAGGATGGATATAAAGTAGGAACCAATGCCTCAGCCGCTTCGCGTTCTGCTGCTTCCGCCGCTTCCCGTTCGGCATCTGCGATCGCCTGCAGCGCCTGTTCCCGGGCGTCCAAATCTGAACGGACCGTAGCCAGTTCCTCCTCCAATGTCTGTTTTTCCTGCGCCCAATTATCTTTTTCGTCTTCCCATTCCGAAACGAGCCGTTCTTCCGCAAGCTGTTGTTCACGAAGCTGCTGCTGCAATCCGCTCTCGTACCGTACCTGGATCAGAGCCTGATAGCAGAGCCATCCGGCAGCGGCAAGGATCGCGAAAAAGAGAACAAACAGCAGATGCAGCGTAGAGCGTGCAATGCGAAAATGCCGGCTGCGTCTGTCTATGTTGGAGACAAAAAGTACGGAATAGGATTCTTTGCGTTTATGTCGTCGGTTCTTCATACGCAAAACCTCCCTCGGAGTCCTGTAAGTACTCGGTACGCATATTATAGTAGCAAATCGCAAGAAAAGCAAATAGAAAATGCGTTTTAGGGGGCAGAAATTACCGCGTTTTGGTAAAATAAAGCGATGGAAAGCACTCTGCGGCGATTTTTTCTCTTGTTTTTACCGGGGAGGCACACTATAATGGGAATGCAGGAATCCGGCGTGCGAGAGCGTGAAAGAGCGTAAAAGATCGTATGCCGGAAAAAGGAGACCGGATTTGCGGGCAGCAGAAAGGCATGAGAATCGGTTATGAAAGTAGTATTACAACATTTGACAAAAAAATTTCCGAACCGCAATAAAAAGGCGGGCGGCGAGGTCATTGCAGTGAATGATTTTTCATTTGAGATCCCGGATGGGAAACTTGTCGGGCTGCTCGGACCTTCGGGCTGCGGAAAAAGTACGACGCTTTTTATGGTATGCGGGCTGCAAAAGCCGACGAGCGGTAAAATCTTTTTCGGCGAGGACGATGTGACGGATTTACCGCCCGAAAACAGGGGCGTCGGCGTGGTGTTCCAAAATTATGCGCTCTATCCGCATTTAACAGTCAGACAGAACATCACGTTTCCGCTGGAAAACCTCAAGGGTGAGGACAAGCTCACGAAGCAGCAGATGCAGGACAAAGCATATGAGGCGGCAAAGCTCGTGCAGATCGAGGAATTGATGGACAGAAAGCCGAGCGAGCTTTCCGGCGGTCAGCAGCAGCGCGTTGCGATCGCGCGTGCGATGGTGAAGATGCCGAAGGTGCTCTTGCTGGACGAGCCGCTTTCGAATCTCGATGCGCGCCTGCGCTTACAGACGCGGGAGGAAATCCGGCGGATTCAGCGGGAGACGGGCATTACGACCGTATTTGTGACGCATGATCAGGAGGAAGCGATGAGTATTTCCGATGTGATCGTCGTGATGAAGGACGGCGAAGTGCAGCAGATCGGAAAGCCGCAGGATGTGTATGACGATCCGGTCAATTTATTTGTTGCGAAATTCTTAGGCACGCCGCCGATCAATCTCTTTGACGGCGAGGTGAAAGCGGAAACGCTCCATATTGGTGACGACGCCGTACTGTCTGTTCCGGGCGTAGCGGACGGGGCTGTGGATGTCGGTATTCGTCCCGAGGGTTTTCTCTTAAAAGAAGACGGCGCATTATGCTGTGCGCTGACGGGCGTGGAGGTCATGGGACGCGACATCAGCGTCGTCTCGACGAATCCCCATGCGCAGAGCAAGGCGATCCGTTCTATTATCAATGCGGAGAATAAGGTGGACACGGATGCGAAGAACGTCCGTTTTGCGTTAAAACCGAATAAGGTGCTTCTGTTTCAGAAAGAGACGGGAGAACGGATTTATTTTTAATACTTAGGAAGGCAGACGAACATGTCAAAGATCAGTTCCTATGATGAATATATCGAAAAGTTGGATGGGCGGGGTGACGTCATCGTGTTCCGCGGACAGGCAAACAGCGAGTTTGTGCTGATTCCGTCAGGACTTCGCGGGGATCACATTCACATTGCGGACAGTCAGATGTTCCGCTTTGTTGATGAAATGAAGCAATTGTTTAATTTTGATGAGCTGACCTGCATTGAGATCGCGCAGCATTTTGCACTTCCGACGAGAATGCTCGATTTTTCCTATTCTTTTGACGTGGCGTTGTTTTTTGCATGCCATGACGCCAAGGGGCGGTACGCGGAAAATGACGGAAAGGTATTCATTTTTAATAAGAGTAAATATGAGCAGGCGCTCAGGGAAAGAAGAAAGCTTTCCAGCGAGGTCATCCGAAATAATAAATTTCTGTATGAATGGCTGCAAAAATACATAGACAAGGAATCAACGCTCATGGGGAACGAGGGCGTTGATATGCCGATCTTTGTAGATGCGACGCAGCAGTTCGACCGGTTATATATGCAGAAGGGATTGTTTTTACTCTGGGGGCGGGACGAGTGCCCACTTGAAAAAATCCTGGAAAATGAAAGAATACCGATGTCGCAGCTCATTGATACGATCACGATCGATGCGTCCGCCAAGCCGCGTATTTTGTCCGAGCTTGCAAAAAAGCACATCAGTGAGGATACACTGTATATGAACATCGGAAAGATCAAGGATTTGGTTTACCATATCAAGTATGGAGATAAAGAATAACCTGACGGTCATTCTTTATGAATTTTGCAACGGGGGTTAATATGGAAAAAAATAAGGCTAAGGGTTGGCTGTATCTGTTACCGGCCATTCTGTTTTTGGGATGCTTTATGGTATATCCGCTCATTGACGTATTTGTGTATTCGTTTGAGGAGAGCTATAATTTTGCTTCCCAGACCTATCAGGGAACCGGCGGTTATAATTTTGCGTATGTTCTGCATGACACGTATTTTTTGCAGGCAGTAAAAAATACCTTCCTCATGGTGGTCATTACCGTGCCGCTCTCAACGGGCATTGCGCTTTTGATCTCCGTGGGCTTAAGCTCCATCAAGCCGCTTCGCAGACTTTTTCAGACGGTTTATTTTCTGCCGTATGTGACGAATACGCTTGCCGTCGGGCTTGTCTTTATGATCCTGTTTAAAAAGACGGAGTATACAGACGGACTCGTGAACCTGCTCATTCATTGGTTCGGCGGGGAGTCGGTCGATTTCATTTCCGGACCGTACTGGGCGAAAATGTTTGTCATGTGTTTCTATATCATATGGGTTGTCATGCCGTTTAAGATCCTGCTCCTCACAAGTGCGCTCTTGTCCGTTGATCAGAGCTATTACAACGCGGCAAAAGTGGATGGCACGTCGGGCGCGCGTATATTTAGAAGAATCACGCTGCCGATGATCTCGCCCACGATCTTTTATCTTGTCATCACGGGCTTTATCGGCGCGTTCAAGGAATACAGCGACGCCGTTGCATTGTTTGGGACGAACTTAAACGCGGCGGGAATGAATACGATCGTCGGATATGTGTACGACATGCTTTACGGGGACAGCGGCGGCTATCCGTCGTACGCCTCTGCGGCGGCGATCCTATTGTTTGTGATCGTTTTGACGATCACCTGTATCAACTTGCTCATCAGCAGTAAGCACACAACGTACAACTAAACGAGCGTTGGAAATAGGCAATCGCACAAACGAAACGGCTGCGTTTCGCTTGCGCCCGATTGCGGTGAATGATAATAGGAGGAATCCTTTCATGGCAAAAACGGATACTTACCAAGAGATCGAGCGCATGGCGGCGCGGCGCAAAAAAGGCGTGCGCACGACCACCTATATATTGCTCACATTGTGGGCGCTCATCGTGCTGTTTCCTTTTTACTGGATGTTGCTGACGAGCGTCAAAAGCTACGGTGCGTACAACTCGGAATATATTCCGCAATTTATTACCCTGTCGCCGACGCTTCAGAATTATGCGGATGCGTTCAGCGCTGTTCCGCTCGGAAGATACCTGCTCAACACGTTTATTTTCACGGTGGCGACGACCGCGATCATGATGGTGGTCATCACATTGGCGGCGTTCGCATTTGCGCGTTTGAACTTTCGGGGAAAAAATCTCGTGTTCACGCTGTTTCTGGCGCTGATGATGATACCGAACGAGCTTGTCATCATCACGAACTTTGCGACGATCACAAACATGAACATGCGAAATTCGTTTTTGGGACTGATCTTACCGTCCGTTACATCCGTTTTTTATATTTACCTGTTAAAAGAGAACTTTGCGCAGGTGCCGGATTCGCTCTACTATGCGGCGAAAGTGGATGGTACCTCCGACTTAAAGTATCTGTGTAAGGTGATGGTGCCGATCTGTCGTCCAACGCTCATTACGATCGTGATCTTAAAGGTGATCGAGTGCTGGAATTCCTATGTGTGGCCGCGCCTCATCACCGACGATGAGCGCTATTTTCTGGTGTCGAACGGCATTCAGGAGATCCGGGAGAACGGCTTCGGCCGTGAAAATATCCCCGCGATGATGGCGGCGGTCGTTGTGATCTCGCTGCCGCTCATCGTGCTGTTTCTCATTTTCCGTGAAAAAATCATGGCGGGCGTATCAAGAGGGGGGACAAAAGGGTGACGAAAAAAAGAAAAACCGTTCGTTATTTGCTGTTATGTCTGCTTTTTGCATCCGCCGCGCTGCTTGCGGGCTGTCACGGGTCGAAGGGGCTTGACCCGTTCGGGATGCCGGAGGAATTCGACACCTCAAGGAATTATACGATCACGTTTTGGGCAAAAAACGATACGAACAAGACACAGACGGACATTTACGAACGGGCGATCGCTGAGTTTGAACAGTTGTATCCGAATATTAAGGTGAATCTGCGTTTGTATACAGATTATGGAATGATCTATAATGACGTTATTACGAATATTTCCACGAATACGACGCCGAATGTCTGTATCACCTATCCGGATCATATCGCAACCTATCTGACGGGAACAAATGTCGTGGTTCCTCTGGATGAGCTGTTTGCCGATGAGCGTTATGGTTTTGGTGGGAGCGAGGTGCGTTTTGACGCGGTGGCACAGGACGAGGTCGTTTCCCGTTTCCTGGAGGAGGGTGCGTTTGACGGACACTATTACGCGATTCCGTTCATGCGTTCCACCGAGGCATGCTATGTGAATAAAACCTATGTGGAAGCGCTGGGCTATACGCTGCCCGATGTGCTGACATGGGATTTTGTGTGGGAGGTATCCGAGGCGGCCATGGCGGCGGACGCGGACGGAAATTATATCGTCAACGGACAGAACGTGCTGATCCCGTTTATCTACAAATCCACGGATAACATGATGATCCAGATGCTTAGGCAGACGGGCGGCGACTATTCCACAGACGAGGGGGAGATTCTTCTTTTTAACGATACGACGAAGGCGCTTCTCTACACGATTGCGGAGCATGGAAAGACCAAAGCGTTTTCCACATTTAAGATTTCGAGTTATCCCGCCAATTTCCTCAATGCGGGACAGTGCATTTTTGCGGTTGATTCCACGGCGGGCGCGACATGGATGGGAACGGATGCGCCGCTTCGGGACATCAGCGATGAGAAACTGGTGCGGTTTGAGACCGAGATCAGGATGGTTCCGCAGTTTGATACGGGTGCGCCGCAGATGATCTCGCAGGGACCGTCCGTGTGCTTATTTAACAAGTCCGACCCGCAGGAGGTATTGGCATCGTGGCTGTTTGCGCAGTATCTTCTGACGAACGACGTGCAGATCGCGTATGCCGAGACGGAGGGCTATATCCCCGTGACGACGAGGGCGCAGAATGCGGCGGAGTATACGGACTATCTGGCGAGGGGCGGCGAGGATAACGCCCTGCACTATGACATTAAGATCAAGGCGGCGGAGCTGCTGATTGACAATATTGACAATACGTTTGTTACGCCGGTGTTTAACGGCTCGGCATCTTTACGCAATGCCGCAGGGCAGTTGGTCGAGGAGACGGTGAAGGCTGTCAGGAGGGGCCAGACCGTGGATGAGGCGTTTATGGAGAAGCTCTATGCCGACACGACATCGCTGTACCGCTTGGATCAGGGCGGGTCGTCCGCGACGGGAAAAACGGACTTAGGTCCGCTCCCGAAGACGGCGGTCATTCTGCTTGTTTCGCTGGCAGTCGTATGGATTTTGATCATACTTTATGTCATTTTGCAGGCAAAAAAGCAGAGACAAGCAAAAAGAATCGGTAAAAACGGTTGATGAAATTGGCGGTTCGAAAAGAAATGTATTGATTTCAAAAGAAATGTATTGATTTCAAAAGAAATCTATTGATTTCTTTGTGATAGTTGAGTACAATGTCAACGTGTGATTGTTGATGGAAGCTTCGAAAGGGACTTCCGCGCATAAAGAAAAAGAGGAGAGAAAAAAATGAAAAAAAGTGTGGCATTGATTTTGACGTTTTCCCTGATGCTTGCGCTCGCAGGCTGCGGTGGAAAGGGTGATGCAGGAAGCGATGTAAAGTCCGAGGGTGTCATGACCTATGCGGAGTACGTGGCTGCGTCAGTGGACGACCAGGTTGTTGTAGAGACTTATGTGCAGGCAAAGCAGGCTTGGTGGAATGACAAAGCGACGATTTATACGCAGGATAAGGACGGGGCATATTTTATTTACGAGATGACTTGCTCCGAGGCGGACTACGATAAGCTGACACCGGGTACGAAGATCAAGGTAACGGGTTATAAGGCAGAGTGGTCGGGCGAGGTTGAGATTATTGACGCAACGTTCGAGATCGAGGATGGCAATTATGTTGCATCGGCGCTTGACGTAACGAGCATGCTCGGATCGGATGACCTGATCTCGCATCAAAATGAATTTGTATCGTTCAAAGGGATGACCGTGGAGGATGCGGGCAACGGCGCTGCATTCATGTATAAGTGGGACAATTCCGGTACGGACGGCGATGATCTGTACTTCAATGTTTCCTTAAACGGACAGACTTATACGTTTACGGTAGAGTCCTATCTGTGTGACAACACGACGGATGTTTACGCGGCAGTCAAGAATCTGCAGATCGGCGATGTAGTCGATATGGAAGGTTTCTTATACTGGTATGAGGGCGTGAATCCGCACATCACATCCGTGACTGTAAAGTAATCGGACATACATCACAGGAATGGGAAGCGAACTTGTTCGCTTTGTAAATAGTGTGCTGATGTTCGGATCTGCGCGTTGTGGTAATCAGAAGGATAAAATGAGCGATACATTTGCCAAAGCGGCGGGGTACCGCTCATTTTGTTATCATTGGCATAAAGAGGAAGTACATCATGAGGTATCAGATACGGCATGCGCTGGTGCAGTACGGCGCGGACACGATTATAGAGGATGTAAATTTTGAGATTCACGACCATGAGAAAATTGCGGTGGTCGGACGGAACGGCTGCGGGAAGACAACGCTCCTAAAGCTGATCAACGGCGACATTACCATGAACAATTTAGACAGCGACGAGACGTGCGGCATTACGATGGCGGGAAATCAGGAGATCGGTTTTTTACATCAGATCAGCTTTCCGGACGCGGAGTTAAGCGTGGAAGAGGAGATCAAGAAAACCTTTGCGGCGGTGTTTGCCTGCGAGGCGCGCATGAAAGAGATTGAGCGTCAGTTGGAGAGCGGCACGGCGTACAGAAACGGCAGCGAAGAGGAAGCCGGCGGAATGCAGAATGCAGAGGGACAGAGGGACGCAGAGGGACAGAGCGCGGGGCAGCAGGACGCAGAGGGACAGAGCGCAGGGCAGCAGGACGCAGAGCCGCAGAGCGAAGAACAACGGCGGCTGCTCGGCGAATACAATGCGTTGCAAAGGCGGATGGAGGCGCTCAGAGGATATAGCTGGCGCAGGGACATGGAGATCATGTTTCAGCAGTTCGGTTTTGCGCTTGCGGACTTACAGCGCCCGATCGGGAGCTTTTCGGGCGGGCAGCAGACGAAGATCGCGTTTATTAAGCTGCTACTCTCCAGGCCGGACATCATGCTCTTGGACGAGCCGACCAACCACCTTGACCTGCAGACGATCGAATGGCTGGAGGGTTATTTGCAAAAATATGACAAGGCTGTCGTTATTGTGTCGCATGACCGCATGTTCCTAGACCGTGTGATTGACGTGACCTATGAGATCGAGTATCACCGCATCAAGCGTTATCCGGGCAATTACAGCGCGTTCATGAAGCGCAAGGAGGAAGACCTGCAAAAGCAGGAGAAGGATTATGAGGCGCAGCAGAAGGAGATCAAGCGTCTGACGGAGTGGATCGAAAAGTGGAAGAACACGCCGACAAAGGTGGCGTCCGCGCATTCCAAGCAGATGGCGATCGAGCATATGGTGAAGATCGAGAAGCCGAGGCGGTTTGACACGAAAACCTTCCGCGCCATGTTTATGCCGCGTATCGAAAGCTATACGGAAGTATTGAATGTCAAAAACCTAAAGATCGGTTATGACAAAGAGCTCGCGGAGGTTTCTTTTTTATTGGAAAAGGGACAAAAGCTGGCGATACTCGGGGAGAACGGCATCGGGAAATCGACGCTGCTCAAAACGCTTGTCGGACTGGTTCCACCGCTTTCGGGGAGATTTTCATTCGGTCACAATGTGGAGTGGGGGTATTTCGACCAGCAGGAAGCGGTGATGAAAGACGCGCCGCCGGAGCAGACGATATTGGACAATTTTTGGGAGGAATATCCGAGGCTTTTGCGCGAGCAGGTGCGGAGCGCGCTCGGTGCGTTCCTTTTTTCGGGAGAGGATGTCATGAAGCAGATGGGGCAGCTCTCCGGCGGGGAGAAGGTGCGTTTAGAGCTTTGTAAAATGTTTTATCGCAAGCCGAATCTGCTCATTTTGGATGAGCCGACGAACCATATGGATATGGCGGGAAAGGATGCGTTGGAAAAAATGCTGGGCGATTTCCCAGGGACGATCCTGTTTGTTTCACATGACCGCTATTTTGTCAGCCGGATCGCGACGGGCGTGCTGGAGTTTGACTTGGGCGAGGTGCGGCAGTATCGGGGCGGTTACGAGGAATATTTAGAGGAAAAGCAGAAGCGCATGAGCGGTATCGTGAAGGATACTGTGCGGGAGAAAGGGACCGTGGCGCAGGAAAAAAAGAATATCGCCGGAGAGAGCGCAGCGGGGATGAACGGCAGCGGGAACGCCGCTAAGAATCCGACGCTGGATGATGTATTTGACAAAAAAACATATTATAATCCGGGAAAGGTTCTGTCCCGGCTCAAAAAGCAGTTGGAAAAGTACGAGAAGCAGCTTGAGGAGAGTGAAGCGCGGGCGGCGGAGCTGTCTTTACGTTTGATGGAGCCGGAGCTTGCCTCGGACTATCAGAAACTGATGGAGCTGCAGGAGCAGTTAGACGGCGAGGAGCATTTACAGGAGACGCTGTTGGAGCGGATGATGGAGACCGAGACCGAATTGCAGGAGATAGGTTGAAAAATCAAAGATTTTTCAACCGGTGAATTTGTGCTGATGCCCAAATTCGCAAAGCGAACTTGTTCGCTTTGATGTTGGCAGCATGGAGGATTAGAGCAGGCATAAGAAAAGGAGAACCGGCATGGATGTGCAATGTCTGATCGTGGACGATGAGGTGGAACTTGCGCAGATGACCTGCGAGTATTTTGAGATGTTCGGCGTAAGCTGCAAGTATGTGGAGTCGGCGCAGGAGTGCCTTGCTTTTTTAGACGAAAACACGGCAGGGCTCATTCTGCTTGACATTAATCTTGTGAACGAGAGTGGATTTTCTCTGTGTAAGAAAATAAGGGAAACCCTGGATATTCCCATATTATTCATCAGTGCGCGCGACAGCGACAGTGATGTGCTGATCGCCTTAAACATCGGTGGGGATGATTATATCAAGAAGCCCTATTCCTTGAGCGTGCTGCTTGCGAAGGTACAGGTCGTCTTAAAGCGCATGGAGGCAGGAAGACGCGCCGCGGAGAGCATGAAGAAAGAGGCGCCGGAACAGGAAACCGGCAGGATGGATGGAACAAAAGCGATGAACGGCGGAGCGGACAATGTCAGGCAGGCCGGAAGCAGTCCGGGAAGCGGGATGGAACAGCCAAGTGGTACCTCGCTCCGTCTTGCAGAGGAAAAGCTGTGCGTGTACTTGAAAAAGAATAGGACAGGAGCGGCGAGCGGCGCGGCGGAACAGGAGATTCCTTTAAAGGCGAAGGAGTTTGCGCTGCTCAAATGCTTATATGAGCACCGCGGAACGATCGTGACGAAGGAGCAGTTGTTTCTTTCGGTGTGGGGCGATGCGTTTTACAGTGACGGCACCCTGAACGTCCATATCAGGAGGCTGCGGGAAAAACTGGAGGAGGATCCGTCCGACCCCAGGCTCATCAAAACGATCTGGGGAACGGGATATATGTTGGAAGGATGATAAAGACGTCCGCCGGCATGGTGGAAAGTGCAAGCTGTTAAGGGGCGGCGTTGTCAGCACGGCGCATTTAGGGAGAGAAAATTTCATGACGAAATTGCGGTATTGGCTTTTCTGTTATCTGGCAGTCATGCTTTTGCTTTTACTGTTCATCGGGTACGGTTTTGAGAAAACGGATGCGGAAGGCAGAGACATGGTCTTTTATCATGAGCAGCTCATGTTGGTGGAGCAGGCGCTTAAGCAGGGGGAGGAGCGGGAGCGTATCGAACAGGAATACGGCGGCCGTATCCTTCTTTTTACGGACGAGGATTATGAGATCGCGCTTGGCGGAGCGTATCAAAACGAGGCGCTCATCATGGATCTTCAGTGGGGGGAGTGTGCCGGCAAGATCGTTTGGAATGTGTCCGAACAACGTTATCGGAGCATGGAGCGGATATTATACAGGCGCATGCTGATCATGTGGGGGATTCTTCTGGCTGGCGGTCTGTTGTTGTTCGGCTTTTTTTATGTGCGCTTTATCCGCCCGTTTACACAATTGCAGACATTTGCGAGGCAGATCGCAAAGGGGAATCTCGATTTTCCGCTGCCGATACGGAAGCGTCAGTATTTCGGCGCATTTACGGAAAGCTTCGACCTGATGCGCGAGGAGTTGAAGCGGGCGAAGGAGAGCGAGTATCAGGCGAACCGCAGTAAAAGGGAGCTGGTCGCGGAACTGTCGCACGATATTAAGACGCCGATCGCCACGATCCGGGCAACCTGCGAGGTGTTACAGGTCAAGGAACAGAATCCCGATACAAAGGCGAAAGTTGCGGTCATTCATGCGAAAGCGGGCATGGTGGATGCATTGGCAAACAATCTGTTTCAGGCAAGCTTAGAGGAGCTGGAGGTCCTGAAAGTGGAACCGGCGGAGGAGCAGTCCCCGTGTATCCGCGAGATGTTTGAGGAATTACAGGATTACAGCGAGATCCATATAGAGGGGGATGTGCCGCACTGCCTTGTGTGGATGGACAGACTCAGGTTTCGTCAGGTCATTGACAATGTTGTCAGCAATTCGTGGAAATATGCGGGTACGCCCGTAACAGTTACTTTTTTTGAGGCGGATCAAAGTCTCGGCATTCGGATCCGGGACGAGGGTGCGGGGGTAGCGGCGGATGAGCTTGTCCTGCTCGGCGAGAAGTTTTACCGGGGAAGTAACGCGAAGGGAAAGAGCGGTTCGGGACTCGGGCTGTATCTGGCAAAGCTGTTTATGGAGCGGATGTACGGAGAAATTCATTTTTGGCAGGAGGGAGGCTTTGTCGTGGAGCTTTCCCTGAAAAAAGTGTAAAAGATAAATAGAGGGGGTACTTATGAAAAAGGAACCTGAATTGATTCGTAAGAAAAATCGCTGAGGTCGTGCGGCTTCAGCGATTTTTTTGTATGATGAATCATGAGGGTGACGAATTGCAGCTGAAAATGTCGCACATTCCGCACGGCTAAAACGTTATACATGATGAGAGGAGGTTGTAAGCGGTGAATGATCTGGCAGACATTTATGACAAAATATACCGTTTTTGCTTTTATAAAGTGAGAAATTCCTTTATTGCCGAGGATATCACGCAGGAAACCTTTCTCAAATTTTTCGGGCAGCAGTCAAAAATACGCCGCGGCCAGGATCTGGCTTATCTGTACACGATCGCTAAGAACCTGTGCGTCGATCACTTCCGGCGAAAGCAGACTTTGGGTTTGACCGAAGATTACCCTGTGGAGGATTTCGCGGAGCAGAGAGAGATCAAAGTAGCGGTCCGAGGCGCGCTCGAAAAGCTTGACGAGCGGCAGCGCGAGATTATTGTTTTACGATATATCGGCGAGTTGTCAGTGAATGAGACCGCATACGCGACAGGAGTTTCAAGATTTGCGGTATATCGTCTTGAGAAAGCTGCCTTGAAAGAATTAAAAAAACTGATGGAGGGAGTGTTGTAGTATGAAGATCAAGGAGGCTCTGCGAGGCGCTTTTACACCGCCCGGGCCGCGAAACAAGGACGGGTTTATCGGTTCGATACGCTATCCTAAGCTGTCCTATTCGGAATTTATTTTGTCGCAGATATGCTATATCCGCAAGAGAGTATGGCTTTTTTCGGCGGCAGTGCTGTTGATCGTGATCAGCGCGGTGTACATGATTCCGCAAAACGAAAGGTATCTCGTGTGGATCATATCGACACTTATCCCGTTTTTGGCATTGATGACGGCAATGGAGATTTCGCGCTCTGATATTTTCGGAATGTCGGAGATGGAGGCAGGGTGCAGATATTCCCTGCCGCAGCTTGTCGGCGCGCGAATGATCATTCTGGGTGTATACAATTTGGCGGTCATATCAGCGATAGCAGTCATTCTTGGATTTTTCTCGTCGCTCGGCATGATGAAAGCCGCTTTGTATATTTTAACTCCTTATCTCACAGTCAACGGAATTGCTCTTGTTGTTTTGGATAAGGCCGCAGGCTTGGAGTGCGTATACTTAAACGTTGCGGCAACGGTCGGCGTCAGCTTGACGGGCATATTTATACTAGGCGGAATTGCTTTTGATACGCGTTTTGTAAACACCTTATACACCGTGCTGTGTGTAGGCGGTGCGATCGTGATCGCGATTCAAGGCAGGAAAATAATGAATGGAGGGGATGATTGTTATGGAATTAATCATTGATCGCGTGACAAAAAATTACGGCAGCAAAATTGCCTGTGACAGAATATCGACTACGCTTCACAACGGTGTATACGGACTGCTGGGCGCGAACGGAGCGGGAAAAACAACGTTAATGAGAATGCTGTGCGGATTATCTAAGCCTGCATCGGGGAATATCTCATACAATGGGATTGACGTTTCACAGGGGGAATACCGCGATGTTCTCGGATATCTCCCGCAAAATTTCGGATACTATCCTGAATTTACCGCGCAGGATTTTATGATGTATCTTTCCGCGTTAAAGGGCATTCCGAAAAGCAGGGCGAAAGCAAAGACCGCCGAGCTGCTGGAGATGGTTTCGCTTAAAAATGAGGCTCGGAAGAAAATAAAAACATTTTCGGGCGGTATGAAGCAGCGGCTCGGTATCGCACAGGCAATGCTGAACGATCCGCAAATACTGATACTCGACGAGCCGACCGCGGGACTTGACCCGAAAGAGCGAGTGAAATTCCGCAATATGATTTCCCGAATGGGCGCGGACAGGATCATACTTTTATCGACGCATATCGTGTCTGATATCGAGCATATCGCCAACACGATCCTTGTGATGAAAAGCGGTCAGCTTATCCACGAAGGATCGCTTGATGAAATTATTTCGGTCATAGGCGGCAAGGTCTGGGAGTGTATTGTCCCCTCAAAGACTGCCGATGAGCTGAGTTTGAAATATCCGATCATCAATACAAGAAATGAGAACGGCGATGTATTTCTTCGCCTTGTCAGTGATGAAAAGCCCTGCGGGAACGCTGAAAATGCGCAGGCGACTTTAGAGGATCTGTATCTGTATTATTTTAATGAGGAAACGACGGAGGGATACGCGATATGAGTCTGTTTTTTGAATTGGTAAGGTTTGAACTGAAGAAAATCCTAAGCAGGAAACGCACCGTGATCGTGCTTGCGCTTGTAATGATCGTCGGAGCACTCAGCGTTTTCGGTGTTCTTATAGGGGCATATTACTACTCGGACGAGTACGGTGCGGAGGTCGCTGTTTCAAGATATGAGGAGGAAATGACAGAGCGTCAGAACGGCGAGGCGCTTTCGGGCAGAATCATAGACGCCGATCTGATCATGGAGGCGGTTGAGGCTTACAAAAATGTACCGTCTGAAAGCGGAAATTACACCGGCACATCGGAATATCGGGATCATGCGATGAAATACAGTGAAATTTATGGTATCGTACGCACGACATTTCATCTAAGCAGCGTCGGGGAATTTCAGAACCTGACCCGCGAGCAGGCGGAGCAGTTTGACGCTGTGCGCCGCCAAAATATGGAGCGGGAAATGATGAACGGTGCGGGAAGTGAAAATGTACGCAGATATCGGCAAAAGTGTCTGGACAATTCTCCCGCGGTCTTGACCTATGAGTATTGGGGCGGGTATTACAGGTTTGTTACGATCATGTTTACAACTGCGATCATGGCGGGGGCGGCGATCGCAGTAATGATCTCGGGAATTTTTTCTGATGAGTACACAAGCGGCGCCGACAGTCTTATCCTTTCATCAAAGCATGGCAGGGGGCTTGTGATCGGCGCGAAATTGTTTACTGCGTTTTCGCTCTCGGCGGCGTTGATTGTTTTTTTATCGGCAATAAGCCTGATCGAGTCGTTTATTGTCTGGGGCGCGAACGGAGCAAACGGGTCGCTGGAATTGGTGTATGGTGTTTTTCCGTACCCGATCACAATCGGGCAGGCCGCACTGTTTTATTTTATAAGTATGCTTGCGGGCTGCGTCATGTTTGCGGCGATCACCGCACTTTTTTCTTCAAAGCTGAAGCTGCCGTTCAATACTATTGTGATCATGATCGCGCTGCTGATCATTCCTTTATTTATCAGCGTTCCCGTCGGAGCGCCTGTCTGGGTATCCTGCCTGATAAATCTCCTGCCCATAGGGATGTTCACTTTCTGGCACGTGATGCTTGAATTTCAATATGAAATATTCGGGCTGGTAATTCCGCCGTATATTTTTCTGCCGATATTTGCATTGATCGTTACATGCATTTGCACGTATTTTGCCGGTCGCGGTTTTAAGAGGCATCAGATAAGCTGATCAACCTATTTAAGAATTAGTTAAGAAACGGACAGGAAATAGGTTAAGACTTTGGAAGAGAATGCTGTTACAATGAGACCAGGGTTAAGTAAAAATTTGTGCTAACGCCCCAATATGCGGGTTATTGGCAGCATGGAGGATTCATATGAGCAGCATTTTAACAGCAAAAGATTTATGCAAGACCTTTTCCAATGAGAGCGTGCAGCAGCACGTATTGAAAAACTTAAATCTCTCTGTGGAGAAAGGAGATTTTACCGTCATCATGGGAAATTCCGGTTCGGGAAAGAGCACACTGCTTTACGCGCTTTCGGGAATGGACCGACCGACGCTTGGGAGCATTTCCTATCAAGGGGAAGAAATATCCCATCTCAGCAACGATGCCCTTGCCGTGTTCCGGCGCAGGCATTGCGGCTTTGTGTTCCAGCAGAATTATCTGAATGATACGATGAGCGTACTTGACAATATTATTGTGTGCGGGCTGTTGGTCGGAAAAAATCGTCACGCGGTCGCGGAGCGCGCAAAGGAGCTGTTAAAGCAGGTTGGCGTGCAGGAGCAGTCGTTCCGCAAATTTCCGACGCAGCTTTCGGGAGGCGAGCAGCAGCGTGTTGCGGTCGTCCGCGGTATGATCAACGAGCCGGAGATCTTGTTCGCCGACGAGCCGACGGGCGCACTCAATTCGCAGAATGCCGAGCATGTACTGAATCTTTTTACGGAATTGCACCGCAAGGGACAGAGTATTGTGATGGTGACGCACGATATGAAGTCGGCGAGGCGCGGAAACCGTGTTCTTTACTTAAAGGACGGCGTCATCACGGGGGAACTGAATCTCGGCGCATACGAGAGCGGGGACGAGAAGCGGCACGCCGCATTGCGCGGGTTTTTGCAGGAAATGGGGTGGTAGACATGGAGGCGTTGTGGTTTATCATTTGGAATAATATGAAAAAGAAAAAAAGAGACGTCGTGGTGTTGTTTTTTCTGATCGCGCTTGCTGCGTTGTTTCTCTATGTAAGTATATCCGTATTCGCGGGCTTGAACGGCATGCTGGATGCGGCTTATGAGCGCGCGCATACGGCGGATATGATCTATATTACAAATCAGGGGGTCGACCGGATACCGGATATTTTTAAGTCACGGGAGGAGGTCGTGGAATACGAGGCGTCCGAATGTCTGTATTTTGTCAGTGCTGATTATCGGAAAGAAAAAGAGGAAGAGTCGCAGCAGAGCAGCGCGTTCTTCTTCGGCAGGATCGAGGAGGAGCGCACGATCTGTACACTGGCGGGCTGCGAGCATGTGACCGCGCGAGAGGACAGCATCCTGCTCCCCTATTATCTGAAAGCGGCCGGCGGTTATGCGGTGGGTGACCCGTTTTATCTTTTGATCGGGGAGACAGAGTGGGAATTTCATGTGGCGGGCTTTGTGGAGGATCCGCTGTTTGCCACGCCGATGAATGTGACGGTGTTCAGTTGCTATATCAGCAGTGCGCGGTTTAAGGAGATGCAAAAAGAAAACGACGCGGTGCGTGAGGGCCAGGGCAGCATATGCTATAAAGTCCGCCTGCGGGCAGGAGAGGACAGTATTGCCTTTGAACATAAAATGTCACAGATTCTGGTGACGGAAATACCGGAACTCGGAAATTCGATGAATCTGGGCATGAACTGGACGACAATGAGGGGCGGTGTGGCGATGCTGTCAAAAATCAGCATGGGTGTCATGCTTGTCTTTTCCCTGCTGCTCATTGCGGTCGCACTCATCATTGTTCGTTTCAGTGTCTATAATTTTTTGGAAATGAACCGCAAAAACACGGGAATTTTACAGGCAGCAGGTTATACGACAAGGCAGCTTCAGAACGCGGTCATGCTGGAAATGGCGTTCCTTGCTTTTGGGGCATCCGTAACGGGCATTCTGTTTGGTACCTTAGGGAGCGGTCTGATCGGCAGCATCCAGGGGATGATGCTCGGTCTTGGCTGGAATCAGAAATTCCATACCGGGGCGGCGCTTGTGACAATCGCAGCGCTGATGATCATTGTCTCCGGCGTGGCGGGGATTTGCGGACGTGCTTATCGGAAGACGCCGGTTTTGGATGCGCTGCGGGGCGGGATTTCGACACATAATTTTAAGCGCAATCCGTTTCCTTTTGAAAAGAGCAGACTGCCGGAAGCGTTTGTGCTTGCGGGCAAACATCTCTTTGGTGAAAAGGGAAAGACCTTATCGGTACTCTGTATTGTGACACTGCTTTCTTTTTCTGTGTGCATGGGCTTTGGCCTGTATGAAAATTTTGCGGTCCGCACGGACACGCTGCTCAAGATCGTCGGTTTGGAGGCGGGAGATATTTTGGTTACGGGAGACGGAGTGGAACAGGCGGGCGAAGAGCTTGCACAGTGGGACGGTATCGAGAGTGTGCTGTATTACGGTAATATATCCGTTCACATCGAAAGTGCGGACGCCGAGACGGAAGTGACCTGCGATTACTGGAGAGATCCCGAGGCGCTGCATAGTGAGATGCTCGTGCAGGGCCGTCTGCCGAAATATGAGAATGAAATCGTGCTGACAACAAGTATTGCAAAGCGGCTTCATGTGAAGCCGGGCGATACCGTTTATGTTACAGGGGGCGGAGAGCGGCTTTCCTATGTAGTCAGCGGTATCGATCAAAAAATGAATAACATGGGCCTAAAAGCGATGATGTGCGAGGCAGGCGCAAAGCGCCTGAGCGATGCGGTCGAATCTGTGCAGGTTTACTGCTATCTGGAGGAAGGGGTAACCGTTGCGGAGATGTCCGAACGGATCCTTGCGTATTTTCCGGAACTGACGGTCACGGATTCCGCAAAGCAGGTTACGAACATGATGAAAATGGTCGTGTTTGTCATGGCGGCGATCTGTTTCGTATTTGTGCTGATCACGCTGTTTGTAGTAGTGCTCGTGGAAGTACTGCTCATCAAGTCAAAGCTGATCAAGGAGCGTAGGAATTTCGGCATTTGGAAAGCGCTTGGATTTACAACGGCGCAGCTGATCGCGCAGACCATGCTCATGAATGTGCCGGTCATTGCAGTAGGCGCCGTTTTGGGGGCGGTATGCAGCAGTTTTCTGTTTAGCCCGGTTGTTGTCGTTGCGATGTCGTTCTGCGGTATCAAACAAGTGGATATGTCAGTTCCGCCCATATGGATGCTCATTTCGATAGCGGGCATCGTGCTTGTCGCGTTTGCCGCTTCCTTTCTTTCTTCCGTCAGGATTCGGAAAATCGAGCCGGTGGTCATGCTCATGGAGGAGTAAAAAAGAACGCACAGCGTTCTTTCGAAGAATTTGCATTCGCAAATTCTTCGTGTATCTGAGAGATTTCCCATGCATTAAAAAAGAACGCACAGCGTTCTTTTTTTTTGCATTTTGCCCAAATGCGCTTGACGCATAGAGAAAGTTTTTATATAATCAGCACAAAGCATATATTCTTTGATGGATTACGTTTCGATACAGCAGGTAATATTCGAAGAGATGATCCGTGTCAGGCGGCATTCTGCCGCTTCTTAAATCTTATCTTTTTCAATGTAATCTATGCTTTACCCACAAAACAAATCGAAAAGCATAGTGTATGAAAAAAGAAAAGAGATAGACAGACTCCTGTTTTCGTGCACTATGGGAACAGGAGGAAAAATGAGACAATTGGAAGAATTAAATCTGGTGGATAACTTTCTGGTGAACAGCCTGACAAGTCATCAGGTCTACGGAGAACCCGCGGCGCGATGCATCTTGGAATGCATTTTGGGCAGAAAGCTCGGAAAGCTTCAGGAAATGCTGATAAATCAGCATTTCCTTAGAACCTCCGGTGGATGCGCACGGATTTGCATTGGAATTTTGCCGCTTCGCAGCGCAAATCCGGCGCGGGAAACGCTGTAATCAGCGTTTCCCTAAATTAATTCCGCAACACTTCATGCAGGGAGAGGATACGGACAAACACGGCATCCGAATGGATGTATACCTAGATGAAGAAGACGGGGAACTCTTTGATATGGAGCCGGACAATAACGATGGAAAAGGTGATGTTGCTGCCTTGCCGAAAAGAGCGCGGTTTTATCATGCGAAGCTGGACGCCGGAAGCTTGAAAGTGGGAGAGAGATATCGTGCCCTTCGGAATGTCGTTGTGATCTTTATCACGACCTATGATCCGTTTTCTCTTGACCGAATGGTCTATACGGTCAAGAACGGCTGTATAGAGGTTCCGGAGTTACCGTATGAGGACGGAGCGAGAACGATTTTTCTTTATACGCAGGGAACGAAGGGGAATCCGCCGGAGAGTTTACGGGAACTTCTGCATTACATGGAATATTCGTCAAAAGAGAATGCAAAGACAGAGAACTTACAAAGACTGCATGAGATGGTAACGGCAGTGAAACGTGACGGAAAGGTAGGGCTTGCCTATATGAAAAGCTTTGAGATTGAGGAGCGGATACGGGAAGAAGCGATTGCGGAAGGAATGGAGAAGGGGATAGAAAAAGGTGTGATGCAAGGGAAAATAAATGATATTTTGGACCTGCTTAACGATTTAGGCGAGATACCGCCTGCATTGAAGGAGCGGATCACATCGCAGAGGGATGGAGAAACGCTCCGTACATGGCTGAAGCTGGCGGCAAAAGCGGAAAGCATTGCGGAGTTTACAAAACAAATTTGAAACGATATCAGGATCATACATTCTGGAATCTGAAGGAGATTCTTCGAAAGATTGGCGCATCCGCGCCAATCTTTTTTTCATAGGTAATTTTTCAATCTCCATTAATGCACTTTCGCAAAATTTCAGGATTTTGATCCGATAACATCCAAATGAAAAGGGAGTGCATGTCTGCGGACTTGCGCGCAGACATCTTTTTTGGTAAACTAAGGAGGTGCTGATTCAATCAGCGCGGCTTTTGATAGAAAACGAAAATAGAAGAGCAAAGAGCGGCGGATGAATGGGTGATGCGATGGAATGGGGCGGAAAAGACGGCAGGAATCAGGCGTTTGGGCAGGCGTTATCCGATTTTACATTTGACGTGGCGTGCGGAGGCGCGATCCGTCATCTTGCGCATCTCGGCTATACGGCGAAAGAAATTCATGAGCGGTTAAGCTTTCCGGTATCCTATGAGCGTGTGCGGCAGGCATACACGAAATATCTGCTCGATACGGGCATTCTTCTTCGGGAGAAGCCGGATGCGCATCAGGAGAGCCAGACGTATACCTACGTGCAGGAAGAAGGCAAATACGGAAAAAAGAGCTTCCGCCGTGTGAAAAAAGAGCCGGAGCCCAAGGAAAATGAGGAGCGCATCTATGTCGCGTGTGATTTTGGCAGGATGCAGCCGGAAAACGATCTTGCGGCGCTTGGCTTAAGTCCGAAACAGCGGGAATATATAGAGGGCATCTGTTGGGAAAAGCGGACCATGTACCACCTTAAAAATGAGAGAATGCGCGGAATCGCAGAAGCGCTTTCGATGCGGGACAGCGCCGGAAATGCGGCGGATTGTGTATCGGAACGGGATCGCATATGACAGCGGTAGAATAAGCCATCGGAGGAATTATGGACGGGAAAAAAAGAAGACCGAAATGGGTGAAGAGACTGAATTATGAGTTTGACAAATATATGTCAAAAGGGATGGGCGCGCAGTTTGTCATGCTGCTGCTTGCAGCGCTTGTCATCGTTTTGTTTTTCGGAATTGCCGGTTCGTCGTTTGATAACGAGGAAACGATGGCGGGCGGGGTTTGGAGCAGTCTCATGCATCTGTTCGATCCGGGAATTCTCGGAGGGGACGGTACAGCCAATAAACCGATACTCGCGCTCATGCTGATCGTGACGCTCTGCGGTATGGTTCTGATGGGTGCGTTGATCGGAATCATCGGCGGCGCGCTGGATCGGAAAATGTCCGATCTGCGCAAGGGGCATTCGCAGATCATTGAAAAAGATCACACGGTTATCATCGGTTTCAATTCGAGTATCTTCTGCATCTTGGAGGAATTGGTCGAGGCAAACGCCAATCAGCCGCGCGGCTGCGTGGTCGTTCTGGATGATGTGGATAAGGAGGAAATGGAACAGGCGATCCGTGAGCATTTTAAGGGCGAGGGCTTCCGCACGACGGAAATCATCTGTAGGAAAGGAAAACCGACACAGGAGAGCCTGTTTGAAATGGCGTCGCTGGAAATGGCGAAAGCGGTCATTGTCAATAATGATAACGATTTTTATGTGCTGCGGATTCTTCTTTCCGTTACCGCGTATCTCAAAAATAAGAAGGGCACGATGAAGGGACGGGGACCGAACATTACGACGCTGCTACATAATAAGCGGAGTATCGAAGCGGCGCAGATTGCAACGGAGGAATTTCGGAGTCAGACGGAAATTTTGTATTTTGAAGATCTGCTTGCACGCATTATGGCGCAGGTGTGCCGGCAGCCGGGTCTTTCTCTCGTACTTGCCGAGGTGTTCAGCTACCAGAAATCGGAGCTGTATTTTGAAGCCCATTATAAGGACGGGAAAAAATTTATTGAGAAGGATACCGTATTCGGTGATCTGATCAATCGATTCGAAAATGCGGTGCTTGTGGGAGTCAGAAGAAACGGCGGGACAAAGGAGATCGTGATCAATCCCGAAAACGATATTGTGGTCCATCCGGAGGACGATCTGGTTCTGCTTTCCGATGACGACGGAGAGGTGGTCGCGTTTGATGAAAGCCGCCCGCTGCCGGATGAGAGTCATCTTGCCAATGTGATCCCGTTGGAGGACCGCAAGGAGCTGCATGTGCTTGTGTTGGATTGGAACATAGCGCTTAAGGATATTCTGCGCGGACTGGATGATTTTGTGAAAAAAGGTTCCACCGTGCTGATCGCTTCCGACCGCGATTATGACGTCAGTGCGGTACAGCCGTTGTTAGAATATATTGACGTGTCATTTATCCAATGTGATATTTTTGATCCGGAGATCCTGCGTGGTCTGGTGAACGAAAAGGTTCCCGGGATCACGAATGTGCTGTTAGTCTGTGAGGACGGCATTCCGGAGGAGGAAGCGGACGCGCAGACGGCGATGCTGCTTTTATATCTGCGCAGCCTGGTAGAGAAGTTTCCGGGAAAGATCAATGTGACGAGCGAGGTGACGATCGCAGAGGACCAGCAGCTTTTGAAGATTGCGAAGGTCAACGATTTTATTGTCGGCAGCGAGATCGCAAACCGCATTATGGCGCAGGTATCCAATGAGCTTGACCTGCATGTGATCTTTCGGGAGCTGCTTCAGTCCGAAGGCTCAGAAATTTATATGAAACCTGCGGGCAATTATGTGAAGCTTGGCGAGCCGATCTCGTTTGCGGCAATCACCAAGATCGTCAGGGATAATGCTGAGATTGCAATGGGATGGAAGTTAGACGGGGATGATGATGTGACCCTAAATCCGTCCAAGCATGATATAGTGACGTTCGGCGAGGATGATACACTTGTTATTTTATCATTAGGGGAGGAATAAAACATGGCATGGTATGATGAGGCGGTATTTTATCACATTTATCCGTTGGGGCTTACGGGAGCGCCGACGGAGAATCCGTACGGGGAGGTCGTGCATCGGCTGAATACGCTGATACCGTGGATCGAACATTGCAGAAAGATCGGGTGTAACGCGTTGTATATCGGACCGCTGTTTGAGTCCGTGGGACACGGCTATGAGACGACGGATTATAAGAAGCTTGACAGCAGACTCGGCGATAACGGGGACTTGACGGCATTTGTGAAGGCCTGCCATGAGCGGGGGATCAAGGTCATTTTTGACGGCGTATTCAACCATGTCGGACGTGATTTTTTTGCATTCCGGGACGTGAAGCAGAATCGGGAAAATTCTGCTTATAAGGACTGGTTCTGCAACGTGAATTTTTGGGGGAACAACGAGTATAACGACGGGTTTTCTTATGATAATTGGGGCGGCTACAATCTGCTTGTCAAGCTCAATCAAAGAAATCCGGCGGTGAGGGATTATATCTGTGACGTGATCCGTTTCTGGGTGAAGGAGTTTGACGTTGACGGAATCCGCTTAGATGCAGCGGATGTGCTGGATTTTGAATTTATGCGTGCATTGCGCGGCGTTGCGAATGAGGTAAAGCCGGAATTCTGGCTGATGGGCGAGGTCATCCACGGGGATTATACCCGCTGGGTCAATGAGGGGACGCTCCACTCCGTAACGAATTATCATTTGCACAAGGCGCTTTATTCGGGACATAACGATCACAATTATTTTGAGATCGCGCATACGGTGACGCGTCTGTACGGGATGGGAGGAAACCGTCCCGACGGGCTGAAGCTTTACAATTTTGTGGATAATCATGACGTGGAGCGCATTTACACGAAGCTGATGAACAAGGCGCATTATGCGCCCGTGCATGTACTGCTCTATACGCTGCCCGGCGTGCCGAGCGTTTATTACGGCTCGGAGTTCGGAATAGAAGGAAAAAAAGAAAAATTCTCCGACGCATCGCTTCGACCGGCGATTGCGCTTGACGATCACAAGGATGCGTTGACAAACAACGCGTGCACGAAGCTGACGGCGGCGCTCGGAAAGATCAGACAGGCTTCAAAAGCGCTGTCTTACGGCGATTATCAGCAATTGCTGCTGACAAACAGGCAGTATGCTTTTTCAAGAAATACGCAGGGTGACACCGCCATTGTCACGGTAAACAATGATGACAGTGATTATGTGATGACGGTTCCGTGCGGGAGCGGCATGGAGTTTATCGGCGCGCTGTCAGGACAAAAAGTTTCCGCGGTAAATGGGACGATTTGCGTCAATGTCAAGGCAAATTCGGGAGAGATCTGGCTGATAAACGCGGAGGGGATTTCCGTATCGGATGCGGAGGAAGCTGCGATGCAGGCGGATGCCGGAGCAGACGGCGCAGGAGAGCGCACGCAGGAGAACGAAGCCCCCACAGGAGAGCATGCGCAGGAGAGCGAAGCTTTTGCAGGAGAGTGTGTGCAGGAGAGCGAAGCTTCCGCAGAGACGTGCGAGCCGGTGACGGGCGCAAATTTTACCGGAGAAAGCTGTTTGGAGCCGCGTGTAGGGAAAACGGAATCAGACGCTGCAGGGGCATGCACTGACACGTGTGAAGACAAGACAGAAGAAAATGCCGCAGGGTCGGATACGGCGGCAGGCAGAGTGAAGACGGAAGCGGATGCCGCGGAAACAGCGAAGGACGAGGCGCATGAGGCGATGAACCGCGCCTGTGACGAAGCGTTTGAGCGGGGAAAGATTGCCGGACTTCAGGAGGCGATCCTTGCCATCATGGAAAAGAACGGCAATGTGACCGACAGAATGAGGCAGGATGTTTATGATAATGTATATCACGATTCTTTGATCAATTGGGTAAAGAGTTTCCGATAGAAGGAGCGGCAGATGAAATACAAGAATCCTGTCATATCCGGTTTTTATCCGGATCCGAGTGTATGTGCCGCAAACGGCAAATATTATATGGTGTGCAGTTCGTTTCAGTATTTTCCGGGGGTACCGCTGTTTGAGAGCGAGGATCTGGTCAATTGGAAGCAGCTCGGTTATGTGCTGACACGCAAAAGTCAGGTCATGCTTGAAAACATTGGAAGCTCCGGAGGGGTTTTTGCGCCGACCATCCGTTATCATGAGGGACGTTTTTATATGGTGACGACCAATGATACGACGCATCAGAATTTTTATGTTTATACGGATGATATTTACAAGGAATGGTCCGATCCGATTTATGTTGCACAGGGCGGTATCGATCCGTCGCTCTATTTTGAGGACGGTCATGTATATTTTATGAGTAACGGTTGTGATGATGCAGGAGCGGAAGGCGTGACCCAGTGTGAGATCGATATTGCGACGGGCAAAAAGCTTTCGGAAAGCAAATGCATCTGGAAAGGTTCGGGCGGACGTTATTTGGAAAGTCCGCATTTATACCGCATCGGCGGATTCTACTATCTGATGGCGGCGGAGGGCGGTACGGAGTACGGTCACATGATCACCTATGCCCGCGGCACGTCCGTATGGGGGCCGTTTGAGAATTACGGTCACAACCCCGTGCTGACAAATCGCAACAAAGCGCCGTTCATCATTCAGGGAATCGGACACGGCGATCTGGTCAAGGATCATAACGGGGATTGGCATATTTTTTGTCTGGGATTCCGGCAGATGCATATGTGGCGTCCGTATCATACGCTGGGGCGCGAAGTGTTTTTGATTCCGGTGCGTTTTGACGAGGACGGCTGGTTTCACGCGGGCACGGACGGAACGGCTGATTTTGAGTATGAGCTGAAGGGAACATTTTCTCAGCAGGTCAAAAAAGAATATACTTTTGAAAACACGGATTTTGGGATTGACTGGTGCTATCTGCGTCATCCCGATGAAAGCCGCTACGAGCTGTCGGCGGACCGCGCGGTATTGTACGGCGGAGGGAATACACTGGACGATGTGGCGTCACCGACATTCATTGCCATGCGGCAGAAGGAGTTTGCATTTCGCCTGTCGGTTCTGCTGAAATTGGAAGAACTGTCCGCGGCGGAGTCGGACACAGCGGCGCTGCGGTCAGAAACGGCGGCGGAGGCGGGCACAGCGGCGCTGCGGTCAGAAACGGCGGCGGAGGCGGGCAAAGCAGCCGCATCGGAACCGGCAGACGGGCAGGCTGACAAAGCGCTGTGGGTTTGCCGTGACGAGCAGAGCGCACGGATGCCCGAGGCGGGAGTCACGCTGTACTCCTGCGAAAACGAGCACTATGAGGTCGCGATCATCAGTCGGCGCGGCGCGGAGAATACAAATGGCGGAGCGGACGCGGGCGCGGCAGGAGACTATGAGGTCATCCTTCGTCTCAATATCGGCGGCATCAGGCATATACAGGCGGCACTCCCGATCCCGACGGACAGCGCAAAGCTGATCGTGAAGGGTGAGAATACCGTATATCATTTTTTTGTGGAAACGGATGAAAAGGAGTTATACCTCGGCACCGGGCAGGCAAAATATTTATCGAGTGAGGTCGCAGAGGGCTTTACGGGGGTTATGATCGGCTGCTATGCCGTGGGCGGCTGCAAGGCGGAGTTTACGAAGCTCAGCCTGATCTATGAAGACCCGTCTTATTTGTGAGGTTCGATATGAAAACGTCAAGTGAATTGCAGGCAAAACTGCGCAGTATTGACCATCGGGGTTATCCTGCATACAAGGATCTGCGCGGGGAATATGAATTTGGGGGCTATGTGCTTTCCATCGATCATGTGCAGGGAGATCCTTTTGCGGCACCGTCGCGCCTCTCGGTGCACGTGCCGATGGCGAAAGCAGGATTTCCGAAGGAATATATCGGGGAAAAAGTAAAAAGGATCACGTTTCAGGATCATTTGACAAGGCTGTTTGCGCATGAGATCAGGGGCGGCAGCTTTATTGCGAAGGGTTCGGGAAAGAGCGGTCTGCTTGCGGTATCGCGCTGCGGGCAGGAAGTGCTGGAGCGCACGGCGTGCCGCGCGGATGAGAAAAAGATCATCGTGCGCTTTGAGGCTGGTTTTCCGGCAAACGGACGCTCCGTGAATGCGGGCGAACTGGAAAAAATATTGTTCCGTATTTTGCCGGACTGTGTGCGGAAAAGTCTTTATTTTTCCAATATTGATCAAAAGGCGCTTGCCTCGGCGATCGCGCTGTGTGAGGATCAGCAGTATATCCGCGGCATACTTCCGCAGATGGGACTGTGCGCGTTTATTGCGGACGGCGCGGTTCTGCCGCGACAGAGCGGGGTATCGGACAAGCCGCTGCAGGGAGCGGTACCGTTTTGTTCACCGGAATCGCTGAAAGTGGAGCTTGCGCTGCCGAACAGGGGAAAGGTGAGCGGTATGGGCATCCGAAAGGGTGTCACGCTGTTCGTGGGCGGAGGCTATCATGGAAAATCGACGGTCTTACAGGCAATTCAGGACGGCGTGTATAACCATATCGGCGGGGATGGCAGGGAGCTTGTCATCACGGACGAAAGCGCGGTGAAGCTGCGCGCCGAGGATGGGAGGAGCATTGTCAATGTTGATATCACGCCGTTCATCAGCCATCTGCCCAATAAAAAGGACACGACGCATTTTACGACGGAGGACGCCAGCGGGAGCACCTCGCAGGCAGCGGGACTGATGGAAGCGGTCGAGAGCGGTTGCGGACTGCTGCTCATGGACGAAGATACCTCGGCGACCAATTTCATGATCCGCGACCGCCTGATGCAGGAGGTAGTCAAGAGTGAGGAGGAGCCGATCACGCCGTTTATTGAGCGGGTGAACGGGCTGTACGAGAGCAGAGGAATCTCGACCATTCTTGTGGCGGGCAGCAGCGGATCGTATTTTCATGTGGCGGATACCGTCGTTCAGATGAAGGAATATGTCCCGTTGGACATTACGGCACAGGCGAAGGCGGCTGCGGAACAATTTGCGGTGTTCCGTACGGCGCAGGCGGAGTTTCCGGCATATAGCGCGAAACGATGTCCTAAGCCGGACAGGCGTCTTCTCGCAGAGGAGCGCATAAAGATCAAGACGTTCGGAAAAGATGAAGTAGCGCTTGCCAAGAACAACGTGATACTGCGCGGGCTGGAGCAGTTAAAAGACGAGGAGCAGACGCGTGCGCTCGGCTATGCGCTGAAAGTGCTGGAGGAACAGCAGTTTAACGGGGTGCGGACGCTTGCGCAGGCTGTGGACGCATTGGAGGCAGACTTGGAGAAGGACGGCCCGGAAGCACTGTTCGGACGAGGAGAAGTCGCAGCGTCACTGGCAAGACCGCGCAGGCAGGAACTGTTTGCGTGCGTGAACCGCTATCGGGGTCTGGCGTTTTAAGGAAACAGTTTCAACAGTGTTTTCCCGAAAACGTCAATTGGCGATTGCTTTTTTTGACCATAAATAGTAAAATAAGGAATGAAATCGCGGAAAAAGCGCAGTCTATGTTGCAGGGAGGAGAGGCAATGGCAAAGAGAACAGCAAGATTTTATATCGCCATGCTCGTTGGAAAGCTTGCCTACACGACACAGAGACTGCTTGGCATGAACGCATCTTTTTTTCCGGGAAAGCTGGCATTGCAGATCTGTCCGGATTTTATGGGACAGGTCGGGAGACCGGAGCATCTGATCGGCGTGACGGGCACAAACGGAAAGACAACGGTGTCCAATCTGCTTGTCGATCTGCTGGAGGCGGAGGGAATTCACGCGGCAAACAACCGCAAGGGCTCCAATACAAAGGCGGGAGTGGCATGCGCGTTTCTTGTGAATGCCACGCTTTCAGGCAAGTCGAAGAACGCGTGGGGCGTGATCGAGGTCGATGAGCGAAGCTCCATGCATATTTATCCGTTCATCAAGCCGGATTATGTGGTGTGTACGAATCTGTTCCGCGATTCCATTTTGCGCAACGCGCATGCGGAATACATTGCCGGGATCATATCGTCCTATATGCAGCCGGATACAAAGATGATCTTAAACGCGGACGACCTGATCAGCAGCGGCGTCGCGCCGGACAATCCCCGCGTGTATTACAGCATCAGCCGTCTGCCTTCGGACACGGAGACCTGCCATAATATCATCAACGACTGCCAGATCTGTCCGAAATGCGCCGCGAAGCTTTCTTACGATTATGTGCGCTATCATCAGATCGGAAAGGCGCACTGTCCCAACTGCGGTTTTGCGTCGCCTGTGCCGGATTATGAGGCGGAGGTGAGCTTTGAGCGTCAGGAGATGATCTTGAAGGAACGCGGTGTGCCGCAGTCCTATAAACTCATCAGCGACAGTATCTTTAATGTTTATAATCAGGTGGCGGTAACGACGCTGCTTCGGGAAATGGGAATGAGTCCCGATGAACTCAGGGACGGATTTTCCAAACTGCATATCGTGGACACGCGTTATAACAAGACGAAAGTGAACGGTATTGAAGTGATCGATCACATGGCAAAGGAGCATAATCCCGTGGCGTGCTCCGTGGTGTTTGATTATTTATCGAAGGAGCCGGGCACAAAGGAAATCCTGTTTTTGCTGGACGATGAAAAGCTGCTGGAAAATATGACATGGATGTATGACTGCGATTACGAAAAGCTCAATACGCCGCTTGTGAAGCGCATTGTCATTCCGGGAAACCGTGCAAAGGATCAGAAGCTCAGGCTGATGATGGCGGGGATCCCGGAGGAGAAGATCGTGATCGGCATGACGGACGAGGAAGCGCCGGGTTACCTTTCCTTAGACGGGACGGAGCAGGTATTTGTGCTGCATCAATGCTATAAACCGGATCTTTCCCATAAGCTGCACCAGAAAATTGAGGAACTGATCAGGGAGAGAGGAGCGTGAGCGGCGCAATGGCCGGTTCGGAGGAAAAAAAAGAGGTTGTTGTAGAAACGCTGTTCCCCGAGATCGCAAATCTCTACGGAGATCACGCGAATATCCGTTATCTGAAGCTCTGTATGCCGGAAGCGCGGTATGTGGAGGATGCATTGAGTGAGGAGCCGTACTTTGCTGCGCATACGCCGGACATGATCTATATGGGACCGATGACGGAGCGGCAGCAGGAGCTTGTCATAGAAAAGCTGAGACCATATCGGGAACGGATCGAAGAACTGATCGAAGCCAATGTGCTCTTTTTGATCACGGGAAATGCGATGGAGGTTTTCTTTGACGCGATCGAAAATGAGGACAAAAGCCGGATCGAGGGACTTGGTCTGTTTCATTATACGGCAAAGCGTGATATGTTCCACCGCTATAACAGTGCGGTCATGGGACGGTTTGAGGGAATGACGCTGGTCGGTTTTAAGAGTCAGTTCACGCAGAGCTACGGCGATAACCGCGAGGAGTTTTTGTATGAGGTGACAAAGGGAGACGGTATCAACCGGGAGACGAAGCTGGAGGGCGTGCGGAGAAGCAGGTTTATGGGAACCTATACGATCGGTCCGCTGATGATCTTAAATCCCGATTTTGCGCTGTATATTCAGAGACAGCTTGGAGCCGCCGAACCTCGTTTGGTATATGAACAGGCGATGCGGGATGCGTACGAGGAACGGGTTCGGCAGTATGAATCGACAGAGTTTGTGTTGTTATAGCGGATCACACAAAAAGTTTGATAGGTAGAGAATAAGATTCTCTATTATCATAAAAGAAACAGAAAACGCGTAAAAACAAAAAGCGGGACAGTTGTAATCGGACAACATGCGTGGTATAGTCGATGTGCGTGCACGAAAGATCCTGCTTTGACAAGAAGGAGAGAGAAAATGAGCAAGGACAAGACAAATCTGACAGAGTGCGAGCAATTGGTAATGAAGATCATTTGGGAGTCTGATGAAGAGTTGACATTGCCTGATATCGTGAAGGGCGTGAACGAACGGTTTCAGCGGGCATGGAAGCCGCAGACGGTATCCACGTTTTTAGCGAGACTGGTGAGAAAGAATTTCCTGACTTCTTACAGGAGCGGACGCACGTTTTTCTATCAGCCGATCGTGAGCGAGAAGGATTACGGAGATAAGATGATCAAGAGATGCGTGGAGTTCTGGGGAAATAACAATGCAGGGGATCTGTTATGCGCCCTGCACGATAAGAGAAAACTGCGCGATGATGAGATCGCGAAGATTAGGGAATTGATCAATGAGCTTAGCTGAGTCAAGTATTTATGTGTTCTATGCCTTTGTGCTGACCACCTTGTCGGGAAGCGTGTTTTCGCTGGCATTCCTGCTGTTGAGGAAATGTTTGGGCACGGGGCGGGAAGTGCTGCTGTCGCGCTGCCTGCGTGTCGGCTTACAGTTCTATCTGGTTCCGGTGCTGTTTATCGCCGTACTGTGGCGCGGGGGCGACAACATGCTGCTTTTGCCATGGCTGAAGAAAACGGATCCTCGTATAAACATATTGGGACGATCGACAATGACTTTTTATCTGTCGATCGTGCTGTTATGTATCTGGGGCGTCGGCATGACCGCGGCACTCATTCGATATTTGAGGGAAAAGCCGGATCTGAAAGACTTGCTGCGGTGCTCTGAGCCGGAGCGCAGTCAGGATGTGCTGGATTGCTTTGAACGGATCAAGCAACAGCTCGGGATACATAGCCGTATTGTTCTTTTGCGAAGCCGTGAGGGCTGTGTGCCGTGTACGGTGGGAATCCTTCGCAAGAAGGTCATCATACCTGCCCGGACGCCTGAATTTTGCATGAAAGAGCTGGAAGTCATTTTTTCGCATGAACTGATGCACTGTAAGCGTCAGGATTTGTTTTTTAGAGCAGAGTTTGTGGCGGCGAATCTCATTCACGCGCTAAATCCGCTTGTGTATCGGATGAGAGAATACGACAATGACTACACGGAAGTCGCATGCGATCAGATGGCCTGCGAGGCGATGGAGGGTTCGTTTTCTCATAAGGAATACTGCTCGACCATTTTGGAAATGGTGGTGCAGAAGAAAGACGAACAGGAAGAGGTGGCACTGGGCATCACGGAGAAAAAGAGTGCATTACAACAGAGAGTGGAAGCAATGATTCAATATGAGGGGAGTGGAAAGATGAAAAAACAGATAGCAGCGCTGCTGACGGTAGTGTTTGTTGCGGGGAGCTCCATGACGGCATATGCGGCGGGAAACGGCGTCGTGATGCTTCATGACGGACTGTATGAAGCGACAAAGCCGGTAACAAGTGAGGAAGAGAACGGCGTGGTCAATACATTGGAGGAGCGCGTCATAAGCGCGGAGGAATTCGCGACCTATGGGTGTATCGTGATGGAGGATGGAGTAGTGAACATCGGCAGAGCGGGAGGCACGATCAATTGGGGCTTATCCTCCGCCGCCACCGGTTCGGTAGCGCCGTTTCATGTGGATGCAGGAGGAACCGTAACGGTCACTGCTTGGACCGATCCGGAAAACCAGAAAATCGAAGCCGGGGTGATGCGTGTCGGCGGCTCCGGGGTCTCGGTGACGTCATCGGATACGATCATACATACGTTTACGCTTGAGGAGGCAGGGGACTACTACGTGTTTGTAAAGAACCACAGCAGCAGACGTATCACCGTAGGCGGGTCGTATGTATATTGATCGGCCGAACCGATCGTTCGTCATACTGACATACGCGGCGGGCACCACAAAAACGCCGGATGAAAAAGAGCATTCCGCCATGGGGGCGGAGGTGCTCTTTTTCGGTTGCGGCGATCAGCCGGTTTCTTAACTTATAGGAAATTTTTGGGGCTCGAAGAATTTGCTTTTTTATCTATCTTATCTATCGTGATTGATATCCATCATAACGCCCACGATGCGTTCTAACTGTTCCATATTCATTTTGTTTAATTCCCGGACGGCGATCTTGATCTCAAGCGGAAACGCTTCGCCGGTGTTGAAAAATTCCTGTGGTGTAATGTCAAAATAGTCGCAGATTGCGAAAAAGGTATGCATGCTCGGAAGCGCTTTCTCGTTTTCGAGCTTATTAATGTAACCCTCGCTTAAGCCGAGGGAAAGACTCATGTCGCGGGCCGAGACGCCGGCATTGATTCGAAGCTGTGTCAGCCGCCGGCAGAATTTCGTTTTGTATTTAGCTTGCAAATCACTCATGGTCATCCTCTCATTTCTTACCATATCTTTATTGTGCGTATTCTGATTAATATTATATAATAGGAATCCCGAAATGATGAGGAATAATATTCGCTAAAAATATAAATAAATAGAATGGAAGTGGATACCAATGATAAAAGAGAGAATAGAATTCGGCTTCAAAAAATATTCAAAAAGAATTATCAGAAAAAGAAAGCAAAATACGGGAAGGAATGCTATAATAAACTCAAAAATTCAGCAGTAAAAAGAAGAGGAACATTGATGAAAAGATACACCGACATACGAAAACAGACGGATAATCGTTTTTTGAATCTCTATGAGATGGATGCGCTCACGGAGAAAGGAGCGCCGTTTTCCTACTATTTTGCGAGCCGTAATGATCAGGATCATATCAAGGCTCTCACCCACGATCAGCATGCGGAAGGCATCGTGATCTATCCGGTCTTAAGGGACGAACCGGACAAGCTCGTGCTCATCAGACAGTACCGATATCCGCTTGACGCATGGCTCTACGAGCTGCCGGCAGGATTGATCGATGCGGGAGAGACGGCTGCGCAGGCGGCAGTGCGCGAGATGAAGGAGGAGACGGGACTTGCCTTTACCGTCTATGAGGGCGGCGATATGGCGTACCGCAGGGCGTTTTTCTTAGGGGCAGGCATGACGGATGAGAGCTCGCAGGCGGTGTTCGGTTATGCGTCCGGCACGCCGCGGACCGATCTGCAGGAAGCGACCGAATCCATTCAGGTACTGCTCGCCGACCGTGCCGAGGCAAAGAGGATCCTGCGGGAAGAAAGGGTTTCTCTGCGCTGCGCGTATCTGCTCATGCAGTTTATTCACATGGATGCAAAAAACCCGTTCGCTTTTCTGGAATAATGTGTATAATGGGAATAAAGCATAAAAGGAAAGGCATGATAAGACGATGATCAAAGAGACATTAAACGGAACATGGCGGATGCGCCGGGTAGGGGACGATCAGGAATATCCGGCGGCGGTGCCGGGCTCTGTGCTTTCCACGCTTTTGGATGCCGGAGTCATTTTAGACCCGTATGACCGGGACAATGAGTACCGCATGCGGGAGCTGTTTTGGGATGATTACGAATTTGTGAGGAATTTTAATGTCCGTGCGGAACAGCTTTCCTATGAAAAAATAGAACTGGTCTGTCATGGGCTGGATACGCTTGCCGAGCTGTTCATCAATGGGACGAGTATCGCATCAACCTCGGATATGCACAGAACCTATCGCTTTGAAGTCGGCGGGCTGCTCCACGAGGGCGAGAATGAGATCCGGGTCGTGTTTTCTTCCACGCTCCGCTACATAGAGAATTACCGTCCGAAAAAGGGCAAAGAGATCACGGTCATTCCGGCAGGAGGAATGCGGGGCAACCAATATCTGCGCAAAACGCATTCCATGTTTGGCTGGGACTGGGGTGCACAGCTTCCCGACGCAGGCATTTGGCGTGACATGGAACTGATCTGTTACAGCGAGGCGCGCATTGCGGATGTGCGTATCCGTCAGCGGCATGAGGACGGCATCGTAACGCTTCGGGTGGAAACGGCGCTTGAGGTTTTGGAAGCAAAAAATTATAAAGTGTCCCTGACCCTGACGCCTTCCTATTATAACGGACAAAAGCTGCCTGCGACCGAGGTGCTTGCAAAGACGGCGATCGTCATGGCGGGGAATCCGCATCTTGCGATGGAGCTTGCGGTGGAAAAGCCGAGACTTTGGTGGCCGAACGGTCTCGGAGACCAAAACCTTTATAAACTGCATATCAGCCTGAAGCCCGCGGGAATCGCGGCGGGCGGCGCCGCGGCGCTTCAGATCACGAAAACCGAGCCGATCGACGAGCGGGATTACACGATCGGTCTGCGGACGCTCACTGTTTCGCAGGATGAGGACGAATGGGGGAGCGAGTTCTGTTTTCAGGTGAATGGGGTAAAGTTGTTCTCAAAGGGCGCAAACTATATTCCCGAGGACTGCATTTATTCCCATATTAGCGAGCAGCGCATTGACATGCTGCTTATGAGTGCGAAAAGAGCAAATTATAATACGATCCGCGTATGGGGCGGCGGCTACTATCCGTCCGATACGTTTTATGAGCTTTGCGACCGTTACGGGCTCATTGTGTGGCAGGATCTGATGTATGCGTGCAACGCCTATGAGCTTACGGAGGAGTTGGAAGAAAATATCGTGGCGGAAACGCATGACAACGCGGTACGCCTGCGTCATCACGCGTCGCTCGGCTTATGGTGCGGCAATAACGAGATGGAATCCGCATGGTATCACTGGCCGAGCTTTGCGCACGAAACGCCGTATGTGCGCGCCGATTACATTAAGATGTTTGAATATATTTTGCCGAAGGCCTTAAGGGAAGCGGATGATACGACTTTTTACTGGCCGTCCTCCCCGTCGTCAGGCGGCAGTTTCGACAATCCCGATGATGCGAACCGCGGGGATACGCATTATTGGGCGGTATGGCACGGACAGCTGCCGTTTTCGGATTATCAGAATCATTTTTTCCGGTTTTGCTCCGAATTTGGGTTCCAGTCGTTTCCGAACAGCAAGACGGTGAAGAGTTATACGCGGCCGGAGGACCGCAATATTTTCTCCCGTGTGATGGAAGATCACCAGAAAAATGATTCCGCGAACGGAAAGATGCTCTATTATCTTTCCGAGAACTTCCGATATCCGAAGGATTTTGACAGCCTGCTCTATGTAACGCAGATTTTGCAGGCGGTCGCTGTCAAGAGCGGTGTGGAGCATTGGAGAAGAAACCGCGGCCGCTGCATGGGGACGCTTTACTGGCAGATCAACGACAACTGGCCGGTCGCGTCATGGGCGAGCATTGATTATTTCGGGAGATGGAAGCCGCTCCACTATATGGCGGCGCGTTTCTATGCGCCTGTGGCGGGCTCGCTTGTGCGTCCGAATACGGGGGCGGGCGATTCCTGTCCGGTGGAGGCGTACTGCCAGAACGAATCGCAGCACCGCGTTTCGGTATCGGTCGAGCTGTCCTTAAAGACAATGACCTATGAGGTGCTTCGGACGGTTTCGGTGGAAAAAGTGGTAGAGCCGTTTTGCGCTGCCTGCCTGTTAAAAGAGGACTACGCGGATCTGCTGTTACAGGAAATTCGCACGAGCAGACCGCCCGAAGTCTGTGTGGATACGGCGTCGCGCCACGCCCGCGAGGACGTGTTCGTGGAGGCAGTCTTTACGGTGACGGATGAAAAGGGAAATGTGACGCGGCAATACGAGCATGAGGTGCTGCTTCCCTATAAACACATGCGTCTGCCCGACGTTTCGGTACATGCGGAGGTTACTGAGAATGCGGAAGAAACAGCATATGAGATCACGCTGAAGGCGGACGCCTATGCGCCGTTTGTGACGCTTGATTTTGCGGATGCGGACGTTATTTTTTCAGACAACTGCATCGGGATCACGGGCGCGGAGCCGCGCGTGATCACATTGGCAAAAAAAGACATTCTGCGCGGCAGCTTTGCGGATGCGTCGGATGTTCAAAAATGCCTGTGCATCACGAGTCTTCGCGACACCTATTAAGGAAACACTTGAATCAGTGTATTAATAGAAAATGATATAGGCGATTGCCTTAAAAATAAAAAAACAGGAGGGTGACATGAGCGTACAATATTTTGAGAAGGAACGCGTATTTAAGCTGGACACACCGAACAGCAGCTATCTGATCGGCGTCATTGATGAGGAGAATTTTATCGGGCACATCTATTACGGCAAAAAAATAACCAGCCATGAGCTGACATATTTATTGCGCACGGAGGAACCGCCCTTTGTGCCGAGCAAAAATAACCGTGACCGGTTATCGTTTCTGGATTCCTGCCCGATGGAATATCCGACGCACGGACTTGGAGATTTCAGGGAGGACGCGATCAGCGTGCGCACCACGGACGGACATACGGCATTGCAGCTTTCCTATGAGAAGCACGAGATCTGTCCGGGTAAGCCAAAGCTTACCGGGCTTCCGGCAACCTTCGGGGGCGAGGGAGAATGCACGACGTTAAAGCTTCACTGCGTGGACCGTATCTTGAACCTGCGCGTGATTCTGTCCTACACGGCGTTTGAAGATGTGGACGTGATCGCGAGAAGCGTGGAAGTCGTCAACGAGGGAGCGAAGGAAATTTATCTCACAAAGGTCATGAGTGCCTGCCTGGATATGGATAACCGGGATTTCGACCTCATTACACTGCACGGTTCTTGGGCGAGAGAGCGTCATATCAACAGAAGACGCGTAGCGTCCGGCATGCAGGGCGTTTCCTCTGTGCGTGGCGAATCAAGCCATCAGGAGCATCCGTTCATGGCTCTTTTGGAACACAATGCGGATGACGAGCATGGCGAGGTATACGGCATGAGCTTTGTTTATTCGGGCAATTTCCTTGCACAGACGACGCTCAGTCAGTTTGATGCGCTGCGTGCGATGATGGGAATCCACCCGACCGATTTCTGTTGGAAATTAGAGCCGCAGACAAGCTTTCAGGCACCGGAGGCGGTCATGGTCTACTCCTCGGAGGGAATCGGCGCCATGAGCCGCAGCTTCCATGATCTGTTCCGCAATCATTTGATCCGCGGGGAGTATAAGGATAAAAAACGCCCGATCCTGATCAATAACTGGGAGGCGACCTATTTTGATTTTAACACCGAGAAGCTGATCGCCATCGCAAAACAGGCATCCGAGCTGGGCATTGAGATGCTCGTCATGGACGACGGCTGGTTCGGGCATAGAAACGATGACAATTCCTCTCTCGGAGACTGGTTCGTCAATGAGGAAAAGCTGCCGGGCGGCTTGAAATATCTTGTGGATGAGGTGAACCGCCTCGGCATGAAATTCGGTATTTGGATGGAGCCGGAAATGATCTCGCCGGATTCGGATCTGTATCGGGAGCATCCCGACTGGGCGATCGCCATTCCCGGAAGAACGGCGGGACTTTGCAGAAACCAATATGTGCTTGACTTATCCCGTCAGGAGATCGTGGATTATGTGTATGGGCGTATTTCCGCAATCCTTCACAGCGCCAATATCGAGTATGTGAAGTGGGATATGAATCGTCAGCTTTCCGACGTCGGAAGCCTTGGGCTTGACGCGGACAGGCAGGGAGAGCTGTTCCACCGCTATATGCTTGGCGTTTACCAGCTTCAGGAGCGTATGATCACGGAGTTTCCGCATCTGCTGTTGGAGAATTGTTCCGGCGGCGGCGCGCGCTTTGACGCGGGGATGCTCTATTACAGTCCGCAGATCTGGTGCTCGGATGATACCGACGCGATCGAGCGTCTTGAGATTCAGGAAGGGACGGCACTTGTGTATCCGCTTTCCGCGATGGGCGCGCATGTCAGCGACTGTCCGAATCATACGGTCGGCAGGGTGACGCCGTTTGAGACGCGCGGCTATGTCGCATTGGCGGGAACCTTCGGCTATGAGCTGGATGTGACAAAGATTCCGGAGGAAGACCGGAATAGGATCCCCGACCAGGTGAAGATGTACCACGCCTATAACGATCTGGTGCGCACGGGCGATTATTACCGCCTTGCCTCCTATTCCGAAAATCATAAGTATGACTGCTACATGGTTGTTTCAAAGGATAAAAAAGAAGCGCTTGTCACGTTCATTCAGGTTTTGATGCGCCCGAACTATCATTCCCGCCGCATCCGCTTAAAGGGTCTTGATCCGAAAAAGAATTACCGCATCGAGGGCGAGGAGCGCGTGTATTCCGGCGAGGCAATGATGTACGCGGGCATTCAGGTGCAAAATCCGTGGGGCGATTATCAAGGAAAGCTGCTTCATATTTTGGAGGTATAACATGCAATATATCAACATTGACGAGGGGAAGCTGCATATTGTATTCGGTATCACGGACAACGATCAGATCAAGCTTTTGCATTTTTCGGCGGCGGAGTTTGATGAGAGCACGCTTTGCAAAGAACCGCAGTTCATCGACGAAATGTTCCAGCTTGTGCAGATCAATTTTTCGGGCTATAACCGTCCCTATGAAAAACACGGAAATAAGCATATCGTGACGGCGCCGGGCTACACGCTCACCTACAAGGACATGCAGGATACCCGCAATGAGATCGGGCGCAGGCTTGTCATCACGCAGACGGACAAAGAGACGGGCGCATACGTTGTAACGACATGGCAGTTTTATGAGGGCACACAGATCGTCCGCATGTGGAATGAGGTATTTAACGAGGGAACGGAAACGCAGACCCTGGAATATCTTTCTTCTTTCTATTATGCGGGCATTGAAAAAGAGGGAAACGGCTCCACGGATGAAAAGCTGGAGCTGCGCATCTGCCACAACGGCTGGCAGAAGGAAATGAACTGGAAGACCTATTCCTTTCCGGATTTGGGACTCGGGCAGACGCAGCCGACCGTGTATCAGCGCACGAGCAAGACGATCGAAGTGACAAACACGGGAAACTGGTCCACCAAGGAGTATCTGCCGATGGGCTATCTTGCCAACAGGGAGGCGGACAGCGCGCTGTACTGGCAGATCGAGCACAACGGCTCCTGGCACTACGAGATCGGCGATCAGAACCGGCATTTTTATGTGGCGGTGAGCGGACCGACTGAAATCCAGTCCCATTGGTACAAAGTGCTGGAACCGGGGGATTCCTTCTGCTCCGTTCCGGTTGCGGTCGGCGTCGCATCGGCGGATTTTAACGAGGCGATGGGCGAGCTGACGAAATACCGCAGGCAGATACGCAGACCGAACAAGGACAATGAAAAGCTTCCTGTTATTTTCAATGATTATATGAATTGTCTGTTCGGCGATCCGACAAATGAAAAGGAGTTTCCGCTTATTGACGCGGCGGCGGATGCGGGCTGTGAATATTTCGTGATCGACGCGGGCTGGTATGCGCCGGGACTATGGTGGGACAGCGTCGGCGAATGGCAGGAATCGCGCGAGCGGTTCCCGAACGGAATCCGCGAGGTGACGGATGCTATCCGCCAAAAAGGAATGATTCCGGGCGTCTGGCTGGAGCTGGAGGTCATGGGTATCGAATGTGAAAAAGCAAAGAGCGTGCCGGACGATTGGTTTTTTATCCGTCACGGAAAGCGGGTATACGACCGCAGCCGCTATCAGCTTGATTTTCGCAATCCGGCAGTCATCGACCATGTGAATGAGGTAGTTGACCGCGTTGTGAACGAGTACGGTGTCGGCTATATCAAGATGGATTACAATATCGAGCCGGGCATCGGAACGGAGCTGTATGCGGACAGTGTCGGAGACGGCCTCCTGCAGCATGAGAAGGCGTATCTCGACTGGCTTGACGAGGTATTTGAAAAATACCCGGACTTGGTGATCGAGAACTGCGGGAGCGGCGGACTGCGCATTGATTATGCGCTGCTTTCACGTTACAGCATTCAGTCCACCTCCGATCAGGAGGATTATATCAATTACGCGACGATCGCGGCAAATGCGGCGGCGGGCGTGACACCCGAGCAGGCGGCGGTCTGGTCGTATCCGCAGCGGGAGGGGACGGAGGAGGAAAAAGGTTCTCTCAGAGAACGGGCTGACATTTTAGAGGAAACAGTTTATAATATGGTCAACGCCATGCTGCTGCGGATTCACCAAAGCGGACATTTGGCGGAGCTTTCCGCGGAGCGCTTTGCGCTGGTGAAAGAAGGGATTGACTATTATAAGTCCATCCGCGCGGATATTCCGCGCGCGCTGCCGTACTGGCCGCTCGGAACGGCGGACAGCCGGGACAGTCTGCTTGCTTCGGCGCTTGTCACGGATGCGAAGGTATATGTTGCGGTTTGGCGCCGGGGCGGTAATGAGGGGCGTATTGTGCTGCCGCTTGCGAAGGCTTTTCATGGGAAACGGCCTGTGGAGGTACGCTGCGCATATCCGGTAAAGATGCCTTGCAATTTTGACGTCAATCCGATGACGGGCGAGCTGACCGTGGATCTGCCGAAACCTGTCATGGCAAGGATTTTTGAGATCACGCTCCGCTAGAGAAAAGAAATACAGGGTGATCGCGCAAAACACAGGGCTTGTGTTTTGTGATGATATGAAAGCACAATATAAATAAGGAGGACACACAATATGGCAATGGTACAGGAGGTAAAAGAGCATTTGTGCAATAAGATCATTCCGTTTTGGAAACGTCTGCGGGATGACGAGCATGGCGGCTATTACGGCTACATGGATTTTGACTTAAAAGTGGACAGGCAGGCAGTGAAGGGCTGCATTTTAAACAGCCGCATCACATGGTTTTTTGCGAATGCCTATACCCTCTTAAAGGATGAATCGCTCCTTGAGGAAGCGCGCCACGGCTATGAGTTCATGCGGGACTGCTGCTTAGATAAGGAAAATGGCGGAATTTTCTGGTCAATGACCTATGACGGCAAGCCGGAGGATTCGACAAAGCACACCTACAATCAGGCGTTTGCGATCTACGCGCTTTCTTCCTACTATGAAGCGAGCGGTGATAAAGAGGCGCTTGCTCTGGCGTATGACCTGTTTCATGTCATTGAGGAACGCTGTACAGATGCGCTTGGTTATAAGGAGGCGTTCAACCTGCGGTTTGAGGAGGTTGAGAACGACAAGCTTTCCGAGAACGGCGTGATCGCTGAGAAGACCATGAATACGCTGCTTCACGTATTTGAGGGCTATACGGAGTTGTACCGCGTCGATCATAACCCTGAGGTGAAAGCGAAACTGGAATGGATCATGGATACCTTTGCCGACCATATGTATAATCCTGAACTGCACCGGCAGGAGGTGTTTTTTGACCGCGAGTATCGTACGCTGATCGACCTGCACTCCTATGGGCATGATATTGAGACGGCGTGGCTCATCGACCGCGGCGTGGATGTCATAGGGGAAGCGCGCTATGCGGAAAAAATGACGCCGATCACAAAGGATTTAACGGCGCAGATTTACAAGACCGCATTTAACGGTCATTCTCTGCATAACGAATGCGAGCGCGGCGTTGTCAATACCTCCCGCATCTGGTGGGTGCAGGCGGAGACGGTCGTTGGGTTTTTGAACGGTTATCAGATGGATCCGTCAAAAAAAGAATATCTGGAGGCGGCGCGCGCAGAGTGGACGTACATTAAGGAGCACCTGATCGACAGCCGCTCAGATTCCGAGTGGTTTTGGGAAGTGGACATCGAGGGAAAGCCCACGAGCAGGAAGCCGATCGTGGAGCCTTGGAAATGCCCGTATCATAACGGACGGATGTGCTTTGAAGTCATCCGGCGCGCGGAGAAATTGGACGTAGAGCTGTAAACATGATTGCGCAACGCATCCATAAAGTATTTCCAGTGTGCAAATATACAATCCGACGCAGGCACGCTTTCGCTGCCTTCCACTGGCAGCGGTACATAACATGCCCAAATACGGCATGTAAGTACCGGCCGTGTCAGAGCGCCTGCGTATGGAACGGTGTATTTGCACCTTCGTAGACGCTATGGATGCGTTACGCAATTACATATTTCACATCAATTATAAGGAGGAACCCTATGTTACATGAGCAGTATTATGTGGAGCTTGCCAAGCAGAAGAAGCTTCTCGAGAGAAAAAACGTAAAGAGCGATGCCTATAACGGAATTTATGACCGTTATGAGTATCCCGTATTGACAAGCGGCCATATCCCGCTGACATGGCGGTATGACTTAAATCCGGATACGAACCCGTATTTTATGGAACGGCTCGGCATCAACGCCGTCATGAATTCCGGCGCGATCGAGCTAAACGGAAAATACTATCTGGTGGCAAGGATTGAGGGAAATGACCGTAAATCGTTCTTTGGCGTTGCTCAAAGCGATAACGGGATCGACGGCTTTCGCTTCTGGGATTACCCGATCCTGCTGGATGACACCTGTCCCGAGGAGACGAATGTGTACGACATGCGCTTAACGAAGCACGAGGACGGCTATATTTACGGCGTGTTCTGTTCGGAGAGCAAGGATAAAACCGTAAACGATCTGTCCGCGGCGGTTGCGGCAGCAGGCATCGTCAGAACGAAGGACTTAAAGAAGTGGGAGCGCCTTGAGAACTTAAAGACCTTAAATTCCCCGCAGCAGAGGAACGTTGTGCTGCATCCGGAATTTGTAAACGGAAAATATGCGTTCTACACGAGACCGATGGATGATTTCATTGACACCGGTTCCGGCGGCGGCGTCGGCTTCGGTTTATGCGATGACATTACCCATGCGGTCATTGACGAGGAGATCATCACGAGCAAACGGAAATATCACACGATCACGGAGGCAAAGAACGGTGCGGGCGCCGTACCGATCAAAACGCCGAAGGGCTGGATCCATATTGCGCACGGCGTACGTAATACGGCGGCGGGCTTACGCTATGTCATCTATGCGTTTGCAACGGACTTAAACGATCCATCGAAGGTCATTGCGGAGCCGTCGGGCCTACTGATCGGTCCGCACGGAAAAGAGCGCGTCGGCGATGTCAGCAACGTCGTGTTCACGAACGGCGCGATCGCAAAGGACAACGGGGATGTGTATCTTTACTATGCGTCCAGCGATACGAGGATGCATGTGGCGACAACGACGATCGAACGGCTCATGGATTATGTGTTTAACACGCCGGAGGATCCGGGACGTTCCGTAGAGTGCGTGGCGCAGCGCTGCGAGCTGATCAGAAAGAATTTGGAATTTTTAAGTAAATCATAACGATCTGATATGGCTTTTGATCGGGACAGACAAAAAGAGCTTCCGCAGGAGGCTCTTTTTGCTGTCATGGCCGATATTTTGTAAGCGTGGTTCGGTAAAGGTAAAAGAGTACAAAAGAACATAAGGCGCGCTTTTCCGTGAGGGAAATCTGGAAACATTCTCCATAAATGAATTGTCAATAGCAATTTAAGTAAAAAATGAAGGGCATATTTTATGTATTTTTTACAAATCGACAGAAAAAAAACATAAATACTTGTAAAGTTGCATAGGAAAGAGTAGTATAGTAACGGTAAGAGGCTATCATTTTGCATATTTTTATGTTCACTTTTTTGGAAAAAGCATATTGCCGTAAAAAATGAGATTCATGAGAGATACTTAAATTAACCTAACAAGAACGGATGAATTAGCTAACAATGGCAAAGAAATTAGTTAATGAATGAGCCCGGACAAACTAATGACCAAAGCGGGTTTAACTAAAATATAGCTTATATTACTTAAATAATAGGTAACGGAAATGAAGAAGAAAACAGCAGTGTTAATGATCGCTTGTGTGCTGACGGCGGCGATTGCCGGCTGCGGCGCAGGGAAATCGGGTACAGACGGACAGGGACAAGATGGCACAGCATCGGGACAGGAACAGGACGAAAACGTTCCTGTACAACGAGCAGTCGTCGGTGAGTATGAGGCGGAGGACGGAAGTTTTACGGGCAATGTCAGAGCCGGCAGCCACGTGGAAGGGTATTCGGGCGAAGGCTATGCGGAAGGGTTTGAAAACGACGGCGATGTCTGCACGATCACCGTACATATTGAGACGGACGGATTTTATGATTTAGCATTTACGCATGCACAGCTTGGCGGATATAAAGAAAATAAAGTATCGCTTGACGGCGCTGAGATTGGCTACATCGCAAGCGAGACGGCCGATTTCGCGACAACAGAGTTGGAACGCATCTATATGGAAGCTGGTGATCATGAGATCGGCGTGATCAAATACTGGGGATATATTGCATTGGATAAATTAACGGTATACGAAAGTCCGGAGCTGGGCGAGGCGTTTTATCAGGTATCGGCAAAACTGGTCAACGAGAATGCGGATGACTGCGCAAAGCGGCTGATGAGCTATCTCTGTGATAATTACGGGACGAATGTTCTGACAGGGCAATATTGCGATACGGGACTTTATGGTAAGGAGACGGCATGTATTTGGAAAGAAACGGGTAAATTTCCGGCGGTCGTCGGTCTGGATATGATGGGATATACGCCGACCTTCGTGGCGAACGGCAGCGAGGGAAGATCAGTCGAGTATGCCAAGCAGGCGTGGGAGGAAGGCGCAATCGTAACAATGTGCTGGCATTGGAGCGCACCGGCGGAATATGTCACAGGCACATGGTATAGCGCATTTTACAAAGAGCATACAAACATCGATCTGGATGCGATCATGAACGGAGAAGATGAAGCGGGTATGGAAGCGCTGCTCTCAGACATGGATGCCATCGCAAGGGAGCTGAAGGAACTGCAGGAGGCGGGCGTGCCGATTTTGTGGAGGCCGCTTCATGAAGCGAGCGGCGGATGGTTTTGGTGGGGCGACTGTGAAGCGGAATCCAATATTGCACTATACCGCCTTATGTATGACAAATTTACGAATGAATATGGATTGAACAATCTCATCTGGGTGTGGAACGGGCAGGACGCCGACTGGTATCCGGGTGATGATGTGGTCGATATTGTCGGCATTGATATTTATGCCGGAGAACATCAATACAGCTCGCAGATTGCGACGTTCCTTGAAGTAAACCGTTATGCGGGCGGCAAAAAACTGGTAGTTCTTTCTGAGAACGGAACGATCCCGGATCCTGATCTCCTGATCAGAGACGGCGCTATGTGGGGGTTTTATGCAACGTGGGGCGGCGATTTCGTGGCAGCTCCGGGAGGAGTCAACAAGTATGCAGAGACCTACACAGAGGCGGATATTTTGAAACGGGTATATGAGCATGAGCATATGATCACGCTTGACGAAGTCCCCGATCTGACAACCTACCCGATCAGGGAGGATGCATAGCGGATGAGGGATAAAACAAATCGCGATCCCAAAAGGGAAAAGACACGGGAGACGGACGGGAATGAAAAGAAGCCCGAACGAAAAATACTCGGCTCGGAAGGCGAATTGATCTATGTTATGACGAAGATCGGACAGGTTATCATCCTGAATCTTCTGTGGCTGGTATCCTGTATCCCGATCATTACGATCGGTACGGCGACAACGTCCCTGTACTACGCAATGATGAAAAATATCCGCAGAAACCGGAGTTATCCGACTACGGAATATATTGCTTCTTTTAAACGGACATTTTTGAGTGGCAGCATTTTGACAGCAGCGCTGGCGGTATGGCTTTTTGTATTATATCATCTCCGGCTGATCGCATTGGATCAGGGAACGGAGACGGGCGCTTTCCTAAGCCGCATTTATATCACGATCATGGTTGTAACGGCGGGCATTGCGGTGTATCTGTTTCCAGTGCTGTCGAGGTTTACGATGAAGCTATCCTCCATGGTGAAGCTGGCGTTTGTCATGGCGGTGCGGTATATCGGTTTTACGATAGTGATGCTTGGGGGAACGGGACTGCTTGCGTGGCTGATTTTTCGTTATCTGCCCATGGCGACGATTCTTTTTTTGCCGGGGATGTGGTGTTATGTATGCACCTTCATGATAGAGCGGGCGCTGCGAAGGTACATGCCGAAGCCTGACGGGAATGAGGATGCATGGTATTACGAATAAAAAAGAATGGCGCTTTGCGCCATTCTTTCGAAGAATCTGCTTCGCAGATTCTTCCGGATGAGAATTCCGGATGAGAAAATTCCTATAAGTTAAAAAAGAACGCAACAAAGAAGAGCTCTTCTTTGTTTAGTATCAAGTAATCTATGATTACTTGATACTAAAGGGATGAACGGAATGAACATTTTCATATATGATTTTTGCAGGTGATAGAAAGGCTGGGTATCGAGATGAGACAGGGGAAAACAAAAAAGAAATGGATGGCGGCGGTATTGACGGTGGCAGAGCTTTTTAGCGTTGTGCAGCTTGCGGCGCTCAATGTCCGCGCGGAGTCTCTGATGTCACAGGAGGAATGCAGGGAAATCGTCAGCACTTATTCTGTGACCGATTCCGTTCCGGGCTACAGTGAGTATCTGGAAGCGCACGCTGGAGCAGCGCGCCCGCAGCGCGAGATCGCGGTGGATGCAGGGGACTATATCTGCTACATGGAAAACGATGCGGAGCTGGCGCCGGAAATTTATACCGACTATGAGGGGATGAACGGCGATGCGCTCCTGACAACGGAGAACGCCTATGTAGAATACAAGGTGGATGTGCCGGAGACAGGGATTTACGAGCTTTCCTTGGAGTATTATCCCGTAGAAGGTAAGAATTCCGAGATTCAGAGAAGCTTCTTTGTGGACGGAGAACTTCCTTATGGGGAGCTTTCCCTTGTTGAATTTTCCCGTGTGTGGTCAACCGATGTGGCACAGGCAAGCTTTGCGGACGGTATCTATGATGTAGAGTGGAACCGGGATGTGCAGGGCAATGACATGAAGCCGACTTCCGTGGAGATTCCTGAGTGGACAACGGCAAAGCTTTATGATAACAACGGTTACATTACGGAGCCGTTATCGCTTTACCTTGAGCAGGGCGTACATACGATCACGATCAATTCGCAGAGAGAGCCGATGCTCTTACGCAGGCTGATCTTATCTAACAGCGAACCGGTCAGAAGCTACGCTGAGGTGAAGGCGGCGTGGGATGCGCAGGGTGCGCAGCCGACAAGCGGACAGAATATCATGATCCAGGCGGAGAACGCTTCAAAGACGTCCTCCCAGATGCTTTATCCGAAGCAGGATCAGTCTTCTCCGGCAGTTTCGCCGAGCAGCGCAAAGGCGCTTCTTAACAACAGCATCGGCGGTGAGAGCTGGAGCGATGCGGGACAGTGGATCGAGTGGGAATTCTCGGTGCCGGAGTCAGGTTATTATGAAATTTCCATGTTTGATAAACAGAGCTTCATGCGCGGAATTTATGTGTCGCGTAAAATTTCCATTGACGGCGTAGTGCCGTTTGAAGAAATGTCAGATTACGGATTTACCTATTCCTCCAGTTGGCGCATGGATACGCTTGAGGATGCGGATGGGAATCCTTATCAGTTCTATTTGGAGGCGGGCAGGCACACGCTCCGCATGGAGGTTGTGCTTGGCGAGTTTTCCGGTGTCATTGCCGAGGTTCAGGACTGTGTATCCCAATTGAATGCCATTTACAGAAAGCTGATCCGTATTACGGGTGTGAGCCCGGACACTTACCGCGATTATCAGATTGCCGCGTCCCTGCCGGGATTGGTGGATGAGATGACGGTCGTGCGCGACCAGTTAAACGAGGCGATCACCGCGCTGCGTGCGGCGGCGGGAGGCTCCTCTGATAAAGAAACGGTATTGATCACAATGCGCGACCAGCTTGATTATCTGATCAAGGATGAGGAGCGTTTCGTAAAAGTTGTTGGTACTTATAAGACGAATGTCAGGGCGTGCGGTAACTGGATCACACAGGTCATTAGCCAGCCGCTGCAGCTTGACCGGATTTTCGTCCGTTCCTCGGATGTGGCGAATAAGGTTTCTTCCAATTCGTTTTGGGATAAGCTCGTATACGAGATTAAAAGATTGTTCTATTCCTTTGTGATTGATTATAACTCCCTCGGCGCAACGGGAGATGACAGTGCTGATAACAGAACGATCACACTTTGGATTGGAACGGGACGTGATCAGGCGAATGTTATCCGCGCCCTGATCGACGAGTCCTTTACGAGCAGGACGGGCATTAACGTGAACGTGCAGCTTGTTGATATGAATACGCTGCTGCGTGCCGAGCTTGCGGGGGAGGGCCCGGATGTGGCGATACAGGTTGCCAACACGAACGGTATTGCCGGAGCGGTCTTAAATACAGGTAACGATACCCCTGTCAATTACGGACTGAGAAATGCCGTGCTTGACCTGACGCAGTTTTCGGATTTTAATGAGGTGGCGGCGCGGTTTTATCCGAGTGCGTTGACGGCGTTTACCTTTGACGGCGCGACCTATGCGCTGCCTGAGACGCAGACATTCCCTGTGATGTTCTATCGCAAAGATATTTTGGCGGAGCTTGGCATGGAGATTCCGGAGACATGGGACGATGTAAAGGTGATCATGTCCGTGCTCGCAAAGAATCAGATGGAGTTCGGCATGCTGCCGTCCGAGCAGATCTTCGCGATGCTTCTTTATCAGAACGGAGGAGAGTATTACAACGAGGGCGGTATTTCCTCAGCACTCGATTCGGATATTGCAGTTAATACGTTCAAAGAGTACTGCGAATATTACACGGATTACGGACTGGATAAGACGACGAGCGTGGAAGAACGCTTCCGTACCGGTGAGTGTCCGATCATTATTGCGGATTACACGGTATACAACAACCTGGAGGTGTCCGCGCCGGATATTGCGGGATTGTGGGATTTCACGATCGTACCGGGAACCGTACAGGCAGACGGCACAGTCGATCATTCTGTCGGATGTACGGGACTCGCGAGTCTGATCATGGCGGACACGAAAGAGCCGGATGCATGCTGGGAGTTCTTAAAGTGGTGGACTTCCGCTGATGTGCAGGCGCTGTTCGACCGCGAGATGGAGTCCTTGATGGGTTCTGCGGCGCGAGTTGCGACGGCAAATCAGGAGGCATTCGGGCGTATGCCTTGGAAAGTAGATACCTATGAGGCATTGGCGGAAGCCTTCACATGGGTGAAAGGAATTCCACAGGTACCGGGCGGTTATTATTCCTGGCGTAACGTTAATAACGCGTTCTACACGGTGACGACGGATACCGATACGGCATCGCCTCGCGAGGAGCTGATGGATAAGGTACTCTACATTAACGATGAGATTACCTATAAGCGAAAAGAATTTAATCTGATCACACTGGAAGACTTAGAGGGGGAGGGAAATTAAATGGCATCAAAGGAAGCTTTGGAAGTAGCCAGAAAACAAGGAACGCTTGGCTACCGAATTAAGAAAAACAAATCCTGCTATATCATGATGGCGCCGTATTTCATCCTGTTCTTCCTGTTCACGGTGCTGCCGGTGCTTATATCGATCGCATTGAGCTTCACGTACTTCAACATGCTGGAGTGGCCGACATTCAACGGCTGGAACAATTATGTGAAGCTGCTGCTGGAGGATGATATTTTCCTTGTGTCCCTGAAGAATACGCTGATCTTCGCGGTGGTAACGGGACCGGTCAGTTATTTCCTCTGCCTCATGTTCGCGTGGATCATCAACGAGTTTTCGAGTAAAGTCAGGACGTTGCTTACCTTGATCTTTTATGCGCCGTCCATCTGCGGTAACGCATATATGGTATGGCAGCTCATTTTATCGAGCGACAGATACGGATACTTGAACGGTATTCTCATCAAGCTCGGCATTATCAATGAACAAAAGCTGTGGATGCAGGATGCAAAGTTTATCTTGCCCTGTCTGATCGTCGTACAGCTCTGGCTCTCGCTTGGTACCGGTTTCCTTTCGTTCATCGCCGGTCTGCAGACTGTCGATAAGAGCCTGTATGAGGCGGCGGCATTGGACGGTGTCAAGAACCGCTGGCAGGAGCTCTGGTATGTGACGCTCCCGTCCATGCGACCGCAGTTGATGTTCGGTGCGGTTATGCAGATCACACAGTCGTTTGCTGTTGCGGATATTTCCATTCAGTTGGCCGGAAACCCATCCGTCAACTACGCGGGCGCGACGGTCGTCACGCACTTGTTGGATTACGGTTCTACCCGATTTGATATGGGTTATGCCTCCGCGATCGCAACCGTGCTCTTCCTGCTAATGGTCGGCACGAACAAGCTTGTACAAAAATTGTTGAGAAGGGTGGGAGAGTAAGTGGCAAAGACAGCGACAAAGACGAAAAAGAAATATCGTTTTTTTAAGCCAAGGGAAAAGAAGCTGAACCGTTCCCTCGCGGGTAACGGTATCCTGTTCTTTATCATGGGCATCTGCGGTGTATTCATGGCGCTGCCGCTTGTCATGATCATTAACAACTGCTTAAAACCCTTGGACGAATTATTCCAGTATCCGCCGAAGATATTTGTGCGGAACCCAACGCTTGAGAACTTTACCGATCTGTTTACGGTCATGAGCGATTCGTGGGTACCGTTCTCACGATACATATTAAATACGATCATCATTACGGGCGCAGGAACCGTTCTGCATGTCATCTTTGCATCCCTCGCGGCATATCCGCTTGCAAAGCATGAGTTTCCGGGAAAGAGCCTTCTGTTTAATATGGTCGTGCTCTCGATGATGTTCTCTTGGACGGTTACACAGATCCCGAACTATATGATCATCAGCTGGCTCGGCATCAACAATAATTATCTGGCGCTGATCCTGCCGGCGTGTCAGTATGGTATGGGACTTTACCTGATGAAGCAGTTCATGGAACAGCTTCCGACATCGCTGATGGAGTCGGCAAGACTTGACGGCGCAAGCGAGTATCAGGTATTTTGGAAGATTGTCATGCCGAACGTAAAGCCTGCGTGGCTGACACTGGCAATTTTCCAGTTCCAGCAGATGTGGGGCAACACCGGTTCGATGTTTTTACGTGACGAGCAGTTAAAGCCGATGCAGTTTGCCTTACAGCAGATTGCAGCCGGAGGTACGGCGAGAGCCGGAGCTTCTGCGGCGGTTACTTTTGTTATTGCGGCGGTGCCGATCATCTTCTTCCTTGCATGCCAGAGTAACGTGTTAGAGACGATGACGACATCCGGTATGAAGGATTGATGGGAGGGAGCGCTATGAAAAAGAAAAATCGGATCAATAAGATAGCCGCTGCCCTTCTTGGGGCGATCGTGTTCCTGCTTGTACCGGCTGAGGCAGTACAGGCGGAAGAACTTCCGTATGATACCTACAATTACAACTACCGAGAGGATTTTGTGATCACTCCCGCGGCGTACGTGCCGAACGGTTCGGTCACCGGCTTAAGCGTCGGTACGACCGAATTTAAGGAGCCGCAGGATTTCTGCGTGGCGCCTGACGGGCTGGTATATGTGGCGGATACGGGCAATAACCGGATCGTGGTCCTAAATCATGAGATGACCGAGATGGTGAGGGAAATTGCCACGTTTGACAGGAATGGTACGACGGATACGTTTAACGCACCTTACGGCGTATGCATTTCCGAAAACATGGAGCTTTATATTGCGGATTCCAATAACAGAAGAGTCGTGGTGTTGACGCCGGAAGGCGAATTCATTAAGATCGTCGATAATCCGCAGTCAGAGATCTTAGAGGATAATTTTGATTTTATTCCGCTTAAGGTAACCGTGGATTATGCAGACCGTGTTTATGTCATTGCAAAAAACGCATTTGAAGGAATTTTAGTATTTGAGAGCAATGGAGATTTTACCGGATATTTCGGAACGATTGAAGTAAAGATCACTTTGTGGGAGAAGTTTTGGAGGAGGCTCGCAAGCAAGGAAGAGCGTTCCAAATCCCAGCTCTATATTCCGACAGAATTTACGGGAATCGATGTGGATGACGGCGGATTTATTTACGCCTCCAATATTGATTCGGAAGGCGTGCAGGCAGTCAGACGGTTAAACCCGCAGGGGAAGGACGTCATTCAGAAGGGCGAGAACGGGAATGTCGGCGGCGATATTCGGATCGGTATGTACGGCGATTACAGCGGTCCGTCCCAGATCACGGATGTGGTATACCGCGATAAGGGAATTTACTCCCTGCTGGACAGAAGGCGGGGCAGAATTTTTACCTATGATAAAGAGGGAAATCTTCTCTACATCTTCGGCGGTCTCGGTACACAGGAAGGAACGTTCAACGTGCCTGTTGCGATCGAATCGATCGATGGGGAGATCATTGTATTAGACGCATATTATGGCGCGATCTTAAGATTTAAGGAAACTAGCTACGGTGCGCTCATCAACGAGGCAGTCGGGCTGCGTTTCGACGGTGACGAGACGGAAGCAATCGAAAAATGGGAAGAGGTATTACGGTTAGACGCAAACAATGAGCTTGCCAATACCGGTATCGGAAAGGCCTATTTAACGGCGGGAGAGAACCGCCTTGCGATGGAATACTTAGAGCTTGGCATGAACCGGAAGTATTACTCCATTGCATGGAAACGGTACCGAAACGAGCTTCTGGCAAAGAATATGAACATGATCATGACCGTGGTAGTCGTACTCATCATCGCATGGGTCGTATACCGGAAATTGCGTAAGAAAAAGAAAGGTAAAACGGACGGGGAAGGAGGGCTTATCTGATGAAACAGTTATTTTCCAAGGACAAATGGAAATATGCATTTTACACCGTAAGCCATCCGGCGGACGGATATTATGAGATTCGGCACAGAGAACGCGGAAGCGTTCCGATCGCGATCCTGCTTGTCGTTCTCTTTTCGATCAGCTTTTCCATCAACCGCATATCGGCAAGCTTTATTGTCAATGACATTGATCCGCTTACCATCAATCTGTTGAGCGAATTGGCTTCGGTGCTTTTGTTATATCTGCTGTTCTGTGTCGGAAACTGGTCGATCACCTGTTTGATGAACGGCGAGGGCAGATTAAAGGATATTGCGATCGCACTTGGGTATGCGATGATCCCGATGATCGTCTGCATGAATATCGGAACCATCTTCAGCCACGCGGTAGCGGCGGACGAAGGAGCGTTCTACTTCATGATCATCGGAATCGGGATCGCTTATGGGCTGTTCATGATGTTGATAGGAGTCATGGAGGTTCACAATTATACATTAGGTAAGACGCTGATCACAATTTTCCTTACCTTTGTTGCAATTTTTATTATAATTTTCGTTGTGTTATTGGTAATGGATCTGATCAATCAGGTATACAGTTTCTTCTACAGTATTTATCAGGAACTGCTATTTAGGGCGTAAGGGGGAGGACATAAGATGCGGAAAAGTAAAAAAATCCTGATCAGTGTTGTAAGCCTTGTCGCAGCAGTCGTCCTGATATGGCTTGTGTATTATCTGGTACATTTTTATTTTTACAATCACTATAGAGATTATCTTACCTCCTATGATTATGAGGAGGGAAAAGAGTTCACGCCGATCGCGGAAAGTACGGCTGATGTGGAAGGCATGGTGCTTGCCGCGCAGAACGGTACGTTAAAGTTGTATGTGAATACGGAGACGGGGGAAGCCGCTTTTGTGGATACCCGTAACGGTCAGATCATCTATACGAATCCGCCGGACGCGGATGACGATGCGATCGCGAATAAGACCAATACGAATTACATGAAATCCCAGTTGATCGTGGACTATTTCAATACGGCGAGAACACAGGGAACCTATGATTCTTTCAGCTATTGTGTTGAACAGGGAGACCAGCTTGAGATCGAGTCGATTGAAAACGGCGTGCGTTTCATCTATACGTTTGGCGACCTGTCGGCATCAACGGGTATTGTACCGATGTATATCAGTGCGGATGCACTGGATGCGGTCTGTGCCGCATTGGATGAGGAAGGGGCCAAATTCGTAAGAACGAAATTTAAGGAAAGCAGTGTGGCGGATGATTATATGGAGTTGTTGGAATCCGCGCAAAAAGGAGCGTCACAGATCCTTAAGCTGAACCGTTATTTTGAGGAAGCAGGTTTCACGCAGGATGATTACAATCGCGAGATGGAAGGATCGGGCGTGGAGGGCGCTGTCCCGATTTCCTTTGAAATCCCGTTGGAATACCGTTTGGTCGGGGATGCTGTGGAAGTGTCCATCCCGATGAGTGCGGTAAAGGAAAACGGCGGCGGTGCGATCTTCCGTATTTCCATGTTACGTTTCCTTGGCGCGGCGGGAACCGATGAGAACGGTTATCTCCTTGTGCCGAACGGTTCCGGCTCCATCATCAATTTTAACAACGGAAAGACGACGGCGCAGCCGTATTCGGAATACGTTTACGGAATCGATCCGCTTGCAGCGGAGCTGACGGTCCGTGAGAATGCCGAGAATGTCAAGATGGCACTGTTCGGCATCTTCCGTGAGGACAGTTCCGTATTCGCCACGATCGAGAGAGGCGGAGCGATGGCATATTTGAGCGCGAGCGTCTCGGGCAGGGTCAATGAGTACAATTACGTTTATCCGACTTTCGTGTTAAGAGGAAACGAAAAATTAGAGATGTTCGGTACGACGGGTAACGAGGCGGACTTGCCGATCGTTGAGAAACATTATTATGATCAGAATCTGACGGTCAGATATACGATGTTGACCGAGGAGCATGCAGGCTATGTCGGTGCGGCGAATTATTACAGGGACCGCCTGATCAGCGAAGGCGTGCTGACGCCGAACAATGCAGACGGGGACATCAAATTCTATTATGACGTGATTGGCGGGATTGAAAAGATCAAGTTCTTCCTCGGCGTGCGTTACAGAGGACTTTACGCCATGACTGATTTTGACGAAGCAATCGAAATATCGAATGACCTTGCGGCAAACGGGATTTCCAATCAGGTCATGAATTATCAGGGCTGGTGTAACGGCGGGTATTATCATGACGTTCTGAATAAGATCAGGGTTCCGTGGCGCTTGGGAGGCAGATCGGGCTTAGAGGATTTAAGTGCGGCGGTAGCTGCAAACGGCGGAACGTTCTATGCAGACGTAGCGTTTCAACGCGTGACAGAAATTTCCGATCGCTACAGCGAAGGAAACGAGACAGCCAGATATTACGGCGCGGGTTATATCGCGGAGTTCGGACTGGTCAATCCGTCAACGCTGCGTCAGACATCAGGCTTAGGATGGACAGAGAATCAGTTTTATCTCGTTTCACCGAAGTTCCTTGTGCGCTATGTGGAGAAGTTCGCAGACAAGATCGACCGATACGACATTAGCGGTATTTCCTTAAGAGATCTTGGCAATCAGCTGCATTCCGATAAAAAGCGGACGAATGTCATTGATCGTACCGCGGCGCAGGATGTCGTGGAGGCAGAGCTTCAGAATTTGGAAGACACCGGTAAGTTGTTGATGGTAAATGGGGGAAATGATTATTCTTTTGCGTATGCAAATGACATCATTAACGCACCGCTGACGGATAATGATTACTATATTGTGGACCAGACGATCCCGTTCTACGAGATGCTCATACACGGTTGCATTGATTACTCCGGTTCGGTCATCAACTTAAGCGATACGTTCGACAGAACGGAAACGGTTCTGAATCTGATTGAGACGGGCGCGTCGCCGCACTTTGTATTCACGTGGGAGAATTCCAACGAGATGAAGAACACGGGTATCAGCCGTTTTTACTCGACCACGTATACGAATTGGAAGCAGGAGGCGCTTGCCGTTTACGACGAGGTGAACGGGGTATTAAGTCACGTGAACGGGGCGACGATCGTGAACCATGTGATCTATGCAAACGGCGTACGTGCGATCACCTACAGCAACGGCGTTACGATTTATGTGAATACGGGTACTGCGAGCCAGACGGTGGACGGTGTGACCGTTCCGGCACGGGGCTATGAGATGGGAGGCGTTCATTGATGAAAAAGAAAAAAAGAAAAATGACTCTCACAAGAAAACGTGCCATTACCGGTTATCTCTTTATCATGCCATGGCTGATCGGTTTCCTGTGGTTTTATGCACGAAGCTTATTTATGACGGTGCAGTTTTCCTTAAACGTACTGGAGGTAAAGCCGGGAGGCGGCTACACGCTGACGTTTGCGGGGCTTGATAATTTTATTTATGCGTTCCGCGCACATGCATCGTTTAAGCAGATATTGACAACTTCTGTTGCCAATATGCTGATCGATGTACCGCTGATCACATTTTTCAGTTTGTTTATGGCGCTGCTGCTCAATAAGAAATTCCCTGGAAGAACACTTGTCCGGGCAATCTTCTTCCTGCCGGTTATTTTGAATTCAGAGGCGATCACGGATGCGATGGATTTGGCGCGCAGCATGATGAGCGGCGGAATGTCCAATGCGGCGGCAGAGGTCGCGGAGGCGGCTTCCAGCGGTGTGAGCATCGAATACTATATTCAAATGTTCGGTTCGCTCGGTCTGCCGATGGGGGTTATCGAGTATGTCATGGGCGCGGTTGCCCGGATCAGTGAGATCATCAATGCCTCGGGCGTACAGATCATCATTTTTATCGCGGCGCTGCAGTCCATACCGGGTTCCATGTATGAGGTAGCAAAGATCGAGGGCGCGACGGGGTATGAAACGTTTTGGAAGGTAACGTTCCCGATGGTCATGCCCCATATCATCACAAACGTGGTCTATACCGTGGTGGACAGCTTCGCGGATTCTGAAGTTGTTGAGCTGGCGTATAATACGGCGTTTACCTATAATAATTACGGATTAAGCTCCGTGATGAGTCTGGTTTCTACCGTGGTTACCTGTCTGATCCTGGTGATCGTATGCCGGTTCATACAGAAGCGGGCGTTCTACTATAACTAAGAAAGGAGGAAAAAGAAATGGCGAAGACAACAAAGGCAGCAAAGAATACAAAAGCATTTTCCGTACAAAAGCTGAAGGAACAATACGCGGCACTCAAGACGGATACACAGTTTGCCAATGACAGAAAGCGCTGGCAGTCCAATGGTAAGGGCTTTCTCATCGGTTTGCTGAAGTTTTTATTGATCGTCGGTGTCAGCTATGTGATCTTAGGGCCGGTGCTTGGCATTATTTCAAGTTCTTTTTTCTCCAATGCCGATAACTATAACCCGATGGTATATATGATCCCGCAGGAGCCGACGCTTGAGCGCTATTCCTTGGCGAGCAAGTATCTGCAATACTGGAAAACCGTGAGCAATTCACTGATCTACTCGGTTACGCTCATGGTGATTCAGGTATGCATTTGCTCCATGGTCGGATACGGTTTTGCAAGATATAAGTTTCCTCTCAAAAATTTGCTTTTCGGATTAGTGGTGGTGATGATCGTTATGCCGACGCACACGATCATGTTACCGCTTTATATGACGTTTGCAAACTTTGATGTGCTTGGCATTATCAGCCTTATCAAAGGAGCGCCGGTCAATATCCTGACAACGCCCATTCCGGTATATATCATGACGGCGTTCGGATGCGGCTTGCGTTCGGGACTTTATATCTACATTTTCAATCAGTTTTTCCGCGGTCTGCCGAAGGAGATCGAGGAGGCGGCGTTTGTGGACGGTGCGGGCACATGGTACACCTATTTCCGTATCATGCTTGTCAACGCAATGCCCTCTGTCATTACCGTGGCGATCTTTTCCATGGTATGGCAGTACAATGATACATTTTATGGGAAGTTATTTTTGATCAGCGATGATATAATGATCAGTAAGAAGATCGCAGGGCTGACGGCCAGCATATCGACGAATGAGAAGATCTATGATCCTGCCATTCAGCAGCTGTATTTGGATGCCGGCATTGTGCTCGTGATGCTTCCGGTGCTTATCATTTACATTGCTCTTCAAAAATACTTTATAGAGGGAGTTGAGCGAAGCGGTATTGTCGGTTAAACGGCGGGACGCTCTGCTCGTAACAATTCAACGATACTAAATAAGGAGGATGAAAAAGTTGAAGGCAAAAAAACTCTTAGCATTATTCCTTGCGGCAGCGATGACCTTTGCGATGGTCGGCTGCGGCGGTAATGATGCCGAAACAGACGCACCGTCTGATACGAATCAGACGGATGACGCAGCACCGACGGAGGCTCCGACAGAAGCTCCGACGGAAGCACCTTCCGATGATGTAACGACCCCTGCAGCTACTGAGGCAAGCATCGATTTCGAGGATGGTGCATACGGTTTCGCTTATTGCGATACCAAAATTGCAGGCGGTACCGGCCCTGCGGAGCTTTCCGTAGTGGACTTCAACGGTTCCAAGGCATTACAGGTAGTACCGGGCGGTAAATTCCCCTGCGTGGCAATGCCGGTTGACCAGCTTTTGGGCGACAAGGCAGGCGATGTGGCAACGGTTGATGTGACGATCGGAATTGCAAGTCCCGACGGTAATTTCTATGCTGTATCCGGAAATCTTTACAGCATGATCAGCGGCGGCAAGAACGGTCAGGCATGGAGCGTGTATCTTGACACGGCAAATCCGAAGACTGTAACTTATATGGTTCCGGATGGCGCGTCTTTTGCAGCAGGCGATGTGTTTGCCATTTCTATGGAAACGGATAACTGCAAGAGCGAGACCGGCAGTCAGACAACGCTCTACATTGACAACATCACCTTTAAGGATGCATCTGGCAATGTGCTTGCAGCGGATACTTCTGTTGTGGTAGCGGCCGCTGATGATGAGGCAGACCCGAATCTTCTGGTATTAAAGGATGTGGTTGAGATTGAGGGCTTTGCAGCAAGCGCAGGCGGCTGGGCGCAGGCAGGTATTGACTTAACTGAGGAACAGAAAGCGCTCTTTGTACCGGGCTCTGTCATTGAGATCGATTACAACGGCGAGACGCCGGTATGGCTTGTAGCAATCTGCGGCGAGGAGCAGGTGAACCCGATGGGCGGCTGGCTGCGCGGCGTAGATCAGAATACCTTTATTCCGAACGCTTACATAGGAGACGGCAAGATCCAGTATCGCTATGAGGATCTGGTAGAATTCTTTGGTGAGGATTACGGTCAGTATCTGAATACGTTACAGTGCGAAGCTGCCAATGACTGGGAAGTATTCGGCATGAGAGTCGGTACGGACAGCGGTCTGGTAACAGTAGGCGGCACGGAGCTTGAGGGCTTTGCGGTAAGCGCAGGCGCTTGGGCACAGGCAGGTATCGACCTGACTGAGGAACAGAAGGCACTCTTTGTACCGGGCGCTGTTATTGAGATCGAGTACAGCAGTGATACACCGGTATGGCTTGTAGCAATCTGCGGCGAGGAGCAGGTGAACCCGATGGGCGGCTGGCTGCGCGGTGTAAATCAGGAGACCTTCGAGGTTGACGGCGCGGTAGGAGACGGTGTTGTTCAGTACACCTACGAGCAGTTGGTACCGTACTTTGGCGAGGATTACGGTCAGTATCTGAATACGTTACAGTGTGAGTCACAGAGTGATTGGGAAGTGTATAGCGTAAGAGTAGGAAAACCGATCGTTCCGGCTAAGAATGTAACAGAGATTGACGGCTTTGCAGCAAGTGCAGGCGGCTGGGCACAGGCAGGTATCGACCTGACAGAGGAGCAGAAAGCGCTCTTTGTACCGGGCTGTGTGATCAATATCGAGTACAGCGGCGAGACGCCGGTATGGCTTGTAGCAATCTGCGGCGAGGAGCAGGTGAATCCGATGGGCGGCTGGCTGCGCGGTGTAAATCAGGAGACCTTCGAGGTTGACGGCGCGGTAGGAGACGGTATCGTTCAGTACACCTACGAGCAGTTAGTACCGTACTTCGGAGAAGACTTTGGTCAGTATCTGAATACGTTACAGTGCGAGGCACAGAACGACTGGGAAGTTTATGGTATGTCTGTAGGTATGCAGTAAGATCGCAGAATAGGTAACACAAAACCGCTGGGCGGCGGGATCGTATTGCCGCCCGCGGTTTCCCTAATGATATTCATGAAAAAAAGGAGGAATTATATAGCATGAAATCTTATAAGAAATTACTTGCGCTCGGTCTCAGCGTGGTTATGCTTGCAGGCATGACGGCGTGCGGCGGCGGTGATGATAAGCCGGCGGCAAACGATAACAATAATACACCTGCAGCAAGCGATAACAATAATACACCCAGCAATGATGACACGAATACGTCTGCGGACAACACAAACGACACGCCGAGTACGAGCGGTGGAACGAGAACCATCAGGATCGGTACATGGTACGATCATTTCTATGACAGTACGCATGAGAGCATTTGGGATGATACAAGCGTATCCGATGAGGAGTTTGCGCAGGCTCATTTTGATATTGTCAAAGAGGTTGAGGAGAAGTACAATGTAAGGATCGAGTTTGTCAACCTGACCTATAACGGTGTGAATGAGTCCATCAACACCTCTATCTTAGCAGGACATCCGGATTGTGATATTTATGAGGTGGACTTAAGCTTCGGTATCGCAGCGGCATTGAACGGGTATGCATTGAATCTGCGGGATGTTGTTCCCGATGCGGATGTCTGCAACGACCGGATGATCTTTACGCCGACCAATATCGGTCTGAAGGATGACAGTGTATATCTGTTTACGCAGGTTTCTGCAGAGGCAGGGCTCTACAACACCTATATGCTCGCTTACAATAAGCAGATCCTGGATGATGCGGGTCTTGAGTATCCGGAAGATCTCTATGCAAGAGGCGAGTGGACATGGGATAAGTGGCGTGAGTACATGGTTGCGCTGACACAGGATACAAACGGTGACGGCGTGATCGATCAGTACGGCTACTGCTCCCGTTGGGATTTCACCGTGTATAATCTCTTAATGTCAAACGGCGCGACGATCGCATCCACTGAGAACGAGACGCTTTCCAGTCCTGAGGTTGGTGAAGTGCTCGATTTCATTTACAATATGTGGGCTGTGGACAGAGTAGCAAAGCCTTGGAATGCTGATGATTTTGATTCTAACCAGAACTCTTATCTTGACGGCAATATTGCATTCTGGGCGACAGCTGCATGGATTTCCAGCGCAAATGTGGATATTGATTGTGACTTCGATATCGTATGGTGCTCTTGGCCGATCGGACCGCACGGAAATCAGGATACCAATAATCTTCGTAACCTGTCCTCCGGTAATGCGTGGATGATCCCGACCGGTGTGGAAGATCCTGAGCTTGTATATCACGTATTTGAGGATTGGGCAAACTGGTATCACGGCGATACTGCTTACCGTGATTCGAACCTGACATGGTGGGAAGACTGCGCGATGACCGAAGAGAACTACGCAGTTATGGAATATACCGGTTCCAGAGATCAGTTTGACCTTTGGAATAACTTCAATCTTGAGTGGGGCAATGACTGGGTAAATCTCATGAACGGCGATATGACCCCGGCGCAGTTCCAGGAGACATGGAAGCAGCCGGTGCAGGATGCATTGGATAACTTCTTTAAGTAATCAGGAATTGATGGTTATGATGTAGTATTGAAAAGCAGGGATGCCGCCGCATACCCGGGTGGTGTGCGGCGGCGGCCATGCTGATCTGCATGAAGCGCCATGCACTTGGACATAAACGGCGCAACAGACTATATAGAAAAGGAACAGGGAGGGAAAACTTGTTTCGCAGCGATAGTCTTTTTTCAAGATTTATGGGAATGCTCTGTGATATTTTGTGGGTAGGGATTTTGTGGATACTCGGATGCATTCCGATCATTACGGCGGGCGCGTCAACGACGGCGGCATATTATGCGATGGCAAAGTCGGTGCGTCATAAGACCGGTTATATCCATAAGGAATTTTTGCATTCATGGAGAGCAAATTGGAAGCAGGCGACGGTTATGACGCTGGTGTTTGTGGTCGTTGCTTTGGTCATTGTGTTTGACATCCGTTATGTATGGGTGAATGACAATAAGTTAAACAGCGCGCTGTTCATGGTGCTGCTGCTGGTTTCGTTTTTGATTGCTTCCGTTACGGTTTATTTTTGTCCGTTTTTATCAAGATTTGAAAAGAAAAACATAGAAATGTTAAAATTTACGGCATTTGCGGCATTTAAGTACCTGCCGCTCACATTTGGGATGATTGTGCTTTTTGTATTTGCCGCGATCGGTGTGTATCTGATGCCGTGGTCGGTATTTGTAATTCCTGGCGTTTATTTGTTCCTGCTGACTTATCCGATGGAGTATGTGATGTTGAAATTCATGCCTGTTCCGGAGGAAGGAAGCGAGGAAGCGGAAAAGTGGTACTATCAATAAAACAGAAAGCTGCGGCCGGTTTTTGACGGCTGTTTTAGTATAGAAGTATTTATTTGTATAACAGACATGTTGCGATAGATGAGGTATGTTCCATGAGGGACACAGAGGGAAGCATAGGTGGGGCATGAACAAAAATGTGACGATGAAGAACATAGCCGATGCTTTGGGTGTCAGCACCGTTACTGTTTCAAAGGCGCTGTCGGATAAGGACGGTGTCGGTGAACAGCTCCGCCGGAGCATTAAGCAGAAGGCCGATGAGATGGGCTATTGCCACAGCGTGTCAAGGGCGAAAAGTGTTACGGACAGTTCCAAATTTAATATCGGAGTGATCGTTGCGAGCAATTATGTGGATCCGGATTCGTACGCGTTCTATTTGAAGGTTTATCATTATATAATCCTCGCTTTAAAAAAGTGCAATTATTCGGGTATTATGGAAATCGTTTCGGATGACATGCGTGAAAAGATGACGATGCCCGTTGTTGCGGCGGAACGTAAGGTGGACGGCATCATCATTTTAGGACAGCTCTCGACCGCTTATGTGCAGAAAGTGAAAGATACGGGAATCCCGCTTGTCCTTTTGGATTTTTACGATGGGGAAGTAGAAGCCGACAGCGTGGTTACGGATAATGTATACGGCGCGTACAGGCTGACGGAATATTGTATTGATAAGGGACATAAAAAGATCGCGTTTGTCGGAAGCATTCATGCGACGGCTTCCATACTGGATCGTTATCTCGGCTATTATCGGGCGCTGCTCGTACACGGGATTGAACCGAGAGCAGATTATGTGCTGGAGGACAGGGATGAGAATTGCCTGTTCAAAAGTGTGATCGCTCTGCCGGGGGACATGCCGACCGCTTTTGTATGTAATTGCGATGAGCTTGCCTACCTGTTGATAGAGCAGCTTCGGAACAAAGGGCTGCGTGTGCCGGAGGATGTGTCCGTCGTCGGCTTCGATAACTATACGTTTATCGGTCATCTTACCTATCAAAAGCTGACAACGGTTGCAGTCAATGTGGAGGTGATGGCGGGCGAAGCGGTTTCCCTGCTGATCCGCCAGATCGAGGGCGGCGCGCCGTCCAATGTCAGAAAGGTCATCGACGGAACGCTCTTAATCAGAGATTCCGTGAAGGATATGAGAAAATGAGCGCAAAGGCGCATCAAAAAAAGGAAAAGGAGAACTAGTATGAGCGAAGTAAAAATGTTGAATTGCCCGGAGGTTCAAAATGTGCCTTGGCAGGAGAAACCGGAAGGGATCATTGGGGCGCCGATCTGGAGATACACGGAGAATCCGATCATCGGCAGAAATCCGGTGGAGAATGTAGCGCGGATTTTTAATAGTGCGGTTATGCCCTATGGAGATGAATTTATCGGTGTGTTCCGCGGCGAGCAGACAAACGGCATTCCTTATATTTATCTCGGACACAGCAAGGATGCGATCCATTGGGAGTTTGATAAGGAGAAAATCCCGTTCAAGGATGAAAACGGCAATGATTTCATGCCGATCTATGCATACGATCCGCGTCTGGTGAAAGTGGAGGATACCTATTACATCATTTGGTGTCAGGATTTCTACGGGGCTTCCATCGGTATGGCAAAGACAACCGATTTTAAGACCTTTACAAGACTGGAAAATCCGTTCATTCCGTTTAACAGAAACGCAGTACTGTTTCCGAGAAAGATAAACGGAAAGTATATGCTGTTAAGCCGGCCTTCCGACAGCGGGCATACGCCGTTCGGCGACATTTTCTTAAGCGAGAGCCCGGATATGGTATACTGGGGAAGACATCGCCATGTAATGGGACGCAGCAGCGAGTGGTGGGAGTCCGTGAAGATCGGCGGCGGTGCGGCTCCGATCGAGACGACCGAGGGATGGCTGTTATTCTATCACGGCGTATCCGGAACCTGCAACGGTTTTGTATATTCCATCGGCGGCGCGATCCTTGATATTGATAATCCGTCCAAAGTGCTTTACAGATGCGAGAATTTCCTGCTGACGCCGGAGGAGTGGTATGAGGAGAGAGGCTTTGTTCCGAACGTCTGCTTCCCTTGTGCGACGATCCATGATCCGGTATCCGGTAAGATCGCGCTGTATTACGGATGCGCGGACAGCTATGTCGGACTGGCATTTACAAAACTGGATGAGATTGTAGATTACATTAAGACACACAGCCATGTAACGGACAACGATACCGAGATTGGTATCCGCTAAGATGTGTGACATCGTGAGATACAAAAGAACAGGAGAGTCAGCTTCTCCTGTTCTTTTGTGGTATTATATGGTATAATCAGACAAAGAAATATGTGCGAGTTTACTATTTTCAAAATGAGCAAATAAATAAGGAGATACAATATGGCTTATCAGATTCAGACCGAAAAAGGTTTGGTAAACAGAGGAAACTGGTACCGGCTTAAGGAGTGCATGCGGCGAGCCGAGGGCGGTGACCGCATCACGATCGGTTTTCTGGGCGGTTCCATCACACAGGGAGCTGTCGCTGAAACGCACACGACCTGCTACGCGTATCTGGTATTTGACTGGTGGGTAAAAAAATTCCCGAAAACCGCTTTTACCTATGTCAATGCCGGAATCGGAGGAACCACCTCCCAATTTGGCGTGGCAAGGGTGCAGAGCGACCTTCTTTCCAGCCGACCGGATATCGTGTTTGTGGAATTTTCGGTCAATGATGAAAATAATGACTTTTTCAAAGAGACCTATGAGGGACTTGTCAGAAAGATTTATGATGCGCCGTTAAAGCCGGCAGTCACACTCATCCATAATGTCATGTATGATCATGGAAAGACGGCACAGGAAATCCATCAGGCGGTCGGAACGTATTATGATCTCCCCTGCGTGGCAATGAAGCCGACCATTTATGCGGAGGTCGAGGCGGGCAGAATTCCGAACCGTGATATTACGCCTGATGACTTGCATCCGAATACGGTGGGACATGAGCTGGTCGCGTCGGTGATCATTGCATATTTGGAGAAAGTCTATGCGGAGCTGTCCAAAGAGGAAGCGCCGCCGAAAGCAATGCCCGCGCCGCTGACGGACAATCATTATCAGAACAGCGTGCGTCTGCAGAATAATAACGCGTCGACCGTCTTAGATGGCTGGACGGCGGATCTGACGCCGCAGCGTCTGGTTCTGGAAGGGTTTCGTAACGGCTGGACGGCGGGAAAACGGGGAGCAAAGATCACGTTTGAGACAGAGGGAAGCGAGATCGCGGTGCAATACCGAAAGACGATCACGCAGCCGGCTCCGATCGCAAAGGCGGTCGTGGACGGAGATGAGGAAAATGCGGTGATTCTGGATGCCAATTTTGAAGAGACATGGGGAGACTGCCTTTTTATGCAGAATCTTCTCGTGCATGGGGAGAACCGGAAGCATACCGTGGAGATCACGCTGACGCAAACGCATGAGGATGACGCGTCCTTGTTTTACTTAATATCGTTGATCGTATCACACTAAAAAAGATTGGCGCTTTGCGCCAATCTTTCAAAGAAATGCCGAAGGCATTTCTTTCGGGGTTGAGAAAATTGAAATGCTGATAAGAGAAAGAGGTTACCATGTTTCGTGAAGATTTTGTCTGGGGCGTAGCGGCAAGCGCGTACCAGATCGAGGGAAAAGAGCCGGGGGACGGTATCGGAAAGGGCATATGGGATATCTATGCCGATGAGGGAAAAATTTACGGCGGACACCGCGCGGAGATTGCGTGCGATCATATGCACCGATATGAAGATGATTTTGCGATCATGGGTGCGCTCGGTATCAAGGCGTATCGATTTTCGGTCAATTGGTGCCGGATTCTGCCGGAGGGAACAGGAAAAGTCAATGAAAAGGGCGTTCTTTTTTATCGTAATCTGATCAAGAGCATGCTGAAAAATGGCGTGACACCGTATCTGACGCTGTATCACTGGGAGCTGCCGCAGGCGCTCCAGAATCAGGGCGGCTGGCTGAATGAGAAGTCGATCGAATGGTTCGGCGAGTATGCGCGGGTCATAGCGGAGCGCTTTTCCGATCTGGTCGAGCATTTCATTACGCTCAACGAACCGCAGTGTTTTGTCGGACTTGCCCATCTGCGGGGCGTGCAGGCACCCGGATTAAAGATGTCTTACACAGAGACGTTTCAGATTGCGCACAACGCGCTGCGCGCGCACGGGCAGGCGGTCATCAATCTGCGAAAATATGCATGCCGTCCGGTCAAGGTGAGCATTTCGCTGACATGCGGCGTGGCGATCCCGAAGACGGATGCGCCTGCGGACATCGAGGCGGCGCGGAAGGTCTATTTCGGTTTCTATAATGATATGGACAATTGGGCATGGAATATGGGGTGGTTTTCGGATGCGGTCTTTCTTGGGAAATACCCGGAGGAGGGCGTCCGGAAATTTGAAAAATGGCTGCCGGAGATCACGAAAGAGGATATGGAGCTGATCTCGCAGCCGCTCGATTTCATGGGAACAAATATTTATAACGGATATTATATCAAAGCGGGAGAGAACGGTGAGCCGCAGTTTCTCGACTATGAATACGGCGCGCCGCAGACGGGAACGGGCTGGCCGATGACACCGGAGTGTATTTACTGGGGGCTGCGTTTTGCCTATGAGCGTTATCATCTGCCGATCCATGTGACGGAGAACGGCGTCTGCTATCGGGACATTGTATCCCCGGACGGGCGCGTGCATGATACGAACCGCAGTACGTTTTTGGATGCGTATTTGTCTGAGGTGCAAAGAGCGGCGGACGAGGGCGTGGACGTCAGAGGTTATTTTTTATGGACGTTTTTGGATAACTTTGAGTGGTCGGAAGGCTACAAAGACCGGTTCGGCATCATTTATGTGGATTATGCGACGCAGAAGCGGACGGCAAAGGATTCCGCATACTGGTATGCCGAGACGATCAGAACAAACGGAGGGAATTTGAGTATGAATCAGGAAGGAAAACCGATCTTATTTTTGAATCCGGTATTCAAGCAGATGATCTGGGGAGGAAACCGCCTTGGGACGGACTGGGGGTATCCGATTCCCGGCGACGATACGGGCGAGTGCTGGGCTGTCAGCGCGCATCCGAACGGGGACTGCGTCGTGCGCGAGGGCGTGTATGCGGGCAGGACGCTGTCCGAGCTTTGGGAGAAAGAGCCTTCGCTGTTTGGAAACACCGGGCTGGATCGTTTTCCGCTTCTCATCAAGATCATTGACGCGAAATCGGACTTAAGCATTCAGGTGCATCCCGATGACACCTATGCAAAAAAGAATGAGAACGGCTCTCTCGGCAAGACGGAATGCTGGTACATCTTGGACTGCCCTGAGGACGCGGCGCTCGTGATCGGACACAATGCGTCCTCCAAAGAAGAGCTTCGTGACATGATCGAGGAAAAGCGCTGGGGAGAGCTGATCCGCGAGATCCCTGTGAAAAAAGGAGATTTCATTCAGATCGATCCCGGAACGGTGCATGCGATCAAGGGCGGGCTGATGATTTTAGAAACGCAGCAGAACAGTGATATTACTTATCGTGTCTACGATTATGACCGCTTGAGTAACGGGAAGCCGCGCGAGCTTCATATTGAAAAAAGCATTGACGTCATCACCGTACCTGCAAAACCGGTGGAGGAGAGTGTCATGACGCCCGCGGGACTTCCGGAAAATCAGATGAACCCGCTGATCGTATGTGATTATTATAAGGTATGGAAGCTGGATGTGACTGCGCCCGTGACCTTTTCGCAGGACGAGCCGTTTCTGATCATGAGCGTGATCGAGGGCAGCGGTCTTTTAGACGGACAGCTTATCAAAAAGGGAGATCATTTCATTCTGCCGTCGGGGTACGGAACGTACAGCATACAGGGAAACCTGGAGATCATTGCGTCAACAATAAAAAATTGAGAGGAATAAAAATGCTTGCAAAAAAATATCAGGAAATGTTATCGGCGAAGTCTGTGATCCGCAGCCTGTCGGAATATGCCACGGAGCGGGGGAAGCAGATCGGCTATGAAAATGTCTTTGATTACAGCTTGGGCAATCCCTCGGTTGAAGTGCCGCAGTCTTATACGGATACGCTGATCGCCATGCTGCGCGACGAGAATTCGATGGCGCTGCACGGTTACAGTCCGACGCTGACGATCCCTGCCGTCAGAGAGGCGGTCGCGGAAAACTTAAACCGGCGTTTTGGCATGAATTATCAAAAAGAGCATATCTTTATGGTGAGCGGCGCTGCGGGTGCGATCGCACATGCGGTCCGTCTGGTGACGTCGCCCGGAGATGAGGTCGTGACATTTGCTCCTTTTTTCCCGGAATACCATCCGTATGTGGACTTAAGCGGTGCGTGTCTGCGCGTCGTCCCTGCGCATACAGAGGATTTTCAGATTCATTTTGAGGCGTTTGACGCTATCATGAACGAGCGGGTCATGGCGGTGCTCATCAATACGCCGAATAATCCTTCGGGCGTGGTCTATTCGGCCCAGACGCTGCAGCGTCTTTCCGCCTATCTGCATGAGAAGCAGGAGGAATACGGACATGAGATTTATCTGATCTCCGACGAGCCGTACCGGGAAATCGCATTTGACGGAAAAAGCGTTCCCTATCCCGCCAATTATTATGAGAATACGATCACCTGTTATTCGTGGTCGAAATCCTTATCCGTGCCGGGAGATCGGATCGGTTATGTAGCGGTTCACCCAGCCTGTCCGGACGCAGAACTGATGATTCAGATGTGCGGGCAGATTTCGCGCGGAATCGGTCATAACTGCCCGACAGCGATGGTGCAGCTCGCAGTTGCTAAAAATCTGGATGCCGTGGCGGATCTGTCCGTCTATGAGACCAATCGGAATATTCTGTATGACGAGCTTGTCTCGCTTGGCTTTACCGTTGTGCGCCCCGCTGGAACGTTTTATATTTTTCCGAAAGCGCTTGAGGAAGATGCCGTTTCTTTCTGTGAAAAGGCAAAGAAGTACGATCTCATCCTTGTGCCGGGAGACAGCTTTGGCTGTCCGGGCTATTTCCGCATGGCATACTGCATCGACACGGAGAAGGTGGAGCGTTCCCTTGACGCGCTCAGACGCTTTGTACGGGAAGAATATTAATAGTCATCAGCAACCCATCGAAAGGAGCGGCTATGCTTGAAATCCTGAAAGCAATTTTATTCGGTATCGTGGAGGGCATCACGGAGTGGCTTCCCATCAGCAGCACGGGACATATGATCTTATTAAACGAGCTGTTGCCGCTTAAGGTATCCGATGAATTTTACAGCATGTTCGAGGTGGTGATCCAGCTTGGCGCCATCATGGCGGTGGTCGTGCTTTTTTGGCAGAAAATATGGCCTTTCCAGTGGAAGGACAGGACGAAGCCCGTCATAAAGAAAGATATCTTTATCATGTGGTTTCAGATCGTGGCAGCCTGTATTCCCGCAGCGGTTGTCGGACTGCTGTTTGACGACGTGTTGGAAAAATACCTATATAATTATGTTGTGGTCGCGCTGGCGCTCATTGTGTTCGGTGTCGCATTCATCGTAGTGGAAAACCGGAATCGGGGGGTGCGTCCGGTTGTGACGAGCCTGCGGCAGATGACATATAAGACGGCGCTGATCATCGGAATGTTTCAGCTGATCGCCGCGGTGTTTCCGGGAACGTCCCGTTCGGGGGCGACCATCGTCGGCGCGCTCATGATCGGCGTGTCAAGAACCGTGGCGGCAGAGTTCACGTTCTTTCTGGCGATTCCGGTGATGCTCGGCGCAAGCCTGCTAAAGCTTGTGAAGTACGGTTTTGCATTTACGGGGCAGGAGGTATGGATTCTTTTGACCGGAATGATTGTGGCGTTTGTCGTCTCGCTTTTTGTGCTGAAGTTCCTGATGGATTATATTAAAAAGCATGATTTTAAGGTGTTCGGCTACTATCGGATCGCGCTTGGCGCGTTGGTGCTGCTTTTCTTCCTGATCTTCAGGTAAGTTTTCGGGCAAATTTTTTGTGCATAATTATGAAAAAACTGGAAAAACTGAGGCCCAAAATATACAAACGCACGAAAGTTGCGTATTTTGTTTGACTTTTTGCTTCATATGCGATACAGTGCAACTGTATGAATCATAGCGAATGCTTTGTTACCAGCGTGAAACGTTCGGCAATGAGGTAGCAAGTTAGAAAAGATAAGGAAGCACAGTGTATGTGTAAAGGAGGAAGTATGGCTGAGACAAAGAAGCCTGTCACTGAAAAGGCGGCAGAAAAGGATGTAGTTGTAAAGGCAGAGGCAGCACCCGCAGCAGTAAAGGATGAGGCGCCTGTTGTAAAGAAGAAACCGGGACGGAAGCCGGGTTCTAAGACGAAGAAAACAACAGAGAAGAAAGCTACCGCAGCAAAGAAAGTGGCAGCGGAGAAGAAGGAGACCGTAAAGAGAAGAGCAAAGAACACCATCACTTTAGAGGTTGACGGACGTTCTCTTACGGAAGATTCTCTGGTTCAGAGCGCAAAGGATGTCTGGGTATATGATCTCGGCAGAGACCTGAAGGATTTTAAGTCCGTAGAGCTCTATATAAAGCCGGCTGATATGGCAGTTTATTATGTTATCAACGGCGATGTAACAGGCAGCTTTGGTCTGTAAGAGATCGCGGCGGTATCTGTTCAAAAAGAGAATGAGATTCGGCACATTGTCTAAAACAAAGGAATAAAATCAATACACCGTGATACGGACTGGTATCGGCGGTGTATTTTTTTTATGTATTTTTTATTATTATTTTTTCAAAAATGAGTTGACAATATAGAGGGTAAGTGATAACTTATGTATGAAGATATTAGCACTCTATCGAAATGAGTGCTAACAGGACGAGGGAAGGTGGTTACGGTTGGAGCAGGCAGTACTGGACGAAAGAAAAATGAAAATTCTGCAGGCGATCATCCGCAATTATCTTGAGACGGGAGAGCCGGTCGGAAGCAGAACGATTTCCAAATATACCGACTTGAATCTAAGCTCGGCGACCATCCGCAATGAGATGGCGGATTTAGAGGAGCTGGGATATATCTTACAGCCCCATACCTCGGCGGGGCGGATTCCGTCGGATAAGGGATACCGCCTGTATGTGGATCACATGATGGCGGACAAGGAACGCGAAGTCAATGAGATGAAAGAGATGCTTCTTGAAAAAGAAGAAAAGATGGAGCGGCTTTTACAGCAGGCGGCGAGGGTGCTTGCCACGAATACCAATTATGCCGCCATGATCTCAGCGCCGCAGATCGTAGGAAATAAGTTAAAGTTCATTCAGTTGACGAAGGTGGATGCGGGGCAGCTTTTGGCCGTGATCGTGGTTGAGGGGAATGTCATTAAGAATGAGATGTTCTCGGTAGAAGAGGAGCTTTCCGATGAAACCGTCTTAAAGCTCAATATTCTTTTGAACACACAGCTTGGCGGGCTTTCCGTCAACGAGATCAGCTTAGGTATGATCTCCGCCATGAAGCAGCAGGCGGGGATTCACAGCGGCATTGTGGGCGATGTGATCGATGCGGTCGCGGGTGCGATCACGTCGGATGAGGATCTTGAGATCTATACAAGCGGCGCCAATAATATATTCCGATATCCGGAGCTTGCCGATCAGAAGCGCGCCAGCGAGCTGATCACGACGTTTGAGGAAAAGCAGGAACTGACCCAGATCGTGCAGGAGACGCTCTCGGACGATGAGAATACGGGCATCAAGGTTTATATCGGAGACGAGACGCCCGTGCAGCATATGAGGGACTGCAGTGTTGTGACGGCGACTTATGAGCTGGGAGAGGGCATGAAAGGAACGATCGGTATCATCGGTCCGAAGCGCATGGATTATGAGAAAGCGGTCGGCAGCCTAAAGACGGTGATGACGCAGCTTGAAGAAATATATAAGAAAAAGCAATAAAGGAGATGAGTCCCATGTCAGAAAAGAAGGATGACAGGATTAAAGAGGAGCAGACCGCAGACGCGCAGACTTCGGATGACGAGGCGGTAACGGAAAGCGACAGCGAGGCGTGCGACGGGCAAAGCGCCGATGAGACATCAGGGGATGCGGAACCGAGTGAAGACGACGAGGAAGCTGTGGACGCGGATGAGACGGAAAGCGACGACAAGACATCGGCGGATACGGAGCAGACGGTAACCGATGAGGAGGCTGCGGCGGATGGCGCGGGGGGTGCGGACGACAAGGACGCCTCTCATACAGATACGCCGAAAGAAAAGGAAGGCAAATTCTTTAAGAAGAATAAGAAGGCGGATAAAAAGGATAAGCAGCAGGAAAAGATAGAGGAGCTGGAGGATCGCGTCAGACGCCAGATGGCGGAATTTGAAAATTTCCGCAAGAGGACGGAAAAAGAAAAGACGGCGATGTTTGAGACCGGTGCGAAAAGCGTCATCGAAAAAATCCTGCCGGTCGTCGATAATTTTGAACGCGGTCTGGCGAGCGTTCCGGAAGAAGAAAAGACCAGTCCGTTCGCCGAGGGCATGAGCATGGTTTATAAGCAGCTTCTCAATGAATTGGAAAAGCTGGAAGTGCGGCCGATCGAGGCAGTCGGCAAGGAATTTGATCCCGATTTCCACAACGCAGTCATGCAGGTGGAAAGTGAGGAGTATGAGTCCGGCATGATCGCGCAGGAGCTGCAGAAAGGTTATACCTACCGCGACACCGTTGTCAGACACAGCATGGTGGCGGTCGTGCCGTAGAGCGGTAATGAAGCTGACGCAGAATCGCAGGATGGTGCAATCGGGAAAAGCTGTGACAGGACAGATCGTGTAAAAAGCCGGAAACGGATTTTTATAGACAGAAAACAAAGAATGTTCAGATCGTATTTGAATGGAGGAGAGAACGATGGGAAAAATAATCGGAATTGACTTGGGAACAACGAATAGCTGCGTTGCCGTGATGGAGGGCGGAAAGCCTACGGTCATCGCCAATCAGGAAGGTGCGAGAACAACGCCGTCGGTCGTGGCGTTCACAAAGAACGGAGAGCGTTTGGTCGGCGAGCCGGCAAAGCGTCAGGCAGTAACGAATGCGGACAACACGATTGCATCCATCAAGAGAGATATGGGTACCGATCGCGGACGCAATATTGACGGAAAGAAATATTCCCCGCAGCAGATTTCAGCAATGATCCTGCAGAAACTGAAAGCGGATGCGGAAAATTATCTTGGAGAAAAAGTAACGGAGGCCGTCATCACGGTTCCGGCATACTTCAACGACTCCCAGCGTCAGGCAACGAAGGACGCCGGTAAGATCGCGGGACTGGATGTAAAGCGTATTATCAATGAGCCGACGGCTGCGGCGCTTGCTTACGGTCTTGACAATGAAAAAGAGCAGAAGATCATGGTGTACGACCTTGGCGGCGGTACGTTTGATGTCTCCATCATCGAGATCGGCGAGGGCGTCATCGAGGTACTTGCGACAAACGGCGATACGCATCTTGGCGGCGATGATTTTGACCAGAAGGTCATTGACTGGATGGTAAGAGAGTTTAAGAACGCAAATGGCGTGGACTTATCTCAGGATAAGATGGCGCTTCAGAGATTAAAGGAAGCGGCAGAGAAAGCGAAGAAAGAACTTTCCTCCGCGACGCAGACGAATATCAATCTGCCGTTCATCAGCATGAATGCAAGCGGACCGCTTCATTTTGATATGAATCTGACAAGAGCAAAATTTGATGAGTTGACCCATGATCTGGTAGAAAAGACGGCAATCCCGGTTCAGAACGCATTAAAAGATGCGGGGCTGACCGCATCGGATCTCGGCAAGGTGCTTCTTGTCGGCGGTTCTACGAGAATTCCTGCCGTGCAGGATAAGGTAAAGCAGTTGACCGGACATGAGCCGAATAAGTCCTTAAATCCGGATGAGTGCGTAGCGCTCGGTGCGTCCATTCAGGGCGGTAAGCTTGCCGGAGACGCAGGCGCAGGAGAAATCCTTCTTCTTGACGTAACACCGCTGTCCCTGTCCATTGAGACGATGGGCGGCGTCGCAACGAGACTGATCGAGAGAAATACGACGATCCCGACAAGAAAGAGCCAGATCTTCTCGACGGCGGCGGATAATCAGACCGCGGTTGACATCAATGTCGTACAGGGTGAGAGACAGTTTGCGAAGGATAATAAGTCCTTAGGACAGTTCCGCTTAGACGGTATCCCGCCTGCAAGACGCGGTATGCCGCAGATCGAGGTAACGTTTGATATTGATGCAAACGGTATCGTCAACGTATCCGCAAAGGATTTGGGAACAGGCAAGGAGCAGCATATCACGATCACGGCAGGCTCGAACATGTCTGATGAAGATATTGATAAGGCAGTGAGGGAAGCAGCGGAGTACGAGGCACAGGATAAGAAACGCAAGGAAGCCATTGACACGAGAAATGATGCGGATTCCTTTGTATTCCAGACAGAGAAGGCGTTAGGCGAGGTCGGCGACAAGATCAGCGCAGATGAGAAAGCATCGCTTGAGAGCGACTTGCAGGCACTCAAGGATCTTTTGGAAAAGACCAAGGATAACGAGATGACGGAAGACCAGGTGACGGAGTTAAAGGCAGCAAAAGAAAAGCTGATGAATAACGCACAGAACCTGTTCACAAAGATGTACGAGAACATGCAGCAGGCAGGCGGTGCACAGGGTCCCGACATGAGTGGTATGGGTGCTGACGCAGGACCGGCACCTGAGCAGACAGATGACGATGTCGTTGACGGGGATTACCGCGAGGTATAACACATATGGCAGAACAGAAACGGGATTATTACGAGGTGCTTGGAGTCGGCAAGAATGCCGATGAAGCAGAGATTAAAAAAGCATATCGTGTACTCGCCAAAAAGTATCATCCCGATATGAATCCGGGTGACAAAGAGGCGGAAAAGAAGTTCAAGGAAGCGTCCGAGGCTTATGCAGTCTTAAGCGATCCGGAAAAGCGCAGACAGTACGATCAGTTTGGGCATGCTGCGTTTGAGGGCGGCGCGGGCGGAGGAGGCTTCGGCGGCTTCGACTTCAGCGGCGCGGATTTCGGCGATATATTCGGAGATATTTTCGGCGACCTGTTCGGCGGAGGACGGCGTTCGGGAAGATCGGGCAACGGACCGATGCGCGGGCGCAATGTGAGAACGAGCATCCGTATCAACTTTGTGGAAGCGGTGTTCGGCGCGGAAAAAGAGATTGAAATACCGTACAAGGAAGAGTGCAAGACCTGTCACGGAAGCGGTGCGAAGCCGGGGAGCGGCCCTGTCACCTGTGATAAATGTAAGGGCTCCGGGCAGATTGTTTACACACAGAACAGCTTTTTCGGAACGGTCAGAAATGTACAGGCATGTCCCGATTGTAACGGAACGGGAAAGGTCATTAAGGACAAATGTCCCGACTGCCACGGCTCAGGTTACCATTCCATCCGCAAAAAGATCATGGCGATCATTCCGGCGGGAATTGATAACGGGCAGGCGTTCCGTATTTCCGATATGGGAGAGCCGGGAACGAACGGCGGACCGCGCGGAGATGTGCTTGTGGAATGTCAGGTGATGCGTCACCCGATCTTCCAGCGCGACGGTGTGGATATTTATTCGACCGTACCGATTTCATTCGCGATCGCCGCACTTGGCGGCGAGGTACTTGTCGATACGCTTGACAGCAGGATTGCCTACACGATCAAGCCGGGGACCCAGACGGACACCCGCGTTGTCCTAAAACGTAAGGGTGTACCGAATGTCCATAATAAGGAGCAGCGAGGCAACCATTATGTCACGTTCGTGGTGCAGGTGCCGGATAAGCTGTCTGCAAAAGCGCGCGATCTGCTGACGGAGTTTGATTCCATGACGGGCGACAGCTTAAATGAGGTCAAACGCGTAACAGGTACGAAAGCGGGCGGAGAGACGCAGAAAGAGTCAAAGAAGAAAAAGAAATTTTTCTGATCAGGTAATGGTAAGGGGCGTGAACAATTCGGGTTTGCGCCCTTGTTTTTTATGAAAAATCCATATATACTGTAACAGAACAGTCCGTGGGAAAAAGGACGGGCAAAGAAAGCGGGAGGGATGCGGCGATGAAGTGGACGGCATTCAGGATCAAGACGGTGACGGAGGCGGAAGACATTTTGATCAGCACGCTCTATGACATTGGGCTTGAGGGCGCGCAGATCGAGGACAAGGTTCCTTTGACGGCAGCGGATAAGGAGCGGATGTTCGTGGATATTCTTCCTGATGCAGAGGAAGACGACGGAATCGCCTATGTGACGTTTTTTGTGGAGACGGATGAGGACGGTCTGCTTCTTCTTTCGGGGGAAAAGACGACGAAGCAGGAGCTTCTTTCGCGCATCGAGCAGGAGATGGACGATCTTCGCGGCTTTTTGGAGCTGGGAGAGGGAACCATCTCATTGTCCGAGACAGAGGACATTGACTGGATCAATAACTGGAAACAGTATTTTCATCAATTTTATATCGACGATCTGCTTGTGATCCCGTCATGGGAGGCAGTCGGCCCGGCGGACAGGGACAAGAGAGTTCTGCATATCGATCCCGGCACGGCGTTCGGAACAGGTATGCATGAGACGACGCAGCTCTGTATCCGTCAGATCAGAAAATATATGACAAATGAGACGGCGCTCTTAGACGTCGGTACGGGAAGCGGTATTCTTGGCATCATTGCGCTCATGTATGGGGCGCAGCGTGTGACCGGCACGGATATTGACCCGTGTGCCGAGCAGGCGGTTTATGAAAATCTTTCAGCGAACGGCATTGACGCATCGAAGTTTGAACTGCTGATCGGGAATCTCATTACCGATGAGAAGCTTCGGGAACGTGTCGGTGATGAGCAGTATGACATTGTCACCGCGAATATTTTAGCGGATGTGCTCGTACCTCTGACTCCCGTAATCACGCGGTATATCAAGCCGGGCGGCTATTACATCACGTCGGGCATCATCAATGAGAACCATAAGGAACAGGATGTGCGGGACGCGATGCTTGCGGCGGGCTTAGAGATCGTGGAAGTGACCTATCAGGGCGAGTGGGTAAGCGTGACCGGAAAAAAATGAAGATTTTCTAACGGCGGAAAGTACCCGCCCCAAGAAAATTTAAATCATTTTTCGAAGAATCCGTGAACGGATTCTTCCGGAATCAAACGATTATTTTTCGGAGAGACGTTTATGTATCATTTTTTTGTGGAGCCGTCACAGATTGACGTGGAGAGACGCCGTGTTGTGATCACGGGGGAGGATGTGAACCATATCGTGAACGTGCTGCGTATCAGGCAGGGCGAGGAGCTTGCCGTCAGCAATGGTGTGGACGGAAAAGAATACCGCTGTGAGGTGCACGCGTTTGATGGGGAGCAGGTAGAGTGCGTACTTCGTTTTATTAAAGAGGACGGCGTGGAGCTGCCCGCACAGGTGCGTTTGTTTCAGGCACTGCCGAAAGCGGATAAAATGGAACTTATCATACAGAAGGCGGTGGAGCTCGGCGTTTATGAGATCATTCCTGTGGCGTCGGGGCGCTGTGTCGTGAAGCTGGATGCGAAGAAAGAGGTATCGAAGCTGGCGCGCTGGAATGCCATTTCGGAGGCGGCGGCAAAACAGAGCAGGCGCGCGCTGATCCCGAAGGTCAGTCCCGTTGTCTCTTTTGCCGATGCGGTGAAAGAAGCGGCAGGGGCGAATGTGAAAATAATCCCTTATGAGCTTGCCGCGGATATGGAACGGACAAGAGAGCTGATCAGCAGCATCCGTCCGGGCGAACAGATTGCGGTCATGATCGGACCGGAGGGTGGCTTTGAGGAGACGGAGATCGAACAGGCGAAAGCGGCGGGGATCGTGCCCGTGACATTGGGCAGGCGTATCCTACGGACGGAAACGGCAGGCCTCACCGTCATGGCATGGCTCATGTATCATTTGGAGACGACTTAGAATATAGTAATATATATTGGAATGAGAGAAGATAGAAATGAAATGTTATTTTGATAATTCGGCGACCACGCGATGCTTTGACAGCGTTGCTGAAATTGTAGATCAGGTCATGCGTGTGGATTACGGAAATCCGTCGAGCCTGCATACAAAGGGTGTGGAGGCGGAGGGGTATCTCCGCTATGCGAAGGAACAGATCGCGAAAAGCTTAAAGGTACAGGAAAAAGAGATCCTTTTTACATCGGGTGGAACGGAAGCGGATAATCTGGCGATCATTGGCGCAGCAATGGCGAACTACCGCAGGGGAAGACACCTGATCACAACGCAGATCGAGCACCCCGCTGTTTTGCAGACAATGAATTATTTAGAGAGTCTTGGCTACGGCGTTACTTACCTGCCTGTGGATGCATACGGGCGTATCCGTATCGAGGAGCTGGAGGCGGCGATCACGCCGGAAACGATTCTTGTTTCCATCATGCATACGAATAATGAAATTGGAAGCGTTATGCCGATCGCGGAGGCGGGCAGAGTCATTAAGCAGAAAAACCCGCAGATCCTGTTTCATGTGGATGCGGTGCAGGGATACGGAAAATGCCGCATTTATCCGAAAAAAGACGGGATTGATCTGCTGTCAGTGAGCGGGCATAAGATTCATGCGCCAAAGGGAATCGGTTTCCTGTATGTCGGTGAGAAAGTAAAGATCAAGCCGATCCTGTTTGGCGGCGGGCAGCAGGGCGGCATGCGCTCAGGAACGGAGAATGTCGTGGGGATTGCCGGACTCGGAAGAGCGGTCGAGGGGATTTTTGCGCATCTGGATGAGGATGTGGATCGTCTGTATGAATATAAAGAATATTTTACGGAGCAGGTGTTGCGCATTCCCGATGTGACGTTGAACGGTCCGCGCGGCAGAGAGGGCTCGCCCCATATCGTGAGCCTGTCCGTAAAGGGCGTCCGCGCCGAGGTGCTGCTGCACAGCTTAGATGCCGAGGGAATCTGTATTTCTGCGGGGAGTGCCTGCTCGTCCCATAAACCGACGCCTTCCGCTACGCTTCAGGCGATCGGTATCAGCCGGGAGCTTTTGGAATCGACAGTGCGGTTCAGCTTTTCCTTAGACACAACGAAAGAACAGCTTGACTATGCGCTTGCGGTGCTGAACGAGCAGATTCCGAAGCTGCGGCGCTATACAAGGAAATAGTGTGAGAAGAAAATCTAACGCTCACGGCAAGGGCCGTTTCGCGAAGATTTTCTACGGCTCCGCTTAAGCGGAACCTTTCTCACACGAGAGAATGCAAGGCGAATAAATTCACCTTGCATTCTCCACACTCGTTTTCAAAGGAGATAAAATAATGTTTTCAGCTTTTTTGATCAAATATGCAGAGATCGGTATCAAAGGAAAGAACCGTTATCTTTTTGAGGATGCGCTGGTAAGTGACATCAAATATGCGCTGCGCCGTTGTGACGGCAGCTTCCGCGTGCATAAGGCGGACGGGCGCATCTACGTTGATGCGCTGTCGGAATTTGATTATGACGAGACGGTGGACAACCTAAAGACCGTGTTCGGCGTTTCGGGTATCTGCCCGGTTGTTCATGTGGAGGATTTAGGATTTGAACAACTGACGAAGGATGTGCTTTCCTACATGGATACCGTATATGCGGACAAGCATAAAACATTTAAGGTGTTTGCCAGACGCGCAAGAAAAAATTATCCGATGCAGTCGCCGCAGATGAATGAGGAGCTGGGTGCGGCGATTTTAGAGGCGTTCCCGGACTTCCGTGTGGATGTGCATCATCCTGACATCCAGCTCAATGTGGAGGTGCGCGAGAAGATTTATTTATATTCCGAGGTAATACCGGGACCGGGCGGTCTTCCGCTCGGGACAAACGGAAAGGCGATGCTCCTGCTTTCAGGCGGGATTGATTCTCCGGTCGCGGGCTATATGATCGCGAAGCGCGGCGTGCATATCGACGCTGTTTATTTTCATGCGCCGCCCTATACGTCGGAGCGCGCCAAGCAGAAGGTGGTGGATTTGGCAAAGCTGATCTCACGCTACACGGGACCGATCAATCTGCATGTCATCAATTTTACTGATATTCAGCTCTATATTTATGAAAAGTGTCCGCATGACGAGCTGACGATCATTATGCGCCGTTACATGATGCGTATTGCGGAGACGCTTGCGGGCAAAAATAATTGCTTAGGACTGGTGACGGGGGAGAGTATCGGTCAGGTTGCATCCCAGACGATGGCGAGCCTTGCCTGTACAGATGACGCGTGCACTATGCCGGTATACCGTCCGCTCATCGGCTTTGATAAAAATGATATTGTTGATATTGCCGAAAAGATCAATACCTACGAGACGTCCATCCTGCCGTTTGAGGACTGCTGCACGATCTTTGTCGCGAAGCATCCCGTGACAAAGCCCAATCTCAAGGTCATTCGCGACCATGAGACAAACCTGAAGGAGAAGATCGACGAGCTGGTGCAGACGGCACTTGAGACGGATGAAGTGATTCCGATAGAGGCGTGATAAGGGTGCAAAAAAAGCAAGGCGTTCACCTTGCTTTTTTACCACATGTACCTGTGTATGTGTTCCATTGATTAGATCATGTACGGCTTAATGATGTCAAGAACATCGTCGATGTTGTCTTCTGCATGGATATTTAATTCGATCGGCTTGGATAAGTCTAAGCTGAAAATACCCATGATAGATTTTGCATCGATAACATATCTGCCGGAAACTAAATCAAAGTCATAATCGAATTTTGTAATATCGTTTACGAACGATTTTACTTTGTCAATGGAATTCAAAGAAATCTTAACTGTCTTCATTGATCATTACCTCCTTATATTTTTGGTTGCGCGGTCATTTGAACCACATCATCATCTTAATTGCTTAAAAAGGAAAAGTCAATACATAAAACAATACAAAAAAAACGAGGTTTCCTATGAAAAGTGTAGCATTACATAATCTTGGCTGTAAGGTGAATACCTATGAACTGGACGTTATGCGGCAAATGTTACAAGAAAACGGCTATGAAATTGTGCCATTTGTTCAAAAAGCGGACATTTATATCATTAATACCTGTACTGTGACGAATATTGCGGATAGAAAAAGCAGACAGATGCTGCACCGCGCCAGAAAGCAAAATCCGCAGGCTGTGGTTGTTGCGGTAGGCTGTTATGTGCAGACAGCTCTTCATGCGGAGGATTTAGGCGCCGATATTATCATAGGGAACAACCGGAAAGGGCAGATCGTTCGTATTCTGGAGGAGTACTTTGCGTCCCACGCGGCGCATGATACGGTAGTGGATATTGTGCACACGGATGAATATGAGGAGCTTGCTTTGACAAAACCGCAGGAGCATGTGCGTGCATTCCTAAAGATTCAGGACGGATGTAACCAGTTTTGTACCTACTGTGCGATCCCGCTTGCGCGCGGACGCGTCAGAAGCAGAAGACCGGAGGGTGTTCTCGCGGAGGCGCGTGCGCTGGCGGATGCCGGATGTAAGGAGCTTGTGCTCACGGGGATTCATTTGAGTTCGTACGGGCTGGATTTTCTCGGAATCCGATCGGCGGATTACCGGGATGCCGCCAAGGCGGGTTTTCTTGCGGAATTAGTGGAGCAGATTGCCGAAATTCCGGGAATATGCCGTATCCGGCTTGGTTCTTTAGAGCCGAGGATCGTGACACGGGAACTTGCCGAACGCCTTGCGAAATGTAAGAAGCTCTGCCCGCATTTTCATTTATCCCTGCAAAGCGGATGCGATGCGGTCTTAAAGCGGATGAACCGTCATTATGACACGGAGTACTTTGCGCAGAGTGTAAAGATTTTGCGGGAAGCGTTTCAGTGCGTCGCAGTCACGACGGATGTGATCGTCGGTTTTCCGGGAGAAACAGAGGAAGAGTTTGCCGCGACAAAAGCGTATGCCGAGCGCATCGGATTTTATGAGATGCACGTATTCAAATACTCCAAGCGGGAGGGAACGCCGGCTGCGGTGATGGACGGGCAGGTTCCGGACAGCGTGAAAGCGCGCAGGAGCGATGAATTGATCGCAGTATCGGAACGGCTTTCCGAGGCATACCGCATGCAGTATATCGGGCAGCCGATGGAGATTCTTACGGAGGAGTATAAGGAGATCGGGGGCGTGCGCTATCTGATCGGGCATACGGAGGATTATGTGCTGGCGGCAATGCCGGATGGGAAAATTCAGCCGAACAGGATCGTGCGGGGGGTCGGGGAAAGACTGCTTCAGGACAGTGGATTACAGGTTATTTTACTAAGGTAGATAAGTCTCATTGCAAAATTTTGGGAAGTAGAGTAGAATAGAAACAGTATGGTACGCGTGGAGGTGTCAATATAGGGACAGGCACTGATCGTCTCAGATAAAGGAAGTGGCGAAATGGCAGATTTGGGAAATACACAATTTTTCAGGGTAGAGACAGAACCGGAGATTCAGGTACAGGAGGTTCTTCGCGCAGTGTATGAGGCGCTGACGGAGAAAGGCTATAATCCGGTCAATCAGATCGTGGGGTATATTATGTCGGGGGATCCGACCTATATTACCAGCCATAAGAACGCCCGGACAATGATCATGAAGGTGGAGCGCGATGAGCTGGTGGAGGAAATGCTGGCGCAGTATATCCACTTCAACGGGTGGAATGGTAAATAAGAGGGGCATGATATGCGGATCATGGGACTGGATTTCGGCTCTAAGACGGTGGGCGTGGCTTTGAGCGATGAGCTGCTCATCACGGCGCAGGGTAAGGAGATCATTCGCAGGGAGCAGGAGAATAAGCTGCGCAGGACATGTGCGCGGATCGAGGAACTGATAGAGGAGTATGGCGTCGGACAGATCGTACTCGGACTGCCGAAGAATATGAACGATACGCAGGGAGTCCGTGCGGAGAAGACGAGGGAGTTCGGTGAAATGCTTGAAAGGCGTACGGGGCTTCCCGTGGCATATTGGGATGAGCGCCTCACGACGGTGGCGGCTGATAAGGCAATGATGGAAGCGGGGATACGAAGGGAGCATCGCCGCGACTATGTAGATATGATCGCGGCAGTCCTGATCTTACAGGGATATCTTGACCGCCGCGCGATGCAGGAAAATAGGAACGGAGACGCGACGGAGTAGCGATGGAACAGGATCAGATTGTATTAGAAGGCGAGAACGGCGAAAAACTGGTATTTTATGTGTTAGAGCAGACGCGGATAGCGGGCAGGAGCTATCTGCTTGTGACAGACAGCAAGGACGAGGAGGCGACGGCGGTCATTCTGCGCGATGATTCCAAGGATACGGACTTAGAGAGCGTGTATGTGTTCGTGGAGGATGATGCGGAGTTTGAGGCAATCGCGGGCGTTTTTGAAGGAATGCTGAATGAGTAAAGACGTTGTTTTCCGGTTATAATCAAAAAAGGATTGTGGTCGGAACGGATGAACAGAAATGTGGAGGAAATTTTTTTGAAAAGAAAGGAAAAAGAAGGAAGCCATGCTGCAAGCCTGCGGATCATTCCGCTCGGAGGGCTGGAGCAGATTGGCATGAACATTACTGCCTTCGAGTATGAGGACAGTATCATTGTGGTGGACTGCGGACTGAGTTTTCCCGCAGATGATATGCTTGGAATTGATTTAGTCATTCCGGATGTGACGTACTTAAGGGAACATATGGATAAGGTGAAGGGCTTTGTGATCACGCACGGGCATGAGGATCATATCGGCGCGCTGCCTTATGTATTAAAAGAGATCAACGTGCCGGTGTATGCGACGCGCCTGACCATGGGGATCATTGAAAACAAGCTGCGCGAGCATGAGCTGATGAAGGTGACGAAGCGCAAAGTCGTGAAATTCGGACAGTCCATTAACTTAGGACAGTTCCGCGTAGAATATATCAAAACAAACCATAGTATCGTGGATGCGGCGGCGCTGGCGATTTATTCGCCCGCGGGAACGATCATCCATACGGGAGATTTTAAGGTGGATTACACGCCGGTATTCGGCGATGCGATCGACTTGGGACGGTTTGCGGAGATCGGGAAAAAGGGCGTGCTTGCGTTAATGTGTGATTCCACGAACGCGGAGCGGCCGGGCTTTACACTGTCTGAGAAAACCGTCGGAAAGACGATCGACACCATCTTTCAGGAGCATAAGGACACGCGCATTATCATTGCGACGTTTGCGTCGAATGTGGACCGCGTGCAGCAGATCATCAATTCCGCTTACCGCTTCGGCCGCAAGGTTGTTGTGGAGGGGCGCAGCATGGTGAATATCATTGAGACGGCATCTGCGCTGGAATGTCTCAATATACCGGAAAATACGCTGATTGATATTGAGCAGCTCAAAAATTATCCCGACGAGCAGACTGTTATCATCACGACAGGCTCCCAGGGTGAGAGCATGGCGGCCTTGAGCCGTATGGCAAACGGTACGCACAGGAAAATATCTATCAAACCGAATGATACGATCATTTTTTCGTCCAATCCGATTCCGGGTAACGAGAAAGCGGTCACGAACGTGATCAATGAGCTGTTGATGAAAGGTGCGGACGTGATCTTTCAGGATGTGCATGTGTCAGGACACGCGTGTCAGGAAGAGATCAAGCTGATCTACACACTGACAAGACCGAAATACGCGATTCCCGTGCATGGCGAATATAAGCACTTAAAAGCGCAGGCGAAGCTTGCAACGGAGCTGGGCATTCCCAAAGAAAATATTTTTATTATTTCTTCGGGCGATGTGCTTGAGCTTTCTGAAGAAAAGGCGGCCGTGACCGGAAAAGTGGCGGTCGGCGAGGTGCTTGTGGACGGACTTGGCGTGGGGGATGTCGGCAACGTCGTGCTGCGCGACAGGCAGCATTTGGCGGAAGACGGCATCATCATTGTCGTGATGGCGCTGGATTCCTATTCCGGACAGCTTGCTTCGGGACCGGAAATTGTTTCGCGCGGGTTTGTATATGTGCGCGAATCCGACGAGCTGATGGCGGAGGCAAGGGAGCTTGTGTTGTCTCAGGTATTGCGTTGTCTGGACCGCAATGTGACGGATTGGGGAAAGATCAAAGCGACGATCAAGGACTGTTTAAGTGATTTTGTCTGGAAAAAGACGAAGCGCAGGCCGATGATCCTGCCGATCATTATGGATGTGGAATAAAAAAGAAATGCGCCAAGGCGCATATCTTTTGAAGAATCCGCCAAAGACGAATTCTTCTGGGAATGAGATAGGAATGCGTGCAAAGGACGAAAGAGGCTATGAAGAACTTGGAGCAGGCGTTGAATGCATTTGTTGGCAGTCTAAAAGAATCGGACACGTATCGGAAATATATGCAGGAGAGGAAGCAGATTGAGCTTTATCCGGATCTGAAGCGGCGGATCGATGAATATCGAAGAAAAATGTTTATACTGCAAAATACCGAGGACGGCGATAGGCTGTTTGACGAAGTGGAGCAGCTGGAAGCGGAGGGCGCCAGCTTGCGGGATAATCAGCTTGTCAACGATTTTCTTGCGGCGGAGCTTTCTTTTTGCAGGATGATGCAGGATGTTTATACCCGGATCACGGCGGATCTGGAGTTTGACATGACGCTTGGAAAGGAATAGGTTATTCAAAATGGACGTAAAACAGATCATCAGAGGAATCGCGGCGCTTGTGATCAAAGTGGCGGTGATGGTGCTCGTGGTATTCCTTATCTACCGCCTTGCTTTATCGGCGTATACGTTCGGCTATCGCATTTTTGCGGAGGAACCGATGACCCAGGGCGAGGGTGTTACCGTGTCCGTGGCAGTGACGGAAGAGGATGATGTCAGATCGCTCGGACAGAAGCTGTATGATAAGGGGCTGATCCGCAGCACCAGACTGTTTTATTTTCAGGAGCTGTTATCCAATTATCACGGGATTGAGCAGCCTGGGGTATACGAGCTGAATACAAGCATGACGGTCGAGGAGATGCTGGAGAAGATTTCCGAGGGAATGCCGGAAAGGAATTAACAGTGGTTGTGGATGAAAGAATGATTGCCTTTATCAATTCTCTTGATAAAGGCAATTCGGCGTTTTTATACGAATTGGAAAAGACGGCGCATGAGACTGCGGTGCCGATCGTGCGGACACAGACGCAGGCGCTTTTGCGTTTCCTGTTAGCGCTGACAAAGCCGCTTAAGATTCTTGAGGTCGGTACGGCAATCGGGTTCTCGGCGCTGCTCATGAGCGATGCGGCGCCGCAGGCGAAGATCACGACGATCGAGAAATATGAAAAAAGAATCCCGCTTGCAAAGGAGAATTTCCTCAGGGCCGGAAGGGAAAAACAGATCACGCTTTTAGAGGGCGATGCGGCGGATATTTTGAAGGAACTGAACGGAAGCTATGATTTTATTTTTATGGACGCGGCAAAGGGGCAGTATTCTCATTTTTTCCCGGATGTGCTCCGGCTGCTTGCGCCGGGCGGGCTGCTTGTGTCGGACAATGTGCTTCAGGACGGGGATGTCATCGAATCCCGCTATGCGGTCACGAGACGGAATCGGACGATCCATGCGAGAATGCGGGAATACCTGTATGTGCTGACTCATCATGAGGAACTGGAAACGACGATTCTGCCGGTCGGTGACGGCGTGGCATTAAGTGTCAAAAAATGAAGATGTGCGAGGAATATTTGTGTCGCTAAGGCGGCGTGTTTGGAAATGTCGGGAAATGGAGTTGATTATGAGAAATGAGAAGCGGGCGGGCAGACCGGAGCTTTTGATACCGGCGGGCAGCCTTGAGGTATTAAAAACCGCCGTGGTATTCGGTGCGGATGCGGTGTATATCGGCGGAGAGGTGTTTGGTCTGCGCGCAAAGGCAAAGAATTTTTCGATGCAGGAGATGGCGCAGGGAATCGCGTTTGCGCATGCGCACGGCGTGCGGGTGTATGTGACTGCCAATATTTTGGCGCATAATGACGACCTTGATGCGGCGGCGGAGTATTTTCGCGAATTAAAAGAGCTGAAGCCGGATGCGCTGATCATATCCGATCCGGGAATGCTCATGCTGGCAAAGGAAATCTGTCCGGAGACAGAGCTTCATATTTCCACGCAGGCAAATAATACCAATTACGGAACGTACCGGTTCTGGTGGGACTTAGGCGCGCGCAGGGTCGTATCCGCCAGAGAGCTTTCGCTTGCGGAGATCAGGGAGATCAGAGACCGCATCCCGCAGGAGATGGAAATAGAGACCTTTATTCACGGTGCGATGTGCATTTCCTATTCGGGCAGATGTCTGTTAAGTAATTATTTTACGGGAAGGGATGCGAATCAAGGCGCGTGCACGCATCCGTGCCGTTGGAAATATGCGGTGGTAGAGGAGACGAGACCGGGCGAGTATCTGCCGGTTTACGAGAATGAGCGCGGTACGTTTTTGTTTAATTCCAAGGACCTGTGCATGGTGGAGCATATTCCCGATCTTGTCGCGGCAGGGATTGACAGCTTTAAGGTGGAAGGACGCATGAAAACGGCGCTCTATGTGGCGACGGTGGCGCGAACCTACCGGATGGCAATCGACGACTATTTTGCTTCGCCCGATACCTATCGTGCGAATCTGCCAAAGTACAGGGAGGAGATCGTCAAATGTACATATCGGAAATTTACGACCGGATTTTTTTATGGCAAGCCGGAGCGGGACGCGCAGGTATATGATGATAATACCTATATCAATGAGTACGTGTACCTCGGCATGATCGAGGAGGTGCAGCCGGATGGAAGCTGCCGCATCACGCAGCGCAATAAGTTTGCGGTCGGCGATGAGGTGGAGCTGATGTGTCCCGACGGAAGAAATGTTCCGGTGCAGGTGCTTGACATGAGAACCGAGGACGGGGAAAGCGTCAGGAGCTGCCCGCACCCGCAGCAGGTGTTGTTTCTTACGTTGTCCGAGGCGGCATCACAGTATGATCTCATACGGGTCAGAAAAAACGGTTGACCGCCGGCGCGGAGTCATAGTACAATCAAGAACGAAAAAATTTTGTTCTTTGGGCTTGCATTTTTTATGATTTTAGGTTATGGTAATAAAAACGAAAGAGATTTCGTATATATGGTAACCTGAACAATGATGTTCCAAAAGCAATTTTGGGGCATTTTTTGTTTTGAGGAGAAAGGGAGGAGTATTATGAGCGAAGTAATGAATGTTGAGGAGATTTTTGCATCGGATGTCTTTACACTTGGAAAGATGAAAGAGGTGCTGCCGAAAGACGTCTATAAGGAAGTAAAAAAGGTCATGGATGAGGGCGGCGAGCTTTCCATGTCGGCGGCGAACGTGGTTGCCAAGGCAATGAAGGATTGGGCGGTCGAGAACGGCGCGACGCATTTTACGCATTGGTTCCAGCCTTTGACCGGTATCACGGCGGAGAAGCATGACGCATTTGTCAGCCATCCGGATGACAGCGGTAAAATGCTGACGGAGTTTTCGGGAAAAGAGTTGATCAAGGGAGAACCGGATGCTTCTTCCTTCCCGTCGGGCGGTCTGCGCGCAACCTTTGAGGCGAGAGGCTATACGGCGTGGGACATCACATCCCCGGCATTCTTAAAGGAATCGGGCTGCGGTACGATCCTCTGTATCCCGACGGCGTTCTGCTCCTACACGGGCGAGGCGCTTGATAAAAAGACACCGCTTTTGCGCTCCATGGAGGCGCTTTCCGAGCAGGCGCTCCGTATTGTAAGGCTGTTCGGCAATCAGGGTGCGACAAAAGTGACGGCATCCGTAGGACCGGAGCAGGAATATTTCCTAGTGGATAAAGATTTGTATATGCAGCGTCCCGACCTTATGTTTGCGGGAAGAACACTGTTCGGCGCGCCGGCTCCGAAAGGTCAGGAGATGGAGGATCATTATTTCGGCGTTATCAAGGAGCGTGTCGGCGCTTATATGAAGGATTTAAATATCGAGCTGTGGAAGCTCGGCGTGACGGCAAAGACGCAGCATAATGAGGTTGCGCCCGCGCAGCACGAGTTAGCGCCTGTTTATGCGACGGCAAACATTGCGGTCGATCACAACCAGCTTGTCATGGAAGCGATGAAGCGGGTTGCTTATAAGCATGACATGAGATGTCTGCTTCATGAGAAGCCGTATGCCGGCGTGAATGGATCGGGTAAGCACAACAACTGGTCGATCACGACGGATAATGGCGTGAATCTCTTAGATCCGGGCGATACCCCGAATGAAAATGTTCAGTTCCTGTTAGTGCTTGCCTGCATCATGAAAGCGGTCGATACCCATGCGGATCTGCTCAGACAGAGCGCATCCGACGTAGGAAATGATCACAGACTCGGCGCGAACGAAGCGCCGCCCGCTATCATTTCGATGTTCCTCGGCGAGCAGCTCGATGATGTTGTGACCCAGCTTGTTGAGACGGGAATGGCTAAGACAATAAAAGAGGGCGGCAAGCTGATGACGGGCGTAAAGACGCTGCCCGACTTAGAGAAGGATGCAACGGACAGAAACAGAACGTCCCCGTTTGCGTTCACAGGAAATAAATTTGAGTTTCGTATGGTCGGTTCTGCAGATTCCATCGCAAGCCCGAATACCATCTTAAACGCGATCGTCGCGGAGGCATTCTGCGAGGCTGCGGACTACCTGGAGGGCGCAGAGGATTTCGAGGCGGCGGTACACGATCTGATCAAAGAATACATGACGAAGTACCAGAGGATTGTATTTAACGGAGACGGCTATTCTGATGAGTGGGTTGCAGAAGCGGAGAAGCGTGGGCTGCCGAATATCAAGTCCATGATCGAGGCGGCGGGCTCCCTGACGACGGAGAAAGCGGTAAAGCTGTTTGAAAAGTTCGGCATCTTTACGAAGACGGAGCTGGAGTCGCGCGAAGAGATCATCTATGAAACGTATGCAAAGACCATTAACATTGAAGCGCTGACGATGATCGACATGGCGGGTAAGCAGATCATTCCCGCGGTCGTGAAATATACAAAGAGCCTTGCAGATACGATCAATGCCGTAAAAGCGGCGGACTGCGATGCATCCGTGCAGACGGAGCTCTTAAAAGAGACATCTGCGCTGCTCGGCGATATGAAGGAAGCGCTTTCCGGTCTGAAGAAGGCGGAGGCGGATGCTTCGGCGATGACGGACGTAAAAGAGCAGGCGTTCTTCTATAAAGATACCGTTATGAAGATCATGCAGCAGCTTCGGACTCCGGCGGATAAACTGGAGATGATCGTGGACAAATCCATGTGGCCGTTCCCGACCTACGGCGAGCTGATGTTTGAAGTGTAAAAGAAGATAAAAAGAAAAGCATTTATTGCCGGAATACGACCGTATTGCCTGAACTGTTCAGCTTGCGGTCGTGTTCTGTTTGTTGATTACTTGCTTTTTCCTTGTCTATTTAAGGGGGATCATACCTATGCATTCACAATCGGAACTTTTTTATATCCTCTGCTCTTTTTGATTTGTTTCACCTGATCTTTGGTGATATCGGAAGCGACAAGAATTTCTTCTCCCGTCATCAAATCTCTTATCCAAAATTCATAGCTGTTATCCGTGGACATAAATCCCGTCGGTTTTTTCGCTAAAACATGCTTTGCATAAGGCTCGAAAGCCTGATGGTATCCGTAATCACCGACTGACATTTCCGCCTTCGCTTCCTTGTTCTTTAACTCCATGCCTCTTCCGCATACGGGACACATTTTGAAATAAACTTTCTTTACAGGAAAAAGCGGTATGTATTCCAAATGCGCCCAAACAGTATTTCTGACATATCCTTTTTGATATATTCTGCGGCATACAGGACATTCCTCTCTCTGCCCGTAATAGCCTGTAAGCTTTGTAAAAACGTGGGTTCCATAAACAATAACTGCCATAATGTCCTCTTTTCTTCAAGCAATTTCTTAATTTTTATTTACGAGCACAGCATATCATGTCGGCCAATTTTCTGTCAAACAGAATATGGAACGTCTCGACCAACAAAAAAGGAACAAATGTTCGACAAATGTGTAGACAATAAAAAAAAGCTGTGGTATACTCATAGGGTAATTTTAGTGCAAGAAATAATGAGATTTGATTCTTAAGGATGTGCAGATTATGAGACTCAAATTGTCCATTTGGAGGAAAACGCATGGATGAGAGTTTAGATAATAGATGGGAACCGGTTTGGTTTATGAGTTTTTGCACGAAAGATGAGACGGACAGAATCATAAACCCGCAATCTCCAATTGATTTCCTACTGCGTGAAAGGGCGGACATTGTTGCAGATCATATGCGTTATCAAAGGGTATACATGAATAAAGCGAGGCTAAGCGAGAACTGGTCATTCGAGCAGTCTTTTATCGTGCGTCACTATAAAGGCGTTATGGATAGATTAACAGAAGGAGACAGATTAGAATGTAAAGACATTACTTATGGGGATATGTTTTCGAATGATGTAAATGGTTATGCATGGAAAGATAAACAATGGGGGCGTTTCATCAGTCTGAATGAAAGTCTGAATTTCTATATGAAATTTTGTAATCTGGCTATAATGGAGTTCAGGGAACAGGTTCCGGATGATGTCAGAAAAAATGCATTGCGGATAGCGCTTCGCGTCATGTTGAAACAGGAAGCGATGGATTTTTTTATGGATCCGAGAGGAATCGTCCCACAGAAAATCGGGATAGAAATTCACAGACCAATCCCATATGAACTGCAGTATATAGCGGGACATGAATTTGCACATCATTTATGCGGTCATTTGGACGATAAAAGTGTGAGTAAAAAGATGATGCTGAAAATAGGGGATAAAGAATATTACAAGCCTATTTATAATACGAGTCAGATGCAAGAGTTTGAAGCGGATATGGCATCGTTAACGCGTCCTCTATATACAGAAGATGAATATCTCAAGCTTTTGGAAGGGGCATTGCTTTGGTTCATTTCCTTGGGGCTTGCGGAGAAAGCGCAAAACAGCATCGATCCGGCGCTTGCTTTCGGTGTGAAAACACATCCAACAGCCGAAGAACGATATGACCATATTTTGGAAAATGCCAGGATACCGGATGGATTTGACAGGAAGCATATGGAATCAATAAAAGAGAATGCGAGGTATATGGAAGAATTTTTGGAAAATGACCTGTCAGAACATTATGAGCTATATGATTTTTATGGGTCGTGCTATTTAGCGGACCCGGATACGGAGTGGCGAGGAAAGCAATTGATAGACAGAGTCGATTATTATTGATACTGTGATCAAGGGGGAGTACTTTCATGGATCATTTTGAATTGGTATCGGAATACGCGCCTACCGGCGATCAGCCGCAGGCGATCACGGAGCTGGTGGAAGGCTTTAAGCAGGGCAATCAATTCCAGACGCTTCTCGGCGTGACCGGTTCCGGTAAGACCTTTACAATGGCGAATATCATACAGGCACTGAATAAGCCGACGCTTATCATTGCGCATAATAAGACACTTGCGGGACAGCTTTACGGAGAGTTTAAGGAATTTTTCCCGAATAACGCGGTTGAATATTTTGTATCTTATTATGATTATTACCAGCCGGAGGCATATGTGCCGTCGTCGGACACCTATATTGCAAAGGACTCTGCCGTAAATGAGGAGATTGACAAGCTGCGTCTGTCCGCGACCGCATCGCTGACCGAGCGGAGGGATGTGATCGTGGTTGCCAGTGTGTCATGTATTTACGGTCTGGGAAGTCCGGACGATTATATGGGAATGGTGGTTTCCCTGCGGCCGGGTATGACGAAGGACAGAGATCAGGTCATCCGGGAGCTGATCGATATGCAGTATGAGCGAAATGATCTGGATCTTGACCGAAGCTGCTTTCGCGTGCATGGCGACGTGTTGGAGATCAATCCTGCACAGGGCGGGGATGCACTGATCAGAGTCGAATTTTTCGGAGATGAGATTGACCGCATTACAGAGGTTGAGCCGCTGACGGGAAAGTCGCTCTCAGTACTGGAGCATGTGATGATCTTTCCTGCTTCCCATTATGTTGTTGCGCCGGAAAAGATCAGGCGCGCCTGCGACGCGATCGAGGAGGAATTAAAGGAGCGGGTTGTTTTTTTCAAACAGGAGGACAAGCTGCTAGAGGCGCAGCGCATTGCCGAGCGCACGAATTTTGATGTGGAGATGTTGCGTGAGACGGGTTTCTGCTCCGGCATTGAGAACTATTCAAGACATTTGAACGGCACGAAGGCGGGGGAGCCGCCGCACTGTCTGATGGACTACTTTAAGGATGATTATCTGATCATCATTGACGAGTCCCATATTACGATTCCGCAGATCCGGGGCATGTATGCGGGAGACCGTTCGCGCAAGACAACGCTTGTCGATTACGGGTTCCGCCTGCCGTCGGCGCTCGATAACCGACCGCTGAATTTCGCGGAGTTTGAGCAGCATATCGATCAGATGCTGTTTGTGTCGGCGACACCGAATGTCTACGAGCAGGAGCATGAGCTGCTGCGGACAGAGCAGATCATCCGGCCGACCGGACTTTTAGATCCTGAAGTGTCCGTGCGGCCGATCGAGGGGCAGATCGACGATCTGATCGGTGAGATCCGTAAGGAGACGGAACGCAAAAATAAGGTGCTTGTGACGACGCTCACAAAGCGGATGGCGGAAGATCTGACTGAGTATATGAAAGACGTCGGGGTCCGGGTCAAATATCTGCATTCGGATATTGACACGCTGGAACGTGCCGAGATCATACGGGATATGCGGCTGGATGTGTTCGACGTGCTTGTCGGCATCAACCTGCTGCGGGAGGGATTGGATATTCCCGAGATTTCACTGGTGGCGATTCTGGATGCGGATAAGGAGGGCTTTCTGCGGTCGGAGACCTCATTGATACAGACGATCGGACGTGCGGCGCGTAATTCTGACGGACATGTCATTATGTATGCGGATCAGATTACGGAGTCCATGCGTGTAGCAATCGAGGAGACGGAGCGCAGACGCCGTATCCAGCAGAAATATAATGAGGAGCACGGGATCACGCCGCAGACGATCCGCAAGGCGGTGAGAGATCTGATCAGCATCAGTAAGAAGATCGCCAAGGAGGAAGTACGCTTCGAGAAGGATCCGGAATCCATGACAAAAGAAGAATTGGAGAAGCTGATCGCGGCAGTCCAAAAGAAGATGAAGAAAGCGGCGGCGGAGCTAGATTTTGAGACGGCGGCAGAACTTCGCGATAAGATGATGGAGCTGAAGAAGCGGCTGGAGGAATAACAGAATAAAGGAGTACAGAGAGTATGGCAGCAAAAAAGATGCTTGCACCGACGGAGTGTATCCGAATCCGGGGAGCGAACGAGCATAATCTGAAACAGATAGACATTGATATTCCGAGAAATCAGCTTGTGGTGTTGACGGGGCTTTCCGGATCCGGAAAATCATCGCTGGCGTTTGATACGATCTATGCGGAAGGACAGAGGCGTTATATGGAGTCATTGTCCTCCTATGCAAGACAGTTTTTAGGGCAGATGGAAAAGCCGAATGTGGAAAAGATCGAGGGGCTTTCTCCGGCGATCTCGATAGACCAGAAATCGACAAATCGTAACCCGCGTTCGACAGTGGGAACCGTGACGGAGATTTATGATTATTTCCGTCTGCTTTACGCGCGCATCGGAATTCCGCATTGTCCGGAATGCGGCAGGGAGATCAGGAAGCAGACGGTCGATGAGATGTGCGACCAGATCATGGGGCTTGCGGAAGGAACAAAAATACAATTGCTCGCGCCTGTTGTCCGCGGTAAAAAAGGAGAGCATGCAAAGGTGCTTTCGCGCGCTGCAAGGAGCGGTTATGTACGCGTGATCCTGGATGGCAGCATGTATGAGCTTTCCGAGGAGATCAAGCTGGATAAAAACATCAAGCATACCATAGAGATCGTTGTGGATCGTCTGATCGTAAAGCCGGGGATTGAGAGCAGGCTGACAAGCTCGATCGAGAATACGCTTGAGCTGGCGGAAGGACTGATGGTTGTTGACGTGATCGATGGGGAGCCGCTTCAGTTCAGCCAGAGCTTTGCCTGCCCGGATTGCGGAATCAGCATTGAGGAGATCGAGCCGAGGAGCTTTTCTTTCAATAATCCGTTCGGTGCCTGTCCTGACTGCTTCGGACTTGGCTATAAGATGGAGTTTGATCCCGAGCTGATGATACCGGATAAAGCCTTAAGCCTGAATCAGGGTGCGATCGTTGCGATGGGCTGGCAGTCAAGCTCGGATGAGGGAAGTTTTACCCACGCGCTGCTTAGCGCATTGGCAAAGGAATATCATTTTTCTTTGGACACACCGTTTGAGGAGCTTCCGGACGCGGTTCAGGATGTCATTATTTCCGGCACAAACGGCCGTCAGGTAAAAGTGCATTATAAAGGACAGCGCGGGGAGGGCGTGTATCCGGTCGCGTTTGAAGGCCTGATTCAGAATATGCAGAAACGTTATCGCGAGACCGGTTCGGATTTTATGAAGCAGGAATACGAAACGTTCATGAAAATCACGCCCTGCAAGCTTTGCAAGGGTATGCGGTTAAAAAAGACCTCGCTTGCAGTGACGGTCTGCGACAAAAATATTTATGAGATCACATCTCTATCCATCAAAACGCTGTCGGCATTTCTTGAAACGCTGGAACTGACAAGGCAGCAACAGCTGATCGGAGATCAGATTCTGAAAGAGATTCGGGCGCGTGTGCGGTTTCTGGTCGATGTAGGGCTGGAATACTTAAGTCTTTCCAGAGCAACGGCAAGCTTATCGGGCGGCGAGGCGCAGCGAATCCGGCTGGCAACGCAGATCGGTTCGGGGCTTGTCGGGGTATGCTATATTTTGGACGAGCCGAGCATCGGTCTGCATCAGCGCGATAACGATAAGCTGCTCGCTACATTGAAGCGGCTGCGTGATCTTGGCAATTCGGTGCTCGTTGTGGAGCACGACGAGGATACGATGCTTGAGGCCGATTATATTGTGGACATCGGTCCGGGTGCGGGCGAGCACGGCGGCGAGGTCATAGCGCAGGGAACGGCGGAGCAGATCATGAAAGTAAAGGAATCCGTGACAGGACAGTATCTAAGCGGCGCAAAACGGATTCCCGTACCCGAGACAAGAAGAAAGCCGACCGGTTTTCTGACTGTCAAGGGCGCAAGAGAGCATAACCTGAAAAATATCGACGTGGATTTTCCACTTGGCGTATTTACCTGCGTCACGGGCGTTTCCGGTTCGGGAAAGAGTTCTCTGGTCAATGAAATTCTGTATAAGCATCTGGCAAAGAAGCTGAACCGGGCGAGGACTGTTGCCGGTGCGCATGACACCATCCTTCATATGGATAAGCTCGATAAGGTTATCAATATCGACCAGTCGCCGATCGGGCGGACGCCGCGATCCAATCCGGCGACCTATACGGGGGTGTTCGATCAGATCCGTGATCTGTTTGCCGGAACAACGGATGCAAAGGCGCGCGGCTACAGTAAGGGACGCTTCAGCTTTAACGTGAAAGGCGGGCGCTGCGAGGCGTGCAGCGGAGACGGAATCATCAAAATTGAAATGCACTTTCTTCCCGACGTGTATGTGCCGTGCGAGGTCTGCGGAGGAAAACGCTACAATAGAGAAACACTGGATGTGAAATATAAGGGAAAGAGTATTTATGACGTGCTGGATATGACGGTGGAGGAAGCGGTACATTTCTTTGAAAACGTACCGTCCATCCGAAGAAAAATCGAGACACTTTATGACGTCGGTCTTTCTTATATCCGTTTAGGACAGCCTTCCACAACATTATCAGGCGGCGAGGCGCAGCGGATCAAGCTTGCGACGGAGCTTTCCAAGCGGGATACGGGGCACACGATCTATATTATGGATGAACCGACGACGGGGCTGCATTTCGCGGATGTGCATAAGCTGGTGGACATCCTGCACCGCCTTGCGGACGGTGGTAATACCGTGGTCGTGATCGAGCACAATCTGGACGTGATCAAGACAGCCGACTATATCATTGATATGGGTCCGGAGGGCGGAGACGGCGGCGGAACGGTGATCGCAAGGGGAACGCCGGAACAGGTTGCGCAGGCGGAAGGCTCTTATACGGGAGCCTATGTCCGGAAAATGTTGGAAAGGGAAAATCACAGAAAAACGCAAAAAAGCACGGATTGACCTTTATTTTTATCGGGAAACAGCCGATAACATACCTAGATGCATGGAGGCACGAATACGCAGGGCGGATGGAACCGCTTTACGTAGCGTGCTTTCTTTGTTGGGAAAAAAGAAGCAGGTAACGGTTAAGTCCGTGCATAGATCAAAAAAATTTTATGAAGTTTTTGGAAACCCCCTTTGAAAATGCGTTCTTATGGGTTATAATGGCTTCGTATGTTTAATTTTTACGGTAGATGGCAATGCTGAAAGTAGATTTTGCCATTCGGTCATGCGTATAAGAAGCATTCACATAGAAATAGAGGAGAGCGTTGAGAAAGGGGTTTGGAGCATGCAGTACACGGATATCGGAATTGACTTGGGAACTGCGAGTATTCTTGTCTATATCAGGGGAAAGGGCGTTGTATTAAAGGAGCCGTCCGTTGTTGCATTTGACAGGGATACGAATAAGATAAAGGCAATCGGTGAGGATGCGCGTCTAATGTTGGGAAGGACGCCGGGAAATATCGTTGCGGTCAGACCGTTAAGACAGGGTGTTATTTCGGACTATACCGTCACCGAGAAAATGATGAAGTATTTTATCCAGAAAGCACTCGGAAGAAGAACCTTCCGCAAGCCGCGCATTGCGGTGTGCGTGCCGAGCGGCGTGACTGAGGTAGAGAAGAAAGCGGTTGAGGACGCGACGTATCAGGCAGGCGCGCGGGAGGTTTCCATTATTGAGGAGCCGATCGCAGCGGCAATCGGCGCCGGCATTGACATCAGCAAGCCGTGCGGTAATATGATCGTTGATATTGGAGGCGGAACGTCGGATATTGCGGTGATTTCCCTCGGCGGTACGGTCGTCAGCGCATCCATTAAGGTTGCGGGAGATGACTTTGATGAGGCGATCGTGCGCTATATGCGTAAAAAGCATAATCTTTTAATCGGTGAGAGAACGGCGGAGGACATCAAGATCAAGATCGGTACGGCATTTAAGCGCCCGGAAGTAGATTATATGGAAGTTCGTGGGCGAAATCTGGTGACAGGTCTGCCGCGTACCGTCAAGGTTTCCTCGGAGGAGACAGAGGAGGCGCTTAGGGAGACGACTTCGCAGATCATTGAGATCATACACAGCGTGCTTGAGAAAACACCGCCTGAGCTTGCGGCGGATATTGCGGATCGCGGTATCGTATTAACCGGAGGCGGAAGCCTGCTGCGCGGACTGGAGGATTTGATCGCCAACAAGACGGGGATCAATACAATGACGGCGGAGGAGCCGATGACGGCAGTTGCGATCGGAACCGGACGTTATGTAGAGTTCCTTGCAGGCTATCATGAGGAAAGCTAAGAAAAGATTCATTCAGGATAAAGGGAAACACGAAAAGGAACGGGTAAGGAGGCAGACATGCTCAGAGGATTATATACGGCCTATACCGGAATGGTAAACCAGCAGAAGCGTCTGGATACGATGACGAATAATCTTGCGAATGTCAACACGGTCGGTTTTAAGAAGGAAGGCGCGACAAATGAGGCGTTTTCCGACGTGCTCGCATATCGTCTCAAGGATGTGACGACGCCGGGGAATGGCCGTTATATCGGACAGATGAATCTTGGCGTAAAGATCGGTGAAAATTACACGGATTGGACGCAGGGCGCGTTCCGTAACACCGATAATACATATGATCTTGCCTTGAGCGGCAGCGGATTTTTCAGCATTGAGTTTACGAATAAAAATGATGAGACGATGACGCTATATACGCGTGACGGCGGTTTTACCGTGAATACGGCAGGGTATCTTGTCAATGACAATGGCGATTATGTGCTCGGCAGAGCAGCGAACGGCGGTTTGGAGCGGATTCAGCTTGACCCGACGAAGGATACGTACATCGATCAGATCGGTGGTATCTATCAGGATGACGAACTGATGGCGACGCTCCAGATCACGGATTTTGCCGACTATGATTATTTAGCAAAATACGGTGAGAATTATTACCGCGCGATCGAGGGAGCAGAATTGCAGGATGCGGACGCGAGAGTCCATTCGGGATATTTGGAGCAGTCCAATGTGGAAAGTGTTCAGGAAATGGTAAATATGATCACGATCCAGCGGAATTATGAGGCGAACCAAAAGGTGATCACAACGCTCGATCGTTCGCTCGATATTGCTGTCAACCAGATCGGCAAGGTATAAAAAAGAGTTTGCGGAACGCAAACTCTTTCAGAGAATCCGCAAAGCGGATTCTCCAGAGATCGAGAAAATTCCTATAGGATAATACAGGAGGAAATTATCATGGTACGTTCTTTATGGTCGGCGGCAACGGGCATGATCGCCCAGCAGCTGAATGTGGACACGATCGCACATAACCTTTCTAATGTGAATACGACGGGTTATAAGACGGATGTGGCGGAGTTTCAGTCTCTTCTGTATCAAACGCTTCAAACGCGGACAACTTCCGCAAACGGTGAGGAGAAGCCGGGAAGCGCACAGGTTGGTCTGGGTGTGCGCAATTCATCCATCAGTTCCATTTTTACGCAGGGTGAGATGAGGGAATCGACGAGTCCTACGGCGTTTGCGATTGAGGGAGAAGGATTTTTCTCCATTCGCGGGCTGGATGGCGGCACCTATTATACAAGGAACGGTAATTTCTTTATTTCGGAAGGAAATGATGGGCTGACACTCTGTACGGCAGAGGGTTATCCGGTATTGGATACGGAAGGAGACGAGATCGTGTTCGATCCGGATATGATTGTGAGCAAGATCACGATTACCGATCAGGGAAGCTTCTGCTATCCGGACGAGACAAATAATCCGCGTGAGCTCGGAATGACAATCGGCGTATACCAGTTCAATAATCCGACAGGTCTGTATAAGACGGACGGCGGATACTATCAGGAGACGGCGGCGAGCGGAGAAGCGATGAACGAGGCGGAAAACGATGCGCTGAAAAAGAGCAAGATCGTTCAGGGTTATTTGGAGGCATCCAACGTTAAGGTCGTAGATGAGATGGTGAATCTGATCATCGCGCAGCGTGCTTATGAGATGAATTCCAAGGCGATCACAACGACGGATGAAATGATGCAGACGGCAAATCAGTTAAAGAGTTAATAGTGTGAGAAGTACTTCTAAAGCTCGCGCCAATGGGCGCTTTGCTAAGAAGTACTAAATCTCACACAGGAGAATGCAAGGCGATAAATTCGCCGGCGAATTTATCGCCTTGCATTCTCCGCACAGATTTGAGATTCCGCGAAGCGGAATCGGTAGAAAAGAGGACTTACCTATGGATATGAGCGGTCTTACACTGGGATATAATGATTACCTGAGCATGGCGAAGGATGTTTCGGCGACGAAGACGGAAAATGCGGCAAACGCAATCAGTAAGGAGTCTACGGACGAAGAACTGATGAGCGCCTGTAAGCAGTTTGAATCCTATCTGCTGGAACAGGTATTTAAGGAAATGCAAAAGACGATCTCCTTTGATGACGATGAGAAGTCGCCTTCTGTCGGCTTTTCCATGGGAGGAGACGACAGTCTGACGGAATACTTTAAGGAGCAGGCAATCGCCACCCTTGCGTCTGATTCCACTGAGAAGAGCGGTCTGGGAATCGCGCAGATGCTGTATGAGGCGATGAAGCGTGGACAGTAACGCTGTCAGCTTACGACGGACCGGTAAGAATCCGTTGCATTGAGAAGTAAAAGAACAACCGGATAGAGAAAGGCTGCTTACTGAAGCAGCCTTTTTGTGCGCATCGGGGGGCTTACGCTGCAGGAAGGTCTGCGGTATAGGGGGATATCATGGAGACGATAAAGGGCTATGTGGAGCACGTGATCTATCGCAATGAGGACAACCATTATACAGTACTGGAGCTGGTCGTGGACGGAAAGGCGACGACTGTTACGGGAACGTTTGACAGTGCCTCCGAGGGGGAGACGATCGAGGCGGAGGGAGAATTTGTCAAGCATGCGATTTACGGAAAACAATTTAAGGTGAGCAGTTACCGGAGCATGCTGCCGGATGATGTGCTTTCCATTGAACGTTACCTTGGCTCGGGTGCGGTCAAGGGAATCGGGGAATCTCTTGCGGCACGTATTGTCGCTCGTTTCGGTGAGAATACATTTACCATTATCGAGAAAGAGCCGGAACGTCTTTCGGAGATCAAAGGAATCAGCGAGCGTAAGGCACGCGAGATTGCCGCGCAGCTTGAGGATAAAAAAGGAACGCGCGACGCGATGATGTTTTTGCAGAAATACGGCATCACGAACACGATGGCAATCAAGATCTATCAGCAGTACGGCGCGGAAATATATGGGATCTTACAGGAAAATCCGTATCGTCTTGCCGAGGAGGTGGAAGGCATCGGCTTTAAGGCGGCGGATGAGATCGCGGTGAAGATCGGTATTCATGTGGATTCTGATTACCGCATCCGCAGCGGACTGCTGTACACGCTTCTGCTTGCGGGAGGGGAGGGACATCTCTTTTTGCCGCTGCCCGTCCTGCGCGCACGGACGGCAGAGCTTTTAGGGCTTTCGGAGGATGCGGTCGATCCGGTCATTCCCAATATGGCGATGGACAAAAAACTGGTGATCAAAAATCAGGGCGGCATGGCGGCCGTGTATGGGAGCAGCGCCTATTATACGGAGCTGGACTGTGCGCGCATGCTGCATGATCTGATGCTCGCCTCCGGGGGAGAAGATCCGAAGGAGGATGAAAGGCTTCATCTCAGCATTGCGCGGATCGAGGAGGAGCAGCTTACTTTGGACGAATTGCAGCGGCGTGCGGTCGCGGAGGCGATGAAAAACGGTGTCTTCATTCTTTCGGGTGGTCCCGGAACCGGGAAAACAACAACAACGAAGGCGATCATTGAGCTGCTTGACAAGGAGGGAATGGAGTTTCAGCTTGCCGCACCGACGGGGCGAGCCGCCAAGCGGATGCAGGAGACGACGGGCTATGAGGCGCGGACGATTCACCGTCTGCTGGAATTGAACGGGGCGGTCTCAGAGCGGGGACGACGTGTGCGGTTTGAGCGCAATGAGGAAAATCCGCTGGAAGCGGACGCGATCATCATTGATGAAATGTCGATGGTGGATATTTATTTATTTCATGCGTTGTTAAAAGCGGTCACGGTCGGCACGAGGCTGATTTTGGTGGGGGATGCAAACCAGCTTCCGAGTGTGGGACCGGGACAGGTGCTTCGGGACCTGATGGAGAGCGGCTGCTTTCCGATGGTTGTATTAAGCAAAATTTTCCGGCAGGCGGAGGAGAGCGATATTGTTGTCAATGCACACCGGATTCATGAGGGAAAGGAGATCGCACTGGACAACCGGAGCAAGGATTTCTTTTTTCTGGAACGGGATCAGGTGAATGTGATCTACAAGCATATGATCCAGCTCATCATGGGGAAAATGCCCGCCTATGTGGACGCGCAGCCTTTTGAGATACAGGTGCTGACACCGATGCGTAAGGGGGCGCTCGGAGCGGAGAACCTGAACCGTATTTTGCAGCAGTACTTAAATCCGGCATCTCCCGATAAAAAAGAATACGTCTTTGGAGAAAACGTGTTCCGCGAGGGAGATAAGGTGATGCAGATCAAAAATAATTACCAGTTGGAATGGGAGGTGCTCGGCGCTTATCAGATTCCCGTTGACAGGGGGACGGGGATCTTTAACGGCGATATGGGGCGTATCATTTCCGTGGATGAGACAGCGCGCATCCTGCGGGTGCAGTTTGACGAGGGGCGCATCGTGGACTATGAGTTCGCGAATCTGGAGGAATTGGAGCTTGCCTATGCGATCACGATCCATAAGTCACAGGGCAGCGAATATCCGGGCATTATCATGCCGTTGTTGTCCGCTCCGCGCATGCTCTTAAATCGGAATCTGCTTTATACGGGCATCACGAGGGCGCGCGGCTGTGTGACGATTTTGGGGAGCCGGCAGACGATCGCGCAGATGATCGCTAATGTGGATGAGCAGAAGCGCCATACGGGGCTGGTCTATCGTTTGAGAGAGTTGATCCGGAAAGAGGAGGAATGAAAAAAAAAAAAAGAATCTCGGAGATGCTGATAGGGCTGCTCTATCCGGCGCATTGTCCTGTCTGTGACGAAGTGCTCTCAAGCCAACCGGGCGGTATCTGCAAGACTTGCCGCGCACGTCTTAGGACGGTGGGGGATCCTTATTGTGTAAAGTGCGGAAAGCCGCTGCATGACGGGCAGCTTGTTTATTGTCATGACTGCGGTACAACAAAGCATATGTTTACGAGGGGACGTTCCCTGTTTTATTATGAGGATATCCGTGAGTCTGTTTACCGATTTAAGTATGAAGGAAGGCAGGAGTATGCTTCTTTTTATGCGGATGAGGCCGTGCGTGTACTGGGAGAAGAAATCCGTGCATGGCATGCCGAGGCGCTCATTCCGATCCCGTTAAATAAAGCGAAGCTGAAAAAGCGGGGCTACAATCAGGCGGCGCTCTTTGCAGAGGCTCTGTCTGAGCGTTTGGGCATTCCGGTTTTGAAGGGAGCGCTTGTCCGGGAGCGGAATACGGTACCGCAAAAGGGGCTGAATCGGGAAGAACGGCAAAAAAATCTGAAAAAGGCTTTCAAATTTATACAAAATGATGTAAAATTAAAGACAATTATACTAATTGATGATATTTTTACCACGGGCAGTACTGTGGATGCCGCTGGAGCGCTGTTACAGCAGGCAGGCGTAGCGGATATTTATGTGATCACATTGGCTTCCGGAAACGGAATTTAGAGAAGGAGTGGAAAGTATGAACGTCAGAAATTGCAGAAAATGCGGAAGGATTTTTAACTATGTGGCGGGACCTCACATTTGTCCGGCTTGTCGTGAGAAGCAGGAGGAGAAATTTCAGGAGGTAAAGAACTATATCCGCGACAATAAGGATGCGACGATCAACGTCGTCTCTGAGGAATGTGATGTGGAGATTCCGCAGATTCAGCAGTGGATTCGTGAGGAGCGGCTTGCATTTTCAGATGATTCCCCAATCGGCGTGAGCTGTGAAAACTGTGGCACCATGATTAAAACAGGACGTTTCTGCGAAAAATGTAAAAAGGGAATGGCAATGGATTTAAGCAATGCAATCCGAAAGCCGGAGGCACCGAAGCCGGAACCGAAAAAGCAGGATCGCGAAAATCCGAAAATGAGATTCTTGGACAGATAATTATTACGGGAGAGCTATGTTAAACGAAGAACGGATCATTATGATGACACGGATGGCGGCCTATGAGAGCGGCGAAGGAAAAAAGGACGGCGCGATCGGGAGCTATTTCAGGGGCGATTACATCGGACTTCAGGTGTTGAAGTCCGTTATCGGCGCGACCATTGCTTATTTTTTAGTGTGTGGCATCTATTTGTTATATCATTTTGAAACATTGTTAGACGGAATTTATGAGATGGACCTGTGGGGAATTGCGCGCAAGGCGGCGATCGCTTATATTGTGACGGTTGCCGTATATGCGTTCATTTCCTATGTCGTTTATTCCTATAAATACGGAAAAGCGAAAAAAAAGCAGAAAGCATATATGAGCAGGCTGCGCCAGCTGTCGCAGCTCTATCAGCTTGAGTCCAAAAACAAACAGTCATATTGAGAGGATAATTATGGCTACATTACTTGTCATAAAAGAAAAACTAAAAAGCTTTTACAGCAAATATGAGGCATATCTGGTTCCGGTGCTGAAATTTGCGGCGGCGTTTATTTCGCTGCTCCTTGTCAATAAGAGGCTGGGCTATATGACGCAGCTTAACAGTACGGCGATCGTACTGATCGTAGCACTTTTGTGTTCGTTTCTGCCGCTTAATATCATAATCGTGATGGCGGCGGCATTTTCACTCGGTCATGTATACAGCCTGTCATGGGAATGCGTGATCGTGCTGTTGGTGCTGTATCTGCTGATGTTTTTATTGTATTTTCGTTTCTCACCGAAGGATACCATTGCGGTGCTTCTGACGCCGGTCTGCTTTGCGTTGAAGATTCCGGTCGTTATGCCGCTTTCCATGGGACTTGTGGGAAGTCCTGCGTCTGTTGTATCCGTAGGCTGCGGTGTGATCGTCTATTATGTATTGAGCTTTATCAGCCGTAACGCACCGGCGATCAACTCGTTGGATGCGGACGGAACGCTCGTGCGTTTCCGTTATTTTTTGGACGGGATCATGCATGACCGGGCGATGCTTGTAGCGGTCGCGGCATTTGCCGTAACAGTGATCGTTGTATACATTATCCGCAGGATGCCGGTAGATCACTGTTGGACGATCGCGATGATCACGGGTGCGTTGATGAGCATGGTCATTCTGATGTTCGGCGATCTGAAATATCACACGAATATTTCCATTGTAGGAACGATCGTGGGGAGCATTGCTGCAGTCGGCATTGTGAAGGTTTTGCAATTTTTCGTTTTCAATGTCGATTATAGCAGGACTGAGCACATACAATATGAAGATGATGAATATTATTATTATGTTAAGGCAGTTCCCAAGATGACAGTGGCGATTCCCGATAAGACCGTGACGAAGCTGGATACGCGAAAACCCGTGCAGCATGTTGAGAGCGGAGTGTCCGCGCAACGGCCGGCTTCACAGGATGCGGTGCCGCATAAGGCATCGTCGGAGGGTATGTCCAACAGGTCATCCGCTTCCGCAGCGCAGCATACTCAGGCAAAGAGCAGCATGTCATCAAAAAGTGACAACCTCTCGATAAAAGGCAGCAGTTCGCAATCAAACAGCGGCAGTCTGCAGACAAACAAGAGCAGTTTGCCTACAAGAAGCGGCATGCAGACAAAGCCGTCGGGAGCGAGAAGCACACAGGGGACCCAGCAGATAAAGAATGGTAATGCAGGCAGCGCCCGCAAATAGACTGCGGCAGCGTTGCGAAAAATATGATAGAGAACAGATGGGATCAATATGGAAAGATTTACGGCGTTTGCGGACAAATACCTGTCTGCCGTGCACATACCCAATTACATCAAAGCGACGGATATTGTTGAGATCCTGATCATCTCCTTTTTGGTTTACCAGATCATGGTGTGGATTAAGAATACCAGAGCATGGGCATTCCTAAAAGGAGTTCTTGTCATACTTGTCTTTATCGGAGTCGCGGCATTTTTCCATATGTCAACCATATTATGGATCGCGGAGAATGTTATCAGCGTGGCGGCGATCACAGTCGTTATCATCATGCAGCCTGAGCTGCGCAAGGCGTTGGAGCAGCTTGGCAGTAAGAATTTCTTAAACACGGTTTTTCCGTTTGAAACGACGCGCAAGGATTCCGGCAGATACACCGATCGTACGGTCAACGAGATCGTGCGTGCCTGTTTTGAGATGGGCAAGGTTAGAACGGGCGCGTTGATCGTGATGGAGCAGACGAACTCCCTTGCCGAGTATGAGAGAACGGGAATTGCGGTAGACGGTCTTGTCACCAGCCAGCTGCTGATCAATATTTTTGAGCACAATACGCCGCTTCACGACGGCGCAGTGATCGTGCGCGGGGAACGCGTCACATCGGCGACCTGCTATCTTCCGTTATCGGATAACCGTGATCTAAGTAAGGAACTGGGAACGCGCCACCGCGCTGCAGTCGGTATTTCTGAGGCGACGGATTCCCTGACCCTGGTCGTCTCGGAGGAGACGGGGTATGTTAGCGTTGCCTATAAGGGAGAGCTGTATCGGGATCTGGATCCGGACGGTGTGAAGGAAAAGATCGCAATGATACAGGATAAGCCGAGCGGCGAGGAAAAGAAGCACCGTGTGAGAAAGGGAAAGGCCAAAGCATGAAAAAATGGCTAACACAAAATCTCGGATTGAAATTTCTGTCAGTCATTTGTGCGTCGTTCTTATGGCTGATCGTGATGAATATCAACGATCCGATCGACGAGCAGAGGTTTGTCGGGATTCCGGTCGAATTGACGAATACGGACGCTATTACCGATGAGGGAAAGGTGTATCAGATATTAGACAACACGAATATGATCAATGTGACGGTGCGGGCAAAACGCTCCGTGTTAGATCAGCTTGACAGAGATAATATCCATGCGGTTGCCGATCTTTCCGAGGTCAGCGTTACAAATATGGTAACGATCAAGCTCTCAAGCAACCGTTACAGTAATCAGATTGACAGCATCCGATCCAATACGGAATTTTTGAAATTGAATATAGAAGATGTCAGACAAAAACAGCTTCCGATCCAGATTTCTGCGATCGGTACGCCGGAGGAAGGATATCTGACGGGAACCGTAACGGCAGGTCAGACGGTCGTGCGTATAAAAGGACCGGAGTCCGTGATCGATCGAATTGATTCCGTACAGGCGGTCGTGGACGTGTCGGGCATGATGAGCGATGTGAGCACGACGGCGAGCATTGTTCTCTATGATGAGGGCGGCAATCGGGTTGAAGATGACAGTATACAGCTTAACATTTCAAGCGTCGAAGTGAAGGTATCAATCCTTGCGACAAAGAGCGTGCCGTTTACCTATCATGTTTCCGGTACACCGGCGGAAGGATATGAACTGACGGGAGCAATTGTGGGTACTTATGACAGGATCACGATCGCGGGACCACAGAATGTGCTGGATACGATCTCAAGTATCGACATTCCGGCAGAGGTGCTCAATGTAACGGGACAGACAGATTCCCTGAATGCGCTCATTTCTTTGAATGATTATCTGCCGAGCGGCGTTATCATTGCGGATGAGGAGCACACGGGCTTGCTGGGCGTTTCAGTAGGGATTGAGCCGTTAGAGACGACCTCTGTCTTGATTCCGGAAGGGCAGCTCCGCATTTTCAATGCGCCGGAGGGATATGAATATACGATCGTGAATTACAGCGGCTCCTCTATCAGCGTGAGAGCGATACCGACGGTTATGGCAGGTGTGGATGAGCAAAGCTTTGTCGGAGAGATTGATCTTTCGGGTTATTTTGAGCAGCAGGGAGTCTATGAACCTGCGGACGGCGTTTATTCCATTGAAGCGGCATTCGTGATGCCGGAGCGTGTGACACAGGTACAGAGGCTGTATGTGTCTATTGAGCTGAAAAAGATCGTGGAGGAAGAAGAATAGGGCCACAGGGAAAGGACATAGTGTAACATGGCGAGATTGTTTGGAACGGATGGCGTAAGAGGAGTTGCAAATGAGGAATTAACGCCGCTTTTGGCGATGCAGCTTGGGCAGGCGGGAGCCTATGTACTAACGAAGGAGCGTGACCACAAGCCGACGATCATGGTCGGCTGTGATACAAGAATATCGGGCGACATGTTGGCGAATGCGCTGATGGCGGGCGCGTGCTCCGTCGGAGCAAACGCAGTCTATGTCGGTGTGATCCCAACGCCGGCGATCGCCTATCTGACAAGAAAATATAAAGTGGATGCGGGTGTTGTGATTTCCGCATCCCATAATCCGGTGGAATTTAACGGGATTAAGTTTTTTGACGGAAACGGCTATAAGCTTCCGGATTCGTTAGAGGATGAGATTGAGAGTCTGATCCGCTCCGACATGAAAGGAGTCAAATTTCCGACGGGTTCCTCTGTCGGAAAGATCAAGTACCGGACGGACGCGCGGGAGGAATATATCAATCATGCGGTTCAGTCGGTACCGGTGAAGCTTGACGGTATGAAGATTGTCGTGGACTGTGCGGAGGGTGCGGCATTCTATACGTCCGTGGAAACATTGAAGGAGCTTGGCGGTAATATTGTGGCGATCCACAACAATCCCGATGGCACGAATATCAACGCAAACTGCGGCTCCACGCATTTAGAGGAGCTGAAGGCGCGCGTTGTTTATGAGAAAGCGGCGCTGGGGCTTGCGTTTGACGGCGATGCCGACCGTCTGCTCGCAGTAGATGAAAACGGCAGAGTGGTGGACGGGGATCAGATCATGGCGATCGTCGGAAATCATATGAAGGATACCGGAAAGCTCAAAAAGAATATGATCGTGGTAACGGTCATGAGCAATCTCGGATTTTCCCTGATGGCCAAGGAGCGCGGCATCGAAATCGAGCAGACAAAGGTGGGCGACCGCTATGTGCTTGAGAGAATGAAGGAAATCGGGGCAAATCTGGGTGGAGAACAGTCAGGTCATATTATATTCCTCGACGAAAATACGACGGGGGATGGTCTCTTAAGCGCGCTGCATCTGTTACAGGTGCTTGTGGAAACCGGGAAGCCGTTGTCAGAATTGTCATCGGTCATGCAGGTACTGCCGCAGGCGCTTGTCAATGCAAAGGTTCCGAACCATAAAAAAGAAAGCTATATGGAATATCCCGAAATCGCGGCGGCGATCGGAAAGCTGAATGAAACGTTTGAGGGAGAGGGCAGGGTGCTGATCCGGCCTTCCGGAACGGAACCGCTCGTGCGGGTGATGATCGAGGGAAAAGATCAGGCAATGATCCAGAGGGAAGCGCAGAAGCTTGCCGACCTGATTCAAAATATTATGTTATAGCATGATATGAGACGGATATGACAAGAAAAGCTTGTGAATGCTTTGTGAAAATGCTATACTAGTCGTATTGACAGTAATCGTGGGGGTTATGGTCGATTCGGCTTTGAAGAAGCCAGAAGTGAGGTATAACAATTATGGTAAGCCAAAAGGTGGTTATTAAGAACCCGACGGGACTGCATCTAAGACCTGCCGGCATCCTATGTAAAGAGGCTATGCAGTTCAAATCGTTGATTACATTTACCTTTCGGGAAAATACAGCGAATGCAAAGAGCGTTTTAAGCGTGCTCGGCGCATGTGTAAAATGTGGTGATGAGATTGAGTTCACCTGTGAAGGTGAGGATGAGGAAGAGGCCTTAAAGACGCTTGTGAATGCGATTGAAAACGGTCTCGGAGAATAAAACCGCAGCTGATGTCAGCCCGAAATGGTTTCGGGCTGATTTTTCTGTTTAAGAAAATTTAAAATGGAGGTAGGAAAAGGATGTTAAATTATCAGCGTTACAAGAGAAATCCGGTAGTCGATTATCCGGAAAGAGAGTGGCCGAACCGGGAAATTGAGAAAGCGCCCGTTTGGTGCAGCGTCGATCTAAGAGACGGAAATCAGGCGCTCATTGACCCGATGGTGGTGGGGGAGAAAATTGAGTTTTTTGAGCATCTTGTAAAGCTGGGATTTAAGGAGATTGAGATCGGGTTTCCTGCGGCAAGCCAGATTGAGTATGATTTTTTGCGTCAGCTTGTGGAGCGCAGGCTGATTCCCGATGACGTCAAGGTGCAGGTGCTCTCCCAATGCCGCGAGGAGCAGATCAAACGCACGTTTGAGTCCATAGAGGGATGCGCTCAGGCGATCGTGCATATCTATAATTCGACCTCTACCTTACAGCGGGACGTTGTGTTCGGCATGAATCGGGAGGAGATCATCCAGATTGCGGTGCAGGGCACAAAATGGGTAAAACAGTATGCGGCTGAGTTCCCCGGAAAGATTCTGTTGGAGTATTCGCCCGAAAGCTTTACGGGAACAGAGCTGGATTTTGCACTGGAGATCTGTACAGCAGTGCAGGAGACATGGGGAGCGACAAAGGAAAATCCCATCATCATCAATCTGCCGTCCACAGTCGAGATGACGACGCCGAATGTATATGCGGACAGAATCGAGTGGATGAATAAGCATTTTAAGAATCGTGAGAGTATTATTCTGAGCGTACATCCCCACAATGACAGGGGAACCGGGGTCGCTTCCACGGAGCTTGCGATGCTTGCAGGGGCGGAGCGCGTAGAGGGCACACTGTTCGGAAATGGCGAGCGGACGGGAAACGTGGACGTGATGAACCTTGCCTACAATATGTTTTCACAGGGTATTGATCCAAAATTGCAGATTGAGCATGTGAATGAGAGCATTGAAATTTATGAGCGCTGCTGCAAGATTCCGATCCATCCGCGTCATCCTTATGCAGGAAAGCTTGTGTTTACGGCATTTTCCGGCTCGCATCAGGATGCGATCAACAAGGGCGTCAAGGCAATGCGTGAGCGCGGGAATGCGTATTGGGAGGTACCGTATCTGCCGATCGATCCCGCGGATATTGGCAGGGAGTATGAGCCGATCGTGCGAATCAATTCCCAGTCGGGCAAGGGCGGCGTCGCGTTTGTCATGGATACGTATTTCGGATTTAAGCTGCCGAAGGGAATGCAGCGGGAATTTGCCAATGTCATTCAGGAAATTTCAGAAAAGCAGGGAGAGGTGTCTCCTGATCTGATCATGGAAAATTTCCGCAGGGAGTATTTGAACCAAAAGGAGCCGATTCATTTCCGTAAGCTGAAGGTAGACGATTTAAGCGGGGAGACTGAGTCGCAGTTTGATACGCGGGTGACCGTTGTCTATACGGATCACGGTGAAGAGAAGACCTACACGGCAGTCGGAAACGGACCGCTTGATGCGGTACAGCGCGGTCTGCAGGAAACGCTCGGGATATCGATCAAAATTCTTGATTATGAGGAGCATGCATTACAGAGCGGATCCAATTCACAGGCGGCGGCATACATTCATCTTTTGAATTCAAATGACGGAAGGGTCACTTATGGCGTAGGTGTCAGCTCGAATATCACCCGCGCTTCCGTGCGCGCGATATTCTCGGCAGTCAACAGGCTGGGACTTGGAGAAAAGTAAGGCGGACGTATGAAAGAATGGATCTCACAAAGGAAGCGAATAGGAATATGGGCAGGCGCCGCGTTGGCGGCGCTTGTTTTTGTATTGAGCAGTCTGTTTCCCAAAACAGCATATCGTGTTGTGAAATATCATGTGGTTTTGGAGGAGGAAGAGCAGGAGCAGGATATTGTCCTGACGCCGGAGACGACGGTGCTTTTTTCTTTCTCTGTCGGAGAGGTCAATGTGAGCGGCGTGCAGCCCTGCCTGGATTGGGGAGCCGAGAACTGTCCGTCAGGCATACTCTGCGTAGATGTATGGCAGGTATCGGCGGACGGGGAACAGAATTATGTCGGACAGGGAAGCGCGCCGCTTAACGCGGGTTTAAGAAGATCCTATACGTATGTTGCACTGCCCCATGAGGAGTCGCTGTGCGGAGAACTGATCATTGCCATCCGCTATGCGCCTGCAGAGGGGGAAGAGTTCTATCCTTCTTTGGTTGCGACGGATAGGGACATGGGTGAATGTCTTACGGTCGTAAACGATGAACCTTATGCCGGAGATCTGCTGATGTATTATGCGTCCGAGCAGGATACTTATCCGTTGCTGTTTGACGCAAAGCTTGTATGCCTCCTGCTGGTCTGTGTGGCTTTGACAATGGATAGGAGCCGTGGGAAGGAGGGCGTGCATGAAGAAAAAACAACGGGCGCGTAAGCAGTACATTCTTATGGGTGTGGCGTTGGTGATTTCGATTTTTGTCGAGCTGTTCCTTTTTAACAGGCATGCATTGTTTGAAGGTCATTATGAGATGCGGAGCGGGATTGCCGCTGGAAGCGCCGAGACAGTGCTTGATCTTGGGGAAGAACAATATATCAAAACCGTTCGGATCGCTGTTGATCTGACAGAAGAGACGGATTACCGGCTGGTAATATGGGATGCACAGGGGAACGGGATCGGCGTGTGGGAGGGCAGGCTTTCTCCCAAATTGGGTGAAAGCGTGATCAATCTGCGCACGCGGGCGGCAGGAATGGTATTGACATTCTCTGAGGCGCCTGAGTCGGACGGCATGATCACGGCGGCAAATTTTATGGAGTGGAGTCCGTATCGCATCTTGTTTTTCTGGGTATTATTCGGGCTGGCGGCGTGGTTATGGCAGTGGCGCACCTTTGTAGCGGAAAAACCGGAATATGCGTTTGCAGTGATCGCACTAACGGTCGGAATCCATCTGATCCTGATGACGGGAACGAATCAGATCAGCTATGATGAACAGACGCATGTCAGCAAGGTCTGGAATCTTTCTTATATCGGAACGGTTTATGACACGGAAGCGGTACTGGAATTGAAGACGCTGTATGCGCCCCATTTCAATAACTGCTGGGAAAGGGAGCTGGCGGAATCCTATTTGCAAGGGATTCATGACTATGATACGGCGGAAGTGTATCAGCAGACCAAAATGATCCATTATGACAGGCGCGCGTATCTTCCGATGGCTATTTTTATGGCGGTCGGGAGAATCTTGAAGCTGCCGTTTGCGGTGATGCTGATGTTCAGTAAACTGGGAAATCTGCTGATGTATACGGTGGTATGTTTTTTTGCCGTTCGGGCGGCAAAGCAGGCAAAAGGGCTTGTCGCGGTGCTTGCATTATTGCCGAACAGTATTTTTACGGCATCGCAGTTCTGCTATGATGCCTGTGTGAACAGCTTTTTACTGCTGGGCATGGTTCTGACGGCAAATGAGTTTTTTGCACCGAAAACGCAGGTGCGCCCGCGTAATGTGGCGGTGATCTTAATATGTCTCATTATCGGCAGCTATGCGAAGCCGGTTTACATACTGATGGGGTGTCTGCTTCTGTTTTGGAGAAATGAGAAGTTTCCTTCAAAGCGTGCAGCATGGCTGTTTCGCGTCGCGCTGATGACGCTTATTCTTTGTATGCTTTATGAGATTCTTGCAAAATCTGCCGCCGGAGGCTCGGCAATGGCGACACTTGCCAATGGCGGGGATACACGTATGGAGGGAACCAATATGCTCGGGCAGCTGAAGCATATATTCAGTGCACCGCTTTCCTATACGGGACAGCTTTTGCGGGCCATGTTCGGCCGGGTTGTGGAATGGTTTACCGGAAAAGACCAGTTTCTCATGTATGCTTATCTGAGCACGCCCGGCACGCTCTGCACTTGGATTTTTTTCGGTACGGCGGCGTTTGCGGCGCTTATCGGGTGTAAAGAGGAACAGCGCAGCCGGCTGAAAACGGGCGATGCAGTACTGTTTGCGGTCATGGTATTCGGCATGTCTGCGGTGGTGTGGACCGTTCTTTATATGTCCTTTAACGCGGTAGGCAGCCCGGTCATTGTCGGTGTTCAGAACCGTTATTTTACGCCGATGCTGTTTCCGTTCTTTGTATGCTTCCTAAATGGGAGGCTTGTGTGGAAATGGAGTAAGGAGCGGTATTATCAGATTCTGTTTGGTATCATGGCGGGACTGCTCCTTTACTGTAACTGGAGGCTTGGGATCGTACCGTATTACTTATAAGCGTCTGTGATGCCGGCGCGCCCGTACCATTTGAAAACGGGAACAAATTGTGGTATGATAGAGACGCTCAAAAGGAGAAAAACAAAGAGGGCTTTTGCTTATGGGACTTACGGTTTCGGTCATTACGGCTACCTATAACGATGCCGATCATCTGGAGCGGATCATTGAGCAGGTCAAAAAACAGGATTATGCGGACTTGGAATACATCGTGGTGGACGGCGCATCCACGGATCGGACGCCTCAGATCCTTGCGGAAGCGAAGGAGTGGTTCGGGGAACGGATGAAGATCTGCTCGGAGCCGGATAACGGAATTTATGACGCCATTAATAAAGGGATCCGCATGGCAAAGGGCGACGTCATCGGGTGCTGTTTTGATGAATTTACCGAGGTCTATGCCGTGCGCAGGCTTGTTGAGGCGATAGAAAAAGAACATACGGACGGCGTGCATGCCGATCTGGATTATTGCAGGGACGGTAAGATCGTAAGGAAATGGCGGCAGGGGCAGGGGCGTCTGCGGTTCGGCTGGATGCCGGGGCATCCGACGTTTTATCTGAAACGTGAAGTGTACGATCGCTACGGAGTTTACCGGACGGATTACCGCATTTCCGCGGACTATGAATTGATGGTGCGCTGCCTAAAGGACGGGCAGGTGAAGCTTGCCTATGTCCCGGAGGTCCTGATCCGCATGAATTACGGTGGTACGAGCAATAACGGGCTTTCAGCGTATCTTTTGTCATTGAAAGAAGGACATCGCGCGCTGCGGGAAAATCAAATCCGTTTTGCGTGGTTTACGGACCTGTGCAGGGCGCTTCGGGTGCTGCGGCAGTTTTTGTGAATGCCTTGCCCGCATAGGAGAATAGCTGATGAAAAGTCTTGTCATGATACCGGCGTATAATGAGGAAAAAAATATTGTGAAAACGGTGCGCGATATTCAGAAAAACGCACCTGATTTTGATTATATCATCATCAATGACTGCTCGCGGGACAGCACGCTTGACTTGTGCAGGCGGGAGGGGCTGCATGTCTTAAATCTGCCTGTCAATTTGGGGATTGGCGGAGCGGTGCAGACAGGCTACCGCTATGCGATGCAGAACGGCTATGATGTTGCGGTGCAGTTTGACGGCGACGGACAGCATGACGCCGCTTATCTGACACAGATGCGTGAGAAGCTCGTGCGAGAGGAGCTGGATATGGTGATCGGTTCGCGGTTCCTGCGGCATGAAGGGTTTCAGTCTTCCGGTATGAGGCGTCTGGGAATCCGCTATTTTACGGAACTTATCCGGGTTTCAACGGGAAAAAAAATCACAGATCCCACATCGGGCATGCGGATGGCAAACCGCAGCGTGATCGAGGCGTTCGCCGTGAATTATCCTAAGGATTATCCGGAGCCGGAGAGTGTAGTCTATTTGCTGCGGCAGGGGAAACGGGTGGAGGAAGCGCCTGTAAAAATGCGGGAGCGCGAGAACGGGAAATCCTCTATTTCTTTTTCGAAAAGCATTTACTATATGTGCAAGGTAACCTTTGCTATTTTGATAGAGGATATAAGGAGATACTGAAGCGATGTTGAAATTACAATTGATCGGCGCGGCGGTTTTGCTGCTTGGCATGTTGTATATTATCCGCCTGATCCGCAAAAGAAGAATGGAACTGAAATATGCGCTGCCGTGGCTGGCGGTTTCTTTTGCGGCGTTGATCGTGGACTGTTTTCCGAAGCTTTTGTCTAAGCTTGCCGATCTGCTCGGCATTGCGACGCCGGTCAATGCGCTGTATCTGGTGGCGTTTTTGCTTTCCATCTGTCTTCTCTTTGCGCTGACTGTCATTGTGTCACGGCAGTCGGAGCGGATCAAGCAGCTTGTACAGGCTGTGGCGCTTTGCGAGGAACGGATCAAGCGTCTGGAAAGTGCAGGGGCAGGAGAAGAACGCACAGGGCAGAGCGGGCAGGACGAACAGGGCGAGGCGCAGGGAGAGCGGAGCGCACAAGAAGAATAGAAAGGGCAGATGATCGGAATGAACATCCTGTATGTGGCTCATGAACGGAATCTGGGCGGCGCATCGAAATCCCTTGTCACGATGGTATCGGATATGAAACGCCGCGGACATACAGTGACGGTCGTTGTTCCGTTCCGATCGGGACAGGTCTTCCGCGCACTGAAGGAACAGGGGATTTTTGTTAAAAAAATATTTTTCGGCTGGTGGATGATGCCAAAGGCATGGAATCCACTGTTGAAGTTTTTATTTCGCGTACTCTATTTGACGGAGCCGGTCGCGGCACGCCGGATTGCCTCGCTGGCGAGAAAAAGACAGGCGAAGTTGATTCATTCAAATTCCAGCGCGATCGACGTCGGCGCGCGTGCGGCAAAGATGTGCGGACTGCCGCATGTCTGGCATTTTCGGGAGTTCGGCGATCTGGACTATCGCCTGATCTATCTATTGGGAAAGCAGGAGAGCGCACGCCGCGCGATAAACGTTCCGGGAAAAATCGTGTTCATTTCGGAATGTCTGCGACGGTATTATGGGCAGGAGATACCGGATGCGCACTGCACCGTGATCTATAACGGCATTTCCGAGAAGCTTTGCTATGAGAAATATCCTGGCGGGAAGGCAGCAGGCGGTCAGCGGGAGCCGGTCATAGGCGGACAAAACGACAGCAGCGGGACGGCGGTCACGTTTTTGATTGCGGGCAATTTTCATGAGGGAAAACATCAGGAGCTGGCAATCGAGGCCTGCCGGATTTTATGTGAGCAGGGTTTTGACGGTGTCAGGCTGATGGTTGCGGGCGCTGCGTCCGCGCTGAAGTCTTCAAAAGCATTTGAGGAGCGGCTCAAAGCGCAGGCGTTGAAGCTGCCTGAGGGGACGGTCACGTTTACGGGCTATGTGTCCGATATGGCGGCGCTCAGAAAACGGACGGATGTGGAGCTTGTCTGCTCCGGTATGGAAGCGTTCGGGAGGGTGACAGCGGAAGCGATGCTTTCTTCCAATCCGGTCATCGGCGCGGACAGCGGGGCAACCCCTGAGCTGATCGCACATGGGAAAAACGGATTTTTATTTGAGAGCGGCAGTGCGGCGGCACTGGCGGACAGGATGCGTTATTTTTTGGAGCATCCGCAGGAGATCACGCGCATGGGTGCCGAGGCATACCGGGGCGCAAAGGAATGCTTTACCGCGCGGCATAATACCGACGCCGTCGAGCGGCTGTATGCCGCGCTTCTCGAGGAAAACAAAGGTTAGGCGTACATTGCGAAAAAGCATGGAGGAGGGCGTTTCATGGGATACGTTCTGATCACAGGTGGAAATCTGATCAATAAGGGCGCGCAGGCGATGGTCTTCGTGGCGGTGGATGAGGTGAAACGGCGCTATCCGGACAAAGAAATTGTTGTGGTGTCCGATATAGACGCCGCGAGAAGCGATGAAGAGCTTTCAAAATACCGCTTTCTGTTCCGTGACGGCGTCTGCCTGTTCGGATGGAGATATAAGCTTTTGCAGCACCGTTACGGAAAGCTTGACAGACACGGGGATGCGGCGTATATCCGGAAGCATACGGATATGATCATTGACGTCAGCGGATATACGTTCGGCTCCAATTGGGGGATTCTGGAAAATCTGCTTGCGGGATACCGCGCCGCGGTGGCAAAAAAGCGTCATATCAAGTTCTATTTTATGCCGCAGTCCTTCGGACCGTTTGAATGGAAGGGCTGGCGGAAGAAGCTCGCGGATCGTTATTTGATAAAATGGATCCGAAATGCGACCGCGATTTACTGCAGGGAAATGGCCGGCTACGAGATGCTTAGGAGACGGTACGATTTTCGTCTGGTGAACTATGCACCGGATCTGGTTCTGACGAACCGGGGAGTGGATCGCAGAGCGCTCTTTCGGTATGCGCCTGCGCCGCGTGCGGGAGAGGGAGCGGATGAGACCGCTTGCGATGACATGACGGAACAGAGTGTGCCGGATATCGCACCGCACAGCGTCGGTATTGTGCCGAATGTGCGGAACGATCGCTACGGGAAAGAAGAGCGGATGGACGCGTTATATCGCAGAGTGATCGATCGGCTGTTGGATATGGGGAGAACGGTATATATCATCCGGCATGCGGTACAGGATCTTGCATGCTGCCGCCGCATCAAGGCATATTATCAAAACGATAAGCGCGTTGTGCTGTTGGAGGATGAGACGGACTGCTTTGCCTACAGTGCGCTCGCCGCGCGTTTTGACTATCTTGTGGCGTCCCGCTATCATGCCGTTGTGCATGCCTATAAAGAAGGAACGCCCTGCATCGTACCGGGATGGGCGGTAAAATATGAAGAGCTGTTAAGATTGTTTGAACAGCAGGATTATGAAATTGATGTCAGGACGGCGCTTCCCGATGCGATGGATGAGCCGATCGCGCGCATGGAGGAGAACTATGAGGCGGAAGCGGTAAAGATCAGGGAGATTCTTGCCAAGCTTCAGAGGGGAAATGTGTTTGACGTCATCAGTCCGAAAAAGGATCCGGGGAAGTTTGAACCGGATCGGTGGAATGTTTCTGCAATAGAGAAAACCAGAGAATGCGTTTCGTGCGGAATCTGCGCCGCGATCTGTCCGCAGGATTGTATCCACTTTGAGCGCAAGTACGGTTATTATTTTCCAATCGTGAATGAGGCGGCATGTGTGCACTGCGGAAAATGCATGCGTGTCTGTTACGGAAATGTCGAAATGAAGGATGTACCGTATGCCGCGCCGCGCGGCGCGCTGACTGCGCAGGCGAAAGACGAGGAGCTTCTTTTGCGCGCGACGAGCGGGGGCGTTGTGACGGCAATGGTGGAGCGGCTGCTTCGGGACGGTGTATATGATAACGCGTATCTCGTGGAGGGCTTCGGCGACAAGTATCAGCTGAGCACACGGGAATTTCTTCCGGGAGAAGACTTAAGTCCGACACAAAAATCGCGCTATGTGCCCGTGTCCCAGAGAAAGGCAGTAAAAGGGATTTTGTCGCATCCCGGTCAGCGAAGTATTTATGTCGGATGCGCCTGCGCCGTTTACAGTCTTTTGAAGGCGTTGCAGCTTTCCGGGCAGGACAGGGACCGGGTGCTGATCATCGGTCTGTTCTGCGACCGTGCACAGACATACGCTATCTACGATTATTTCAGGTTGGTTCATCAAAAAAAGATTGAACGTAGCGGGCAGCTGACGGAGATTTATTTCAGGGACAAGAGAGCGGGTGGCTGGCCCGGTAATATGCGCTTTACCTTTGCGGACGGGAGTCAGACCGAACTCAGTGCGAAGGAGCGCATGGTCGTCAAGGACTTTTTCCGGCCGCGGCGCTGCGTGAGATGCACGGATAAGTTAAACAGACAGGCGGATATTTCCGTCGGAGATAATTATACAGGAAAAAACAGTGACAAACGGGGAAGCAGCAGCGTGCTGCTTTACACGGAGCGGGGCGAGGCAGCATTCAAGCACTGCGAGGACGCGTTTGTGACGAACCCGTCTTCGATAGAAGAAATCTGTAAATCGCAGCATGTGGAATGGGAGAAGACATTCGGCTGTACGCGGGACGGACTGCACAAAGCAAAGCTTCCCGACCCGCTGCTCAGCGAGCATGAAGAAATGGTGGCATTGAGCCATTATTCGGCCGGCGAGCTGGAGCTTCACTCTTATATCAGGAAAAAAAGCCGCGAAAAGAAGAAAAAAATGTATAAGGACGCACTGCGGGAGAGACTGAGATTATGAGGAGTAAAAAAGCGATCGTAAATACGCTTGCGGGCGGGTTGGGAACATTGCTTGTCGGTCTGCTGCAGTTCATCGGGCGCATGGTATTCATTCGGTTTCTGAGCGATGAATATCTGGGGATTTCCGGTCTGTTTACCAATATTCTGTCCATTTTGAGCCTGACGGAATTAGGATTGTCCACGGCGGTCTGTTTTTGGCTGTATCAGCCGCTCGCGGACGGGGATCAGGAAAAGATCAAGGCGATCATGCATTATTTCCGCAGAGCCTATTTTGTCATTGGCTGGGTGGTCGTTTTGCTGGGCGCGGCGCTGCTTCCTTTCTTACCGTATCTGATGACGGGAACGACCGAGCTTGTCGATGTCCGTGCAGTCTATCTGCTATATGTGCTGCAGTCGGCGGTATCCTATTGGTTTTGGGCGTATAAGGCGACCCTGCTGCAGGCGGATCAAAAGCTTTATATCGTGCGTTTTTATTATGTGATTGCCAATGTGCTCGTCACCGCGGCGCAGCTTACGTCACTGGCCCTGTTCCGAAATTTCATGGTCTATTCGGTGATCGGGCTGTTTTCGGCGATCCTGGTGAATCTGTTCTCGGCTCGCGAGGTGGATAAACGCTATCCTTATCTGAAGGAGAAGGAGTACCGAAAGCTTAAGAAGGAAGAAAAGAAAAGCCTGTTCCGGGACGTTTCGGGGATGTCCCTGTTCAAAATGAACACAACCATCGTCAATTCCACGGACAATCTCGTGATCTCCGCATTCATCAACGTAAAAACGGTGGCGCTGTACGGAAATTATCAGGTGATCATCTCGGGGATCTCGCAGGTGGCCATGCAGCTGTTTGGCGGAGTAACTGCGACGGTCGGAAATTATTATACGGAGGATACGAAAGAGCATAACGAGTTCGTCTTCCGCTGTATCCAGCTTCTCTGCTATTGGGCATATACACTGATGGGGATTGGGATGTTCGTCTGTTTAAATCCGTTCATCCGTCTCTGCTTCGGTGCATCGCGGGTGTTTTCCGTGGAGCTTGTTTTTTTGCAGGTGCTCTATTTTATGATCAACGGCTTTCAACGGACATCCTTTATTTACCGCGATGCCTGCGGGCTCTTTTGGAAAGGAAAGGCGCGTCCCGTTGCGACGGCTGTTCTGAATATTGTGATCTCGATCGCGCTTGTGCACGTTATCGGACTTGCAGGTGTGATCGCGGGAACGATCATAAGCTGGCTTTTAACGACATGGTGGTACGATCCGTACCTCATATACCGGCAGGCCTTCTCGATGTCGCCTCGCCGTTATTTTTTCGGCTATGCGAAGGCTGCGATTCTTACGGCGGCGCTGTTTGCATTGACTGTGTATCTCTCCGGGCTCCTTAAGTTCGGCGGCTTTGGCGCATTGTTCGTGAAGGTGCTTTTTTGCATGAGCATCCCGAATTTGGGGTATTATTTATTTTACAGGAACAGCGAGGAATTTGCCTACTTAAAAAAGCTTGGGATTGCCATGCTTAAGCAGTTGCGATAAAATAGAACAGAGAAGAAAAGCAGAAAGGAATAGTCGGACATGAAAAAGATCATCATTACGGGGTGTAACGGACAGCTCGGGCATGCCATGAACAAGCGATATGAAGCGAGCACGGAATATGAATGCGTGAATACGGATGTGGGGGAGCTTGATATTACGGATGTGGATGCGGTTTTAAAGTTTGTGCGGGAAGTAAAGCCTTATGCGATCATAAACTGCGCCGCCTACACGGATGTCAATAAATGTGAGTCGGAAAAGGATCTGGCGTTTCGCATTAACGCCATCGGTCCGCGCAACTTAGCAATCGCGGCATCGGAGACGGGCGCGAAGCTTGTTCAGGTATCGACGGATTATGTATTTCCGGGCACGGAGAACCGGGAATTGAACGAGTTTGACGCGGTGGGGCCGGCGAGCGCCTACGGGAGCGGCAAGCTTGCAGGAGAACAGTTTGTGCGCGATTTCGGAAGCCGTTATTTTATCATCCGCACGGCATGGCTGTACGGGGAGGGTAAAAATTTTGTCCGTACCATGTTAAAGCTGTCCGAGACAAATGACAAGGTGCGCGTGGTAAAGGACCAGATCGGGAATCCGACCAGCGCCGACGAGCTGGCGGCGGCGATCGCCTATTTGCTGCCGACGGACAATTACGGGCTGTTTCACGGTACCTGTGAGGGAAGCTGTTCGTGGGCGGAATTCACATCCGAGATTTTCCGACTTGCGGGAAAAAGTACCGAGGTAGAATATATCACGACGGCGGAATATCCGACCCCAGCCAAACGCCCGGCATATTCGATGCTTGACAATTATATGCTGCGCATGACGACGGATTTTCAGTTTGCGCATTGGAAGGATGCCATTGCGGAATATATAAAAAGGGAGCTGTAAAAACAGCTCCCTTTTTATATATTCACTTATAGGAAATTCCTCAATCCCGGAAGAATCCGCACTGCGGATTCTTCGAAAGAACGCGCAGCGTTCTTTTTTCTACTGGAGATCGATCTTATTCCATGAATCGCTGGGAATCAGCGCAACATAGGTTTTTCCGGTATTGATCTCAATCTGTTCTCCGGTCTGCTTGTCATAATAGATGGTCGGAGCAGACTCGGACGCTTTGCTCCATACGACTTCGATTGCTGTGCCGTTTGTAATGTAGTATGCAGAGCGCTTTGACGTGTCGATCGCATTATAGATCAAATAACCGTTCGAATCAAGCTGCGCAAACGTGGTATCTTGAAGCAGCAGATTCTTGAATGTCAACGGTGCATTGTCATGCTGAGGATCAAGGTGTGCATCGCCGTATTCATAATAATCGTAGGTTCCGGTTTCCTCGTTATAGACAAGCTTGGAACCGTTGTGCGGGAACACAGATCCGAGATCTACCGTTGTGCAGGCAATGGCGCCTTCGCGGTCGGACAGATCAAGTTCCGTATTGGAAAAGAGATAGTGAGGACCCGGATAATACTCATTATATTCGGTCGTATAACGCGAATTGCTGAACCGCTGTTCCAAGTCGCCCGCGCAGATATACTCGGTGAACTCGTAGGCCTTGCCGTTGTTTACGCGCGTGAAGCCGCCGCTGAAATTTGCAGAGTACTTTCTTGCAATCCATTCATCAATATAGAAGGGACCGCCGTCATGACAAAGCACGGCATTCCATTCCGCGGCAAGCATGATGTTTGTCTGTCTTGTACTTCGAATGCTGCCAAATTGTTCGATTGCACCCCAGTCTTTTACAACTGCCATCAAACGGGTCACGCGGTTGTTTGCGGTGCTGTTCATGAGCTCATATACAACATCCGCTTCCGTCAGACCGTAATGCGGAAGCGCAATGGATTCGTTATCTACCATGATTGCTACGGGACGCTGATCTTTCAGGCTCTCGTCAATCCACTCATTGGTAAGCTCGCTGCGATACATTCCCTCGCGGGTTTCTTCCTCAACCGGGGTGTCGGTCTCGTCATCGGTAAGATCATTGTCATCCGGCTGCTGGGGGTCATCAAGGTCGGAGTCAGCAGGGATAACGATTTCCGGAGTACTGTCATCCGTACTGGTACTCTTGTCTTCTTTATTGCCGCATCCTGCCATGAGACTGGCTGCCATGGATAGGCTGAGGAACAAGGCAATTGTCTTTTTGTTGATCCGTTTTCTCATAATGTCTCCTCTTTTCGTGTTTCATAGCTGTGTTGTGAAAGGGAATCCCCAAGGCTGTGCATGCAGGCCACATGCCTGACTATGGAGGATTCCAACCATGCGTTATTCTTATTATAACGCGGTTGGTTCCGACAGTCAATGTTTTCGGCATTGCAATGTTTTGCCAATGGCAACGTTTTGCCAATGGCAACGTTTTGCCAATGGCAACGTTTTGCCGATGGCAATGTTTTGCCATTGCATTGTGCGGTTAAGCTTGTTATAATCACTTTATTATTGTGATCATGGAAAAATCTGGCAGAGTGAGTCTTTGGAAAAAGTTGATCGCTTTGCAAGAATGGAGGATTAGAGTGAAAAAACAATCCGAACGTTTTTTCTTTATTTTGTATATGGCAGGATTTCTGATCATGGCGGTCCCAATGGCGGTCTGTCAGCCTCATGTTGACACAATTTCGGATGTTCCGGTAAGTCCGCCCGACGAATATTTCCGCATGCTGATCCCTAAGTATATCTGTGACCACGGAACGCTTCCGACCGGTTTGGAAGAAGAAGTCAGAATTACTGGATGCGGTTTCTCTTATGGACTGTATAACACGCTGCCATACATTATTCAGGGCTATGTGATGCGTTTTGTCAGTCTGTTTACGGATTCAGACCTTGCTCTTTTATATGCGGGGCGTTTTGTCAACATTGTTTTTGGCTGCATCATGGCCGTGTTTGTGTATCTGCTCGGAAAACGCCTTTTTGCGGATCGGCGTTTTCGGTGGCTTTTCTGTGTGGCGGTCATGTATCTTCCCGAAAATCTTTTTGTTCACACTTACATTAACACGGATTCCTGCTGCCTGCTTGCAACGGCGATGATCCTGCATGCACTGGTATGGGGGTATCAGGAGGGATTTTGTGTCAAAAACTGCATAGGTCTTGCGGTCGGGATCATTTTGTGCGCGCTTTCCTATTATAATGCCTACGGATATATTCTGGCTGCCGTTCTGCTCTTCATCGCCTATTATGTAGTAAAAGAAAACGGGAAATGGCACTGTGATCTAAAAAAAATGTTTACTTACGGGGCATTGGTCAGCATCCTTGTCATCATCGGTGCAGGCTGGTGGTTTGTGCGTGCATGGTTTGTCTTGGACGGGGATATTCTCGGCCTAAAAACCAAGGAGCAGCTGGCATTGTTGTATGCGCTTCCCGAAACAAGCCCGCTGAATACTTATCAGGCCCGCGGCGTCAGCATTTTCCAGATGCTGTCGGAAAATCAGTTTTTCCAGTGCCTGTATGACAGCTTTATTGCTGCATACGGCTCGTTATCCATCCGCGGGCACTACTGGACTTATTTTTCCTATAAGCTGTTGTTTGGCGCAGGGCTTGTCGGCGGACTGTGGAGCTTCGGCGGCTTCCTCAGAAAAAAAGAGCATAAAATAAATGGGAAAGTGTTGTTTTTTCATATCAATATGGTGCTGTGCATGGTGCTTCCGCTCATCATTCTGATCCGCTATGCCTATACGATGAATTATCAGCATCAGGGACGATATATGCTGCCGGCGCTCATTCCTATCATGTATTACACGGTCTGCGGCATACGGGAGCTCTCTCAGGCGGGGGTTGGCGGAAAGCATCTTCCCGCCCGGCTGGTGAACCTTGGCGTCGCGTTTGCACTCTTTATCGCTGCCGGGAGTTCGTTTTACATGGTTTTTATTCAGGCGCTTCCCATTTACCGGGAAGTGGGGATGTGGCTGACCTATTAGATACCAAAATTTGGCAGCAAAACAGGTTTTTATTTTCCTAATTTTACAAAAAAAGATATTGCATGGAAAAAATAAATCTGATATAATTTTCATACTCTCGCTTCACAATAAAAGTAGAGAGTATGACTGGCATAACAATACATTTTTATGGAGGGAAAAAGGATGAAAAAGAGATGGGGATTAGGCCTGCTCATTGCGTTCGTTGCGGTAATGATACTGCAGTTACCGGTATCGGCTGCAAATGACACGGTTCAGATTCAGCTGTGTTATATCGAAGGCGATCAGGTCAAAGTAGCTGCAAGTGGAAGTGCAGCAGGCGAAGACGGACGGTATTATTTGTTTGCGTTGAAGCCTTATGAGACCGAGGTCGGGCTCAGACAGGATTATTGTGCGGTCGGCACAGCGACTGCGAGTGGTATCTATTTTTCCGCACCTTTAAATTTGGATACGGCAGCTTCGCAGCTTTATTCTAGATTTGTTGTGACCGTTATAAGCGGCGGTCGCTTCGTTCCTGTAAGTAACGAGATGTATATTCTTAATCCGGAAGCCGTTGCGACCAAAGCGACGGTCAGCATTTCGGAAGCCACCGGAAACAAGAAGGGAATCACGGCATACTGGCCGTATGCGAATCTTCTTTCGGATCTTGGCGTAGGATATGCGGGAACGACGGTTGATACGGCAAACTTCTTTAATGGCGGCGGCATCAACTTTACCTATAACGGCAAGGTTTACTCCTTTAATGCGGTGGCAGTAAAGGAGCTTGATACGATCGTCAGCCTTTACAATGCGCAGAATGCAGATATCTGCATGATCGTTGTCAACAGCCTTTCCGCAGGGACTGCGGATATGGTTCATCCGGGAGCGATGGGGACCGGTAAGAATCCGCACTACTATTCGGTCAATGTGACCACGCAGGCAGGCGAGGAGAAGTTTGCGGCATTTATGTCGTTCCTTGCAAATCGTTACAACGGCGGAAAGCTTGGTTCCGTGCAGAGCTACGTCATCGGTAACGAGGTCAACAGCAGCGATTCCTGGCATTATGCCGGCGAAGTTCCGGTATCACTGTTTGCTGCAGATTACGCAACACAGTTCCGTGTGGCATATAACGCGATCAAGAGCCATAACAGCGCTGCAAATGTTTATATCTGTACTGATCAGAGATGGACGCACTGCGATGGCGGAAGCTCCTATCGCGGCAAGGACGTCATTGATGGCTTTAATGCAGAAATCTTAAGAACCGGAAATATTGACTGGGGACTTTCCTTCCATCCGTATGCGGTGCCTTTGACACACTCCAGCTTCTGGACGACGGCTCCGGGATACGGCGCGTTAAAGCTGGTTGATAATACAGTCAATACGAAGATGATCACCCCGCTCAACATGAATGTTGTAACGAATTACTTCCAGCAGCCGCAGTACCTTACACGTACGGGCGCGGTCAGAAATATCATCATTTCCGAGCTTGGTTTTAGTTCCGCAGGTTCCGGCAATAACGAGAATATTCAGGCAGCAGCCATCGCTTATTCCTATAAGCTGATCGCAGCCAATCCGTATATTAAGATGGTACTGTACAGTGCGATGCTTGATATTCCGGAGGAGGTACAGCAGGGACTTGCTAACGGTCTGTTAACCAGCACCGGCGCACCGAAGCCTGCCTATTACGTGTACCAGATGGTGGATCGGGACAGCTTGAATCAATATGCACCGTTTGTTGGCGTATCCAGTTGGTCACAGCTGGGATTACAGTAAATTACCGTGATTCGATATCAAACTGAATCGTGACTTTCAGAATCCATACCATCGTTTTTGCGCGATGGTATGGATTTTCTTAAACTATGGAAATGTTCGGCGCAGAAGCGCCATCAGGATATATTGGAGCAGTATCGCAGGCAAAGCTTGCGATATGCAGGGGTATGAATATGAACAATAACCAAACGATGAAAAAACAATTTCAGAATTTAGCAATGCCGTTTCGGGCGTTTGTCCTGTTTATCAAAGAACATCGGCTTTTGGGGATGATGCTATTTGCCCTGCTGCTTCTTGTTTATGGAAAAGCGGCATATTCCAATGATTTTTATGTGGATGCGGAAGTCATTCTGAACCATCCGCGCACGTTTTATAACTGGGGGGGAATCGGCAGGTTCGGACTGATCGCAGTGAAATGTCTCACAGGGATGCATTGGTATAATCCCTATTTTGCGGCGGCACTGTTTCTGATCACAATGTGGCTGGAAGGGATGTGCTGCTGCCTCTTATTTTCACGTCTGGGCTACGGCGGGAACGACCAGGTCAATTTGGTCTTCACGTGCTTGTTTTTGATCTTCCCGACCCTTGCAGACCAGTACATGTTTCGCTTCCAGTCTTTTGAGATTGTGCTTGCGATGACGATGATCGTGGTATCATCGGGCTATTTTGTTCTCTTTTTGAAAAAGAAAAATCCTGCGGCGTTTGCGCTTGCCGTCCTTCTGGATATAGGTTCCTACGGCATTTATCAGTCCATGGTAAACCTGCAGATCTGTTTTTATATTGTCCTTTATCTGTTTTGTATGGAACAGTCTGACGCTGCGAAGCGGAAGAGACAGGTGTTGTGGTCGATGCTTCATTTTATCATCGGCTTTGTCGTTTATGAGATCATTGCCACGCTGTTTTTTAACGACACGACCTATCTGGCGGATCAGGTTGGCTGGTTTTCAGGCGATCTTGCATGGACCATTCGCAATCTGCTCGCATATGTCAAGCATGTCCTTCTTGCAACCGACGTCTTTTATCCGGTTACCTATGCCGTGTGCGTCGTTGCCGGAATCGCAGCTTTGATTTTTTATGTTTCTAAAAAAATCTACCGCGTGCCGGCATTTCTGGGGATTTGCGCCACATTGGCATCTCCGTTTTTCCTTGCCATTGTGACGGGAAGCCCGACGATCTACCGCGCACAGTGCATGCTCCCGTTTGTATGCGCTTCGATGTGGTTATTTTTGGTTCATTTTTTATCCGTGTATCTGCCCGGTAAGAAAATATTCCGGCATGTTTGGATTCTCTGCGGCTGTATCCTGCTCTTTGCGCAGGCATCCGTGGTGATGCGGATGTTCTATACACAGGACGTCATCAGAGATGCCGACCGGATCACAGCGCAGCAGGTGATGAACCGATTAGATACATTGAGCGATACCGCCCGCACAAAACCGGTTGTTTTTACGGGACATCTTGATGCGAAAGGAAACGGATCGTGTTATACCAAAGAGGAAGCTGCGTCCTTCCTCGCCTATTCTCTTTTTGAATATGCCTATGTTGAGGGTGTTCCCATTGAAACCCCCAACTATTATAATACCGGAAGAATTTTGGGGTATTTTGAGACGCTTGGATTTTCCTATGAGATGCCGACAAAAGAAATAACGGCGGAAGCAGAGCGCTTCAGTGCCGACATGGAATGCTGGCCGGCATCCTCATCCGTTGCAGAGACAGAGACCTTTGTGGTCATCAAGCTGAGTGATTTCTGATAAAAGGACTCTGAACGAGGCAGAATGAACAAAGAGAAAGTTCGGAGGAACGGTAAGTGGAGAATGGAATGACAAAGAAGCAGTCTGCGATCATGCAGGGTGTGGCGATCTGGATGATGTTGTATCATCACTTGTATTCCTATGTGACGGAATATGAATCGGTCCTGCCTTTTATGCAGCCGGACATCGTCAGGCGGATTGCGTGGTTTTGTAAGATCTGTGTGGGAATCTTTGCGTTTGTCAGCGGATATGGTATGTATTATGGAATGGAACGGCAGCCGCGGGAGCGGTTTTTCGGGAGGATGTTTGCGGAGTACCGCTGCGTGCTGTTGCGAATCCTGAAATTGTACGGAAAGCTTTGGCTGGTACTGCTGATTTTTATGGGGGTCTTTTTTGGAGTCCTGAAAAGACCTTTTACGCCGGAGCTGTTTTGGGGGAATCTGACGGCGCTGAACCCGACCTATAACGCAGCGTGGTGGTATGTAGAACAATATGCCAAGATGCTTTTGGTGCTGCCTCTGTTTGATCTTTTTCTGACACGTTTTGACAGAGCGGAAGAGACAAAAAAGAAGCGCCTGTTTTACGCGGCGCTTGTGCTGATCTGTCTGATTCTGATATTCGTAGGGAGGCTGTGGCAGCCGGTGTTGTGGAGCGGACTGTTGGCAGCCGCACGCGGACTCAGAATTTCTTTTTTGATGATATTTATCGTGGGCTATGTGATCGCGCGTTACCGCGTGTATCAGCGGGCGGATCATCTGTTGCAAAGATTGGGAAGCCGGTTATTGGTATGTCTGTCCTTGGTGCTGATCGGTATGGTCGTAGCGCTGCGGGTCGCGTTGGCGACAGGTCCTGCTTACGGGAAAACAGATTTTATACTGACACCGCTGCTGGTTTACGGATTGCTGACCGTATGCTCCCATGCGAGGGCGCTTGAGACCTTTTTTGCGTGGTGGGGACGGCAGTCAACCTATATCTGGCTGGTGCACGGGTTTGTATATGAAAAAGCATTTCTGTTTGTCAAATCCTATGTGAAGCTGGATCTGCCCGGCTATCTGGCTGCGCTTGCGGTTTCAGCCGCGGCGGCAGTTCTGCTGGGAGCGTTGGAGCGTCTTCCGGGCAGATGGATTCGGGCAAGGCATTCATAGGCTTTTCCATTTTTTGCGGTATTGCAGCGGCGTCATGCCCTCGGCGCGCTTGAACACATGGATAAAGTAAGCGCTGTCTAAGAAACCGGATTCCTCCGCGATGGATTCGACGGGAAGCTCGGAAAAACGCAGTGCGGACTTTGCGTGGGCGATGCGCCGCTGCGTAATATCGCTGACAAGCGTCACGCCGTATGTCTGCCGATATTCGCGCGACATATGGTATTTGCTGATAAAAAACAATTCCGACAAATGATTCAATGTGATTTTTTCGGCATAATGAAGCCGGATGTATTCGTGAATCTGCTGCAGCTTGGCAGGTGCGGTGTCAGAGCTTTCATTTTGCTGCGAATAAATCTGCGAAATGAGTTCCGTCAAAAGACAATGAGCGTTCAGCTCGCTCATAAAGGTGCGGTCGCGGCTGATTTCATATAATTGACTGATAGTTTCCACAAATGGAAGTATACTAACAGGGCGGAAGAAAAAAGGATGTCCCTGTTCCAGATAAGATTCATAAAAATGCGCGGCGTCCGCACCGTTAAAATGAACCCATGTTAAGCGCCACGGTTCTTCCTCGGAACTCTCGTGCGCATAGGGGCTGCGGCAGTCCAAAAAAGCACAGTCGCCGCTTTTTAAGCTTTTGGTCTGATGTTCATAGGTAAGCGTGCCGCGTCCGCTCAAAACGACAAAGAACAGATAGGAATTCAAGTTCTTACGGCTGCTGATATGGGGCTCTAAGCTTTGCAGGGAGCCCACCTCCTGAACGTAAAGGTAATGCGTTTTTGCATAGGAGGAGGGTGTTACGAGGACGCGCTCGGATCGTGTGTTTGCCATAATAAATCTCCATGTTGCCGACAGCTCGCGAATTTGGGCGTCAGCACAATATTTGCAAAGCGAACTTGTTCGCTTTTGAAAAATCTTTGATTTTTCAATCTGAAATCCTTTCAAAGTAAAAATAGCAATAAAATACAATTTTTTCGCAATAATATAGGTTGATACCATAATTATACAATAGTATACTCTGAAAAGAAATCGCAAAATGATATTATTTTAGGAAATCATCTTGAATAGAAAGAGGAGGGCTCACAGATGAGCAATATTGCATTGATCACTGGCATTACGGGACAGGACGGCTCCTACCTTGCGGAATTTCTGCTTGCAAAAGGATATGAGGTACACGGACTGATCCGCAGACACAGCATATCGAACACAGCGAGGATTGAACATTTGATCCATTCCAAATATTATAAAGTGAAATTTTTCTTACATTTTGCGGATACGACCGATTCGAGCAACCTGATGCGGCTGATCGGTGAGATTCGCCCGACCGAAGTGTATAATCTTGCGGCGCAATCCCATGTAGGCGTATCCTTTGAAGTACCGGAGTATACGGCGGACGCGACGGGGACAAGCACGTTGAAGCTGTTAGAGGCGATCCGTGTCAACGGCGGAAACTGTCGCTATTATCAGGCATCCACTTCGGAGTTGTTCGGTGGAATCCCGGAGACGGCGCCGCAGAGCGAGCAGACGCCGTTTTATCCGAAAAGTCCTTACGGCGTGGCAAAGCTGTACTCTTACTGGATCACAGTCAATTACAGAGAATCTTATAATATGTTTACCTGCAACGGCATCCTGTTCAATCATGAGTCCCCGCGCCGCGGAGAAAACTTTGTGACAAGAAAGATCACGCTTGCGCTGGCGAATATCATGGCTGGAAAGCAGGAAAAGCTGTCTCTCGGCAATATGAATGCAAAGCGCGATTGGGGCTTTGCGGGCGATTACGTCGAGGGTATGTGGCTCATGCTCCAGCAGGATAAATGCGGAGATTATGTGCTTGCGACGAATGAGACGCATACGGTACGGGAGTTTGTCGAGGAGGCGTTCGCCAATCTCGGTATTACGATCCGCTGGGAGGGCGAGGGTGTGAACGAAAAGGGTTATGATGCCGGGACGGGCAGACTCTATGTTGATGTGAATCCCGAATTCTATCGTCCGGCGGAGGTCGAGTTCCTTTGGGGTAACTGTGCGAAAGCGGAAAAAGAGCTCGGATGGAAACGTAAGGTGGACTTTAAGCAGCTCGTAAAAATGATGATGGATGCGGATATGAAAGAGATCGCGGGCATGAACTGTGATGAGTACAGAGCAAAGAGAAATCCTAAGTCTGCAGAAAACGCAGAAAAGGCGAAATAGATCAAAACAGAATGAGGGATAAAAATGGAAAAGACGGATAAGATTTATGTGGCGGGGCACCGCGGATTGGTTGGAAGCGCCATTGTCCGCAATCTGAAGGAAAAAGGATATACGAATGTGATCGGGAGGACGCACAGGGAGCTTGATCTTTGCGATCAGGCGGCGGTGCGGGAATTTTTCGCGAGTGAGAAGCCGGATGTCGTAGTACTTGCGGCAGCGAAGGTCGGCGGCATCAATGCCAATAATACAAAACCGGCGGAATTCGCTTACAGCAATTTGCAGATTCAGTGCAATGTCATCCAGAGCAGTCATGAATATCAGGTCAAAAAACTGCTGTTTCTCGGAAGCACCTGTATTTATCCAAAGATGGCGCCGCAGCCGATCCCGGAGGACGCGCTGCTGACCGGACCGCTGGAGGAGACAAACGAGGCGTACGCCGTTGCTAAGATAGCCGGACTGGAAATGTGTAAGTTTTATAAGCGTCAGTACGGGGATGATTTCATTTCCTGTATGCCGACGAATTTATACGGACCGTATGACAATTACGATCTGCAGGGATCCCATGTCATGCCTGCGATGATCCGCAAATTTCATGAGGCAAAGACGGCGGGAAAAGAGACGGTCGAGTTATGGGGAACGGGAACGCCGCTTCGGGAATTCTTGTATGTGGACGATATGGCGGATGCCTGTGTGTTTTTGCTGGAGAATTACAGCGGCGAACAGCATGTGAATATCGGAACGGGCAAAGAGCTTACGATAAAGGAGCTTGCGGAGCTTGTCAAAAAAACGGTGGGCTACGAGGGCGAGATCGTATGGAATACCGAAATGCCGGACGGAACGCCCAGAAAGCTGACGGATGTAACAAAGCTGCACGGCTTGGGCTGGCGGCACAAGGTAGAGCTTGAGGAAGGTGTCGCAAAGGCATATGCGTGGTTTTGCGAGAATGTGGAGCAGGCGCGAATGTAACATAAAGGGAGTAAGTATTTGATGAACACATTCGGAGTGATTCTTGCGGGCGGCGGCGGTACCCGCTTTTGGCCGCTTTCAAGACAGGATATACCGAAACAATTCTTAAATCTGACCGGTTCGGATCTCATGGTAAATGAGACCGTGGACAGACTTGCGGAGTTTGTAGACAAACAGAATATTTTTGTTGTGACAAACATTGCGCAGACACCGAAAATGCTGGATGCGACTGCGGGACGCCTTGACGAGACGCATATTTTATCTGAGCCGGCGGCGCGTAATACCTCGGCATGCATCGGCTATGCGGCAATGGAGATCATCAAAAAGCACGGAGACGGCGTGATGTGTATTCTGCCTTCCGACCATTATATTAAGCAGCCGAAGGAATACACGAAGGTGATGAAGCGTGCGGTGACAGTGGCGGAGAAAACGGGCAGACTTGTGACAATCGGCATCAAGCCGGCGTTTGCCTCGACCGGATACGGGTATATCCAGTTTAAGGAGGGAAAGCACCGCGAGTATTATGATGTGGTGGATTTCGTGGAAAAGCCGGATATCCGTACGGCAAAGGCGTATGTCAAGAGCGGTAGTTTTTTATGGAACAGCGGCATGTTTGTATGGAAGGCATCGACGATCCTTGCTTATTTCAAGCGGCTGCTGCCGGATATTTATGAAAAATTAGAGCAGATCGGCAGGGCGATGAACACGCCGCGGGAGCGGGAGGTGCTGAATGCGGTCTATCCGACAATCCCGAAAATATCCATTGATTACGGGATCATGGAACGTGCCGATAAGGTACTCGTGTTGATCGGCGAATTCGGGTGGAATGATGTCGGAAGCTGGGATGCGTTGCAGGCGCTGTATGAGCCGGATGAAGACGGAAATGTCATATATGGCGAACAGGTGCATTTGGATACAAAGAACTGTATTTCTTATGCAAAAAGCAAGCTGATCGCGGCGCTCGGCGTGGAGGACCTGATCATTGTCGAGGCGGACGACGCAATCTTAGTCTGCCATAAGGATAAGGCGCAGGAAGTAAAGAATATTGTGGAGCAGTTGAAGGTGGAAGGAAAAGAGCAGTATCTCTGAGGGGAGGCTGCTCTTTTTTGATTTATAGGGATTTCATTATGAACGTGCTTTCCGTAGGTTATATTTTTTTGCGTGTATGTACTAAAAAATATTATTGTATGTAAAATCGTCTATTTACAAAAGTATTTTAATTATGTATAATATAATGTAGTTCATATTGTAACAATACCAATTTACTTGTATACAAAAGGTTATTAAGTTCAAAGGTTAGGGATTACCGTATGTAAAGATGGGCGGTTAAGCAGAAACAATGTGACTAATGTGAAAGAAGAAAAATTTTATTGTTTGTAAAATTACTTCTTGGCAAAAGGCACTTCATAACAGGAGGTATAAATGAGAAACAAAAAAATTGTTCCAATAATACTGTGTTTAGGAATGCTTTTTTTTACATCTATAACAGCTATGTCTGCAGAGATGATAGGTTCAAATGGTGATTATGCTATAGTGGAAAGTGAAGAAGGTTCGGTAAGCCATGGAAGCGTAACTAATACAGTAAATACAGGAGATATTCTTAGCCCAGTTGAGTCAGTAGAGGAACAACTTGCCGAACTCTCAGCGGAACAAAGGGCAATGGCTATTGAGAAGTTCAATGATGAAGGTAGTGAAATAGAAGTGGTTCCTTATGCTGCAACGTGGGAATATCTTGATGGATTCGCAATTTATAAGCAATCAGAATCATATTATTGTGTTGTGGCATCTTGTAAAGCGGCAATGCAATATTTGACAGGGGCTTCCGATAGTCAGGATAATATTGCAAAAGATTTAGGGACAACTACTAGTGGAACATCGTTCGGAAATGCAAGAACATATTTAAATAGCCATCAGTCGAGAAACGCATATATAAGTAGAGATGCTAGTACATCACAATCAACGATGGAAATAAACTTTTACTCTGCAATTCATACTTATGATGCTCCTCCATTGATAAGTGTTAAACTTTCTACTATTGGCGGTTGGGCATATAATGCAAGTGCACATACTATGTGTATTGCTGGAGCAAGAAGTGATAAAGCATATTTTTACATTGCAGATCCCTACATTAAATGGGTTGATGAAGATACAAGTATGTTTTATTCTAAGTCATCTAGTGAAATTTATACTGCAATTTCTGATAGAGGAAATGGGTACATTTTCTGAAAATTAATAAGTTATAGACAAGAAAATAGGAGAGTGTTCTGAAAGCTTTTTAATGTGAATTTTGCACTTCAAAGAAAGTTTTTAGAACACTCTTTGTTTATTGTAAGGAGGAGATAAGTATGAGAAAAGGGGTTCGTTTATTGCTCATCATAATCATATGTGCTTTTTTGTGTGGTTGTAATGAGACTAAAATCACGGATAATCATATTTTTAAAATGGAGACAGAAAATGATAGGGATTATGTTTTAGAATGCATTCATATGGATAGAGAATATATAGATAATATTATCTGTATTCAAGATGGAAATGTTTTTTATTCAAGCTATGAGGAACAAGACACAATTTTGGCTTTTTACAGATATCATATTGATGAGAATATAACTTATAAAATTGGAGAGATTGAAAATCCCTATATTGATTCAGGAGATTTTGTAGCGGTAGATGATTGTATATTTTTTTATTGCAATGTGATTATTTCGGATTTAAGTAATTCAGGAGCAAAAGTAGAAAATGCACTATACCAAATGGATATTACAGAGAACACGTTGCAAAAAATAGCCAGTGATTTTGTTGACCAAACGTTAGTTTATATAAGTGCGGCAGATGATAATATTATATCATTTAAAGGAAAGTTAAATGGGAGTGAAAGTATTACATACTTAGATATCGTTGATGTTTCTAAAAAAGAAAATGTAAATTTTGATACAATAATATTCAAAGTATATGATAGAGAGCAAAAGAGTGGTGAAATAATTTATAATTTTTCGGTATATGATGCGATCATATATGTCATGGTTGGTACAAGAAACTCAACAAATGATACGTTATGGACGATAGAGGAATATGACTGCAATGGAAACTACATAGATAGTGTCGATTTGAACAACGAGATTACGGATCTGATCAATGGAGAAAGAATTTCAAAATTTGAAATATTCAAAGAATATGGGTTTATAAGGACTTTTAGTGGGAGCGGAATTTTGTTTCATTTATCATCGGATAAAATTTCTCCGATATTATCAAGTGAAACAGATTTAGATATTGCCATTCCTTCTAATAATGCGGTTAATAAATATGTAGTAATATATTCTAGGGATACGGGAGATATATGGCGGTTGGATATTGAGGATTCATCATTGTATAAATTAGATTTATCTTATGAGTATTTAAAGTATGTATGTCTTAGTCAGGACGATAAAGTTTTAGTTTCCTCTGATGATATTATATATGGGGAAATTGCTCTGTTCCCAAGCGAGGATGAAAATTTGTTGACATATTAAAATGACTAATTTTTTAGATATTTGATTATGGAGTTTTGGGCGAAGAAGTTAATTCTACTGCAATAAAATTTACAATTTCATTTTATAGACTATTTGCATAAGTTATTGGAAACAGAGAAGAATGATAAATGATAAGAGGTTGCGTTAATGAAAAGAAGAATATTTTTATTTATTGTTGCTGTCATGCTGATGGTACTTACAGCCTGCGGTTTCAGTGAGAATCGTGAGAAATCCGCGACGCAGGCGGAATATGGCGTAACAGAAGAGTTCATATGCGAGTACGAAACAGACCTGATCCGCTATGGCGAACCGTCGGGGGCGTTCTCATTTCGTAAAGATGTGGAAAGGACGCAAACGGACTACGCGGTCTATTATTTTGAGCTATCTATCAGTGAGCAGGAGCGGCAGGCATGTATTGAGGTGACGGACAGGGTTCTCTCTTGTATTGACGGCACACTGCCGGAACTGGAGATTGCCGTGTTTACGAACGAAACCTTTGATGGCGTTGCTGTGTCGGGCAACCGATTTTATACTTCGATTCAGCCGTGGGATTCTGCGGAATACCTTGCGGGTGTTCTGCTTGCGGGATACAGTGAGTGGGGAAGTTACGGGATGGCATATGGGTATGCGAACCATTTGTGCAAAGAAGCAGGATTGGATTACAGGGAAGTGTGCGGCTTTCAGCAAATGAGCAACACGGAGTTGTATGACTTAAATTTGTTGTGTTTCAATGAGAAATTTGTATCACCGCAGGACGTGGAAGCGGCAAAGAACAATGCCTGCCTGTTTGTGGACGAGTATCTGTCAGCGCATTCGGACACAGAATTCTTGGGGCTGTTGGCCGAGTCAGGAACTACAGAAGGGGTGAGAAGAGCAAATGAAGCGCTGGAAGCGTTTTATATAGAAAATGGTGTGGATTGCAGTCTGACAGAGATTCGTTATCAGTATGGCGGTGTGACGCTCGATTATGCGGCGGCATGCGAATATGCTTCTTTCTACATAGATAAAGATTGGCAGGATGGAACTTGGGAGACAAACCCGATGATATCGGAGCGTTTTTTGCATGAAGATTATGGTGAGGTCAAGGCGTTTTTTGAGTGTAGTTCAAGACAGATGGAGCAGTATCAGGAGTTGTTTGATTTTGACAGCTATAATAATGACCTTCTTGTTTTCGTTTCAAACACAGCAGGGTTTTATGAGGCGGAGAAGCACACAATCTACTTAACAAGTATCGTGCATTTAATGCATGAGTATATTCATTCCGTTATGTACGGACACTGTGATTGGAATAGTCAATGGAAGACAGAAGGTGTTGCGAGATATTTTTCCTATAAATATGATGATTATTCATATGATTACTTAAACAGGAGTTATAATGAGAGTCAAAATGAATATATACAGGAATATCTTAATTTGATCGGCAGACCAATCGATATAAAAATAGATTTTCGAGAATTAGAAGATATTATGGTGCATGTTCGCGGGTATACAGATCCCAATTTGGTAACGGACAATTATCTTCCAAATTCTTCCTTCGTCGGTTATCTTGTGGATCAGTATGGGGAGGAGGCGACCATCCAATATGTTTGCTCGGATGAAGAGTATAATGCGGAATGGGGAAAATCCTATGAGGATTTGGCACAAGACTGGAATCGATATATTGAAGAGAATTATTCGCAGTATAGTAGAAAATAACGAAACAATTTTACAAAAAAGTATAGGGGCATATCACATGATATATTAAAACAGTACATGCTTATAAAACATGAGAGTCAAAAAATGATAATTAGATTATAGAAAATTAGGTTATAGAGGAAAAAGTCAATGAAAAAAGGAATATCGTTAATTTTCGTTGCCGCCATGCTGGCAGTATTCACATCCTGTGGCTCGAACGGGAATCGTGATAAAACTGAAACACAGGCAGAATATGGAGTGTCGGGAGAGGAAGCAGAACAGGCAGCGCATGAGAATGTGGGAGAAGGTGCGGTATCGGCGACATATGAGTATGAAACGGACAACATCCGCTATGGAGAACCGTCGGGGGCGTTCTCATTTCGTAAAGATGTGGAAAGGACGCAAACGGACTACGCGGTCTATTATTTTGAGCTATCTATCAGTGAGCAGGAGCGGCAGGCATGTATTGAGGTGACGGACAGGGTTCTCTCTTGTATTGACGGCACACTGCCGGAACTGGAGATTGCCGTGTTTACGAACGAAACCTTTGATGGCGTTGCTGTGTCGGGCAACCGATTTTATACTTCGATTCAGCCGTGGGATTCTGCGGAATACCTTGCGGGTGTTCTGCTTGCGGGATACAGTGAGTGGGGAAGTTACGGGATGGCATATGGGTATGCGAACCATTTGTGCAAAGAAGCAGGATTGGATTACAGGGAAGTGTGCGGCTTTCAGCAAATGAGCAACACGGAGTTGTATGACTTAAATTTGTTGTGTTTCAATGAGAAATTTGTATCACCGCAGGACGTGGAAGCGGCAAAGAACAATGCCTGCCTGTTTGTGGACGAGTATCTGTCAGCGCATTCGGACACAGAATTCTTGGGGCTGTTGGCCGAGTCAGGAACTACAGAAGGGGTGAGAAGAGCAAATGAAGCGCTGGAAGCGTTTTATATAGAAAATGGTGTGGATTGCAGTCTGACAGAGATCCGTTATCAACACGGCGGTGTGACGCTCGATTATGCAGTGGCTTGTGAGTACGCCGTTTTTTATATTGAAACGGACTGGCAGGACGGAACTTGGGAGACGAACCCGAGGGTATCAGACAACTTCCTGCATGAAGATTATAGGGAGATCAAGGCGTTTTTTGAGTGCAATGTGCGGCAGATGAGGCAGTATCAGGAGTTGTTCGGTTTTGAAAGTTATGACAATGAACTGACGGTCGTGTTCTCAAACAGTGCCCGCACCAGTGCAGTATACGATTCTTCTTATAGTGGAAAGGATCGTACCGCGCGCGTATCGAGTGTAACTTCTTTGATGCACGAATATATTCATTCAATTATGGCGTGGCGTTGCGATTGGAGCATGAAATGGAAGTATGAAGGGTTTGCCAGGTATTATGAGGTACGTTACAATGAGTATGCGTATGATTTCTGGGATTATGATTACAATAACCAGCCGGAAAATGAGAGAGGAATGCAGGTAGAAAAATTCATTGATTGGCTTGGCAGACCGATCAGCAGTAAAACGGATAGTCAGGAATTAGCAGATGTCACGGTATATGCTTACGGACAAAAAGATCCCAATTTAACGTATGCAACAGGAGAGTCCTTTGTCGGATATTTAGTAGACCAATACGGAGAACCGGCAGTCATTGCCTATGTCTGCTCCGGCAATGTATACAATACGGAATGGGGAAAATCTTATGAACAACTGGTGCAGGACTGGAATGATTATATCAATGAGAATTATTCGTGGTATCGTACGGAAACCACGCCACAGTGACGAGGTCTATAAGATAGAAAACGGGTATTTGAAAAGCTGAACATGTAAATGGGATCACGAAGTACAGGATACGGAAAGGTGCTTTATGTCTTGCTTTACCGGGGGCTCTTTGCTAAACTATAATAAAGTGATGATACATAAAAAGGATTACTTGTTTAAGCCGGAGGAGAATTGCGTAGCTGTTCGAAGGGGGAATGATTGTTGGGAATGGAGAGAGTTATGGCAAGCGCTGCCGTTATGCTGTTAGGTACCTTGGCGCTGCAGGGAGAATTTCAGTTCCGGTCAGGCAATATGACGGATGAACCCGAGATGGAGACGGGTCTTGATGCTGCCGGAGAGGTGATCAACATCTATGAAGAGACCGGAATGGTTTTAGATAAAGAACGGGAATTAGAGATGGCGTTAATTGATGGGACCATTCGTTCGTTCAATGTGAGCGATTGGTTCAGTTATTCCGTGATCTGGTCCAGTGGGTTTTTGGAGTATGGGGAATTGACCGGACCGCGCGTGAGCATTGCGCTTCCAACCAGAGGAGCTTCTTATTTCGTCGCTTGGGACGAAGAAACCGGCTATACGCCTTATTTTGCGCCGGAAGGCGGGATGGACATGCCTCATGTGATTCCCGACGATTATTGGACCGGAAATGACGGGAAAGATGCCATACAAGGTTCGGCAATGACGCTGCGCGACCTGAATACGTATCTGTTGGAACGTCTTTTTATCGAATTGAACAATCAGAATGCGGAGGAATACAAGGGAGAATACCAAATTTGCGATTACAGTGTCACAAACCGTTACTGGACGGACAATGTGATCGGTACGGAGATTGTGTTCCATGTCAAACCGAAAGCAGAACGGGCAGAGGATTTGGAATATTTCCAGGGAGTGCTTGCAAGAGTCTGGCTTACAGATACGGAAAAAATCAAAGAGGTTTTGGCGGATCTGGAAATACCGGGAGAGGATGAGTGGAGATCCGTTCCGCATCCGGAACTTGCAGTGGAGGAAGGAATGATCCCGTATAGCGCGGAGCCGAGTCCCAGAATGGAAGCGGTCATCGAGGAATTGAGCGGGATGCTTGCGGAGAAGGGCTATACGTCCGAGGAGGCGGACCGCATTGCAAACACCCTGATGGGGTATTATTCCGGTTGCGCGAAGTGGCTGACGGAGGAACAGGAGTATGCATTTTGGTTTCGGACACAGTTGAATGAGGATGGAAATCCTGTCAGCATCTCCATAGATCGAAGCGGGGGCGGGGGCTGGAATACTTATGTGCCGCATCCGAAAACAAAGGAGGAACAGCAGGCGGCATACTTTCAGGCAGGATATAACGAGATGAACGGTAGGATGAGCGTGATGTTTTAATGTGTGGTCCAGAGCAGTGGAAGGCGGGGGAAAGAGCAGTATCTCTAAGGGGGAGGCTGCTCTTTTCATAAAAAGTGATAAGAAGGTAATGTGGGAATGAAAAAAGCAGTGCAAATATTTGGCGTCATTGCTATGTTGGCGGTACTGATAGCCTGCGGTTCCGGCGAGGGTAAGAAATCGGAAACACAGGCGGGATATGAACCGGAACAGGGAGCTGCGCTTCTGACCGCGGATGAGAATTCAGCAGAATACGGGAATACGGAAAGTGAAGCCGCGTTGGGATACGAGTATGAGAAGGACATCATCCGCTACGGGGAAGCTTCGGGTCCGGTTTCGTCTGGGACAGTTTCCTTTCGGAAAGACATGGAAAGGACACAGACGGACTACGCAGTCTATTATTTTGAACCGTCCATCAATGAACAGGAGCGGCAGGCGTGTATCGGGGCGACGGACAGGGCGCTGAGTTGTATTGACGGTACATTGCCGCTGATTGAGATAGCGGTATTTCTGCCTGAAACCTTTGATGATGTTTTTGTCTCAGACAGTCGGCTCTATACCTTGATTCAGTCGTGGGACTCCACAGAATATCTTGCCGGGGTTTTGCTTGCGGGATTCAGTGAGTGGGGAAATTACGGGCTGGCATACGGATATGCGAATCATCTTTGCAAAGAGGTGGGCTTGGATCACAGGGAAACGGTCGGTTTTCTGCCGATGAGCAAACCGGAACTGTATGACTTAACCCTGCTGTGTTTTAATGAAAAATTTGCTTCCTCGGAGGATGTGGAAGCGGCAAAGAACAATGCATGCCTGTTTGTGGACGGCTATCTGTCCGCACATTCGGAGACAGAGCTTTTGGAGCTGCTGTCCGGGTCCGGGACTGTGGAGGGAGTAGACCGTGCAAATGAAGCGCTGGAGGCGTTTTATGCGGAAAACGGCGTGGATAGCAGCCTGACGCAGATTCGTTATCAGTATGGCGGTGTGACTTATGAATATGCGGCAGCCTGTGAGTATGCCCGTTTTTATCTGGATAAAGACTGGCAGGATGTGGGGCGGGAGAGAAACTCAAAAATATCGGAAAACTTCCTGCACGAAAATTATGCAGAGGTTAGGAGTTTTTTTGAGTGCAGTGCGGGGCAGATGGCACAGTATCAGGAGTTCTTTGATTTTGACAGCTATAACAACGATCTGCCTGTTATTATGACAAACAATGTTTTGGAGTTTAAAAAAGAAATTTACGAAGGACTATACTATGCGGATCATACGATTTATCTGGCAGCGGTAGAAACACTGCCGCATGAGTATATTCATTCTTTGACGTACGGACACCTTGATTTTGATAACTGGTGGAAGAAAGAAGGTTTGGCCAAATACTTTAGCTATAAATATAATGATTACTTATATAGTACAACGGATTGGTATTATGAGTTATCGGAAACGAATGTATTGTTACGGGAACTTTTGGATTCTTTTGGCAGACCGTTAGATCTGGCAATAGATCGGCGGGGGATAGACGATATGTTAGTATATATTAGGGAGCAGACCAATCCGGTTTGTTCCTATGAGGCGGCGGCTTCTTTTGTTGGTTACCTTGTAGATCAATATGGAGAACCGGCGGTCATCGCCTATGTCTGTTCCAATATTGAGTACAATGCGAAGTGGGGCAAGTCCTATGAGGATCTGGTGCAGGACTGGAATGACTATCTCAATGAGAATTATTCGTGGTGTGATACAGGATACATACAATAAGTGAAATATGCCTCCTACCATCTATTTTATCTTTTGGCGTAGGGAAAGGCGAAACAGGACGGGCATCTGCAGGTTCACGCGATGGATTAAGATTTACAAAATGTCGTTGAATATGCTAAAATGTCGATTGTAGGAAGGATGAGTGGAACAATCGGGATTGCTGCGGGCGCAGAAGGAATTGGCGTCTTCACGCCGCGCAGACCGCCGAAAGGAGCAGAAAATGACAACGATGCAGATGCTGGTAGAGGACGAACAAACAAAGATACGCCTTGAGCGCAGGGTGACAAAGATGATGCTTGATATCGGCGTACCCGCACATTTGAACGGATTTCGATATTTGCGCGAGGCGGTGATGATGTGCCTTGAGGATATGGAGGTTGTCAGCAGCGTCACAAAGCTTCTGTATCCCGAGCTTGCCAAGAAATTCAGAACAACCGACCAAAAGGTGGAGCGCGCGGTCCGCAATGCGATCGAGGTGTCATGGGAACGCGGCAATGAAGAAACCTTTGAAGAATTATTCGGTTATACCTGCGCCGATGGGAAGAACAGACCGACCAACAGCGAATATATTGCAAGAATTGCAGATTCGATCCAGTTGGAGCTGCGCGAGGAGCAGGGTTAAAGTTGCACTTGGGTAAAAGATGGGATATACTGGAAACAGAATGATTCTTAAGGAATGGAGAAGAGATCTGTGATTTCCGGTATTGTGATATTACTTGTGTTTTCGACCGTGTGCTATGCGGTCGGACGTTTGATACAACGTGTCTTACATCAGCAGGGAAAAGGGGCGGCACATGCGTTTGTGGTCGGATCCTTTACTTTGCTGATTTTATTTTTTCTAATGCAGATCGCGGTCGTCGGTCTGTCACTTTCTTTTTCTGTCTTGCAATGGGGATATGTGGCTGTCTGTGCGCTGCTGCTTCTTACCGCCGCGTTCGTTGTCCGCGGTGCGCTGTGGTCCGTGCCGATCCGGAACATTAAACGGGAGGCGGAGGAAAAGGAGCGGCTCATCCTGTGGCTTCTGATCGCCATTCTCTTTGGATGCAATGTGATTTTAATTGAAATAGACGCGCCTTATTTTGGCAATGATATGTCTGTGGAGCAGGCGGCGACCACGCTTGCGACGCGCACGCTATACCGTTATCATCCCGCCACGGGTGAGGAGCTGATTTTCGGTGTGTCGCGGATCGCAAAGTGTAATGCCCTGCCGCAGTTTTATGCGGTATTGTGCGCATGTTCGGGGGCGGATGTGTATTCGTTCATTTGCAGTCTCATCCCTGTGTGGGGACTGGTCCTGAACGTATCGGCGTGCAGTGTGCTTGCGGGTGCGTGGGGGCTGTCGGACAGGATGCGGCAGAAGATGCTGCTATTTTATCTGTTCTTACTACTGGTTGGCAGTTATTATGACGGGGCGTATGCGTTCCGGCTGCTGCATCAGGGCTTTTCCCTGCATGTGATCTTTCTTGCGACGGGCGGCATGGCGCTTCTCGCACTGCCGGTTTCGCTTGTGCGGGGAAATGCGGGCACTGGGAAGGGGGGCGGTACGGATGCGTGAATGCTGGGAGAATCTGCTTGCTTTCTTTCGACTCGAGACGCAGAGCGGCGCGTACTGGGCGCTTGCATTTGCGGGCGTGGTCTATCTGGCGGGGACAAAGATCGTTGCGCGGAAGGCATGTGTAAATGCGGACGTAAATGTGGAAAATAGCGGATCCGTAGGAAATGACGCACCGGCGAAAGAACACGGGAGCAGGACATGGTGGAAACTCGTGGTACTGTTTGTATGGCTTTTGGTCTTTATGAATCCGCTGACAGCGGCGTTGTTTGAAAAAGTATCGGGAAACTTTTATCGCTATGTGTATGCGGCGCTGACTGTTCCGGTACTTCCGGTGATCGCTTACGCGGCGGCGGATATTTGGGAGAATCAGAAGCGGCATGCTGTGCCGGTCGCGCTCTTTCTCGCGGCGGCGATCGCGCTTGCGGGAACAGTGTTTCCGTTTGATGAGGCGGGCGGCGGGACCGGGAGGCGGAGCGCGCAGTGGGATGATGCGGAGCGCGGGGCTTTCGATGTGGTTTTGTCCGAGGCAGGAAGGCTTAAGGAGAATGGTCAGGAGGCACTGTTGGTCGCACCTAAGGGCATGATGGAAATGGTCAGGCGGCATGATGCGGATATTCAGCTTGCCTATGGAAGAAATCTGTGGCAGACGAATGCGCTTTTTTATGTGCGTGACGGGTACGGTGAGGAGCAGGTTCGTCTCTGTCTGTCCATGGAGGCGGAACCGTTTCAGGCGGAGCAGGCGGCGGAGCTTGCGCTTGCGTATGGCTGCAACCTGATCGTTCTAAAAGAGCCGCTCGGCATGTCTTTTTTAGACAATCGGGGGCTTTCCTGCGTCTATGAATCGGAGAGCTTATTTGTTTACGTGCGGTAAGCGGTTTACGATAATGGAAAAATATGGTATTATGGTAGGCGCAAGGGAAAAACAAGCGGCCGCGAAGCGGACATTTGTTTTTCCAGCGCCGACACCGAGCAAACGTCCGGCGAAAGCCGGACAAAAGAGCGCGTAAGCGCGGGTTTGCGAGGATAGGATGGAAAAAGCGGACGCAGCGGGAGGCAGACAATGAAGCTGTTAAGTGTGATTGTTCCATGTTACAACGAGGAGGAGAACGTTCCCTATTTCTATGAAGAGCTGAAAAAGCAGGAAGCATTTTTTCGTGAAAAGGACGTGGAATTGGAGATCATATATGTGGATGACGGCTCTAAGGATGGTACGGTAGCAGAGGTGCGCAGGCTGCATGAACAGGATGAGCGGGTGCACCTTGTCTCTTTTTCGCGTAATTTTGGAAAAGAAGCCGGAATTTATGCGGGACTGTCCAAGTCAAAAGGAGATTTTGCGGTTTTGATGGATGCGGACTTACAGGATCCGCCCGCGCTGCTGCCGGAGATGTATTCTTATTTAGAGCAGGGGTATGACGCGGTTGCGACAAGGCGGGTCAGCAGAAAAGGAGAGCCGCCGATCCGTTCTTTTTTTGCAAGAATGTTCTACCGTCTGATGCGCAAGATCAGCAAGACGGAGATCGTGGATGGCGCGCGGGACTATCGCCTGATGACGAGGCAGGTGGTGGACGCGATCCTGTCCATGAAGGAATATAATCGTTTTACCAAGGGGATATTCGGCTGGGTAGGCTTTCAGACAAAATGGCTGGAATATGAGAATATCGAGCGCGTCAAAGGCGAAACAAAGTGGTCGTTTTGGAAGCTGTTCCTCTATTCTCTTGAGGGGATCATGGCATTTTCTACGGCGCCGCTGGCAATCGCTTCGGTATTGGGCGTGATATTTTGCTTTTTGGCGCTGGTACTCATCCTCGTTATCGTGATACGGACGCTGATCTTTGGGGATCCGACGTCGGGCTGGCCGTCGATGGTCTGCATAATGTCACTGCTTGGCGGCGTACAACTGTTATGTATCGGAATTGTCGGTCAATACTTAAGTAAGACGTATATGGAGGTCAAGAGGCGTCCGATCTATCTGGTGAAAGAGGAGCTGTAATTAAGGCTGCGGAGGAGTTCATGGGATGGAACGATCATATCAGGAAGAAGAACAGATCAGTATTATTGTTCCGGTGTATCATGCGGCGGATTATCTTGTGCAGACACTTGCCATGGTACGGGCGCAGACTTATACAGATTGGGAACTGATTCTGGTCGAGGATGGTCCGGGAGACGGGAGCGCTGAGGTGATAGAGGAGTATCTGCGCGCGCATGACGATTCCAGGATACGTCTGATCAGGCAGAAAGAAAACGGCGGTGCCGCACATGCGAGAAATGTCGGAGTGGATGCGGCGAACGGAAGGTATCTTGCCTATCTGGATGCGGATGATGTATGGTTCCCGGACAAGCTGTCTAAAGAGCTTGCCTTCTTAAAAGAAAAGCAGGCGGGATTTGTGTTTACCGCCTATGAGTTCGGTGACGCCGATGCGAGGGGGACCGGAAAGATCGTGCATGTGCCGGAGGTGCTGCGTTATCGACAGGCGTTGTCACGCACGGTCATTTTCACATCTACCGTGCTGTTTGACTTAGAGCAGATTCCGAAGGAACTGGTGAAAATGCCCGAGGTGAAAAGTGAGGATACCGCCACATGGTGGCGTATTCTGCGAAACGGGCACAACGCATACGGGATGGACGAGGTGACAACGATTTACCGAAGACCGGCAAGTTCGTTGTCTTCCAATAAATGGGAGGCAGTGAAACGCATCTGGGCACTGTATCGGAAGCAGGAGAGGCTTTCCGTATTCAAAAGCGCATACTATTTTTGCGGATGGGCTGTCCGTGCGACACTGCGGCGTATTTAATAAGAAAATATGTGAACCATAATGGTTACAGAAGAAAAACCTGTGAGTCAGCGACTCTACAGGGAGAGACGGAAAGGTTCGGAGAGCTTAGTGAAAAAGTTTGAGTCGGCAAAACGGTTAATCATATCGGGACTGTCCCTGATCGGACTTGCGCTGATGACGGCGGTGTATGCTTATACATGGTTTTATGTGTATTATACCCCTGTGCGTCTGCGCCTGAAATTTTATTTTCGCGGACATGTGCTTGTACTGCTTATTTATTTTGTGCTGCTGCTGTTTTTCAGCACGACCTACGGCGGTACGAAGGTCGGTTATCTGAAGGGAACGGATGTGTTCTTTTCCCAGATTTTTTCCCTGCTTGCCGTCAACGTTATTACTTATTTTCAGGTTTCGCTGATGGCGAACTGGCTTGTCGCCGTGCCGCCCATGATCGAAATGACGCTGCTTCAGCTTGTCATTGCGGGAGGCTGGACGTTTCTATGCAACCGGCTGTATCACAGGCTGTATCCGCCGCGAAAACTGCTGCTCATTTACGGAGAGCGGGATGTGGCGGATATTACGGGGAAATTTCAGTCGCGCAAGGATAAATATCAGATCAAAGAGACCATCGGCATTTCGGAGGGGGTGGACGCAGTCCGCAAAAGGGCTGTTTCAGGTGACTTTGATGCGGTCGTGCTATGGGATCTTCCGGCAAAAGAGCGCAACGGGCTGATGAAATATTGTTATGCGCATTCCGTCAGAATCTATTTCATGCCGAAGATCACGGATGTGCTTGTCAAGGGAGCGGAACAGATGAATCTCTTTGACACGCCCATTTTTTTGATCAGGGAGTATGAGCTGACCGTGGAGCAGCGTTTTGTCAAACGCTGTATTGATCTGGTCTGTTCCTTACTGCTTCTTGTGCTTGCCTCGCCGTTCATGCTTCTTACGGCGATTGCGGTCAAGCTTTATGACGGAGGACCTGTTCTGTATAAGCAGATCCGTTGTACGCGGGGGGAGAGACCGTTTTCTATTTTGAAGTTCCGCAGTATGCGGGTGGATGCGGAGAAGGATGGTGTTGCGCGCCTTTCCTCTAAGAACGACGATAGAATAACACCTGTTGGCAAAATTATACGAAAGGTTCGTCTGGATGAGCTGCCACAGCTCATCAATATCCTTAAGGGCGATATGTCTTTCATCGGTCCGCGGCCGGAAAGACCGGAGATCATTGAACAGTATAAGAAAGAGATGCCGGAGTTCGTCTATCGCATGAAGGTGAAGGCGGGACTTGCGGGTTATGCGCAGGTATATGGAAAGTACAATACAACGCCATATGATAAATTAAAACTGGATTTAACATATATCGAAAATTATACGGTGTGGATGGACGTGAAACTCATGCTCCTTACATTGAAGATCCTGTTTGTGCCGGAGAGCACGGAGGGAATTGATGAGGGGCAGACGACGGCAATGAAAGATTCAGACAAGGAAAAGTAGGCAGATGTGCGTTGAAAAGCGAAAGGGAGTAAGACCGGAATGGATCAGCGGGAACTGGAACGGGAGGGCGTAGATCTTAAACTTGTTCTCCTGTTGCTGCTAAAAAAAATACCAATTGTTATTATATCGACGCTGGCGGGAGCATTTTTATGCGGTGCACTGTACGGCGTCTGGCATTCGCGGGCGCTCGGCCGACGTGAATATGAGGCGAGGAGTCAATATTATATTACCTTTGAAGAAATAGAGGACAAAACATTTTTTGATTTTTATTATAACGGCTATACATGGGACGAACTGCTCTCCTCCGATCTCATCCTTGGCTATGCGATGGAACTGCTTCCGGAAGGTTATGAGAGGAGCTATGTGGATGATTGCGTCAAGGCGGAGATTTTATCCGACGTCCGCGTTCTCACAACGACGGTGAGGGCAAAGGAGGCGGAGGAGGTCCGGCTGCTTCAGCGAGCCATTGAGCAGGCGGTCATTCATTTTGCAGAGGATGGGGAAAAGCTGGATCACATTGAGGTGATACGCTCGGGGGAAGCCGTGTTGGAGGAGGTCGCCGATCACATGCTGCGCGCAGCGGTGACGGGAGCCGCGGGATTTGCGTTGGCGGCGATCCTTGTGCTTCTGCTGCTCTTTGCTGTACAGGATGCGGTTTATCTGCCGCAGGAGCTGGAGGAGCGTTTCGGGATTCCATGCGCGGGGATTGAATGCAAGGATCAAAAGCTGAGTAGAGAGCTTGCGCAGAACGAGGAGCGCCTCTGTGGGGGCAGGACGTATCCGGTTTGGTCCATGCAGGAGCTTTTGGGTGCCGACCGGAAGGTCTATGACGATATTCGGGAGAAGGGCGGCGCGATCCTCACGGTTCCGCAGGGAAGGGCGGACAGCAAGCGGCTGTCGCGTGTGCTTCATAACCTGAAACTGCAGGACTGCCCGGTCATCTATGCGAAGATCACGGGGGCTGATGAGCGTCTTCTCAGACTGTATTATAGCCATCGGAAGGGAGTAAATGCATGACCTTACAACTGCTTGTATCTGCGGTCGATAAAGAACCGCGGGAGTTAGCGCGGCAAATGCATATCGCTTCGGATGCGATCGTCATCATCCAATGTGGTGAAAACGGCTACGAGGAGTGGGAGCAGGACGGCCACATGATCCGCGCTTACCGTTTCCGGGAGAAAGGCGTGGGCTTAAGCCGCAACAACGCACTGCTGCGCGCCGACCGGGACATCAGTGTCTTTTCGGATGAGGATATTGTATACACGGAAGGCTATGAGCAGAAAATACTTGCGGAGTTTGAGAAATATCCGGCGGCGGATATGCTGTTGTTTAACGTGGACGTCTGTGAGGAGCGGCGCACTTACCACATCGACAGCTTCGGCAGGGTCGGTCAGCACAACTGCGGGAGGTATCCTGCCTACAGCTTTGCCGTCCGGACAGCGAAGCTGCATCAAAAGAACATCACGTTTTCGCTGTTGTTCGGCGGCGGTGCAAAGTACAGCAACGGCGAGGACAGTCTCTTTATCCGTGACTGCATCAGAAAGGGCTTGAAGGTCTATAAGGTGCCGGTAACGATCGGGGAGGAGATCCCGCGGCCGTCCACATGGTTTCACGGCTATAATGAGAAATTCTTTTTTGACAGAGGGGTACTGTATCATTATTTATACGGCTTCTGGAAGAAGCCGCTGGCGCTGCGTTTTCTGTTAAAAAACAAAGCGAAAATGTGTACGGAGATTTCCGTGAAAAAAGCGTATGCACTGATGAAGCAGGGAATGCGGGAGGCGGCAGGGTGATCGTATACATCGCGTTATTATTAGTCACAACGACGGTCGCGCTTCTTGTCGTCAAGCAGGAGACGCTGCCGGTGAGGGGAATGAGCAGGCAGATGTTTGTAAACCGCATCAGTCTGTGCGCTATTTTTTTGCTCCTGTTTGCGGTTTCCGCAGCGCGTTACAATGTCGGCAACGATTACGGACGCTATGAGGAGCATTTTTATAATATCTGGTACGGATTTGTCGTACCGACGGAGCGCGGTTTTAATGTGCTCGTTAAGTGCTTGCAGACTTTGTTCGGTAAAAACAATTATTTGTTTTTGTTTGCGTTTTTTTCATTTATCACAGTGCTTCTCTCACTGAAGGCATTGTATACCCTGAGCAGCAGCTTCGTATTCAGCTTCTACCTGTTCATGGCGTTCGGATATTACTATCAGTCATTAAATACCGTGCGATATTATGTGGCGGTAGCGTTTGCGCTCTGTGCGATTCCGTACCTGTTTCGCAAAAGCTATGCCAAGTTTGTCCTCATGGTGCTGCTCGGCGCGCTCATACACAAGTCCGCATTGATCGTACTGCCGGTCTATCTGCTGGCGGACTGCCGCTGGAAGCGGTGGCAGGCGGCGCTGCTTACGGTGTTCGCGGCGAGCGGATTCGTGTTCGGGGATGTTTACCTGAAGATGATCCTCTATTTGTACCCGACCTACCGCAATACGATGTATCTTGAGGGTGGCACTTCTTACGTCAATATTGCACGATGTCTGCTGGTACTGTTATTTTGTCTGGTCGTCTATCGGGATACGATACGGGAAGACAGGCAGTTATTATTTTACTTTCGCTTAAATGCGGCGGCGCTTCTGCTTTATCTGTGCGGTTCTTTTCTGCCGGAGGTGTCGCGGATCGGGACGTATATGACGGTCACGCAGGTATTTCTTTTGCCGGGTGCTGCGTTAAAGATACCGGACAAAAAGAAACGGCGGATTGCCGTGATCGGGGTGGCGGCATTCGGCGCAGTTTATTTTGCGGCGTTTTTGTATAAGGCGTATGGCGAGCTGGTAAAGCTCTTACCATATCATACATGGCTGTTTTAGCAGAGCATGGCGGAGACGTGTTTTGGCGGGAAAAGGAGCAAAAACGAGATGGAACCGTTTTTTTCGATCATCATTGTCTGCTTTCAGGCAGGGGAGGAATTGGGCAGGACTGTGGAAAGCGTTCGGATGCAGACGGACGGCGATTTTGAGATTCTTGTGAAGGACGGTGGTTCCACAGATGGCTCAATCGGGCATCTGCCGGAGGATTCCCGAATCCGCCTGTTTCAGGAGAAGGACAGCGGCATTTACGATGCGATGAATCAGGCGGCAGACAGAGTGAGGGGACATTATGTATTGTTTTTAAACTGCGGGGACTATCTCTATGACAAAGAGGTGCTTGCCGGTGTGCGGAAGGCGGTCAAAGAATCGGCGGAGCGGATGACAGGCGGCAGGAAAGCGGTCAGCGGGCAGCCACCGGTCATTTTTTACGGAAATACTTATGAGAGAAAGACACAAAGTATTGTCATGAGCAATCCGAAGCTGGATGCATTTGGCTGTTACCGCAATATTCCGTGTCATCAAAGCTGTTTTTATCCGGCGGAACTCATCAGACCGGAGCAGCTTCATAAGCGGGGCAGAAAGCGGGCCTATGAGCCGCATTACCGCGTGCGCGCGGATTATGAGCATTTTTTGTGGTGCTTTTTTCGGGCGAAGGCGCACACGGTCTATGTGCCGCTGACTGTCTGCTCCTATGAGGGAGGCGGATTTTCGGAGTCTAAGCAAAATCGGTCGGCGGCGAAGGAGGAGCATCGTGCCATCACAGCGCTTTATATGACCAAAAAAGAACGCCTCCGTTACCGGGCAGTCCTGCTTCTGACGCTTGCACCGCTTCGAACCTATCTTGCGCGCAGCAGATGGTTTTCGGGGCTTTATCAGGGTATTAAGCGGATACTGTATCGACGGCGCGCAAGATGAGGAAGCACTGATTTGATTCGTGTTTCCTCAGAAAAAGAGGATGGAACATGCGTATTTTGTGGGTTTGTAATATTGTGCTGCCAATCATCGCGAAAGAACTTGGCATGTCTGCTTCCAATAAGGAGGGGTGGCTTTCCGGGCTTTGCGGCAGACTTCTGAGTGGGATGGGAGCGGAGGACAGCCAGAGGGCGGCTGAAGCCGGTGTGACCGCAGCGGGCGGCGGCTCTCCTGCGGCGGAACGATCAGGAGCAGAAATCGTGCTCGGCGTCTGTTTTCCCGTAACCGGGATGCCGGACGAGCCGGCGGGTGTCAAAGGCAGACTCCGTGGCAAGGAACTGTATTACTATGGTTTTTCGGAGGATACGGTACACGAGGAGCGCTATGATGCGGCGCTGGAGCAGCGTATGCGGGAGATCATAGAAGATTTTCGACCGGATATTCTGCACTGCTTTGGGACGGAATACGGGCATACGTATGCCGCAGTCAGGGCGTTTGCAAGACCGCAGCGCACGCTGATCGGGATACAGGGGGTGTGCGCGGCATGCGCGGAACACTATCTGGACGGCGTACCGGAGAAAGTGGCGCGCCGCAAGACCCTGCGTGACCTGTTACGAAAAGACAATCTTTTGCAGCAGAAGGAAAAAATGCGGAAACGCGGCGAGCGGGAGGCGCGGGCGCTTGCACTTGCGGGGCATGTGACGGGGCGTACGCTCTTTGACAGGCGTGAGACGAAAAAAGCGGCGCCGCAGGCGGACTATCACGTGATGAACGAAACAATGCGCGCCCCATTTTATGACGGATGCTGGACTTATGAGGGCTGCGAGAAGCACAGTCTGTTTGTCAGTCAGGGAAATTATCCGGTCAAAGGACTGCATTATGTCCTGCGCGGGCTTATGATATTAAAAAGGCAATATCCCGATATCCGCCTGTATGTGGCGGGAGACTGCATTGTACGCCGCGGCAGTACCGGATGGATGAACCGGTTAAAGATATCGTCTTACGGTGCGTACTTAGCGTCACTCATTCGGGAGGGCGGCTTGGAGGAGCAGGTATTCTTTCTCGGACAGATGAACGCGGAGCAGATGAAAGAGCAGTACCTGAAGGCACATGTTTTTTTATCCGCCTCAACGATCGAAAACTCTCCCAATTCCGTGGGGGAAGCGATGCTCTTAGGCGTACCGGTTGTCAGTTCTCTGGTCGGCGGCGTGCCGGATCTTGTTACCGATGAAAAAGAAGGACTCCTCTATCACGCGGACAATGTGAGTGCGCTGGCAATGGCGGTGGCGAGGATTTTTGAGGACCGGGAGCTTGCGGACAGGCTTTCCGCTGCGGCGAGGGTGAGAGCCCGGAAGACGCATGATGCGGATGCGAATTATCGTCGATTGTTGGAGATCTATCAGGAGATCAGCCATGAAAGTAACCTTTGTCAGTAATTATATCAATCATCATCAGATTCCGATGTCGGAGTATCTGTACGATGCGCTTGGGGAAGATTATCGTTTTGTGCAGACGGAGCCGATGGAGGAGGAGCGCCGCGCGATGGGCTGGGGCGGGGGAACGGACGGACTGCCTTGGCTTGTGTGTTCCTATGAGCAGCCGGAAGCTGTGCGAACACTTTTGGATGAGAGCGATGTGGTCCTGTTCGGCGGCTGTGAGCAGGAGGAATGGATCCATAAGAGATTGCGGGACAATAAGCCGGTGCTGCGTTACAGCGAGCGGATCTACAAGGAAGGGCAGTGGAAATTTGTTACGCCGCGCGGGCTGATACGAAAATATCAGGATCATACCCGTTTTCGCAAGGCGCCGGTCTATCTGCTCTGCGCTGGGGCGTATGTTGCATCTGATTATCGCCTGATTCGTGCTTATCCGGGAAAAATGCTGCGCTTTGGTTATTTTACGAGGCTTTCCCGTTATGAAAACGAGGACTGCCATGCAAAAAGAAACGGACATGCCGTGCCGATTCTCCTGTGGGCAGGCAGATTTCTTGAATGGAAGCATCCGGCGGAGGCGCTAAAGCTGGCGGCGGACTTAAAGGCGGAGGGTTTTTCGTTTTTGCTTGTCATGGCCGGCGGCGGGGAGGAGGAAGCTCTGCTGAAACAGATCGTGCAGGAAAAACAGCTTGCGGACGTCGTGCGTTTTACGGGCTTTATGAAGCCGGAACAGGTGCGGGAGCACATGGAGCAGGCGGATATTTTTCTTTTTACGAGTGATCACAGGGAGGGCTGGGGTGCCGTTTTAAACGAGGCGATGAACAGCGGCTGTGCGGTCGTTGCCAATGAAGCGGCTGGCGCTTCTCCTTATTTAGTGAGGGACGGAGAGAACGGCTTTCTCTATCCGAACCGGGATTATGAGCGTTTGAAAGCGTGTGTAAAGCGGCTGCTTGCCGACCGGACGCTTCGGCGGACATTTGGCAGCAGGGCGTATGAGACGATACGCGATGTGTGGAATCCGCAGAGGGCAGCGGCGGAGCTGATCTCTGTGTGCCGACAGATCAGTGAGCGGGCGAAAGCGGGCGGACGGGTGCTGTCGGCGAAAGAGCTTGCGCTGCCCAAGGATGGACCGTGTTCCGTCGCACCGTTGATACGACCGGGACTATGGAACGAACGGCATCTTAAGCATCTTAAAAATGATCAAAAACCAAGACGGCGCATTTACGTATGCCATACGATGTACCATGTCTATGTATCGCTGCTCAAGGAAATGGCGCTTGCAAGAGAGTCAGAAGGGTGCGGGCGCGCGGATCTCGCGCTCAGCCGCGTGTTTATGGATTTTGGAGACTTGGGTGAACGGATCGAAGCGGAGGGCATCTTTGACCGTGTGCTCGCGCTTGACGAGCGGTACGATTCGGATTTTCCCGAGCTGATGAAATATAAGAAAAATCATCATAACATCGTGCGCCATATGATCAACCGCATGATCTACACAAAGAAATACGGAAAAATACAGGAAGCCTATATTGACATTGATTTTGCGCAGTATGAGGATATTTATGTGTTCTGCGATTCCGATCCTATCGGGTATTATTTAAGCTATAAGCATATTTATTACCACGCCGTGGAGGACGGGTTGGACTGTCTTCAGTATTTTGATGCGGCGCATGTGGACAATGCGGGTCATTTCCGGTTAAAAGCATATCTTGCGGCAAGGAATCTGATCTTTATCCAGAATGGATACGGAAAATACTGTCTGGATTTTGAGATGAACGACTGTTCCGTTGTGCCGTATCGATTTGAAAAATATAAAGAAGTGCCGAGAAAGCCGTTGGAGCGTGCACTCACCGATGCGCAGAAACAGACGATGCTCCGCATCTTCCTGCCTGATGCAGAGAAGATCACGGCTCAGCTTTCAGGCTGCGGAGACTGCGTACTCTTTTTGACGGAGGCATTTCCGCCTGAGGAGGACGTGCGCATCGCCGTGTGTGGGCAGGTCTTAAAAGAACATTGTGCGGGCAAGCGGGTAGTGATCAAGCCGCATCCGCGCGACGATATTGATTATGCGGCGTATTATCCACAGTGCGTCGTGATCCGCGGGAAATTCCCGATCGAGGTCTTAAATTTCATTGAGGGCGTTCATTTTGCCAAAGCGGTGTCCATTGTTACCTCGGCGCTCGATGCGATCACGTTCGCTGATGAAAAGTATAATATCGGACCGCAGATCTGGGATGCCTATGAGCCGAAAGAGCGCCACGCGTTCATGGTGGAGGGATTCATGAAAAGGCAGCGTGAGAAGAAAATCTAACGCTCACAGCAAAGGCTGTTTCGCGAAGATTTTCTACGGTTCGCAAGTGAACCTTTCTCACACCGAAGAATGTCCTTGCGGACATTCTTCATAAATTCGGAATAAAAAAACAGAGGGAACAATATGTTACGGGACATTAAGAAATTACGTTTATTGATGGACAAGAAACAAAAACGTCAGATGGCAGGGCTTGTGGTCATGATGGTCATAGCCGGCTTTTTGGAAACGGTGAGCATCTCGCTTGTCATTCCGGTCGTGTCGGCGGTCATTCAGCCCGATGTGTTAGAGAGGAACGCGATCATCCGGTCAGTCTGTGAAACGCTGCATATCGGCGGCAGGATTCAGTTCACGGTGCTGTCTATGACGGCGCTCATTGTGGTATTTGTCGCCAAGGATGCGTTTTTGTTCTGGGAGTATAAGCAGATTTATCATTTTGTCTATACCAATCAGTTTCAGACGGCGGAGCGCCTGCTTCGGAGTTATGTCAATCGAAATTATGAGTATTTTCTGAATGCGGAGACCTCGGTCATCCAGCGCAGCATCACGGCGGATATCAATAATATGTACGCATTGATCTTAGCGCTTTTGCAGATGGCGTCCGAGTTTATCGTATTTGCTTTTTTAGGAGTAACGCTGCTTGTCACGGATGCGGGTATGGCAATCACGCTCTGTGTGCTGCTCGTTGTGACGCTTGTCGTTATCAAGCAGATCATTAAGCCGATCATGAACCGCACGGGCAAGGCGAATCAGGACTACGGCGCCGCCATGTACGAGTGGATCACACAGACCGTGACCGGCATTAAAGAGGTCAAGGTCAATGCGAAGGAGCAGTATTTTATCGGAGAATACTTAAAACAGGGAAAAGGTTACATCCGCGCAATGGAGACATATAGTATGTTTTCCAATACCCCGAAGCTTTTGATCGAGGCGGTGTGCATGGCGGGGATCATCGGATATATGCTCGTGCTCGTGTTAAGCGGGAGGGATGTCGGGAACATGATTCCAACGATCTCGGCGTTTGCAGTGGCTGCGATGCGTCTGATGCCCTCAGCAAGCAGGATCAATAATCAAACGACACAGATCTCGTACTGCGAGCCGTTTTTCTTAAATGTCAGCGACAACCTGCTTGACGATATCAGCGCGGAACGGATCGACTTATCCTATGCGGTGGAGGCGAAGGAGAAGCTGCCTGTTACGAAGGAGATATGCTTAAAAGGCATTACTTATAAATATCCGAACACGGAGAAATACATTTTCGATCATGCAGATCTGACAATTCCCGTTGGTGCGGCGGTCGGCATCGTCGGAGGCTCGGGTGCGGGAAAAACAACGATCGTTGATATTATCTTAGGGCTGCTGCAGTTAGAAGAGGGAACGATTGAGGCGGACGGCGTGTCCGTGGCTGAGCATCCCCGAGAGTGGCTGAAAAACGTTGGCTATATTCCGCAGATGATCGCGCTCTTAAATGCGGATATCCGCAAAAATGTGGCGTATGGTATTCCGGAGGATCGGATTGATGAGGAAAAACTCCGCCATGCGCTCGCAGAGGCGCAGCTTACCGAGTTTATCGACTCCCTGCCGGACGGGGATAGGACCGGCATCGGAGAGCGGGGAATCCGTATATCGGGCGGACAGCGGCAGAGGATCGGAATCGCCCGCGCGTTATATGAGGATCCGGAGGTGCTCATTTTGGATGAGGCGACTTCGGCGCTTGACAATGACACCGAGGCGGCGATTATGGAGTCGATCAACCGCCTGCACGGGAAAAAGACATTGCTCATCATCGCCCATAGATTGCAGACCATAGAGAAATGTGATATGGTGTTCCGGGTTGAGAACGGAAAAATCGTAAGGCAGAGGTAAAAAGAGGATAAGGGAAATTTAGGCGACGCTTACGGTGATTGCTTCAACTGCGTATGCAGAGATGACATGCTGGCCCAAGGCCGGTTCTGTCCAGATGATAGACGGTGTCATTGTGGTGAAGCTGTCGGAAGAATAGATGAAATTTTAATCTTCGGTGGTGTCTGAATCAGAAGTATTTTTTGGCAGAATGCTATCACTGATGATATAACGGGGACGCTGTTTTACCTCTAAATAAATTTTTCCGATATATTCGCCGAGAATGCCAATGGAGATCATTTGAATTCCGCCGATAAAGCAAATGATACAAATCTGACTTGCCCATCCGATAATGGCATGCCCGTTGAGATTAACAATAACGGACCACACAATGCCGATAAAGCTTAACAATGCAAAGATAAGACCAAGGGCTGTGATCAGACGGATCGGTCGAATGCTTAAGCTGGTAATTCCGTCAAAGGCGAAAGAGAGCATTTTTCTTAATGGGTAATGACTTTTGCCCGCGAGACGCTCGTGACGTTCATAGTAGACGCTGGTGCTCTTGAAGCCAACGAGCGGGAACAGACCACGGAGAAACAGATTCACTTCCTTGAAGTTGGAAAATTCTTCAAGGACGCGGCTTGATACGAGCCGATAGTCGGCATGGTTATAGATAATTTCTCCGCCCAAACGGTCAAGAAGGCGGTAGAAGCCCTGCGCAGTATGACGCTTAAAGGGAGTGTCCGTCTTTCTGCTGCTTCTGACGCCATAGACAATCTCGCAGCCATCTAAGTAGCAGCGGATCATTTCGTCCATGGCATTGATATCATCCTGACCGTCGCAATCGATGGAGATCGTAATATCACAGAAATCTTTGGCGGTCATCAATCCGGCAAGCAGCGCATTCTGGTGCCCGCGGTTACGACTCTGACGGATGCCGCAGTAACAAGGATTTTCGGCGCAGAGGGAACAAATAATATCCCATGTATGATCACTGCTGCCGTCGTCAACGAATAAGACGCGGCTGTCGGGACTGATCAGGTTTTCTGAACAAAGAGCGGTCAGTTTTTCACAAAATAGGGGTGCAGTCAGGGGAAGCACCTGTTCCTCATTATAACAGGGAATGATAATATATAGGACGGGTATTTTTGGCATGGCAAAGCCTCCTGCGCAAAAGTATTTTAATGTTAGTATACACGAAAATAAAATGTTGGTATAGTATTTTTGAAATAAATTGAATTCGGGGATCAAATTGCTATGAAGCTGAGTATCATTGTACCTGTATACAATATGGCGGGCGACGGAAAACTGAATTACTGCATGGATTCCCTTTTAGCCCAGACAATCGGGGATTATGAGATCATCGCGGTGGACGACGCCTCGACGGACGATTCGTTTGCCATTCTGCAGCAGTATGAGCAGACGAATCCGGGCAGGGTGCGGGCAGTCCGCTCGCCCGAAAACAGGAGGCAGGGCGGTGCACGCAACATCGGGATTGAACTCGCGCGCGGGGAATGGATCGGGTTCATTGATTCCGATGACTGGATTGCGCCGGATATGTATGAAAAGCTGCTTGCATGCGCGAAACAGACCGGCGCGGATGTGGTCGGCTGTCAGTATCAACTCACATCCGAGCACAGCATGAAACCGGGAAAACTGATCGTGAATCATACGACGGAGCATACGGGGATACTGGGAGAAAAACAATATCGCAAGTGGATGCTGATGCCCGGAAGTATGGTGATCAAGGTCTATCAAAAAAGCGTGATCGATCAATATCATCTTCGGTTTCCGGAGCATGTTTTTTATGAAGATAATTGTGCAAGCCCTCTTTGGATGCTGCATTTTACCCATTTTGAATTGGTGGACGAACCACTGTATTATTATTATCAGCATGAGGCGTCCACGGTGCACCGCATCACAAGGCAGCGGTGCTATGAACGCATGAAGACGGCAAAGATGCTTGTGGAGGGATGCAGGCGGGAAGGATTTTATGAGCCGTATCATGAGGAGTTAGAGGCGTTGTTTACACAGATTTACTATGTTAATACCCTATTTTCCTATATGGCGGGGATCCGCATTCCGTCCATCCGGTTTCTAAAGGAGCTGCGGGATGGCATGAACGCGCAGTTTCCGCGTTTTAGGGAGAATCCTTATTATGATGGGAAGTATGATGTGGAGCAGAAAAAAATGATCGATCTGCACATGAAACATCCGCTATGGTATGCGCTCTATGATAAGGCGCTGCGATTGTACAGAAAAATCCGATACGGCTCAGCGAATCAGTCTGCATAGGACGGGGATCTTTAACAGAAGAAAGCTGATAGCCCCGCAGAGCGCCGTGACACAGACGACAATGAGCGGAATGGAAAAAAGTGGGGAAAAGATTGACGGGGCAAAGCCGATTTTATGTGCGAGCAGAAGGACAGCGGGATGCACAAGATAGATTCCGAGCGTCAGCTTTGCCAGAGAACAGAGCGTTCTGCCGGCGCGCGGATGGATACTAAGCCGCATATCCAGCCGTTTACACGCGACAAAGACGGCGCAGGCGGTAATAAACATCATCGGGGTGAGCGGCGTGTTCATGACATAAGCGGTTGATTCCTTTGCAATCGAATAGCAAAAACCAAGCACGCAGGACAGCGCAAACGAAGCGGCGCCGAGAATGTACAGCACCCTGCATGAAAAGCCGTTCGCGCCGCTGACAAACCGGCTCAGATAATGCCCGAGAATGAAATAGCCCAGATAGCCGCAGAAAAAAGAGAAATCATTGGATGTAAAAAAATCGACAAACAGATATTTGAATTTGAACTCATAGTGGAACAGGGTCGGAAAAAGCAGGCCGGCGACAAAGAAAATGCAGAGAAAATATTCACAGATTTTTCGCTCGGATACTGACTTTTTGATGACCGGGACCGTCAGATAGAGTATCGCGAGCATCGGCAGGAACCAGAGATGGTAATATCCGCGCTGCTTGATGAGCGCGAGGAGAACGTCGTTTTTGAACGTCGCAAACGTGAGCGGCGTCTGACTCTCGACCAGATCCAGCATCTGATAAATCGCTTTCCAGACGTAATAAAGCGCAAATAAGCGGAGTGAGCCGCGAACCGGTTTTCGGATGCCGTCCGCCGCGTCGGGACTGAGCATAAGCGAACCGCTAATCATGACAAACAGAGTCACGCCGAGAAAACCAAGACAATTATAGGTATTTGTGATAAAATAGGCAAAGGAGCGAAGCGGCAGCGTTTCGATCTGCATGGCCGATACATGAACGGTCACGACAAGCATACATGCCAGGATGCGCAGCATATCCAAATATACGATACGAGTCTGTTTTGTCCGGTCTGCGTTCATGGCTGCCCTCCTAATGGTTCGATGATATCATTGTAGCATAATTATGTGAAGATGTATAATAAATATGAGGGACAGGAAGGATGGAAAAAAAGAATTGTAAAGAACGAAACGCGGGAGTGGACCTTTTGAGAATCGTGTCCATGCTCATGGTGGTGATCCTGCATATTCTCGGGCAGGGCGGCGTGCTTGCCGGCGTGTCTGCCGCACCGCAGACAGCGGGTTATGCGGTGGCGTATCTGTTAGAGTCCTGCTGCTTTTTGTCAATCAACAGCTTTGCGCTTGTCTCCGGTTATGTCGGCGCGGAGGGACATTTCCGCTATGCGCGCCTGTTTGAGACACAGCTGCGCGTGCTGTTTTATACGGTGTTGATTACGGCAGGGTTTTGTATTGCCATGCCGGAGCTGTTTGGCTTTACGCTGATCAAAAACGCACTGTTTCCGGCGATGACGGGACAATATTGGTATTACACGGCGTATTTCGGACTGATGCTGTTTATGCCGGCGCTGCAATGTATGATCGCGCATTTGAGCAGAGCGCGGTTCCGAAATCTGATCTTGAGCATCCTCCTGCTCTTTTCAATCCTGCCTGCGCTGTTTGTGCGTGATATTTTTCAAACCGCGCAGGGATACAGCCTGTGGTGGCTGATTGCGCTTTATCTGGTCGGCGCGTATATCAAAATATATGGTTGTCCGTTTTTAAAGAAAACGATTCCCGCGCTGGCGGTCTATGCACTGAGCGTCCTTGCCGCATGGGGAATTCAGCTGGCAGATGCTTATGGTGTGGGAATCCCACTGCCGAACATGCTTGTTTACACGTCACCTGCAATGCTGCTTGGAAGCATTGCGCTGTTGGTCGCATTTTCGGGATACCAGCCTTCGAGTCCGGTCAAAAAAGCTATTTCCCTGCTTGCGCCGCTCTCCTTCAGCGTCTATCTGATCCACGCGCATCCGTTGATCTGGGAACATTTATTTGCGGAGCGCTTTCGTACGCTTGCAGAATATCCGGCGGCGGGAATTGTTTTTGTGGTGATCGGGATCGCGGTGGGCGTTTACATTCTCTGCTCCTTAGCAGACATGGCGAGGGTGTGGCTGTTTCGGGTCTGCAGGGTGTCTGCAGCGTGCGAGAAGCTGGGCGCGAAGGTGGAAAAAATACTGGGGACTGATTGAAATACCCTTGTTTTTTAACCATTGGCATGGTAAAATTTTACTGGTATTTTTTTGAAAATATAAGATATACTTCCAATCATCGGAGTAGATACAACTGTGATACAGGAGGCCGGAAAATGGCAGATAATGTAATTGACGGAAAGGTCATATTGATCACCGGAGGAACGGGTTCTTTCGGGAAATGTTTTACCAAATATGTATTGGAGAACTATGAACCGAAAAAAATCATTATCTATTCGCGCGACGAGTTCAAACAGTGGCTGATGGATCAGGAATTTGCACAGTACAGAAAAAAGATCCGTTATTTTATCGGTGATGTGCGCGATCTGCAGCGTATGGAGCGCGCGTTTCAGGGCGTGGATTATGTGATCCATGCGGCGGCGTTAAAGCAGGTGCCTGCGTGTGAGTACAATCCGAATGAGGCGATAAAAACGAATATTAATGGTGCCATGAACGTGATCGAGGCGGCGTTAAACACGAATGTGAGCAGAGTCGTTGCGCTTTCTACAGATAAGGCGGTCAATCCGGTCAACCTTTACGGGGGGACAAAGCTTGTCTCGGACAAGCTCTTTGTCGCGGCCAATGCTTATGCAGGGGACAGGGATATTGCATTTTCCATCGTACGTTACGGAAATGTAGCGGGCAGTCGTGGTTCCGTCATACCGAAGTTTTACGAGATGATCAAAAAGGGCGAGACGGAGCTGACGATTACTGATTACCGCATGACGCGATTTTGGATCAGTTTAACGGAGGGCGTCGAGCTTGTCATCAAGGCGCTTGCGGAGGCAAAGGGCGGCGAGACCTTCATCAGCAAGATCCCGTCGTTTAAGATCACTGATCTGGCGGAAGCGATGATGCCGGGCGCAAAGACGAAGGAAATCGGTATCTACCCGGGAGAAAAGCTTCATGAGATCATGGTGACGGTCGAGGATTCCGCGACTACCTATGAATATGACAAGCATTTTATCGTTTATCCGCAGACGAAATTTAATGCAAGACAAATGGTGGAGCCGACGGGCAAAAAGGTGGAGGAAGGATTTTCCTACAGTTCCGGCAACAACAGCGAGTGGCTATCCGTAGAGCAGATCAGAGAGCGTCTGCGCGATCTGGAATTGGAGAAATAGAACGATGGTTTTTAATTCTTTCATTTTTATCCTGCTCTTTCTGCCAGTCTGTCTGATAGGTTATTTTTGTTTGAATTATTTTCACAGATATACGATGGCAAAGGCATTCCTGTTCGGAATGTCTTTGTGGTTTTATGGTTATTTTCATGCCGCTTATCTGTTTTTGCTGATTGGCGGTATCCTATGGAATTATCTGATCTACCGGATCGGAAGAGGACTGCTTCAAAAGAAAAAGAATACAAAGGCGCTGATGGTATTCGGAGTGATCTGTAATCTGGCGGTTTTGGTTTTTTTCAAATACACGGACTTCATCTCGGAAAATCTGAATGCCCTGTTCGGTATGGATATTCCATTGCTTAAGCTTTTGCTCCCGCTGGGGATCAGTTTCTTTACATTTCAGCAGATTGGTTTTATTGTTGATGCCTGCCGGGGTGAAACGGGAGATTATTCCTTTTTGGACTATGCGCTGTTTGTATCGTTTTTTCCTCAGCTGATCGCGGGACCGATCGTGACGCACGACGAGCTGATTCCACAGCTTGCCGATGAAAAGAAAAAAGCGTTTCGCGCTGACAATTTCAGCATGGGCTGCGTCTTATTCATTGTGGGACTTGCCAAAAAGGTATTGCTTGCGGATACATTCGGGCGCGCGGTCACGTGGGGCTATGGTTCTCTTGAAACGTTGAATACGCCCGCTGCGGTGATCGTCATGCTTTCGTTTTATTTTCAGATCTATTTCGATTTCAGCGGCTACAGCGATATGGCAGTTGGTTTGGGGCGTATGTTAAATCTGAAGCTCCCGCTGAACTTTGATTCGCCATATCGTGCGTTGACGCTGAGGGACTACTGGAAGCGGTGGCATATTACGTTGACAAGATTTTTTACGAAATATGTCTATATTCCGCTTGGAGGCAGCAGGAGGGGGCGTGCCTATACTTATCGAAATATCCTGATCGTGTTTTTGTTAAGCGGATTATGGCACGGTGCGGATTGGGGTTTTATCCTTTGGGGAATCCTGAACGGTGTGGGAATTGTCCTGTGTCGCGTGTTGGACAGAATGCTTGTGCGAATGGAACGCATACGGATTTTTCGGACGGCGCTGTGGTTTTGTAATATGCTGTGCGTCAACCTGCTGTGGGTGTTGTTCCGCGCGGAAAACTTACATACGGCAGGCGCGTTCTTTGTGGGGCTGTTTCGGGGATTCGGCGCTGTGCCGCAGAAATTGTTGGAAACATTTCGCATGGGAGAGTTTTGGTATGCTTTGAAGCTTTTGCATGTAACGGACGGCGGGCAGGGGGATCTGATCTTGTGCATCGGGTTTCTGATCATTGCATTTCTCCTTGTATTGTGCGGTAAAAATGTGCATCGGTATATTGAGGTCTTTAAGCCGCGTGTGGGATATGCAGTCGGACTTGGCATTTTGTTTTTGTGGTGTTTTGTCAGTCTGTCAGGTGTCAGCACCTTTTTATATTATAATTTTTAAGGGTGTGGCTTGGGATGGAATCATGGGAAACGAATTTGTAAATGAGTGTCGTATGGACAGGCGGGAGGCGCTGCAATGAGAAAATATCGGGTATTTCTCGGCGTGCTTGCAGGAGTGATCGCAGCGGGACTGATTGCAATCGCGGCATTGGTGATTGTGATCGATCCTTTTTTTCAGTATCATGGGCCGATGGAGACATTTTCCTATGTGATCGACAATCAGCTGAGTCAAAATCCGGGACTTGCCAGAAACACGGAGTATGATGCGGTTCTGCTTGGCTCTTCCGTGACGGTGAATTTCAATACAGTCTGGTTTGATGAGCTTTTTGGCGTATCTCTTGTGAAGCTGCCATATAATGGCGCATATCCGCGGGATATTGTGAATGCGATGGAGCAGGTGGAGAAGAGCGGACATTCTGTTGACATCGTGTTTTGGGGGGTGGATGTGTCAAGCTGTTCAAGTGACACGGAGCAGATAAAATATGAACTGCCGGAATATCTGTATGATGATTTCATAGGCAATGATGTGTATTACTGGTACAATAAAGACGTTCTGCTCGATTATATCTTAAAGCCGCTGCTTGACCCGTCACAGGGAACGGATCCCACGGATTATTACAGCATATGGCAGTTGTTTGGTTATAATAAATGGGTGGCATTAAACAGCTATACGCCCGTGCCCCGCTCCGAACAGGATTATGCGGATGATTTCCTGTTGGATGCGGTCAAAAAAAATATGGATATCAATATTTGCCCGATGATCGAACGCCATCCCGAGACACAGTTTTATGTGTTTTTTCCGCCGTACAGCATACTGTACTGGTATGATTTTGAGCGGCTTTGCCAGACAGATGCGATATTGACGAATGAAGCGTACATCATCGAGCGACTGCTTATGTATGACAACGTGCGGGTCTTCTTTTTTCATGATGATCATGAGATAGTGGCTGATCTGGAGAATTATACGGATAAGATTCACTATTCACGCGAAGTGTCGCAGCATATCGCCCAGTCAATGGCGGATGGAAAAGGAGAAGTGAATGCGGACAATTACCGTGAGGTTTTGGATGCGTTTAAAAGCTATGTACACGCATATGATTATGACAGCATCTGGGATGATTATGAGCATATGAGACCAGAGGAATGAAATGTGCCTGCGGCAGAAAGGAAGGGTATTGGCATGGAGAAACTGGCAATCGACGGCGGGAAGCCGGTCAGAGAGACAAAGCTGTTTTACGGACATCAATATATTGACGAGGCGGACGTTGAGGCGGTCGCGCAGGTGCTGCGGTATCAGGATCTGACATGCGGTCCGAAGATCACGGAATTAGAGGAGCGTCTCTGTGCGCTCACGGGAGCGAAGTATGCCGTCGCATGCAGCAATGGCACGGCAGCGCTTCATATGGCATGTCAGGCAGCAGGCGTAGAGCCGGGCGACGAGGTCGTCACAACGCCGATCACCTTTGCGGCTTCCGCGAACTGCGCGCTCTACTGTGGCGCGAAGCCGGTGTTTGTCGACATTGATGCGGAGACCTATAACATTTCGCCGGAGAGCGTAAGGGCGCATATGACGGAGGCGACGAGAGCCGTGGTAGCAGTTGACTATACGGGACAGGCCGCGGAACTGGATGAACTGCTTTCCGTATGCGGGGAAGCGGGTGCGAAGACCGGCAGAAAAGTATATCTCATCGAGGACGGTGCGCATTCGATCGGGACGCGCTACAAGGGGCGCGGTGTCGGCAGCATTGCCGATATGACAACGTTCAGTTTCCATCCGGTTAAGACCGTGACAGGCGGCGAGGGCGGCGCGGTCTTGACAAATTCTAAGGAGCTGTACGACCGTTTGGTGCTGTTCCGTGCCCATGGTATTACAAGAAAACCGGAGCAGCTTATACGTGAGCCGGACGGCGCATGGTATTATGAGCAGATTGCATTGGGCATGAATTATCGCATGACGGATATACAGGCAGCGCTCATTATCAGCCAGCTGGACAAGCTTCCGAAATTTCAGAAAAGAAGAAAGGAAATTGTCGCGCGCTATAACGAGGCGTTTTCGGCGATGCCGGAGCTTTTTGTGCAGCGGGAGATCCCGGAGTCCGATACGACAAGGCATCTCTATATTCTCCGTATCCGTTCCGAACGCCTGACAGTGGGCAGAAAGCATTTTTTTGACGCGATGGCAGCGGAGAATATTTGCTGTAATGTACATTATATTCCCGTATACTATCACCCGTATTATGAAAAACTAGGGTATCAGAAAGGGCTTTGTCCGAATGCAGAAAAGCTTTATGAGGAAATCTTAAGCCTGCCGCTTTATTACGCCATGACCGATCAGGACGTGGAGGATGTCATTCATGCGGTGAAGAAGGTCGTAGAACACTACAGAAAATGATAGTTTAGGAGGAAATCAGATGTCATCCATAGCGATCATTACCGCGCGCGGCGGCAGTAAACGGATTCCGCGCAAAAATATTAAGCCGTTTCTCGGAAAACCGATCTTGTCATATTCCATTGAAGCCGCGCTTGTGAGCGGCTTATTCGATACCGTTATGGTATCCACGGACGATGAGGAGATTGCACAGATCGCGAAGAAGTGCGGCGCAGATGTGCCGTTTTACCGCAGCGAGCAGACGTCAAATGACTATGCGGCGACGGCGGATGTGGTATTGGAGGTATTGGAGGAGTATGCAAAGCGCGGCATCTATTATGAGACGGCGTGCGTGATCTATCCGACAGCGCCGTTTTTGACCGCGGAAACGTTAAAAAAAGCGATGGATGTCCTTCTTTCGGGAAATGCAGACAGCGTGCTGCCCGTGGTGAGATTCTCTTTCCCGCCGCAGAGAAGTGTCGTGATCAGGGACGGAGAGATTGTGCCGTCTGATAAGAAATCCATGGCGATGCGCTCGCAGGATTTAGAGCCCCACTATCACGACTGCGGACAATTTTACTGTCTGTGGGTTGCGCCATTCTTAAAGCAGCACACGTTGATCATGGCGCATACGGTTCCGTATTATATGGACGAGCTTACCGTGCAGGATATTGATACGGAGGAGGACTGGAAGATCGCCGAGATGAAATACCGCCTGCTCCGGGAAATTTGAAAGAATGGATGCAAATTGGCGTAAAGGCACGCACAAAGGAGGATCATATGACAGAAGAAAAGCGGACTTCGACGATAACCGTACAAAACCGCGTGATCGGTGAAGGATATCCTGCATACATCATTGCGGAGATGTCAGCGAACCATGCCGGAAGCATCGGGCGCGCGAAGGAGATCATTCATGCTGCGAAGGAGGCGGGAGCAGACTGCATTAAGATTCAGACTTATACGCCTGACACGTTGACGATTGACTGCGACTTGCCGTATTTTCAGATTGACGGCGGTACCTGGGCGGGGGAGAACCTGTACGGACTGTACGGAAAGGCATATACACCATGGGAGTGGCAGCCTCTATTAAAGGAAGAAGCAGATAAAACAGGAATCCAGTTTCTCTCAACGCCATTTGATGCCACTTCAGTAGATTTTTTGGAGGAAATGGGAATCTTGTTTTATAAGATTGCATCCTTCGAATTGGTAGATCTGCCGTTGATCTCTTATATTGCATCTAAAGGGAAACCAATTATTATGTCAACTGGAATGGCAAGAATGGAAGAAATAGAGGATGCTGTGCAAGCCGTTCATCAAGAAGGGAACTTTCAGCTTGCGCTCTTAAAGTGTTCCAGCGCCTATCCTGCGAAGCCGGAACAGATGAATTTGAGAACGATCAAGGATATGAAAGAACGTTTCGGAACGGTGGTCGGGCTGTCCGATCATTCTATGGGGTCGTATAGTGCGGCAACATCGGTGGCGCTTGGCGGGAGCATCATCGAAAAGCATTTCTGTCTCGGGCGGGAAATCGAGAATCCGGACGCGTCCTTTTCCATGACACCGGAAGAATTTCGCCAGATGGTGTGCGATGTGCGGAAGACGGAGGCGGCGCTCGGGAACGTGTTCTATGGCGCAGCCGAGCAGGAAAAAGAAAACTTAAGGTTTCGCAGGAGCATTTTTGTGACGGCGGACATGCGCGCAGGAGAGGTATTCACTGAGAACAATATCCGCAGCATCCGCCCAGCCGACGGGCTTGCACCGAAATACTATAAGAGTGTGTTGGGCAGGCGTGCGGCGCACGACTTAAGGCGCGGAGAACCGCTTGCCTGGGAGCATATTGAAGGTGGCAGGGAGGCGGCGGAAGCTTCATGCAAGTGAAAGGTTATTTCAGAAATGTCAAAGAAGCAGACAGGGAACTGCTGTTTACATGGGCGAATGACGCGGAAACGCGCAGACAGTCGTTCTCGTCAGATCCGATCACATGGGCCGAGCATGTAGCGTGGTTTGCGCGCACGCAGGCGGATAAGGATAGTCTGCATTGGATTTTTATGGTATGCCATGAGGAGGGCGATGGTGAGCAGCCTGCGGGAGTGCTTCGGCTTACAAGAGGCCAGGACAGCACCACATATCGTATCAGCCAAAGCATTGCGCCCGCATGGCGTGGGCGCGGTCTGGGCAGTCTCATGCTGACACTGGCGAAAAGGTGGGCTGCGGCGTTATGCCCGGCCTGTACGGAGCTTTACGGGGAGGTCAAAGCAGAAAATATCGCGTCCGTACGCAGCTGTGAAAAGGCTGGGTATGAAAAAGCGGCAGAGGATACGGGAACGACAGCAAGTGGAAATCAGGGGGTTTTTCGTTTTCGTGTGGATGTGCCGCGGAAATCGTTAATCTATTTTCGCGCGGATGCGAATGAAAAGGTCGGCTATGGGCACCTGATGCGCTGCTTAACGATTGCCGATGCCTGTGAGGAACGAGGGTTGTGCCCTGTGTTTGTGACGGCGGATGAGAAGCCGCAGAAGATGATTGCCACCAGAGGATTTCCCTGCCTGGTCCTGAACACCGATTATAGGAATATGGAGTCGGAGCTTGGGAGGCTGCCGGCGCTGCTTGCGGATGGTGCGCCGATCGTGCTGGACAGTTATCATTTAACAAAACATTATGTGGAGACGTTAAAAGAAAACAGACACTGGGTTGTTTGGATGGACGATCTGAAAGAGCAGGAATATCCTGTTGATATGCTGATCAACTATAATGTTTATGCAAATCAGCTTGATTATCCGGTGAATCGGGAAACAGAGACGGGTGTTTGTCCGGTCGGAAAGAGGGAGGGCAAATGCGTGTATCTGCTCGGTCCGGGCTATGCGCCGGTCCGCCCGTCCTTTCAACGGAAAGACGCTGTTGTGAAAGAAAAGCTTGGCACAGTACTTGTGACGACGGGCGGCTCCGATCCGTACGGCGCAGGCGTATGGTTTGCGAATCTGCTTGCAGAGCGGCTGCCCGATGCGAAGATATTAGTTGTCTGTGGCCCGTATGTGAAAGAAAAAGAGGAGCTTTACCGGCTCGCGGAGCAGAACGGAAATATTGAGATCATAGAGGGATGCAGCGATTTATCGGAGGTCATGCACCGTTGCGATCTTGCGGTCGCGGCGGCAGGCAGTACCCTTTACGAGCTGTGCGCGGCCGGACTGCCGGGCATCCTGTATTATCTGGCAGATAATCAGCGGATGGGCGCGGAGATGTTTGCGCGGGAAACAGGCGTCGTGAATCTCGGCGATATTCGTTCGGAAAGCTTTCGGTCGGAAGCGGACGCGCATTTTACCTCGGCGCTTGCGTATCTTACGGCGGCATCGGAGCGAAAAAAACTGGCGGATGCCATGCACGCACTTGTGGATGGAAACGGGGCGGGGCGCATTGCCGAAGCGCTCGCTAAACTTGTATTTGTGCATAAGATATGATATAATATCAAGGTTAAGTATGAAATTGAAGGAGCGGATTTGACATGCCGAACATTAGAATTCCTTTTAATAAGCCGCCCTACACGGGGAAAGAAATTGCATATATCACGGAGGCCGTGACGAAGAACCGCAAGATTTGCGGGGACGGTCCTTTTACCAAGAAATGCGACGCATGGTTCGAGGAACGCACGGGAGCGGCAAAAAGCCTGTTGACGACATCCTGTACACACGCCACGGAGCTTGCGGCGCTGTTGTGTGATATCGGACCGGGCGACGAGGTGATCATGCCCGCCTATACCTTTGTCTCAACGGCGAACGCATTTGTACTGCGCGGCGCAAAGCCGGTATTTGTCGATATTCGTCCCGATACCATGAATATCGATGAGATGTTGATCGAGGCGGCTGTAAACGAAAAAACAAAGGCGATCGTTCCGGTGCATTATGCGGGTATCGCCTGTGAGATGGACACGATCATGGACATTGCGGCGCGGCATAACCTTTATGTGATCGAGGATGCGGCGCAGGGCGTACTCTCGACTTATAAGGGACGCGCGTTGGGAACGATCGGTGATTTCGGCTGCTACAGCTTTCATGAGACGAAAAATTACAGCATGGGAGAGGGCGGCGCGCTGCTCATAAAGGATCAGAAATTTGTGGAAGAAGCGGAAATCCTGCGCGAGAAGGGGACGGATCGCGCGAAGTACTATCGCGGGCAGGTTGATAAATATACCTGGGTGAATCTCGGTTCCTCCTATCTGCCGGGCGATATGAACGCGGCTTATTTATGGGCACAGCTTGAAATGGCAGATGAGATCAATGATAAGCGGCGTTCCCTGTTTGATATGTATGACGAGCAGCTTGCCCCGCTTGCAGAGCGAGGCTTGATCGAATGTCCGCAGATTCCGGACGGATGTGTGGGCAACGGACATATGTATTATATTAAGGTAAAGGATATTGAGGAACGTACGGAGCTGATCCGATTTTTGGAAGAACATGGGGTATTGGCGGTATTTCATTATGTGCCGCTCCACACCGCGCCTGCGGGGAAACAGTTTGGCACGTTTTTCGGGGAAGACCGTTACACGACAAAGGAAAGTGAGCGCCTGCTGCGTCTGCCAATGTATTATGAGCTGACGCCGGAGGAGGTTTTAGAGATTACCGGTATGGTGAAGGAGTTCTACCGTGTATGAAAGAGGAGCAGAGATTAAGAACGGTCCGCGATATGCTCTTTTCGCTTGCGGTGACGTTGCTGTGCGCGATCGCCGTAGGCTATTTCTATGACTTATATTATGATCTCAATGATGATGTCCTGATAAAAGATATTCTCGCGGGAACGTATACGGGGACGCCTGAGGGAAGAAATATCCAAATGCTGTATCCGGTGGGTTTTTTGATCGGCATCCTGTATCGATTTTTGCCTACGCTGCCATGGTATGGCATTTTTTTGTGCGCCTGTCATGTGCTATGTTTTTGGCTGATCGGAAAACGCGTGATCTCATTTACGAACGGATTCCTGAAAAAAAGCATCCTGCTTTTATTTCAGACATTCCTGTTTGTAGGGCTGTTATTATGGGAACTTGTTTATGTACAGTATTCCGTCACCTGTGCAATGCTTGTGGCGACGGGCGTGTTTCTCTTTTGCACGACGGATGACGAGCAGCAGATCAGACGGTTCATCCGCAAAAATATTGTCAGCATGATTCTTGTGATCCTTGGCTTTTATATAAGGACGGAAATGATGCTGTTGCTCTGCCCGCTCATCGGAGCGGCGGGTATCACGAAATGGTCGCACGGGGCAAAACACACACATACCTCGATGTTCAGCGTGGGAAATCTGATCAAATACCTGACAACGCCCATTGTGGTCGCAGCCGGGATGGGGATCGGTCTGTTTTTGAATACTTTGGCGTACAGCGGCAGCGAATGGAATGAATTTGACCAATTTTTTGCATATCGGACAGAACTGTATGATTTTCAGAACGAACCACCTGATTACGCGCAAAACAGGGCATACTATAGACAGCTTGGATTGGATGAGTCAGAAGTGGAGCTGTTGCTCAATTATAATTTTGCGATAGATGAGTCATTAAATGCCGACGTTTTGGAAAACATTGTGGAGTATAATCGCACGGAGCTTGGCAGATCGTATTTTAAGAACAGTCTTTACGAGGGAATCCGCGAGTACCTGTATCGGCTGCTGCATGCTGAGGACGGTGTGTGGGCGTATCTTGTCATCGCGTTGTATTTGCTTATTTTTTTGACTGGCATGCTGCAGTGGGATTATTCCGTGCCCTGGAAACTGGCACTTTTGGCATTCATGCGTACGGTCAGCTGGATGTATCTGATCATGCGGGGGCGGACCCCGGAGCGGATCACGGTTTCCCTTTATCTCTGCGAAGTTTTGATCCTGTTTGCCGTGCTTCTGTGTCAGATGCATGCGTTTTATGCCGATTACAGGAGGAAGCTCTTTCAGGCAAAAACAGACGAAGCCCTTTCGCAGGAGGATGTGCCGCGGCACAAGAAACGTGCGCCCTATCTGCCGCTGTACCGCAAATATTGGCGGGTCACGGTGACACTCATCTTGACCGCGCTTGTGCTTGTCCCTGCGATGAGAGGCGTTACGGAAGTGGAGCAGGAGCAGGCGCGCAGAGAGCGTGTTAACGAGGAATGGAACGGGCTGCGCGCTTACTTTGAGGAACATGAAGAGAATTTTTATCTATTGGACGTTTATTCCACCGTGGCATATTCCGAGCGGATGGCTCCGGCGGATAACAGCTACCGCAATTATGAGCTGTGCGGGGGCTGGGCAGCAAAGAGTCCGATCTATGCCGAAAAGCTGAGCCGGTATGGCGTTGGAAATATCGAATCGGACTTACTGTACATGAATAATCTTTATTTTGTGACGCGGACTGACCGTGATACGGATTGGATGATCGCATATTACCGCTGTAAGGGCTATGACGTCAGAGTGGCGTGCGAGGATCTGGTTGAGACGGGTGGAGAGCGGAATTTTTACATCTGCAAAGTGTATTTTGATTATGAGTCCGGGCGTAATGATATCCAATGCATGCGGCGGGTTCATGCAAGGGCGTATGAAAACTGAGGGGGAGGCTGTCAGTGGACGAGCAGTGGATACGCAGAGGGGAGAAGGTCTGTCTCAGGATGATGACAGAGGAAGATATGGACTTGATCGTCTCTTGGAGAAACAAGGATTTTGTGCGGGAGCGGTTTATTTACCAAGAACCGTTTACGCGGGAGAGACATTTACAGTGGATTGAAACGCAGGTAAAGACCGGGCATGTCGTACAAATGATCATCTGTCTGATACAGGATGGCAGCGCGGTCGGAAGCGTCTATTTCCGGGATATTGACAGGGAACACCGTAAAGCGGAGTACGGTATTTTTATCGGAGAGGAAACGGCGCTCGGAAAGGGAATCGGTACGGAGACAGCGATTCTGGCGCTTGATTATGCGTTTCATGAGCTTTCTCTTCATCGCGTGATGCTGCGCGTATTATCGGATAATGCCAGAGCGCGGAAAAGTTATGTGCATGCGGGGTTTGTCGAGGAGGCTTATCTGCATGACGATGTGCTTTTGCAAGGCAGCTTCCGGGACGTCGTGCTGATGGCGGCAATCAATCCTAACGAAAGGTAAATATGCCATGAAGAATGAGAAAAAAACAATCGTGAGCTTTGTGATACCCTGTTATCGCTCGACGCTGACTCTGCCCGGCGTTGTTCGGGAGATCTGTGACACGATGGAAAAGCTTTCTGCGTATGCCTATGAGATCGTGCTTGTCAACGACGCTTCTCCTGACGATACGATGGATGTGATCCGGCAGATTGCGAGGGACGTACCGGGGGTGACGGGCATCGGGCTTTCCAAAAATTTCGGACAGCATGCGGCATTGATGGCAGGTTTCCATGAGACGCGGGGAGACATCATTGTCTGTCTTGACGACGACGGGCAGACACCGGCAAATGAGGTAGGAAAACTGTTAGCTCAGATAGAAGCCGGAAGCGACGTCGTGTATGCGCGCTATTCGCAAAAAAAACATTCCGTGTTCCGCAATTTTGGAAGCAAAGTCAATGACTGGATGACGAGGGTCATGCTCGGGAAACCGAAGGAGCTTTATCTTTCCAGCTATTTTGCGGCAAGACGCTTTATTGTGGAGGATATGCTGCATTATGAGAACTGCTATCCTTACGTCATCGGACTGGTATTGCGCGCGACAAAGAATATCTCTAATGTGGATGTAACGCACAGGGAGCGCGAGGCGGGCAGCTCCGGTTATACGATGAAAAAGCTGTTGGCGCTTTGGTTTAACGGCTTCACCGCGTTTTCGATCATGCCGTTACGCATCGCAACCGTGATCGGCATGCTGACCGCAGCAGCAGGATTTCTTTACGGTATTTACACCGTGATCAAAAAATTTGTCAATCCCGCGGTTCCGGTCGGCTTCAGCTCCATGATGTCAGCACTTGTGTTTATCGGTGGCATGATCATGCTGATGCTTGGTCTGATCGGGGAATATATCGGGAGAATGTATATCAGTATGAACCGTTCGCCGCAGTTTGTTGTCAGGGAGAAAGTGACCGGTGGAGAAGAAAAGGGGAATTAGTGAAAAAAGGGATATCATATATGCAGTGATCTTTGCAGTGTTTTTTTCGGTGGCGATGATATTTGGGGCGCAGCTTGAACAGCAGGGAAATGTTCGCTTTACTTCTGCCGGAACATGGGTGGGGATCGCGATATTATTTGTCTGTTCCGCCCCTGCGGTATGGGGACTGTTTTATCTGATGCGCCTTTATGATAAGAGGTCAGGAGCCTGTAAGCCGTTTGACGCAAGTAGGAAACAAAGCACGGAATTCTGGATGTTTACAGTATTACTGTTGTTATGCTGGCTGCCATATTTTCTCTCATCTTATCCGGGGTATTTTCTTTATGATGCGCAGATCGAATTGAATATGATCCTGACTGCGGAATATTCGACCCATCATCCGCTGGCGCATGTATTATTGGTCGGAGGAGTGGTGAAAATAGTTCAGAAGATCACCGGGAGTTATAATGCCGGGATTGCGGTGTATGTAGTATGCCAGGCTGTTTTTGCCGCAATGTGCTTCAGTTTTCTGTTCTGTAGGATGAAGCGGTGGGGTGTTCAGCGCTGGATCCTTGTTATTGGAAGAATTTATGTATGTATATTTCCGGTTGTTCCCATGTACGTGCTATGCACGACAAAAGATGTGCTTTTTACGCTGTTTTTGTTGTTATTTCTTGTCAATGTGATCGAACTGGCAGAATTCCATATCGGAAGATGCATTGCATTGATATTAAACGGAACGATGATGCTTCTTATGAGGAAGAACGGAGTCTATGCACTGGTGTTGGCAATCCCGTTTCTGATCGTGGCAGTGCGCAGTGAGCGGAAAAAAATGACATTCTCTTTGCTTGCGGTGTTAGCGGCTTATCTGGTATGCTCTCTGGGATTAAAAGGGCTGACGAATGCCGATGATCACGAAAAACAGGAAATTCTGACGATTCCCATTCAGCAGCTTGCAAGAGTTTACAATTATGAGCGGGAAGCGTTCAGCGAAGAGCAGGCAGAGGCGCTTTATCAGTTTTTAACAGAGGAGGCTCTGCTCAAGTACCGGGCGGTGTTGTCCGATCCTGTAAAAGTGGCTTTTAACAGCCAGTCATATGAGGAAGAAAGCGGAACATTTTGGAAGCTGTGGTTTCAGATGGGGGCGAAAAAGCCGGCGTCTTATCTGAATGCTTTTTTGGCAAATAATTGTGGATTCTGGTATCCCTATGCATCGCTCAATTGCTATCAGGGGAATCAGGTGAATACGTTTGTATATGAGGACAGTTCCTATTTTGGATATGAGACGGAGCCTCCGGGAGAACGCAGGAGCCTGCTTCCGGCATTGGACCGATTCGTGCGAAGACTGTCCTTGGAAATTTCATGGCAGAGGATACCGGGAATAAGGGTGTTGTTCCATCCTGCATGGTATTTCTGGATTTTTTTCTTCGGAATAGAGGAACATCTTTTAAGGAGGCGTTATCGGAGAGTGATCTACGCACTGCCGGTATGTCTGCTGTTTTTAACCGTTCTGCTGGGACCTGCGGTGCTTGTCAGATATGTGTTACAATTTTATTTCGGATTTCCGCTGTTGCTTGCGTTTTTGTTTGCGGGCAGAAAGGATGATTGCAGAGAGGACTATGAAACGGGTTGATAAGAAAGCGTTTTTACAATATGTAAGATTACGGATCGTGTTAGTGACAATGATGGTCATATTATGCCTAATGATATGGCCATTTCAGTACTTTTATCATTCTTCCTACTCTGTATATGGAGAAACGGAACCATCTTATACAGGAAATGTAACGATGGAAGAAATCGTGCTTCAGGAGTTTGTGCCGAAAGAACATCATATTCGCGATGTAAGCGTCTCCTGCAGGGTGGATGATGTGCATTACATGGATCGGGTGTTTGTGACTCTGTATGATGCAGAGTATAGTATTATATATCAGGAGGTCCTGCAGTTTTCCGATATTCGGATCAGAGATGGGATCAGAATAGTGCCGGAAATTGATGTGACGCCCGGAGAGACCTATTATTTGGGTTTTAATGTCCATTTTGACAGTGTCGGCACGCTGCAGATTGCCTATGCGGACCAGGGTTTCCTTCAGATAGAGGAATGCGGATTTCTTGCGTATGCAGGCACAGTCTATGAAAATCAGGCAATCCTGGTCCAATTTCATTATACGGCACCGTATTCTGCGGGATTGCGCATTTTGTGTATCATGGGTGTGCTTACCTGCGGGGTTCTGCTGTATGTGGTGATTTTCTGGCTGATGGAGTTTTTGAAGAGGAAAAAGCGGATGCCACAGGCAGCGATAGGATGTCTTGCAGGACTGATTTTGGCGGGAGTGCTTTTTGTCGGATTCTGTTTCTATCAATTATGTGTTGTAAGGTATTTTGGCGGAGAAATCTGGGATAGGATCGTATATGCTGCGGCCTGTCTGATCATGCTGTGTCTTCTTTGGTACGCTTTTTATAAGGGGATCAGATGGATCCGGCATATGCAAAAAGGTCAGGAGCTGTCTTTAGAAAAGCTCATAAAGAGGAACAAAAAAATATGGATCGACTATTTGCAGGTGGTGTGCCTTACAGGACTCTTTTATGAAGGAGTCGCATATGTGAACGCATCTGTCCAATGGAAGCAGGATATCGCAAGAAATATGGTATATATGCTGTTTGGACTGTTTGTGCTTCTGACGCTTAAACTCCGCGAGGCGGTCAATCTTTTTTCCGGTCTTTGGATATTGGCTCTGATTCCGGCCGGCATTTTCTACTGCCGGCTGGCGGGAGAGGATGCGCATGCCGTGGAAGCGGCGCGGATTCTCGTTTTAGCAGTGGGTTTGTGGGGGATCGTGCTGATCCATACATTGCGAAATTTCAAAAAATTGCGGGAACAAAAGCTGAATATCCCATTGGCGGTATGTTTTGTACTGATGTGCGTGTTCATGCTGATCAACAGCTTTGGAAAGGCATGGCCGTTTTTTATGGCAGTTACATTTACTCTGTTTTATCTGCAGAGCTATACGGAGGAAGAGAAAGACCGGATTGTTCACAATATGATCAATGCGTTACTTACGCATTTCGGGCTGATGATTGTTCTGTGCTGTCTGCATAGACCCTATCATTATTATCGCTTTAATCGTTATCCGATGTGGTTTCATACAGTTGCCAGTACGGGTATTTATCTATCCGTCGTGGCAGCGGCGGCTCTGCTCCGCCTGTTTTTGGCAATCAGGGATTCCGGTTATGTTTTTCGGAAAGCATGGAAAGAATGGATAGGGAATAGCGTGGTGCTTGCCTACATTGCACTGGCAATGCCGAGAACGGCGATCGTGGCGGTTTTGGGGTTGGGAATCGCGCTGGCGATCGCGGCGGCCATTGTATATCGGCCCAGGATTCGGTATTATATGCAGATTGCCGGAATGCTTGTGCTGTCTCTGGTGTTAAGCATACCGGTGATTTATACGATGACAAGATGTGTTCCGGCGATCGTGGCCAAGCCGGTTTATCTGAATGAGGATTCTGAGAATTTTGACGAAGCCATTTGGCAGGGAGAGGCACCCGACTCGGATCGTTATATGTATTTCAGAGCGCTTGTGAGACTGTGGGCGAATCGGTTCTATGTTCCGCAGGACTTCATACAAAAGTATTTGGAGGACCGGGTGTCTGCCGATCAGCAGCTTTGTGTTTTGGCGGAGGTGGCATCCGAAGAAATGACAGGACTTACGGAGCCGTCAGTTAATGACAATATGCTTTCCGGGGGAGGAAGTACAGACCTGAATGAAATGTCAAACGGCAGGATTGCGATATTCCGGGAATATCTGAGACATCTGACGTGGAGGGGTCATGCGCAGATGGGTTACGATGGGGATTATGAGATGCCATCCGGTCATGCGCATAATTCCTTTATTCAGAATGCGTTTGATTTTGGGATACCGGCGGGAGCGCTGTTTTTGTTGTTGATCCTGTTGATGGTCTTTTCCGCGGTTTATCGGATCTGGACAGGACAGGAGAGAAGCGAAAAGCAGTTCATGCTGTTTTTGACAGGCTGTGTGTTTCTGCTTGTAAGTCTGACAGAATATGCATCGAATCCTTGCATGCCGCTCTGTTTTGTAATGCTGTTTATGCTCATTACTATGCGAACATGGAAAAATGTGGTAGAATAAATTATTGTGATTGCAATTGTGATGGGGAGAAATGGTAATCTGACAGTAATAAGGTGAAACGATGAGACAAATGAAGCAGATAGAGAAAAAGATCCTGAATACAAAATTGTTGGTGCGGCGTATCGTGCTGATTATTTATGATGTGATCGCGGTGGTGTTATCGAGCTATATCCCGCTCGTCATGCGTTATGAGTTTCACATTTCGGAGATTCCGCAGGAGTTTGTTGATAACGTGGAATGGTTTCTGCCATTCGGTATCATAACGACGCTCCTTGTGTTTTATCTGTTAAGGCTTTATCACAGTCTTTGGGCGTACGCGGGTGTGACCGAGATGCAGAACATGGTGGCGGCATGCGCGTTAAGTGCGCTCTGTCAATGTGTCGGACTGCATTTAACGAAGCATTATGTACCGAGAACCTATTATTTTATCTATCTGCTGGTATTGTTTGCGTTTACGCTCTTAAGCCGATTTTCCTATCGCTTTTTAAGAGAAGCAAGGCACCGGATGAACAACAGCAAAAACGGGACGGCGGTCATGATCATCGGTGCGGGCGATGCCGGTAATGTGATCATGAAAGAGATCATCGGCAGCCATTATTCTACGATGACGATCAAATGTGTCATTGACGACGATAAAAATAAATGGGGGCGATATGTGCAGGGCATCAAAGTGGTTGGCGGGAGAAGCGAGATCATCCGCGCGGCCAAAGAATATGAGATTGATGAGATCATCATTGCGCTGCCGTCCGTACCGAAGCACATGATCCGTGACATCATTGATATTTGTAAGGAGACGGATTGTAAGCTGCGCACGCTTCCGGGCATGTACCAGCTTGTGAACGGGGAGGTCAATGTCAGCAAGATCCGGGATGTGGATGTGGAGGATCTGCTCGGCAGGGAACCGATCAAAGTAGATTTAGATTCGATCCTGGAATATGTCAAGGGTAAGGTTGTACTCGTCACAGGCGGCGGCGGTTCCATCGGAAGTGAGCTGTGCCGCCAGATCGCAACACATCAGCCGAAGCAGCTCATTATCGTAGATATTTATGAGAACAGCGCCTATGACATTCAGCAGGAATTACTCGCAGCGCATCCGCGCATGAATCTGCTCGTGCTGATCGCATCCGTCCGGAATACTGCACGTATGAGCAGTATTTTTGAAACCTATCACCCCGATATTGTCTATCATGCGGCGGCGCATAAACATGTGCCGTTAATGGAGGAAAGCCCGAATGAGGCGGTAAAAAATAATGTGTTCGGGACATGGAAGACCGCGCAGGCGGCGGCGATGAACGGGGTAAAGAAATTTGTCATGATCTCGACGGATAAGGCAGTGAACCCGACGAATGTCATGGGAGCGACCAAGCGGATCTGTGAGATGATCATTCAGACCTTTAACAGGCATTATGATACGGAATTTGTGGCGGTACGCTTCGGCAACGTGCTCGGGAGCAACGGAAGCGTGATTCCCCTGTTCAGAAAGCAGATTGAAGCGGGAGGACCGGTGACGGTGACACATCCCGATATTATCCGGTATTTTATGACGATACCGGAGGCGGTCTCTTTGGTGCTTCAGGCGGGAGTTTACGCGAGGGGCGGGGAGATTTTTGTGCTCGACATGGGAGAACCGGTAAAAATTCTGGATTTGGCGAAGAATCTGATCCGGTTGTCGGGCTACAAGGTGGATGAGGATATAAAGATCAAGTTTACGGGCTTACGACCGGGTGAAAAGCTGTACGAGGAGCTTCTGATGAATGAGGAGGGGATGACGGATACGGCAAACAAGCTCATTCATATCGGAAAGCCGATCGAGTTTGACGAGATGGTCTTTTTTAAGCAGCTTAAGCGTCTAAAGGATGCGGCGAATGAGGAGTCGGAGGAAATCAGAGAGCTTGTGAGGGAAATTGTACCGACCTATACGCCGAAGGAAGATGAGGAATTAGATTGAAAAATCAGAGATTTTTCAATCGGCAAATTTGTGCTGGCACCCAAATTCGCGGGCTGTTGGCGGCATGGAGAGTTTGTGTAGAATAGAGCGGGAGGTAACGGTTTTATGGGCAGCAGGGAAGAGTATAAGAGAGTTTATCTGTCAAGTCCGACCATGCATGGGGACGAGCAGCGTTTTGTGCAGGAAGCATTTGATACGAACTGGATAGCGCCGCTCGGACCGAATGTGGATGCGTTTGAGCAGGAAATCTGCGCGTATACAAAAGCGGGATATGCGGCGGCCTTAGATTCAGGAACGGCGGCGATCCATCTCGCGTTAAAGCTTGCGGGTGTTCAGGAGGGCGATATTGTGTTTGCGCCGTCCCTGACATTTTCTGCGACCTGTAACCCGATTGTGTATGAGAAGGCCGTACCGGTATTCATCGACTGTGAGCCGGATACATGGAATATGTCGCCGCAGGCGCTGGAGCAGGCGTTCGGGAAATATCCGCAGGCAAAGGCGGTCATTGCCGTTTATCTGTACGGAACGCCCGCGAAGATTGATGAATTGATGGAAATCTGTAAGCGGCATAACGTACCGTATATCGAGGATGCGGCGGAGTCGCTCGGAGCGACTTATAAAGGAAAGCAGACGGGAACATTCGGAACATTCGGAATTTATTCGTTTAATGGGAATAAGATCATAACGACGTCGGGGGGCGGTATGCTTGTTTCGGACGATCAGGAGGCAATCGCCCGCGCGCGTTTTTTTGCGACACAGGCGCGCGACAAGGCAAGGCATTACCAGCATTCACAGATCGGCTATAACTACCGCATGAGCAATATCACGGCGGGGGTCGGCAGGGGGCAGCTTTTGCATCTGGATGAGCATATTGCGCGAAAAAAAGCAATCTATGAGCATTACAAGGAGGCATTTGCGGATATTGAGGAGATTGCGATAAACCCGATGGATGTGGACGGAGAGGCAAATTACTGGCTTTCATGCATGACGATCCGGGAGGACAGCCATGTGACGCCGGATATGGTGATGGACCGGCTGGAGGAGTATAATATAGAAACACGACCAATCTGGAAACCGATGCATTTGCAGCCTGTGTTTGCGGATTATGATTTCTTTACGCATGACGGCGGGAAAGAGAGCGTATCGCAGCATATTTTTGAGCATGGTCTCTGCCTGCCGAGCGATATTAAGAATACGCCGGAGGATATGGAGCGGATCATCGGGCTGGTACGCGAGCTGTTCGGAAAAGAGTGATCATAAATGTTGTGAACAGTGTTTCGCAACGGACGGATGGACACGAAGAAAGGAAAAAGGAGTATCGCGCGTGTATCGTAGAGTGGTTAAGCGACTGTTAGACATATTGCTTTCGGGATTCGGGCTTTTGGTGCTCAGTCCGGTGTATTTGATCGTGGCGGTCTTGGTGCGTGTCAAGCTCGGTTCTCCCGTGATCTTTCATCAGGAGCGGCCGGGGTACCATGAAAAGATATTTACGCTATGTAAATTTCGGACGATGACCGATGCGCGGGATGAGCACGGCGAGCTGCTTCCTGATTCGGTGCGGCTGACAAAATTCGGCAAACTGCTTCGAAAGACGAGTCTTGACGAGCTTCCGGAGCTTTGGAATATTTTTAAGGGCGACATGAGCCTGATCGGACCGCGTCCGCTGCTTGTCTCTTATCTGCCGTGGTATACCGAACGGGAGAAGAAGCGTCACAGCGTCCGCCCCGGACTGACGGGGTTGGCACAGGTGAGCGGCAGGAATTTTATCGAGTGGGATAAACGGCTCGAAAAGGATGTCGAATATGTGGAACATATCAGCTTTTTGCTGGATCTGCGCATTTTATGGCGCACCGTTATGGTCGTATTTGCAAAGAGCGACGAAGTTGCCGAGGTGACGGATGACGTGGAGGGAAATTTAGCGGAAATCCGCGCATCAAAAAATGAAGATGTTCTAAGGCTGAAAAATACGCAGCCCAAGAACATCTAAGTCAT
>CAZZNE010000001.1:203415-341459 GCA_964655525.1 uncultured Clostridium sp.
TACGCAGCCCAAGAACATCTAAGTCATTTTTGAAAATGAAGATGTTCTAAGGCTGGAAAATACGCAGCCCAAGAACATCTAAGTCATTTTTGAAAATGAAGATGTTCTAAGGCTGGAAAATACGCAACCTAAGAATATTTAAGTCATTATGGAGTGTAACAGTGTTGTAAACGGAAGAAACAGGAGCAGGAACGGTATGACGGGAATCAGGATCATTGATCTGGCGCATGAAGAGGAGTGGAACCGGGTGATCGGACAGTTTGCAAAGCATGACGTATATTTCACACCGGGATATGTCAAAGCTTTTTGGAGAAACGGAGACGGCGAGCCGTTCCTACTCTATTATGACGGAAAAAAGATGCAGGCAGTGAATGTCGTGATGAAGCGTCCTGTGCCGGTGCGTCAGACAAAGGACGAAACGGACGAGGCATTAAAGGAATGCTATGATTTTGTGACGCCATACGGTTATGGCGGTTTTCTTTTGCAGGGAGAAACCTCAGGAGAGGAAAAGCAGGCGCTTGCACAGGCATACCGTGATTTTTGCCGTGATCATCATATTGTGGCGGAGTTTAACCGCTATCATCCCGTGATCGGCAATGCGCATGATATGGAGTGTCTCTATGAGGTCGTTGATCTGGGGCATACCGTCTGTATGGACATTTCCTCGAAAGAGAAAATATGGGAGGGACTTACAAGTAAAAACCGGAACCTGATCCGCAAGGCCCAGAAGAGCGGCGTGCACATTTACTGGGGCAGAGATGAGAGCCTGTTTGCGGAGTTTGAGCAGATTTACAACACGACGATGGATAAAGTTGGTGCGGATCGTTATTACTATTTTCAGAAGGAATTTTATGACAGCATCTTAAACGACATGAAGCATCAGGCGCTTGTCTTTTCTGCGAAGCTTGCCGGAGAGACGATCGCGATGTCCATTATCCTGTATGGGAACGGGCAGCTTCATTATCATTTGTCCGCATCAAAAAAAGAATACCAGTCCTATGCGCCGACGAATCTGCTGCTCTATGAAGCGGCATGTTTCGGGAACAGTATCGGTATGAAGACGTTTCATTTGGGCGGCGGTCTGGGAAGCCGCGAGGACTCGCTGTATCATTTCAAAAAGCAGTTTAACCGATATGAGGATACACAGTTTGCTATCGGAAGGGCGGTTTTTGATGCGGAGGCGTATGAGCGCCTGCGGGAGATCAATAACCATATGAAGGAGACAAACTTTTTCCCGGCATACCGGGATATGGACGCATAGGCGGGGGACGTGCTTACGAAGGTGGAAAAAAACGCTCATAATAAGCCGGAAAAGAAACAGAGAAGGGGCAGCATGAAAAAAATACTCATTTTGACGAATCTGGATATCGGGCTGTATAATTTTCGAAGAGAACTTTTGGAAGCGCTGCTTGCGGTGCCCTATGAGGTTCATATCGCGCTGCCTGAAGGAGAGTTGATTCCGAAGCTTGTGAAGATGGGATGCATATTCCATGAAACAAAAATGGAGCGGCGCGGGATGAATCCACTGCATGAGGTGAAGCTGATGCGGCGTTATCGTCAGCTTCTCGACGAGGTGGGGCCGGACGTGGCGCTGACCTATACGATCAAACCTAATATTTATGGTGGTTCGGCGCTGGCTTCGGCTGGTATTCCTTATATCACGAATATTACGGGTCTGGGCACGGCAGTTGAGGGAACTGGATTGCTTCAAAAGATAACAATTAGAATGTATAAACATGCCATGCGCGGTGTAAGCTGTTTGTTTTTTCAAAATCAAAAGAATGAGCAGTACTTTACAAAGCGCGGTATCGCGATTGGCAAACACAGGCAGCTGCCCGGTTCCGGTGTCAATTTAGAGCGTTTTTCGTATCTGCCGTATCCGGAGGAGGGCGAGCCGGTATCCATGCTTTTCATTTCCCGTGTGTTAAAGGAGAAGGGCATTGACCAGTTCATGGAAATGGCGAAGGTCATCCGCGGGGAATATCCGAATACGCGTTTTCATATTCTGGGGTTTTGCGAGGATGACGATGATAAGCCCGACTCTTATCGAAAACGGATCGCGGACTTAGAGGCGCAGGGCATTTTACAGTTTGAGGGGATGCAGGAGGATGTGCGCCCGTTTCTTGCAAAAAGCCAGTGTACGATCCACCCGTCCTTTTATCCCGAGGGAATGTCCAATGTCTGTCTGGAGAGCGCAGCGAGCGGCAGACCGGTCATCACGACGGACCGCGCGGGATGCAGGGACACAGTCGAGGATGGAAAAACGGGACTTTTGGTTAAGGAGCGCGACACGGAAGATTTGATCCGCGCCGTGCGGCAGTTTATGGAGATGTCCTATACGCAGCGAAAGCAGATGGGTGTAGAAGCAAGGCGCAAAATGGAACGTGAGTTTGACAGGCGTTTTGTCGTGGAAAGCTATTTGAAGGAACTGAAACGGATTTTGGGATAAAATAGAAGGAGGAACGGAACATGAACTTGTATGAAAAAATCATAAAAGGAGAAGAAAAAATTGCATTAGTCGGACTGGGCTATGTCGGCATGCCGATCGCGGTCGCGTTCTCTAAAAAGGTGTCGGTGATCGGGTTTGACTTAAATAAAGAGAAGATCGCAAAATACCAGAATGGCATCGATCCGACCTGCGAGGTGGGGGATGAAGCGATCAAAGCATGCAGCGTGGAGTTTACATCGGATGAAACGAAGCTGCGCGAGGCAAAATTTTATATCGTGGCGGTGCCGACGCCGGTTAATGCCGACCATACGCCGGACTTAACGCCGATCGAGGGCGCAAGCCGCATACTCGGAAGAAACCTTGCAAAAGGCTCCATCGTTGTCTATGAGTCCACGGTTTATCCGGGCGTGACCGAGGAGGTTGCCGTGCCGATCTTAGAGCAGGAGTCGGGATTAACGTGCGGCGTGGATTTCAAGGTCGGCTATTCTCCGGAGCGCATCAATCCGGGAGATAAGGTACACCGCTTGGAGACAATCACGAAGATCGTGTCCGGCATGGATGAAGAGACGCTTGATACGGTCGCGCATGTATATGAACTCGTTGTGGATGCGGGCGTGCACCGTGCAGAGTCGATCAAGGTCGCGGAGGCGGCTAAGGTCATCGAGAACAGCCAGCGCGATATTAATATCGCGTTTATGAACGAGCTTTCCATTATCTTTAATAAGATGAATATTGATACGAAAGCAGTTTTGGAGGCGGCCGGCACAAAATGGAATTTCCTAAAGTTTGCGCCGGGACTTGTCGGCGGTCACTGTATCGGCGTGGATCCTTATTATCTGACCTATAAGGCGGAGCAGCTCGGTTATCATTCCCAGATCATTTTATCCGGCAGAAGAATCAACGACGATATGGGAAAATATGTGGCGGAAAGCCTTGTCAAGAATCTGATCAAAGCCGATATTGCCGTGAAAGGCGCGCGCGTGGCAATCCTTGGCTTTACCTTTAAAGAAAATTGTCCCGACACGCGCAACAGTAAGATCATTGACATTGTGAGGGAGCTGCGGGAATACGGAATTGAGCCGCTCATTACCGACCCGGTTGCGGACAGGGCTGAGGCGGAACGGGAGTACGGTATCACAATGGCGGAACAGTCCGAAATACGGGAGATGGATGCGGTGATCTTAGCGGTCGCGCACACGCAGTATCAAGGATTGACGATGAATGAGATCGGCGCGATGTACGCGTCAAAGCATGCGAAAAAAGTATTCTCCGATATAAAGGGGCTGTTTGACAGAAAAGCGTATGAAGCCGCCGGATATTTGTACTGGAGGCTCTAAAAGTTGTCATATTTACCATATTATGCTATCATGTCGGTAGACAAATATCGCATACTAAGGACAGTGACAGCCGCTTGCCTTAAGAACAGGGGAAAAGAAGGATGACGGATCTCGTAAACAGGGATGCAGATAAAAGGGAAAAAACCATTTATAATGTGCTGGCGCCTTGCATCATAGGCGCCTTTTTCTGCTTTTTGTTCCTGTTTTTCGGTGTCGGACAGTATCCTGACTCTGCGACCTATATCGGATACAATACGAGCAGGGAACCGCTTTACCCGTTGTTTTTGGCACTGTGCCGTAAGCTTGCGGGCGAAACGCATTTCATGTGGGCAGCAGCGCTGATACAAAATGTGTTTGCGTTTTTTACGTGCTGGTATCTGTATTGTTTTTTTGTGAGGAAATTTCAACTGAATCTGTTGTTTCGTATAGCGGCATTGCTCGTGATTCTTGCACCGCATCTTATGACAAGCGTGTTCACGCCTTCCGGCATCGTTCTGACGAACGCGATTTTGAGTGAAGGGCTGACGGTATCGCTCTATCCGCTGTTTGCGACACTTTTGCTGGAAGCGTTCTACCGGGAGAAAAAAGGATGGTTTCTCGTGGTATCTTATGTGGCGGCGCTGCTGCTTTCTCTTGCAAGAGGACAGCTCATGACGATGCTTTTGGTGTGGTTTGTCGTGTCGGCGGTATCGGTCGTGCGAGGAAGCATCACGGGAAGCAAAATGATGTCAGGAGAGAAGAAAGAAGGAGACAGACAGGCTGAGGAAAATCAGGAAGAGGTAAATCAGGCGGAGCGTACGCGGACGAAGCGTGTCTGCGCAGGGACCGTGCTCGTGCTGCTTGCGGCGATGGCACTCGGCTTTGTGCTGCGTCAGGCAGCGGTACGGGGCTATCATACGGCGATGACGGACGGCGTCGTACGGACGAATACCGGAGGCAATGTCACATTGCTGACGAACCTTTTGTATTCCGCCGATGAAGCGGCAATTGTAGCTGCGGAGGAGACACTTTCCGCCAAGGACGCCGCGCTGCTGCATAACATTTATGCTCAGATGCGGGAACAGGGGCTTTGTGTATCGGATGCGGGTAGTGGATTTCATGCGCGTATCCTGCATCATGAGGACAGTCACGATAAGATCAAATTCGGTATATTGGGAGAATTGCTTTCGGAAAGCGTGAGGGAAGAATGGGACATGCTGCCGGAGGAGCTGTTACCGGACGGGCGGCTGATGCCTGTAGAGGAAGATCACACAGCAGGACAGCTTATGAAAGCGATGCTGCCGCATTGCATCGGCGATTTTTTGAAGACCTATCTCTACGTGGCGGCGGGGGGCTTTGTGCGCACGGTAGCGCTGCTTTCGCCGCTGTTTAGCGTCTATGCGTTACTGATTTATGTTGTGGCGGTCGCGCTGATGTGTTATCTTTTTAAGAGGGAGGGCAGCCGGAATAGTGCGTGGCTTATGGCGGTCGTGCTTCTCATGATCGCGGCAAATGTATGTGCGACGGCGCTCACCATCATGTGCCTCTCGCGCTATATGATCTATAATATGACCTTGTTTTATCTCGCCGGACTGGTGTGTGTTTGGGAACTTGTCAAGGGCAGGTTCTGCAAAGAAGGCTGACGGAGCGCACACATGGGTACAGGATGGAATCCACGCGGTAGGGTATGGCGGTAAAATAAGAGAATAAGGAGCGGTTATGATAAAAAAGCTATGGAAAACGGAGAAAAAGGCGATCGGCATATTTACCGCCGTTTTGTTTGTTTTGATGATCTCATCCTGTTCGACGGCGAAGAGCAGCCGCTATGTGAGGACGTTTGGAACCGATGAGCTGATACTGAATGCGGGAACGGCAAAGATTTCCGAGGATAGCGGCTATGCGGGACTTTTTACTTCCGGGCCGGCAGTTTCCCTTCCAGAGGGCGATTACGAGATTACCGTGAACTATCAGGCGGAGGCGGACGGCAGTTTTATCCAGCTTTGGACGGCTCACGATAATGCCGAGAACAGTAATGTGATTTGGAACAGGGACGGGGCACTGCCGGCTTCCGCATCTGAGCGCACATTTCTCGTTACGTTTGGTGGGAATATCAGCGGTCTGGAGATCTGCACGTTTTACGGTGGGAGCGGCAGCTTTGCAATTCGGAGTATCATGATCCGCTGCATCAGTGGTTCCGCAAATGTGAAAGATCATTTGATCCTGCCGGTGCTGCTGTTTACCGTCGTGCTCGTTTGGTACATAGAGTATCGGCGGATAAAACCGGATCGTCGCGAAGGATTTCTATTTGTTACGTGCGCGGTGCTCATCGTGAGTGTGCCGTGCTATCTTCCTTATTTGGTGCAGGGACATGACATGCCGTTTGAGACGAACCGCATTGTTGGGATTGCGAATGGGCTGCGCTCCGGACAGTTTCCGGTACGGATCCATCCGAGTACCTATGAGGGATACGGTTACGCGGTGTCCGTGTTTTATCCTGAATTGTTTTTATATATTCCGGCAATTCTGTATATAGCAGGACTGTCACTCGTATCGTCCGTCCATGTGTATTTAATCCTGATCCACGGTATTTCAGCGACCTGCATGTACTTTGCGGCGGCGCGCATGACGCGATCGCCTCGGACAGCGGCGCTGGCAGCGATCTTATTTACCTGTGCTTCGTACCGGCTGGTGCTTGCATATCTGATGAACGGGTATGGAAGCGCGATGGCGATCGCGTTTGTTCCGCTTGTATTATACGGATTTTATGAGATCATGTTTGGCGACCCTAAGCGGTGGCTGTATCTGCTGATCGGAATGTGCGGTATTTTGCAGAGCCATGTTCTGACGTTTGTGATTGTCGTTGGATTCCTGTGCGCGGCGTTTGTGATCTGTCTGTTTTTTGTCCGCATGCCCGGACGATATCTTGCGCTCGCAAAGAGTGCTGTCGGGACGGTTCTTGTCAACTTATGGTTTTTGGTGCCGTTTTTCTCGTTTTATTTCTCGGAGATTCAGACGGAGTCTCTTGCCGGAGATCCGGCGGGCAGGGCGCTGTCCCTTGTGAATCTTCTGTCGGTGTGGGGTCATGCTGGGATGGGTATTCAGGTGGTGGATAAACCTGCCACCGGAGTGCCAGCACTGATCGATCTCGCGATTTTAATCGGCATCGTCTGTTTTTTGGCTTTCAGGGATCCGCATGATGCAGAAAAAGAGAAATGCTCCGACCATACGGGGCGCATTGCGGCGGCGTTGCTGATCGTCGGCGTATTGGCGGCCTTTATGACGACCAAATATTTTCCGTGGGAGTGGCTGCAGGGCGTGCGCGGAATCGGGCATTTCGTGCGGTTTATCCAGCATCCTCAGCGGATCTTATGCGTGGCGGTATCGTGCCTTAGCGTGACGGCGGCATGCGGTTATGCTAAAAGATCGTGCGGAGCAGGTATTATGATTCCGGCGGTTCTTGCGGTGGCGCTTCTGACTTCCTGTATGTTTTTACAGGAATATACGGCACAGCCGCCGGTTTGCGCGCGGGGAGAGATTATGACATCCGATGCCGGAACGCATGAATATCTCTATCCCGATACGGATACGGTTTCTCTTGACGCGACGCGCTATCATGTCAGCTCTGAAGAGGTATCCTTTACGTTGCTTGACAGAACGCACAACCGGATTACCGCCCGCGTGAGCGTTGCACAGGAAGGGTATGTGGAACTACCTCTGTTCTTTTATCCGGGGGGGGGTATTGCGCATCCATAAACGGAGAAGGACGAACAATAGAACATGGGGAAAATCATGTGATCCGCGTATTGCTACGGGAAGGTGACAGCGGCGAGCTACAAGTAGAGTATCAGGAGAGTCTTTTGTGGCGGCTGGCGGATGGGGTATCCGTGTTGACGGTGTTTAACTATTTAATTTGGAGGATTTGGGTCAGGAAAAGGAGAGGTGTGGCGAAGAGCGGCGGAAGCTTTTGAAAGCGGCAGATACTGTATAGAGGGCGAAAAGATGGGTGATACCATGATACGAATGCTGCATATATATTGTGTCTCTCGCGCTATATGATCTATAATATGACCTTGTTTTATCTCGCCGGACTGGTGTGTGTTTGGGAACTTGTCAAGGGCAGGTTTTGCAAGGAAAAATGACAGGAAATAAGGAGCGGACAAATGGGTTATCAGGATTTGAAATTTCATACGGACAGTGTTTTTCTTGTGACCGGAGGCGCGGGTTTTATCGGATCAAATCTTTGTGAAGCGCTGACGGACATGGGGTATACGGTGAGATGTTTGGACAATCTTTCCACCGGAAAGCAGGAAAATGTCGATTTCCTTTCGGACAGAGAAAATTATACTTTTATCAAGGGAGATATTCGTGATCTGGACACCTGCATGAAAGCGTGCGAGGGTGTGGATTATGTATTGAATCAGGCGGCGTGGGGCAGCGTGCCGCGCAGCATTGAGATGCCTCTTTTATATGAGGAGATCAATATCCGCGGAACCTTAAATATGATGGAAGCGGCAAGACAAAGCGGTGTGAAAAAATTCGTGTTCGCGTCAAGCTCCTCCGTGTACGGCGACCATCCGGTACTGCCGAAGGTCGAGGGACAGGAGGGGAATCTGTTGTCTCCCTATGCGCTGACGAAGCGTGTGGATGAAGAATACGGTAAGCTATATCACAAGCTGTATGGGCTGGACACGTATGCCATGCGCTATTTTAATGTGTTTGGGCGCAGACAGGACCCGGATGGCGCTTATGCAGCGGTCATTCCGAAGTTTATCCGTCAGCTGCTTCATGACGAGGCACCGACGATCAACGGGGACGGAAAGCAGTCCCGTGACTTTACTTATATCGACAATGTGATCGAAGCGAACTTAAAAGCGTGCCTTGCGCCGTCGGAAGCTGCGGGTAATGCGTTTAATATTGCGTATGGGGGCAGGGAATACCTGATCGATATTTATTATGATCTCTGCAAGGCGCTCGGCAGGCAGATGGAGCCGAAATTCGGTCCGGACCGCGCGGGGGATATCAAGCATTCTAATGCGGATATCAGCAAGGCGAGAAAGTTGCTTGGCTATGATCCGGAATATGATTTTGCACGTGGAATTGCGCTCGCAATTGAGTGGTATAAAGAAAATTTATCAAAGTAAGGGGCGGATCACTATGCAACAATATCCTGTCAGGGTTCTGCATATCGTCGGATCGATGCACCCCGGAGGAATGGAAAATTTTATCATGAATCTTTACCGGAATATTGACCGTGACAGGATTCAGTTCGATTTTGTCGTTCACATGAGCGGTGATGCCGATTATGAGCAGGAGATTCAGAAAATGGGCGGAAAGCTCTATACGCTGCCGCGCTTAACCGGACATCCGATCGCCAATCTGAAAGGGCTTTACCGGATCGTGAAGGACGGGCATTACAAGGTTGTGATCCGGCATACGCCGAATGCGCTGGTCGCCCCGCAGGTCCATGCGGCGGCACGGGCGGGAGCGTTTTCCATCTGCCATTCCCATAATACGACCGATCCGAAGAAGCTGTTCCATCGCATCGGGAAACTGCTCCTGAAACACGGTAAGATCGGCAGATTTGCCTGCTCGAAGGAGGCAGGGATATGGATGTTCGGAAAACGGGAGTGTACTGTCGTCCATAATGCCATTGATATTGATAAATTCAGCTTTGATCGGGAAAAACGCGTCCGTATCCGAAAAGAGTTTTCGCTGGAGGACAGACATGTATACGGACATGTCGGCAACTTTATTCAATCGAAAAATCATCCGTTTCTGTTGTCCGTCTATCGGGAGATCGCGCAGATGGATGACCGTGCCGCGTTCGTTTGCATCGGAGATGGAGACTTAAAAGAGCAGATACAGCAGGAGGCGGAGCAGCTCGGCATTCGCAGTCGGGTATTCTTTACCGGAATCCGTCATGATGTGGATGCGTTTTTGTCGGCGATGGATGTGCTTATTTTTCCGTCCGTCTTTGAGGGACTGCCGCTGACTGTCATTGAGGCGCAGGCGGCAGGGTTACCATGCCTGCTCTCCAAAGCAGTGGATAGGGGCGTAGAGGTGACGAAGGGGCTTGTATCGTGGAAGTCCATTGACGAGGCACCGCAGACATGGGCGAAAAAAGCCGTGGAGCTTGCCGGGAAGGCTGACGGCGGCATATCTAAAGCGCGGGACATATCTGAGGAACGTCTCTGTCAGCGGGAAGTCATCACCGAGGCGGGCTATGACATTCGGGCGTTGGCGAAATGGTATGAGGACTACTTTGAAACAATCAGCCGGCAGCGTGCAAGCCGGGCGAATAGGTGAAATATGGAGCAGCTTGTATTTGTAACGTTATCGCTGACAAAAGGCGGCGCGGAGCGCGTGATATGTAATATGTGCAATGAATATTTTGCAGAGCGTTACCACGTGACGATCATCAGTTTGATGAAGGTGGAACCGGAATATCGTTTAGACGAACGGATATGTCTGCTCACGGTGGATGAGGGGGAGCAGAACGCTGCGGAGAGTCTGCCTGTCCGGTTTATGCGGAGAAGAAAAAAGCTGAAGACATTACTGCGCGGGCTGAAAAAAGAAGGGGCGCAGGTCATCGTCAGCTTTCTGCCGGAACCGAACATGCTTACATGCAGCTTAAAGTGTGCGGTTAAGATGCGGCTCATCATCAGCGTGCGCAATGCGCCGTCCGTGGAATACCGTGGGAAGGTTCGTTATCTGCTCATGCGCTTTCTTTATCCGAAGGCGGATGCCTATGTGTTTCAGACAAAACAGGCAAAGGAGTATTTTTCTTTTTCCGATCATATCACAAAGAATAGCGCAGTCATTCCGAATCCGATCGCGCGGCAGTTCATCGGATGCCCTGCATCCAAAAACAGAAAAAAAGAAATCGTTGCGGTTGGAAGGCTGGAAGAACAAAAGGATCCGCTGCTTTTGCTGGGGGCGTTCGCCCAGGTGCATGAACAATTTCCAGAATATCGGCTGCTACTGTACGGGGAAGGGAGCTTAAAAGAGAAGCTTCTTGATGAAATCCGGCGGTATGGACTGGAGGACGCGGCGCTCCTTAAAGGAAATGCGGAGCGGATAGAGGAACGGATAAAGGATGCGTCATTGTTTGTGCTAAGCTCCCGTTATGAGGGGATGCCGAACGCTTTGATGGAAGCGATGGCGATGGGCGTTCCGTGCGTTGCTGCGGATTGTCCATGCGGAGGACCGGCGGAATTGATCAGGCACGGGGAAAACGGGCTGCTCGTGCCGGTCGGAGATAAGGAGAAACTGGCGGAGGCAATGACAGCCATACTTCGGGATGGTGGAAGGGCGCAGCAAATGGGGATTCGCGCACAGGAAATCGGGAATCGCTTAAAGCCGGAAGCAATCTATGTAAAGTGGGAGCAGCTTATCAGCGCGGGAAGACAGCAGTAGGAGGAAGTTGAAAGGGCATGTGTGGAATAGCTGGATTCATAAATAAAGAAGTGGATGCTGTCGCTGCCATTTCAAATATGAATGCACAGATGCAGCATCGGGGACCCGACAGCGGCGGTTATTGGACGGACGAAAACAGCGGCTTAACGCTGGGCCACCGGAGACTTGCAATCTTAGACCTGACGGAAGGCGGCGCGCAGCCGATGCACTCTGCGGACAAGCGTTATGTGATGGTATACAATGGAGAGATCTATAATGCGCCGGACATGAGGGAGGAGCTTTGTAAGCGCGTTCCGGTATTGAACTTTCGTGGAAGCTCGGATACGGAAGTGATCTTGGAGGCGTTTTCTTTCTTTGGCATCTTTGAGACGCTTAAGATGATGAAGGGGATGTTTGCCATTGCGCTGTATGACTGTCAGGAGCGGAGCTTATATCTGATGCGTGACCGTGTCGGAGAAAAGCCGCTCTACTACGGATTCGTGAACGGGCATTTTGTGTTTGGCTCCGAGATCCGTGTGTTGGAGGCGTACCCGGAATTCTCAGCGCACAAACGTATCAACAGAGCCGCGCTGGCAGAGTATATGCGCTATGGCTATATTCCGGCACCTCTGTCTGTATATGAAGGAATATATAAGCTGCAGCCGGGCGAGTGTATGACGGTTAAGATGCCGTTTCGGGAATGTTGTTCCAAACGTTATTGGTCGATGGAGGAATGTGCACTGAAGGGTGAACGGCATCCGTTTCAAGGAAACTTTGACGAGGCCTGTAACGAGTTAGATCTGTTGTTGACGCGCGCAGTATCGGGGCAGTTATTGTCCGATGTGCCGGTCGGTGCCTTTTTGTCGGGGGGGATTGACAGCGCCCTGATTGTGTCGCTGATGCAGAAGGTCAGCAGGACACCGGTAAAAACATTCACGATCGGTTTTACGGATAAGAAGTATAATGAGGCAGAATTTGCCAAGACAATAGCGGGACATCTTGGAACGGAGCACACGGAGCTTTATGTATCGGAGCAGGATTTGTTGGACGTGATCCCGAAGCTGAGCGATATTTTTTCTGAGCCGTTTGCCGATTCGTCCCAGATACCGACCTATCTTGTTAGCCGCTTGGCAAGAAGCCGTGTGACCGTGACGTTAAGCGGCGATGCAGGGGATGAACTGTTTGGCGGCTATCTCACATATCAAAAGGTATTGAGACTTTGGAACAGAATTTCCGGTATTCCCTACGGCCTACGGAAGGGAATGGGAGGCGCTCTCGGAGCGCTTGCACCGATGCAGAAGCTACAGGCATTCCGGTCAGCACAGTCGCTTAGAGCGAAAAATATTGCAGCGTTGCATGAGGCAGTATGTTATCATATTGATTACTGGGGAGAGCGCTGTGTGATCGCCGAAAACAACAAGCCGGAGGCGGCAAAGATTGTTTGCGATGTGCCAGAGGCGTTATATGATATTCGCAAAGGAAATGTGTTAAGTAACGAAGTGTCGGCAATGCTGTTAAAGGATATGCTGACATACCATCCGGATGATATTTTGGTGAAAGTGGATCGGTGTGGAATGGCGGTTTCTCTCGAGAACCGCGTACCAATGCTTGATCGGGATGTGGTAGAATTTGCATGGACGCTTCCCACAGAATATATAATGGGTGCGGAAGCCGGAGAGGTTGTCACAAAGCGGATTCTCAAAGAAATCCTGTACAGGTATGTGCCCAAAGAGATGATGGACAGACCCAAAAAGGGCTTTTCTGTTCCGATGACACGCTGGCTTTCGGAAGGAACCCTGCGGAAATGGGCAGGGGAGCTGATCGCGGACAGCACGCTTGTGAGGGATGGCTATTTTGACCGCAGGGCATTGGAACGAATCTATAAGGATTTTCTTGCCAATAGAAGGGGCACACAGACATTGTGGCAGATTCTCATGGCAGAAGAATGGTATCGGAAAAGAAGTTAACAGGGGAGAAAAACGTGGCAAAAATAGTGTTTTATGTGAATAGCCTTGCGAAGGGCGGAGCGGAGAGAGTCGCGGTCAATTTGGTGAACTATTTTCATGAAAGTGGTTATGAGGTGGTTCTTGTTACGTCAAGAGTATTTGAGGACGAATATGAAGAACCGGAAGGGGTGCGCCGTATCATTTCGGAGGTAGAGCATGGGGAAATCACAAACCGTGTGGCATATTTTTGGGGCAGATTTCGTAGGATACGGAAGATATGGAAAAAAGAAAGACCGGATATGATCGTCTCGTTTATCGGAAAAGTAAATATGATGGCGCTCATGACGACATTCGGCATGAGGATTCCCGTAATCGTTTCTGTCAGGAGCGATCCGCACAGGGAATATCCGTCGAAGCTGATGCGCTTTTTGTCGAAAACATTATTTTTGAAAGCGAAAGGAATTATTGTACAGACATCGGATGCAAAAAAATACTTTCCGGGGTATATGCAAAAAAAAGTGACTATTTTGCCGAATTCACTTAATCCAAAGTTTCTAAAGCCGCGGTTTGAGGGAGAGCGCCGAAACGAAATTGTGTCTGTCGGACGTATGGATGCCAATAAGAATCATCAGATGCTGGTTCGCGCATTTGGCAAAATAGCAGGTGATTTTCCTGATATGCAGTTGATTTTTTATGGAGACGGACTTCCTGAGAGTTCAACAAGGCAGGAGCTGGAAGAACTGGTACAGGATCTGGGACTTCAGGAGCGGGTTCTGTTTATGGGGAGAAGGAATGACGTGGATGAGAAAATCTATGAATCCCGAATCTTTGTTCTTACCTCCAATATCGAGGGAATGCCGAACGCCTTGTTAGAGGCGATGTCGCTTGGACTTGCCTGCATTTCCACGGACTGTCCGTGTGGTGGACCGCGCACGGTCATTCAGGACGGAGAGAATGGACTGCTCATTCCCGTGGGAGATACCGCAGCGCTTGAGAGAGCGCTCAGGCTCATTTTGAACGATCCTGATCGGGAGGAACGGCTCGGTGTGAACGCCTTCGCAATCCAAAAAGACTTAGCGCCTGATAGAGTCAATCAAATGTGGATGGATTATATTATACCTTTCATGAAAGCGTAGGAGGAAGCATGCTGATCGTATCGAAAAAAAGCAAAGGAATTCCCATCATAGACTGTTGGTATGCGGAGCATGCGCTCGCCATGGACGGTGTGATCCGCTATCAGGAGGCGGAGAAGCCGATCGGGGCCGAGCCGCAGAAGTTTGAGACTTTACTCAGCGATCTTAGGGAGAATGAGGAGACCATTCTCTCGCATTACTCCAAAAACTGCCGCTATGAGGTGCGCCGTGCGCCGAAAGAGGGCGTTGTGTGCGCGGCAAAATGCGGAAAGGAAATCACGGAGCAGGACATCATTACGTTTACGGATTTCTTTGAACAGTTTTGGGCGAGCAAGGGCATTTCCTATACCGAAAAAGAAAAATGCCGTGCCATGATGCGGCAGTATGCCGCAGCGGGGGCAATGGCGCTCACGACAGCATCCATCGGCGATAAGCTGCTTGTCTATCATACCTATATACTGGACGGACGGCGCGTCCGCTTGTATCAGTCGGCATCGCAGTTTCGGACGGACGAGAGCATCACAACCAATATCATAGGATTTGCCAACCGCTATCTTCATTATCAGGATATGCTCTTTTTTAAGAACGTGGGAAAAGAGCAATACGACTGGGGCGGTGCGGGCAGGACCGAGGATGTGAAAAGCATTACGAAGTTCAAGGAGTCGTTCGGCGGGGAGCCGGCGATATTTTATAACGGTGAGGAAGTGCGGGGTGCTGCGCCGAAGCTGTATCACGCCGCGACAGGGGCGATCGGCAGGCTGACGAAAGGGAAAGGCTGACAGGGTACAGGCGGATCAGGCGTGCGGCAACGAGAGGAAAAACGACATGTGCGGGATTGCGGGCGTTATCGGGTACCGGGGGGACGGAGCCGGTGAGATACAAAAAATGAATGAGCGGATGGTCCACCGGGGACCGGATGCGGGCGGCATCTGGATTGATGAGAACCGGCATGTGGCGTTCGGGCACCGCAGGCTGTCGATCGTCGATTTAAGTGAGAACGGCGCGCAGCCGATGCTTTCGCCGGACGAACGCTATGTGCTTGTATACAACGGAGAGGTCTATAATTTCAAGGAATTGCGCAGACAGCTGGAAATGGATGGGGATAAAGGCGCATGGCGCGGCGGTTCCGATACGGAAGTGATCTTGCGGGCATTTTCTTTTTATGGCGTGGAACAGACGCTGCGCAAGATGAAGGGCATGTTTGCGCTTGCGTTATATGACAGGGAGGAAGGTAAGGTTTTCCTTGCGCGCGACCGAATGGGGGAAAAGCCGCTCTACTACGGCAGGGTGAGCGGCAGCTTTGCGTTTGCATCCGACATAGCGGCAATCAGAGAACTGTCGGATTTTCAAAATAGGATGGCGGCGGAAGTGCTTCCGCTGTATTTTCAATACGGCTATATTCCTGCGCCCTATTCGATCTGGCGGGACATCTATAAGCTGACGCCCGGCACATGGCTTTCGGTGGATGTGTCAACCTATGAGACGAAGCAGCATGTCTATTGGGACGTAAAGCAGGTGGCAAAGGAAGGGGAGGCGCATCCCTTTACGGGGACGCGTGTGGAAGCGGCGGACCGGCTGGAGGAGCTGCTGAAGGAAGCGGTCAGAGGGCAGATGATCTCCGATGTGCCGCTCGGCGCTTTTTTATCAGGCGGTATTGACTCCGCGCTCGTTGTCAGTATCATGCAGGCGGTGAGCGACATTCCCGTGCGCACGTTTACGATCGGATTTGAGTCGGAAAAGTACAATGAGGCAGAGTATGCAAAGGCGATCGCCGCGCACTTAAAAACGGCGCATACGGAGCTCTATGTCGGTAAGCGGGAGGCGTGCGAGGCGATCCGGCAGATAACGGAATGCTTCGGAGAGCCGTTCGCGGATTCGTCGCAGATCCCGACCATGCTCGTTAGCAGGATGACGCGTGAGCATGTGACCGTATCGCTGTCGGGAGACGCGGGGGACGAGCTGTTCTGCGGTTATAATACGTATCGCGCCGCAGAGGAAGACTTAAGAAACTTAAAAAAGAAGTATCATCGTCTGCCGAAAGGCGTCCGACATGCCGTCGGGGGCATCAGCAGTCGGCTTGCGGGGAGAAACGAACTTCTCCATAAGGCAGGAGCCTACCTGACGATGGAGACATTGGAGGATGCGCACCGCTATAACGGGCGGGAGGAGGCGCGCGCTGCGTATCTGTCGAAAGACCGTACGCGCCTGAAAGATGCCTATGCCGATTATCCTTCCGGTTATTTGGAGGATGGGGTGGCAAATCTGATGCTGATGGATGCGCTGCAATATCTTCCCGACGATATTTTAGTTAAAGTGGATCGTTCCGGGATGTATTATTCACTCGAAACAAGAATGCCACTGTTGGATCGGGACGTGATCGGCTTTGCGTGGACGCTGCCGATGGACTACAAATACAGCGAAGGCGTTACCAAGCGGGTGATGCGCGATGTGCTCTACCGCCATGTGCCGAGGGAGCTGATGGAGCGTCCGAAAAAAGGCTTTAGCATCCCGCTTCACGAGTGGCTGAAAAAAGGAGAACTCCGCGAGTGGGCGGAGAATCTGCTAAACGATGGAAGAAAACAATGCGCAGATGTCATAGACGTCCGCACGGCGGATTCTTATTGGAAGGATTATACCGAAAAAGGCGTTTTCAGTGAGAAGCTTTGGTATATACTGATGTTAGAGCAGTGGATGATGAAAACGAAGTGATCGAGGAGGCGGCATGCAGCAATTACTCATTCGTCTGGACGATATTACGCCCGACATGGATTGGGAAAAGTTTGAACGTCTGGCGGCTTTATTTGAACAATATCAGATTCATCCGATCATCGGTGTCGTACCGGATAACCGGGACGACACGCTTCATATACAGGAACCGAGAGCGGACTTTTGGGAGCGTATGCGCTCTTTGCAGGGACAGGGCTGGGTGATTGCGCAGCATGGGTATACGCATGTGTATGTGAATAAGAAGTCGGGACTGCTGAAGGTGAATCCGTTCAGCGAATTTGCCGGACTGCCCTATCAGGAGCAGTATAAAAAGCTGAAGGAAGGGCAGGAGATCCTGAAAAAGCAGGGAATCCACACGACCATGTTCATGGCCCCGGGGCACAGCTTTGACAGGCAGACATTACGGGCGTTAAAAACGCTTGGATTTACCTCTGTCACGGACGGGTATTGCAGCAGACCATACCGCCGCGGAGGACTGATTTTTTTGCCCTGTACGCTTTCCGCACCGCGCCTGCCGAAGCGTTTTGATACGCTCTGCCTGCACAGCAATGGAATGGGGCTGACGCAGTTTGATGCGCTGGCAGATTTCATCGGGAGACACCGCAAGCTGATCGGAAACGCGGATGCGCTATGCTTTTTGGAACGGACAGGTCATGCGGCGGAAAAACCGGAGAGCCGGATGGAAGCATGCCCCTGTGCGTGCAGTGTGCGTGCCTATGTGCCGTTTGGATGGCTTGAGGAGCATAAAAATCTTTTTTTGCGCAGGGTGAAGCGTTTTGCGGCGGAAAACGAGACCGTGCAGGCGTATTTTCGCAGGACGGATTCGGACGATGCTGCGGAGAAAAAGAGAAAGCGCTTATGTGGGCTGCCGGGACTGTTGCTGCGGCTGCTGTTTCGCAGAACATAAAAGCGAACAGGTTCGCATTGCGAGAATTTGTGCTGGCGCCCAAACTCGCGGGTTGTTGACAGCATGGACGATGATTGATGCGGGAATCAAGATCCCTCCGGTTTTGCAATCGCAGGAAATATATGGTAAAATGTCGTAAGACATTTTACCGCGCCGCAGCGGAGCGGAGTGCGCATCGAAAGCGAAGCCATGTCCGAAGGACATGGTAAAATGTCGTAAGACATTTTACCGCGCCGCAGCGGAGCGGAGTGCGCATCGAAAGCGAAGCCATGTCCGAAGGACATGGTAAAATGTCGATGTCATTCATAAAAATAGGAACCGATAGAATCATGGGAGCAGGAAAGCCATGAAAGAGATTATCACCAAATTTCAAAAGGTACTGAATAAAAAACAGAAGCAGCGCGTTGTGCTGTTGGTTTTGATGATCATTGTCGGCGCACTCTTAGAGACATTGAGTGTTTCTCTGATTTTGCCGCTTGCACAGCTCATCGTTAGTGAAGATGCCCTGAACAGCACATGGTATATGCGGATGCTTTGTGATGTGCTCCATATACAGACGACAAGGCAGCTTTTGCTTGTGATGTTGGGGGCGCTGATCGCGGTCTTTATCGGGAAAAATCTGTACATGCTCCTTCTCTACTATGTGCAGCATACTTTTATCGCGAACTGCCAGTACCGGATTTCCAGAGATCTGCTGCAGATTTACCTGCATAAGCCCTATGAATATTATCTGAATGTGAACAGCGGCGACATTCTGCGGACAGTTTACAGTGACACGACGGGTGTGTTCAGCCTCTTGTTACAGTGCATGCAGCTCTTGACGGAGCTTGTCGTAGCCATGTTTTTAGGCGTCACAGTGCTGGTGACGGACTTTAAGATGACGCTGGTGATCGGCGCGCTGTTAGTCGTTACCATGCTTTTGGTTAACCGCTTCTTAAAACCGCGCGCAGGCGCGATCGGGCGGGAGTCCCGCGTGAAGCAGGGGCTGATGTATAAGAGCATCATCCAGTCCATCAACAGCATCAAGGATGTAAAAGTATACGATAAGGAGCAGTCTTTTCTGAATTCTTATATCAAATATGGGAAACGTTATTATCAGCTCGTGCGTGACAATAACCTGCTCGGCTCCGTGCCGAAGTTGTTGATCGAGACGGTCTGCATCTGCGGCGTACTGATCTATATGCTGGGGGCGGTCGCGATGGGAGGAAGCGTGACGGATATTGCGCCGCAGCTCATGGCGTTTGCGGTCGCCGCAATGCGCCTGATGCCCTGCGCGAGCCGCATGAGCACTTACCTTGCCAATATCGCCTATTATAAGCCGACGCTGGATTTCGTCTATGATAATGTGGAGATGCCGGATGAGGACGGCTATCGAAAAAGTATCGAGCAGAATGTGCGCAACACGGATATCGCACATAAGCTGCCGCTTACGGACAGCATTCTCTGTAAGGGCATTACCTATCATTACCCCAATTCGGAAACGTATATTTTCCGGGATGCCGACATGACGATCCCGCTCGGGAAATCCGTAGGGATCATGGGCGCTTCCGGCGCCGGAAAATCGACGATCGTGGATGTGATGTTAGGACTCTTAAAGCCGGAGGCGGGAGAGATCACCTGCGGCGGAACGGACGTGTTTTCCGATTACGGCGGCTGGCTGCATGATATTGGCTATATTCCGCAGTTTATCGGACTTGTGGACGATACAATCTCGGCGAATGTCGCGTTCGGTATCGATGTGGAGGATATTGATGAAAAGCGCGTGTGGGAGGTCTTGGAGGAGGCACAGCTAAAGGAATTTGTCGAAGGGCTTCCTGAAGGGCTGAATACGAAGATTGGCGAGCGCGGCGTGCGTATTTCCGGCGGTCAGCGCCAGCGCATCGGCATTGCAAGAGCATTGTACCATAACCCGGACATCCTTGTGCTCGACGAAGCGACCTCCGCGCTTGACAATGACACGGAGGCGGCGATCATGGAGGCCATCAACCATTTTCACGGCAAAAAGACGATGCTCATCATCGCGCACCGCTTAAAAACGATAGAGAACTGCGATCTGGTTTACCGCGTGGAAAACGGGAAGATCCTGTTAAATGAGCATGGTATAGCCGGTTAAGGGGCGGTATATGGATCAGAATAAAATAATATTTAAGAGAGCAAAACAAATCATAACGGCATATCTTATTTTATTTGCATTCTGCGCCGACAGAAACTGCGATATGAGTGGATATGCACCGGCTGGGTCCAGTGTAGCTCTTGTGAATGCACTATTGAACTTGATGTCATATTTTAGGATGGCGGCAGGTAATATTGCGCTGACTTCCGCGTTTTTGTATATCGCAATCCTGTGCTTTTTGTTTTATGCGGAAAAGAACTGCCGTCAGGGAAACCATAGGGCGGAGAGCATTTGTGGCACCTGCTTTTCTGTATTCATGGTGTTTGGAGAGAGCTATCACCTGCGGCAGAATTGGTCATTGGTTTTTGCAAACGGATATGCTGCCCTGATCTCTGCGTTGATGCTTGCAGGTTATGCCGTTTTTTTCAAAAAATGTCTGATATTATTGTTTCAGGTTTTGGATAACATGCAGAACGACGAGCATGCGGTCGGAATGCAACAAATTGACGAACTATTGCGCAAAGGCGGACGGATTTTCTTTGTGTCGGCGCTGCTATGCTGTTGGCTTCCTTACATTATCATACGCTTTCCCGGTGCGCTATCCCATGACGCGAGGATGCAGATTGGATACTATATAGGATATTTTCCATTTAGCAGCCATCATCCGCCGTTTCATACGTATGTTCTGGGAGGATGTTATTCGCTTGGCAAAGCATTGGGAATGCCGAATTTGGGATTATTTGTGTATACCCTGTTACAGGCAGGACTTTGTGCATATGCACTGTCAGGAGTTTTACAGTGGATGCAGAGCAGAATAAAGGACCGAAGAGTTTTACTGGGGATCTTGTTATTTTATGGTCTGTGTCCGTTTATTCCTATTTATGTGACGACGATCGTTAAGGATGTTCCATATATTGCATGTTTTATCTTATTAGTATTGCAGACGGCAAAAATAGTATATGAACCATTCACTGCAAAGAGAGCGGTGGAATATGCGGTGTACGCATTGTTCGCAATGTTACTGCGTAAGGAGGCAGTCTATATTGTTATCTGTATGACGATCATACTGGCATCGGGACTGTTATTCAAAAAGGATAAGGCGCGCAGAAATGCTTTTTATCTGGCTATGGCAACCGGTGCTTCCGTTGTGATTGTGATATTGTGCAATGCAGTACTTTATCCGGCGCTTGGTATTGAAAAAGGGAGCAGACGGGAAGGGCTTTCCATGCTGCTTCAGCAGACTGCCCGCTATGCGCGGGATTATGGTGATAAGGTGACGTTCGAAGAATATGAGGCTTTGAATGCGGTTCTCGAATATGATACGCTTGCGGCGGAGTACGAGGGCTGGAGAACCGATCCGGTTAAGGATAATTTTAGGGAGGAAGCGGACGGAGAGCAGCTTCGTACCTATTTGGGTGTATGGTTTGGGCAGTTTATGAAGCATCCGGATTGCTATATAGAGGCTTTTTGCAATTTGAATTATCCGTTGATCTATCCCGAATACCGATTCGGGCGTTATCAGGATCTTGCGGTAGTGGACGAAACGATCTGGGGATTTTCTTTTGAACCGTTTAGCGTTACGAAATTGGTAGACGACCTGTGGAATGATATCCTGTCAGTGCTGGAAAAAATACCGATATATAGCCTGTTGGAAAATGTTGCGGCGCATATATGGCTTCTGATCATATGTATTGCATGGAATATCAAAAACAAAAAGTATCAAAATTTATTTGTATTTGTGCCATGTATTTTGGTGGTGGGCGTATGTTGTCTGAGTCCTTCTATTGTTGAGAACCCGCGGTATATTTATCCGGTCATATGGCTCACGCCGCTACTGTTGGGACTGACCGTCTATTCAAAGAAGGGAAAAGAGGATGGAACTGAACTTATTTTTTGAGGGCGTGGATTCCTGCCACGGATTTCAGTCTGAGATGCTTCGCAGGGTAGACCGGATTCTGCCGATCCATACCTGCGTGATCACAACAAAAAGCAGAGACGGAAGCGACGTGTATGAGGACAAGTATACCTGTGTGGATTACAATGTCTGCGAACACAACCGTTATGATGAATTTTATGACAGGAACGCGCTGCTGCCGCTTTCGAGAGAACTGCTTGAGGCGATGATTCCCTATGAATCTACGGCGATGCAGATGCTGGTGCGCAATTTTGAACGCCATCTTTATACGATGGATGAGAGTAAGCGTTTTTATTTGGATCATCTTCGTTTTTGGAATCATATGATCGTCACGAAACGGATTAATTATATTTGTTTTTCCAATATTCCGCATCACTGTCATGATTATGTGATCTATGCACTCGGCAGAGTGTACGGCATCCCGATGAGCTTCTGCTCGGACACGAGCATTCCGCCGCGTTTGGCTTACTGCACGGATATGGAAAACATGTGGGAAAACACGTATGAAAAATATCTTTCCTACCGTGAGGAGAAGGAAATCAAGCTCCCTGAGGATCTGGAACATTATTATCAGGCGCTCCGGCACGAAAATCAGGGATTGGATGATAAAGCGGTGCATCGCGGCATGACAAAAAAAGATCATATTGCCATTCGCAGAGAATTTTTCATGTCCTATTTTTTGAGAAAAAACGTGTGGCGCAGGCATTTCTCATGGCTGAAGCACGGTTTGAAGGTATCGCTTACCGAAAAGAGCATGGAAGGCATTCGCGACGGCTTAGGGAAAGTGCGGCAGGATAAGGTATATTTGAAACGGGGGCGCATCAAGCTAAAGAGTATGAGGGATGTGCATTATTATGATAATCTGGCGGACAGGCTGATGCCGGAGGAGAACGAGCCGTTTGTCATCTTTTTCCTGCACTTACAGCCCGAAGCGACAACGCTGCCGAAAGGAGGCGTCTTTGTTGAGCAGGAGCTGATGATCGAAATCCTGGCGGCGGCGCTTGTGAAATTCGGCGTGAAGCTGTATGTGAAGGAGCATTTTGTACAGCCGTATCGGAATAAGAATTTTTATGACAGGCTGACAAAAATCGAAAATGTGCGCCTGATCAGGAGCGATGTGGATTCGAAGGAGCTTGTGGGGCGTTGCGTGGCGACTGCTTCCTGTAACGGTACGGTGCTTTTAGAGTCCATGTTTAACGGGATTCCGACGTTTATATTTGGGGACACGCCGTTTCGTAACGGTCCGGGTGTGTTCTATGTCGGCTCGGTGGAAGAATGTGAAAAAGTCATGCGGGACATCCTGGAAGGAAAGGTGTCCATATCTGAGCATGATGTGAGAGCGGAATTAAAGGCGTTCGGCGACAGCTCATTCCTTGGCTATTTTGATGCGTCTAATTATGAGAAGAAGGGCGTGCTCTCCGAGGAAGAAGGGCTTGCCGGTTATGTGGATTATGTTGTGAGATGTGTCCGCGGACAGCTTGAAGCGGCGGAGGGCTGCACATGGCAGATCGGGAAACGATAAAGTTAATCAATCTGAAGATGAAGGAAAGGCACAGGTAGCAATATGACGGAATATCAAAAGCCGCGGATGATCGCGGAGATCGGTTGTAATCATAAGGGAGAGATGGAGATTGCCAAGGAAATGATCAAGATGGCGGCAATCTACTGTAAAGCGGATATTGTAAAATTTCAAAAGCGCTGCGTCAGGGAACTGCTGACGCCGGAGCAGTACAATGCGCCGCATCCGAACCCGATGTTTGCCTATGGAAAGACATACGGGGAGCATAGGGAATATTTGGAATTTGATGTAGAGCAGCATGCGCAGTTAAAAGCGTGGTGCGAGGAATTCGGCATTACGTACAGCACGTCGGTGTGGGACTTGACTTCCGCAAAGGAAATCGCGGAGTTAAAACCGGAGCTCATCAAGATTCCGTCCGCCTGCAATAATCATACTGAGATGCTCACATGGCTTTGCGAGCATTATGAGGGAGAGATTCATGTGTCGCTTGGTATGACGACGCATGAGGAGGAGGAGTCTCTTGTGAAGCTGTTTGAACAAAAAGGACGCGCAAAGGATGTGGTTCTTTATGTCTGCACATCCGGATATCCCGTGCCGTTTGAGGACGTCTGTCTCTTAGAGATCAACCGGGTGCGTGACGCGTACGGGGACAGGGTAAAGGAAATCGGTTTTTCCGGTCATCATCTGGGAATTGCGGTTGATATTGCGGCGTATACACTCGGCGCATCGACGATTGAGCGCCATTATACGCTGGATCGTACATGGAAGGGAACCGATCATGCCGCATCTCTGGAGCCGGAGGGCGTGAGGAAGCTGAAGCGGGATCTGGAAGCGGCATATCGGGCACTGCAAACAAAGTCGCAGGAGATTCTGCCGATTGAAGCGGTACAGAGGGAAAAGCTGAAATACCGGAAGCATTAAATCGGGAAGCAGGAAGTGCGCAGCGGAAAGCACAGAACGTACCGGAATTTACAGGAAATACATGTTACAGGAGGAATCTTAAGTGACTGCAGCGGATAGGATCCAATGTCTTTTACAAAAACATAAAGACCGGGTGTGGGTATTTTTTTCGACCTTCCTGATCGGGTTTTTGATTCATTTCTATATGTTTTCCAATAAACTGATCAACTATTTTGAAATGAACAATATTCTGACGCCGATGTCCATCGATAAAGGGGACACGCTGGCGATGGGACGATGGTTTCTGCCGGTCGTCAGCAGATTAAGCTCCGTTTACAGCATGCCTGCGGTCAACGGCGTCATTTGTCTGACCTGCCTGTCATTGATTGCCTGTATGATCGTCGATGTGTTTGAATTGAAAAGGCGGGTGCTCATCGTTCTCTGTGAGGGCGTGATCGTTTCCTTTCCGGGGGTTGCGAGTTATTTATCCTATGGGGTGAATACGGATGTGTTCTGCGTGGCGCTGCTACTATCTGTTGCTTCGGGCTGGGTATTATATCATAGTGCGTGCAATATCAAGGGAATGGTCCTCTCCGCGCTGATCCTGTGCTTCTGCATTGCTGTGTATCAGCCGTTCATGTCGGTGACGATCGCGATGATCTTCTGCATGCTGTATCTTCAGGTGTGGCAGGAGGGAAAGGGCTTTCTGTCCATCTTAAAACAGGCGCTCCGCTATGTGATCGCACTGGCTGCCGGATTTATTCTTTACTATTTTGTTCTCCAGATCGTGACTGCCGTGACCGGGATTTCAATGGGCGATTACCACGGGATCAACGATATGACGTCGTTTACCTTAAAAGGAATCGCCAAGGGCGGCGTTTATACTTATTTTTATTTTTTGTACTACCTGTTCAGCATGGAATATGCGAACTTTGCGCTGGTGATCATCTTTGACGGATTAGCGGCTCTGCTGTTTTTGTTTTATACGGTTATCGGCTATCGTACCTATCGAAAAGGAGCGCGTGAAAAGGGCAGTCTGCTCTGTCAGATCCTGTTAGTGATCTTTTTGCCGATCGGCGTGAATGCGTCGCCGTTTCTGATGGCGGATCGCGTCGGGAACGGTGTGGACCGCTACATGATGTTTTCGATGATGCTGCTGTTTATTCTGCTCTTAAAACTGATGGATGCAATGTCGGAGTCCGGCGGAGGCCGGAAGGAGATACCGGGGACGGACGACAGTGCACAGGAGGAGTTTGCCGGGCAGAAGAGCTGCGGACGGGGGAGAATGAGCAGAACGGATTGCGCCGGACAAAGCAGCCGGGCAGGGTATCTGGGTTTCATACCGCAATTTATGACGATCATTTGTCTGATTGCCGTCATTTGGGGCAATTATTATATGTGTAATCAGGGCTATTTCCGCGCGGAGGCGATGACAAAGAGTACGGATTCTCTTTTGAACCGTCTGGCGTACCGTATAGAGAGTACGGAGGGGTGGAGCCCCAAGATACCTGTTTATCTGGCAAACTGCGAGGAGCTGTTTAATGAAAACTGTGATACGCAGATTGCGGCGTTCGATGGACTGACGCGCGTGGATGGTACGGAAATCAAGCCTTGGTATAATGAGGAGGCTGTGATAAAATATATGCAGGTCTATCTGAATTTTCCTGTGACACAAGCGCCCACAGCGCAAAAGGAAACGATTCTTTCCTCGGAGGAATTTGCACGGATGGGGATTTATCCGCAGGAAAATTCCATGCAGATGATAGACGGGGTGCTGGTTGTGAAGTTTGCGGAGACGCAGGACTAAAGGATGTGGATGCAGCGAAGTATGATCGTATCGCGCGTCAGAAAAGGAAAGGAGAGCAAAGATGAGTCGTAAGGAACGCCAGACGGATGTATTCGAGATGTATGTGCTTCTGATTACGGACATACTGTGCCTGTTCCTTTCGTATTTGCTGGGATTATATCTCCGTTTTCATTCTGTCAGCAGGATTGACGAACCGAATCTGCACTGGAATGTGTTTTGGGGAATCCTTGTTTTTTCCATTCTCTATGATTCTGCGGTAGATTATAATAGGAATTTTACGAAGAGGGGATACTTTGTAGAGGCGAAAGCGATCATCAAGCGTAACGTCATCATGGCGGCGGGCATCGGCGTGGTTCTCTTTTCGTTCAAACAGGCGGAAAATTATTCCCGTCTTGTGTACGGCTATTTCATGGTGGCGGATACGCTTTTGACCTATGGCACGCATGTCGCTCTGAAAAGATATCTGCGCGCGCGCTTGCGAAAAGAACGCCATAAAGTAAAGATCATGGTGATCACTGATCGGGTAAACGCGCCCGGATTGATGGACAAGCTCTTAAAAAAGGCGGAGCTTTATTGGGACATTACCTCGATCGCGGTGATGGATGGGTTTGAAAAAGAAACAATAAACGAGATCCCCGTTGTCGCGGATGGGAACAATCTGTTGGATGTGGCAAAGCAGATGCCGATCGACGAGATATTTCTGTATCTGCCGGAGGCAAGCCGCAAGCAGGTTGATCAGATCATTATGGATTTTGAGACCATGGGTGTTGTCTGCCATTACAATATTGATGTGGCGGGCTTAAGTACGAAAAACAGTACGGTAGAAGAATTTGGCGGTTTTACGGTCATCACTTATGCGGAGAACAGGATTGACTATAAACGCCGCATGATCAAGCGGCTGATCGATATTGCGGGAAGTTTAGTCGGTCTGCTCATTATGGTGGTTCTGCTGCCGTTTGTGGCGATCGCGATCAAACTGGATTCCAAGGGTCCCGTTTTTTTTGCGCAGACGAGGATCGGAAAAAACGGCAGGCGTTTTAAAATCTATAAATTCCGTTCCATGTATGTGGACGCGGAGGCACGGAAAAAGGAGCTGGAAGCGCAAAACGAGGTGCAGGGGCTGATGTTTAAGATGGAGAACGACCCGCGCATCACGAAGGTCGGACATTTCCTGCGAAAGACGAGCATTGACGAGCTGCCGCAGTTTTATAATATTCTGATCGGCGACATGAGTCTTGTCGGGACGAGACCGCCGACCGAGGATGAATTTGAGCAGTACACACCGTATTATCGCAGGAGGCTGTGTATGACGCCGGGACTGACCGGTTTATGGCAGGTCAGCGGCCGAAGTGATGTACAGAATTTTGATGATGTGGTAAAATATGACTTGCATTATATTGATTATTGGTCATTAAGTTTGGATTTTAAGATTCTTGTGCAGACGATCGGGGTTGTATTATTCGGCAGGGGCGCAAAATAAAAAATGAAGATGCTCTTACCGGATCTCGCAAGTAGAGAGAGAGGAATTCCATGACATCGGTTACAGTGATCTTTACATGTTATAATCGAAAAGAGAAGACGGCGGCGTTTATCAAATCCATACAGGATGGCAGACTGCGGCTTTCTTATGTTGTCACGGATGACGGCAGTACGGACGGAACCGCAGCGGATTTAAGTAAGCTTGCCGGGCGCGGCTATGACATCACGACCGTGCACGGAGACGGAAAACTCTACTGGTGCGGCGGAATGCGCAAGGCAATCTCACATATTCTGGAAAGTGGTAAAAAGACCGATTACTATGTGTTTGCCAATGATGACGTCGTTGTGTTTGACAATGCGCTGTATGAAATGATCATACAAAGCAGAAAACATGAGAACGCCGTAGTGGTCGGAACGACCTGCGACCATGACGGGAATCTGACCTATGGAGGCATCCGTTATCATAAGCATGGGATTAAGTATGATAAGGTGGATGTGACAAGCGAGAATTTAGAATGTGATTCCTTTAACTGCAATTTGGTGCTGCTTCCGGCATCGGTGTTTGAGGATATGGGGAATTTTGACGAACATTTTACGCATGCGATGGGGGACTTTGATTATGGACTGCGTATCAAGCGCGCGGGGCACCCGATCGAGTCCACAAGGCGCTACGTTGGAATCTGTGAGCGGAATCCCTTAAAAAAAACATGGTCGGATACCAACCTTTCGCGCAGGGAACGGTTTCGCTTAAAGGAGTCGCCTAAGGGGCTGCCGTTCCGGGAATGGTTCTATTTCCTGCGTAAAAATTTCGGCTTGGGGACAGCGCTCGTGCGTTCGGTAACGCCGTATGTGAAGATTTTGATTGGAAAATAGGTGTAAAGGCTGATATATCAGGAGGATCGGTATGATGGCAGGTATATCGGCAGATGGAGTGAGAAGATGGGAAAATCTGCGGACAGAAAAAAGAGTACCCAAAAGCAATTGCTGTTCATATTGGTGTCAGTGGTATATCTGTTGCTGTTTTCTGCATATACCAGTCCTTTGTTTCCGAAGTTTATGAAATATGATTCCGCAGTTTTTATGATGGTCAGCAAAAGCATTCTTGCAGGGAAAAAACTTTATGCGGACATTTTTGACCATAAGGGACCGGTTTTGTATTGTTTTGAAACGCTCGGCATGGCAGGAGGAAGAATCGGTCTTTTTCTTCTTCAGACGTTGTTTTTGTGGATAGACCTTATTCTGCTTGACCGAATGACGGCACTATTTTTGGAAAAAGCGGGAGAGAAGGGGGCGAAAACCGGAGCGCATGCTGCGAAAAGGTGGTTTGTGATCGGGATGACGCTGCTGCTGCTCGCGTACCCTCTTGCAAACGGAAATCTGACAGAGGAGTACAGCCTGCCATTTATTTTTTTGAGCTTCTATTTGTTTTTGAAAGACATGCGCACGTTGGGAAAGCCTCGGCTATGTCACAGCTATGTGTATGGGATCTGTTTTGGGGTACTGGCGTTTATCCGACTGAATAATGCGGTGACAATCTGCGCTGTGATCCTGTTCTGGATGATCGTTCTGATCGGGCAGAAAAGATGGAAGACGCTGCTGTTACATTTGGGTGTCGGTCTGCTGGGAATAGCGACGGTCGTGGTTCCGATCCTGCTCTATTTTCTCTTGAGGGGTACCTTATATGACATGATCTATGCGGTGTTTCTCTTTAATCTCCGATATAGTACGGGGAGCGGGTTTCTGAACCGTTTAACAAGCCTGAATACATGGGCGCATCTGGTTATCCTGTTTTCGCCTCTGGTGCTGGCAATGCTGGTTTTTGGCAGCAGAATCCGCGACGGGCGTTTGAAGGCGGCGCTGGAATTGATACTGGTTCTCAATATGGTTTCCCTGTTTTTGGGGCAGGGTTATAATCACTACTTTACGATCACGGTGCCGCTGGAAGCGTTACTGTGTATCTGTCTGGTCCGGCAGCCGGAACAGGACGGAGACAAGCCGAAAACCAGTCTTCAGAGATGGATGGATCTGCTGATCAGGATCGGATTTGCGGGCGTGGCTGCCGGCTATTGTATTTTAGCGGTTCGCATTATCGCATTAAACGGAAGGGATTATTACCTGGATGATGCAGTCCAAACCGAGTATGAGGCCGTGCGCGGCTGCCTGTCCGATATTCCCGATGAGGAGCGCGATGACGTGCTTGGTTATCTGGTTCCGGGGGAATACTATCTGATGGGGGATGTGACGCCATGCTTCCGCTATGCAGTTTTGCAGGAGAGCTGGGGAAGCATTGAGGAACAGATTCTGGAGGATACGATGCAATGCCTTTCAAGTGGGGAAGCGAAATGGGTCATGATAACGACGGAAGAGTATACCAATCAAAGGGCGCTTGCCATCTTGGACCGGAACTATGAGATCGTAAACGAAAATGATTATTGCAAGTTGTACCGGAGAAGGGCACAATAGAGCGCGATGTACCTCGGTAGGAAATCTGGTTTGCATTACGCGGCGTCCTACTTATATTTGCGGTCAGCATCAAAGACAAAGAGCTGACTGCGGCCGGCTCGGATAAAAGCAGGAAACAGAAAAAAGAAAACAGGCAGAGGTAAGAAAATGGCAGCATATAAAGAAAAGTTTATCAGCGGAACAAGAAAGCTCTTCGGGATGTGGAATGATACGAACAGATATCATAAGGCAGAGTGGGCCGTGCTTGGCGCGATTCTATTGTATTGTTATCTGACGATGTGCTACCGCGATATTGTGGCAACTATGTATGACGCTTATCATATGTGGGATTTCATCTTTTCTGCGAATATTTTCTACTTGGGGGACTGGCTTTCCAGCACGGCGTATGGGTTCAGCTTTTTTGTTGTGTTCGGTGTGGGGATGTTTCCGGTGTGGCTGATCTCCAAAATACTTCCGCTACAGGTTCTTGCGAAGTTTGTTACGCTCAGCACTGCCTTGGGAAGGCAGAATATTGTGACTACGATGGGCGCGCTTTTATGGATCAAGCTGTATCTTGTCGGGTTTGTCATGCTTGCCTGCCGGGAAATAAAGGTCATAGCTGGCTTGATCGGAATTGATGAAAAAAGGAAGAACTGGCTTGTTTTTTTCTATCTGAGTTCTCTGTGTGTTGTTCTCCCGGTCTTTCAAATCGCACAGTATGATATTATCCATTCTTTTTTTGCACTACTGGGTGTCCGCTATTTTTTGCAGGATAATCAAAAAGGCTTTTATATCGCATTTGCAATCGCAATACCGATGAAATTTTTTGCATTGTTTTTATTCTTGCCGCTGGTGCTCATTCGATATAAAAATGTATTCCGGATTGGGCTTTCCTGCCTGGTCGGCGGCTGTGGGATTTTGTTTGACAGGATCGTGATAGGAAAAATTCTGCCGATGGTCGGTCATGCGTTCGGGATTGGAGACGGGACGGTGCATTATCTGACGTTTGCAGGCGTGTCAGAGCTGCTTGCTTCTAATGGATCGACGGCATCTGAGCTGGAGGCATTGCAGGAGTCCATGACGTGGAAAGAGTCTTATCTGATGAGAAATATGATCCAGGTGGGGGAATTTCATGCGTCCGTTTCCATTCTGGTATTTGCCTTGATCTGTATCGCTGCCTACCTGATGAAACGCGGAGAGGGGGAAGAAGATAATCGGAAGATCATGTATCTGCTATTCCTTTCCATGCTGTCCTTTTTCCTGTTTTCGTATTCCTGGAACAGCTATTGGCTTATCCTTCTTGCACCGTATCTCATGTTGTGTGTGTTCATGAATGATAGACTGCTTGCGGTCAACTGCGTTTTGGAACTTGTTTTTTCGGTGGGAATGGTGATCCGCAAAATGATCGTTCAGCACTGGGTATTCGGGGGTGGTTTTACGTATACCTTTTTGATTTTCAAGCATATGAGACAACGCACGATGGACACCTACTACCTGCTTGATAAGTTCGGGTTTGTGAAGTATCAGACGGTAATTTATGCATTTGCTGTCGCCTGTGGGATAGCGCTTGCGGTGGTAAATCTGCCGGCGCTTCGCATGAACGAGCGTGCGCCTGAGATCCGGTTCGGACGGGGGCTGCTGTGGGTGAGGATAGCAGTTTTGCTTGTTTTTATTGCGGCCGGTATTGATTGTGTGTTTTTCGAGTAAAAGATATTTGTGGCAGATTGAATTGGAAATGAGGCATACCTATGATCAAATTATTGGACTGTACGCTGCGGGACGGCGGTTATATCAATGACTGGGAGTTCGGGAACAGCAATCTTGTCAATATTTTTGAGCGTTTGGTCAGTGCGGGAATTGATATTGTGGAGGTGGGATTTCTCGATGAGCGACGCGCCTATGACGAGAACCGGTCGATCTTTCCGGATACCGATGCGGTCACAAAGACTTACGGTCTGCTTGACAAAGGGCAGTCACTCATCGTCGGTATGATCGATTACGGAACTTGCGGCATCACGCATGTGAAGCCGTGCAGCGAGGGATTTCTGGATGGAATCCGGGTGATCTTCAAAAAGCAGAAAATGCATGAGGCGATCGCGTTCTGCCATCAGATCAAACAGCTTGGCTATAAAGTATTTGCGCAGGCGGTTTCCATTACCAGCTATGATGACGGGGAATTTCAGGAGCTGCTTTCGCTGATCAACGAGCTTACACCCTACGCGTTTTCTCTTGTCGATACCTATGGCCTGCTGCATAAGCATAAGCTGATGCATTATTACAATGCTGCGGAACAGAAGCTGAAAAAGGAGATTGGTATCGGCTATCATGCGCATAACAATTTTCAGCTTGCCTACGCGAACTGCGTCGAGCTTCTGGAGAACCCGCCGAAGGACAGGCTGCTTTTAGTGGACGGCAGTCTTTACGGAATGGGTAAGAGTGCGGGAAATACGCCGATCGAGCTGCTTGCCATGTATATGAACGAGAATGGGGAAAAGCAGTATCACAGCAGTCAGCTTTTAGAAGCGATCGACGTGACGATCTTAGATATTTATCGCAAAAGCCCGTGGGGCTATAATTTCAAATTTTTTATCGCCGCGTCCCATGACTGTCATCCGAGCTATGTCAGCTATCTGATGGATAAGCAAAAGCTGTCTGTTAAGTCCGTTCATGAGATTCTGGATATGCTGGAAGGGGAAAAAAAGCTTCTCTATGACGGGGCGTATGCGGAAGCGCTCTATGTGGAATACCAGAAGCGCGTAAGCGGTTTGGAGCAGGATATGGCGGAGCGGCTGGGTGAGCTGCTCAGAGGGAAAAAAGTACTCATGCTCGGACCGGGCAGGAATGCCATCACGGAGGATTATAAAGTATATGAGTATATGGGAAGAAACCGTCCGGTTGTGATCGCCGTCAACTGTATGCCGGCGGATTTTCCGGTCGATTATCTTTTTATCAGCAGCGCGAGGCGTTATGTCCAGCTCTCCCGTGTCATATCGCGTATGTCCAAGGAAGTCCGGCTGATCGCGACTTCTAATGTGACAAAAACGAACGGATCATTTGACTATACCCTGTCTTATAATGAACTGCTGGACGAGGAGGCGTGGATCGTTGATAATCCGATGATCATGATGATCAGGCTGCTCAGCCGCTACGGGGTGGAACAGATCGCGCTTGCGGGCTTTGACGGCTATACGACTTCGCCGACGTCGGATTATGCCAATCCGAATATGGCGCATTCTTTCAGCACACAAAAAGCACAAAGTCTGAATGCCGATGTGGAGAGTTCCCTTGCCAGGATTCCCAATCTGGCAAGGCTGCTGTTTGTGACGACGACCTGCTATCATATTCCGGATCAGAAGGGAGAATTCATATGACAGGCTGGAGCGCGGTGGTGTTTGATGTCGATGGAACGCTGTTAGATACTTCGGAAGGGGTGCTTTCCTCCGTACGCTATACGATAGAAGCACATGGACTTGCGCCTTTGACGGATGAGGAGCTGCGTCGCTTTATCGGACCGCCGATACAGGACTCCTTTGCGCGGGTGTACGGGCTTAGCGGCGGTATTTTGCAAGAGCTTGCGACGACATTCCGGGATCGCTATAAGGGCGACGATCTGTTTCGGGCAGTTCCCTATGACGGGATTTTTGAGGTGTTCGAGGAATTAAAGCGGCGCGGGATTCCGATTGCTGTCGCAACTTATAAGCGGGAGGATTACGCGAAAAGGATCATGCATCATTTCGGCTTTGACCGTTACACGGATATCATCTATGGTGCAGATCATGAGAATCGTTTGAAAAAGGCGGATATCATCCGAAAATGTCTGAAAAGCGCGGGTGTTGCGTCCCCTGCGGATGCTGTCATGGTCGGTGACAGCGACAACGACGCGGTCGGCGCGCAGAACATCGGACTCCAATTTCTCGGCGTGACCTATGGATTTGGCTTTCGAAAAAAAGAAGAGATTTTGTGCTATGAGCATGCAGTCGGCTGTGCGGCTTTGCCCGCGGAGCTGATTCCGTATCTTGCGGGGCAGCAGGAGGTATCCTAATGAAGATGAAAGTTGCGGCGTATGTGGAGCAGTTTCTTGTAAAACAGGGCGTGGAACATATTTTTACGGTGACAGGCGGAGGTGCCATGCACTTAAATGACGCATTTGGGCACAGTGAGCGTCTGCAATGCATCTATAACCATCATGAGCAGGCGTGCGCCATTGCGGCCGAAGGCTATGCGAGACTGACAGGGCGGGTTGCCGCCGTCTGCGTGACAAGCGGACCGGGGGGGACGAACGCGCTGACCGGTGTGTTGGGCGGCTGGCAGGATTCCATTCCGATGTTCATTGTTTCGGGACAGGTAAAGCGGGAAACGACGACGCTGTATACGGGAACGCCGGTCAGGCAGCTTGGAGATCAGGAATTCCAGATTGTATCATGCGCGAAAACAATGACAAAATATGCGGTCATGGTCACGGAGCCGAAGGAAATCCGTTATCATTTAGAAAAAGCATGGTATTTGTGCATGCATGGCAGAAAAGGTCCGGTCTGGATCGATATCCCTTTAGATGTGCAGGGGGCAGTCGTTGAGGAAGACAAGCTTTTCGGATTTGACGAAAGCCATCCCGAGTACGGGACGGTGGTACGGGCTGAAAATCCCGTCTCTGATGAGACGATGACGGCAAAGATCATAGAAAAGATCAGGCAGGCAAAACGACCCGTGATCTTTGCTGGGACCGGCATCCGGTTAGGAAACGCCTATCAGGAGTTTTTGGATTGCATCGAAGCGCTGAAGATTCCGGTTGTAACGGCGTGGAACGCCCATGATCTGCTGAAGGATGACCATCCGCTCTATTGCGGAAGACCGGGGACCGTGGGAACGAGGGGCGGCAATTTTGTCGTACAAAATTGTGACCTGCTCCTGGTGCTTGGCTCGCGCTTAAATATCCGCCTGATCAGCTATAATTATAGGCAATTCGCGAAAAATGCCTATAAGATTATCGTGGATATTGACGAAAAGGAACTTCATAAGCCGACGGTCAAAGCGGATATGCCCGTCCATGCGGATGTGAAGGATGTGATGAGATCCCTTGCGGAAGCGGTCAGAGCAGCACGGGAGCCGATCACGGGCGATCACACAGGATGGTTGTCCCGATGCAGAGAGATCAACGGGAAGTATCCTGCCGTATTGCCGGAGTATTACCAAAGCCATGAACTCAATCCCTATGTGTTCATCAAAGAGCTTACGCAGAGATTGTCCGAGGGTGATGTGGTCATATGCGGAAACGGAAGCGCCTGTGTTATGACCTTTCAGGCGGCGGTAGTGAAGGAAGGTCAGCGCTTATTTACGAATTCAGGCTGCGCTGCGATGGGCTACGGTTTTCCGGCGGCGCTTGGCGCGTGCTTTGCAAGAAAAGGGAAGCGGGTGATCTGTGTGGACGGGGACGGCAGCTTCCAGATGAACTTACAGGAACTCCAGACTGTGGTACATCATCACCTAAATCTCACTATTGTGATCCTGAATAACAACGGCTACCATTCCATCAGGCAGACGCAGAACAATCTGTTTGAGCCGCCGCTTGTTGGGGTATGCGCCGATAACGGCATCAGCTTTCCGGATATGGAAAAGCTTGCATATGCCTATGGCATTGCGTACCGGAGGATTGATGCGGCGGATGGATTATCGGAAAAGCTGGAGGAAGCACTGGCACAGGAGGGGCCGCTGATCGTGGAGGCGGTCGTGGATCCGCAGCAGAATTTTGAGCCGAAGCTTTCTTCCAAGGCACTGCCGGACGGAACGATGGTATCACCCGAACCGGACGATATGTACCCGTTCCTTTCCAAAGAGGAGTACGAGGGCGTGAAAAGGCACTTAGAAGTAGAAAAATGATGTTAACGTCTTTGCGGCGGAGGAAACCAAATGAAACGAATTCTGATCGACGGACCGACCGGTGTGATCGGCATGTCGTTGATTGCGTACTGCATAGAAAACGAGATACAAGTGACGGCGCTCTGTCATAAAAATTCTAAGAGAACGGCGCTGATACCTAAACATCCGCTTGTGTCGGTCGTGGAAGCGGACTTATCTGATTACAGGGAGATGGCGGAGCTGCTCAGGCGAAGGAAAGCGGAGGAGTCACTCGGACGCCGTGAAGCAGCAGGGGCGGATGAGAGCACCAATGAGGGTTCCAATGTCGTGCCTTGGGATCAACTGCAGATGGGCTATGACGCGTTTTACCATTTCGCGTGGAACGGGACGTTTGGTGATACGCGAAACAATATGACGTTACAGGTGCAGAATATTCAGTACAGCTTAGACGCCGTAGAACTGGCGGAGGCGTTGGAATGCAGGAGTTTTATCGGAGCAGGTTCACAGGCGGAATACGGACGGGTAGAAGGAAAACTGAGACCTGATACACCCACATTTCCCGAAAATGGCTACGGAATGGCGAAGCTCTGTGCGGGCGCGATGACAAGGCAGATGTGCTTAAGTCGCGGAATGCGCCATATCTGGACCCGCATCCTGTCGGTCTATGGCTGTTATGACGGGGCGTACACGATGATCATGAGCGCGCTTGATCAGATGAGAGCGAATGAGGAGACGGCATTTACGCCGGGAGAACAGCAGTGGGATTATTTAAACGGACGGGATGCCGCACGGGCGATGGCACTTATCGGGGAGCGCGGTGTTTCCGGTAAGACCTATGTGCTCGGAAGCGGCAGCGCAAGACCGCTTCGGGAATATCTCGAGATTCTTGCCAAAGAGACGAAGTATGCGCGACCGCTCGGTTTGGGTAAACTGCCCTATGCGCCCAAGCAGGTCATGCATCTGTGCGCGGATATTGCGGAATTGACGAGGGATACGGGCTTTGTACCGGAGGTGTCGTTTGAGGAGGGTGTGCGGGAGCTGATCGCTTGGCGAAATGCATTTGTTTGACGGATACCACAAAATATCATATAATAGCACTGTTGGTATATACTATCAACAGTGTTTTTTGTTGCTTTTTGATAAAGTCAGATAGATGAAGGTGGCTTATGAAAAAAATAAGCATTATGATTCCGTGCTATAATGAAGTGGAAAATGTCGATCTCATGGCGATGGCAGTCACGAATGTGATGGAAGAGGCACTGCCGGAATATGACTATGAGCTGCTGTTTATTGATAACTGCTCCACGGACGGCACGCGGGACAAGCTTGAGAAGTTGTGTGAGAAGGATAAACGGATCAAAGCAATCTTTAACGTGACGAATTTCGGGCAGTTCAACTCGCCGTTTCATGGAATGTGCCAAACGACGGGGGACTGCACGATCAGCATGTGCTGTGATTTTCAGGATCCGGTAGAGCTGATTCCTGCTTTCGTTCACGAGTGGGAGCAGGGGCATAAGATCGTCAGCGGCATTAAGTCTACCAGTAAGGAGAATGGGGTGATATATTGGCTTCGTTCCTGCTACTACAAAATGATCAAGAATATGTCCGATGTTAAGATGATCGAGCATTTTACCGGATTTGGGCTGTATGATAAATCGTTTATCGCCATTTTAAGGGAGTTAAACGACCCGATTCCATTTCTGCGTGGGATTGTAGCGGAGTACGGTTCCGGTTTTAATCGCAAAGAGATTTTTTATGAGCAGGCGAGGCGCCGTGCGGGAAAGACACACAATAATTTTTTCAGTCTGTATGACGCGGCAATGCTGAGTATTACCTCCTATACAAAGGTAGGACTGCGTATTGCGACGCTGCTCGGCTTTTTGTCGTCCGGTATCAGCATGATCATTGCGCTGGTCTATCTGGTCATGAAGCTCTGTAACTGGGATCATTTTCAGGCAGGCAATGCGCCGATGATACTGGGTGTTTACATTCTTGGCTCCATTCAATTGTTTTTTATCGGACTGATCGGGGAATATATCTTAAACATCAATACGCGCGTGATCCACCGGCCGCTTGTCGTGGAGGAAAAGCGGCTGAATTTTGAGGATACCGGGTTAGAACCGCAGAAGGCGGTGAAGAATGGGGCACGGGAAATGCCGAAGAATGGAGCGTTAGGAACGATAAAAGAAGAATAATGAGGAAAGAGAAAAGACGTAACAGAAAACCTGTCACAATCAGTATTATCACTGTCTGCTATAACGCAGAACGTGTCATAGAACCGACGATTCGTTCTGTCATAGAGCAGACCTATCCGCATCTGGAATATCTCATCATTGACGGCGCATCCACGGACGATACCGGAGCGATCGTACGCCCGTATGCCGAGCGGGGGGTACTCAAATGGTATTCCGAGCCGGATCATGGAATTTATGACGCGATGAATAAGGGAGCGGCAAAGGCGACGGGGGATTATCTTTATTTTTTGAATGCGGGAGATACGCTTTTTGATGCGGGTGTGATGGAACACATGGCGGCGTATTGCCAGCCGTCCCGCGCGGAGGTGCTTTACGGCAGTATCACCTATGTGCATCCCGACGGGCATACCGAGAAGCGGATCTATGGAGGTTCCTGTGGGAAACTCGTCTATTATCTGACGGGGGACTGCATCAACCATCAGGCAATTCTGGCGCATAGGGCGTGTTTTGACGATATGCAGTTTGATACGGAGCATTATCGGATCTGCGCCGACAGGGATTGGATGCTTCGCCTGAAAAAAAGAAAGGTGCCGTTTGTCTGTACCGGAGAGATGGTAGTATACTATTCACTTGACCCGGACAGTGCGAGCGTGAAAAATAAGAAAGACTATCGGCGGGAGGCAAAGTATTGCATCAGGAAGCATCTGCCGTTGGGGTATCCGATGTTTGCGCTGTTTGAATTTTGCAGGAGCAATCGCGTGCTTGCAAAGCTGCTGCATGGCGTGTACCGGTTATTATATATTCGCAGGTAAGTAGATAGAAAAATCAAAGATTTTTCTATCGGCAAATTTGTGCTAACGCCCAAATTCGCAAAGCGAACTTGTTCGCTTTGATGTTGGCAGCATGGAGGATTTGTGTGAAAAGCAGGTTGAATCAGATGAAGGTAGTACACTTAGCGACAACAGATTTGGGAGGCTCTTACAAGGCGGTGGAGCGGATTCACCGTGCGCTTTGCATGCATGGCGTGGAATCCATGGTGCTGCTGCGAACCAAATATCATGCGGACAGCATTGGGATACAGGTAATCAACACGCCGCTCAAAAGCCTTGTATCGAAGGCAAAGAATGTCGGAAATCTGCTGTTATCGAAGGGTGGGGTCATCTCGGATTACTTTGGAACAGATATGTCGAAGCATCCTGACGTCCGGGAGGCAGACGTGATCATCCTGCACTGGGTCAATTCGTTTATCGGTTATCGGAATGTGGAACAGCTTCTTGCTCTCGGAAAGCCTATTCTTTGGGTGGCGCATGATATGTGGAACTGCACGGGCGGATGTCACTATGACCGCTATTGCGGGCGCTATGCCGAAGGCTGCGGGAAGTGCCCGCTGATCGGTTCTAAGCAGGAAAATGATGTATCCCGGCGCAATTTTAACAGGAAAGCGCATGCGGTTCGCGCAGGTCGAGCCTTAGACGACCCGGCGCAGACGGATATGAAAAGCGGGAGGCGTGCATGTGCAGATGCAGGCGGCAAGCCGGGCAGACTAACCTTGGTCGGCCCGAGCAGATGGAGCGCGGAGTGTGCAGAGAAAAGCCGTATCTGGCAGGGACAACGTATCGCATGGATTTATAATCCAATTGATTATGAGCAGTATCGCAGAATGGAAAAAAAGGACGCGCTGCGCGCAAAGTACGGTGTAGAGACGGATAAAAAGATCATTCTCTTTGGCGCCTGCGGCGCGCTGTCAAACCGGACGAAGGGCGCGCAGAATCTTTTGAAGGCACTGCAAAACCTGGACGCCGATTCCTATCTGTTAGCGGTATTTGGCAATAAAGACGGAGAACGGCTGGAAAGCTGCCCGCTGGAAACCCGTTATCTGGGCTACATTCGTTCCGAGGAGGAGATGACCGAGGTCTATAATCTCGCGGACGTGTTTCTGGCACCGTCCGAGCAGGAAAGCTTCTGCTATACGGTGGGTGAGGCGCTTGCCTGCGGAACACCCGTCGTGGGATTTCGCATTGGTGGGATCGCCGAACAGGTGACACATCAGGCAAACGGTTATCTTGCGGAGTACGGGCATTGTGAACAGCTGGCCGAAGGAATCCGGTATTGTACACGGCAGCCGATGCAGTATATCAGGAATGCAAATTCTCTGCAAGAGATCGGGGAACAATATCAGAAGCTTTGTGAAGAAGTGATGACATAAAATGGACTTACACGCTATACCGAGTGAAAGTATGAAAAGGAGCATGGTAATAAAATGGATCAATTGACGACACCGGTTGCGTTTTTTACATTTAACCGTTTATCGACCACAAAACAGGTTTTTGAGGCGATCAGAGAGGCAAAACCGACAAAATTGTATCTTGTATCTGACGGAGCGAGAGAGCGGGTTCAGGGCGAAAAAGAGAAAGTGAACGAGGTGCGTGCCTATTTAGAGTCGCATATTGACTGGGAATGTGAAGTACACAAAAACTATGCCGACCAGAACATGGGCTGCGGCAGAAGGGTTTCGAGCGGCATTTCATGGGTATTTGAGAACGAGGAAGAAGCGATCATACTGGAGGATGATTGTCTGCCTGATCCCACTTTTTTCAGATATTGTCAGGAAATGCTCGCGTATTACAGGGATGACGAGCGGATCATGGTGATCGGAGGCAGCAATCCTGCGGCCTATTATGAGACAGAGCATGATTATTTGTTTACGAAGGTGCCGTATATCTGGGGATGGGCGTCCTGGCGGCGTGCATGGAAATTATATGATTTTGATATAAAGAGCTGGAAGAAAGAAAAGAAAAATCCGGTCTTCCGCAAGGTACTGCCATTAAAATCCTATTGGGTGTATACGGCGGAGTTTGATGCGTTGTATCATCATACCTACGATACATGGGATTATCAGCTCATGTACGCGACGATATTGCATGATAAGCTGAACATTGCACCGAGACAGAGCTATACGCGCAATATCGGTTTTCAGGAGGAATCCACGCACACATCCGGAGAATTGAAAAGCGTGGAGCTGCGGGCGGGAACGTGCAGATTTCCGATCCGTCACAGAGAGGAAGTTGTGTGGGATGAGGAATTTGATCGGGCGTATTTCAAGAGGACGAATGGGCATGGTCTGATCGTGAAGATCAAGTCGATCTTGGGGTTGGATGTGAATAAGTCCGTGTTCGGGAAGTAGAGTGAAAGCAGACGAAAACGTTTGTACAAAGAATGGTTTGACAGTGTATGGAAAAGGAATGAGTGAATGAATATTATGTGCTTTTATCTTCCACAATTTCATGAAATACCGGAAAATAATGCGTGGTGGGGGAAAGGGTATACCGACTGGCGGGCGGCGAAAAATGCAAAGCAGTATAGCAGAAAGCAGCGGCAGCCAAGGGTACCGCTGAACGACAATTACTACGATCTGTCAGACGAGAATGCATCGGTCTTAAAATGGCAGGCAGATTTAGCAGAACAATACGGGATTTATGGATTCTGCATGTATCATTATTGGTTCCGCGGAAGACGTATTTTGGAAAAGCCGGTAGAAATATTCCGTCAACATAAAGAGATAAAGCTTCATTACAGTCTTTGCTGGGACAATAATACCTTTAAAAGGACATGGTATGCCAATAAGAATGAGCAGGAAATCTTGATTCAGCAGGACTATGGTGATGAGGCTGTCTGGACACAGCATTTTATGGATTTACTTCCGCATTTTTTGGACGAACGATATATTAAAATTGACAACAAGCCCGTGTTTCATATTTATCGTGCGCATCAGATCGAATGTTTAGAGGAGATGCTTATATGCTGGAAGCGTCTGGCCAAAGAGAACGGCTTTGCCGGTGTATATATGATTGCCGGTGACTCAGATAATCGGGGCAGGGTAAAAGGGACGAATGAACTGGATGCGTATTACAATTTTGAGCCGCAGCACGCGTATCATATTAACATTCACAAAATGTATGGAAGGATATGTATTCTTGCAGGCGGTATCAGGAAGCGTCTTAATGCGTTGTTCCATACAGCTTTTCTTCCGTATGTGCGGAATGCGAAAGGCATCTATCGGTGTATGGTAAAAGATCATGTGCAGACGCCAAAGAAAGTTTATTATGGAATGTTTGCGGATTATGATGATACGCCGAGACGGCAGGAACGCGGTATTGTATATGCCGATAATTCGTTAGACCTGTTCAAGGATGCATTGAGGAAGCAGATACGGAAATCGGTACAGGCGGAAAATGAATTTTTATATATCAACGCATGGAATGAGTGGGGTGAGTCGGCATATTTAGAGCCTGACACGGTGAATGAATTCGCTTATTTAGAAGCGGTTCATGATGTGCTGCAGGAGGAAGGACAGTTATGAGCAGGGTTTTGGTAACCGGCGGAACAAAAAAGGATATTGATGCGATGGCGGTGCTTGCGCTTAATATGCGCGATAAGACACCGAAGCTTGCTGATGAAATGGTGGTTTTTCATGATGGTGTATCAGAAAAGATACAGAATAAGTTTCAAAAAATCATGCCTACACATTTTGTACGATATCGGTGCCCCATACCAAAATGGAAGCTTTGGCAGAATAAGATCATACGGTACTTTTCGCCAATGGTATTTTGTAAAATTGAATGCTTCAAACTACTGGAGCGCTATGATACCGTTGTCTGGTCAGATTATGATGTGATCATTAAAGAGGATATATCAGATCTGCTGCAGCAGGATAAGGAATATTCATTTGTGTGCGATCCGGATAAGACACTGGCGGATATGTTTTATCCGTCTATCAGAAAAATAGAACTGCCCGAATTTGATCTGGATGGAGAATGCATTTGCACACCACTGTTTGTTTTGCAACGGGGCGGCGGCGATTATATTTCATATTATAAATGGTGCATCGATGCGATGAGTCAATATATAAAATATCTGTATTTGCCTGAACAGGCGATTGTGACGATGCTTGTGCAGAAATTTCAAATTCCATTTCATACCCTGAGTAACCGTACGTATAGCGCGCATCCGAAGGTGGATGGAGATGATGTGAGAATTATACATGCTTATGGTCAGCCGAAGTTTTGGAACGGGTTGGAGAATCAGGAGTGGAACCGATATTTTCGAGAATGGAGAAAAATATCTGAAGGATGTAGACCTAATGGAGACAGTGAAAAATATTGACAGTAACACGTTATTTGCTTAAAATTGTGTTAGTGATCAGAAAATATGATGAACGGATATTCGAAGAAAGTTCAAGGTATTATAGATGAAAACAATAGACATTGTTGTGCCCTGCTATAATGAAGAGGCATGTATATCGTTGCTTTATATTGAAATAGAAAAGGTATTCTCCACCATTGAAAAGGAGATCGCTTGGCGGATAATCTATGTGGATGATGGAAGCAAAGATAATACGTTGAGCAAAATTAAGGAATTAACTAAAGAAAAAGGCGGGGAATTCGTAAAGTATATTACTTTTTCCCGCAATTTTGGTAAGGAAGCCGCCATTTATGCAGGTTTATCTTATTCAGATGCAGATTATGTCGTTCTAATGGATGCTGATTTACAGCATCCGCCATCATTGATTCCACAGATGTTATCGAAAATAGAAGAAGGCTATGACTGTTGTGGGGCAAGAAGAGTCAGCAGAAAAGGAGAGCCGAAGGTTCGCAGCTTTTTTTCGCGGACTTTTTATCGAGCAATGAAATCTCTGACAGGACTGGAAATGGTACAGGGCGGAAGCGATTACCGTATGATGACGAGGCAGGTTGTGGAAACGATCGTGTCCATGAAAGAGAGAGAGCGTTTCACAAAAGGCATATTCAGTTGGGTCGGGTTTTCTACTTATTGGATTAAATATGAGAATGTTGAGCGGGCAGCAGGGCGGACAAAATGGTCTTTTGGGGGATTATTTCAGTATGCGGTAAGTGGGTTTATTGCGTTTGCAACGACTCCGTTAAGGGCTGCGATTTGGTTTGGGTTTACGATTGATATTATTACGGTGATTTATGCAATTTGGTTTTTTATTAGTAGTATAAAAAGTACCGGAGCTAGGACGGGATACGCAACCATTGTGTTGCTGCTTATGTTTTTTGGAGGAACGATTATTTTACTGTTGGGAGTGATCGGGGAATATTTGGCACGGATTTATATGGAGTCCAAGGGCAGGCCGATCTTTATTGTGAAGGGGGAGAACATTGAACGACAGACAGACGTATGTAAGTAATCTTCCGTTAGTTACGATTATAATCGCGACATATAACTCGTTAAAGGTTTTTCCACGGACATTGCAGGCGATTCAAGAGCAGACCTATCCTATGGAATGTTTGGAAATTTTAGTGGTGGATGGAGGCTCAGATGACGGTACATGCGATTTTGCATTGAAAAATGGATGTATCGTATTAGAAAATCCGAAAACGGAGCCGGTTAACGCCAAGCTGATAGGGCTACAAAATGCAAACGGAAGATATATTATTTTTATCGATCATGATGAGGTGATGGAGAATAAAGAAAGTATTTTCAATAAAGTGAAAGCAATACAGGAGAACAAGAACTGCTATGTAGTGTTGGGGAGTGGATATAAACGACCGAAGGGGTATCCACGAATCAATCAGTATATATCGGAGTTCGGTGATCCTTTTTCTCTGTTTTTATATTCTTTTCCAAAATATGATAAATATTTAAAAAGAACGTTGGTGAAATGCTATACGGTAGTGAAAAACAAGAAGGATTATTTCTGTGTGGATTTTGCAAAAAGAACAAAAGAGCCGCTGATTGAATTATGCTGTGCAGGAACATTGCTTGACAACGAGTATTTTTCAAAAATTCCTGATGCATATATTGAGGGAAAAGTGATGACGCAGCTATTCTATATTATGCTGCAAAGGGGAGATACAGTGGTTGTCTGCATGAAGAAGGATGCGTTAATGCACTATTCTGCAGATTCTATTAAAGCATATTTTCCTAAATTGAAATGGAGGGTGTGTAATAATATTCACTTTCAGGAAATGAAAGAGAGTGGAGTGAGCGGAAGGCTTAAATACCAAAAAACATTAAAAAATAAAAGATATTTATTTATGCCATATGCGCTGTTTTTTCTTCCGGCTGCGTTACATGGGATAAAGATGGCGGTGGAAAGGAAAAATGCAGTTTATTTGCTGCATCCCCTGTTTTCTTTTTATGTTGCGGTGCAGATTATCTGGCAGAGTTTTATCAAGTTGCTGGGTGTTAAGCCCAGAATGAGAAGTTATGACGGAAAAAAGAAAATCTGATTCAGAGAGGAATAGCGGAATGAAACCGAATGTGTTTTTTTTTATAGGAACGGAAGCGGAATTAATTAAAGTTTTTCCTGTTATGATAGAATGTATGAATCAAGGGGGATTGTGCCATATCATTGCTTCCGGACAGAATGATCTGACGAGAAGCAGGATTATGAAGGTTCTTCGGCTCAATGGTAAATTTATAGAATTGAGTAAAGAGAGTCAGATAAAAAAGAGCGCTGTCGGACTGCTGAAATGGTTTATCAGGACCTATCGCATTGCTATAAATAGTATAGAGGAACATTTTGACAGGGGAGAGCTGGAAGGAGCACCCATGGTAGTGCACGGGGATACGGTATCTACGTTTATGGGGGCCCGCATCGGGAAAAAGCTGGGATGTCTGGTATGTCATGTAGAAGCGGGGTTGCGATCTCATCATTTATTTAATCCGTTTCCGGAAGAGATAGACCGGCTGCTCACTAGCAGGGTAGCCAGACTGCATTTTGCTCCGGGAGACGAGCCGGAGAAAAACTTAAAAAAGGTCAAGGGAAAAGTGATCAATACAAAGCAGAATACTTTGTTAGACAGTCTCAGATTTTCGGAGCGTATTCCGATTCAGAGCAATATTGAGGAAATTCTTGAAGAGGATTACTTTATTTTTGTAATGCATAGGCAGGAAAATTTAGCTAACAAGAAGTTTGTATGTGATGTGGTAACTGAAATTACGAAAATTACTGAGCATCATAAATGTGTAATTATTTTGCATGAAATTACCCGAAATGCATTTGAAAGGTTTGGCCTGATGGACAAGCTAAAAATAAATAACAATATTATTTTACAGCCTAGAGTAGACTACTTTGATTTTATGAAATTATTACAAAATTCGCATTTTGTGATTACGGATGGTGGAAGCAATCAGGAGGAATTATTTTATATGAAAAAGCCGTGCCTGATCATGCGAAAAACAACAGAGCGCACCGAGGGGCTTGGAGTAAATGCACGGCTATTTAGCGGCGAGGCCTCGGATATCGGTGCGTTTGTAGCCGCGGTTGAACATGGAAAGGTGAGATCCGTGAAGGAGGTTTTGGAAGGGAACCCATCACGAATGATAGCGGAAGAATTATTGAAAGATATTTTATGAAGTGAGAAACTAATTTTTAAAATACGGAGGTGGCAAATTGGAAATTGATATAAAAAATAATTCAAACTATTTTTGGAGAATAATATTTACTTTTTTTATTGCATACATACATTCTGCATACCGAATGTATACAAATGGATGGTATCTCTGTGTTGACTTTTTTTTCTTTTCTTCAGGTTTTGTTTTGGCAATGTCGAGAGAGACAGATACACTTAAGTATATTTGGAGAAGAACAAAAAAATTATGGCCGCATTTATTTCTTAGTTATGTAATGGTATATGCCTTTTGTTTTAAGGGGGGGTATTAGGGAAATACTACGACAAATGTTACTCCATATCGGAGAAAGCACGCCATTTTCATATTTTTTCTTTGATCTAGAATATGCCGGAAGCTATCCTATTAATTTTCCAGCTTGGTATGTGAGCAGTTTGTTACTGTGCAGCATAATTATTCATTACCTGTATTTTAATCATAAAAAGTGCTTTGTATCCGTTATCGCGCCAGTTATGATAATATTAATTTACGGACGCATATATAGATCATTTACTTCTCTGAATGTTGGCGGAGATGTAGGGACTTTTTTTAATGAATATTATTTGCGTGGTTTTGCGGGTATGTCAGTTGGTGTTATATGCTTTTATATATTGGATAAAATAAAAGATTATAAATTTTCTATATCTTTTTGGATATTGATGAGGATTGTGGAAATAGTGTCAATGATTCTGTTTACATGGATTGGGTTGATGCATGGTGAGCAGAAGACGGATATGGTTTTACTGGTCATACTATTTATTGGAGCATTTTGTTCTTTTATACATCCTGCATATGCTAGAAAGTCTACTATGAGTGAAATAATAAAGAAAGCAAGCTCATATACATATGCCTGTTATTTAAATCATATTTTTGTTGGTTTAGTTATTGGGACTCTTTCTGAAAGTATGCCTATTATAGATAATTTGGTTTGTTATTATGCGTTTATTATATTTTTGTCGGTTTTTACGCACAATGTTTTACAAGTATGGGGAAAGCAGTGTAGGAAACTTAAAAAATTATTTGTTATAAATTAAATTATAGGAAATATTATAAATTTGTAGAAGAAAATGCCTGATTAAAAAGCTGTGATGAGAAGAAGGTAATAAATAAAGCAAAAGCAGAAAGGATTTGAAATGAATGCCCTTCGGGGGGGACAGAAATAGTAAAGACTCATACGCCCAAATAATCAAGAGGAATTATTGAAAAACGATTATGAATGAATAAAATGAAAATACGTGCGCTTAATATAATTTGGCGGAGACTGCCTTTATGCGGTGATGTGAAGGGAAAATGTGATGAAAAAAGCGAGAGAAAGCGTGTTAGTAAAAAAGAAGTTTATGCGGGTTGTGTATAAGATCATGAAATGGCTGTATTGTATCCCGTTGTTCATTTTTAAGATGATTGGCATGATCATGAAAGATAAAAGCTTTGCTTTAAATTTCATGCTGCCTTTTTGTGAAGCGGCGGAGATTACGAGTGATTCTTATGTGACATGCAAGTTTCGTCCTAAAGATGCGGAAAGTGTATTGGAAACGCCTCATGTGAACAAACGGCTGGCGGGGGAGACAGCGATTGTTATACAAGGACCGATAATAGAAAAGAATCACTTTACGCTCGAAACAATAAAGCTTTATCATAAAATTTATCCGTATGTAACAGTGATATTGTCAACATGGGAAGGATCAAATGAACGTGCTTTGGCAGAGATCAAAAGACTGAAAAACTGTATTGTTGTATTGAACAAAAAACCGGAACGGGCGGGGAACTTAAATGTTAATTATCAGATCGTGTCAACGATGGGAGGGCTAAAAGAGGCAAAAAGATTAGGAAAGAGATTTGTTCTAAAAGTCAGAAGCGACATGAGAATGTTCCGGGGAGAGATATTTCAAGAATTGCATTCACTCATTGAGGAATATCCGTGCCGTGCATGGGGCAGATTAGAGCAAAGTTACCGACTGATTGTATTTAATGCTTATATCGCGAGACCCTGCAATATTTCTGACTTCTATATGTTTGGTTATATGGATGATATGCTCAACTTTTGGAATATGCCGCATCAGGAGCAGGACAGCGAAATCGGATATAAGGTTGCGAATCAGATGGAAGCGGAAGCGTGGACATATAGGAAGATCTATGAAAGTAGGTTAGCACCGGAAATTGAAATTACAAGAAATTATATAGAACGTTTTAACGGAAATAGCGAATGTGATATTAAGCAATGGTGGAATATGATCCAATGCTGCTTTATTACTTTGCCGCATTCCTACTTGGATGTTCTTTGGTATAAATATGATTATAACCGTGAGGAAAACTATATCCAAAAAACATATATCAGAAATATATATGGCGGTGAAAGATTAAGTATGGCGACGTTTACTTTTGGGATGTGGCTTGATTTAATCAATAACGAGTTTGAATCAGATTGCAGTCAGTATGAAAATTTTTTAGATGAGTCAGGTTGACGGGGAGGTTTTATGACGCAAGAGTTGGATGGAGCTGCGGATAGCAGAAGGTGCACGATTTTAGTGCTGGGCAGAAATGCCAGCTTAAATTGTTGCTATATCACGTCCGTACTAATCCGCAGGTACTGGAAGGATTGTCCGTATGAGCTTGTTTTGTGTACGCAGACGCAGGCACCAGAGGTGTGTATGTATGACAGGGTCATATATACGGATGAACAGATGATTTGGGGCGACAGATTGCAGGCTGCGCTGGAAAATATAGAGACAGAATATGTTATCTTGCTGGCAGAAGATTTTTTCTTGAAAGATCATGTCTCGAATGATGAGATAGAGAGCTGTATTCAGATGTGTCAAAGAGAAAACGGAGGCGCTGTGAGGCTGCTGCCCCCGGTTCCGTTTTCCGTTGCATATGATGAGAAATTTTTGCTACTTCCTGAGAAATCTGTTTACAGGATTTGTTTACAGCCTACATTGTTTAAAACAGAATATCTGAATAGATATGCAAAAATGCATCTTTCTCCGTGGCAGTTTGAGCGGGTAGGTTCTTTATTGAGCAGGGAATATGACGAAAAAATTTTTTGCACAAAGAGGCCGGTGTTTAATAGTATTCATGCATGGTCGCATGGGATGTGGGACAGAGAAGCATATCAATTGATGAAGAAAGAAAAAATAGAAAAAGAACTATATGAAAGAGGTAAGATTTATCCGTGGTATTTGGTTTTGAGAGACAAGGTGTATATCGGGATCATTAAACTTGCACCTAATACGATAACAAAGCTAAGGATAAGAATGTGCAACAAAAATGAAAAGAAACTGAAAAGGTAGAAAATAAAGCCGGATGTTGAAAAAAGCGTTTATCATTTCTTTTGTCTTTAATATAGTGGGCAGTATATTAAACTATATGTTTGTAGTTGTTATGGGTAATATGTTGACAGTGGAAGATTTTGGTGTCTATAATACTATCAACTCATTGTCTGCCAATATTGCGATCTTATTTTCGCCGTTATCGATCATAATGTGCCAGATTACTGCAACAAATTGTAATAATCTGCAAAAAAATGTGCGAAAATATAAGCAAATTATGATGATATCCGTCATGATCCTAATCCTGATAAGTGTGGTAGGAATATTGATTTATCCATGGTTAAAGGGACGGATTGGAGTAAAGGGCATATTTGACTGGGGAATGGTCTTTTTGATGACAGGAGCGTTAGGGCTATATAATGTATTGTATAGCGCCATACAGGGACTGAGTAAGTTTTCCATATATGGGCTGGTTGGTGTATTAGTTGTATTAGTGAAAATGGTAGTCAGTGTCATTAATGTTTATCTTGGCGCAGGGGTTGAAGGAGTCATATATGCCATGCTGTTCAGCTATCTGCTTCTGGCAGGAGTGATATGCGTTGTTCTCAAAAAATATATTGTAATCTATGAAGAGAACAGTGCAGAGGCATTTGACAAAAAAGAAATATTGGAATCATACGGAATGGCTTTTTTTGCGTCTTTATTTTATTCGTTCTATGTCAATGGAGGAGAAATTCTTTTTATCGGATTTCTGTTTGATGATAAGCAGGTAGGACTATATTCCGCTGCGGCGACGTTAGGGAAGATTGTTTTATTTGCGATATCGGTGATTACGGTGGTGCTGTTCCCGACCGTTGCCAGCAGGAAGGGACAGGGGATTCAGACAAAAGCAATCTTTTATAAGATGGTGGGGTTCAGTTTTGCCTTTTCTATCGGATATTCTCTGTTTCTTAGCACCTTGGGGAAAAACATTATATTATTGTTTTATGGTGAAAAGTATCGTCCGGCACTGGAGTATATCAATTCAATCACTATTTTTATTGTCCCTCTGTGTGTATTGTCTGTTGTCCATACTTATTTTTTGGGAATCGGAAGAATAAAGGAGTATACACTTATATTGGGAGCAGTAACTATAGTATCAGCGGCGGTTATGGCATTGGCGGTAAATAGCATTAGTTATGTTCCTGTGGTTTTGGGAATCGCACTATATGTTGTGATCATTTTTGCCGTGGTATATGTGCATAGAATGAAAGCATAAATTTGGATTTAGGGATTCGTGTTTTGGCAATCAAATGGAGAAATGGCATGGAAATTAGTTCGGAAAAGATATCAGTTGTCGTCCAGGGGCCGGTAGATTGCGATATGACTTGGAGATGCCTCGCATCCATAAGGAATGCATTACCCAATGCACAGATTATTTTATCTACGTGGGAAGATGCAGTAGTCCAAGGGCTGGAAAACTTTTATGATGATTTGGTGTTGTCTCATGATCCCGGAATGATTGATTCATCTGTCAGAAACCTGAATCGACAATTGGTCAGTACAAAAGCAGGATTAGCGTTGGTAAAGAGAAGATTTATTTTGAAAATACGTTCGGATATGTTGTTGGTGAGCAGCACTTTTCTAAGGTATTATGGCAGATATGAGAAAGAAACTTACTGCGGTCAGAAACATAGAATGCTGATTACCAATTACTATACAAGAAACCCTAGAATTTTTCCACTTGTGTATCATCCATCGGATTGGCTGCTGTTTGGAACATCAGAGGATGTAAAGAATTACTATGATATTCCGTTGGCTGAATCGTGTGGGGGGGGGTATACACCTGAGCAATATATCTTTACCCGCTATCTGATGAAGAATGGTGAGGATGTGAATGATTCTCCATTAATAAAATGTCATTTAGAAGATATTGTAAGTACAGAGCGTGTTTTTGCGGAGTGCTTTGTGGTATTGGATTATAAAAAATTATTTGATGTGCGGTTTCTGAAGTATCATCCCAATATTCATTTTGATTCTTTTTCATTAGTGAGATTTAGGGACTGGTATTTATATTATAGAAAATATTGCCGAAATGATAAGTCTGTTTTGTTACGCATAAAATATATTTTATATTCTGCAGTTTCTGATTTATTAGGGTATATGATAAAGCTAAGAAGAAAGATGTTAGGGAGAGGTAAATAATCGATGAAAATTATAGCACATAGGGGATATTGGAAGAAGGAAGAAGAAAAAAATACGTATTCCGCTTTGGAAAATGCGCTGAAGAGGGGCTTGGGGTTTGAGACTGATATCAGGGATTATTGCGGAAGACTTGTCGTTTCGCACAATGTTGCAAACGAAAATAGTGTGCCGTTAGAAAAAATATTGGATGTATATAACAGTCTGAAAACGGATGTGACACTTGCGTTGAATGTGAAAGCAGACGGGATACAGATGCTGCTTAAGTCATTATTGGACAAGTATCGGATCGAGCATTATTTTGTGTTTGATATGTCGATACCGGAACAGGTGGTGTATAACGAAGGGGGTTTTCGCTTTTTGACAAGACAGAGTGACATAGAGCCTGTGTGCGTTATGTATGATAAAGCAGAAGGCGTCTGGGTTGACACATTTTATGATGACGGATGGTTTAAGGTATCCGAAGTGCAGAAGCATTTGGATAATGGAAAAAAGGTTTGCATTGTTTCGCCGGAGCTTCATGGAAAATGTCATGAACAGTTGTGGAAAATGCTGGAAAGCCTGAAGGATCGTGACCAGTTGTTTTTATGCACGGATATTCCGGACGAGGCAGGGAGGTATTTTGAACATTGAGTAGCAATCAGAAAATCAAGGCTGTTGTATTTGATATGGATGGCGTTTTAATTGATGCCAAGGAGTGGCACTACGAGAGCCTGAACAGGGCACTTAGCTTATTTGGTTATGAGATTAGCAGATATGACCATCTGGTAACCTACGATGGACTACCGACATCAAAGAAACTAGAGATGTTAAGTATGGAAAGGGGAATGCCAAGGAGGCTGCATTCGTTTATCAATGAATTAAAGCAGAAATACACGATGAACAAAGTTCACACAGAATGTCATCCGGTTTTCATACATGAATATGCGTTATCTGCTTTGAAAAAAGAAGGATATCATCTTGCCGTAGCGTCGAATTCTGTTAGAAATACCGTTGAGCTGATGATGGAAAAAAGCAGTTTGCTGCAATATTTAGATTTCTATTTGAGCAATCAGGATGTAAAAGAGTCAAAACCTGATCCGGAGATTTACAATGTTGCAATATCAAGACTGGGTGTGGAACCTGGAGCATGTCTTGTAGTGGAGGACAATGTTAACGGAATTCAGGCAGCGAAAGCTGCCGGAGCAAATGTTATGGAAGTGCGGACGATATATGATGTAAATTATGCAAATATCAAAAAACATATTGAATTGGCGGAGAATGGATTATTGCGAGGTAAGTTATGAAAATATTGATTCCGATTGCTGGTAATCGTGTTGAGGATAGCAATGAATATATTAAATCCCTGCATGAGATAGAGAAAAAAACGTTATTACAGCACGTATATGAGTCGTTGTCCGTTATTAAGGGCGCTGATTTCATTGTGGTTGTGAAAAGAGAGGATGTGTTACGTTATCATATTGACAATATGATACAGTTGATGATCCCCAATGTAAGGATCATTATAGCCGATGGCGTAACGCAAGGATCTGCCTGTACTTGTTTATTGGCTGTTGATGAAATTGATTATGATGACGCGTTACTGGTCGTAGGGAGCGACCAGCTGGTCAATGCAGATCTACAGGCAGTAATCGAGGAGTTCCAAAAGAAAGAATATGACGGAGGAACCATTATATTTGATGATATACATCCCAGATGGTCTTATGTAAAATTGAATGAGGAAGGCTTGGTGGTGGAAGCAGCAGAGAAAAGGCCGATCAGCCGCAACGCAACTACGGGATTTTATTGGTTTAAATATGGTAGAGACTTTGTAGATTCGGCACAAAAGATGATCATGAAGGAAGCCCATGTAAACGGAAAGTATTATGTGTGTCCTGTCTATAACGAGCTGATCTTGGCGCATAAAAGGATCGGAGTGTATCGGATCTCAAAGCTGGACTATTTTAATTTTAATCATCAAAAGGGATTAGAAGATTATGAAAGGTATCTAAAACAAAATGAAAAAAAGTAATATCAATAATATGGTTAAGGGATGGTTTATTGGAAACTTTGAGCCATCACTATGGAAAACGAATGATGTGGAAATTGCATATAAAACTTATGCTAAAGGCGATTATGAGGAGAAGCATTTTCATAAGATTGCAACGGAGTTTACGCTGATTACGGGTGGCAGCGTGAGAATGTTTGATAAGGTTTGGGAAAAAGGAGACATTGTGATAGTTGAACCTAATGATGTTACAGATTTTCTGGCTTTGGAAGACAGCGAAACGGTTGTGGTTAAAATACCGGGCGCTAACGACGACAAATATGTAGTTTCGTTAATGGAACCTTGAAATGATGATGCAATAATGTAAAGTAAGGAGTTGGATGAGATGATTAATATTGTTATTCCGATGGCGGGAAGAGGAAGTCGGTTTGCCGATGCGGGCTATACTTTGCCAAAGCCTTTGATTGATGTGAAAGGGCACCATATGATAGAATGTGTGGTTCAAAATATTAGACCGGACTGTGATCACAGGTTTATTTTTTTGTGTTTGGAAGAACACTTAAAAAAATATGATCTGGAAAAAATATTAAAAGAAATGGAGCCGTCTTGTGAAATTGTGACTGTTGACAGGGTGACGGAGGGGGCTGCGTGTACGGTTCTGCTGGCTGAAAAGTTTATTGATAATCAGAATCAATTAATGATCGCAAATTCGGATCAATATGTGGATATAGATATCAATGATTATATTAGGACACTGGGTGATAAGGACGGTTTGATAATGACGATGACGGCGAATGATCCCAAGTGGTCGTTTGTTTCGTATGATGCAGAAGGACTCATTGATTGTGTGCGTGAAAAAGAAGTGATATCAAATGAGGCGACAGTAGGCATATACAATTATAGACATGGATCGGATTTTGTTAAGTACGCGAGGCAGATGATTTCAAAGAACATAAGAGTAAATAATGAATTTTATGTAGCGCCGGTTTATAACGAAATGATTGCGGACGAAAAAAAAGTAGTGTATTACAATATTGGAAGTGAGGGTCAGGGGATGTACGGTTTGGGCATACCGGAAGACCTGAACAAATTTTTAGCAAATCCCGTATCAGAGTTGCTGTTGTGATTGTGGGGAAGCATGCATATATTAGTATTTCGATTTGATGAGGGAGGATTGATAGGGATGAATTATAAAGACATGATAATAAAAATTGCTTCAAGGATATATGACAGAAATCCGAAAAGCTATAAAGCCCTGCGAGAAGTTTGGCGTTCGAATGGGCTGAAAAAAGTAAAAGCTATGATGAAGGCAATTATGATCCTACCGTTAAATTTTGTTTATAATAGCAAGGCAAATAAGGAAATCAATCATTTTTATTGAAATTGGTGCGCCTAATAGGAAAAGAGTCAACAGGTTGTTAGAGACTTTTGGTTATATCTGTATAAAGCAGTTAGAGTATGATTTTATCTATTGTTTTGCAGACAAGAGTAAATAGGGAGGCTGGCAGCAGCAATGAAAACGATATTTGGTGGGCATCAGAAACTATTATTTTGTGTGGCATGTGCTGCTGCTGTTATTGCGGGAGGAATTTACTATTTTTATATCCAGCATTCATTTGTGCCAAATGCGGAAGATTTAGCGACTACACAACAATGGTATTTGGTATTGAAGCACATGCAGAACTATAATCATAGTAATGTTATTTTTGATGTGGTATCCTGCTTATCGGTACTAATAGGTGGAATGTCCTTTTTTTCTATCAGATTAGAATTTACGCTGTTTTATGTGATGGTATTAGGGCTTGGTTTATACCTTTCCGCATCCTGTAAGAAAGAACCTTGGTATTTGCTGCCCTTGTGGGCGTTTTTTATGATTTTCATTCATACGGTTCAGGCCGGTTCGAATTTTACAACCGTGTATGATGATACGGATTTAATAAGAATGTTCCCGTATAACTATCATATCATACCACTTATTTTTGCACTGATCAGCCTAGTTGTGCTGCAATGCTGGTTAAATACAAATGAAGGGAAAAAGAAAAATATTATCGTAGGTATTGAAGTCATCGTAGTGATTTATGCGAGTTTGTTTACGGACTTGATCTATTATATTATATTTTTACTTCCCATGCTGATTGTGTTGGCATTAAGGGGCTTATACAACAATAAGACAAGAAAATATATGATGCCGCTGCTGGCGCTGGGTGTCGGATTGATGCTGCTGACGCGGATATTACCGGGAAACTTTTTTTCAAAACTGTGGGATAATACAACGCTTGGAACATCTTATGGAACTATTTATGGCGGAACCGACTGGCTGGACTTAGATAATATCTTTTTGCACATTACAAATTATATTAAAACAATCATGCTCATTTTTAATATTGATCTTTCTGATCGCCCCCTGATCAGTTTTTACTCCGTTCTTTTTGTGGTGCGGATCGCCCTTGTAGTCACTGGCTATGTGATCGTTGCGAAGATTATTGCAAGCAGTGTGAGGGGAAAAGTGGAGCAGAATGGATTTCGTATGGTCGATGAGATCCTGGCATGGGGATTTGTGATGTTATCGTGCTCATTTATTTTTACAAGAAATGCGTTATATCGGGATTTGATAAGATATTATACCGCGCTTGTACCGATTTTGACGATTTTACTGTGCAGGCATGTTGGTGATTTTTGGAAGAAAGCCGTGCCGGTTTTGGGAACCATGAAGCAGAAAAAGATTTATTTTGCCGGGATGCTGGGAGCGCTTTGCATCTGTCAGGTAGAGCCGGTTTGGAATTATCGGGTAGAGGCCAGCTATCAGGAAGACTGCGAAGCGGCAATAGAGTATCTCAGACAGTGGGGGGCGGAAACCGACGGTTATGCAGTTGCCCCATATTGGTTATACGCACGGTTATCAGCGATGACAAATGGCGAGATTCTTTTTTATGCTAATGAGGAGACAATTAAGCGGCTTTATGGCGAGGATGCCGTTATTAGATATATGGTGGTCGGATGGGATGACAGAGGGTTATTGACGTATGGACTGAATGATATTGCATATGGAAGTTATGAAGAGATGTGTGAAAAGTATAAGTCCCCCATAAGGGCGGTGGATCTAAATTGTATTTATGTCTGTGAGTTTGAAGAGTAAACGATCAGAATTTTTCATCGCAAAAGAAGATAGCGGGGAGATAGATGAAAAGTGAGAAAGAAAATCGGTATGTGGGAATAGGTTATGCCCGGATGGTATGCTCATTTTAGTGGTTTGCATTTTTTTTATGGATTTAACAAAGCGTATTTGTCAGGTGATGAGATAGGAGCCCATATGTTAGTTACGATTATTACGGTATGTTATAACAGCGAAAAAACAATTGTCCAGACGATCGAGAGCGTGCTGCACCAAACGTATCCCGATATTGAGTATCTCATCATAGACGGAAAATCTTCAGATAGTACTATGAAAATCGTGGAAAACTATCGTATGGCATTCGGAGGACGCATGACAGTGGTGTCCGAGCCAGATAACGGCATCTATGATGCGATGAATAAAGGTGTCAGGATGGCGTCCGGAGAACTGATCGGTATCATCAATAGTGATGACTTTTATGAGCAGGATGCGGTAGAAAAGATCATAAAGAGCTATCAAAAAGGTATGTGCGCTGTGCTATATGGGGAGGTTAGGAATCTGGTGGACGATAAGGAGGAATCCGTATCCATTCTCTCCCATGAATTTTTGGACAGGCGGATGATCGGACATCCCGCCTGTTTTATTACGAAAAGCGCCTATGATCGATACGGTTTGTATGATACAAAGTATTGCAGCGTTGCCGATTATGATCTGATGCTGCGCTATCGGGATTCCGGAGGTGTGGAATTCGTGCCGGTCTATGAGATTATCGCCAATTTTCGGAGCGGCGGCATGTGCAGCAGCCAGAAAGCATATTTTGATCTGTTGAAGCTACAGAGGGATTATAGTATGATAGGGAAAAGGCAGTGTCAGGTTGCAAAGCTAAAGGCAAAACTAAGCAGCCTGTTGCATTGATGCGCGAAAGGGTTTACTATGCAGAACGAAAATAATGTACTTTTGTATCCCACAATTGTGAAAAAAATCCGCTGTTTATCGGAATGCTACATGTGGTAAGGAAATCATCATGCAAAACATAAAAATAACAATCGTGATGCCCGCTTATAATTCGGAAAAGACAATAGAGAGAGCTTTGCAGTCAGTAAGAAAGCAGACAATAGCTCAAGATATAATAGAGATATTAGTGATCGACGGCGGTTCAACCGATAGAACGGTTTCTATTGCCAGAAAATACGGGGCAATTGTTTTGGAAAATCCGGAAAAGGCTTCAGAGGCGGCAAAAAGAATTGGTTTTTCCTATGCACGTGGTGAGTATATCATCATGCAGGATTCCGATGAAGTGTGGTGCAGAGAAGACCAATTGGTGAACAGAATGAACTTTTTTGCAGAAAACGGGGATGTATTCTGCTTGATTACAGATAAATTGGTTCCGGGAAAAGGATGCGGATTAAGCTGTCCCTATTTGAATATCGCGTCGGATCCGTTTTGCTATATTATCTATAAAAATAAATATTCCTGCGTGGAACAAAATCGGAGATATCTGTGTAAAAAATCGGAAACCGGAAATGTGTATCAATATACGGAAAATGATATTACACCCATAGGGGACGGCGGTTGTACCATGATAAATCTGCAAAAAGCAAGAGAATTGTATGGGAGCAGGGTAACATCACAGGGATTTGCGACGTCGATTTTCATTCAAATGGTAAATGCAACCTACAAAGTAGGTATCATTCCGGATGATAATATTATCCATTATTCCACTGCGTCTTTTAGAACGTATTTAAAAAAACTGCGTTTTAAAATTCATACCAATCTGAATGACATTGAACGATCGGGGTATAGTTCAAAGGCAAGATATAGTAAAAAGCTGCGGAACCGAAAGCTATTATTTGTATTATATTCGTTATCTGTGATCGGACCAGTCTTGGATTCCATAAGATTGTCTGTTGTTTATCGGCGTCCAAGCCTTTTGCTACATGTTGTTTATACTTATTATGTCTGTGTCATTGCCGGTGTTGAGATCGTGATGAAAAAGATGGGCATTAGTGGGAAATATTCGTATGGGGGGGGGTAATACGGGTATTAGCGCTTGATGCTGTTTTTTTCTTTCAGTAGATTGAGGCTATGGTGCGGGCGGGAGGCAATATGATTTATGTGATTAATTTTGCAACTTTAGGATACGAGAAAGCCAGAAGTTTTAACTCCAGGACCGCTCGTAAGTATGGCGCAGATCAGGTCATCGAATATTCATTGAAAGATATTGATGATACTTTTAATGAAAAAAACAGAGAAATATTGCAGCAGAAGAGAGGAAGCGGCTATTGGCTGTGGAAACCATATATTATTAACAAAACTCTGAAAAATTGTAAAGAGGGCGATTGGGTTATTTATTCGGATTCGGCTATGATATACCGAAAGAGCATTAAAAAGTATGTCAACGAGATGGAGCGTCTTGGTCTGCAAATGCTTTCCAGAACAACCAAATTTCAAGAGCGTCAATTTACGAAGCGGGATGTGTTTATTGAGCTGAAATGTGATGTGCCGGAATATACGGATACGCTGCAGCGGGCTGCCGGCGTTATCATTATAAGAAACACGGAGAGAACGCGCAAAATCATTTCAGAATGGCTGATGATCGCGCAAAATAAGCACTTGATTACGGACGAAAAATGTATTTATGGAAAAAATTATAAAGAATTTATAGATCATAGGCATGACCAAAGCATTTTTTCGATTCTTTGTAAAAAGCATCATGTCTATTGTAATAAGGATGTTTTCCTTGATATTGTGATGCCCTTTCATAGCAGGGCACTGTTATTGGATCATCATTCTAATAATGGCAACTATATTATGGCATATTTAGATTCTGTATGTAGAGTGATAAAAATGCTGTATCATGATGCCGTGAAAAAATGGAGCGGGAAATCTTAATGAAAGTATTAGTTACAGGAGCAAATGGATACATCGGTCAGGGCGTAGTTTCCAAGCTGATTGACAATGGGCATGATGTGGCTGCGACAGATTTTTGCCTGAATAGAGTAGATAAGCGCGCGGTATTACTGCCGTGTAATATATTTGAAGTGACCAATCCATATCTCACATTCGGGAAGCCCGATATTTTGCTGCATTTGGCATGGAGGGATGGATTTAAGCATGATTCGGAAACGCATTTATTAGATCTGCCAATGCATTACCAATTCATCCGGAGAGCTATAGAAAGCGGGATTTCCAGAATCTGTGTAATGGGGAGTATGCATGAGATCGGTTATCATGAAGGAGTTGTCAATGCAGATACGCCGACGAATCCGCAGAGCTTGTATGGAATCAGTAAAAATGCCCTGCGCCAAAGTGTTTCCACGCTTCAGACAGCGAATGAGTTTGAATTTCTCTGGATGCGCGGATTCTATATTGTTGGAAATAATCGATATGGCTGTTCGGTTTTTTCTAAAATACAAGAGGCAGTTGAGAAAGGACAAGCCAAGTTCCCGTTTACTTATGGGGAGAACCAATATGATTTTATTGATTATTCCGAGCTCTGTGCTCAGATTGCCACAGCTTCGTGTAAATTCGGTGAAACAGGAATGATTCATTTGTGTTCAGGAAAACCGATGAAGCTGAAGGAACGAGTGGAACAGTTTTTGCAGGAGAATCATTTCGATATTGAATTGGAATATGGCAAATTTCCGGACAGACCGTATGCTTCTAAAGCAATATGGGGCGATAATACAAGAATTTTGCAGCTGATGGGAGATAAAAGTGAAAAATTCAAGTATGACAATTTTAATGATGGCATATGACCCATATTGTGATTTGTGGGAAGGGTTTGTGAAGTGCAAAGAGAAATACTGGGGTGATTGTGAATACCCATTCGTAATTGCCACCTGTGATGATGCAGCGGTTCCGAAAGGAATTGATCGGAAAATTGCGACGGGGGGCAAGATGGAGTGGACGGAAAGACTGCACAAGGCTCTATTGGAGATTGATTCCCCATTTGTCTTACTGATGTTGGAAGACCTCTTTATTGACAAACAGGTTGACAATAAGAGAGTGACGAAGTGTCTTAAACTGATGGAAAAGCATGACATTGGACATTGCCGTTTATGTAAAGATGTGAAATGGCATGCTGATTATAAGGGTGACAGCCGATTTGGAGAATATCTTCGCGGACATGCGTATCGTATTTCCACGCATCCTGCGATTTGGAACCGGGAATATTTGTTAAAGTTGACGGAAAAGCCGATGAATGCATGGAATTTTGAGTATTTGGTTTCCTATGAGAGCGATGCATATCCGCAAAGCTGTATATGTGTGAAAAAGCCCATCATTAGTTTTGTAAATACGGTGTGGAGGCAGAAGTGGACAAGAGAGGGCGTTTCCCTTTGCAAAAGGGAGGGAATCCCGATCGATTTTCATATCCGGGCGAAACATGGATTTCGCAGCAATTTCGTAACCGATATCAACAAGCTGATTTATCATATGCTCGGTCCTGATTTTATCACCGCCATGATCATTAAAAAGAGAAAAAAGGTAAGGTCTAGATGAAAGGGTATTTCATTCCGTTCGGTGCGAGAAGCATCCTTAGTGTGGATAAAAAGATCAACATGCAGATATGGCAATTGAGCGCGATCGGGGACATAGAAGAAGTTGATGTGAAAATTGCCAGAAAGAGTATGCTGCGTTACGCGATTTCCGTTCTCCCGTTTTTGAATCTGCCGTGGGATTATGCGGAGGCATATCAAGGAATTAAGGATCCCGATTATCTGTTTATCCGGCGTTCCGGAGCGGATGGCCTTTTTATCAAGTTTTTGAGGCACATAAAAAGGGAATATCCCAATTGTAAGATCCTGTGCGAAATAGCAACCTATCCCTATATCGGTGAGATGCTTCAGAGTTATAGAGGCTGGCTGTTTCTGCTAAAGGATTTATACAACCGAATGTATCTAAAGAGATATGTGGACAGATTTATTACATACTCTTTTAATGATACGATACTTGGCGTGCGAACGATCAGAATCATGAACGGCATAGAAGTGGCTTCCGTGAAACCGGTGAGCGATAGAGAAATTGATATCAAAACAATCAATTTGGTCGCGGTTGCAATGATGCGAAAGAGCCATGGGTATGAAAGAGTAATAAGAGGATTGAAGGAATATTATGATGGCGGCGGAAAGAGAAACGTCGTTTTGTATATGGTAGGGGAAGGGAAGGAAAAGAGCGCCTATCAGAAACTGGTGCAGAAGCTGCATCTTGAAAACAACGTTATTTTCTGCGGGAAAAAGACCGGCGGAGAACTGGATGAAATCTATGAAAGGGCGGACATCGCCCTGTCCTTGTTTGGCGCATATAAGGCGGGGATTAAGGTGATCAGTTCTTTAAAGACCAGTGAGTATCTGGCAAAAGGGCTTCCAATCGTATCCGGCTGCCCTGAGGATGCGTTTTTGGACAGAGAATGTAAGTACTATTTGGAGTATCCAAATGATTCGGGAACGGTCAGTATTGCGAAACTGATCGAATTTTATGATACGATTTACACAAAAGACAATAAGAGAGAAGTAGTTGACGAAATCAGAAGATTTGCGTATGAAGTGATTGATATGAAAAAGGCGATGGCGCCGGTAGTGGAATATATTACAGAGGATACCGATAAAGGGATCAAAGAATGAAACAGAAACTCTATTTGTTTACAGAAAACTTTCCATATGATGGCACTGAGACGGGATTTTTATCTACGGAGTTAGATGTGTTAATGCAACATTATGAGGTTATGATCATATCACATTCTCCCGGGGAATGGAAAGCGGCAGCTCATGAGGAAGACAGGAGTTGTGGGTACAGACACATCAACATTTCCTATAAACTAAATTTGGGGGATATTGCCTATTATGCCATCCGGTATTTTCTGGATAGGGACGGATGGAAAGAGATATCTGATATTCTAAAAAGCAGGAAGGGTATCTGCAGAAAGATATACCAATCGGTGGGTTTTTATATGAGGGCGATGAAACATTGGCATTGCCTGATGGCGAAAAAAATTTTTGAACCGGGAGAGCCGTTCATTTGTTATTCGTACTGGTTTACGGATTATTTATATAGCATAACAAAAAATAGAGAAAGATTTGCAGGGATTAAAATCATATGCAGGTCGCACAATTTTGATCTGTATGACGAACGGTATCTGTGCGGAAGGCAGCCGTTTAAGCTGATCATGGATGCGAAATTGGACAAGCTGGTATTTGTCTGTGAATATGGTCGAGATTATTATTTGAAGCGTTATGGCTATGAAGATTCAAAAAAATATATCGTTTCCAAGATCGGAACTGCGCCACCAAGGAAGGCAGCGCAGAAACAGAAAAAAGATGTCTTTGTACTGCTTAGCTGCTCAAGAGTTGTTCCGTTGAAACGAATAGAACGGATTATCGATGCGTTAAGCATTTGGAACGGGGAAAAAATAGAGTGGCATCATTTGGGCGGAGGGGCATATTATGAGGCAGTATGTGATTATGCGAAGGAGAGATTGTCGGATAATGCGAATGTGAAATATCTGTTTCATGGCAATATGGAGCATCATAAGGTTTTGGATTTCTATGCGGAAACAGAAGTGAACTGTTTTATTACAACCTCCGAAACAGAGGGCTCGCCGGTTTCCATACAGGAGGCATTGGCGTATGGAGTGCCGGTCATCGGCACCGCAGTAGGTGCCATTACGGAAATGATTCAAAATAACGGGGTGCTGCTTCCTGAAAATCCCTCGCCGGAGAATATCTGCGATGCGCTGAAAAAGATTGTAACGCTGAATGAGGCGGATTATATGAAGATGCGGCAATGTTCAAGGGAACTGTGGGAGAAGGAATATCAGGCGGAAAAGAACGCCGTAGATATGTTGGAAGTACTGGGTGGCATGTAGGGAGGGACGGTAAGATCATATGACAGAGTTTGCTGATGCAATCTATAATATGTTTGCGGAAAACAAGCTATCAGAGGCGTTGGAATATTATGAGCACCACAGAGAACTTTTGGAAAGAAGAGAAAATACAATAAGGACAGTCGGAGTGGCGTATCACCGTATGTACAACGGCGGCATAGAAAGGGTGCTTTCGAACCTGCTCCGTATTTGGCAGCAGATGAATTACACGGTAATTCTCTTTACAGACAAGGAGCCTGATCCGAGAGATTATGATTATCCACCGGAAGTACAGAGAGTTATCATTCCGCCTCATACGAATATGTATGAGAGACTGCATCGACTGGAAAGTGAGATCTGTGCAAGAAAGGTGGATGTATTTATTCAAAATACATGGCTGCGGGAAGCGGTATCATGGGAGATGTTATTGGTAAAATCCCACCACATCCCTTATGTGATCTATACGCATGGATATTTTACGGCAATTTATGAAAAAGCGGCTGATCATGCGATGGCTTGGAATCGTGTATATGCATTGGCTGATAAGATCATCGCACTGTCTGATACGGATGAGCGATTCCACAGATTGTGCGGATGTAATGTGACGCAGATGGAGAATCCCATTGCTAAGGAACTTGGAGAAATCAATCCCGATTATAGCGAGGGAGATAACCACCATATCCTTTGGATCGGCAGGGTTGCGCCTGTGAAACGTTTGAATGACGCATTAAGGATATTCGCAGAAGTGATAAAGAAGATTCCGGATGCGGAGCTTGATGTCGTGGGAGTGGGGGACAAATCGGATGAAGCCGGTGCAAGGCGGCTCTGTAAAGAATTAGAAATTGGGAGTTTCGTGCATTTTCATGGTTATCAGACAGAGGTGGAGAAATACTACAAGAATTGCGCGGTAGTGCTGATGACCTCGGAATATGAGGGCTATCCGACTGTTTTAGTGGAAAGTAAGGCCTATGGAAGAGCCACCGTGATGTATTCCCTGCCCTATCTGTCACTGCTAAAGGACGGCAAGGGTATTAGAACGGCACGTATCGGTGATATCCATACGATGGCGGCTCAATTATGCGAGGTGCTTCTTGATGCACAACTGCGCCATAGGCTGGAGGATGAAGCAAGGGAAAGTTTTGCGCAGCTGCGCCGATATGATCATGCCACAAAATGGAAAGAGATTTTTGGAGAGCTGTCCCAAAAAGAAAAGCGGGTATCAGAGGATCAACAGGATGTCCTGATGCGCACGCTGCTGGATACATTGCGTTCAGGAATGGACTATCGTTTGAAACACTCATTTGAATATCAGGTGGGAGAAAAAGTGTTAAAAATACCCAGAGCGATCTTGCGATTCATCCGGGGTAAAGGCCGCAAATAGAAGGAGTAAAAGTTGAAAGAAAAACAATTATTGTCCGTTGTGGTTCCGATATACAATAATGAAAAATATTTAGGTACATGTATTGAGAGCATTCTGCGTCAAAAGTATACCGAACTTGAAATTATTCTTGTGAATGACGGATCTACTGATAACTCGGGGCAGATCTGTAACGAGTATGCACTGAAGGACAGCAGAATCCGTGTGATTCACAAGGAGAATGAAGGAACCTGCTATGCCCGCCGGGACGGCGCATTGGCGGCAAAGGGAGAATATATTACGTTCGTAGACAGCGATGACTGGATTGATGCGGATATGTATGAAGTGCTGTACGGGCTGCTGTTGGAGCACGAGGCAGATATTATTACAAGCGGATCCATAAGAGATGAGCCCGAGGAGATCGAACATGATTCACTGCCGGAAGGAGTTTATGAAGGAGATCGGAAAGAAGACCTGTGTGCTTATATGCTTTTTCATAAGGAGCATAATATCGGCGGGATCATGATGAGCGTATGGAATAAGATTTATCGCAGAGAATTATTGATTCCCCATATGCTCGAATTGCCGCCGAATATACACTTGTGGGAAGATTTGGTGTATGTGTATCCTCCTTTTATTACAGCAGAAAAAGTTGTAGTTACGCATAAGTGTTTCTATCATTATCGCAAGAATATGGAGTCCGTTTCTAACCGGTTTGATCCGCTTGAGTATGAGAAGACGGTATACACGCTTGACGCGGCACGAGAGGTGTATCGGCAATATGGTAAGCCGATTCAAGAGGCGTTTGATCTGCAGAGCAGTCTGATTCTATATCGGTATTTGTGGCGGCGTGCAGAAAACAAGGATCATCGGTACGGGACACGTAAAGAGATGAAAGATAAAATAGAGAGCATTTCTAAAGATTCCCATTTTATGATTCCGGTACAGGCTGTCATTCAACAGATTCCTTTGGAACGGGAGCAAAAATTTTTTCGCATCCTGTTGGATGGGGATGTGGAAAGGGCAATCCGGTATTGCCGGTACAAAATAAAGCAAGAGAATTCGTGGGTTGTCACCTTAGTGTGGCACCTTTTGGGTGAACGGCGGGTGGAGAAGCTAAAGAAGGCGCTGCGTTAAAAGGAGTAAAAGTTGAAAGAAAAACAATTATTGTCCGTTGTGGTTCCGGTATACAATAATGAAAAATATTTAGGTACATGTATTGAGAGCATTCTGCGGCAAACATATACCGAACTGGAAATCATTCTTGTGAATGACGGATCTACTGATGGCTCGGGGCAGATCTGTAACGAGTATGCGCTGAAGGACAGCAGAATCCGTGTGATTCACAAGGAGAATGAAGGAACCTGCTATGCCCGCCGGGACGGCGCATTGGCGGCAAAGGGAGAATATATTACGTTCGTAGACAGCGATGACTGGATTGATGCGGATATGTATGAAGTGCTGTACGGGCTGCTGTTGGAGCACGAGGCAGATATTATTACAAGCGGATCCATAAGAGATGAGCCCGAGGAGATCGAACATGATTCACTGCCGGAAGGAGTTTATGAAGGAGATCGGAAAGAAGACCTGTGTGCTTATATGCTTTTTCATAAGGAGCATAATATCGGCGGGATCATGATGAGCGTATGGAATAAGATTTATCGCAGAGAATTATTGATTCCCCATATGCTCGAATTGCCGCCGAATATACACTTGTGGGAAGATTTGGTGTATGTGTATCCTCCTTTTATTACAGCAGAAAAAGTTGTAGTTACGCATAAGTGTTTCTATCATTATCGCAAGAATATGGAGTCCGTTTCTAACCGGTTTGATCCGCTTGAGTATGAGAAGACGGTATACACGCTTGACGCGGCACGAGAGGTGTATCGGCAATATGGTAAGCCGATTCAAGAGGCGTTTGATCTGCAGAGCAGTCTGATTCTATATCGGTATTTGTGGCGGCGTGCAGAAAACAAGGATCATCGGTACGGGACACGTAAAGAGATGAAAGATAAAATAGAGAGCATTTCTAAAGATTCCCATTTTATGATTCCGGTACAGGCTGTCATTCAACAGATTCCTTTGGAACGGGAGCAAAAATTTTTTCGCATCCTGTTGGATGGGGATGTGGAAAGGGCAATCCGGTATTGCCGGTACAAAATAAAGCAAAAGAATTTGTGGATTATTGCCTTAGTGTGGCACCTTTTGGGTGCACGGCGGGTAGAGAAGCTGAAGAGGGCGCTGCGTTTGGAATAGAGGCAAAGCGTAAGAAAGGGAACTGAAAATGTCGGGCGGATTGATCAGTGTCATTATTCCGGTATATAATGTGGAAAATTATATAGTCAGATGTTTGGATTCTGTTGTTTCCCAGACTTATGCGAATCTGGAGATCATACTGGTAGATGATGGAGCAACCGATTCCTCCGGCAAGATTTGTGAAAGCTATGCCCAAAAAGACAGCCGGATTCAGGTGATTCACAAGGAGAATGGCGGTTTGTCCTCTGCGCGCAATGTCGGCTTAAAGGCAGCATCGGGCGACTATATTGCATTTGTAGACAGCGATGATTTTATTCATCCGCTGATGTACGAGCTGATGCTGAGAAAATTGGAAGAGACGGATTCCGATATCGTGGTGTCCGAAATCTGCCGGATCGATGAAAGTGATTTGGCAGAATTTCAATTTCCAAGTAAGGAACGGCTGCAGACGGGATACACCTGCTTAGAGGGGAGAGACATTTTCAGCAAATTGTCTGATGGAGATGACACTGTTACGGTGGTACAGTGGAATAAGCTTTATAAGAACAATGTGATGTGTGGGATTGAATATCCGGCGGAACGCATTCACGAGGACATATATGTGATTCACAGAGAGTTATACAATTGTTCGAAGGTTACGTATCTGGAAGCGGTATTATATTACTATGTGCAGCGTAAGGGCAGTATCATGCGCATGGAGACGCGCAATACAATGCAGGATGCGATTGATGGATATGTGGATAGAATCAATTTTATGAAAGAGAAAAATCTGACAGCAGAGTACAATTGTTCTATATTGGCATTGCTGCTCTATCTGTATTGGAAATTTGTAGACATATCCATTGCGGAAGGTTATTCAGATACCTGTCAATGGCTTGGAGAGACATTCCAACAATACGCCGAAAGGCATTATGAAATGATTGTCGATCATGAAAAGTATCAGAGACTAAGTGCGGATCCTCAAAAATATTACAGACATATGATCTGTGAGAATAAGAAAGGAAAACTGAAAGGGATTCTTTTTAGAATGTGGAAAAAGATAAGAAGGCATCCGACGGAATGTTAGGCTTCGTTTACATGTAAAGCGGAGTATGTTAAAATGTCGTAATAATTGAAAAGAACATGGGAGCGTTAGACAGTAATGCCTGAGAGAGAAAATGACTGGGATGTTGTGATTACCCCAAATAGAAAATGGTATGAGCTGAAATTAAAAGAAGTCTTTCAATATAAAGACTTAATTTTTTTATTTGTAAAAAGAAATATTTCTGCGCAGTATAAGCAGACGATATTAGGGCCGCTGTGGTTTATTATTACTCCGCTGTTGTCTTCGTTTGTGTCAACGATTCTATTCGGGAATATTGCCGGTATCGGATCGGATGGGGTGCCGTATTTCTTATTCTACCTATGCGGATATACTTTGTGGAATTATTTCTCTACCTGTGTAAGCGTGACGTCATCCACATTTGTGGCGAATGCAGGCATTATGGGGAAGGTGTATTTCCCGCGGCTTACTATGCCGATAGCGTCGGTGATATTTTCTGCTATCAATATGATCATTATATTTGTATTGAGTGTTATCACAATGGTCATATATTTGTGCAATGGATATATGATCCATCCTAATATGATGATTCTGATCATACCGATCATGATGATCCAGACGGCGCTGCTCGGGCTGGGTGTGGGAATTATCGTATCGTCATTAACTACAAAATATCGGGATCTTACGATATTGGTGGGGTTTGGGCTGAATCTTTGGATGTATTTAACGCCGGTAGTATATCCGATGTCGGAGGTTCATGGAGTTCTGCGGACGCTGATTCTGATCAATCCGATGTCTGCTATTATACAGAATTATAAGTATGCGCTATTGGGTATCGGAAGCTTTGAAGGGTTCTATTGGCTGATCAGCATGTGTATGACTGCAGGAATTTTCATGATTGGTGTGTTGCTGTTTAATAAGGTCGAAAGGACGTTTATGGACACGGTGTAGGAGAAGGGTAGAAGATGTCAGATATAGCAATTAAAGTGGAAAATATCAAAAAGCAGTATCGTTTGGGAACGATAGGGGGCGGTACATTGACCGCCGATCTGCAGAGCTGGTGGGCAAGAAGGCGGGGCAAAGAGGATCCCAATACCATAATAGGGACGGATCAGACCCGGATCGGCGAGCGTTTTTATGCACTCGATGATATCAGCTTTGAGGTAAAAAAGGGCGAAGCGGTAGGGATCATCGGTTCCAATGGTGCAGGGAAATCTACGCTACTGAAATTATTATCGCGCGTAACGACGCCGACGGAGGGGAAAATCTGTATTAACGGCCGCATTACCAGTATGCTTGAAGTGGGAACCGGATTTCATCCGGAGCTGACCGGGCGAGAGAATATTTATATGAATGGTGCCATTCTCGGCATGACGAAAGCGGAGATTGATGGAAAGATCGAGGATATCATAGATTTTTCAGAATGCAGGCAGTTCATAGACACGCCGGTGAAGAGATATTCATCGGGAATGTATGTAAAGCTGGCATTTGCGGTGGCGGCGCATTTGGATTCGGAAATTATGATCATGGATGAGGTGCTGGCGGTCGGAGATGTGAAGTTCCAGCAAAAGTGTTTAGGGAAGATGGGAGCCGCATCGCATGATGAGGGGAAGACGGTGCTTTATGTGAGCCATAATATGGATACAATAAGGAAACTGTGTACTCGTTGCATTGTACTTGAACATGGAAAAATGATTTATGACGGAAACGTGGAGGAAGCGATTCAGATATATATGGGAGGATCAAGGGGGAATTTAATAAAAACGTATCATTTAGAAAATGTGGAAAGAACAAAAAATGTGTTGGAATGTAAACTCAGAGTGGAGAAACTGGAATTTGTCGAAAAAGACGTCCCTGCTTATAAAGAAGGGGATCGAATGCGGCTGAGAGTCAAGATTAAGGGGGAAACGGATGTTAGTGGAATGAGGTTTTTTTGCCCAGTGAAAGCTTTGGATGACTCGCCGGTTGCTCTGATTGAAAGCACAGAAATATGTAGTATCAAAAGAGATGAAAGAAAAATGGTGGAATTTGATATCGGGTTAGGGGCACTTGTGCCGGGACAGTATTATTTCCTATTTACAGTGTTTTTATTGGGTGCCTTAGCAGGATTTGAACGTTTAGATCAGCCGACAACGAAAATTTATTTTGAAGTCGAGTCAGGAGGAAACATTGATAGGCTGAAGTTTGATAAAAAGTATTGGGGACATTTTAGGTTAAATGATATTGATATTAAGGAAGTGACTATTATAAATGAATAAGAAGGTGGCATAAGAATGAGAATCCATAGTTGGGATACGGTACAGGATTTTTTTGACGCGCTGAATGCTGGAAATGTCAGATATGTCGTGATTTCACATGGCGATCTATCCAGCATTGTTCAAAAGTATGAAGATACGGAAAAAGCGGGTCAAATTGGATATTGGGATATCGATATTTTATGTGAGGACGTTACGGGATTCATAGAGACTTCAAAGATTATTCGGAAAATGATACCTGAGGATGATATTCATTTTGTAACATTTATTTCAGAGAAAGCGATTCCTGTCGATTTGCGTCATCAGGGTGATAATTACTATGATTTTTCTTGGGAAATAGATATTTTAGACAGACGCAGAATGGCGGATAACGGAAACTGGTATGTGATGTCGGAGGAAGATTATTATTATACGTTGGTCTATCATGCCATCCTTCAGAAAAGGGAAGTGGATCCGCAATATATAGACAAACTAAATACGATGGCGAAAAAATCAGGCCTCTGTGCAGGAAATAAGGAAACCCATTTGAAAAATCTGAATCATTATATGAAACAGAGGGGATATCGGTATGTCCAGCCGGATGATGCTTCTGTTCCGTTCCAGTGGAAATATGTGGATCGCGCACAAAGAAGATTGTCCAAGAAGGCAACCGGCGTTGTGAAAAGCGGAAAAATATGCAAATTCATTTGGGGGGGAGGTATATCATTTATCTCAAAAATTGGGCTGGTATCCGTATCTGAAAGAATGGCAGTATAAGGCGATTCGGAATACGTATGATGCAAAAACAGGAAGCATGGATTAACAGTCTGATGTTCCGCTGGATGCGCGACGGAGAGTATCTGTTGACGAAAGAGAACTATATGGATTATCTGGAGGAAGAGCGGGAATTCTATACGGGATTTGATTATGAGTCGTTGAATGGGCAGGATGACTACGAATGCGATTATTATGCGGCCGCATTATTGAATCGGGAATTGTGCGGCGTGGAACCATTGAACCTCACAGAGCTTTTTGCAGGTGACGTAGAAGAAGACATTCTCATAGATGGTTTGCGTGTGTCGATACAGGATGTTGATGATTACAAATATCTGGTATTCTATGGCAGAAATATGGGAGACGGACAGATTTCAGTACAGGTATGCGATGCACAAGGGGAGATTGTGGCAGAGCTTGCAGAGGAGGATGTTTGCTATGCGGATCAGGAGTGGCACCAATATCTGCTGGATATTTCAAACGTAAGAGGCGACGTCACAATCTGTTTTGGCAGTAGGATTACATACGGGGAATATCTGCCGGATGGCGAGGCGTCATCGGATGTGGCGCTGAGAGATCTCTATTTATATTAGCGGCGGCATGCAGGAGAAAGACGGAAGAAATCGGATAAGGAGTATCATAAGGGGATAACGGATGACAGAATTGAAATATCCATTTAATCTGATAACTCAATATGTGATTGATAACTACCAGATAGACATGGAGCGGTCTTACGAGATTTGTGAGGTTCCTGCAAGAGAACTGTTTACATATGACCGCTTTGATTTTATGGCAAAGTGGATGTATATCGATGCAAAGGAAAAGGGACTGACAACAGGGTGTGCTTTTCGGGTGTATTATGATAATATTAATGCTTTTTCCTGTGGGCGCTTTTTGGAACCCGGTACGGATGAGAAAAATTCGTTTGAGAAATATACAGAGGATTTGAATCGTTTGATCGAGGAAATGAAAGAAACAGGATTTGATGCATCCAAGTCACTGATCCCTCTTGGAGCGGACGACACTGTGGTAGATGGATCCCACAGGGTATGCACGGCGGCATACTATGATAAGAAGGTTACAGTAATCCGGTTCCCGGAGCTAAGGCGGAACAACGATTATGACTATGTGTTTTTCCGCAGATATCTGATGAGCGATGTGAGCATGGGATATATGGCAATACAATACGCGCATTTGAAGGACAACTGTTACATGGCGTGTATATGGCCGAAGGCAGATAGGAACAGGCTGGATGAAGTAGAGAGCAAGCTTAAAAGCGTTGGCCATATTGTGTATGCGCAGGATGTGTATTTGACCTATCAGGGCATATGTAACCTGATGACACAGATATATGGTCATCAGGCATGGACAGGCAGTATAGAGAATCATTTTAGCGGCGTGAAGGGAAAAGCGGATGCGTGCTATAGGAAGAACCAACCGGTCAAAACGTACTTGTTTGAAGCGCCCGATATGGATTCGGTAGTAGAGATCAAGAGGCAGATCAGAGAGATTTTTCAGATAGAGAATCATTCGATCCACATCTCCGATAATCGGAATGAGACGATAGACATGGCGGAATTGCTGTATAATCGCAATTCGGTTGACTTTATGAACAGGGCAGATCCTTACAGATACAGCGGGGTATATCATAAGATCAGAGAGTTAAAAGAGCTGATCGAGAAAAACGGGTATGATCAATCCGGATTTATCATAGATTCTGGTGCTGTTTTGGAGGTGTGCGGACTGCGTCAGGCAGGAGATTTAGATTTCCTCGCAGATTATGCGGATGAAGTGGAAAGCGGGATTGAGGGAGTGGAGGATCACAGAAGCCAGCTGCCTTATTATAATATTGCGCTTCCGGATATGCTTTATAACCCGGAGAATTATTTCTATTTCGAAGGAATGAAGTTCATTACGCCGCAAAGGTTAGTCGAGACGAAGAGCAATCGCGGAGGAGTTAAGGATATCAGGGATGTTAAAATGCTGAGAAAATTTATGAGTAAGAGGCTCGGCATACCGAAAGCATATCGCTTTGAAACGATTGACATGATTCATCGGTATCAGATTGCGCATGATCATTATAGACAAGGGGGATATAACTATGCGCAGTATAGAGACAGTATAAAAAGAAATAGTGTAATTAGAAATTGGGCGTGGAGAGCAGTATCAATCATCAAGAGACCTTTGAATGAGATATGGCGTCGTTTGCAGTCAAATTAGAAAGCAAAGTGGAAGAGGTGTTTCGTATGACGGAAAGGAAGAGTGTGTCTAAATGGATATGGCTGGTTGTGTGTGCTGCTATGGTTGTTGTGGGAGCGATATACTATTTGAGCATTCTTCATGCATTTGTGCCAAATGCAGAAGATCTGGCAACCACACAGCGATGGTATCTGATGCTGAAACACGGACAGCCCTATCATCATAATAATATTGTTTTTGATCTGGTTTCCTGTTTATCGGTACTGATGGGCGGAATGTCCTATTTTTCTATCAGACTGGAATTTACGTTATTTTACGCAATCGTATTGGGGCTCAGCTTATATCTTTCCGTGCAAGGGAAGAAAGGAGAAAAGCGTTGGTTTTTGCTGCCATTATGGGGCTTTTTTATGATATTGATCCATACGGTGCAGGATGGTTCAAAATTTACAATGGTATATGATGATACGGATTTGATCAGACAGTTCCCATATAACTACCATATTATACCGCTTATTTTTGCGCTGATCAGTTTGATCGTGCTGCAATGCTATTTGGGCACAAATGAGAAGAAAAAGAAAAATATTGGAGGGTTGATTGGGATCATCGTAGTAATCTATGCGCTATTGTTCACGGATTTGGTCTATTATATTATATTTGTGATTCCGTTTGTGATCGTGCTGGCACTAAGAGGATTATACAATGATAAAACGAAAAAATATATGCTGCCTTTGCTGGCGACATTTGTTGGAATGATGTTACTAACGCGTATATTACCGGGAGATTTGTTCGAAAGGTTGTGGAGCAGCGCCACTCTCGGCACCTCATACGGAGCGATTTATGGGCAAAGCGACTGGCTGAATCTGGATAATCTCTTTTTACATGTTACGAATTATATAAAAACAATCATGCTGCTTTTTAATATGGATCTTTCTGATCGTCCCCTGATCAGTTTTTACTCCGTTCTTTATGTGGTGCGGATCGCATTGGTAACCATTGGATACTTCATTGTTGCTAGGATTATCGCATGCAGTGTGAAAGGAAAAGCGAAGCAGAACGGATATGACATGATCGATGAGATTCTGGCATGGGGATTTGTGACGTTATCCTGCGCATTTATTTTTACAAGAAATGCATTATATCGGGATCTTATCAGATATTATGCTGCATTTGTCCCAATTCTGACAATTTTGCTGTGCAGACACATCGGCGGATTCATGAGAAAATTCCTGCCGGTTTTGGAAGCCATGAAGCAGAAAAGATTTTATTTTGCCGGAATCATGGGAGCCCTGTGTATCTGTCAGATAGAGCCGGTCTGGCTTTATAAGGTGGAGGACGGCTATCAGGATGACTGTGAGGCAGCAATCGCATATCTTAGGGAGTGGGGAGCGGAAACCGACGGTTATGCGGTTGCCCCATATTGGCTATATGCACGCTTATCGGCAATGACGGAGGGAGAAATTCTTTTTTATGATAGCGAGGGGACAGTGAAGCAGCTTTATGGGGAGGATGCTGTTGTCAAGTATATGGTTGTCGGATGGGATGACAAAGGATTGCTGACTTTTGGATTGAATCATATTGCATATGGAAGTTATGAGGAAATGTGTGAAAAATATAAAGCGCCTCTCCGGGCGGTGGATTTGGATTATATTTATGTGTGTGAATTTAAAGAATAAAGGATGGGAATGAGCATGAAATAGGTTATGAGGGAAATTGGATAGGAGGATGAGCCGAGGAGAACGGCACTTGCGATAACATGGCGGTCATGATACAATGTACAGAGGTATACTGAAAAGTGATTTTTGACAGAATGAGGAAAAAATTTGTATCAATCAGGCACATTTAAGGGATAATCATACAGAAGTCGGTCGTGGCGGAATGCGAGTACCGGATATGTGAGATGGATGAAATGCGGCAGTAAGGATTGTCACAGCCTGCGATAATAATGTAAAAACAGCCGAGGAATCGTTATGCAGAATGTAAAAACGCTGATTGCCATGTTCAGGCAGTTAATCTATATTTTGGATGAAAAGCAAAGGAGAAGAAGCGTGCTGCTTTTACTCCTGTTTTTAGTCACTGCATTATTGGAAACGTTAGGTGTCAGTGCGGTGATTCCGTTTATTATTGCACTCATGTCACCGGAATCTTTGATGCAATATGCAATTGTGCAGAAAGTGACGGCATATCTCGGTATCGGAAATACAAAGGGTCTGCTATTGCTGATCGCTGCAGCGGTGGTGGTCGTTTACCTTGTCAAGGACGGTATGATCCTGGTGGCAAACTATTATCAGCTTCGCTTCCGCAATGAGATGGAGCGGGATTTATCGACGTTAATGTTAAGATCCTATTTGAATCGCGACTATATGTATTTCGTCGAGACGAACAGCAGCGATATGATGCGCGGAGTGAGCGGCGATATCAGTAACGTTGCTCAGGTCATAGATGCGTTTTCCATGCTGTTTGCGGAAACACTGACCTGTGTGCTGCTAGGTGCATTTCTTGTTTATCTTGATCCGCTGTTCGCATTAGGGCTTTTGCTTTTGGCATTGGCGACGGCGCTTCTCATGATCCTTGCATTTAAGAAGAAGAATGCGGAGTGCGGGCGGCAGTGCAGGGAGGCATTTTCTAAACGGTATCAGTATATTTATCAGCCGATCAGTGGTTATAAGGAGATCAGCGTCAGTCAAAGGAAGCAGTATTTCATTGATCAGTTTCAAAAGGAGGCGGACAGAGCCAGCCGGTTTAATACTCAATATTTATTTATCTGTAAACTGCCTACCCGGGTGATCGAGACGGTATTTATATCGGGACTGGTGGTTTTGGTGTGCATCATGGTGGTATTTGGAAACGGAGGAGCAACCGACCAGTTTGTGACGGTACTTGGGGCAGTCGCGGTAGCGGCAGTCAGAATTTTACCTGCGATCTCCAATATTACGGCGAGCATGAACGGTCTGGTGTACAATCGTCTGTCCCTGGAAGAGGCATATCAGAATATTTCCCTTGCGCGTGCGCGGGAGGCAGAGCTTGCAGAGAAAGAGAAGAACGCGCAAACAAGGGCAGGGGAATTGTGTGAAGGGCAAAAGCAGGATACGGGATGCAGGGAACGGCGTGATGTCGTAGAATCGATCGGACAGGAAGATGGAGGCTTTCAGCGGGAATTGGCAGTACAAGGTGTTTGGTGGAAGTATCCGGAGGGAGAGCGGAATGTATTGGAGGACGCGTCCCTGGTCATTCATAAAGGGGAAGCAGTTGCGTTCATCGGGGAATCCGGCGCAGGCAAAACGACACTGGCGGACATTATTTTAGGACTGCTTCATCCGCAAAAGGGGGAGGTTCTGTTGGACGGAACGGATATTTACTCGATACCGAAGCGGTGGGCGAAAACGATCGGGTTTGTGCCGCAGAATGTATTTTTGATCGATGATACGGTGAGGCATAACGTTGCCTTTGGTATCTATGAGGATGAGATAGAGGACGATAAGATCATTCGTGCGTTAAAGAGCGCGCAGATCTATGATTTCATACAGGGGCTGCCGCATGGGCTTGATACGGTGGTTGGCGAGAGCGGCGTTAAATTTTCCGGCGGTCAGCGCCAAAGACTTGCGATCGCACGGGCGCTCTATGACAATCCGGATATTCTGGTGCTTGATGAGGCAACCTCCGCGTTGGATAATGAGACAGAGAGCGCGGTCATGCAGTCGATTGACGCATTAAAAGGGACCAAAACCCTGATCATTATTGCACACCGCCTTTCCACCATACAGAACTGTAATAAGGTGTATGAGGTGAAGGATGGGAAGGCTGTGTTGAAGGAGAGAAATTGATCGTAATCGGAAAGCGGAAAGGTGTAAAAATCTATGAGCGTTTTGGAAATAAGCAAGTTTGGACCTATAGATAAATTAAAAATGGATGTAAATAAGAATCTGAATATTGTAATCGGGCCGCAGGCATCGGGAAAAAGTACAATCGGAAAGGTTTTGTACTTTTGTAAGAAGATTCGGGATTATTATATCGATTTTATACTTCAGGATACCATTTTTATACAGACACATCCTAATGAATTATATATTAATTTCTTAAAGTATATACGGAAAAATTTCATGGGGTGCTTTGGTACAACAAAGCATATGGAGTCGTTTGTCATTTCATATTCTTATGATAAGAGTGGTACCTTAACAATCAGCTTAAGGGAAGGATATGCTTTTTTCAAATTTGCATACAAGATGGAAAACGAAATAAAATCTTCTCTTTTGGCGGCCTATGAGATTTATAAAGGGCATCGTTTGCAGAATGAGATGGACTATGTTGCTAATTTCAACAGCAGGATGCAGCTAAAAACCGAGATAAAATCTCATTTTACCCAACTGGCATATCAAATTTTCGGAACGGATGAAGATGTCATTTATATTCCGGCAGGACGGAGTCTGTTATCGGTGTTATCCGATCAGCTTGATGCGATTGATATTTCCATATTGGATTTACCAATGAAAGAATTTATAGAAAGAATTCGCGCCACAAGAACTCGTTTTGGTACAAAAATAGACGGTGTGGTAGTTGACTATTTGAAAACAGTTCAAGGTCAGATTAAGAATACGGATATCAATTTGGCTAAGGAACTGATAAAGAATATTTTGAAAGCAGAATATGTAAATGATACGGATGGTGAAAAGCTGTACTTCGATGATTCACGCTGGGTAAAGCTGATTTATGGATCCTCCGGTCAGCAGGAGTCGCTTTGGATATTACTGTTATTATTTGTCGTAATATTGGAGAATAAGAAAGCGTTTATTATTTTGGAGGAGCCGGAGGCACATTTATATCCGATTGCACAAAGATATATTGTGGAGCTGATTGCCCTGACGATCAATTCCAGCGGGAGTAATTTTTTTGTTACAACGCATAGCCCTTATGTGATGTCTTCGACAAATCTGCTGATTCAGTCGGCAATCGTAGAAAATCAGGCAATACTTAAAAATGAAGAGCCTGTTGTGAAAAAACAGTTTCGGATTTCTCCGCAGAAAGTGGCATCCTACAAAATTATGGAAACGACTGCTTTTGAATTGAAAAATATTGTGGATAGATCGTCAGGCATGATAGAGTCAACGGAGATTGATACGATTTCCGAATGGATTAACTCTGATACGGAGAAACTTGACGAATTGGAGATAAAGTATGGTCTGTGAAAAGCTACATGAGTGCAAGCAGAAGGAATGTTTGTGTGAGAGAAAAGCGGAGTGTATTGTATATCGTGATAGGCGCAGAAAAGCAGTGTGTGAAGAGAATGGGAAAAGATATGAGCTTGTAAATGACAAGGAATGTCCCGTTACCTTATATCATGTGGATGGCGGGATGATTGAGAATGAACAGGGAATACCGAAATGTGACTATCTATATACCATAAGCGACGAAGAATGTCCCACAGCGATTTTTGTAGAATTGAAAGGGACGGATATCCCGCATGCGATAGCACAGATCCGGGCGTCGATCGGACGATATGGAGGAGTACTTAAAAGCAGAATATTCGCAAGAATCATCTGTAAATCCGTCCCGCGCCTGTATAATGATCCATCCATCAGAAATCTGAAAAAAGAGTTGAGGAGTAAGTATCAGGGTGGAATGGTTGTAACGGAAAAGAATTGGGTAGACGTTTATTCAAAATTAGGACAAAGGGTGGAATAGGAGCGTTATATGAAAGATTCCGCGATGGTATTCTGCACATTGTTTGATAGTGGCTATTTAGATAAAGGATTGGTTTTATATGATTCTCTGTGCAAAAATGTAAAAGAGTTCAGACTGTATGTGTTTGCGTTCGATGATTTATGTTATCACATTTTATCAGAATATGCGGACAAGCGGTTGATCGTAATCTCAATGAAACAATTTGAGTCTGAAGAATTACTGAGAGCGAAAGCAAATCGGAATGCGAAGGAATATTGTTGGACATGCTCTTGCCATACGATCAAATATGTGTTAGAGCATTACGAGGAGTCAAACTGTACTTATATTGATGCGGATATGTATTTTTATCAAAGTCCAAGAGTGTTGTTTGATGAGATTTACAGGGATCAATGTGACGCAAGCATTATTCGCCACGGGTTTGTCGATGTGGCAGAAAACCGGCGATATATCAGAAATTCAGGAGAATACTGTGTCGAGTTCAATACCTTCTTTTTGACGGAAAAGGGGATGAAAATTCTGAACTGGTGGTGTGACCGGTGTCTGGAATGCTGTACGGAAAAAATGGACGGTGTGCATTTTGGTGATCAAAAGTATCTGGAGCAGATGAAAAGTCTGTTTCGGGAGGTACATGTGATAGAGCATCAGGGAGCCGGAGTCGCACCTTGGAATATCGCACGGTTTGCATTGGAATGCGGGACGGAGGATGGAGAAATCCTTTTGCGGGAGAAGAAAACAAAAAAGAGATATCCGCTTATTTTTTATCATTTTCAACAGATTAGATATCTGTCCGGACGCAGCGCCGACATCAACGCATATATGTATCCGCACAAGACATCTTTAAGGTTACGTGACATGATCTATCTTCCCTATATGCGGAAATTGTCTGAGAAAAGGCGGGAGCTGTCCGAAAAATACGGACTGGATATGGATCAAAAAGAGACGTATATAAAAAAGCAGAAAATCGGGGAGTATATGAGATTTTTGCTCGAGAATGAAAGAAATCCCGTGATCGGGTTACGACGTCTGTACCGCGCGCTGTTTCGAAAACGGCATGACTATATTTTATGGTAATATCATGTGGTGGGATGTCAGGCTGGACATCACAAATTTGCAGATGGGAAGGAATGAAGCTTTATTATGGAGGTTTGGGCAAACCGACTTGACAGGGAGTTTTACCGCTATCAGAAAGAATATGAGGAGAAAGCGCTTGAGGTTCTGCGTTCGGGGTGGTATGTTCTGGGAAAAGAAGTTGAGGCATTTGAGCGGGAATTTGCAGAATACACAAAAGCTGCTTATTGTGTGGGACTGGCAAGCGGATTAGATGCGCTGTGGCTTGCGTTTCGTGCGCTGGGAATCGGCAGGGGGGATGAGGTCATCGTGCAGGCAAACAGTTACATCGCCTGTGTCATGGGGATTACGATCAACGGCGCATCTCCTGTTTTTGTGGAACCTGATGAGTTTTATCAGATTGATCCGGAGAAAATAGAACCGCTGATAACAGAACGGACAAAGGCGGTGCTGGTCGTGCATCTGTACGGTCAGGCTGCACGCATGGATCGGATCACAGAGATATGCAGGAAGCATAATCTGAAGCTGGTGGAAGATTGCGCACAGGCGCATGGGGCGGAATTTCTTGGCAGACAGGTTGGGACCTTTGGGGATATCGGATGTTTTTCTTTTTACCCGTCCAAAAATTTGGGAGCATACGGAGATGGCGGCGCTGTCATTACCAATCATAAGGAATTGGCGGCTCAGATCAAAATCCTGCGCAATTACGGAAGCGAGAAGAAATATTATAATCAGGTGGTGGGCGCAAATTCCAGACTGGACGAGCTGCAGGCGGGACTCCTGCGGGTAAAGCTTAAGCATTTGAATGAGATTGGCAGGGAGCATCAGGAGATTGCGGAGAATTATTCGAATGGAATTGTGAATCCGAATATCCAAAAGCCCAGGGTGGCGCAGGGAGCGACCTCGGTCTGGCATCAGTATGTTATTCGGTGCAAAGGGAGGGATAAGCTGAAAGCTTATTTGGAGGAGCATGGGGTAAAAACAGAAATTCATTATCCTATCCCGCCGCATTTATCGGAAGCATACAAGGAATTGGGGTATCATAAAGGAGATTTCCCCATTACCGAGGGGTATGCTCAAGAGGTACTGTCACTTCCGATGTATAACGGATTGACGAAAGAAGAACAACAATATGTGATCGAAGTAATCAATCAGTATCAAGGATGATCATATGCGGCAGTCAAAGCAGGGAGAGAAATTTATGCTGAATGATGTGTACCAGGTTTTTGAATTTAAGGAATACGGTGATGAACGGGGGAATCTTGTAGTGATAGAGGGCGACGGCATGGATATACCCTTTGAAATAAAGAGGGCATTTTACATGTATGGTTCCGACAGCACCGTGATCCGCGGACAGCATGCAAACCGGCTGACAAGTTTTGTTTTGATCAATGTGAGCGGATCCAGTAAGGTAAAGATTGACGACGGAAAAGAGAGCACCGTTGTAGAACTTAATCGACCTAGAATGGGACTTTATATCAAGCCAATGGCGTGGAAGGAGATGTATGACTTTTCACCCGATTCGGTGTTGTTGGTGCTTGCGGATACCCACTATGATGGTACGGAGTATATTCGGGATTATGAAGCGTATTTGAAGGAAATTGGAAGAATATAAGTGACTTTCTATATGTTATGTCAAAAATAATGTAGGAGAATGGAAATGGGAGACATCTCAGTATACGATAAAGCGGTCTGGTTAAAATATGAGTTAAAGAATTATAGCAGAAAGAAATTTGCGAAAAAAGAGCTTTCTGATAAAAAGATTAATATTCTCTGCGGACAAAAGGGGTTGGATATACCGGAGATCAATAGGATCATTGGCGGTGCGGTACATGATAATCTGCCGTTTTGGGCTGGAAGAATGGGATATACGGAAATGAATCTGATCAGACAATTTGTCGAACACAGAATGATTCCACAGATAGACCATAGAGAGACTGCTTTGCACGAATTATGCAAGCTTTCCGGTTTTTTTCCCTGTGATCTGGAACTTGGAGAACGGTATGTTGATTTGGTATTAGAGGACAGTCCGGGGATTGATCTGCAGGGATACTGGCATCTTTATATGGAAGATTATATGCATGCCATATATCAAAAGAATACGATGATCGCACGAATTGCGTGGCTTGCGCCATGGAAAGCGTGTGATCATCCGGCAGCCGTACCGTGGTCTGCGCAGCTGAAGGGCAAGAAAGTATTGGTGGTTCATCCCTTTGAACAATCCATTAGAAATCAGTATGAAAAACATAGGGAAGATATCTTTTCCAATCGACCGGAGCATCATGATATACTTCCGGAATTTGAATTAAAGACGATAAAGGCGGTGCAGACGCTGGCAGGAACAAAAGACAGTCGATTTAAGGACTGGTTTGAGGCGCTTGGCTGGATGAAAGAGGAGTGCCGTAAAGTTGATTTTGATGTGGCAGTCATCGGATGTGGCGCATATGGATTTAATTTAGCTGCAGAAATCAAGCGAATGGGAAAAACGGTCATTCATTTAGGTGGAGCGACGCAGGTGCTGTTTGGAATAAGGGGGAAACGCTGGGAATCCCCCGGGCATAAGGAAGAGATGGAGAAATATATGAATTCCTATTGGGTCAGACCGCTTGAGGAGGAAAGACTCAGTAACAGCAAGGAGGTTGAGGAAGGGTGTTATTGGTAAGGTATTCACGCCTCTCGCCCCGTAGCATCATAGGGCACTCAGTTCATCGCTTATTTTTGTGGATGAAGTGCCCTTTGTATAGGGAAAGTAAACAATTTTAAGACCTTCTTTCATAAAAGCCCTTTCATATTCCATCCATTTTTCGGTTTGGTACCAGTCGTCTCCCACGAATAAAATCTGCGCGCCCAATTTTTTACATGCCTCTAACTTGTCCATATTGTATTGCGGGACAGCAGCGTCTACATATTTACAACTTCTTACTATCTCAATCCGTTCTTCAAATGGAATGACTGCTTTCTTTCCCTTGTAGTTCACAAGTTCATCAACGGTAACTCCAACAATCAGTTTATCGCACATGCCTTTTGCATTTTTTAATAGATTTAAATGTCCGATATGAAACAGATCGTATACGCCAGTGGTATATCCAATAATCATAGCCTCTCTCCTTGTATTGTATAGTATTTTTTAGTCAATCCACATCTATCATCTCATTGTACCGTTTAACAGCGTTATGATAGGATTCCTTCATTTCGACACTGCCGAAATGATCAATAAAATCTCTTAAGGCATCCACAGATTCAAAATGAGGAAAACCCATATCTGAAATTCCACAGAAAAAGTTTCGCCGCCCGGTTACGTTTAAGGATGCAAAAGGGATGCGTTTGAAACCTGCATCCAACATGGAAACAGAATGTTCTCCGATTACCAAATCTGCGTTTTTTAAGTCTTCCGCTAACGACTGACCGGAAATAGATAAATGGAAATCATTCAGTGTTTCCACAGGAATGTTTCCGGAAATCCGAATGTTTGTAAGACCGGATTTTTGGAAATATTCTGCCATACGATGGATGGAGTTGACTCCCTGATGGCACGGATGAACCCACACCGGATGACATCTATAGATAAAATCGATATCCGGGAACTGCTTCGCTAAAGTGACAAACGCCTCTGCCATTTTATCTTCATCCGAGCGGTTTTTGACAGCAGTCCAATCTCCGGCGCCGCTTGCTACGATAAGGATATTTTTCAGCGTGGGGGCGATATCAGGCAGAGGCAGATACAATTTTTTACGAAACGGAAGAAGGGAAACGGGAATTCTCTGATTCCTAAATATCTGCGTACCCAGATCGTCGTATGCAAAATAAGATGTATTCGGCAGGATAAATTTCAGGTACAAGCTGGAATAATTAGGCGGCAGATATCCGTCCTGAAGCAACCGGATACGATAATGATTGACAGGAAAGAACTGCCATGCGCCATGTTCATGCAGGGTGGATAGATGAATAACCTTTTTTCTGCAAGGAACCGTGCGGAATAATTTATATAAAACCAGATTCATCACATAAATAAAATTTTCAGTTCGACTCCGTTTAAAACTCAAATTCATCCGATGCGCAACTCTGAATAATTCGCCATAAAAAACATATTTTTTATTATGATAATGCGCAGAGTAAATTGGCATTTTCAAATAGGACCTTATTAGACGATAAACATCAGCCAGATAATGGCTGCGATTGGAGCAGCCATCCGCCGCTGCTGACGACGGTTCCGTATAATAGTATTCCCCTTCAAATCTTTGATATCCGGCGTTTATCCACGTTTTTTCATCTATACCGAGGTCGTCTGACGCTATCACTCTTTTCGTAATATGAAAGCGTTCCTCAAGTTTTTCGATAATCTTTTTGTTTTTCAGTACTTTTATTTCATCGTAATAAGCGCCTACAGACTTGTTTTCGATTCGGTAAGCATCTTGATCGATACGATCCATTTCCTCGTCAGTCAGGAAATCGGAAAACGTATAATAGGAAACGTTTTCCATAAAGGATTCCAAGAAACGTCTCTCGTAATCAAACAGATATTGAGTTGAGACGATAATGATGAAGGCGTTTAGGTCAATATGACTGGAAATATTTTTTAAGGATTCAAGTTTAAGATTCTGTGATATTAACAGAATTTGTGTACGATGCATGGGAATCTCCTTTATATGCGTTATTGTCCGTCGCCACGGTTCTGATCTTTAACACAATTCTAAAAGCGCGATGTGTTATTGTCAAGAAGATAATATACCATAATCGGAATTTATAGTCGAAAACATGCAGAGTCACGTACTCTATAAGTATAAGGATTTTATGAAAATTTATGATTATAATGGTCGAAAAAACTTGTGTGAGGAACAGGTACGTGATCGTGGAGTTTATGCCGTAAGGGTTATGGACGGGCGATGAGAAGAATTTTCCACCGATTCCGGATTGGTATACACTTGAGTGGTTTTTGCAAGGGTTAAAAGAAAAATTCGACATTATTGAGATGCGGAAGATCAGCAAGGGCAGGGGAGGAATTTTAGGAGAAAAGCGGAATCAAACATAGTGATCAAGAGAACAGGAATTCGGATATTTATGCAGGCAGCAGGCAGAATTGGGAAGTGGTGGTTTTGCCTGTTATTTGTGTGTGAAAGATGAGTTGCAGGAAAATAGTCAATGCACAAACCGTATAAGTGTGGTATAATGTCGAAAGACATTATACTGGTTCGAATAGGCATTGTACTTTGGAATGATTGCGAAGTAGTCAGGGTATGAATTATTAACGAGCAATTCCATGTATTTATTAATGCTGGGGGGTCACGCAGCAGTTATTCAAGAAGTTTGGTGGACGATTATCTCCTGATGGAATATAACAATCTTAGTACGAGAAGAAGGGATTCTATATGATCTTTAATTCTATTGAATTTTTATTATTTTTTCCAATCGCAGTATTAGGATACTATCTGATTCCGCACAGGGTGCGGTATTTATGGCTGTTGGCATGTTCCTATTATTTTTATATGTGCTGGAATCCGGCTTATGCGCTGCTGATTCTTTTTTCAACAGTCGTGACTTATATCGCAGCGCTTGTCATGTCCGCGCTTGCAGGTAAAAAGAACGAGATGCTTTGGAAACGGTGCTGCCTGGCGGGGGGCTTTGTACTGAATCTGGGAATCTTGGTATGGTTTAAATATACGGATTTCTTACTATTGAATTTGGGGCGGATTGCGGAGGGAGTCGGATCAGGTGGACGCGGCCGCAGCTTGATCTGCTGCTGCCGGTAGGAATTTCTTTCTATACCTTTCAGGCGTTTGGATATATTATGGATGTCTATCGCGGGGAGACAGCGGCGGAAAAAAACTTTTTCAAGTATGCGCTGTTTGTTTCCTTCTTTCCGCAGCTTGTGGCGGGACCGATCGAGCGTTCGAATCATCTGCTCAGTCAGATACAGGAGCGTCATCGTTTTGAATTTGAGACGGTCAGGGACGGTCTGATGTTAATGCTGTGGGGATATTTTCTTAAGCTGGTCATAGCCGACAGAGCTGCTATTTTTGTGGATGCGGTCTATGCGGAGGAGCATTTGTACGGAGGCTGGTATCTCATAATCGCCACGATGCTGTTCGCGCTTCAAATATACTGCGACTTTGCGGGATATTCGATCATTGCCATGGGAGCGGCAAGAGTCATGGGATTTCGATTGAACGATAATTCTAGGAGTCCATATCTGGCGCAGACCGTGGCGGACTTCTGGCGGGGATGGCATATTACGCTGACAGGCTGGTTCCGTAATTATATGAAAGCAGCAGGCTTGTGGAACGGAGCCGGACGGAAGTGGAGCTGGATGAGGCCAATAAGGAGGCATTTTTGGATCTGTTGGAGGAATTGCAGAACTATGATTTCCCAATCTTGTTTGTTTCGCAGCCCTATTTGAATGTGGAAGGTAAAAATACGGATGGATTAGCCGCTTATATGGAACGGGTGATTGGGGAGCATGGCTTTGCATTTTTGAATATGACGCATTACGCGGAGGAGATCGAAATAGATCCGAAACTTGATTATTCGCTGGATTATCTGCATTATAACTCGGCCTCTGCGGAAAAGATCACAGCATATCTGGGTCAATATATCATGGAGCATTATCCGATTCCTGACAGAAGGGCGGATGAGGCGTACCGGTCGTGGCATGAGGATTATGCAGAGTGGCAGGATATATTAGAGGATTACCGGCAAGAGACGGAAAGACAGAGAATGGAAGCATTTGGAAGAATGACGAAACCGATGTGGTATTTGGATTTGATGCAGTCCAATTATTACAGTTGTTGCATTTGGATCCCGGCACAGTCTCCGGTATATCATGATGCGGCATTAAGAGAGAAAATTGAGGAATTGGGCGTTACGCTGCAGGAGGAGAACAGTTCAAAGAACAGCCTGATCGTTATTGATCATTCTGTCGACAAACAGATTTTGTATGATGAAAACGGAGAATTTCGGTATGGTTCGACATTTGGAGAGGTAAAATATATAGACGGGACTGCGCCGAAGTTATATATCAATTATTCGGATTATAGTTATTTTTTGGAGAATCGGACGGTGATGGAGGTCATTGTCGCGGAAAGGGCGACAGGGAAACTGATAGATTTCATTGAGTGGGGTGGTGATGAAGACGGATATGAGCTGCTCAGACACGAAACAAAATATCCTTAGGCGCATGAGAAGAACGGTTTTATCGATATAGCCGTCTGCATTGTTTCTTGACAGTCTTTAGGCTTTTGGGTACAGTATAGATGTGGTTTGGTCTGCATAATGCAACGCTATGCTACAACGAGCGGGGGTATGAAAGATCGGCCTTTGAATGGAAATATTGGAGGAATGATGCAGTGGGGCAGAAAATCGTCAGAGAGATATGGCGTTGTATTTTAGTAGTCTGTATGATGGCAGGAATCGGCTGGTTGTTATTGGCACTTGTTTATTTATTACCGACTGCCCCTATGAAAGTTCATGCAGAGAAGGCTGTTAAAGTACTGGAGGGGCAAGGCAGCCATTATGAATGTATTCCGGGGCAAAAGGCAACTGCGCTTGATAATTATACGGATGCAACCATGCTTAATACGGCTGTTTATGACGGACAGGACAGCGTATGGAGAGAGTCTGCAGGAGCGTATCGTTATGGATGGCAGGATAAAATGGAGATGGAAGCGTTTTTCTCCTATATGCGGGATGAGGAGGGTGGAGAGCGTGTGTCGTATGCACGCTATTGGAATGGCTATTTGGTTATATTGAAGCCATTACTGTTGATTGCGTCCTATCCGGACATTAAGAAGATTAATATTGTCGCATATATCGTATTGACGGCGGCTGTCGTGGGCGCGATGATAAAAAGGAGATGTGGGCAGTATATAGCGGCGTTTATTCTGGGGTGCTGGTTTTTGATGCCGTTTGTGAATGTACAGTCTCTGCAATACTCACAAATGTATTATGTCACGATGTTCCTATTGCTGATTTTGCTTACACAATATACATGGATACAGAAAAAAGGTTGTTTTGGAGAGTTTTTTGCAGTGGCAGGATGCCTGACCTGCTTTTTTGATTTCCTGACGTATCCGTTCGTACCGCTTGGATTTCTGATGATCTTCCGGCTGATTTTGGAAAAAGACAACCTGCATGGGATTAGGGATGTGGTCATAGATCTGCTTTGGAATGGAGTATGCTGGGTGATTGGCTACATTGGAATTTGGGGAATGAAGTGGTGCATTGCTTCTGCTGTGCTTGGACAGAATATTGTGGGTGAGGCACTGGGGCAGATTCTATACAGGACCGCGGCAATTGATGCAAACAGTGGACAGACTGTTGCAATCTCCAGATTCGGGGCACTGTGGGAAAATATCGCAATGCTGTATAATCCGGTTTTGCTGGCTGCCGCACTGCTGTTTGCGGTGATGATTCTTGTGAGATTAGTTAAGAAAAATGGGAAGATATCTGTGATACATGAACCGTTCTTTTGGGGAATGCTATTGCTCATGCTGATGCCCAATGTATGGCTGATGTTGAAGGCGAATCATTCTCACATTCATGCATGGATGACTTATAGAGAGCTGGCGACGGCGGTGTTTGCGCTGGCGGCGGCATGGACAAATATAACAACAAAAAGAGAGTGCGGTTAGGGGGAAACTTGGTGTCTGTCTGGATAAAAAAGCCTCGTGTGCAGGAGGTATTGCTTGGATTTGTATTGATAGGCTGTATCTATTTAAGTTTTTGCTTTTCTACCATTGAACATATTGATAGACGTTTTATGCTGCTCCATCTTCTGATGGCTGCAGCCGGAGGGGCAGCCTATCTTGTGCTTTGCAGAAAAATCATGGCTGATGCGGAGGTGTTTGGGCAGTTTTTGATGTGGAATACCTTGTGCAGCGTCTGTGCCGTGGTGTTTTTAGGGGTTCATATTGGGTATGATATTCAAAACGGAATGTGGTATGAGTTAATGTCTCAAATTGTGTTTGCGGTAATTGCCGTGGGTGCGGAATATGCTCTTTTGCACAGTGGCAGACCAGAGGGCATGGTTTGGGATAAGATGAAGGAGTTTCTGAACAAACGGAAATATCTGTTTCTTTTGTGTGCGGGCGCCTTGCTTTTGGCTTATGATCCGGATATGGTACAGTTTAAATGGGACGGGTCGACTTACTATGAGGCAAATCTGGCTGCATCCATATATTCCATCGGGAAAATGGCGCTTTATGGGCATATTTCACACACATTTTCCGCAATGAATTTGTTTTTGGGAGCGGTTTTCGGTCATCATTTGGAGTACGGAATCGTGTGTGCTAATATCGTGATCTATGTGGTCAGCATTTGTGCGTTTTACGGGATATTGAAGCACATCCTGCCGGAAACAGGGGAATTGCAGCGTCTGCTTGGAACGGCAATCTATGCATTTTCTCCGTTTATATTGGGAATGGTGAATTATTATAATCTGGATTTCCATTGTATGTGTCTCTTTACCGTTGTATTGTATTATACAGTTAAGAAACAGTGGTTGCTGCAGGTCATTTTTGGATTGTTTCTTTCTTTTACCAAGGAGCCGGCTATCTTAATTTATGGCATGCTCTGCATCGGAGTGGTGCTGAATGAAGCGCTTTTTGAGGATGAAGGTTCTGTCGTGGTCAGGATAAAAAATCAATTCATCCGTGCGCGCAACTATGCATTTTTATCGGTGGCTTTTCTGTGGGTCCTGACGGTTGCCCTGATCGGATTTTGGGGCGGGGAAGGCGGTTTTCAGATTGATGGGGCATATATAGCAGAGAAACTGAAAGTGTTGTGTATATTAAATTTTGGCTGGGTGTTTACTGCGATCATCGTCTGTGGCGGCAGTGTGCTTTTGGTCAGACGAAAAATGCGGGTTGAAAAGAAAGGATGGATGTTGCCGCTATTATTGGGAGGAATGAGTTATATTCTGTTTAATTGTTTTTTTAAGACGATCAATCATCCGCGTTATGTATCGATCGTACCTGTTTTTCTATATATTTTGGCTGTCTATCTGTTAGTACAGCTGTTGTGGAAAGAACACTGTCGGTTGTTAACGGGCATATTGTCCGTGCTTGCGGCGCTTATGCTGATTTCCTCTTTTTGCACGATCGATCCACTTTCAAAGCGGGTATTTCGAACATTTCCGATTGGGAGTAGCGTGATGATCTCTACCGGTATTGATTCGGACAGCGCGCCGGGGGATGCGGTTATTTATAATAAGGAAGTGCTTTGGCTGGAACGCGCGCTCTGTGATGCGATGGAGGGCGCGATAGAGGCGGAGAATACGATCATTTTTCCGGTTTTAAACAATGGATATTATTATTTTAACGGATTTGTGGGAGTGGCAGGAGCAGGACATGTGGGTGACGGTGAGTATCGCCATAGTACACAGTATTGGAATGGCAGGGCAGATCGCCGGGAGATGCTTCCTTCGGAAAGAAATGAATCATTTGACGTATATGAGGTAACAAATGTGCAGGCGTTGGAGACGCTGTTCGAGAAGGTTGAATTTGATCAGGCTGCTTATTTTTACTTAGAGTTTGGAGGGGAAGAAATCGCAGATGCGATAAAGGCGCGGTATCGTGTGGTACAAGAGCAGGAGTTTCATTATCGGGGATGGGTCGTTTATGAGATCGTTTTTGAGGGCGTAGCCGAATAGGGGGGAGACAGTGTAATGAAGGTGGTGATTTTAGCAGGCGGACTGGGAACAAGAATCAGCGAGGAGTCGCATTTGCGGCCGAAGCCGATGATCGAGATCGGAGATAATCCGATCCTTTGGCATATTATGAAAATATATTCCTATTACGGCTTTCATGACTTTGTGATCTGCTGCGGCTATAAGGGACAGATGATCAAGGAATATTTCATGGATTATTATATGATCGAGTCGGATGTAGTCATCGATCTGAAAAATAATACGTCAACAGTCTGCGAGAGTGTGACGGAGCCGTGGAACATTACGCTTGCAAATACGGGGCTTCACACGAATACGGCGGGGAGAATCCGGAGGATTCAGAAATATATCGGTAACGAACCGTTCATGATGACATATGGCGACGGTGTGGCGGATATCGATATTCCGGCATTGCTTGCGTTTCATGAGAAAAGCGGAACGATCGCAACGATCACCGCTGCAAAGCCGAGCGGACGATGGGGAACGATTCAAATCGATTCCGGAACAGGAATGGTGGAGAGCATCCGCGAAAAAGATAAAAAGGACGAGGCATGGGTGAACGCGGGCTTTGCCGTGATGGAACCGGAGATATTCCGATATTTGACGGATGATTCGCAGCAGCTTGAAAAGCAGCCATACGAAACGTTAACACGAGAGAACCAAATGTCGGCATACCGGCATGAGGGGTTTTGGCAGCCGATGGATACCATGCGGGATAAAAAGCTGTTAGAGGAGCTCTGGACAGGCGGAAATGCGCCGTGGAAACTTTGGTAAGATTGTGCTGAAAGCGGCATCGGACGTTGAAATCAAGTGACGTTATAAAGTTAAGGACAGGAGTGCCAATCATGGATTTATCTTTTTACCGAAACAAGACGATACTGGTCACGGGTCATACCGGTTTTAAGGGAAGCTGGATGTGCCGTGCATTAGTGTGCGCGGGAGCGAAGGTGGTCGGATATGCCTTAGAGCCGCCGACACAGCCTAATCTGTTTGACATAAGCGGATTGTCCGGAAGAATGGTTTCCGTGATCGGAGACATCAGGGATTACGAAGCATTATATCGCGTATTTACCGAGTACCAGCCGGAGATTGTCATTCACATGGCGGCGCAGCCGCTCGTCAGGGAATCTTATAAGAATCCTCGTGGGACTTATGAAACGAACGTCATGGGAACCGTAAATGTACTGGAGTGCATCCGCCTGACGGATTCGGTAAAGTCCTTCGTGAACGTGACGACGGACAAGGTTTATCGGAACAGGGAATGGTGCTGGGGATATCGGGAGAATGAGGAATTAAACGGCTATGATCCGTACTCTAACTCGAAATCGTGCTCCGAGCTTGTAACGGACAGCTATCGCAATGCGTTTTTCGGTGAGCGGAATGTGGCAATCTCGACGATGCGGGCGGGAAATGTGTTGGGCGGCGGTGATTTTGCAGCGGACCGTATCATACCGGACTGTATCAGGGCGGTCACGAGCGGACAGGATATCATTGTGCGAAATCCGCATTCTACGAGACCGTACCAGCATGTCTTAGAGCCGGTCATGGCATACCTGATGGTAGCGGCAGGGCAGTATGAGGATTCTGCATTGGCGGGCTGCTACAATGTCGGACCGGACGATGAAAGCTGCGTGACGACGGGCGAGCTGACAAGTCTGTTCTGCGAGCGATGGCAGCAAAAAGCCGGTAAAAAGGCAGCGTGGATCGACCGTTTTGACGGCGGGCCGCATGAGGCAAATTTTTTGAAACTGGATTGTACGAAGTTAAAGACAACATTCGGCTGGCAGCCGGTCTGGAATATCCGCGAGACAATGGATAAGATCATTGATTGGACGCTCGTGTATCAGGCGGGAGCGCCGGTCACGGACTGTATGGATGAGCAGATCCGATTGTATTTGGAGAAAAGTGGGAAATGATTTCGGGCAACTGCGTTTTGCATGCTTTTAGGCTGTCTGATTGTGTGAATCATTGCATAATGTAAATGTTTGAATAGCAGTTTTTGAAAAGGAGAAAAGGTCATGTTTGAAAATATGACGGAAGAACAGGCAAGAAAGGAAATTCTGGCGCAAGTGGAGCAGTACTGCAACAAATATCATAATCAGAAAAAGCCATTTTCAGAGGGAGACCGCATTTCCTATGCCTCCCGCGTTTACGACAGTGCGGAGATGGTGAATCTGGTGGACAGCTCTTTGGAGTTCTGGCTGACGTCGGGACGTTATACGGATCGGTTTGAGAAGGAATTTGCGAGGTATCTCGGTGTGAAATTCTGCTCGCTTGTCAATTCCGGCTCTTCCGCCAACCTCTGTGCATTTATGGCGTTGACGTCGCCGCTCTTGGGCGACCGGGCAATTAAACGCGGGGATGAGGTCATTACGGTAGCCGCGGGCTTTCCGACCACGGTTGCGCCGATCATTCAGTTCGGTGCGGTTCCAGTGTTTATCGATGTGACGATCCCGCAGTATAATATGGATGTTTCCATGCTGGAAGAAGCCTTATCCGATAAGACGAAAGCGGTCATGGCAGCGCATACGCTGGGCAATCCGTTTGATCTTGCAGCGGTAAAGGCGTTCTGTGACAAACATGGACTGTGGCTTATTGAGGATAATTGTGACGCGCTCGGTTCCGAGTATGAATATGAGGGGAAGACGCATCTGACGGGAACGATCGGCGACATCGGCACATCCAGTTTTTATCCGCCGCACCATATGACGATGGGGGAGGGAGGCGCGGTCTATACAAACAATCCCCTTCTGCATAAATGCATCCGTTCCATGCGCGACTGGGGAAGGGACTGTGTATGTCCGTCCGGCAGGGATAATCTGTGCGGCCACCGCTTTGACCGTCAGTACGGTGAACTGCCGCTCGGATATGATCACAAATATGTCTATTCTCATTTCGGCTATAACTTAAAGGCGACGGATATGCAGGCGGCGGTCGGCTGTGCACAGCTTGAGAAGTTTCCTTCTTTTGTGGAGCGCAGGCGGAAGAACTGGCAGATGTTGACGGATTTGTTGAAAGAAAACGGCGCTCAGGAGCGGTTCATCCTGCCGGAGCCGTGTGAGCATGCCAATCCGAGCTGGTTCGGTTTTATGCTCACCTGTAAGGAGGGCGTGGACCGCAATGCTGTGGTCGCGCATGTGGAAGAAAGCGGCATCCAGACGAGAATGCTCTTTGCGGGCAATCTGATCAAGCACCCTTGCTTTGACGAAATGCGCAGGGCAGGCGAGGGCTACCGCGTGATCGGTGATCTAAAGAATACCGACCGCATCATGCGGGATACATTCTGGGTCGGCGTGTATCCGGGCATGACGGAGGAGATGATCGCGTATATGGGGAAGGTCATCGGCGAAAAATGACATTACCGGATTGGGAGAGAGAAATTCATGAAGATCAGCATCATTATCCCGGCATATAATGTGGAACGTTTTTTGGCGCTTTGCCTTGATTCTGTTTTGGCACAGACTTATCAGGACTGGGAGGCGCTGCTCGTCGATGACGGTTCGACGGACGCTACATCGGCAATCTGCGATGAATACGGAAAGCGCGATGCGCGCATTCGCGTTTGGCATAAGGAAAATGAGGGACTTTCCGATACGAGGCAGTTTGCCATTCCGTACGTGACAGGGGAATATGTGCTGTGCATTGACAGCGACGACTGTATTCACCCGGAATTTTTGGAACGGGCGGCTGCGCATGCGGAGAAGAATCTGGGAAAGATCATACAGATGGGCTATTGTTATGTGCCGGAGAATTTCGCGGATTACCGGAGAGGCTTTCGCGAAGGAGGCGTTCCGCAGCATGACGGCCATGAGAAGGATATACCGGCGAATTGCAGGCAGGAGGAAGATGCCTGTCAGAGTCTGTCTCCGATACAGGCAATACGCAATATTGATGAAGATGAAAATGATGAAGTCGATCGTGTCGGAGCCTGTGTTGTATGGGGGAAGCTATATCCGGTCAGCCTTTTTGAACAGATCTCTTTTCCAAAGCATGTGCGTCTGCACGAGGATCAGAGGATCAATCACAGGTTGTTTGCTGCATCGGAAGGGGTGATTTTTGATACTGCCCCGTTGTATTTTTACCGGACGCGTGAGCAGAGCCTGATTCGTAAGAGCTGGCGGCCGGAACGGTTATATATTGTGGAATGTTATCTGGACAGGCTGGATTGTGTGAAAGCATATGCGGACACGGAAGAAGGAAAGCGGCTGATCGAGTTAGTGTATCGGCGGCTTTTGATTTGTATCATTCGTAATTATACGCAGATGCGGGCAAACTTAAGGGGGAGTGAGCGTCGGGAACAAAGCGGTAGACTTTTGGCACAGTATCGGCGGTTATGGCGGGAAAATAAAGAGATTGCACTGCCGAAAAAAAAGAAGCCGATCCTAAGTCTGTTTCGCATCAGTCCCCTGTTTGTGGCATGGCTGTTTCGCTTAAGAGGGTAGAAGGCGAAAACCGCTACGCTTCAGCGTGACTGCCTGCTGTGTCCACGATTTTCAGTGGAGTATTTGTGAGTTTGGAGGCTGCCTGACTGAAAGAACTGCCATAGCTGCCGATGATTCTGGCACAGCGGGAAAGACAGAAAATGTCAACATAAGCGTCGATGATTCCGTCAGTCGATTTTCGGGTAAACTGTTTTGTAGAGTTGACAATGACTGCCTGCGGGTAAGTGGTAAGAAGCCGGCGCTCGGTCTCAGGATCATCTGTTGCAACGAAAAAGGTTGCGGAGGGATTTCCCTTCAGACAAAGCTCCATCTGATCTGTAAAGGCAGACAGCGGGCTGTGCTGTATGGCATCTATATGATCGGTCCGGCGGATGTGCAGACCGATTGTGTCCGGTTTGAACTGCGCCAAAATAGGACGTGCTTTTTGCATAACCTGTTCGGAGGGCGTAAAGATCCGGTAATACGGACTCTGATCGTCAGCTTCCGGCAGGAAGTTGACATAGGATTCGATATAGAGAAGTTCAGGACGTTCAGCAAGTGCTTTTAAGTAGGCGTAGCCCTCCTCGTGTCTCATGAGCATACTGATGCTCAATGAAGTGAATACGGTGGAGGCGGCTGTTTTATAGGAGTTTTTGAGGCGGGTGCTTTTCAGGCGCTTCCATGGCGTCCGCTTAGAAGAAAACTCAGTAATATAAATAATCTCAATATCTTCGGGAAGACAAAATATCGAATCTGCCTGAGAACCAAGTGTGTTATCCACTTTCCATAAAATAAGAAGCTTTTGTTTTGCAATCTGTGCGAGATGATAAGCGCTCGCAATGCTGTACATGCGGTTCCCTAAACCTGCACCGGCTTCTAAAACAATCATTTTTGCATCTCCTTTCGTTGCATAATGATAGTATATCTGATATTATAAGGAATAGTCTGCAGTTCTGTCAATCGAAATGAGCTATTGCTAAAAGCAGAGGGAATGATTTGGCAACGTGCAAAATAGTAAACGGTCATATGGAGAAAGCCGATATGGAAGAATTAAAAATATATTATGTGGATTTTTGGAAAAGCTTTGAACCGGAGAAATGTATTTTTACAAAGGTGCTGGAAAAAAAATATCATGTTGTATTGGATGAAAAGGATCCGGATTTCGTTTTTTGCGGCACGTCGGGGAGCGATTATCTAAAATATCAATGTCCGAGAATCTCATTTATCGGAGAAGCCAGATGTCCGGATTTTAATATTTATGATTATGCGATCGGGAGCGATTATCTGGATTTTGAGGATCGTTATCTGCATTTCCCGCTATGTATGTTCGACCGAGAATTGCTGCAAAAGGTGTTGACGAAGCATACCCAAAGTGATGAATTTTACCTGAGAAAGAGCAAATTCTGTAATTATGTCGTTTCTGCAGGCGGCGGTTTTCGGGATCAGAGAGACGCTGTTTTTGATGCGGTGAGCACTTATAAAAAAGTAGATTCCGGCGGAAAATACCGCAATAATCTGGAAGACGGAAAGCCGGTAGACGATAAATACAAATTCCAGCTGGATTACCGTTTCAGCCTTGCCTTAGAGAATGCATCGATGAGGGGCTACACAACGGAAAAGATCATGGATGCATGGGCGGCAGGCACCATTCCGATTTATTGGGGAAATCCGTATATTGTGCGGGAATGCAATCCGCGGGCCTTTATCAATGTGTCGGATTATGGGACAACGGAGGAGTTGATACGGAGAATCCGGGAGATCGATGAGAACCGGGAATTATATCTGGCAATGCAGAAAGAACCGGTATTTACTTCTGAGAGCACGCTTTGGGAGCATGTGACGGACGATGCGCTGGAACGCTTTTTATTTCATATTGTGGGACAGGCACGGCAAGACGCGTATCGAAGAAGCAGCGAGCTGTCCATGTACGGAATGTTTTATGAGTACCGCATCAAACGCTGGGATCGAATCGAACACCATGCGTTGTATCGGACCTTGCAGGAAGCAAAGAGAAAAATTTTCGGACTGAAAAAAATAAAGTAGTTTAGCATGTGGGAGGCAGTGAAAACACGGTATGGTGATTGTGCGTTTGACGGGTGGGTTCGGAAATCAGATGTTTTGTTATGCGTTTGGCAGGGCTGTAGCGTCATTTCGGAACGATGTATTAGCGATTGATACGGCAATGCAGGACGCGGACTGGTTTTTTAGAGACATGGACCTGTTGGAAATGGAAGTGCCTTATGATAAACGTATTTCTTATCCGGTAGGGAGACGTCTGATCGATCGCGGTTTTCTGAATAAATGGAATCATTACAGATGCGTCGGATGGACAACAAAAGAGATCACAGAAAAAAAGGTAGATGAATTAACCGTTTGGTCAAAGGAATTCAAGGAATACATTGCGAAACCCAAGAACCTCATTTTGAAGGGAAATTGGGGAAAAGAGGTGTATTTCAAGCCGGCTGCAGAAAAAATAAAAGAATGTTATGTATTCAGAAAGCCGCTGTCTGCGGGGGCGCAGCAGGTGCAGGAAGAGATCAGGGCAGTGCGGGGCAGCGTGACGATCCATTACCGCAGAGGCGATTATGTGCGTGTAGGAGCGTGTCCGTCTCCGCAATACTTTTTGCATGCCATGGAGGCGGTTGAAAAAAAGGTACCAAATCCTGTGTTTTTCTGTTTTTCGGAGGAGATAGAGTGGGTAAAGGAACAGTTCGCCGGAAGTCCATATGACATTCGCTATCCGGAATATGAGTCAGATAAAAAGGGGATAGAGGATTTTAGGCTTTTGATGGAAGGGGAAAATCAGATTATTTCCAATTCCAGTTATAGCTGGTGGGCTGCATATTTAAACAGGCATGAGAACAAAACCGTGGTCGTACCGACAAACGGCAGCATGTGGCCGGAGGATTTCGGTCTTTCAGAATGGATCAAAATTCCGATGAAGTTATTGGAAAAAGAAACCTGACTGATATCGTATGACATTACGTTTGGAGAATAAGAGAAACATGGAGCAGGCAGACACAAGAAAAAAACGAATCGGAATCTATCTGGAGCGCCATCCGGATTCGGGCGGCGCTTATCAATACTGCCTTGCGATGTTAAAATCTCTTGCGGCGCTCCCAAAAGAGCGATATGAGATCGTTGCTTTTATCATGTACGAGGAGTGGCGTCCCATCACGGAGGGGTTCGGCCTACGGACGATTTATGCGCAAAAAAACAAGTTGGAAAAGGTGGTTTACCATTTGGCGGAGCTTACGCTGCCGGTCGCGGCATGCAGAAAGCTTTGCCGTTTTTTGCATCCGTTTGCCCGCGCGCTTCATAGGGAAAATATGGAAGCCTGTATCTATCCGTGTGCGGATAAGATCAGCTTTATGATGGACATGCCGGCGATTGTGTCGGTATTTGACTTGATGCACAGGTATCTGACGGCGTTTCCGGAAATCTCAGCTCCTGAGATTTATAAGAGCAGGGAGAGAAGCTATACGAATATCGCGCGCTATGCACGAATGGTCTTTGTGGATTCCGAGGTTGGCAGGCAGCAGATGATAGAATGTTATGGGGATCAGGCGGCGGACTTAAGCAGCAGAGTGTATCCGCTCCCGTTCATCGCGCCCGATTATGTGTATGAAAGCGTTGGGAAGCCTCCGTATCCAAAACCGGATGTGTTTGAAAGCTATATTTTTTATCCTGCGCAGTTTTGGAAACATAAAAATCACGGCAGGCTTTTGGAGGCAATCGCACTGTTAAAAAAGGACGGCGTGCATGTCAACTTAGTGTGCAGCGGAACCGGGAAGAACGGGTATGAGGACGTATGCAGCCGGATACGGGAGCTGGAATTAGAGGAGCAGGTGAAGATTCTCGGCTATGTCTCGAATGAGGAAATGGTGGCGCTTTATCAGCACGCAAGGGCGCTTGTGATGCCGACGTTCGGCGGACCTACTAATATTCCGCAGCTGGAGGCGTTTGTGCTTGGCTGCCCGGTTGCGACATCAAGGATATTCGGGATACCGGAACAGGTAGGGGATGCCGCACTGTTGTTTGATCCGGCGGATGTGAGTGAGATCGCGGATTGTGTGCGGCGGCTGTGGCAGGATGATGTGCTGTGTGACAGGCTCATTCGTGCGGGACATGAGCGGGCGGCGCGCTGGGGCGAGCAGCAGTTTGCAAAGCGTTTATATGATTATTTGGAGGAACTATGAAGCTGATAAAAGAATTCCGGTATTTATTTGATCTCAAACTGAAATTAAAGTTTATCGGTATGATCTTTGTGATTTTATTCGGTGCGGCCGCAGAGCTTTTGGGCGTGTCGATGATCCTGCCGATCGTTACGCTCGCAACGGACCCGCAGGCGGTCAGAACGAACCGATATTGCAGATTGATCACGCAGGTAACCGGGATAGAGGAGACGAATCAGGTACTGCTCATGCTGATCGTGGCAATGATTGCGGTGTATCTGATCAAGAATATTTATCTGGCATGGATGACCTATGCGATGAACAGCTTTTCTAAAAATACCCGGCTGCATTTTTCAACGAAGTTGATGGAGGCGTATATGAAGCAGCCGTATTCCTACTTCCTTTACAAAAATACGGCTGAAATTTTACGCAGCGTCAACTCAGATACAAGCAATATGTATACGGTCATCATCAATGTGCTGCAGTTAATTTCTCAGGGAATCACATCCGTTGTATTGGTCGTATTTCTCGCGGTATCCAATATCAGGATGACGCTTGTGATCGCATTTCTTCTGACTGCCTGTGCGGGCGCTGTTATTTTGATCATTCAGAAAAAGATGCGCCGGCTCGGAGACACCTATCATGACATCAACGCGGATATTATCAAGTGTTCAAAACAGGCGTTTGAGGGAATCAAAGAAGTAAAGATCATGAATAAGGAACGCTATTTCATCGGAGAATACTGTGATATTTATCATCAGGCAACAAAGCTGGAGCTGGCGTATAACCTGCTCAGCTATATACCCAAATATTTGATCGAGACGATTGCGATCGGCGGTATTTTGGGCTATCTTGCAGTTGTGATCGTGCTTGGGGGCAGCCTCTCCGCCATGATCCCCCAGCTTTCGGTCTTTGCGGTTGCGGCGTTCCGGCTTCTGCCGAGTGTCAACTCTTTATACGCAAGCTTCACCAACATCGCTTATAATATGGCTGCGATTGAATTGATCTATCATGACATCAGGTCCGTGGAACATGTGGATGACAGGAATATCGGAATGGAGGACTGCGAGCAGCTCCGATTTGATCATGCGATAGAGGTAAAGAATTTGTCGTTTACTTATGATCAGTCGGATAAGGTCATACTGGATGATGTGAGCGTAACGATCCATAAAGGGGAATCCGTCGCGTTTGTCGGGGAGTCCGGCGGCGGGAAGACAACGCTTGTGGATAATATTCTTGGTATTTTGATGCCGCAAAAGGGAAGCGTTTTCGTTGACGGCGTGAATATTAACGAGATCATGCAGAGCTGGCATCGCGACATTGGTTATATCCCGCAGACGATCTTTATGATGGACGATACGGTCAGACGGAATGTGGCGTTTGGGGTGAAAAGCGAGGAAATTGACGATAATAAGGTGTGGGAGGCGCTGAGAAAGGCACAGCTCGAAGAGTTTGTAAAACAGATGGAACACGGGCTTGACACGGAGGTCGGGGAAGCGGGCATGCGTCTTTCCGGCGGTCAGCGTCAGAGGATCGGTATTGCGCGGGCGTTGTATCACAATCCTGATATTTTAGTGTTTGACGAGGCAACCTCCGCGCTTGACAACGAAACGGAAAAAGAAGTGATGGCGGCGATTGACGCGCTGCATGGAAGTAAAACGATGATCATGATCGCGCACCGCTTAACGACGATTGAAAACTGCGATCATGTGTACCGTGTAGAAAATCGGAATATCCAGAAGATAAGATAAAAAAGGGTTGAAAGGAAGCTGCAATCAATGGAACGTAAACAAGGGGAATATGTCTATCTGCATGTATTAAGGACCTTTGCATGCTTATGGGTTTTGGCGGTGCATTGGGAGCAGCATGTCGAACTGCCGGGCTTGTTGCATAAATTATGTGCGGCAGGTTCATCGGGAGTGACGATTTTTTTTGTGTTAAGCGGGTTTCTTGCTTTTCCGTCATTGGAAAGAGCATTGGCAGAGCATGGCGGAGGCGGCAGCCGAAACTGGCTTTATAGACGGGCAGTTCGTTTGCTGCCGTTGTATTACCTGATCATTTTATTCTACTTCATTTTTTATACAATGATCGGAGGAATTCCGATAGATGAAACGGGAATCGGATGGTTTCGATATGTATTTTTGATTAATTTTTGTGTGCCGTCGCAAGATGCCTTTTGGACAAATATCGGAGCCGTTTGGACGGTCAGCGTTTTTATGATATGCTATCTGATCACGCCGCTATATCATAAATGGATCAAGAATTACCGGATGGCCTGGATTGGGATGGTTGGAGCCTATGTACTGGCGAGAGGGCTCGGACATTATACAGATTGGTTTCGCGTGCTGCAATATATTTATTATTATGCGATCGGCGTGATTGCGTATATGGCAGTGAAAGAGAAACGGGAACATCAGTTGATAAGCGTCTTGTCTGCAATTTTGTTATTATTGATCGTGATAGAGTCGGAGGGCGGATTAAAACTTGGACTGCTCACGGCCGTTTTTATCGTGTCAACCTGTGATCTGACATTACCATACAAGTGGATCAGGCGGTTGATAGAGACAATCAGCAAGTATTCCTATTCCATTTATTTAGTGCATGCGGCAGTATTGGTCGTGATGGATTATCTTAGTGTGGAATCAGCGGTAGTGTTTACACTGATCTTTCTTGTTATGACCGTTTTGTTTAGCTTTCTATCATACCAATTAATAGAAAAGCGTGTAGGAAGATTTCTTGTGGCAAGAATCAAAACGAAGAAAATAGATTGAAGCAAAGCGGCTGATACGAGGGTACAATAAAAAAAAGGTGTAAAGCGATTTTTTCGCGGATGGACAAGTATGAAAGAAAGAGCAAAAGAAAAGGGATTCCTGTGGGGGACATCGTGGTTTTTGTGGTTGTTGTTACTGGTGCTGCAGATCAGACTGATGCTTTGTTTTCGGGGAGAACAGTTCGGTGATTTTATAGAATATGTGAACAAGGCCAAAGAGGTGAGCGCCGCTCAGGCTTTTTATCCGCGGGCGCAGGATTTACACGGTGTTTTTTACCTGCATGCCCCGGGATATATCAACTTTCTTTCACTTGTGTTTCGGCTGACGGATAATTTACGGGTGCTTTTTTGCTTTAATATTTTATTTTTACAGATACTACTGTTTTCAACGAAATATATTGTATACCGTTTGACCGGCAGACAGCAATGCGCGGAAATGTTTCAAATATTGTATTGCATTTATTTCTCATTGGGAGTTGGCGGCGGGATTGTTCTTGCAAATACGGAAATGCCGTTCTGTGCGCTTGTGTTTTTGAGCATGGCGCTGACTATGACGATGACAAAGAAACATAAAGTGCTTATTTTGGCAGCAGCAGGCGCGATCATGGGAGCTGCAAACTGGATCCGTCCTGTAATAATCGTATTTTTGCCCGCCGTCCTGTGGGGACTGTATCGGGCGGAAAAGAAAAAGATGCTGAGAAATGCAATATGTTATTGCGTTCCCATGTTGGCGTGTATTCTCTGTATCGGCGCAGTCAGCTATTTCAATTGCGGAAAGTTTGTTTATCAATCAACAACAATGGGAATCAATTTATACATCGGAAATAATCCGGTGGCAGACGGGAATAATCATTGGGATGCCGTATTAAATCCTGAATTAGGCGGTGGGGCGCCGATCGACTCCGAGAAGACTGCGGATTGGACCTATGAAGAATGGGAAGATTATTTTTTACATACCGCGCTGAATTACATGAAAGAACATCCGATGCGGGTGATAACGCTAATGCCGTACAGATTGTTTTACCTATGGGCACTGGATGTGTATTTTTCGACGCCGTATGTGGATAATGAAGTAGATACCATGACGACAGAATATATCATGGGTATTGTGGATAAGGTCAGGAATCTGCGATTAAGTGAATTAGAAGCGATTGATCTGCTGGTTATTTTGACGGAGTGTTATTATTTCTTTGTGTTGATATTGGCAATGATCGGTGTGGTAAGACAGGTACGAGGTAAAGTATGGTTAACTTGGGCAGGAATCTATAGTATCGTTGTACTTGGGACGGGAATGCTGATGTTCATGTTTGGATACGGAAGATTTCACTTTCCATATATGATCGCGGTGTTAATGATCGCGCAGGGAGCGTTGATTCGGCCTGAGAAGGTGATCGAAGACCGAATCAACACCGACCGCGCCATGTAGGCTGCAGTAAGGAGGATGGCATGAATCATTTTACATTGACCACACCGGTGACGTTTATCTTTTTCAACCGGCCGGATACGACGATGCAGGTGTTTGACTGTATCAGAGAAGCAAAACCAAAGAAGCTCTATCTGGTATCCGACGGACCGAGAGCGGATAGAAACGGAGAAAAAGAGATCGTAGAACAGCTCCGTAAAACAGTAGAAGATGCGGTTGACTGGGAATGCGAGGTGCATCGGGATTATGCGGATGCGAATATGGGGTGCCATAAGCGCATGCACAGCGGTATTTCGAATACGCTCGCGAAGGAGGAGACGACCATCATCATTGAGGATGATATTGTTCCGCTTCCGTGCTTTTTTCCGTATTGTCAGGAGCTTCTTTCACGGTACCGAGAGGATGAGAGAATCTTCTTTATTTCCGGAAATAATCTGCTTCAGGATGATTCCGTGCGGGACGGAAGCTACGTTATTTCCCGCTATCCGTCCATCTGGGGATGGGCGACATGGCGCAGGGCGTGGGAAAAATACGACGATTCCATGGCATTCTGGGAAAAGGTAAAAAAAGACGGCTGTGTGCGGCGCTATTACGGCGAGCGGTTCGGTGCGATATTTGAAAAGCAGCTCGAGTGTGCGTATACGGGTGAGCGCGATACGTGGGATTATCAATGGGAAGCGACGCGCATGTATTACGGCGGCTATGGCATTACGCCCAAATATAATCTGATTGACAATATTGGCTTTAACAGGGAAGATGCGACGCATACGCAGGGCGGCTGTATGTATGATTTTTCGAGGAAAGAGCTGCTTTTTCCGCTCGAGCGTCCCGCGCACGAGGATGTGGACGATCGTTACGACCGGCGGTATATCCGAAAGATCGTGGCGAGGGAATTTGAGCGGCTTTATTTCTGGGGTAAGGTAAGGTATCGACTTCGCAAGCTGCTTGCAAGAAAGTAGAAATAAAGATTTGTTTGTGACGGTTTGGGAATATAATGTGCGCAGGAAGGAAACAAACGGATGAAATGGATCAGAGATTATCACTATTTTCGTTATGTGCTCAGAGTCAAATGCGAATGGTTATGGAAACATCTGAATTTTCGATATTCCAAAAGACCGTTTTTATCTCAGGAAGAGACAAATGAGTATCTGAAAGTGCTTTTATCCAAAGAGGAACCCTGTATGGCATGCAGGATCGGGGCGAATGAGTCGTTTTCCATGCGAACGTTTGAATTCGGGGAGAAGAAAAAGTATGAAAAAGCGATCCGGCAGCTTTGCACTTGTGCAGGATTTTTTCCGATGGAGACCGCCCAAGGGATTGATTTTGTGCATGTGATGGAAGATGCGCTAAAAGAAGCGGACATGTGCGGGACGCTGATGCAGCCCTGTGATGATTATTTTTTGAATAAATATACGAGTGCGTCATGCAAGACGATGTTTTTACCGCATTTGGAAGCCGTCGGCTATGAGAGACCATGGACGGAAGTATTGAAAGGAAAGAAAGTACTTGTTGTTCATCCGTTTGCAGAAACGATCAAAAAGCAATATGCAAGGCGGAAGGAAGTGTTTCCGGACAAGGAGATCATGCCGGAGTGTGAGCTGATCGTTTATAAGGCTGTGCAGACGGCGGCAGGGCAGACGGATGAACGTTATACGGATTGGTTTGCGGCGCTGGAGGCGATGACTGATGATATCCGCGAGATTGATTTTGATGTTGCGTTATTGGCATGCGGCGCATACGGACTCCCGCTTGCGGCAAATATTAAGCGGATGGGGAAAAAAGCGGTTCATATAGGCGGAGGTCTGCAGATCATGTTTGGTATCAAAGGAAAACGTTGGGACGAGAATCCGAAGTTCAGGGTCATGTATAATGATGCATGGGTGTATCCGAGTGAAGATGAGACACCGAAAGGCGCAGGCATGGTAGAAGGGGCCTGTTATTGGAGATAGTTTTTGGAGGGACTTATGATTTTTAATTCTATTGAATTTTTAGCGTTTTTTCCAATTGCAGTATTCGGTTATTATCTCATTCCGCACAGAGGGCGTTACCTATGGCTTTTGGTATGCTCCTACTATTTTTATATGTGTTGGAATCCAACGTATGCGCTTCTGATCCTTTTTTCGACGGCAGTGACTTATATGACAGCGCTTCTAATGGATAAGTTTACGGGCAGGGGAAGTTCAGAATGCTGGAAAAAGTGGTGTTTAGCAGGTTGCTTTTTGGTGAATTTGGCGATTTTGGTCTGGTTTAAGTATACAGATTTTTTCTTGCTGAATGTAGGACGGATTGCGGGGAAAGTTGGGATTGAATGGACACCGCCAAGGCTTGATTTACTGTTGCCGGTAGGAATCTCGTTCTATACATTTCAAGCATTGGGATATATTATGGATGTGTACCGCGGTGAGGTGCGTGCACAAAAGAATTTTTTCAAATATGCATTATTTGTTTCTTTTTTTCCACAGCTTGTAGCAGGACCAATTGAGCGTTCCAAAAACTTACTTAGCCAGATAGATGAACGTCATCATTTTAAATTTGAAACGGTCAGAGACGGCTTGATGCTGATGTTGTGGGGCTATTTCCTTAAAATGGTGATTGCGGATCGAATTGCTATTTTTGTGGATGCGGTTTATGCAAAGGAACATTTGTATGAAGGTTGGTACCTCATTGTTGCAACGATTCTGTTCGCTTTTCAGATATACTGTGATTTTTCGGGCTATTCCATAATTGCTCTGGGGGCTGCAAAGGTTATGGGATTTCGTCTGACGGACAATTTTAAGAGTCCCTATATGGCACAGACGGTAGCGGATTTTTGGCGGGGCTGGCATATTACGTTGACAGGGTGGTTTAGGGATTATCTCTACATACCGCTTGGTGGAAATCGAAAGGGAAGATTCCGACAGTATTTGAATATATTGATTGTGTTTGGGCTCAGTGGGCTTTGGCATGGTGCAAGCTTTAGCTTTATTTTCTGGGGAGTGCTGAATGGTTTTTATCAGGTTGTCGGAAAGGTTCTGATGCCGTTTAGGAACAAAGTAGTGGATGTGATGCAGATAAACAGACAGGCATTTAGTCATAAGTTGTATCGGATGTTGGTCACGTTTCTGCTGGTTGATTTTGCATGGATGTTTTTCCGAGCGGGAGAGCTTAGTGAGGCTTATTGGGCAATGAAAAGTATGATCTGTGCAAAGAATATAAATGTCTTATTTGATGGTTCTTTATTTATGATTGGGGTTGATGGAAAGAACTTTGCTATACTTGTATTTGCGTTGACGGTTCTTATTTTTGCGGACTATATGAAGCATCGGGGGGTGGTGCTTCGAGAGTGGCTGTGCACGCAGGGCGTGTGGTTTCGCTGGTTATGTCTATATGCAGGTATTCTCTCCGTACTTATATTTGGAGTATATGGCGCTGGGTATGATGAGACAACATTTATTTATTTTCAATTTTGATCGGAGGATATTGTGAGAGTAAATTATATGGGAATAGTCAAAAAAATAATCGCCGTTCTTGTGTTTTGGACATTACTGATTGGAGTGATCATTCAATTGACCTATATGTATCGGGGCGGGCTTGCACATACAAGAGGGAATGTCTCGGGCTTTTATGATGAAAAGGATGATTCGCTGGATGTGATCGTAATAGGAACAAGCACCACATTTTCTGCGTTTGTGCCGATGGAGGCATGGAATCGTTGGGGAATCATATCTTATAACTTGTGTACGAATGTTATGTATACAAACTCTATCAAATACTATGTCAGGGAGGCGTTAAAAACACAAGACCCATGTTTGGTGGTCATTGATATTGCACCTTTTTTGTTTGGCCATCATGCACAACCGGTTATGAATGAATGGTTTGAGCCGCAGGTAAGATACAATACGGATGGAATGATGCTGTCAAGGAATCGAAACGCTTTGATTCGGGAGATAGTACCGAAGGAATATGGAAGATGGAATTTTTATTTTGATTTACTTTATTATCATAGAGACGAAATTCCGGATTTGATTTATTTTGATAACAAGCATCATAGTATCAGCAAGGGATACAGTAATCTTCCGATTCAACGAATATATGGCAGCGATGAAATTATCGAAGGAGATCATGCAGAAATAAGGTTGGATGAGGGAGATGATAAGGTGCTTCATGAATTATTGGAAGAGCTGCGGGAATATGATTTTCCTATATTATTTATTGCGCCGCCGTATTTAGATATAGAGGGCGAGAAGAATTTGAGCGGATTATCGGCATATATAGGAAGCGTGATTCGGCAATATGGATTTGACTTTCTCAATATGGCAGATTATCGGGAGGAAATCGGTATTGATCTTCCGTTTGATTATTCTTTGGATTGTCTGCATTATAATATAAGTTCAGCAGAAAAAATAACGGCCTATTTATGTGATTATATGGTTCATCATTATAATGTTCCGGACAGAAGGGGGGAAGAAGGATACCTTTTATGGGAAGAAGATTATGTCTTATGGCAGGAAATTTTAAATGAGTATCGTGACGAAACCGCAGAACAAAGAATACAGGTACTGGGAGAAACAGATCAGCTTGAGCAATACCTGGACTGGCTTAAGTCGGAGTACTTCAGCTGTTGTATTTGGATATCGTCACCGGAATCCCTCTGTCAGGATGCGGAGCTATACAACAGAATGATAGAACTGGGTGTGGAAATACCTAAGGGGAAAGAGGTCAAAGACTGTCTGATTATTGTTGATCATTCGGCGAATGATGCGATTTTATATGACGGAGACAGCGAGTTTATTTTTGACTCAACCTTTGGACAGATTAGATATATCGGCGGAGACTATCCGCAGCTGTACATCAATCATTCGGATATCAGTTATCTTTCAGGAAAGGATAGAACAATGGAAATCTTTGTGGCTGATAGAGCGACCGGGTGTTTGGTAGATTTTTTCGTATATGAGTTTAATAATGAGGAAAATAAGGTAATTCGTCATATAACAGACAATCCGTATATCAGTAAATAAAGAGCTATATATAGTGAAATGTGATGGATGATGCATGAAAGGACAAGATATTTTCACATGAACTTGTCCTTTATTCATGCACACCAGCTAGATAATTATTCAAATCTTCTATCAATTGATTCGTTCTTAGCTTTCTTCCTTCGCTATTCAGATGAAACACCGTATCATAAAAATATTTCTCATCAAAAATGTAATCCGTATAGTCTGAAATAATGGGTGCATTTAGTTTTTGTGCCAGATTTGATTGAAATGTTTCGTACCACTCCAGATCAGGAGTATATTCATTTTGTGCGATCGGATATGCGGCGATCAACATCGTTGCGCCCCTCTCATTCAAAAACGTGTTCAATTCATTCAATCTCTCGCATACATCGTCTGAAATGGAGGGAACGAAGATATCGCCATCTTTAAATTCATACTCTAATCCATGATCCTCAAATTCAATATCCCCATACTCATTAAATGCACTTCTGGCATATACCGTACCATTATCCAGATTCTCTGGCCCCCCAGCCGCCCATAATTCCAAACAGTCTTTCAAATAAACCGGAAATGCTCGCATCATCGGAATGTAGTCCTCTGGTCTCAAAATCCGCCACAACTCAAAATGATCCTCGATCGTAATCCATGCCAGATCTTTATTTTCTATTGTTCCTAAATCCCAATATTGACCATGACAAATAATGTAAATATCACCTTCCGTTACATTCAGCTTTGCCATACTTTCATGAAACACATTGCCCAATCCCCCATGCAGCCCCATATTTACAACCGGCATACCAAACGCTTCTTCAATTAACTCAGAATCAATCCCAAACACCAAATTAGAGTGACCGATCAAAACAATTTTGGGTCCATCAATACTTTCCAGACGATCTACCTTATCGATCAATGATGCCTGATATCCGCCCGAATGCTGTGGCGATATTCGCAGCCAAAAAACAACAATCATTCCGAAAAGAAATAGTAATTTCAGAATAAATATACCATTTTCCTTAAAATTGGAAGTAGATAAACTGTGTCTGCTCATTTCCGATTCCATACACTCCATTCATAAAAATAACAAAAAGCAACAAGAAATAAATCATCCACCGGAACACGATCTGTTGACCCAGAATCCGTTCCTTCCAGTCAATTCGCTTATATTGCAGATAATCAAGCGCCATGACGATCATGATTGAGAATAATATAACCAATACATTTGTGACATCCCCGAACATCAGCCAAAATTCATTACAGAAAATGTATTCCGGATGAAAATCCTGAAATATATATTTTTGCAGTCGCAACGCATTTGTTATTGAGCCCGCCCGAAAATAGAGCCATGCATAATCCACCATGAGAAAGGTTACGCCCCTAATCAATATTTTCCAACCTACTGCGGACGTATTGATCTGCAGCCCTCTGTATAGGCGCGCTCTTATGTTTTTTGTCATATCATAGACACACAAATAAAATCCATTGATCCCGCCCCATACCGCAAAAGACCAAGCCGCCCCGTGCCAAAGTCCTGACACCAGAAAAACGATCATCGTATTAATATATTTTCTGACTTTCCCTTTTCTGTTTCCACCAAGCGGGATATACAGATAGTCCGTAAACCATGTTGTTAAAGAAATATGCCAGCTTCTCCAAAATTCTTTGATATTTCCCGCCATATATGGTGCTTTGAAATTTTCTTGTAATTCGTAACCAAGAACTTTCGCGCTGCCTATTGCAATTTGTGTGTATCCATGGAAGTCACAATAAATCTGAAACGCAAACAGAACGATACAGGCTGCAATCACTGTTCCATGATAGTCATAATAGTGCGGCAGTATCAAGTCTACGATCTTCCCGATATTATCCGCAACCACCATTTTCAGAAACAAGCCATACGCCATTGTAAACAATCCGCTTCTTGCATTGGCAACCTGAAACGTGGTTGGTTGTTCCAACTGCTTCAAAAGATTTTTAGACCGTTCTATCGGACCGGCAACCAATTGTGGAAAAAATGACACAAACAAAGCATACTTTAGAATATTCTTTTCTGGTCTCGTCTCGCCTCTATACACATCGATCATATATCCAATGGCCTGAAATGTATAAAAAGAAATACCGACAGGGAGTAATACATCAAACGACCGATATTGAACCTGTATACCGAATTTTCCAAAAACAGAAATAATATTAGTAAACACAAAATCGTAATACTTAAAAAAGAATAAAATTCCTAAATTGATCAAAAGGCAAAGAATCAATATGATCTGCGCAGAACCGTGTTTTCCCCGTTTTTCTTCTGCCTGATCATTCTTTCTTAATCTTCCGAGAAGCAATCCCCCAAGATAGGTTACACAAGTTGAAATAGCTAATAATCCCGCATATTTCACATTCCAGCTCATGTAAAAATAGTAACTCGCAATCAGTAGCCAAACATAACGTATTTTCTTTGGAATCACAAAATATAAGAAAACCACTATTGGAAAAAAGAATAAGAAATCCAATGAGTTAAAACTCATACCTATATACCGTTCCTATTTCAATGTCAATATCATTTAGTTTAGCCAAAACCCAACGGAATTATTGTAGCACACACGATCAGTATTAGCAATAATCATTCTTCATATCATCAATCTTCAAACTCTGGCAGACAGCGCTCACATAAAAAATTTGATAGCACACGTTTCCTTGCCTCTGCGGTCATGGAAGCGCCTGCATCAGAGGGGGTCGAACATGCCAAAATCGCCGAAAGCAGTTCGTCCTCCGAATTGCATAGCCGCCCGAAACGCCCGCCGTCCAAAATAAAATCGGGACCGGGCGCTCGAAATGCCGCCACGGGACACTCATAGTACATAGCTTCTAAGATAGCCATACCATAAATCTCGTGATGATTAAGGTTTACATAACAACAACTCATGCAGTAAAATTCCCACATATCTTTATTTGGTACGCGCGGCAGCAGGGTGACGGCGTCGGTAAGCCCGGCGTCTGCAACAGCCGCTTGTACGGCATCCTCTAATTCGCCCGTTCCGATCATGCAGAGGCGGAGGAGAGAGCTTTTTTTGTGAAGCCGGGCAAAAAGCGCAACCATCGTGAGCGGTTCCTTTTCGGGAACAAGCCTTCCGATGAAAAGGAGAATCTGCGCTTCCGCGGGGAAGCCATGCGCCTGTTTCAATGCAGCGGCATCTGCATGACGATAATTTTCATGAAGCAGCTCTTTGTCAAGTCCGATCGGGACAAGGCGCGCCCGCGTAATGCCGAGGGAGGAAAGCTCCGCGCAGAGGGCGGGCGTTTTTCCCCATACGACGGGCTGCTTCCGATAAAAGCGGATGAGGCGTTTCGTAAGCGTGTCCATCAAACGTTTTTTCAGCGGATGCGTGCTCGCACTTTGGATAACGCCGACATAGGGATAAAATTGAACATTGTTCAATCCACACCATTTCGCGACGCTCTTTGTGTAAAGCTGCGTATCACAAAAGCAGATGAGGGTGTCCATCGAAGCGTCAAGCAGCCGCTTGTCAAAAAAGCCGTTGATGCCGAGCGCGCGCGCCGGAAGCTGCGTGAACAGAAGCCGCTCGCTTATTTGCTCTGTTTTCGCCTTAGGAAGAAGCGCATGAGAAAAGAGCTTGTAGACGACAACGGTGTGACCTGCCGCCGCAAGTGCTTTTCCCATGCCAAGCTCCTGCGAATTGTAAAAGCCGGGCATGGCGCTTTTGTTTAAGCTGAGTGCGATGATTCCGATCTTCATAAAAATTTCTCCGTACGTTAGCGTATCGTAAGCCGTTTTTCAGGCGATTTAGCGGTTTTCTTTTTTTAACACGTTTTGATAGATTTCCGTGAGCATTTCCAAATTCTTTTCGGGCGAGTAAGCGTTCTCGTAGGTTCTACGCGCATTGGCGGACATTGCCTGCACGGCTTCGGAGGACGGGTCCCAGTGTAAAAAGAAATCCGCGAGCGCATCCGCATCGGCGGGGGCGTGTGTAAGACCTGTCTCACCGTGCGTAACAAGTGTGCCGACATTGCCGATGTTACTGCCGATGACGGGCGTGCCGCAGGCAAAGCTCTCTGCAATGACAACGGGGAAACCCTCGTACCACTGGGTTGGCAGACAGACGGCAAGCGCATGTCTCATTTTTAACAGAACCTCGTCGTGGGAAATCTGGCCGAGCATTGTCACATGCGAAAGTGCATGCGCTTGTATATATTCGCGCACAGCATTCTCCTCGGGACCGGAGCTGCACAGCATCAGTTCGCTTGGGTTATTGGCAGTCTGCTCGTAAAGCTCCCATGCGCGCAGCAACACGAAAATGCCTTTGGAGGCGTCCATGCGGCTGGCAAAAAGAAAATAAGGCTGCCGCTTATCATAGGGAACCGGCGCGCCGGGATCAGCGGTAAAATTGGGTTTCACATAAATCTGTGCGGGGGAAAGCAGGGGCTTACCGCGCAGAGATAACCGCAAAAGCATCTCCCTGTTAAAATCCGTCAGACAGATATAGGAAAGGCGGCTGTAAGTTCCGCGCCGCCTGTGATAGGCAAGCATCAGGCTGACAATGAGCGTCTGGGACTTTGAGCCGCGGTAGCAGGCGTGCTTCACCGATTGGCGCAGACCGTGCGACAGGCAGTCCTGGCAGATCTGGCCGTCCCGCAAAAACAGCGCGTTTGGGCAGAGCAGGCGGTAATTATGGATGGTCTGCACAATGGGAACGCCCAGGGAGCGTGCTGCGTCATAGACGGACGGACTGACGACAAGGAGCGTGTTATGCACATGCACGAGATCGATACGGTGTTCCTTGATCAGCGCGCGTACTTCACGGTACGTTTTGCGGGAATAGATTGCGCGCAGCGGCAGGAGCAGCTTTTGAAACAAGGAGTAGGAATCCATCTCCGCGTTGTTTTTTTGATAAAGAGTAACCTCATGTCCGGCATCGCGAAGAAGCTGCAGTTCATTGGCAACGACAGCGTCCTCGCCGCCGGGAATCTTGTACGCGTTATGCACGATGAGAATGCGTTTCTTCTCCATGTTCATTCAGGGTTCCTTTCCTTTAATCATGGTCGGAAAATTGTGTTGCAAAACAGACGGATCCGCCTTGGATCATTCCTGTTTTTCGTGGTTTTCTGCAATAGGCGGCTTTTCAAACAGCGGCGCGATCGTCGTCATTGCGGCGTAATAGAACACGGGAATGATCTGATAGAGCGACCGCAGACCGGAGTTATCAATGCCGACTTCCAAATTGCCCTTTTGGCGGTAGATGATCAGGGTCACGAGCACGTTGCCGAGAACAAAAAACCAGGTATACCCATAGCGGGGCGGTATTCGGTCGTTTCGCTTATCAGGAGCTGCCGCGGGAAGATGCTGCGCAAGCAGTACCAGTGTAACAAGCAGCAAAATCTGTAAGATGCAGAACCCGAAGCCGAAGCCGCTGAAATTACGCAGCCATGCATCCACGAAATCAATGGAGCGCGTTAGGCTTTCCGTCATAAAATAGCATAACGCGGCGATCAAAAACAAAGTCATTGCATGGGGCAGATACCGCTTTAAGATACGCTCCGCAAGGAAGTGCAGCAGGAGCAGATAAGCGAAAGTGCCCACGACACCGAGCAGCAGAAGCTTCATAAAATTGTCGCTGAGCAGGGACGTGCCGAAGGCAAGCGTCGTCCGCGCATTGATGATATGCCGCAGCCAGTAGATGTAGAAAAGCTGGTATGCCGCGGAAGGCAGAAACAGCAATGCCAGAATCCACGAGGGGTACAGTTTTCTTATGCTATAGCAGATAAAGACAAAGCAGATGATGATGAGCCCGTCCTTTCGAAGCATCGTCACAGCGAGCGCATAAAGACCGATCAGGAGCGCGCGGTCAACGGACGGCGCGTTCCATTGCTCTTTTCCGAGATAAAAAAGGAAGAACAGGTAAAACAAAATATAAGTATTGGATAAAATCCAATGCGTATACATAAAGAAGACGGAACAGCTTGCAAGCAGCAACAGAGAAAAGCCTGCGTAGCATGCCGCCCGCTTTGCATTGAAACGTGCGCGCACCTGCTCGTAAACGGCGGCGGTAAACGCCGCAAAGAGATTGACGGTGAAAAAGCCCAAAACCGGCGCGCCCGAATCAAGCCCCCAGTACGTCATATAGGAGCTGACAAGCGGCAGAAACTGGCCGATATTTGTGAGGACAAAGCTGTCGTCGCTGACAATGTCTTTATAGCTCATCATCAGGGTCAGGGCTTTGCCGTAATCGGAAAAATAAAAATAGCTGTCATAATTAAGCAGTACATAGGTCCAGCCTGTTGAGACGAGGCAGCAGACGCCGACCACAATGGCAGCGATTCTGCCATAAGCAGCAATGTTGCCATAGGCAGCCGCTCTGCCGCAGGCATGCGCCTGATCGGCGGGAAGCGGGACAGGCTGAAGCGGAATATGCCGTAATCTGCGGAACACATAGCAGGCGAGGATGCCGGCGCCCATTAAAAAGCAGACGCGCCAGAAGCGGTAGGTGAAATCCGCAAGCAGCAGAAATTCGCTGCAAAAGCACCACAGACAGACGGCAGTCGGGAATGCGAGCAGGCAGACCCACAGTTCCGGCAGATGATGTTGTATCACTTTGAGGAACACATAGCCGATGACAAAAAGAAGAAGAAGCGCAAGCACCTGCTTTGTCTGATACCAGACGATGCTGTCATGGGCAAGATGATAAAAATAGCCGCGATTTACAAACATGCTGACAACAAGAAGGAGCACGCTGAATGCACAGAAAAGATAGGGAAGTGCTTTTTTATTCATGTCCCGTCACCTCCCGATAGTTTTTTTCTGTAAACAGATACAGATTTCCGGTATCATCGGAAACCGCGATGAGCACAGCTTCTCCGGAAAGACCCGCTTCATCCAGATAAAGATGGGGAATCTCCGAAATTTCTATATAAGCGGGGAAAGCATAGTTCATCAGATTAACGACCTTGAACGGGGCGGAAAACGAAAGTGAATCCTGCGCGGAAACAAGGGCAGCGCGCTCGTTTTCCGGCAGCGTGACTTCCTCTGTCGAGCCTGCGAACGTCCGGAAAAACAAAGAATAAAAATCAGCCGATCCATCGACGCGCACCGTGCGGTTTTGCAGCACGGGGAACAGAATCTGATCGCGGAACTCGGATTCCTCATTATAAATAAAGAGATTGCCCTTTGCATCGCCAAGATAATTGACACCGTCCAGCACGAGCGCCGGAAAAAAGGCATGCACGTTATAACCGATATTCAAAAACAGTGTCAGCGTGAGTCCCGCCACAATGAGCCGCTTTGCGAGCAGTTCGTTTTTATGGATAAGAATGCGGAAGATCACATAGATGCCGATGAAGCACAGCACCGTGATAAAAGCCTCTTTGAACATAAAAGATCCTTTCTAATTTTTACCTTGATAAATACTGTAACGTTTTCCTTTTTTGAGCGCTTTATCGGTTTTATGCACCATATAAGCATGCGCTCTTCTGAAAATACTTAGAAAAACTGATTTGGGCAAAAAATGATACAATATCTTTTCAATCTTCATGACATAATTTGCATCCGAGGGTTGCTTTATATAGTCGCTCCATTCAGAAATTTGTAAATATTTGTCAAATACATCATTATCCGGATGGACATTATTGCGATGCCATGGGAATTCACCCATAAAGCGGAAAAAATGCAAAATTACGGGATGCTTTTTGGCATATTCGATATCGTTTTGACTATAATACGAAGCTCGAAGATAGTGTTTCCAGTAATCTTTTGTTTGAAAAACTAAATGCATTGGTTGAAGATTATACTGTGGGGGAAGACGGTAAATCAAGTTTTTACACACAATATTAAGTAAATCTTGGTCGGGTGAAGAAAAATTTGGTTTTTCTTTTATTACATATGCGGCAATCCGGTCTGATAAACGTTGTTCTTTCCATAGATGCATTTGGAATAGAATCACGCCGGAATTATAATAATCGTCCTGCACGGAAAAACCTAGATTTGTACGCATATCGGACGCGATGGAATCGAGTGCCATTGCCAGAGGGGACGTTCCAAGATCGAGATGAAAAAGTTCGGTGAGACTTCCAAGAACAATCGTATCTGCGTCCAGATAAAGCAGACGATCCACGCTGTCATCGAGAAGGTCAGCTAAAAAAAGACGCATATTTGCGGCATAGGAACCGCGATATAGAGGGATTCCCATGCGTTTCATTTTCTCTATCAAGGGGTCAACAGGAATAAAGCAGAGTTCACATCCATAGTAAGCGCTCATTCTTTCAAAACGAGCAATACTATCCGGCAGTAAATCTTCTCCGAGTATAAAAATGCGAATGGTTTCCCGGCGGTTGTTTTCTAACAGGGAAGTCATTGATACACCCGCATAAGGGGCATATTTTTCGTTGAATTGATAAAGCACATCCAAATTCATTCTGGTGTCTCCTTCAAACAGGAATGGACAAAGTCCATATCAATGCTGGTTTCATTCAGGTTTCCGTGTTCAGGAATTTGCTTTTCCAAAGGTGGGAGTTGATTATAATTACCATAAAGTGTAGTCAAAATATCGTGATAATTTCCGGGAGCATACAGGTGAAGTGATTCAAAAGGCAGCTTAACCCGGTCTGCGTCAAACCAGCTTTTTTGAAAAGTCAGCCCCCATGAAATGGCGCGATAGTTATAAAGCTTTACTTTATGATAGCCTTTTCCGTTGTTTTGACATGCCCATTTCCGCTGTAATTTGATTAAATAGGATAGGGGAAAGAGTCTGCCAAACAGGGATAGGACACCTACAAAGATTTTTGTGAGGCCCTGATAGCGACGAAAATCAAGACGATATCTATGCCCCATGGCTAAACCATAGACAACCTGCTGCTTTAACAAAGCGATTCTTGCCTTCAACTTGGAATCCGGAATTTCATCGATAATAAATATATCTAATCCGATTTTATTATCCAACTGGTGATATACACAATGTTCCTTGGTCTCCGGTTCACGTTGGCTGCACGTTAACAGAACCCGGGGAATCCAGTCATAAAAATATTTTCCATAGGAGTCAGGTTCTACAAATAAAAAACCGGTTTGCAAATCCTGTTTCAATGCATTTACCAATGTGGGGTAATCTGCTCTTAAGACGGCAATATCAACATCGTCGTCCCATGGAATGAACCCCTGATGACGGACAGCGCCTAACAAAGTGCCGGAATCCATGTAATAAGTAATATTGTGTTTGGTGCATATGCGGTCAAATTCTTTCAATAGAGCTAAACAAGCAGACTGAATTTCCTTGATTGTACTCATGTGGTAACTCCTGTTACTTTATAAAAATCAGATTAAACGACGAAATAACGAAATTGGCAGACCAAAGACCTTATAAAGTATATCACAAAATAGGCATAACGAAAACATTGTTTGTAATTTTTCTGAGAAAGTTTGGTTTATCACATCGCTCCTTTTATAGTATTTGAAAGAATTATGTGTTATAATATAAAGAATTTGATTTTGCCTAAAAAAGGATTAAGGATAAGGTAGTGGCGAAGGGTCAGAGAGTATGTTTTCAGGCATGCATCGGCAACAGGGGATCAGAAAGGCGGATAGGATATGCAGGCAGTGATTTTAGCGGCAGGAATGGGAAAAAGGTTAAAAAAGCTGACACGAAATAATACAAAATGTATGGTTCAGGTAAACGGCAGGACATTAATTGAGAGAGCACTTGGAATTCTTGATAAAAAAGGATTGTCGCGCATAGTTATTGTAGTTGGTTATGAAGCGCAGAACCTGATAGAGTATATTCGCGAGCTGGAAATAAAAACCCCGATTCAGTTTATTGATAATCCGATATATGATAAGACGAATAACATTTATTCGCTTGCGTTAGCAGAGGAATTTCTGGTATCAGAGGACACACTCCTATTGGAATCCGATCTGATCTTCGAGGAAGAAATGATTGACTTGCTCCTGAATGATCCGAGAGCGACTTTGGCGCTTGCGGATAAGTTTGAGAGCTGGATGGATGGAACCTGCATGGTCTTGGATGAGGAGGATTGTATTTGCGACTTTATTTCCGGAAAACATTTGAATTTCCGCGAGAAAGAAAACTATTATAAAACAGTAAATATTTACAAATTCAGTCAGCACTTTTCTCAAAATACTTATGTTCCGTTTTTGAAGGCATATAAAGCGGCAATGGGAGATAATGAATACTATGAGTCTGTTATCAAGCTCATCGCGCTGCTCGATACAAAAGAAATCCGGGCGAAGAGGCTGACGGGGCAAATCTGGTATGAGATTGACGATATACAGGATCTGGACATAGCGGAAAGTCTGTTTGCGGAATCAGAAAAGAAAAAATATGAGATGATCGCTGAAAGGTTTGGGGGGTATTGGCGTTATCCAAAGCTCATGGATTTTTGCTATCCGGTAAATCCTTATTATCCATCTGAAAAAATGATGGAAGAAATGAAAGCAAATTTTGAGACACTTCTGACACAGTACCCGTCCGGTATGCGGGTAAATAGCCTGCTTGCAAGCAAAAGGTTTGGGATATCTGATACGCATATTGTGATGGGAAATGGCGCGGCCGAATTGATGGAGTTACTGTTAGGGATGTTGACCGGAAAAGTAGGGTTTATTCGCTCGGCATTTGAAGAATATCCGGATCGATTGGAGCCGGAGCGCTGTGTTGTCATGACGGTGGATAATCATGACTTTTCCTACACGGCGGCAGATATGATTACCTATTTTAGCGAAAATCCGGTGGAGACAATCGTACTGATCAATCCGGATAATCAGAGTGGTAACTATATAGAACGCGCAGAGGTGGAAAGCTTAATTGCCTGGTGCAGAGAGAAAAGAGTTTATTTGATTTTGGATGAAAGCTTTGTAGATTTCGTGGAAAACGGAAAGACACATGATGAGCTGACGATGATTTCGGACAAGGTTCTCGACCAATATGAGGAAGGACTTTTTGTGATAAAAAGCATTTCAAAGTCCCACGGTGTACCCGGGGTGAGACTGGGCGTACTGGCGAGTGCAAACGAAGCGATGATAAGCGCTATAAAGCAAAAACTTCCGATTTGGAACATCAATTCTTTTGGTGAATTTTATATGCAGATTGTAGAAAAATATTTGAAAGATTATCAGACAGCATTAGATCGGTTGGTTTTAGCACGGCGGCATTTTTATGAAAAATTGGAGCAGATACCATGGCTGCGGGCAATTCCGTCAGAGGCAAATTATATTATGTGCGAGATAACCGATCAATACACCAGCAGCGAATTGGCATGTCATCTGTTAAAAAAGAATATTTTTGTGAAGGATCTGTCTGAAAAAATAGGAAACGGTCGGCAATATCTACGGTTTGCGGTCAAGAGGGAGGAAGAGAATGACTATTTGACCCGTTGTCTTACGGAGTTGTCGAAAACTTAATGACCAGCGTGCCGGATACGGCGCGGATATACCCGTCCTCGGGGTAGCAGGGCATGTCGCGAACAATCTCGTTTTGGACGAGTGCCTTTGTCATCTCATCATCCGCGGGTGTAAAAGAAAGCCCGTGATAACGGTCAAGCAGCAGGCTGTAGTGCAGGGCGTGCGTCATGAGATAACCGTCCGAAAAACCGGTCATGTCGGGCGGAAGATTGAGCGAGATCGTATCGCTCCCTTCCCGCGTGCCGATGACGGCGATGAATTCGCATTGCTGCAGGGCAGGATCCGCTGTGATCGTATCCGCAAGGCGCGCGATCTCATTCATAGAGCGCGCCACGCTTGTCTCCTGCGTCCGATAGCAGATATTTGCGACTAAAATAAAGTTGTATATGATCAGAGAGCATACAAGTACGCAGAGCCATTGCCATATGACGCCGTGACGTGTGCGGTTTTGATCCGTTCTGTCATATAACACAAGCAGCAGGACATAGACAAAATACAGGCCGCCCTGCATCAGCATATGATAGGATACATCCGGCGTTAAAAAATAAATAGCATAGCATGCAAACGGAATAAACAGCGCAAACAACAGAATGCAGATAAGCCTTGCGGGCGAACGCCAAAGCTTTCGTCTTACGATGCGCGCAAGCGCGCCGCAGACAAGCAAAGCCAGAAGGCAGAGATTCAGGAACGAGTAAAAATTCATGCGGTGCAGCGATCCGATAAAAAAGTATGCAAAGTCTACCAGACATTGCTTTGCGGCGAGCAAAGGAGCAAAGCCGCCAAATAAACCGCCGTTCAAAGCGCTGATGCCCTGATAGTCGGCGAGAGAGACATGCTGCACGGATAATAGGATCCGGTTGACGACGGCATAAAGCACATAGCCGAAAACAGCGCAGGCAAGTGCGCGCAGCCATTTCCGGGCAAGTGCGGCAAGCGGCGTGTCCCGGTGCAGCAGCTCGTCCAGGCTATAGACGATCACGAGCATGGCGGCGAAAGTGATATATGCCTGATAGCAGCCGAAGCCGAACATCAAAAGAAGCGCGCCGGGAAGAAAGCCGAAGCGGTATTGCAAGGTAAGATAGATCGCAAGCGTCATGAAGAGCATGGCAAGCATATAGCCATCCGCTGTATACAGATAACCAAACGTACTTGTCACAGCGGGGAAAGTGACCAAAAGCGCGCTAAGCAGGACAAGCGTGCTTTTTTTTCGAATTTGAAGCAGCTCGCAGATCAGTATTGCCGTAACCGTAAGATAACAGAGCGACAAAAAGCCGTTCACCCATGAAAGATCATAATAGGAGCTGATCCCGCACGCGAGCGTCAAAAAGCAGCGTCCAAGGTGGATCGTGTTTTGATCGGAATAATAGCTGATCACGCTGTCCCAGTTCGGGATATAATTGAAAAACGCGTAGGCATGCGCAAGCAGCCCAAACAGAAATACACTGATCAGGATTGTTACCCATGATGGCTTTATTTTTTTTCTGATTGTCTGAAAACATGTTTCCGGATTCATGAAGTCCATCGCTCCTGTCTGAATTGTGATCACGTGAAAAAGCTATTTCCATTTTACACTACACATTATAACCAACATTTTACAGGATGTAAGGTAAAAAAGCAATTCATGAAAAGAAGTTCTATATTTTGCGCGGACGTTGTGTTACAATGGCTATGTAAAAAAGAAGCTTGAAAGAGAAATCGAGGAATTGACTGTGTTCAAAAAAATCATAAAGACAACGATATTTCTGCTGATCGTTGCGATCCTATGGGTAAATATCTCACTCAAATTTCGACCGTATAAACTGCATCCGGTCTTCAATGAACCTGAGAATACGCTGGATGTGGTCATGATTGGGAGCAGTTCGTGGTATACGTTCTGGTCTCCGATGGTGGCGTATGAGTTTACGGGCATCACTTCCTTTGATTACGCGCAGGGAGGAATGCCGGCAGATTGTCTGGAATACTGTATTCGGGAGGTGCTGAAGCACCAAAGGCCGAAGGTCATTGCTCTGGATGCGCGCGTGTTTCTTTACCGGGATGAAAATACCTTGCAGGAAAACGAAGCGGGAGAGATCTATATCAATGACGGGCATCTCCGCGCCGTGTCCGATACGATGCCGTACAGCGTTAACCGTTTCCGCATGCTGTATTCGGTCAGGGAGTATCTGGAGGACGGGCTTTCCTCACATTTGGATCTGCTCTTTTATCATGATAGGTGGAAAGAGGTATTTGCCGAGGGAGGGGTATCGCTCCATGAGAAAGCGGGGCGGGACTATACGAAGGGGTATGACATTCACGGTGAGATCACACCCTATGAGCCTCCGCGGGACGTCAGCGCCGTCATGGAGACGGAGGAGCTTCCCGAGAGCACGGAGGAGCTGCTTCGGAGGCTTTGTGCTTATTGCGAAGAGCTGGACACACAGGTAATATTTGTCGCGATGCCGACGGGCAACCATGATGAGACGCAGCAGAGACAGTACAATTATATGAGGCAGGTCATCGGGGAGTATGACGGCATTGATTTCTTGAATACGAATGATCTGGTGGAGGAGATAGGGCTTGATTTTGCAACGGATTTTTATGATCATACGCATGCCAATTATCTTGGAACCGTAAAATTTACATCCTATTTGGAAAACTATCTGATCTCCGCTTACGGGATTCCGGACCGCAGGGGGCAGGAAGAATACGCCCACTGGCAGGAGGATCTCACGCTGTGGCATCAGATGCTTCAAAATATAGGACAGTAAGGCGTTATGCAGAACTGTTACCATGAAAGGGTTAGGTATTGGCATGGCATTGATTTCATTTCCTTTTTTTTGTTTGCTGTTGATCACGGCGCTTTTGTTCTATCTGTGTCCGAAGCGTTGGCGTTTTCTTGTACTGATTGCCGCAAGCGGCTATTATTATTTTGTGTCTGAAGGCGCCGGATGGAGCCTGTTATTATTGGCGTATATCGCGTTGTTTTTATGCTCCGCGCTGCTGTTAAAGCGTTATGAACAGGCAAAAATGGTAAAAAATGTGGTTTATGTTGTGACGCTCGCGGCGGCAGTCGGCGCGTTGTTATTTTTGAAATACTGGAATCCCCTCGGGCTGCATTCACCGCTTGGCATGTCGTTTTGGATGCTGACGGGAATCGGTTATGTGACCGATGTGTACCGGGGCAGTGTGACAGGGGCGGTGTCGCCCGCAAAAACCACGCTGCTGCTTGGTTTTTTCCCGCTGATGATCTCAGGACCGATTTTACGTTACGGGGAAACGGCGGAGGAGTTTGTGCCGAATGCGGATGCTCCGGGAGAATCTGTGTCGGATGGCAGCGCAGGACCTGCCGCGCAGAAATTGGATACAAGGGGGATCGCTTTCGGTGCGCAGCGTATATTATGGGGCTGTATGAAAAAATTAGTGCTCTCGCAGCGGCTTGCGGTCATTGTGGACACCGTATATGCGAACGTCGGCGTCTATCAGGGCTGGACGATCCTGTTTGCGGTGTGCTGTTTTTCGTTACAGCTTTACACGGATTTTTCCGGCTGTATGGATATTGTGATCGGAGCGGCCGAGCTGTTCGGAATCCGCCTGCCCGAGAATTTTCAGACGCCGTTTTTATCTAAAAATGTCTCTGAGTTTTGGCGCAGATGGCACATAACGCTGGGTGCGTGGCTGAAAGACTATGTGCTGTATCCGCTATTGCACAGCGAGCCGTTCAGACGGATGAAAAAGATTGCAAAAAAGCGGCTGGGCAGAGTGTGGGGAGAACGGATCGTCCTGTATATGGGAATGTTTGTTTCGTGGTTTCTGATCGGACTATGGCATGGCAGTTCGTGGAAATATATTTTCGGTGTCGGCGTATGGTTTTGGGCGGTCATCGTGGCGGGGGAGCTTTGGTCGCCTGCTATGGTGAGGCTTGCAAAGCGGCTTCATATCAATATGGAGTGTTTCAGCTTCCGGCTGTTCCAAAGACTCAGGACGTTTGCGCTTGTTGCGTTCGGTCTGTCGTTTTTCAGGGCGGCGAGCGCCAAGGAAGGCGTAAAGCTGTGGATGGAAGTATTTGCAAGCTTTAATCCATATGCGTTGTTTGGCAGCAGTCTTTTGAAATTCGGTCTGGATTTACAGGACATGCTTGTTCTGGCGGCCGGCATGCTCGTACTTTTATTCGTCTCGCTCATGCAGTACCGGGGCGTCGCTGTCAGGGAACGGCTGGCCGGGCAGAATCTGGTGTTCCGGTGGGGGTTATATCTTATCCTGTTTTTTGCCGTCATTATTTTCGGTGTGTACGGAAAAGAATATAACGCCGCGGATTTTATCTATCAGGGCTTCTAGTGTGAGAAGTAAGACGGTTAGGATATAAGGGTATTTGTATGAAATCGTATTCGGAATTGGAAAAGATCAGTAAAAAAAGTGATATGACGGGACTCCCCGTCGTGCGCCTTTCCGTGCTCGGCGACTGCGCGACGCAGCATCTTAGCAGGGCGATCCGCGGCATGGGCTACGAGGAGGGTTTGGCGGTTGAAATCTGGGAGGCGGATTATAATCAGATCGAATTACAGCTTGTGGACGAGCAGTCTCCGCTGTATGAGAGCAGACCGGATATGGTGTTTTTGATGCTGTGCCATCAAAAGCTGTATGAGACATTTTGTTTTACACCGGAGAACGAGCGTCCGCATTTTGCAGAGCGGATGCTGAAAAAGGTGACGGGATATTGGGAGCTGATCTCCGCCCATTGTGAGGCGCGCATTTTGCAGAGCAATTTCATGCTCGTGGACGATGCGGTGTTTGGAAATTATGCCAATAAGACGGCGTATTCCTACGCTTATCAGGTGAGAAAGCTGAACGTTCTGTTGATGCAGGCGGCAGAGGAGAGTGCAGTCGGAAAACGCGTGTCCGTCGTAGATTTGGATCTAATCCAGCAGCGTTACGGAGCGGAGTCCGTGCAGGATGACCGGACGTATTTCGTCGGCAAGCTTCCGGTAGCGGTCAAATATCTGCCTGCGGTGGCGGAGCAGGTCATCCGCATCATCAAGGCGCTGCGGGGCAGCGTGAAAAAATGTATTGTTACCGATTTGGACAACACGCTGTGGGGGGGTGTGATCGGAGACGACGGGATAGAGAATATTCAGATCGGGGAGCTGGGTCAGGGTCAGGCGTTCAGCGGACTTCAGACGTGGCTGAAGGAGTTAAAAAAGAGAGGCATCCTGCTTGCCGTGTGCAGCAAGAACGAGGAGGCGGCGGCAAAGCTGCCGTTTGAAAAGCATCCCGAGATGATCCTGAGGCTGGACGATTTTGCCATGTTCGTGGCTAACTGGGAGGATAAGGCGCGTAATATCCGCAGAATACAGGAGACGTTGAATATCGGTATGGACAGCATGGTCTTTTTGGATGATAATCCGTTTGAACGTGAGCTAGTCCGTTCCCTCATTCCGGAGATCTGTGTGCCGGAGCTGCCGGAGGATCCGAGCGCGTATCTTCCTTACCTGCGTCAGTGTGGGCTGTTTGAAACGGCAAGCTTTTCGGAGGAGGATACAAAACGGACGGGGCAGTACCGCGAAGAGGCGTTACGGGCATCGGAGCAGAGCCGGTATCAAAATTATGAGGAATATTTGCGGAGCCTTCACATGGAGGCGTATGTCTCGCCGTTTGACACATTTCATACCCCGCGCATCGCGCAGCTTTCGCAGCGCTCCAATCAATTTAATCTGCGCACGATCCGGTATACGGAAGCAGATGTGGAGCGGCTTTCCAAGGATGATCGTTATGAGACGTTGTTTTTTTGCTTAAAGGATGCATTCGGGGATTACGGGCTGATCAGTGTGGTTGTATTAGAAAAACAGCCGGGGGGCGTGCTGTTCATTGAGGAGTGGTTTATGAGCTGCCGCGTCCTAAAGCGCGGCATGGAGGAATTCATTGCCGATACGATTGTTGAGAAAGCGCGGAAGCTTGGATGTCAGCGCGTTGTCGGAGAGTATCTTCCAACGCCGAAAAACCAAATGGTGGAGCGCCTGTATGAGCGGCTTGGGTTTGTGCCTTTGGGAGAGGGGCGCTACGAGGCAGATGCGGCGGAGTATTCGATGCATGAGACGGCGATCACGATACAGACGGAGTGAGAACGAATAGAAATGAGGATAGGAGAAACGAGCATGAGCAGAGAAGAAATTTTGGAGAGAGTGAACAAGGTATTTAAGGACGTGTTTGACGATGAGGACGTTTCGGTGACATTTGAATCCACGGCGGCGGATGTGGAGGGTTGGGATTCGCTCCGCCATATCACGCTTATTGAGGCGGTTGAGGATGAATTTGACATGCGTTTTCAGATGAACGAGGTGACGGGCATGAAGGACGTCGGCGAGATGGTGGACATCATTGCGGAGAGAGCATGAACATGAGACAGTATCGGTTTGAGGATATGAGAGCCGGCATGACGGAACGATTTGTCGTCACGGTCGGGGAGGAGCAGCAGGAGGCGTTTTTTGCGCTGACGGGCGACTGCAATCCCCTGCACCGGGACGCTGACTTTGCGAAAAAAAGAGGTTTTGAAGACTGCGTCATCTACGGAATGCTTGCCTCGTCGTATTATTCGACGCTGGCAGGTGTGTATCTGCCGGGGGAAAACTGTCTGATCAACGAGTGCAGGGTGACATACCATCAGCCGGTCTATCCAGGGGATGTGCTGACTGTGGAAGGTGTCGTATCCGATGTGCGGGAATCCACCCGAAGGGTAAAGATTGCGGGAAAGATGACAAGAGCGGACGGAACGGTCGTGAATACGGCAGTCATTGCGGTCAGCTTTACAGGTGAAAGGAGTATGGTATGACGGACAGACGGGTGATACTCATATTGGGCGCGTCCTCGGATCTGGGAGCGGAGCTGATCCGTGAGATGGATGTGTTGGAGGAGCGGAGAGCATCCTGTGAAAGAGATACGCCTCGTCCGCTGATTTTGGCGCATTACGGACATAATCAGGATGCGCTCACAAAGCTGAAAGAGACTTGCGCGCATGTGGATATGGAGCTGCTGCAGGCGGATTTATCCGTGCAGGAGGAGGTCTGCGCCATGCTTGCGGAATTAAAAGAAAGAGCGCTTCTGCCAACGCATATTGTCAGCTTTGCGGCGGCAAAAATCGGCTATATGCGCATCAGCGAGTGGGACCGGGAGCGGGTACAGCAGGATATGGACATCCAGTTCTTTTCGCTTGCGGAGGTGTTTCGCGTTTGTCTTCCCGAAATGGCAAAACGGGGCAGAGGAAAGGTGGTCGTTATGCTGTCCGCCTACACGGTGGGCGAGCCGCCGAAATTTCTTGCAAATTATACATCGGTGAAATATGCCATGCTTGGTCTTCTGAAAAGCGCAGCAGCAGAGTATGGCGATCAGGGACTCAATATCAATGGTATTTCGCCTGAAATGATCGAGACAAAATTTCTTTCAGGCATTGGCAGGAAAGTGCGGGAGATGAACGCGGAAAGCAGTTCGCGTCATAGAAACCTGACTGTGAAGGACGTCATTCCTTCCGTGTTGTATCTGCTTTCTGAGGAAGCGGAATTTGTAAATGGCGTCAACTTGAATCTGACGGGGCGCGGGGCGTAAGGAGAATATAATGAGTGCAGAGATTAAACTTTTTGTACCCGGCAGGCTTTGTCTGTTCGGGGAGCATAGCGACTGGGCGGGTTTGCAGCGCACGATGAATGCGGACATTGTGCCCGGAAAGGCAATCGTCACCGGCATTGAACAGGGTATTTACGGGACGGCAAAAAAGAGCAGGGAATTTTGTGTGCACAGCGCGCTTGAAATTTTTGAGAAGGAGTATTTTTCCTGCCCGATGGATTTGTCCAAGCTGCGGCAGACCGCAAAGCAGGGAGGCTTTTTTTCCTATGTGGCGGGCGTTGCCTCTTATCTGTCCGAATGGTATCATGTCGGCGGTGTAGATTTAGAAATCACGGATATGACGCTGCCGATCAAAAGCGGGTTATCTTCCAGTGCGGCAATCTGCGTGATGGTGGCAAGGGCGTTTAACGAGCTGTACGGCTTACAGCTGAATACGCTCGGCATCATGAACATCGCCTATCTCGGCGAACAGAGAACGCCGTCCCGCTGCGGCAGGCTCGATCAGGCGTGCGCATTCGGCGTGAATCCTGTCTGTATGACCTTTGACGGAAATGAGATCGAGGTTGATCGTATCCGCGTAAAAAAGGAATTATACTATGTCTTTGCCGATCTGATGGCGGGCAAGGACACGGTAAAGATATTGGGAGACTTAAATAAAAGTTACCCATTTCCGCAGACGGAGGCAGACCATAAGCTGCATGAGGCGCTGGGCGCGGATAATGAGGCAGTCATCGCGCGGGCGGGTGCATATATTGCGGAAGGAGATACCGAGAAGCTCGGCGCGCTGATGTGTGAGGCGCAGGCGTTATTTGACGAGAAAGTAGCGCCACTGTGTCCGCAGGAGCTTACGTCGCCCGTATTGCATGAGACGCTTCGGGATGAATATATCCGCACCCTCACCTACGGCGGAAAGGGCGTCGGTTCGCAGGGAGACGGAACCGTCCAGTTTTTGGCGAAGGATGCGGATACGCAGAGGGAGCTTGTGCGTTATTTGGAGCAGGACAAGGGGATGCATGCCTATCCGCTGACCTTAAAGCCGAAATCCGCGGTACGAAAGGCGATCATACCGGTCGCGGGCTTCGGTACGAGGCTGTATCCTGAGACGCGCGGCATAAAAAAAGAATTTTGTCCGGTCGTGGACAGGGACGGACTTGTGAAACCGGCAATTCTGATATTACTTGAGGAACTGGATGCGATCGAGATGGAGGAGATCTGTCTTGTGATCAACAGCGAGGAGCGCCCGGTTTATGAGGATTACTTTTTTAGACCTCTCTCCGAGGAGCACTACCGCAAGCTGCCGAAGCAGATGCAGGCGTATGAGGACAAGATCCGCCGGATTGCGGGAAAACTGACCTTTCAAGTGCAAAAAGAGCAGCTCGGCTTCGGGCATGCTGTTTATCAATGTAAGGAATATGCGGCGGGCGAACCGGTCATGCTGCTTTTGGGGGATACGATCTACCAGAGCAACACCGGCGTTCCGTGTACGGGGCAGCTGTTAGAGGCTTACCGGAGATACGGACTCCCCATGGTGGCACTTCATAAGATACCGCTTGAACAGGTCGTGCATTACGGCATATTTGCGGGGACTTGGGACGATAAGGAGCAGACGATCATGCAGCTTACTCGCATAGCGGAGAAACCGCAGTGCGAGTATGCGAAAGACTTTCTTTCTGTTGCGGATCGCAGCGCGCCGGACAATTATTATGCGGCGTTCGGGGCCTATATCCTGACGCATGAAGTGTTTGACCGGTTAGAGGAGATGGTTTTAGGGCATGCTTCGGGAGACGGAGAGATTCAGCTGACGGATGCGCTTGCCGATGTGCGAAAAAAGCATGGGATGATGGGATTTGTTCCTGATGGGGAATCCTTTGATATTGGTAATGCGGAGGCTTACCGTGATACGGTGAGCCGTTTCGGAAGACCGTAGAATATAGAAGAAAGAGGGAGTAAGGTGAAAAAAGAGGATTTTAAGTTATCCGTGGTGATTCCTTGTTATAACGAAAAAGACAATATTGAGAATATTGTACAAAGGGTTATCAATGCACCGGTTAAAAACAAAGAAATTATTGTGGTGGACGATTGTTCAACCGATGAAACAAGGGAAGTATTGAAAGAAAAGATTCTTCCGCTAGTGTCCAAGATTCTGTATCATGAAAAAAATATGGGAAAAGGGGCTGCGCTCCGCACAGCGATAGGTGCTGCGACCGGAGATGTGGTCATTATTCAGGATGCGGATGAGGAATATGATCCAAAGGAATACGGAAAACTTGTGACTCCGATTTTCAGGGGAGAGACAGACGTTGTGTACGGCTCACGTTTCCTGCAAAAGAACAAGTCAAACGGCTATTGGAAAAATCGGGTTGCAAATATTTTTTTAACAAAACTATCTAATATATTTACGGGTTATCATTTGACAGATATGGAAACCTGTTACAAAGTATTCCGGCGAGAAATCATCCAAAGCATAGAGTTGAAAGAAGAGCGTTTTGGATTCGAACCGGAGGTAACGGCAAAATTGGCAAAAAAGGGGATACCAATTAAAGAAGTATCGGTTTCTTATTCTCCGAGAACGATTGAAGAAGGGAAAAAAATCGGATTTAAGGATGGTCTGCGCGCAATTTATTGTATTGTCAAATACGGAGGGCGATGGTAGAAAAGGGGATAAAGGAATTCTTAGGAAAAGTGCGCATCACAGATCGGAGTTGTGTCAATCATACATGAGTGAAGCAACGTTTATCTAAAAATAGGCGGAATAGGAGAAAAAACAATGAAAGAATCGTACAAGATCGCAGTTGCGGGGACAGGCTATGTCGGTCTCTCGAACGCCGTACTTTTATCACAGCACAATGAAGTGACGGCGGTGGACATCATACCGGAAAAGGTAGAGATGATCAATCAAAGAAAGTCGCCGATCGTAGATCGGGAACTGGAGGAATATCTGGCAAAGCCCGAGTTAAACTTAAAAGCGACAACGGACGGTCCGGCGGCATACCGGGATGCGGATTTTGTCATTATTTCAACCCCGACCAATTACGATCCGGTCAGAAATTATTTTGATACTTCTTCTGTGGAGGCGGTCATCAAGCTTGTCATGCAGGCAAATCCGAATGCGGTCATGGTGATCAAGTCCACGATCCCGGTCGGTTATACCGAGTCGGTGCGGGCAAAGTTCGGAACCGATAACGTGATCTTTTCGCCGGAATTTTTGCGGGAGGGACGGGCGCTTTACGATAATCTGTATCCCTCGCGGATCATTGTCGGTGCGCCGATGGAAAATGAGCGTTTAGTGGAGGCGGCGCATACCTTTGCGGCGCTCTTACAACAGGGTGCGATCAAAGAAGAGATACCGACGCTGTTCATGAATCTGACGGAGGCGGAGGCGGTAAAGCTGTTTGCCAACACCTATCTTGCGTTACGCGTGTCCTTTTTTAACGAGCTGGACACCTATGCGGAGGTCAGAGGCTTAGATTCCAAATCCATTATTGAGGGCGTGGGGCTTGACCCGCGTATCGGCACGCATTATAATAATCCATCTTTTGGATACGGCGGATACTGCCTGCCGAAGGATACGAAGCAGCTGCTTGCCAACTTTAACGATGTGCCGAACAATATCATCGGCGCGATCGTGGATGCAAACCGGACGAGAAAAGAGTTTATCGCGGAACAGATCATGGAGAAGGCAGGCTTTTATAATCGGGAGACAGGGGCATTCGGCGCGAAAGGAAAGGATTGCCGCGTTGGCGTTTACCGTCTGACGATGAAGGCGGATTCCGATAATTTCCGCCAGAGTTCCATTCAGGGTGTCATGAAACGGATCAAGGCGAAGGGCTTAGAGGTCGTTGTTTATGAGCCGAGCTGCAAGGATGAAGAGTTTTTCGGCAGCAGGGTCATCCGCGATCTGGAGGAATTTAAGAAAATAAGCACGGTGATCATCGCGAACCGATATAGCGAGGACTTAAAGGACGTGCTTGATAAGGTATATACGAGGGATCTGTATTTTAGGGACTAAAAAATGAGCTTCGCTCATTTCAGAGTTGCGCGTTGCGCAACTCTTTCGAAGAATCCGCTTGCGGCGGATTCTTCTGAAATCTGCTATAAGCGAGTTCTTTTGAATTGCTTCGCAATTCTTCTGGAATATGACGTGGGCGGATTCTTCTGGAGGGGTAGTGTATGAAACAACTTCCGATCTGCAACATTCTTGGCGTACATGTCTGCGTGACAAGCATGCCGGAGGTCGTGGCGCTGTTAAAAGAGCATATAGAGGAACTGCGTGGGAAATACATCTGTGTCTCGAATGTGCATACAACGGTGATGGCATATGAAAATCCCGATTATATGGCGGTGCAGAACGGCGCAGCATATGTGCTGCCCGACGGGAAGCCGCTTTCGATCGTCAGCAGGAAACGGGGATTTTCGGGAGCGCAGCGCGTTGCCGGGCCGGATTTGATGGGGGAATTGTTTCAGGATGCTGAAGAAAACAGGACTGGACTCAGGCATTATTTTTTCGGTGGTTCCCCCGAGACGATCAAAGCCTTGGAGACAAAATTGAAAGAAACCTATCCGCACTTACAGACGGTGGGCTTTGTTTCACCGCCGTTTCGAAAGCTCACCGAGGAGGAGGATGAGGAGGCAGTCCGCCTCATCAATGAGTCGGGTGCGGATATTTTATGGGTAGGCTTAGGCGCGCCCAAGCAGGAGAACTGGATGCGGGAGCACGAGGAACGGGTGCATGCCGTTATGCTCGGTGTCGGCGCCGGCTTTGATTTTCATGCGGGCACGGTAAAAAGAGCGCCGAAATGGATGCAGAAATGTTCGCTTGAATGGCTGTACCGCCTGTGTCAGGAGCCGGGACGTCTGATGAAGCGCTATCTGAAGACAAACCTGAAATTTGTAAGGCTTGTACGCGCCGAAAACCGCGGGCTGCGTGCGGCTGCTCGTAAGAAGTGATGTGATTATTTATGAAAAACGATTGCCGATGAGAAGTCATTGCTGACGAAATAAGGCGATTGCCGATGAGAAGTCATTGCTGACGAAATAAGGCGATCGTCGATAGGGAATCATGGGGAAGGAGATTTTCTATGTTGAAGGGAATACCGGAGATTTTATCTCCAGAACTGCTGAAAGCGCTATGCGAAATGGGGCATGGGGATTATGTAGTCATCGCCGACGGCAATTTTCCGGCGCAGTCGGTCGGAAAGGATACGCGTGTCATCCGCTGTGACGGACATGGTGTGCCAGAGCTGCTGCGCGCGATTTTAAAGGTGATCCCGACGGATACTTATGTGGAGCATCCGGTCAATTTAATGGCACCTGAACCGCAGGATCCCAAGCATTTTCCGATATGGGATACGATTTATGACATCGTGGAGCGTGCGGAAGGGAAAAGCAGGGAAAAGATCGGTTATATCGAGCGCTTTGCTTTTTATGAGGAGTCAAAAAAAGCGTTTGCGGTCATCGCGACGGGAGAACAGGCGGTCTACGCGAATGTGATGCTGCAAAAGGGCGTGATCACGCCGGATATGCTGGCGTAAACAGGACATGGGGAGTAGCAGATGGACAATCGGTACGCAAAGCTGAATAATCTATTTTTGAGACAGAGCTATATGGATTCGTGGGAGGAATATGTGCGGGGAATCCGCAGTAAGCATGCGATTCACTGGGACTATGTGATCCTGACGGCATCGAACGAGGAGCAGGCGGAGGTATACAGACAGCAGATTTCGGAACGGTTAAAAGGCGGGTTCCTTCCGCAGCAGACGGCGTATGCCGTACTGCCGGATCCGCAGGGAAAACGGATCGGCAGCGGCGGAGCGACGTTCCATGTACTAAAATATATCGCAGAGCAGAGCAGGCTTCAAGGGAAAACTGTGTCGGATGCGGCGGCTGTTTTCAGGGGGAAACGGATGCTGGTCATCCATTCCGGCGGCGATAGCAAGCGCGTACCGCAGTATAGTGTATGCGGCAAGCTTTTTTCACCCGTGCCGCGCGAACTGCCGGACGGCAGGCCGTCCACGCTTTTTGATGAGTTCATGATCTCTATGGCGGGCGTGGCTGGCAGAATCCCCGAGGGAATGCTCGTGCTGTCGGGCGACGTTCTTCTTTTGTTTAATCCGCTGCAGATCGACGCGCAGTTTCATGGCGCAGCGGCGATCTCGATCAAGGAGGATGTGGCGGTCGGCAGGGAGCATGGTGTTTTTTTGAATAACGGCAGCGATATGGTCGGGCGTTTTTTACATAAGCAGTCCGAGGAGGCGCTTCTGCGGCTCGGTGCCGTGAATGATAAGGGATGCGTAGACCTTGATACCGGCGCGGTGCTCTTGGATGCGGAACTGCTCGGCGCGCTGTTTTCGCTCATCTCGACAGACGGAAGCGTGGATGCGGATAAATACGCGCGCTTTGTCAACGACAGGGCGCGGATCAGCTTTTATGGCGATTTCCTGTACCCGCTTGCCGAAGACGCGACGCTCGATCAATATTACTTAGAGGCGGCAGAGGGGGATTTCACTGACGAACTGCGAGAATGCCGCACGCAGATATGGCAGGCAATCCATGAGTTTTCTATGAAGCTGATCTGTCTTTCGCCTGCAAAATTCATTCATTTCGGTACGACGGGGGAGCTTCTCAGCTTAGTGACGTCGGGCGTGGAGGCTTATGAGTTTTTAGATTGGAAAAAAGATGTATTTTCCGTTTGGGATAAGCATATGTCATTGCCGGCGAATACGGGATTGCATCATTCGGTTGTGGAGCGGACTTCCTCACTCGGTAACGGCGTTTATGTGGAGCATAGCTATGTGGAGGCGGACGCCGTGATCGGGGATGGCAGTATTGTATCGAATCTGCGGCTTGGCGGCGTGCATGTGCCGCCGGGGGTGGTGCTGCACGGTATCTTTTTGAGGGACGGCGGCTGTGTGGTGCGTGTCTATGCGACGGAAGATAATCCCAAGGGAACGCTCATCAATGACGCGCACTTTCTGCATTCGACGTTGAAGGAGCTGTTGCAGGTTCTGAATAGCAAAGCTGAGGCGCTATGGCCCGGTATGGCGGAGAAGGACTGTTTTTTGTGGAATGCTGCCCTGTATCCGGTCTGTAAGACGATGGAGGAAGCGGTGTCGTCGGCATTGTTTTTGTGCCGGGCGGCAAACGGCGGGAGTTACACAACAGAAGAGCGTGAACAGTGGATTTCGGCGAGGCGTCTAAGTCTTTGCAGCAGTTTTCGGGAGGCAGATACCACAGCGATCCCGAAATGGCAGGAGCAGTTAAAGAACGAGATCATTGTCAGGAAATTTCTGTGTGCTGTCAGAGAAAAACAGGACTATCATAAAAGCCTGAAAATATTCGGAGAGCGCGGTGTGAGTGAAGAACAGCTCACAATGTTGCTTGCCGATGCTGAAACGGCCGCTTTTTCTGATAAGATCAGGATTTATTATCACTTATCGCGCAGTCTGCGTCAGGGACAGCGGTCCGTGGCGGGTTATGATGAAGGCATGCTGGAGGGAATGTGCTTTGATACGATTCGCGATGAAATTTTCCGGGAGGGACGTGCGGCAATTCCGAAAAACAATGAACTGAACATTGTTCAAGATGAGGTTTCCGTAGAGCTTCCTGTGCGTGTAAACTGGGGCGGGGGCTGGACGGACACGCCGCCACAGTGCAATGAACAGGGCGGTGTGGTCTTAAATGCTGCCATCACCTTAAACGGCGTGCTGCCGGTTCAGGTGCGTGTGAGAAAGCTGAGCGGATTTTATGTCGCGTTTGAGAGCGCTGATCTTGGCGCGCGCGGCGAAGCGCATTGTGTGGCGGATATTCAGGACTGTCATAATCCGTATGATTTTTTTGCATTGCATAAGGCGGCGCTGATCGCCTGCGGTATCGTTCCATTGGAGGGAGAGGCGGATTTAGAGCAGATCTTAAGGCGTTTAGGCGGCGGTATTTTTCTGTCCACGCAGGTTGTCGGCGTGCCGAAGGGCTCGGGTCTTGGTACAAGCTCCATTTTATCCGGCGCGTGTGTAAAGGGGATTTTTGAGTTCCTTGGAAAGGAGCTTTCGGACGAGGCGGTTTATGAGACGGTTTCATGCATGGAACAGATCATGAGTACGGGAGGCGGCTGGCAGGATCAGGTCGGCGGTCTGACGGGAGGCATCAAATTGATCACGACGAGACCGGGACTGCATCAGCAGATTTCGGTGTCCTATGTCACGATTCCCGAACCGGCAAAAAAAGAACTGCAGGAGCGGTTTGCGCTGATCTACACGGGACAGCGGCGGCTTGCGAGAAATCTGCTTCGTGACGTTGTCGGCAATTATATCGGGGGCAGGGAAGAATCGGCCTGTGCACTTTATGAGATGAAGCGTGTCGCGTCGATGATGCGCTTTGAATTGGAAGAAGGGAATATCGATGGTTTTGCCGCGCTGTTAAACAGGCATTGGGAGCTGTCAAAGAAGCTGGATGCCGGTTCGACGAATACCTGTATCGAGCAGATATTCCTTGTCTGCGAGGATATGATCGACGGCCGCTTTATCGCGGGCGCCGGCGGTGGCGGATTTATTCAGGTGGTACTAAAGAAAGGTGTGACAAGAAAGCAGCTTGGAGAACGGCTGCGGGAGGTGTTTCAGGACAGCGGTGTCGCGGTGTGGGAATGCGCGTTTGTATAATAAGAGTTAACTATTCAGAGCCAGCCTCGAAAACGCTGCGTGTTTCCTCGGTGTGGCGCATCAAAAAAGAACTCCGTCAGCGGCGTTCTTTTTTGATGCGGAACTGACTATCCGCTTCCATCAGTGTGATCTCAAAATCGCGTCGGTTCTTCTCGTTCAAGTTGGATAGAATCAGCCCTGAAAACAGAGAAATGATGCCTGCAAGAGCCGTGAAGCAGCACACGAACAGCGTCGGGAACTTCAACACGAGTCCGGTGCGCAAAAATTCGCTGAACACGGGGATAAAAAAGCCGAGCGCAAAGGCAAACAGCACGATGGAGCCCAGACCGTAAAATGCCATGGGCTTATAATTTTTGAACAGACGGACGATCATGCGCAAAACCTTAAAGCCATCGGAGTAGGTGCTTAATTTGGAGACGCTTCCTTCCGGGCGATCCTTATAATCAACGACGACATTTTCAAGCTGCATATGATTATAGACAGCATGAATCGTCATTTCCGTCTCAATCTCAAAACCGCGCGAAAGCACGGGAAAGGTTTTGACAAAATTATAGCTGAACGCACGGTAGCCGGTCATAATATCTTTAATATCTGATTGAAACAGGCAGTTAATGGAGGTACGCACGAGGCTGTTTCCGAAGTTATGGAACGGGCGCTTGTTCTGTGTGAAGTAGGTGGAGGAGAGACGGTCGCCGATGACCATATCTGTTTTGTGGGAAAGCACTTTGTCCACCATTTCCGCTGCACAGTTTAACGGGTAAGTGTCATCCCCGTCGATCATCAGATAGCATTCCGCGTCGATCTCACGAAACATCCGGCGGATTACATTTCCCTTTCCCTGCATATATTCGCGGCGGACAATGGCTCCGGCTGCCTTTGCGATTTCTCCGGTGCCGTCCGTGGAATTGTTGTCATAAACATAGATCACGGCGTCCGGCAGCGCTGCCCGCGCGTCGGTCACTACCTTTTCAATTGTCTGAGCCTCGTTATAACAAGGAATCAATACAGCGATCCGATCCATTAATGTCTGTGCTCCCTTCTGCTATAGGGTCTCCTTAAGATGATTGCGAAACGATCATTTATGTGCTTTGCATATGTGAAATATGCAATCCAACGCGGGCACGCTTTCGCTACAGTTCAACCGCAGCGGTACATAACATGCCAAAATACGGCATGTAAGTACCGGCGGTCTCACAGTGCCTGCTTATGGATATGCATATTTCACACAGCCATAAAGCCTATCTAAGGCGATTCGCAATCATCTAATAGTGTCTCCCTTATTATCGTATAAATATTCGTCAATGTCAAACATAGAAAGTTGTATTCCGTCTCCTTTTCGGCTATAATATGCATAAGCAATGAGCAGTACCAAAATCGAAATGATGACGATTGGCTGCTCGCAGTCAAATCGTCATCATTCGATTTTGCCAGGGCGAACGCCCGGCA
>CAZZNE010000001.1:341559-389900 GCA_964655525.1 uncultured Clostridium sp.
GGCTGCTCGCAGTCAAATCGTCATCATTCGATTTTGCCAGGGCGAACGCCCGGCATGCGGGAAACCGAAGGTTTGCCGCATGGTACTGCGGAGAAAAGCGGTGGCGCAGATGCAAGCGAACAAAAACAGGAGTGGAAGCGGTGGCAAAAAAGTATTACCCTGAATTGGATAAATTAAGAGGTGTCGCAATATTAATGGTGTTACTCTACCACTCCATCCTGGTATATCCCGTTGATCTGACGCAGAATCTGTGGTGCAAATATCTGCATAGCCTTTTGTGGATGGCGGAGATGCCGCTTTTTTTTCTGATTTCCGGTTTTTGCTTTCAATATCGGGGACCGTACGGAACCTATCTGTCGGGGAAAATGCAAAGAATCCTTATACCGCATCTCGTATTCGGGGCGGCTGATACGCTGATCCGTGTGATCCCGAATCCGTTTGTCCACCGCACGGTTGACTGGCAGGGGGCGCTGAAGGAATTTTTTCTGGATGGAGCAAACGATTGGTTTTTATTGTCGTTATTTACGATTTTTCTGATCGCGCCGCTTGGAGCGAAGCTGTTGCAGCAAAAAGGCGGAACTGCGATGCTTTTTGCTTTGGCGCTGCTCTTGTTTTTGGCTTACCGCTATGTTCCGGCGGTGTTTTCTTTTCGGAATAGCAGTACATTCAATCTATATTTTGTGATCGGAATGATTCTTAGAAAGAAAAGAGAACAGGGTTTACCTGCGCGTATAGGTTTTATGCTGCCTGCGTTTGTTGTCGGCGCGGCCGGATTTTACCTATTCATGCATCAGCACTGGATGGTGTATCTGAGTGCAAAGATATTTGCGGACGTTACGATCGGTTATGTGCTGCGGCTTCTTTTGGAGCTTGTAACCTCGCTTGCCATCTGTTATGTGCTGTATTGTCTTGTGATATGGTTTCAGGACCGAAGCCGTATCGTTGACCATTTTTTCACGATCTGCGGCAAATATTCCCTGCAAATGTATTTATTGGACGGATATGCGCTTGTTGTGACGAGGATGCTGCTCGTCCGTGTGATGAGGGTGGAGGCGCCGTTGCTGATCATTTTAGGAAATTTTGCGGCAGATACGGCGATCGTGCTTGCGGTGACGCATTGGATAGTAAGGCGTTTTAAGCTGACGAGGGTCTTATGCGGTCTGAGATCGTGACGGCGGTGGTGCCGTCCGGAATGGCGGCAGTAAGATGCAGCCTGAAATAACGACAAAGAGGAGAAAAGAACATGGGCGTAATGCCTGCGGTAACGGTTGTACGGATTTTGATCGTGATGTTTGTGCTGCCACTGATGTGTGGTTCTTTTTTTGCTGCGCTCCTGCGGCGACATGAGGGGCGCGGGTTTTTGCTCAATGCGTATGTGTTTGGCTGGATCGTTGTTTTTTGTCTGTTTGAGCTTGTCTGTACGCCCTATGTGGTGACACTCGGCAAATTCAGTAGTTTTTATAAGGTGTACAATCCTTTCCTTCTGGTTGCGGCGTTTGTCTCGATAACAGCGTCGGTAGTCGTGTTATGCAAGAGGAGAAAGCCTGCGGAAGATCAGGAAACCGGGATAAGCGGCGAGGAAGCGGGTGAGAAGGAGTACACAGCAGGGACAAGCGGAGAAGAGATGGATGGGGAAGAACGCGCAGCAGGGACAAGCAGGAGTGAAACGGACGGCAAAGCCGTCCGGGATAAGACAGCTTGGTGGGCATGGATTCTCTGGGCGGTTGTGATCGCTTCGGTACTTGCACAGATGGTCTTTTTCTATTTTTATAATCATATGAACGGAGACGACTCCTACTATATCGCGCAGTCGGTGATCACGGATTTTGTGGATACGATGTATCAGAGGGACGCCTATACCGGTACGCCGATGGGCTTGGACGTGCGGCACGCGCTTTCCGTACTGCCGATTTTTGTGACATGGCTTGGGCGGGTCTGCGGTCTGCACGCGGCAACGGCGGCGCATGCCGTTTTGGGACCGGTGCTGCTTGCGATATGTTATAGTACCTATGCGCTTATCGGGAGAGCACTGTTTTCGAAAAACCGCAACGTTGTGCCATTGTTTGTATTGCTTGTGCAGGTGTGGTATGTTTGGAGCAACGTGTCTATTTTTACGCCGGAAACCTTTTTGTATACAAGGACGTGGCAGGGAAAAGCCGTGTTTGCCAATATCATTCTGCCGCTTGCGTTTTATCTGCTTTACCGTCTGTTGACCGAGTGGAAGGCTGTTTATATGGCGCTGCTGATAATCTTGAGCGTTGCGGGGATCTTTACGACGACGGCATCTGTCTATCTGCTTTCGGCGCTGTACGGCATTACGGCGCTGTACTGCCTGATTACGCAAAGACGATGGAAGAAATGCCTCTGTATTGCGGTCTGCGTCATACCCGCAGTTTTATACGGGCTGGTGTATCTTTGGCTGCTGCGGACGTGGTAGGAAAGGAGGGGGCATATGGAAGAAACGATACGTGTGATATTGGAAACCTTGCGCAGTTATCGGGGGGAGAGCCTTTATCTTACCTATTATGCACTGGCGGTATGTTATCTTTTTATCAGGGAAAAAGAAAAACAGAAACGTTTGTTATTTTTATATGTTCCGCTCACGGTGTTTTTCCTGTTCGTGTTTCCCCCGACGGCGCATCTGATCATACACACGATCATGGATAATGAGATTTTTTATCGGCAGCTTTGGCTTATGCCCTGCGCGGCGACGGTCTGCTATGCTCTCTGCCATGCGGCTGTGAATGCCAAATATGGAATTTTTAAGATATTTATATATGCGGCAGGAATCGCGGTTATGATCGCAGGGGGGAGCAATGCATTTCAGAACGGTAACTATACACTTGCGGAAAATCCGCAGCATCTCCCGCAGGCGGCGATCAACGTGTGCGATGAGATTCTGAACGATGACTTGGAGTACATGGTCGTCGCGGCGTTTCCGTTAAGCCTGATCGAATATACAAGGCAGTATACGGCGGAGATTGTATCTCCTTACGGAAGACCGGTCATCATTGATAAATGGCATGCGCATCATGAGCTGTACGATGCGATCGAGGCGCCGATCCTGAATGCGGAGGAGCTTTCGACGCTGGCGCGCGCAGACGGGACGGCATGCATTGTAGTGTACAGCATCAAGCAGATGGAAGGTAATATGGAAGATTATTACTTTTACCATGTCGCAACGGTAGATGGTTATGATATTTATATGGAGAAGTGGCTTGCTGAGCGGCATAATGGCTTTTCTATAGAGGAATCAAAAGGAGAATAAGATATGAAAGAGCTTGATACGGGGAAAACCTATTTAATCACGGGAGGAGCGGGTTTTATCGGTTATTTTTTATCAAAGCGTCTTCTGGAGCAGGGTGCCCGTGTGATCGGTTTTGATAGTCTGACTGATTATTATGACGTGAGGCTGAAAGAGGAACGTCTGAAATATCTGATGCAGCATGAGAAGTATACGTTTGTGAAGGGAAATCTTGCGGCGGAAAATGACGTAAGAGCGGTGTTTGAGGAATACCGCCCGGGAATTGTCGTCAATCTTGGCGCGCAGGCGGGCGTGCGACACAGCATCGATCATCCCGAATCCTATATTGAGTCGAATGTCATCGGGTTTTTCCGGATTCTGGAGGCGTGCCGCCATTATCCCGTGCATCATCTCGTCTATGCGTCCTCAAGCTCTGTCTACGGTGGGAATGATAAAGTACCGTTTGAGACGACGGATCAGGTGGACCGCCCTGTCAGCCTGTATGCGGCGACGAAAAAATCAGACGAACTGATGGCGTATGCATACTGTAAGCTGTACGGTATCAAGGCGACGGGTCTTCGTTTCTTTACGGTTTACGGACCGCTGGGACGTCCGGATATGGCTTATTTCAAATTTGCCAAAAAGATCATGGAGGGCGAACCGATCCAGATCTATAACAACGGCGATATGATGCGGGACTTCACGTATATTGATGACATTGTCACGGGCGTTGTCAATATTCTATGTAATCCCCCTGCGGAGGATGAGCTGGGAGCCGCGTATAAAATATACAATATCGGAAATCACAAGCCCGTTAAATTAATGGATTTCATTGAGACGCTGGAGCGCTGCCTTGGCAGGGAAGCGGTCAAAGAATATCTCCCGATGCAGCCGGGAGACGTGTACCAGACGTATGCGGATGTATCCGACCTGATGCGCGATTATGGCTTTCAGCCTGACACATCTATTGAAGACGGTCTGCGGGAATTCGTGGCATGGTTTAAGGAATATTACCACTATGAATGATACTTTGGATGATTTTGCAATAAAAAAAGGTTTGCGCATCAGCGCAAACCTTTTTTTATTGCACATACTGCTTGTGTTTGTGTTCAACAAAGTCGATTACCTTATCGGCGATCATCTTGCGCACGGTATCCTTGACATGAACATCATCCGCCAGATATTCCTGCGCAGTTTCCACGTTGAGCGGGATGCCGAAATAATTATCAAGAAAAGAAACGCCGATCAATTCACACATGGCGCGCAGGGCGACAACGTAGCCCCCGAGATTTTCGTCCGTCTCACCGACGCGGCGGATATCTCCGGCACTTAATACACCGTTGCCCTCATCGTAGAAACAGAAAGTCGGCGCCATCACGATAAAGCGGATATGAGGGTACGCTTCATGAATGGCATCAATTCCCCTATAAAGTGCACCCGTCATGGCGGTGACCGCTTTGTCATCATTGCCATCAACCGTCTTATAACCGTTCAGATAATCATAGGTTCCGTATCCGAGAAAGATCATATCGATCTGATTAAAGTCGATCATTTGAAGCTGTGTGATCGTCTGGTCAAAGGAAGGATCGTAAATGTCTGCCTCTGTCTTATAAGCCTCTAAAAGCGTAAAATCTCCGGATTTAATACAATAGGCAATGCGCACGAACGAAAACGCGTCCGTACAGTACTCTTCGTTAAACGTCTCATATCGGCATGCAAAGCTGGATCCGGGGAAACCACAGTTATACACGGTCGCTCCGGTAGCTGCAGCAGTCTGGGAAGAAATGCTGCTTTCCTGAGAACCATAGGTTAAAATATCATCGCCCAGAAACAAAATCTGTGTCTCTTTGTCCTCACGTCCTGCAAGCAGCTGGGAATCCATGACGCTGTAATAATCCATGGACTCTGACAGCAAAGCGTCGGGATCTTCGGGTCCGTCAAAGGAAAAGCGTGTCCCCTTGTTCCAGATCAAAATTTTTATCACACAAAATAGAAGGACAAGAACGATCGCGGCAAGCGGAATTAAGATCAAAAGCCGCTGTCCGGAAAAAAAGCCGGTTCCTTCGTTTTCATAATCTTCATCAATCGGATGTCTCTGCCCCATAAGGATGTCCTCTCTTGTTTGGTGTTACTATTTTTCCCTATTCTATTATATTTTTTCAGGATTGTCCAATAAAAAGAATATAAAAGAGTCAAATCTTGTTACGCAAAACAAAAAGACCGGCCGGTCGAAGGCTGGTCTTTTTGTTTGGAAAACGGCAGGCGGATGAATGGATTCATTCGATTCCTGTGCCGTATGCCGCTGCACGAAAACAGGTTCAGGGCGTCGAAGCGCCACGCGGCGCAGAAGCATCCGCTATATAGAAGGTAACGGCGTCCGACTGGGCAGTTCTGTTGGCTTCCTGAAGCTTCTTATACCATTTGCTGTATTTATACATGCGATAATGTGCGGAAAGCTGTTCAAGCACCGTTTCGTTCTGACAGTCGCGTCGAAACAGTTCGCGTTCCTCTCGGTCCATACTCACATATTCCATATAGGGTATCCGAAGTTCAGTCAAAGGCTGTTCACATTTCGGACAATACATCTTATGTCCGTTTAACATATGGATTCTGGAACAGCGCTTACAGTAATGTACATACATCATAACGATAGCCTCTTTCCTGCAAAGACAAAAAATGTAAAAGTGGTACTACAATTGTGCCTGTTCCTGCGATAAATGTCAAGGGGTACGCGATAAATAACGGAAAAATTTGTCACAAACAATTTGAATTTGCGCGCGTCTAATAAACAGACGGATAAAAAAAGGCATCTTTGGTTGCTTAAAGAAACGGATAATGGTAAAATGTACAGGAAGTCATTGCAAATGCAATTGCCTTGACGTACGGAAATGAGGTTATTTATGGATCAGAAACAGCAGCAGTCACGGCTGGTACAAATGCCGTACATAAATGATGAGGAAGAAGAATTATTCGATCCTCTCAATCTGTTAGGAGAAGCGCCTTCACCGGCAGAAGGGGCCACGAAAACTATGGGGGCTGCAGGGGTGGAGGCGGCCGTGGAAACCGCGGGAACCGCAGGGACAGCAGCGCGGGATAAGAAAACCGATACCCCCGCTCCTGTCATGCGAAAGAAAAACGCAGAATACGCGAATGCACCGACCAAGGAAGTGACCTACGAAACGGACGAGCTTCCCGTGCTGAAACAAGATGATGCAGGGATTTCGGAGAAACCGGTGACGGTGAGACGCCCTTCAAGAGAAGGGGACGCCGCTCATGCAGGAACGCAGCCGCAGAGAAAAGCATCCGCGGACGGCCGGAGCGTATCGGGAAGCGGAGCGGCGCAGAGAAAAGCATCCGCGGACGGCCGGAGCGTATCGGGAAGCGGAGCGGCGCAGAGGAAAGCATCCGCGGACGGCCGGAGCGCATCGGGAAGCGGAGCGGCGCAGAGGAAAGCATCCGCGGACGGCCGGAGCGTATCGGGAAGCGGAGCGGCGCAGAGGAAAGCATCCGCGGACGGCCGGAGCGCATCGGGAAGCGGAGCGGCGCAGAGGAAAGCATCCGCGGATGGCCGGAGCGTATCGGGAAGCAGTACCAAGAGAAAACAGTCCGTCCATGAGCGGGATGCTGTGGAATATAGCGATGAAACAGAACGGAGCGCCGTCAGGAAAAAGAAAAAAAGCGAAGCCTCATTCGGAGAACGCATGAGAGCCTTTTTTGAGGAAAAATTTGCCTCGTTCACCAAGATGGACTGGCTCGTATGCGGAACGGGTGTCGTTATCCTGCTTGCTATCATTGTTTTAGTGAGCGTATATTTTGTGCGTATGTCGGATGATGGCGAGAGCACGACGACGATGGAGGATGTCGGACATACGCTGGCGGATCTGGGGTTCGTCGGTGAGAGCGGACTTCTGGCAATCTCGGACGCGCAGCAGGCAAAGCAGCCGGTTATTACGCCGGAGGCGGATGGCAATGCGGACGATGTGCCTGGGGAACAGGATGATCCGGAGGCGGTCATCTCGGTGCGTGTGAGCCTGACTTCAGTGGAAAAGGATCTGAAAGTGAAATTTACAAACAGTGCGACGGGGAAGTTGATCAACAACGCGGCGTTCCGTGTCACACTCACGCCGTCCTCCGGCTCGGACATTGTCTACGAGGACGACGATATGGATGGCATCATCTATCATAACGCTATGACGCCCGGCACTTACGGTGTGAGGGTGGAAGCGCCGGAGCGGTATGAGATCGTGGAATGTGCCTCCAGCGTTCAGGTGCGCGATAAGATCGTTTATGAAAAGATCGAGGTCGCGGATGAGATCAAGTCGGAATCGGAAGTCAATGTTGCGCTGGAAGATACCCAGATGAACGCTGTCATTGAGCAGGAAACCATAACGGGAACACTCACCGACACGGTAGAGTGGGTGGAATCCACCAAAACGACGATCAATAATGATGCGGGATATTCAGAGATCCCGAAATCGGCGATCACGGATCCGGCGCTCGTTGCAGGCAGGACGTTTTATGCGTTGGCCGCACAGGGAAGCGAGGGCGGCGGAAATGAAGGCGGTGATACGTCGGAATCGACAGAGGCGCCGGAACCGACAAATACACCGGAACCGACGGATACGCCGAGTCCCACACCGACACAGACGCCGACACCGAGTCCAAGTCCGACGGATACGCCGACACCGAGTCCCACACCGACGCAGACGCCGACTGTATCGGGCGTGACCGTAAAGGGAGCGCCGTCATCGGAGATGGCGATCGGAGATAAGGCAAATCTGACGGCGGAAGTGAGCATGAGTCAGGGAAGCACGGCAGACTGCACGTTTGAATGGAAAAGCAGCGATACGAATGTGGTGAGCGTAAGCGGAAACGGAGCAAGCGCCGAGATCACGGCGAAGGCAGCGGGAAGCGCCAAGATCACCGTGACGGTAACGACAGCGGCAGGCGAAAAGACGGCGGAGTGTTCGATCACCGTGAAAGCGACGGCCGTTACGGCAAAGACGATCACGCTGGATAAGACAACGCTTGCAATGCAGCTTGGCACGGAACAGACATTGACCGCTACGCTGGAGATGACGGACGGAACTAAGTATACGGATAAGAATCACCTGACATGGAGCAGCTCGAATGAGAATGTTGTCAAGGTGGATGACAGCGGAAAATTGACGCCGGTGGGAGCCGGAACCGCTAAAATTACCGTAACGAGTAAGGATAAGGATTCAAAGGGCAATCTTCTGACAGTAACCTGCGACGTGACGGTGAGTACGACACTGTCCGTGAAGCTGGATAAGGATAAGGTAGATGCATATGTCGGCACGAAGCTGACGCTTGTCGCGACCGTTGTGAAAGACGGGACAACGACAACGAGTGCAAAACAGGGAGTTGTTACATGGTCAAGTTCAGATAAATCCATTGCGACGGTCGATGAAAAAACCGGAGAGATCACGCCGATTAAAGAGGGAACGGTCACAATTTCCGCGACGACAGTGGACAAAGACGCAAACGGCTATCATCTGACGGTGAGCTGTACCGTGACCGTGAAAAAGGGAGAGCTCACCATAAAAATGGATAAGGATAAGGCGGAACTCGCCGTCGGCGCAAAGCTGACGCTCGTCGCAACGGTTGTAAAGAACGGAACAACAGCGACAAGCGCCGTGGAAAACTGGGTCACATGGTCAAGCTCGGATTCCAATATCGCGACTGTCAATGAGAGAACGGGTGAAGTAACGGGCGTGAAGGCGGGAACGGTCACGATCACTGCAACGACGGTCGATAAGGATGCAAACGGGAACCGCCTGTCGGTAACATGTACGATCACGGTCAAAGGTACCGGGGCTACAGATACGACAACAAAGCTGAAAGACGCAAACGGCAATCAGGTCTATATCAAAAATGCATCGGGCGGCTATGTGGAGGCGACCGTATCCGACTATTATTCAGCGGATAAATTTTACATCAAGTCGCCGACACAGTATAAATATACCGGCTGGCAGACGATCGACAACGCGACGTATTATTTTGATAAAAACGGTAATTATGTAACTGGTAAGCAGGTCATTCAGGGCGTGGAATATACGTTTGCAAACAACGGCGTGCTTTCCATGGGCAACGGTACGTTCGGTATCGACGTCTCAAAGTGGAACGGCAATATTGACTGGAACGCAGTCAAAAATTCCGGTGTGTCCTATGTCATTATCCGCTGTGGTTTCCGAGGGTCTACGCAGGGCGCGTTGATCGAGGACGCCATGTTCCGCAGGAATATCGAGGGCGCGCAGGCGGCCGGCATTCAGGTCGGCGTATATTTCTATACGCAGGCAGTCAACGAGGTTGAGGCGGTGGAGGAAGCCTCCATGGTTTTGGCACTTGTGCAAAAGTACAGAATATCGTATCCTATCTTTATAGATACAGAAGCGAGCGGCGGCAGGGCTGACAGGATCAGCAGGGAAACAAGAACGGCTGTCTGCAGGGCATTCTGTGAGACCATCAGGAACGCCGGATATACGCCGGGTATTTACGCTTCCAAGAGCTGGTTTAACGATAAGCTGAATACATCGAGCTTAAGCTCTTATAAAATCTGGCTTGCCCAATATGCAACGAAGCCGACGTATACGGGCAGATATGATCTGTGGCAGTATTCGGATAAAGGCACGATCAACGGCATAAACGGCAAGGTGGATGTGAATTACAGCTATCTTGGTTACTAGGATCGGGATGCGGAAACATATGGAAGCGCTGATTTAATCAGCGCTTCCATAGGAAAGCTTGGGAAAGCCGTGAATATAGATGTCGGCAATTTCAAATAGGAAACCGGAGGGACGACCGGAGAAAGGGAATTGAAAATGAGGACGTATCTTGTGACGGGGGGCGCGGGCTTTATTGGCTCGAATTACATTCATTACATGTTTCGGAAATATGGGGACGAGATCCGTATCATGAATGTGGATGCGCTGACCTATGCGGGAAATCTGGAAAACTTAAAGGATGTGGAGGGACGTGAGAATTACACCTTCATCAAGGCGGATATTTGTGATAAGGACGCGATCGCTGAGATTTTTGCAAACAACGAGATCGACCGTGTCGTCAATTTTGCCGCTGAGAGCCATGTTGACAGAAGCATCAAGAATCCCGAGGTGTTCGTGAGAACGAACGTGTTGGGGACAGCGGTGATGTTAAACTGCGCAAAGGCAGCGTGGGAGCTGCCGGACGGCAGCTTTAAAGAGGACAAACGTTTCCTGCATGTGTCCACGGACGAGGTGTATGGTTCCCTGCCGGACGATGAAAATGCGTTTTTCTATGAGACAACGCCGTATTCGCCGCACAGCCCGTATTCGGCAAGCAAAGCAAGCTCTGATATGCTTGTGAAGGCATATATGGACACCTATCGGTTCCCTGCCAATATCACGAACTGCTCGAATAATTACGGACCGTACCAGTTTCCCGAAAAGCTGATACCGCTCATGATCAATAATGCGCTGCACGGAAAGAAGCTCCCCGTATACGGCGACGGCAAAAATGTCCGCGACTGGCTTTATGTGGAGGATCACGCAAAGGCGATCGATATGGTCCAGGAGAAAGGAAGGCTGTTTGAGACCTACAATATCGGCGGGCATAATGAGAAGCGGAATATTGAGATCATTCATACGATTTTAGAGTGTCTTCAGGAAATGCTTCCCGATACCGATCCGCGAAAAGCGCATATCAATGAGAGCCTGATCACTTATGTGGAGGATCGGAAAGGGCATGACAGACGTTATGCGATCGCGCCGGATAAGATCAAAGAGGAGGTCGGCTGGTATCCGGAAACGATGTTCAAGGATGGTATTAAGCTGACGATCAAGTGGTATTTTGACCACATGGACTGGATGGAGCATGTGACAAGCGGCGATTATCAAACGTATTACGCCGACATGTATTCCGGGAAATAACGATACAAAAATGGGAACGGCAGGAGCGTCGTTCCCATTCGGTGTGTTTTATCCATGTAGATTTTCGGGGGCATAGAATCGGAATAAAGGAAGAATACGGGGATAAAACAGATATTTAGTAAAGTGAAACAGAGAAAGGAGAACGGGAATACGATGAAAGGGATCATTTTGGCGGGAGGCTCCGGCACGAGACTGTATCCGCTCACAAAGGCAATTTCGAAACAGATCATGCCGATATATGATAAACCGATGATTTATTATCCGCTTTCCACATTGATGCTGGCAGGGATCAGAGACGTTCTGATCATATCGACCGAGAGGGATCTTCCAGTGTTTGAGGATCTTTTAGGGACGGGAGAGCAGCTTGGCATGAACTTTTCGTATGCGGTACAGGACAAACCGAGAGGTCTTGCGGATGCGTTTATCATCGGTGCGGATTTTATCGGTGATGACTGTGTGGCTTTGGTTTTGGGAGATAATATTTTCTACGGACAGAGCTTTTCCCGTGTGCTGCAGAGCGCGGCTGCGCGGGATAAGGGTGCGACAATCTTCGGTTATTATGTCAGGGATCCGAGAGAGTACGGCGTTGTCGAGTTTGATGAGCAGGGTATGGCAATCTCCATTGAGGAGAAGCCGGAAAAACCAAAGAGCAACTATGCGGTGCCGGGATTGTATTTTTATGATAACGATGTGGTGGAGATCGCGGCAAATGTGAAGCCGTCTGCACGGGGAGAAATCGAGATCACAAGTATCAATAATGAATATTTAAGGCGTGGGACGCTTCATGTGGAAAAGCTGGGGCGCGGTTTTGCCTGGCTGGATACAGGCAATCATGATGCGCTGTTGGATGCTGCGGATTTTGTGGCGGCGTTTCAGAAGCGGCAGGGACTGTACATCTCCTGTATTGAGGAGATTGCGTATAAGAGAGGCTTTATTGACAGAGAGCAGCTCTTACGGCTGGCAGAGCCCTTGATGAAAACGAATTACGGAAAATATCTGACAGAGGTTGCAAATGGATTATAAGTTGATCAGAAGAACAATAATCGTCTGTTCTTTATCAGTGTTGGCGATTTTGGGAATTGTGCTCTGGATGAACCGCTACGAAGGCTCTGCCGGGGAGATGCGGAGTACATCCGCGAATGCACCCGGGCAGGCGGGTACGGGGAACCCGCAGCAGGGAACGGGTTCGGATCCGAGGGCGCAGAATGAGGCGGATTTTACATTAAACGGTGATACGAGAGCATTTCTCAGGGACGAGAACTTTTGGGATGACGAGCCGCGGCAGGTATCCGGTGTGGACAGCAATGCCATCCGTCTCTCGCTCATTGCTACGAGCGTGCAGCGGGATCTTCGTTTACAGATCGTGGATGCGGACGGAGCGCTCGTGACGGGAGAACCTTTTTTTATCGAGGTGGAGGGCGTCGGCTCCTATAAGGACTTAGACAGGGACGGGATCGTCTATATCCGGGATCTGAGCGCGGGCGATTACAGGGTGTCTGTCGCGCCGATCGAGGGCTACCATGTATCCACTTCCTATATGAATGTTCATGTGAATGATAAGGTGGAATATAAAGCGATTGCGGATATTGACCTGCTCATTGTCTCCGAGGATGAAATCGATAAGCGCATCGAGGAGGCGCAGGAGCGCGAGATGAATGAAGACCGGGATGATACGGAGCACATGGAACTGCTTACCGGACTGGATATGGCGGTCATGGGAATGGACATTTCCAGCTTTAACGGAGAGATTGACTGGGAAAAGGTCAAGGAGCAGGGAATCGGATTTGTCATCATCCGCTGCGGTTACCGCGGCTATACGTCGGGTGCTTTGGTTGAAGACGCCTGCTTCGTGCGAAATATTTCCGAGGCCAATCAAGCGGGCGTGCGGGTCGGCGTTTATTTTTTCACACAGGCAGTCAATGAGGTGGAGGCAGTCGAGGAGGCAAGTATGGTCGTTGCGCTCTGCCGGGATTACCGGGTACAGCTTCCGGTGTTCATCGACACGGAAACCGCGGCGCACGGCGAGGGGAGAGCCGATGGGCTTGACGTGCAGACAAGGACGCTTGTGTTAAAGGCGTTTTGCGAGACAATCGAGAATGCGGGCTACCGGGCAGGTGTGTATGCGAGCAAAAATTGGTTTTATGAGCGGGTGGATGATTCGCAGCTTACCGATTATCTGACATGGCTGGCGGAATATAAGGACAAGCCGACCTATGAGGGAAGTTTTCAATTCTGGCAGTATACCTCGCACGGATATGTGAACGGCGTAACGGGGCGAGTGGACTTAAATCTTGGGAACCTGAGCCTTTCCGATCTTGGAGTGATGTGGCGGGGCGATGATGAGATCGAGCCGGAAGCGGAGTCTGAGGGAGAAGAAGGAGCGGAGCCGGATGTGGTTCCGGAAGGAGAGACCAATCCGGAAAATGCAGATACCGGAGACGGAAACGCGCCGGAGAACGCAGGAGGAGAAGCGGGCGGAAATGCGGTCCCGCCGGAGGCGGGGACTTAACAGGAAAGGCGTAAAAACATGCAGAGAATTCGTATTTGGAAAAAAGAATCATTGTTTTACGCCGTCCTTGCCGTCATAGGAGTTTGTTATTTTTTTCTGTTAGGTGAGCGTGGGGTGAATTTAGAGAATGATTCGCTCGGCTATATTCATGCGAGCTATGAACGGGAGCCATTTTATCCGCTCATCATTATGGTGTGCAGGGTGGTATTCGGGGAAAACGGATTGAACGCGGTAGTCGGTCTGCAGGGGATCACAGCTCTTTTTTCGTGTCTGTTTCTGGCGGTAAAATTGGCGCAGTACTTCGAACTTAAGAGATGGGAATTGTTTTTTTGTTATCTGTTGCTGTTACTGCCATTCGGACTGGATACGATGTGGTCTTCGCCCAGAGTGAACTACTCGCACCTGATCCTTACCGAATGTTTTTCTTATTCCTTATTTTATTTCTTTCTTTCCGCAGGGATTTGCTATTTACAGCGGGAAAAAAATCATTTATCGTATGTTTGTATGCTCCTGCTTGCCTTGGTAATGACGACGAACCGGAATCAGATGGAGATCTGCTTTGTGCTGGTCGTTATTCTTTCCATATGGTGGAATCTGATCAGACTACGTAAAAGGTTGTGGAAGAAATGTTTTTTGGAGATCATAGGGGTGGCTGCGGCTGTAGCGTTGACCGCGTTTTTAACGTTACTCTATTGTTATGTGCAATGGGGGTATTTTGAAAAATCCTCTGAGAATACGTTTACGATGATGTCGAACCTGCTCTACACCTCAGACGCGGAGGATGCGGCGCTGTTTGAAGATGAGGATGTGCGCGAGGTTTTTTCGGAGCTCTATGCGCAGGCAGAGGAAAACGGATGGACGCACCACAATGCAGGGGAAGGATGGTATGCGAACGGGGAGGCCGTGGCGGACAGCCATGACCGCATCAAATATTCTGTCATCCGGCCGTTTTTTCAGCAGTATGTAACGGAACGCGGAATGGAGCCGATGGGTTTTGAAAGCGATCGGATAAAAAAAGCGGTGTCAAAGGAAATTCAGGATGTGTTGTTCCGGGCGCATGTATGGGAGTGGGTTTATAATGCTTGCTGCATGATGCCGAAAGGCTTTATCCTTTCCGTCATTCCGATCATTCCCCAAGGGTTTTATCCGTTTGCGGCCATAGGAGCGGTCGTGGCGTGGGGGATTTTCCTTGCGGCGGGCTGCTGTTTGCTTTTTCGTAAAAAATACCGCGAGAAGGAAAGCGGACTCATTGCGTTTGCGATTCTGATCGTCAGCTTTATGGTAATGAATGTGGCAGGGATTTGTTTTGTGATCTTTGTGCAGTCCCGCTATTTGAGTTATACACAGGGTATGTTTTGGATCGTTTGCTTTCTCATGCTGCGCGCGCTTTATCGCGGGGGGAAAACGACAATGCAAGAATAAAGGAGCGGAAGAAAACAATGGGAAAAATTAATGTGGAGACATGTGAAATCGAAGGCTTAAAGATCATCACCCCCGAAGTGCGTGGAGATACCCGGGGCTATTTTATGGAGACGTATCAATATAACGACTTCAAGGCGGCGGGCATTGAGGAAGTATTCGTGCAGGATAATCAGTCGGCGTCGAAAAAAGGTGTTTTACGCGGACTGCATTTTCAAATTCAGTATCCACAGGCGAAGCTTGTACGCGTTGTCAGGGGAGAGGTCTTTGACGTGGCGGTAGATCTGCGAAAAGGAAGTAAGACCTACGGAAAATGGCACGGCGTGTTACTCTCCGAGGAGAATAAAAAGCAGTTTTTTGTCCCGAAGGGCTTTGCACATGGTTTTTTAGTGCTGTCGGAATATGCGGAGTTCTGCTATAAATGTTCGGATTTTTATCATCCGAACGATGAGGGCGGCATCCGCTATGACGATCCGGATATCGGCGTGGAGTGGCCGATTCCCGATGGCATGGAGTTGATTCAGTCCGAAAAGGATACGAAGTGGGGCGGTATCAAAGAATATACGGAGAATTACAATGAATGAAAAGGCGGGTTACGGATATGAGAGCAAAACCCATCATCTCTAAAAAGACGGGAATTTTGCTGATCACATTGATCGGGACGATTTTCCTTGTGATTTTGTGGAGTCATCAGAATCAGTTTGCCGAGCCGGAGCAGGAGTTGATAAAAAAGATCATCGCAACGGCGATTGTCGTATTCGGCGTATTTCTGTTTATTGCTTTTTATGATAAGCTGATGGTGCTGCCGGCGGAGCTGTGGCAGAACCGGCGGCTGATCTGGAAATTGGCGAAGAATGATTTTAAGACGCGTTACGCAGGCTCGTATCTCGGCATGGTATGGGCGCTCGTGCAGCCTGTCGTCACGGTGCTGCTGTATTGGTTTGTTTTTGGCACGATCATGCAGTCGCGGCAGTCTATCGGAAATACGGAGATTCCCTATGTGCTGTGGCTGACAGCGGGGCTTGTGCCGTGGATGTACTTTTCGGAGGCGCTTTCAAACGGCACCAATGCGCTGCTGGAGTATAATTATTTAGTAAAAAAGGTCGTATTTAAGATCAGTATCCTTCCAATCATCAAGGTGTTTGCGGCGACCTTCATGCATGTGTTTTTTGCCTGCGTGATGCTGGTGTTATACTTTTGCTATGGAAATGCGCCGAGTATTTATATGCTGCAGCTCATTTATTTCAGCTTCTGCATGTTCATCCTCGTGCTGGCTGCGTGCTATACGACCTGTGCGGTCGTCGTGTTTTTCCGCGACTTAAATCAGATCATCGGTATTTTTTTACAGATTGGTATGTGGGCGACGCCGATCCTGTGGAATATCACGATGCTGTCTCCGAAGATGCAGATCGTTTTTAAGCTCAATCCGATCTTCTATATCGTCAACGGGTATCGGAGCGCTTTGTTTGAAGAATCATGGTTTTGGGAGGATTTCTATTCGACCATGTATTTTTGGATCGTGGTCATTTTGCTGTTCGCGCTCGGAGCGCTGATCTTTAAACGATTAAAGGTGCATTTCGCGGATGTAATGTGAGAAGAACTTCTAAAGCTCGCACCAATGGGTGCTTCGCTAAGAAGTTCTACGGTTCGCTGCGCGAACCTTTCTCACATCGAAGAATCGCTAAAGCGATTCTTCACAAAGGTATGGATGCAGGTGCCTTTGCGAATGGCGCGTGCTGAACTGTTACGCAATGTTTGCGTCATAGGAGCCGTGCCTTTGCGAATGGAATGTTTGTGCCGCCGCCGGCGGTGTGTGAAAGGGATAGAGCCATGGGAAATGTTGTGGATTTAAACAACCAGCCGATTAAGCCGGATCGGGAAGTTGCGGTATCGGTGGAAGATGTCACAAAAATATATAAGCTGTATGACCGGAACCGCGACCGCATGAAGGAAGCGTTGGGGCTTACGAGGAAAAAGCTGCACCGCGAGCATTTTGCCTTAAACGGTGTGAGCATAAAAATTTATCAGGGAGAGACGGTCGGTATCATCGGCACGAACGGTTCCGGGAAATCGACGCTCTTAAAGATCATTACGGGCGTGCTCAATCCGAGCGGCGGAAGCGTGACGGTCAACGGGCGTATTTCGGCGCTCTTAGAGCTCGGTGCCGGTTTTAACATGGAATATACGGGGATTGAGAATATCTACTTGAATGGTACGATGATGGGATTTTCGAATGCGGAGATCGAGGAGCGCATGCAGGGAATTCTGGAGTTTGCCGATATTGGCGATTTTATAAACCAGCCCGTTAAAACGTATTCCTCCGGCATGTTTGTGCGCCTTGCGTTTGCCGTGGCGATCAACATTGACCCGGAAATCCTCATTGTCGATGAGGCGCTTTCAGTCGGAGACGTGTTTTTTCAATCGAAATGCTATCATAAATTTGAAGAATTTAAGAAAATGGGAAAGACAATCCTTTTTGTCAGTCATGACCTAAGCAGTATCGCAAAATACTGTGACCGCGTCGTTTTGATCGACAGGGGTATCAAGCTTGGGGAAGGCACGCCGAGACAGATGATCGACGATTACAAGCGCGTGCTGGTCGGACAATATGAGATGAACGAGGAGAAAGCGAATGAGTCTGTGTCTGCGGGTGAGAATCCGGAACTCTTAGAATACGGCACGAAGCAGGCGCAGATCACGGAGTTTTATATTACGGACGATCAGGGCAAGCGTGCGACGGCAGTCATTAAAGGAACGGAATTTCAGATTCATATGCGGGCGGATTTCTATGAGGATTTACCTGCGCCTATTTTTGCGTTTTCTTTTAAGAATATCAAGGGAACGGAGATCACGGGAACGAACACGATGTTTGAGAAAGCGTTTTTAGAGCCGGTCAAAGCAGGGGATACGAAAGAAGTCGTGTTCACGCAGAAAATGTCGCTGCAGGGGGGCGAATACCTGCTCTCCCTCGGCTTAACGGGATATGAGAAAGACGATTTTCAGGTGTATCACAGACTGTATGATGTGCTGAATGTCACGGTCATATCGGATAAAAACACAGTCGGGTTTTATGATATGGACTCGGTCGTGACTTTGGTCGGCGAGAGCGCGAAGGAACGGACCGGGATCAGCGGCTGAGCCGGAGAATGCAGGCAATAAGGACGGAAACGGATATGACAGAACAGATCGGAAACGTAACATTGGATGAGACTTATTACGGCGGGACGGATCTCTATTGCGACGGTGAAGTGGAGGATACCCTGCTTGCGATCGCGCGCGATCACTCGGAGGAGGAGTTTGTGCGCATCATTGAGGAGCAGAAAAGCTGGCCGGTATTGTATCATCTTTCCTACTTTCGGGAGAATATTGTAAGCTGGCTTCCAATCACCCGCGACAGTAAGGTTTTGGAGATCGGCGCAGGCTGCGGCGCCATCACGGGCGCACTTTCTAAGCGTGCGGGCAGCGTGACCTGTGTAGATCTTTCGAAAAAAAGAAGCATGATTAATGCGTACCGTCATCGGGAATCCGGAAATATCACGATCAAGATCGGCAATTTCAAGGATATTGAGCCGAGTCTTGACACTGACTATGATTTTGTGCTGCTGATCGGTGTGTTTGAATACGGGCAGGGTTATATCGATACGGACACGCCCTATGAGGATTTTTTGAAGATCGTCCGCAGGCATTGCGCGCCGCAGGGCAGGATCGTCATTGCGATCGAAAATCAATACGGTCTCAAATATTTCGCGGGCTGTAAGGAAGACCATGTCGGGGATTATTTTACCGGACTGGAGGATTATCCGGCGGGAGGAGGCGTCCGCACGTTTGGGCGGGATGGACTCATCCGGATCATGGAGCGCTGTGGGATTGACAAGTATCATTTTTATTATCCGTATCCGGATTATAAATTTATGACGACGCTGTACTCTGACGCTTATCTGCCGCGTGTCGGAGAGTTGACGAATAATATGCGCAATTTCGACAGGGAACGCATAGTGCTCTTTGATGAAAAGAACGTATACGATGGGCTCATACGCGAGGGCAGATACGCGGAGTTCGCCAATTCTTTTTTGGTTGTGATCGGGGAGCCGACGGAGCAGATTTATGTGAAATATTCCAATGACCGGGCGCAGCAGTATGCGATCCGCACGGATATTTGTGTATCGGACGGCGTTCGATATGTGGAGAAGCGCCCCGATACGTCTAAGGCACAGGCACATATCCAAAAGCTGTTAGAGAACTATGGAAAGCTGTGCGAAAAATACGAGGGAAGCGGACTTTCCATCAATACCTGCGAGGCGGCGGGGGACGCCGTGCGTTTTGCCTATGTGGAGGGCGGGACGTTAGAGGAGGCGCTGGACGAATGTCTGTACCGGAACGACGAGGAAGGGTTTCTTGCGCTGCTTGCGCGCTATGAGGAGATCGCGGCGTATCATGAGGATATGCCTGTCAGCGACCATGATCTGATCTTTGCGAATATACTGATCGGTAAGAAGGATGGCGGTGCGGCGGCAGAGCAAAGCGAGGCCGCTGTGCCGAAGGGGTGGAGTAGTAAACTCCGTGCGCCGTGGACGTTGATCGATTATGAATGGACGTTTTCGGAGGCGGAGGACGGCGCGGCGCTTACGAAGCGCGCGATGTTCGTTTATGCATCCGGTCCGGAGATCAGGCGGCGGTGGCTGTTTACGCATGGGATCGCGCAGCGTTACGGTATTGCGCCGGAAACTCTGTCGTGCCTGCAAAGTGAGGAGAATAAGTTTCAGCAGCGCGTGATGCTCGGACAGCGGTCGATGGCGCAGCTCTATGAGCAGATGGGACAGCCTGTCATGTCGGTGAAGGAGCTCGTGCGTGCCGAACAGGAGATGGAACAGCTTCGCAAATTTCAGGTGTATGTCGATACGGGAAACGGGTTTTCGGAGGAGCAGTCCTTTTTTATGCCGAATGTCTATCGGGGCAGAAGCCGCGTGAGCGTAAGGATTCCGTTTGGAAAAGAGGTGCGGGCGCTTCGCCTTGATCCGGCGCTTGTTCCGTGCATGCTTTATGGTGTGAAGCTCTGTGTCAACGGCAGATGCGTCTATGAGCAGACAACGGGATTGAAGGGGGCGTCTGCGGCGACGGACTGTGCGATTTCCACGAACGGGGTTCAGGCGGCGGGCGGCGCAATGGTATTTACCACAAACGATCCGAATCTGACCGTCAACATAAGCAGTATGGAGCTGTCAGGTGAAAATGAGCTGACAATGGAAGCAGGAATTATTTTTTTGACGGATGAGGCGGCAAAGAGCCTGTATCCGGAGGTTCCTGCGTCTGTGCAACAGCAGGAGAGGGAAAAGCGCAAAGCATTTTGGAAACGCTGATAATTAAAGAGAAAAGAGAACATAGAAATGCCGGGAAATATAAAGCAGACAATTCAAGAGATTAAGATCAGGCAATGTAAAAAGGAGCATGATAAAGAAGTAGAGAGGCAGTCGGACCGCTATTCCCAATGGATTCTATCGGAAGAACCGAAGCAAAATGACGAGCTGTATCTAAGCGAGCCGGTCGGCGATATGGCGGCTTTGCCGGGGATGCAGCCTGCTGCCGCGAAGGGAAAACAAAAAAGCGTGGTGGTCGGTTTTGACGAGCTTGCCGCAAGTGCGCGTCCGCTTACGGAAGTGAAGCAGCCTATCGTGATCCTTGCGGATACACAGGCGGGCGTTCTTTCCGCGCGCGCGCAATCACGCGTTACTGCGCTGTTTGCGGCGCATCCGGACTGGGATATGATCTATGGGGATGAAGATTATTGTTTTGCAAAGCAGCGCTTCGCCCCGTGGATGAAGCCGGATTTTTCGCCGGATACGCTGTTATCGTTCCCCTATTTCGGCGGGTTTGCAGCATTTCGCCTCACATCCTATGAGGATGTGTTATGGCTCGACGACGCGTCGGGAAAGGTCAGAATCTATGACTTTTTGCTGAAATGCAGCGAGCGGGAAAAAAAGATCGTGCATGTGCCGGAGGTGTTCTTTCACAGATCGGCGACCAGGGAGCAGTATCTGTCGTATCAGGCGCTCGATCGGAGTGACCAGCGCATTTTGACTGCGGATGACTGTATGCCGTGGGCGCTTCCGTGGGAGGATCAGGACGATTACCGTGAGATCCGTTTACAGGCGATGAAACGGCGTGGTCATGCGGGCGAGCTTGTGCCGGATGCTTTCGGGATCCTGCAGCCTGTTTATGAGATTAAGGACAATGCGGCGGGGAAAAAACCGCTTGTATCCATAATCATACCGTCAAAAGATAATGTCGATGTGCTGGAGCGCTGCATCCGTTCCGTGCGGACGCATGAAGCGTATCCACATTATGAGATTTTGGTGGTCGATAACGGCAGCGCCGGGGCGGTTCGCACACGGCTGATGAACCTTGCGCGGCAGTTTGCGTTTTCCTACTATTATGAGCCGATGGAATTTAATTTTTCACAGATGATCAACCTTGGCGTGTCGAAGGCGCAGGGGGACTATCTGCTCCTGTTAAACGACGACTGCGAGGTCACGCAGGATGACTGGCTGCTTAAGATGCTCGGGCAGGCGCAGCTTCCGCATGTCGGTGCGGTGGGAGCGAAGCTCTTATATCCCGATTCCGATCTGATCCAGCATGTGGGTGTGACAAATCTGACGGCAGGACCTGCGCACAAATTACAGCGCAATTCAGATTCTCACAGCTATTATTACGGGCGGAATCGTTTTTGTTATGATTCTATCGGCGTCACGGCGGCGTGTATGATGGTCGCGCGCGATAAGTTTGCAGCGGTGGGCGGCTTTGACGAGGGACTGCGCGTTGCGTTCAACGATGTGGATTTCTGTTTTAGGCTCTTGGAGCGCGGGCTGTATCAGGTCATGCGAAACGACGTCATGCTCTATCATCATGAGTCTTTGAGCCGTGGAGATGATCTTTTAACAGAAGAAAAAACAAATCGTCTGATGCAGGAGCGCGACCTGCTCTATGAAAGGCATCCGCAATTCATAGCGCGCGATCCCTTTTACAGCGTGAATCTGCTTGGCGGTGTGATTGATTATCTGGTCAATTATCAGTATGAGTATGACAAAATCGGCTGTCAAACAGGGCTGATGGAAGGAGCGGTCGAGGTGCAGCCGGAATGGTATAACGAGTGCCTGACTGTCATGGTGGACCGCGCGGTCAAAAAGGACATGATGGACGTTCTGACGAAGCAGACGGTCTATCAGATCGAAGGCTGGGCCTATGTGCTTGGGCAGGACAACTGCCGTTATACGATGAGTATTCTTTTGAAAAAAGAGGATGGCACGTTCATTGAGGCGGAGACGCTCAGGCGTTATCGCCCCGATGCGGTCAAAATCCTTCCTGAGCAGAAAAACATAGAGCTTTCGGGATTTGTGGCGCGTCTGCCGCTTGGCGTGCTGCCGAATGGCGATTATCCTGTTTACCTGCTTTGCAGGGATCAGTGTTCGAGGCAGCGGCTGTTGCGGGATACAGGTTCGGTGCTGAAGATAGATGAGGATGGAAAGTGAAATGTCATAATGGGTGTTGAGTTATGCAACCGATACAATCCAACGCGGGCACGCTTGCGCTGCAATTCGACCGTAACGGTACGTAACATGCGAAAATACCGCATGTAAGTACCGACGCTCTCATAACACCTGCTGATGGATTTGTATCGTTTGCACCATCATAAACAATAGGAATGACGCTTCGCTTTCATCAATAAAACAAATTGTAACGGAGAAAAATATGTCTGACAGGCAACAAGAGGAGCTGCTTTCCTATTATCAGGCGGCTTACGAAAAAGAAAAAATGAAAAACGCGCAGCTTTCGGGGCGGCTCGCGGATGCGCAGAGCCGTGCCGACGATCTGCAGTATAAGCTCGATCATATCAAGAACAACCCGCTTTGGAAGGCAACATTTCCGGTGCGCGGGCTGATCCATGTGCTCATCCGCACAAAAGACCGGATCAAGCGTTACGGCAATCCGAAGGGGCTGATGCGCAAGATCCGAAACAAGATGCAGGAGAAACGGGCGATCGCACGCTACGGGACGAAAAGCTTTCCCTCCAAGGAGGAGAGAGCGGAGTTGAAGCGCACGAATTTTCCCCAAAACGTCAAGTTTTCGATTTTGGTACCGCTGTGGAATACGCCGGAGAAGTTTTTGCGCGAGATGATCGAATCCGTGCAGTGGCAGGTGTATGAGAACTGGGAGCTCTGCCTTGCCGACGGCTCAGATGAGGCGCACGCCTATGTCGGCGAGATCGTGGCAAAGTATATGCAGTCGGATGCGCGTATCCGCTATCAGAAGCTTTCTGAAAATAAGGGGATCGCGGGCAACACGAACGAATGCTGCGCAATGGCGACGGGAGAGTATATCGGCCTGTTCGATCATGACGACATTCTGCATCCGTGTGCGCTCTATGAGTATATGAAGGTGATCTGCGAAAAGGACGCGGATTATATTTATTGCGATGAGGCGACGTTCCACAAGGGAAATATTAACCGCATGATCACATTGCATTTTAAGTCGGACTATGCGGTGGATACGCTGCGCGCCAACAATTATATCTGCCATTTCAGCGTTTTTTCCAAAAAGCTGTTAGAGGGCGGGGAGCTGTTCCGTTCGCAGTTTGACGGCAGTCAGGATCATGATATGATCCTGCGTCTGACGGATAAGGCGGAGCGCGTTGTGCATGTGCCGAAGCTGCTGTATTACTGGCGTTCCCACAAAGCAAGCGTGGCTTCCGACATCAGCGCGAAGCCCTATGCGATCGAGGGAGCGAAGGGCGCGGTGGCGGCGCACTTAAAATCGCATGGCTTTGAGGATTTTGAGATCCTATCGACACGCGCTTTTGAGACAATCTTTCGCATCAAATACGCGTTGACGGCACGTCCGCTCATTTCGATTCTGATCCCCAATAAGGATCATGTCTCGGACTTAAGCCGATGCATCGAGTCGATCTTAGACAAATCGACCTATGACAATTACGAGATCATCGTCATTGAAAATAACAGTACGACAAAGGAGATTCGGGATTATTACAACGAGATCGCCAAGCATCCGAACATCCGGGTTGAGACGTATGAGGGAGAATTTAATTACTCCAAGATCAACAACTTCGGCGCGTCGAAGGCGAAAGGCGACTATCTTCTTTTGCTGAACAACGATACGCAGGTCATTACGCTTGACTGGATGGAGGAGCTGTTGATGTATGCGCAGCGCGACGATGTGGCGTGTGTGGGAGCGAAGCTTTACTATGAGGATTACACGATCCAGCACGCGGGTATCGTCATCGGACTCGGCGCGCACCGCACTGCGGGGCATACGCATTATAAAGTCAACAAAGAAAACCTGGGATATATGGGAAAACTCTGCTATGCGCAGGACGTCAGCGCCGTGACAGGCGCCTGCCTCATGGTGAAAAAATCATTGTTTGACAAGGTGGGCGGTTTGGACGAGCAGTTTGCGGTTGCGTTAAACGACGTAGATTTCTGCCTGCGCATGCGCGAGCTCGGATATCTGAACGTCTTCACGCCGTTTGCGGAGCTGTTTCACTACGAATCCGTTTCGCGCGGGTCGGACGTTTCCAAGAGCGCTTCCAAGGGAAGCACGAAGGAGGCTGTCAAAGAAGCAGATGCGGCAGACGCAAAAAGGGCGTCGCGCTACAACGACGAGGCGGCGCGCTTTAGGGAGAAATGGAAAGAAGCCCTCGCGGCGGGTGACCCCTACTTTAATCCAAATTTCTCTTTAGATAATTCGGATTATGTGTTATACTAAGCAATGCGGGAGCAAGGCGGCGTTGGACGAATATGAAGAAATGCAGAAAAATCCGAATAAATACAAGCGTTACGGGTCTTTTGATGAAATTTTAGATGAGGTACTTGGCGATGCTTGAATTTTTATTCCGTACAGGAACACACTCTGACTTGTTTTGACAGGCATTAATGTAAAGAAAGTAAAAATAAAAACAGGAGGGACGAGGAATGGGTTACATGGAGCAGTATCAATTTTGGTGCGAGGATTCTTATTTTGACGCGGAGACAAAGGCGGAGCTTGTGGCGATCAAAGACAATGCCGCAGAGATTGAGGATCGTTTTTACAAGGAATTAGAGTTTGGAACGGGCGGACTGCGCGGCGTGATCGGCGCAGGAACGAACCGGATGAACATTTATACGGTGCGCAAGGCAACACAGGGCCTTGCAAACTATATCATCCAGAATAACGGACAGGACAAGGGGATTGCGATCGCGTATGATTCCCGTTTCATGTCCCCCGAATTCGCAGATGAGGCGGCGCTCTGCATGGCAGCAAACGGCATCAAAGCGTATGTGTTTGAGTCGCTTCGCCCGACACCGGAGCTTTCATTTGCGCTCCGTACGCTTGGCTGTATTTCCGGCATTGTCATCACGGCGAGCCACAATCCGCCTGAATATAACGGCTATAAGGTATATTGGGAGGACGGCGCACAGATTACCGCACCGAAGGATAAGGAGATCATTGAAAAGGTCAAAGCGGTAACGGATTACCATACCGTAAAGACAATGGACAAGCAGGACGCAATGGCTGCCGGACTTTACAATGTCATCGGTAAGGAGATCGACGATGCGTACATGGTAGAGTTAAAGAAGCAGATCATTCATCCCGAGGTGATCAAAGAGGTTGCCGAGGATATTAAGATCGTGTATACGCCGCTGCACGGAACGGGCAACATTCCGGTGCGCAGAGTGCTTTCCGAGCTGGGCTTCAAACATGTTTACGTTGTTCCCGAGCAGGAAGATCCGGATCCGAAGTTTACGACGTTAGAGTACCCGAATCCGGAGGATCCCAAGGCGTTTGCGTTAGCATTAAAGCTCGCAAAGGAAAAGGACGCGGATATCGTGCTTGCAACCGACCCGGATGCGGATCGTCTCGGCATTTACGCAAAGGACACAAAAACAGGGGAATATGTCTCCTTTACCGGCAATATGAGCGGCATGCTCATTGCGGAATATCTGTTAAGAGAACGCAAAGCGACCGGCACGATGCCGGAGAATCCGGCGCTTGTCACGACGATCGTGACGACCAATATGGCGCGGGCAATCGCTGAGGATTACGGATGCAGATTCGTGGAGGTCCTGACAGGCTTTAAGTTTATCGGCGAGCAGATCAAGCTCTTTGAGCAGAGTGGCTCCAACAACTATGTATTCGGCTTAGAGGAGAGCTACGGCTGTCTTGCCGGAACCCACGCGAGGGATAAGGACGCCTGTGTTGCCGTTATGTGTCTCTGCGAGGTTGCCGCATGGTGCAAGAAGCAGGGCATTACCGTATGGGATCAGATGTTGAATATCTATGAGAAGTATGGATACTATAAAGAGGGGCAGTATGCGATCACCTTAAAGGGTATCGACGGTTCCAAACAGATTGCGGCGATGATGGATGGCTTACGGCAGAATCCGCCGAAAGAGTTTGGCGGACTGAAGGTATTAAAGCTGCGTGATTATGTATTAGATCAGGTGACGGATATGGAGACGGGCGCGGTGACACCGACCGGACTTCCGAATTCCAACGTACTCTACTTTGATCTGGAGAATGATTCCTGGTGCTGCGCGCGTCCGTCCGGTACGGAGCCGAAGATTAAATTCTACATGGGCGTAAAGGGTTCAAGCCTTGCGGATTCCGATGAGAAGCTTCAGGCGCTGACCGCAGCGGTAAAGGAAAAAATAGATAAATAACAAATGATATTTATAAAGCATGCAGTCAAATGTGTGGCTGCATGCTTTTGCATGCGAGTCAAAGTATGTTGACTGCATGCTTTTGTATGCGGGGAGACGGCCGATCACAATGACAGGAAGACAATTATCGGACGGAATCAAAAAAACATTCCGTTATGCGAAGCGGAACGGCTGGCGCAATGCGTATTATGCGGCAATGGAACGCTTAAAACAATTAAAGAAGCATTATGAATATGAGCCGCCGTCGAACGAGCTTCTTGCGGCGCAGCGGACGCATATCTGGATGAATGCGCCCAAAGTGAGCGTTCTTGTACCGGCGTATGAGACAAACGAGGCGTTTCTAAAAGAATTGATCGACAGCGTCAGAGCGCAGACCTACAGCAATTGGGAGCTGATCGTGGCGGATGCGAGTGCGGGGGATGGCGTAAAAAACGTTGTATATCCTTATACCCGCGAGGATGCGCGGATGAATTATCACCGTTTGGGAGAAAATAAAGGAATCTCCGGTAATACCAATGCGGGACTTCCCTTTGTGAACGGCGCGTATACGGTGCTGCTGGATCACGATGATCTTTTAACACCGGACGCAATTTATGAGATGGTCTGCGCGGCGGCGAAAGATCCGGAGGCGGCGCTTTTTTACTCGGATGAAGATAAATGCGATGAGAGGGCAGATCATTTTCATGCGCCCCATGTAAAGCCCGAATTTGATCTGGATTATTTCTTGACCAATAATTATATCTGCCATCTGGCCATGCTAAAGACGGATGTGCTGAAAAGCTTACGTCTGCGACCGGAATATGACGGGGCGCAGGATTACGATCTGTTCCTGCGGACAGCCGCGGCGGGGAAAAAAATCGTGCATGTGCCGAAAGTGCTCTATCATTGGCGCAGTCACGGGCAGTCAACGGCGGACAATCCGGAAAGCAAGCGCTATGCTTATGAGGCGGGCAGGCGCGCGCTGGATGATTTTTACAGGAGTATGGGATGGGCGGCGCATGCCGAGGAGGACATGCATGTCGGCTTTTATCGTACCGTTTATGAGACAAACATATTTGACGTGCGCTCCGAAGTCGGCATAACAGGCGGCAGGCTTGTGCGCCGGAACAAAGTGACGGGTGGCGCGATGACAGAGGACGGAACATTGCTGTATGGCGGGCTGCCTATGCATTACAGCGGCTATATGAATCGTGCCGTGCTTGCGCAGAGCGTACCGGCGCTTGATTTACGCTGTATGTCGGTGCGGGAGGAGCTAAAGGAACTGTATGAGGAATATACCGCCCGGCTGGAACAGGGAGAGGAAGCTGCGATCGATTTAAGCCTTTCTTTTTGTGTGGAAGTCCGCAGGCGGGGATACCTCTTGATTTACAATCCATGGGATTTATGCTATACTGAAAGATGATTTTACAAAATCTGTCAAAACAGGAGACTATCTGACGCGCTGCCGCGTCTATTAAATATTGGGGGAAACGTTAGGAATGTCCAAGGTTACGGTTGTCATACCGAATTACAATGGAAAAAAATACGTAAAGCCCTGTATGGATTCCCTGATGGTGCAGAGTTTCACCGATTTTTCAGTCATCATCGTCGATAACGCTTCCACGGATGAAAGCATGGACGTCCTTGACGAATGGATGACAGAAAAAGGAAACAAGGAATGGGCGGCGAGTGCAGATACTAACGGTATCCCAAGGGTTACCTGTATCAGATTAAACAAAAATACCGGTTTTTCCCACGCAGTTAATCTCGGGATCGGGCGCGCCAAAGGAGCATATGTTTTTTTGCTCAATAACGACACGAGTGTCCACCGGGAATGCCTGTCAGAGCTTGTCCGGTTTATGGACTCACATGAAAACGCATTTTGTGCGGGAGCAAAAATGCTGATGATGTCGTCGCCCGACTATATTGATGACTGCGGCGATTACTATAATGCGCTTGGCTATGCGTATGCCGCCGGAAAAGGAAAAAAGAGTGCGGATTACAAGGCGGTGCGGGAGGTATTTTCCGCCTGCGCGGGTGCGGCGCTATATCGGACAGATCTGCTTCGTCGCATCGGGCTGTTTGACGAAAATCATTTTGCTTATCTTGAGGACGTCGATGTCGGCTACCGCGCGCGTCTGCATGGGCTATCCAGTTATATTGTGCCCTCAGGCGTGGTGCTTCATGCGGGAAGCGCGGTGAGTGGTTCGAGGCATAACGCGTTTAAGGTGCGCTTATCGTCCAGGAACAGTATTTATGTGATCTACAAAAACCAGCCGCTATTGCAACGGTTGTTAAATTTGCCTTTCATTTTTGCAGGCATACTTGTGAAGTTTCTATATTTTAGTAAAAAAGGACTTGGCGGCGTTTATGTGAAAGGAGTGGCTGTCGGGATCCGGTTTTGTTTTACAAAGGAGGCGGGCAGGCACAGAGTTCGTTTCCGACCGGAAAATTTGCGGTATTATGTACGGATTCAGTGGGAATTATGGCGAAATCTGTTCTATATGCGTTAATCCGGACGGGGATGAGAATGTAAAATTAAGTAAATTTTTATTGTAAAAAAGTGAATCGTATTGTAATATGTTGATGGTGTGAAAACAGGGTGATTGAACTTGATCAAAGATAATCAGAAATATTTCAACCGCCTTCATGTTCTGTTAGATGCGGTGATTATAGCCTGCAGTTATCTGTTGGCTTGGTTTATCAAATTTAAGAGCGGTCTGGTTCAAAGTGAGGCAGGTTTATCCGAGGCAACGTACTTTTCGCTGCTTCTGTTGGTTGTTCCGCTTTTTACGATACTATACGGCGTGTGCAATCTTTACAGCTCCAAACGGATGTCGGGCAGGGTGCATGAGTTCTACAACATTGTCAAAGCAAACACCATTGGGCTTTTGATATTTATCGCAGTGCTTTATTCCATTAAGCAGTCTCATTTTTCCCGATTCATGGTATTCGGGTTCTATGCCCTGAACATCACATTTGATGCGATTGTGCGAAATTTTATCCGCTATGTACTTCATTTTTTCCGCAGCAGGGGGTATAACGTCAAGTATATTCTCCTTGTCGGGTATTCGCGGGCGGCTGAGCAGTATATTGACCGGATCAATGCCAATCCCCAGTGGGGGTATGTTGTGAGGGGAATTCTCGACGACCATATTCCGCGTGGAACGATGTATCGCGGGGTCAAGGTACTCGGAACAATCAATAATCTGTTCGTTATCCTGCCGCAGAGCAAGCTGGATGAGATTGCGGTCACACTGGCGCTGGAGGATTATGGGAGGCTGGAAGCGATTGTATCCCTTTGTGAAAAGTCGGGGGTACATACAAAGTTTATTCCCGATTATAACAGCGTGATCCCAAGCAGACCGTACACGGAAGATCTGATGGGACTTCCGGTGATCAATATCCGCCACGTGCCGCTTACCAATACGTTTAATTTGTTGATGAAGCGTATTGTGGACATCATTGGCAGCCTTGTATGTATCGTACTTTTTTCGCCGTTCATGCTCTTTGCCGTGATCGGGATCAAGGTGACGGATAAGGGACCTTTGATTTTTAAGCAGGAACGGGTAGGACTGCATAATAAATCGTTTCAAATGTATAAGTTCCGTACAATGGAGGTGCAGAAGCCGAGTACGGAACAAAAAGCGTGGACGACGAGGAACGATCCGCGTGTGACGAAAATCGGCAGGATCTTACGAAAAACAAGCATCGATGAGATGCCGCAGATATTTAATGTGCTGAAAGGGAACATGAGTCTTGTGGGACCAAGACCCGAACGTCCCTTCTTTGTAGAGAAATTTAAGGAAGAGATTCCACGTTATATGATCAAGCATCAGGTGCGTCCGGGCATGACGGGATGGGCGCAGATCAACGGCTATCGCGGTGATACATCCATCCGCAAGCGCGTGGAATATGACTTATACTATATTGAGAATTGGACGATGGCATTCGATATCAAAATATTATTTCTAACCTTATTCAAGGGCTTTATTAACAAGAATGCCTGCTAGAAAAGGAGCAAGAGATGGCAAAGCAGCAGTCACAGGAAACAAAACCAAACGGAAAACGGCTTACGCCGAAGCAGCGAGCGGCAAGAAAAAGAAGAAATATCATCATCTTTATTGTGGAATTATTTGTTTTGGCGATCGTTGTGGTCGGCGCATGGGCTATCATCAATCTGACGAAAGTGGAGCATCATGAATTGAACGTCGGTACGCAGGATGATATTGACAGCGGCACCAATGTCGATGTCGTTGTCAATAAGGATGTGTATGAGAACTATACCGAACCGGAGAATCCGATGGCGCGCTATATGCAGGTTGCGCTGTTTGGCTTAGATTCGCGTAAGAGGAAGCTGGGTGCGGAAGCCAGCCGTTCCGATACGATCATCATCGCATGTATCGATACGCAGGAAAAAACGATCAAGCTTGTATCCGTTTACCGTGACACGTATCTGAACCTGACGACCGGTACCTATAATAAATGCAACGGCGCGTATGCTGCGGGAGGCGAGGCGCGTGCGATGACGATGCTGAACACGAATCTGGATCTCTATATTACGGATTATGTGACGGTCGGTTTTTGGGGAATGATCGATGCGATCGATAAACTGGGCGGTGTATGGATTGATGTGCAGCAGAGTGAGATTGTGCATTTGAACAGTTACCAGAAGAGTATGGTCGGAACGACAACGGACGGCGTTAATTATTATGCGGAGGAAGGCGTGGATTATACGCCGGTGACACAGAGCGGCCTTCAGCGCTTAAACGGTCTTCAGGCAACCGCTTACTGCAGAATCCGGTACGTCGGTGATGATTACGGAAGAACGGAGCGCCAGCGTAAGGTCATTGCGGCAATGATGGAGGCTGCAAGGAACATGAGCTTAACCGAACTGACGGCGATCTTAAACAGCGATGTGTTTGAGGAATTTGCCACCAGTATCGACTTAGATGTGATCATTTCGATGCTTGGGGATATTGGAGAATATGAGATCGTGGAGAGCTGCGGCTTCCCGGCAATGGACATGCTTCAGAGTGGAACGATCGGCGGAAAAGGAAGCTGCGTCGTGCCGATGGACTTAACGGCAAACGTGACAAAGCTTCATGAGATTTTATTTGGTGTGACGGATTATCAGCCGAGTGAGACCGTGCAGGAGTATAGCGAACAGATTCGGCAGGATACAGCCGGGTATTTGCGATAGCAGTATAACGGGAATGCAGAAGAGGATTCCATACACAGGTGGAGTCCTCTTTTTCTAAAGAAACACGGATTTAATCAGCGTTTCTCGAAATGAAAGAATAAAAGAACACATGTATTTTATTGCGTACGCATGGAACCATAAAACTGAAAGAGAGGCAGTCGTGGAAACAATTGATGTGATCATACCAACCTATCGGCCGACAAAACGGCTTTTCAGAATATTGGAGCGGCTTCATGCGCAGACTTATCCGATACAAAGGATTATTTTGATCAATACGGAAGAATCCTATTTTGAGCAGTTGATCTACGGGACGTCCGTGGAGCATGCGTTTGACTTAGACCGTTTATTTGAGAATGTGGAGCTGCGCCATATTCGTAAGGAAGAGTTTGACCATGGCGGCACAAGGCGATTGGGAGTAGCTTTGTCCGACGCCGACCTGTTTGTCTGCATGACGGATGATGCGGTTCCGGCGGATACGCATTTGATCGGGGAATTGGTGTCAGGGCTTTCAGGCGACGGTGTGGCAGTCTGTTACGCGAGACAGCTTGCGCGTAAAAACAGCAGCGAGACGGAACGTTTTGTAAGGCAGTTCAATTATCCGGAAGAACCGTGCGTAAAATTTGAAAAGGATCGGGAGCGGCTCGGCATTAAGACATATTTTTGTTCCAACGTATGTGCTGCCTATCGGCGGGATGTTTATGAGGAACTGGGTGGTTTTGTGGAGCATACGATATTTAATGAAGATATGATTTATGCAGCAGGCGCGGTAAAAAAAGGCTATGGCATTGCTTATCGGCCGTCTGCGCGGGTATACCATTCCCACCATTATACCGGCCGGCAGCAGTTTCGGCGTAATTTTGATCTGGGCGTATCGCAGGCAAAGCATCCGGAGGTGTTTTCGGGGCTTAAGTCTGAAGGCGAAGGGGTACGCATGGTAAAGCAGACGGCGGCGCATCTTTACCGGGATGGGAAGAAAGAACAAATACCCGGTCTGATCGTGGAAAGCGCCTGCAAGTATGCGGGGTATCAGTTCGGAAAGCATTATGCGTTACTTCCAAAGAAGCTGGTCTTAGCCTGTACGGGGAATCGCGAATTTTGGAAACAGGAATTTGGCAAAAGCAGTTGATGGCGGTTTGTTATGATGGGGTATTAGATTGAAAAATCAAAGATTTTTCAATCGGCGAGATTTGTGCTGGCGCCCAAACTCGCAAAGCGAACTTGTTCGCTTTGGTGTTGACAGCATGGATGATGAGTATAAAAAGAAAAGGAGTATGACAGCATATGTGTGGAATCGTAGGATATATCGGCACGAAGCAGGCGGCGCCGGTTATTTTGGACGGATTGGCAAAACTGGAATACCGTGGTTATGATTCGGCGGGGATGGCGATTTACGACGGGCAGGAGATTCATATTACAAAATCCGTCGGACGTCTGAAAGTGCTTGAGGAGCTGACGCACGGCGGCGCAACGATGCCGGGGATGATCGGGATCGGTCATACACGCTGGGCGACGCATGGCGCGCCGAATGACATCAACGCCCATCCGCATTACAATACTGAGCACACGATCGCGGTCGTGCATAACGGCATTATCGAGAACTATCTGCAATTAAAAAAGAAACTTACGGACAGGGGATATGAGTTTGTCTCCGATACGGATACCGAGATTTTGGCGCAAATGCTGGATTACTATTATACGGGCAATCCGATTGAGACCATCGCGAAGGTCATGCACCGCGTGGAGGGCTCCTATGCGCTCGGCATTATATTCGCGGAGCATCCGGAAGAAGTGTTTGCCGTGCGAAAGGACAGTCCGCTGATTGTCGGACAGAGCGGCGATGGTTGTTTTATCGCCTCAGACGTGCCTGCCATCCTGAAATATACGCGTCAGGTCTATTTTATGGAAAATGAGGAGATTGTCAGATTACGTGCCGACCATATGCATTTTTATAATGTGGATGCGGAGGAGATCGCGAAAAAGCCCGTGACGATCGATTGGGATGCCAATGCCGCGGAGAAAGCGGGATATGAGCATTTCATGTTAAAAGAGATGTATGAGCAGCCGAAAACGGTCAGGGAAACGCTCTCGCCGAGACTGCGCGAACATGATATTGTCATTGACGAGCTTCAAATGACGGCGGAGGACATTCGTGCGGTGCGCAAGTTCCATATTGTGGCATGCGGTTCCGCTTATCACGCCGGAGTGACGGGAAAATATGTGATAGAGGGGCTTGCGCGGATTCCGGTCGAAGTGGACTTGGCCTCGGAATTCCGCTACCGCAACCCGATATTGGAGGAGGGCGCCATGGTCATTGTCGTCAGTCAGTCGGGTGAGACAGCGGATACACTGGCGGCGCTTCGGGAGTCCAAAAAGCGCGGATTCCCCGTGCTGGGCATTGTGAATGTTGTCGGCAGTTCCATTGCGAGGGAGGCGGACCGTGTCATGTATACATGGGCGGGACCCGAAATTGCCGTCGCGACGACTAAGGCATACAGCGCCCAGCTCATTGCGTTTTATCTTTTAGCTTTGAAATTTGCAAAGGTCAGGGAGCAGATCACGGAAAAAGAATTCCAGAGCATGCTGGAAGAATTGCAGAAGCTTCCGAATCAGATTGAGCTGCTCCTGAATAATAAAGGAAAAATTCAAAAATTCGCCAATCGTTATGTGGCGGCAAGAGATGTCTTTTTTATCGGGAGAGGGATCGATTATGCGATCTCGTTGGAGGGTTCCCTGAAATTAAAGGAGATTTCTTATGTGCACTCCGAGGCGTATGCAGCGGGAGAATTAAAGCATGGTACCATCTCACTGATCGAGGAGGGGACGCTCGTGGCAGCCGTATCCACGCAGCCCGAGCTCTACCAAAAGACGATTTCGAATATGGTCGAGGTGAAGGCGCGCGGTGCGTTTGTACTTGCCGTGACAAACGAGGACAATCAGGAGATCGAGCGGGCGGCGGATTATGTGGTTTATATCCCGCGGACGAATCCTTATTTCGCAAATTCGCTTGCCATCATTCCGTTACAGCTGTTTGGTTATTATGTATCGGTCGGCAAGGGCTGTGATGTGGATAAGCCGAGGAACTTAGCGAAGTCCGTGACGGTGGAATAACGAGAATGTGAAAAAGAGTTTCGCTTTTTGCGGAACTCTTTTGTTTCACAAAATCATTTTTTTTTCAACACATTTTGTTCACAATTTGACGATATACTAATCTCATCGACGGGGGAAAAAAACGAAGAAGAGAGGTTATGAGGATGTCAGAACAGAATCATGGATTGGAAAACGAAAACGTAACAGGACAGCAGGATGGCGGCATCACTCCGACGAATGAGATGAGCGGAAACGCCCAAATGCAGACAGCAGAGAATGTGACCGCGCAGGAAGGTGTGCAGATGCAGACAGCAGAGAATGTGACCGCGCAGGAAAATGTGCAGATGCAGGCGGCAGAGAATGTGACCGCGCAGGAAAATGTGCAGATGCAGGCGGCAGAGAATGTGACTGCGCAGGAAGGCGTACAGATGCAGGAAACGGGAAGCATGAGTGGACAGGGAGCGCAGGTCCAGCCGGCAATGAGCATGCCCGGTTCGGGAAATATGCAGGGTGCCTATGCGCCGAATCGTATCGGCTGCGCTTATACGACCAACGGTCAATACGCGCATTATCAGATGCACCAGGACGGGCTGCCGTCAGGCACGCCATTTGATAAAAAAGCAGAGAAAGCGCAGAAAAAGGCGCAGAAAAAGCAGATCAGGGAGGCAAAAAAGCAGGAGCGCAGGGCGAAGGGCAGGTATCCGCTCGGCATGCGGATGGCTTCGGCGCTGCTATGCGGCGTACTCTTTGCGGGAGCGGCGTACGGAACCTGCTACGGCATTGAGTATCTGACCGGAACGAAGCTCATCATAAGCGGCAATTCTGGCAGCTATACACAGGTCGCACCGACGCAGAATGTGAACGGACAGTCGATTCCGACACAGGGAGAAGCGCAGACCGGGAATCTGATCGCGACGGATACAGGTACTGGAGATGTGACGCGGGGGATGGACATCAAATCAGTGGCAAGAAGCGTGAAGCCGGCTGTTGTGAGTGTGACGAATTACTATACGCAGACCGTTCAGTATTGGATGTATCAGTATGAGCAGGAAGGTGAGGGCGGCGGTTCGGGTATTATTGTCGGGCAAAATGACAGTGAGCTCCTGATCTGTACAAATTATCATGTCATAGATAATGCGCATGATCTTCAGGTTACTTTTATAGACGATACGACCGTAAACGCTGTCGTTAAGGGAACGGATGAGCAAAATGATTTGGCGGTGATCGCGATTCCCTTAAAGGATATCAGTGAGGAGACTTTATCAAAGATTGCCATTGCAAGACTCGGCAATTCCGACCAGTTGGAGGTGGGCGAGGAGGTCATTGCGATTGGCAATGCACTCGGCTATGGACAATCTGTGACAAACGGGATTATCAGTGCACTCGACAGGGAATTAGAGGATTATGAGAGTCCGATGATCCAGACAAATGCGGCGATCAATCCGGGTAATTCCGGCGGTGCGCTTGTCAATGCGCGCGGTGAGGTCATCGGAATTCCGTCGGCTAAGATTGGCGGGTCTACTGTGGAGGGTATGGGTTATGCCATTCCGATTTCTGTTGCCGAGCCGATTTTGCGGGAATTGATGGAGCGTGAGACTAAGACGATGGTCAGCGAGCAGGAGAGGGGATACCTCGGCGTACAAGTCACAGATGTGGATGAACAGGGTGTACAGCTTTATAATATGCCGAAGGGCGTTTATATCTATGAGGTCTATAGCGGGTATGCGGCAGATCAGGCAGGCTTAAGACGCGGAGACATTATCACGGGCTTAAACGGAACGAGGATCGGGAGCAAGCAGCAGCTCATTGAAGAGCTCAAATATTACTCCATTGGAACGACGGTCACGCTGACGGTATGCAGAATCGCCAACGACTATGAGATAGAAGAAGTTAAGGTTGTGCTTGGAAGGGCGTATGAAGAATAAAAAAAGCGGAGGATATCCATGAAGAAAAATCTCTTTAGAGCGGCATTGCTTTGTTTGGCGCTTGCGGGATGCGGGAGCGTGGATAACAGGAACGATATGGCGGACGATACACAGTCCGCCATATTGCCGTCTGATGAAAATGAGGAGGAGATACCGGCCTATTCTGAAGCGGAGGACCGGGCAGCGGCGGAGTATTTGAAAGAGCAATACGGCATTTTGACTGATGGGAAAGTACCGAAAGTCATTCTGGACAGCGATATGGCCTATTTCGGAGATGATGCGATGTGCCTCTGTATTTTGGTGGAGGCGGATCAGTTGGGACTGATCGATCTGCTCGGTGTTACGATCACGGGCGGCAATTCCTTTGTATCGATCGGGACAAACGCTGCACTCAACCAGTTGGAGTACTTTGGGAGAGAGGATATTCCTGTTTACATGGGGACGGATGTTCCGCTACTCGGATTTCGGGATCTGGAGGAACAGGAACAGATTGTCGGAAGCATTGACCGCTGGGGTGCAATGTGGCATCTTGACAGCTATGTCGCACCGGAGAACTATCATAATCTGGGTTCTTATTATGAAAGAAAATGGGGGTATTCGCAGACGGAGCCGCAGGAGCAGAGTGCCGTTGATTTCATGATAGAGCAGGTAAAGAGCTATCCCGGGGAGGTTACGATCTTGTCGGTCGGCGCGGCTACCAACATCGCAATGGCATGTCAACAGGATGATTGTTTTGCGGAAAACACCGCAGGTATTCTCTATATGGGAACGGTCGTGAACGGGGAGGGCAGCTATACCCCGTATGCCGATTTCAATGTTTTTTACGATGCCGAGGCATTCAGCGTCTGCATTAACAGTGGTTTTCCTGTACAGATCATTGTTCCTCACAATGCGGCAGGTTCGGTGATGCTGAACAAAGCGGTCTTTGATTTAATGAATGCCAAGGCGCGTACCTATATTTCGAAGATGTGGCTGGATGATCAATACAGCCTTTACCGGCGCTCGCCAAATCGGACAGCGGGGTGTACGGATGCGGCTGCAGCCGTCGTTTTACTGAATCATGCCATTGTGCAGACAAAAGAAGAACGATATGTTGCGATCAATACGGATGTATCGTCTGCAGAATATGGCAGAACCCTGACATGGAGGGAGCAGCCCGCAGACACCGAAGCCGCATTTGCAACATTCATAATGGAAGTGGACACGGGGTTATACTGGGATTTTGTAACAGACCTCATTTGCCATATGCAGTCCCCTACGGGAGAGAACTATTCCTATTATGCGGAAAGTAACGGATGGTAAGCGGTCGTGATTCTTCACGCGGGATGGACTTTGTTTTGTGCAGGCTTTTTTTGCAAGAAATACCAGTCGTTTTATAAAATCTTCACTTGTTCCGAGAGAAGATATGTTTTATACTGTGTGTGTGGTAGCAATCTTTTTTAACAGGGAGTGGAAGAATGTCTGACAGTACAAATCATAATAACGAGTATGAAGATGTGTGTATGTTGTGCAGGAGACCGGAGAGCAAAGCAGGACGAATGTTTCATCTGCCGAATCATATTTGTATTTGCGATGATTGCATGCATAGCACCATGGACACGGTCTCGCAGATGGAAAAACAGGGGTTATTGAATGCGGATATGATGAACCAGTTAAATAATCCTTATTTTGCTTCTTTCATGCTGGATGCTATGAGCGCCAAAGCGATGGAAGAGGATACATCAAAAAAGAATGAAGCAAAGGATAAATTGAACGGCCAGGAGTTGGTACAGTCCGGTGTGGGACAGGATGGTTCAGAGAAGAAGCATACGGAAGATGGCGGCACAGGCAGGGATGCTGCTGCCGCAGATGGTGGGACGGAAACCGCTGCGTCAGGAGATACTGCTGCGGCAGAAAACACACATAAATCAAATAAAAACATAACTTCTGACAATATTGATTTCGGAAAGAACATTAATGGACGCGGTTTTTTCCCGAACATTCAATTTGTGAATCTTTCTGATCTGCAGGGGGAAGGCATACCGTTTCGTCAAAAGGTCAAAAAAAGAAAGAAGCAGGAGAAGGCGGAACCGGTCTTAAACTTAAAAGATATTCCGGCGCCGCATAAGATCCGTGAGAAGCTGGATGAATATGTTGTCGGCCAGGATCAGGCAAAGAAGATCATTTCCGTAGCGGTGTATAATCATTACAAGCGGGTTGCGACGAATACCATGGACGACATTGAGATTGAGAAGTCGAACATATTGATGATCGGACCGACCGGCTGTGGGAAGACCTATTTAGTAAAGACGCTTGCGCGGCTTTTGGATGTACCTCTTGCCATTGCCGATGCGACCTCGCTGACGGAAGCGGGGTATATCGGAGACGATATTGAGAGCGTGATCTCCAAGCTTCTGGCGGCTGCGGGTAATGACGTGGACAGAGCGGAACGCGGTATCGTCTTTATTGATGAGATTGATAAGATTGCAAAGAAAAAAGAGACGACCTCGCGTGATGTCAGCGGCGAGTCGGTACAGCAGGGAATGTTAAAGCTCTTAGAGGGCGCGGAGGTTGAAGTACCTGTCGGCGCGAACAGTAAAAATGCGATGGTGCCGCTTGCAACGGTGAATACCCGCAATATCCTGTTTATCTGCGGCGGAGCGTTTCCTGATCTGGAGGAGATCATTAAACAGCGCCTGCGGAAACAAACCTCCATTGGCTTTGCGGCGGAGTTAAAGGATAAGTATGATAAGGAACGGGAACTTTTGGAGAAAGTGACCGTGGAGGATTTAAGGCAGTTTGGTCTGATTCCGGAATTTATCGGACGAATGCCCATCCTGTGTACACTCAAAGGACTCAATAAGGAAGATATGATCCAGATATTAAGCGAGCCGAAGAATGCGGTCTTGAAGCAATACCAGCGGCTTTTGGAGCTGGATGAGGTAAAGCTGGAATTTGACCAAAGCGCGTTAGAGGCGATCGCGGATAAGGCGATGGAACGGGATACCGGCGCGCGCGCGCTTCGTGCGATCATAGAGGAATTTATGCTCGATATTATGTATGAGGTGCCCAAGGACGATAATATCGGTCGTGTGGTCATTACCCGTGATTATATCGAGGGAAAAGCAAGCCCGATCGTGGAGATCAGGAGCAACACGCCGACAGCGCTGCTTCCTCCGCCAAGACAAGCCGCGGAAATTCCAAGCGCCGCAGGGCAATAAAAAAGTCTTTCGGTGATTTTTACATAAGGAGATAAGAGCATGAAAAACAAATGGATAACAGGTGCTTTGTATATGGCGCTGCTGTTATCTGCCTGTGGCGCGGAGGGTGGCGAAGAAACGCAGGCACCCAAGACGATCGTAGTGAATGATACAGAGGTTGAAGATGTGACGGTGACAGATGGAGGAACGGCACAATCGGAAGCGCCTGTATCGCCTGCCGCGAAGGAGCAGATGCAGCCTGACATCGAAGCGGAAGAACCGCCTGCCGCGAAGGAACAGATGCAGCCTGATATCGAAGCGGAAGAACCGCCTGTTACAAATGAGCAGATACAGACATATAGAGAAATCTATCAGCAGGCAGTTGCGGACAGTGTGGGCGAAGCGAAAGTATTCTCGCTGATATATCTGGATGGCGACGATATTCCGGAACTGGTGGTTTTGGACCGGGAATTCGACAGCTATTCTATTTATACGGTTAAGGATGGGGCCCTATTCTGTATGCTGGATTTGATGACGACGGTGGAAATGAATTATTTTGAGCGCAGCGGCACTTTTTATACGTTTGCAAGGTGGAATGGCGGCGGCGATGAAGGCGGTTACGGGCGGTCTTATTTTCAGGTGTCCGCTGAAAAAACGATCACCGAAGAAACGGAGGCGGTTCTGTATGATGCCTACAACGCGCTTTATGATGCGGACGGCAGTTTTACGGGACAGGGAGTTACCGACTATTATTATATGGGCGAGCTGACGGATGAGGCGACGTATCGGGAGCTGCTTGGCAGTCTGGGCGTGACAGAGGGCGGCGGAAGACCCTGTGCCGAGAATGCGGTCGGAAAAGAAGAAATGCTTGCGCAGTTCAGTCAGTGAGAAACGGTCAAAAAGCAAAGAATACCTGCATATGCTTACATAAAGGCATAGGCAGGTATCTTTTTTTATGGCATATGGAGATATTCCATTTGTATACGGACTGATGCAGGAGCCGCCCGCCCCCGGACTGACAGGCGGAGCAGGGTTTTCGTTTGACCCGAATGCGCTGATAGAAAGCGGTATTTTGGAAGTACAGGGAGAGCCGCTTGCTTTAACGGGGCGCGGCGTTCTGGTCGGATTCGTGGATACGGGAATCCGGTATGAGCTGGACGTGTTCAGACAGAGCGACGGGTCAACGCGTATCGCGGCAATCTGGGATCAGGAGGCAGATCGCACATATACGGAGGAGGAGATCAACAACGCCCTGCAAAGTGAGAGTCCGCGCAGTATCGTGCCCGTAACGGACGAGTTGGGGCACGGAACGGCGATGGCGAGCGTAGCGGCGGGCAGCAGAGTGGAAGGAGGCAGAGGCTACATCGGCGCCGCTCCGGACAGCAGGCTTTTGGTCGTGAAGCTCCGGCAGGCGCCCCAAAATGTCAGGCAGTATTATCTGGTGGCGGATGATGCGGTCTGTTATAGTGAAACAGATATTGAGCAGGGGCTGCAGTTTTTGGATGAGCAGGCGGAACGTCTGGGGCTTCCGCTCGTCATTTGTCTCGGTCTCGGAACGAATCTGGCGTCCCATACCGGCACCTCCGCATTGGAGCGTGCGATCAACAGTATTGCAGTGAAGATCGGCCGTGCTGTCGTTATATGCAGCGGAAACGAGGGAAATAAGCAGCATCATTTTTCCGGCTGTTTTAATCGGAATGTGTTCCAGAATGAAATCGGTCAGCTGCGGCGGGATGTGGAAATCCGCGTCTCCGAGGGCGTGCAGGGATTCACGCTCAATGTATGGGGAACACAGCCCTATCAGTTCCAATTTTCCCTGAGGAGCCCCGGCGGAGAGACTGTGCGCGACATCCGGCTGAATATGGAGGGGACAACAACGTACCGCTTTGTCTATGAAAAGACAACGCTCTATCTGGACGCAGAGCGGGTGGAGACCGGAAGCGGCGCGCAGTTACTTTTCCTGCGTTTTGTTGCGCCGTCGCCGGGAATCTGGACGTTGACCGTGACAGAGGAGGAGCAGGCAAATTACGCCCTGTTTCATGCTTGGCTTCCAATCGCTGAGTTTGTGACCGCGCCGGTTACCTTTTTAGAGCCGAGTCCCTATGTCACACTGACGGATCCCTCCGCAGCATGGGAAGCGCTCGGCGTGTCCACCTATGATGACTTAAATAACAGCTTTTCTCCGGAATCGGGGAGGGGCTACACTCGGGATAGCAGAGTGAAGCCCGATCTTGCCGCACCGGGAGTCAATGTCTCTACCGTGATCGGAAAACGGAGCGGTTCAAGCATTTCGGCTGCAGTAACGGCGGGCGGTGTAGCGCAGTTTTTACAGTGGGCGGTGACGGAGCGCAATCTACCGTGGATCAATTCGATCAATGTGAAAAATTATTTTGTCCGCGGCGCCGTGCGCGATCTGGATATTGTCTATCCCAGCAGGGAGTGGGGGTACGGCAGGCTTTCCGTCTCTGGGGTATTTGAGCGTATGGCGGAACTGTAAAGAAAAAATAACAACATATATTTAATTAGCAGCGGAAGCGGTAAGAAATCGTGCAATTATCTAAACTGGTAAATAGCAGAAAGGAGTCGTATCTGACGTTGATGTCATAATGAGATGGGAAATGCAGGAATATGATGTCATTGTCGGTGCCAGAATCGCATAAATACAGGGATTCCCGTAAAAAGAAAAACTGACAGAGGATTATGACATATAGGTTTCAGACGCTGTCATAAAAAGGAAAATCCATTCGTTTGATGTTTTCGGGGAAGGTCCTGAACGAAAAAAGAATCCGTCAAAAACGGATTCTTTTTAATCGATGGGAAATTGTGTGCACGTGAGTTTTGCGTATGAGCTTTACTCGATCCCGGAAGAATCTGCGAAGCAGATTCTTCGAAAGATTGGCGCACTCGATCCAATCTTTTTTATACTGTGATCAATGTTCCTGCTTTTCCCTTGATGGCATCTGCGACCCTGCCGAGGGAGGTGATCAGTACGCTGCCGTCCGGCACCTGATCGAGATAGGTGATTGCCGCTTCAATCTTAGGAAGCATGTCGCCCTTGCCGAACTGATTCTCGGCAAGCAGGTTTTTTGCCTCGCTGATCGTCATAGAAGGGATGGCAGATTGATCTTCTTTTTTATAATTGCGGTAGACCTCGTCCACGCTTGTGAGTATGATGAGCATTTCTGCTTTCAGTTTCGCGGCGAGAAGACCGGCGATGCTGTCCTTTTCAATGACAGCAGAAGCGCCCTTTAAAGCGTGCTGCTGTTCAATGACCGGAATACCGCCGCCACCGCAGGCAATAACCGCCTGCCCTGCGTCCGCGAGCGTGCGGATAGCGTCAATCTCTACAATGTCGATCGGCTTCGGTGCCGCGACAACCCTCCGAAAGCCGCTGCCGGGCTGACCGATCACATAGTTACCTTTCTTCGTCTCGGCCTCCGCCTCCTCTGCGGACATGATGCGTCCGATGACCTTATCCGGTTCGTAAAAAGCCTCGTCGTAAGGATCGACCGTGACCTGCGTAAGGATTGTGCTGACCGGAGTAGAGAGCCCGCGCTCCAAAAGCTGCGCGCGGAGCGCATTCTGAATATCGTAGCCGACATAGCCCTGACTCATGGCGGAGCAGACGCACATCGGCGCAGGCGTGTAATCCGTATAGATGCGGTGCAGCTCGCTCATCGCTTTATGGATCATGCTGACCTGAGACCCGTTGCTGTGCGTGATCGTCAGCTGACAGTCTGCTTCGATCAGGTCGGCAAGCGCCGCTGCCGTAACCTTGACAGCGGACTGCTGCATCGTCGTATTATGGCCGAGCGCCTCATGTCCAAGAGAAACCACTACTCTTTTTTTGCTCATAAAATCCGTTCCTTTCCCGTCGTACATCAGGGAAACGCTGATGGAAGCGTTCCCGTAGAAAAAACTTATGTTCAGTATAACAAATTCCGCGCAGATTGTATAGTGAAATGCGCTTTTTACCATTCATTTTTCTAAGAAAACACTGATTAAGTCAGCGTTTCCCTAAAAAGAAAGGAGCGGGTCAGGACTGGGAAAACAGCCGCTGTGTACGGCGGTAGACGTGGAAAAAAGCCGGAATGAGGAATGCATCTGCAAAAATCCATGCGGTTGGACTTGCGAAGCCAATCGCGTAAAAGCCGAAAGCGGGCACGATATAGAAGCCCACAAGTGCGCGGGCAGCCATCTCGCAGACACCGGCAAGCATCGCAAAGCGAGAAAAGCCCATGCCCTGAATTAAAAAGCGGATGATATTGACGAGCGCGAGCGGAAAATAAAACAGGCTGTTCGTGCACAGAAAGCGATACGCCATCGTTATGATCTCGGCATCTTCGGCGTGTAAGAACAGGAGGAGCAGGGTCCTTCCGCATAAAACAACAAGGAGCAGGGCGATGGCAGAATAGGCAGCGCCAAGCAGTGTGCATGCTTTTAAGCCCTCTTTGATGCGGTCCGTCTTTTTTGCTCCGATATTCTGACCGCCGTACGTTGCCATGGTCGAACCCATCGCGTCGAACGGGCAGACTAAAAAATTACCGAGGCGGCTGCCGGCAGTGACAGCGGAGACAGCCGTTGTGCCGAGATTATTGACCGATGTCTGAAGGATGACGGAACCGATCGCCGTGATGGAATATTGCAGACCCATCGGGATTCCCATACTGCAAAGGATTTTGCCGCAGTGTCCATCATAGAATAACTCGTGTTTGCTTTCGGGACGCAGGATTGGAAATCTGCGGATCATAAAGATCAGGCAGGCGATGCCGGAAACAAGCTGCGAGATGACGGTCGCGTAGGCCGCACCCGCCACATTAAAGTCAAATACCAGAATAAACAGCAGGTCGAGACCGATATTGAGCACGGACGATAAAACAAGAAAAATAACAGGCGTTTTGCTGTCGCCCAGCGAGCGGATGATGCCGGAGAGCATGTTATACAGGTAAATGACCGGTATCCCAAGAAAGATCACAGAAATATAGGAATAGGCCTGTTCATAAATATCATCGGGAGTATGCATTACCCGGAGGATCTGCCCGCAGAACAGGGATACGACCACGGTCATGACAGCGGCGAAGGTAAGAGAAAGCCATGCGCCGTTCCATACCATTTTACGCATGCCGGCGTAATCGCCCGCCCCGAAACGCTGTGCGACGGGAATGGAAAAACCGCTGCAAATGCCAATACAGAAACCGATGATCAAAAAATTAATGGAGCCGGTGGAGCCGACTGCGGCAAGCGCGTTCGCGTCGATACATTTTCCGACGATGATCGTATCCACCAGACTGTAAAACTGCTGAAACAGCATACCAAACAGGAGCGGAACGGAAAAGCCGAGAATGAGAGACATCGGATTTCCGTTCGTCAGATCTTTGGTCAAAGTCTTTTGCTTTTTGGGTGTATCGGGAGTAAGTGTCGCATTCTGAGCTGCCATGATGTTTCCTCTACATTTTATAAAATTTGTTATCTCGTGTTGCGTTAAGGTTTCGATCTATTTTGTTATAATAAGTCGTTATTTGCATTAAGAAGTATCCCAATGGCATTATAGTCAAAATAGGTGAAAGGTCAAGAGGGAAAATGAATATTTTTATTTCATTATATTTGTGATATGATATAAAATTGAAACAATGCAAAATATGTGGTGTAATAATAGGGAGATGTTCGGATAAAAGGAAAATGAAAATATGAAAAAGACGATTTTGTTTTTATACACAGTTTCTGTTATAGGAGTGTTGATTGCAGGCTGTGGAAGAGGTGATACCATGGTTGACGATGTAGAGGAAGATGTGACGGAGGATGCGTCATCGCAGGTTACGGAGGCGGATACTGCGGAGCAGGAGAGCAAATATCCTCTTTCAAATCCTGACGCAGACGAAAACGCCCAGAAGCTTTATGACTATCTTAACGAGGTTTATGGCAGCTACATAATCACCTGCCAGCAGGAATCGACCTGGATGGGTTCGCCCGATTATGAAATGGACTATATTTTTGAGGTCACAGGGAAGTATCCTGCAATGCGCGGTCTGGATTTTATGAACGATGATTTTGCCGGTGTGGTCGAACGTGCAAAGGAATGGCATGAAAAGGGCGGTATCGTTACCATATGCTGGCATACGGGCGTGAACGGGTTGGGATATCAGGAGGCTCTTGACGATACCCCCGATTTTGAAAAAATACTCACAGAGGGTACGGACGAGTACAACGCCATGATAGCAAACTGGGATAAAGCGGCTGAAGCGCTCACGGAGCTGCGCGATGCGGGCATTCCCGTTTTGTGGAGACCTTTTCATGAATTTGACGGTCAGTGGTTTTGGTGGGGCAAAGGCGGTGCAGAAAATTTCATCAAATTGTGGCAAATGATGTATGATCGTTACACCAACCAATTCGGGCTGACAAACTTAATTTGGGTGTTAGGTTATTCGGGCGAGGTAAAGGATGGCTGGTATCCGGGAAACGAATATTGTGACATCATCGGTTCAGACACCTATGATAATTCCACCAACGTAAGAGCATGGAGAAAGCTGGAGGCTCTTAATACGGGAAAGCTGATGGCGTTCCATGAGTGCGGAAATGTTCCCAACATTGAGAGGTTTGAAGCAGACGGTGCTATGTGGTCGTGGTTTATGATATGGCATACAACGCATATTACGGGCAATAGCAAGGAGAAGTTGAGCGGTGTATACAATCATGAAAAGGCGATAACGCTGGACGAGCTGCCGGATATTTTTCAGGTGCCGATTGATTAATCCGCAATCTGCCGTTCTTCCGTATTCATATGGTAATTTTCACGTATGAATGCAAATCATGGCGAATTCAGAGCAACACGTCAATCCCTAAAATAAAAAAGTGTTTGTTCATTGCGTGGAATCGTAAAGGACATCCGGAAACCGGGCTTTCAAGTAACGAAAAGATAGGAACTTATGCGGTAAACGTACAGATAATAGTGGCGGGACAGGCAATTAAGTGTTAAGAGATATCATAAACAATTTCAATCATAGATGGGAGGGCCGACAAAGAGACATGGATGTAAAAAAGTTGATATTTAATAATCAAGAGTACTTTGAAGATTTTACTTCCAGAAGCGCCTACCATACAAATATAATAGAAGGAAACACGCTGTCCTACGAAGACATATGCCATTTTATTTAATGATAATGATTTTAAGGTATCGGCTACGCCAAGGGAAATCTATGAGGCAATTAACCATAAATATGCGATCAATCATATTTTGAATCATTTGGAGGAGGAGCTATCAGAAAGGTTGATCAAGAATGTGGCCGTATTGATCAATAAAAATATTTCAGAGATAGCAGGCTACCGTACCGTATCAGTACGAATAAAGGGCAGTGAGCCATCAAAGGCTTGCTGCCTTTTATCATGTTAATCTTAGAATAGTCAGGCGCGAAGCAGGACCGACAGCCCTGTCCGTTGCTGATGGCAACGGACGAAAAAAGAGAATGAACAGATTGATAAATAATGGAAAAGAAGTACCGGGTATGCTATACTGTTTTTGCAGCTACCCCTAGACAGGTAGAGGAGGGGGGAGTTTCATGGAGTTATTTTCATCATTTTTGCTCTCCGTTGTGGCAAGCATAGTTGCCTACTATGTTTGCAAATGGTTGGACGGGGACGAGTAACTGGTAGCCAACCTAAGGCAGAAGCCACCTTCCCAAAACGGAATAGAAAAGCCCCGGTGCGGCAACACCGGGGCTTTTCGCTTTGCTTCATGGATACTTTCATCATTTGCCTGCTGGCATTATAGCATGTGCCGTTTGGCGTTTCAAGTATTCCCTGAATTTCTCAAAATATGAGCCATATATACTGTAATCCCACAACCTTGAGTTTTCACCAAGGCTTTTATTTGTATTCGTATTAATCCGCAATCTGCCGTCCTTCCGTATTCATATGGTAATTCTCACGTATGATCAGATCGGAGAGCGGTACGAATTCATAACCCGCATCAAGAAGGTTTGTGATCAGGGTGTCGAGCGCTTCTGCCGTGTACTTTGCGCCGTTATGGCAAAGAATGATGGAACCGTTTCCGAGATGTTTGTGATTACAGACCGTCTGAATAATGGAGTCCACGCCGTAATTTTTCCAGTCGAGGCTATCCACGTCCGTAACAGAAGTAAAGTCAAAAGACATAGAGTTGTAGAT
>CAZZNE010000002.1:0-305013 GCA_964655525.1 uncultured Clostridium sp.
GTCATTCGGATTGCAGACGGTAATATTGAAATCACATGGAACATTTAACATCACACACTATGAAAGCCTAAAACACGCTATTTATGAGGAAATTTTTAAGAAGCTGTGCTTCTTTGAGAAGATTTTTACTTCCATCTTCCCGTTTCGGTGAAGCGCTGCGCATGACGCAGGATTCGCTTAACCCGAAGAACTTCTATCAGTATAATCCGGGCTTTGACAGATGCAAATGATGGAAAGATTCTAAAATACCAAATAAAATAAAAAATAGATGATTTTCCAAATCTTTTCTAAGCAGGCAGCCCCATCGTAAACGATGGGGCTGTTGACTTATTGTTAATTTTGTGTCAAAATAAATGCGTCGGTTTTAAGTGAAAGGAAGACGAGGACAACGAAGTCTGAACGTGGATATTGCTGCGGACTTTTGTTCCGCGGCACCCTAGGAAGAAAGGGATGGGACTTAACTGTATGAGAGGAATTGATACAGAAGTCAGAAAAGTAAGACGGCGCGTATTTAAGGAGATTGCCAATCTTGCATATCATTCGACGAATCTGTTGGATGATATGGAGGCGCTGCCGTATAAGCTTGTGAACAGCGATGAATCGCCTTACTGGGAGAGTGTATATAGAGAACGCGCGGTCGTCAGGGAACGGATGCGTCTTGCGATGGGAATGTCCCTGCGGCCGGAAAACCAACCCGTGCATGTCAGTCAGGGTGTGGAGGATAGCGATATTGCCGAGAAATTTTATGAACCGCCTCTTTTACAGGTTATTCCGTCGGCATGTAACGCCTGTCCGGAAAATCAATATTTTGTGACGGATCGATGCATGGGCTGTCTTGCGCATCCGTGTCGTGAGGTGTGCCCGCGCGGCGCTATTTCCATGGTAAACGGAAAATCCCATATCGATCAGGATAAATGTATCCATTGCGGTAAATGTAAAGCTATCTGTCCTTATGACGCCATTACGCATCAGGTTCGCCCCTGCGCGGCAGCGTGCGGTGTCGGCGCGATCGGGAGCGACGAGAAGAAGCGCGCGTGCATTGACAGTGAAAAATGTGTCTCCTGCGGACAATGTATGGTAAGCTGCCCGTTCGGAGCGATCGCGGATAAATCGCAGATCTTCCAGCTCATTCGTGCATTGCAGTCCGGCAGAAAGATCATTGCGCAGGTTGCGCCGTCTTTTGCGGGGCAGTTCGGCGCGAATGTATCTCCCGACCAATTCAAGACGGCATTAAAACAGCTTGGCTTTTATGATGTGTATGAGACGGCGATCGGCGCGGATATGGGCGCGATGGCGGAAGCGCATCATTATGTGGAGAAAGTGGCGACGGGAGAGCTTCCGTTCCTTTTGACCTCCTGTTGTCCGTCTTGGTCAATGCTGGCAAAGAAATTTTTCCCGGAGACGATCGGGAGCATTTCGAATGAGTTGACGCCGATGGTGGCGACGGCGCGCAAGATCAAGGAAGATCATCCCGATGCGGGTGTTGTGTTTATCGGACCGTGCGCATCGAAGAAATTAGAGGCGTCCCGCAGGACCGTCCGCTCGGATGTGGATTTTGTCATCACGTTTGAAGAGCTTGCCGGTATGTTTGAGGCAAAAGGGCTGTTTTTAGAAGAAATAGAGGCGTTGGACCGTATGGAGGATGCAACAGGGGCAGGGCGCGGCTACGGTGTCGCCGGCGGTGTTGCGTCCGCGATCGAGAGCTGTATCAAGGAATATTATCCCGATACCGAGGTGCATATCGAACATGCGGAAAGTCTGACGGAGTGTAAAAAAATGCTGATGCTTGCAAAGGCAGGTAAAAAGAACGGCTGTCTGATCGAGGGCATGGCATGTCCCGGCGGATGTGTGGCAGGCGCGGGAACCAATATCGCGATCCCCGTCGCCGCAAAGGAGCTTGCGCGCTTTAAGAGCGAGGCGGCAAAACAGATTCCGGATAAGGAATAAAAAAGAATTGCTTACGCAAATCTTTCGAAGAATCGCTGTAGCGATTCTTCCAGGGAAAGAAAATTCCTATAGGAAAAAAGAACGCTTCGCGTTCTTTCGTAATTAAGAAAAATCATCGGAGGCGTTTTATGCAGAAAATAAGAACACGGTACGCGCCGAGTCCGACAGGAAAAATGCATGTCGGTAATTTGAGGAGCGCACTTTATGAATTTTTGATTGCCAAGCATGAGGACGGGGTGTTCATGCTTCGGATCGAGGATACCGATCAGGAGCGTTATGTGGAAGGCGCGGTCGATATTATTTATCGCACGCTGGCGACAGCAGGACTTACGCATGACGAGGGACCCGATAAGGACGGTGGATACGGTCCCTACGTGCAGAGCGAGCGGAGCAAGAGCGGCATCTATCTGAAATATGCGAAAGAGCTGATTGACAAGGGAGAGGCATATTATTGCTTCTGCGATAAGGAGCGGTTAGAGTCGCTCCGTGAAACAATCACTGACCCTGAGACCGGAGAGAGCAAGGAAATCATGATCTATGACAAGCATTGTCTGCAGCTTCCGAAAGAGGAAGTCGAGGCAAAGCTTGCGTCGGGGATGCCCTATGTCATCCGACAGAACAATCCGAAGGAGGGCGTAACGACGTTCCATGACGAGCTGTACGGAGATATTTCCGTCAGCAACGCGGAGCTTGACGATATGGTGCTCATCAAATCCGACGGCTTTCCGACCTACAATTTTGCCAATGTGGTGGACGATCATACCATGGGAATTACCCACGTTGTGCGCGGCAATGAGTATCTTTCCTCATCACCGAAATATAACCGCCTTTATGAGGCGTTCGGCTGGGAGGTGCCTGTTTATATCCACCTGCCGCTGATCACGGACGAGAATCATAAAAAACTGGCAAAGCGCAGCGGACATGCTTCTTTTGAGGACTTGATCGAGCAGGGTTTTCTGCCGGAGTCGGTCGTCAATTATATTGCCTTGCTTGGGTGGAGTCCGGAAGAAAACCGGGAGATTTTTTCGTTGGAAGAACTGATCCGTCAGTTTGACTATCGCCGTATCAGCAAGTCGCCTGCGGTATTTGATATGAACAAATTAAGATGGATGAACGGCGAGTACTTAAAGGCGATGGATGAGGAGCGCTTTTATAAGATGGCGCTGCCTTATCTTGAGAAGGCGCTCACGAGGAAGCTGGATCTGCATAAGATTGCCGCGATGGTAAAAACGAGGATCGAGGTATTACCCGACATTGCGGAGCTGGTTGATTTCTTTAATGAACTGCCGGAATATGACACGGAAATGTACGCACATAAAAAAATGAAGACAAGCAAGGAGTCGTCCTTGGCTGTTTTAACGGAGCTTTTGCCGCTTTTGGAGAAGCAGGAGGATTACAGCAATGATGCGCTGTATGCGCTGCTTACCGACTATGCGCAGAGCAATGAATACAAGAACGGCTATGTGCTGTGGCCGATCCGTACTGCGGTTTCCGGAAAGCAGATGACACCGGCCGGCGCCACGGAGATCATGGAGCTGCTCGGCAAAGAGGAGAGTCTTGCGCGCATTCGAAAGGGAATCGAGATGTTGCGGTAGCAGGAAAAACGAAGTCTGACCGAGGGGGAAAACGGCAGACATTGGTACCCGGGAGAGCGAAAAACGGGTCATATATGAATCAAAACGAACAGTTGAACAGGGGGCAGTCGGATGCTGTGATGCATACGGATGGCCCCTGCGTTGTCATTGCGCCGCCGGGCTCCGGCAAGACAAAGGTATTGACGTTGCGTGTCGGCGCATTGATCAAGAGACATGGTGTTGCGCCAAAGCACATTCTTGTCGTGACGTTCACGCGCTCCGCAGCGGAGCAGATGCGGGATCGCTATCTTCAAAATTGCGGGAAACAGGATACCGAGGTGACCTTTGGTACCTTTCATGCCATATTTTTTCGAATTTTGAAGGAATCCCTGCAAATGGGAGCGAAGCTTGATGGATATGGGATGGGACAACCACTAAAGATTTTATCTGAAAAAGAAAAGAAACAAATATTGACTGCAATAGTCAATCAAACAGACGGCAGACGTGCGCAGTTTTCGGATCTGGAACAGATGAGCGCCTATATCAGCAGGCGTAAAAATCGTATGGAGGCAGGAATCGGCACGGAGGCGGAACACGCAGCCGCTGAGGCAGGAGCCAATGCGGAGGCGGAACATGCAGCCGCTGAGGCAGGAACCGATATGGATGAGGAAGCTGCGGCGGATGAGATATGGGCGGAATACTGCGAGGCATGCAGAGAACTCGGCGGACTTGATTTTGAGGATATCACAGGGCTCTGCGGGCGTTTGTTGCGGGATAGGCGGAATGCGGGAATCCTTGCCTACTGGAGGGACAGATACCGCTATCTGCTCGTGGATGAATTTCAGGACGTCAGTCCGATACAGTTTTCCATACTGCGCTTGATCGCAGCACCGCGGAATCATTTGTTCATGGTGGGAGATGAAGATCAGTCCATTTATGGTTTTCGAGGCTCGGATACGAAGCTGATGCTTGCGCTGCCTTCCTATTATCCCAAGATACGGACATGTTATCTGACGGTCAATTACCGCAGCGGACGAAAGATCGTGGCTGCTGCCAAGCATTTGATCATGCATAATAAACTGCGTTACGATAAGGAGATCACGGCAGGAAATGCGGCGGACGGGATCGTGCGGATCGCAGTCTGTTCAGAAAAAAGAACGCAGATGCATACGATCTGTGAGGCGCTTCGCCGTGTGCCGGAGAATGAGACGGCGGCGGTCATTGTGCGGACGAACGCGCAGACCGCGGAGACGGAGCGCTTCCTCGGACAGGCAGGCATTCGTATTGCCGCTGCGCGTGGCCGCCGTACGGAAAATGTGTATGCGCATCCCGTCGCAAAGGATGTGCTTGCGTATCTGACGCTTGCGATCGGGGTTTCGCATACACGGAACGGAGCGGAAACCGCCAGAGCTGCGTCCACGCTAACATGCATGGAAACCGCTCGGAGTACATCCGCGCAGGAGAACTTTGAAGCCATGCTCCGTGTGATCAATAAACCGTACCGCGCCGTGAGCAGACATGCGGTCATTGAAAGCGGCGGAAGCGTGGAAGCGCTCATCCGATTTTATGAGGGAAATGAGAAGATGAGAAAGACGCTGCTTCTCTTTTGGGAGCAGCTGCAGTGTCTGGCTTGCCTTCCGCCGTTTTCGGCGCTTGCCTATCTTTGCAGAGGAATCGGATATGAACGTGCGCTGCCGGAGGAGACGCTTAAGGGCGGCGAGGCGCGGCAGGAGGCGCTTACTGTGCTTGGGGTGCTTAACAGAGAAGCAAAAGAGATGCGGGATCACAAAGAATGGCTTCGCGCGGCCGCAGACGGGCGGATACTCCCGATGCAGGCGGGAGAGACGAAGGAGAGTCCGATCCGGGTGCTTACGATGCATGCCTGTAAGGGGCTGGAATTTGATCATGTTGTGCTGCCCGGCTTAAATGAAGGCGTTATCCCGCATAAAAAAGCGTTTCTGCCTGAGGAAATCGAGGAAGAGCGCCGGCTGCTTTATGTAGCGATGACAAGAGCAAGAAAAACCCTGCTCATGACATGCGTTCATAAGCAGGGCGATCAAAAATTTCAAATGTCCCGGTTTCTACGCGATTTGTTAAAACATTAGGGAATCCATCAAAACCGGAAGAATAGTAAAAGAATGCGCATGTTTTTTAGGCGTCATCTTCCTCGCTGAGCAGCTCGTCGAAAGCAATCTCATCCAAATATTCGTCGTAGCGGTCAATGACGGACTCCAATTCCTCGTCATCCGTAATATTTTCAATATCCGGCTCGGCATCCGGATTCGCTTCGTCCGTCACATAGCGGTAAAACCATGCGTTTTCCGGACTGTATTCGCCGCGTTCATCAACCGGAAGCAGTGCGACATACCGACGATCGGATTCGGGGATCGTCAGGATTGCGGCAACAATGCAGGTGGTATAGCCGTCATCGTGATAAACATCCAGCGTGACGAGTTCCTCATCGGAACGGATCTGCGCCAATGCGTCCTCTTTGTTTGTTTCAGACATAGCAAAGCCTCCTCTGCTCTGTGATTTTTTTGAAATACTTTTTTATTTTACAGAAAGGATCGGAAAAAAGCAAGGTTTGGATAGGAAAAGAAAAAGATTTGTGTTATACTACATATAATTCTATGAAAAAACGAGAACGAAAGAAGCAGGACGATACGAACAGGAATCGGAAGGACACTCTATGAGACATGAGATTGAGGATAGAAATTCTTTGGATGTAAAAAAAGGCATCCCCTATCCGCTTGGGGCGACGATCGTTGAAGACAGGATCAATTTTGCCGCGGTTATGCATACACGGAATGAGTGCGGTGTGATTCTTTATGACAGTAAGAGCGGAAACAGCTGTAAGATTCCGTTCAGGAAAGAAGACCGGATCGGAAATATCTGCTGTTTGTCCGTCGTGCGGAATCGGAAGCTTTCCTATGAATATAATTTTTACGACGGGGACGAGATCATCACAGACACTTATGCCAAACGTATCATCGGGAATGAGCGTTGGGGCGGGGCGGGCGCGAAGCGTGAAGAAGGAAAACACGAACGGGAAACGCGGGAAGGCGGAAGACCTGAAGAGATACAAACAGTCTCAAAACCGCAGCTTCGTGCAGGAATCCCGGAGCACGGATTTGACTGGCAGGGGGATGCGCCGCTTCGGATTCCCTACGAAGACAGTGTTTTTTATTGTACCCATGTGCGGGGCTTTACAAAATCTCCGAATTCGGGAGTAAAGAAAAAAGGAACCTTTGCGGGTGTGATCGAAAAAATACCGTACTTAAAGGAACTTGGCGTGAGAAATATCGAGTTCATGCCGCTTTACGAATTTCCTGAGACAGGCTGGCAGAAAAAGGATGTTACGATGCAATATGCCGCCAAGCATTATATGGATAAGCCGGATGAGGAAGGAACGCGGATCAATTACTGGGGCTACTGCGACGCGTACTATTTTTCCCCGAAGGCGTCCTACGCGGCATCCGGAGACTGTGTGAATGAGCTGAAACGGATGATCAGGGAGCTGCACAAGAACGGGATTGAAGTCATCTGTCAGTTTTATTTTCCCGATTCCTGCAAGCAGGGCTATATTTTGGAAATCATCAAATATTGGGTGCTGGAATACCATATAGACGGGATTCATCTGATGGGGAACGGCATTCCCGTGACTCTCCTTGCGACGGAACCTCTTTTGAGCAATACAAAACTGATCTATTACGGATTTCCGTATGAGCAGATTTATGAGGGAAACGAAATACCGGAATACCGCAACCTCGCGGCCGCGACAGATGCCTTTATGATGGATACGCGCAGATTCTTAAAAAGCGACGGCAGTCTGCTGCAGGCAATGATGTGGCATTTTGTCACGAATCCTGCCAAAAACGGCGTGCTGCATTACGTAACGAATTATTATGGTTTTACGCTGCATGATCTGGTATCCTATGAATACAAACATAATGAAGCAAACGGCGAGAATAATCGGGACGGCAGTAACGATAACCAGAGCTGGAACTGCGGTGTCGAGGGCGTAAGCCGGAAGTCTTCTATCATAAAGCTGCGTATGCGTCAGATGCGCAACGCAATGGCGATGGTCGTGCTCTCGCAGGGAACGCCGTTCTTTATGGCGGGAGATGAAGACTGTAACACGCAAAAAGGGAATAATAATCCGTATTGCCAGGATAACGCGGTCGGCTGGAAGGATTGGAACCGTGGCGTTATGGCGAACAGGCAGCGCGATTTTGTCCAAAAATTATTGGCGTTTCGGGCAAAACATTCCGTATTCCGCAAAAAAGGGGAGTGCAGCTCTGTGGACAGACTTTCTTGCGGTTATCCCGAAATCTCTTTTCATTCCGATGAGGCATACCGTATCCGGCCGGAGAATTACAGCTGGCACATGGGACTGATGTATGCGGGTACGTATGGAAATCAGAAGGACGAGAAGGATGAGGATATTTATGTTGCCTACAATATGCATTGGACGGAACATCGTTTTGCGCTGCCAAAGCTGAAAAACGGCTATGCATGGCGGCTTGTCATGGATACGGCGTTTGACGAGAGCTTTTCTGTGGACGAATGGAAAACGGATGGCTATACGACGGTGCAGGGCAGGAGCATTCAGGTGCTTGTCGGTATGAAGAACGAGCAGAATAAAGAAGAAGCGTCCGCAAAGACAGGGCGCGGTCAGGCGGGAAGAAAGAAGAAAGCGGAGAGTGAAACGGAAACATGAGCAAATTGTGGAAGCACCTGAAGACGATCACAATACACAAGATTTTCGTTATGCGGCATTGCTTTCGTTTAGGATTGTATAAGCAGGGATTGACGCATGATCTGTCCAAATATATGCCGACGGAATTGATCACGGGGGCAAAATATTATCAGGGTACAAGAAGTCCAAATGCCGGCGAGCGCGAGGCGAAAGGATATTCGCTTGCGTGGATGCATCATAAGGGCAGAAATCGTCATCATTATGAGTTTTGGACGGATTACAATATTGTGACAAAGCGTGATGAGCCGATGCCGATGCCGATCCGATTTGTTTTAGAGATGCTTGCGGACCGCATGGCAGCGTCCAAGGTATATTTAGGAGATGCCTATACGGATGCTTCACCGCTTGCCTATTATATGCAGGGGAAAGCTCATATGCAGATTCATCCCAAAACAAAGAAACAACTGGAGTTCCTGCTGCGCATGCTTGCGCGGGACGGGGAAGAGAAGACGTTTTCTTACATCCGCACGCGGATCATGAAGAAACGCAGATAGGAAGGCGCGGATGCGGGGCACATGGGAACGGTGGCAGAACAATAGCTGACAAGGCAGGAACCTACATGATTTCGCTGCATATAGTAATAGCAAAATCATAATGGAGATCATAGAATGAATTCCATTTTTTTGCTCTTACTTCTATTAGGTTGCTGCAATCACAGCGACAGCGAATGCGGCTGTGAGGAAGACCGGCCGTGCGGCGGATCGAATCGCAGAGACCGCAGAACATGTGACTCTTCGGAACGTGAGGACCGCAGAGCGCAGGAGCGTGGAGACTGCCGGCCATGCGGTACACCGGGGCAAAACGCAAGACGGGAGGAAAACCCGTTCTCGCCGTTTGACAGGGAGCAGCGCGATGATCAGGATTATCCCCCTTTTCGGGGTAACAAGGGACCGTGCGGCTGCGAGGACACGCAGGACGCATAAGGGTATCAGCCCGTCGTAAACGGCGGGAACAATCAATGGAGGAAGCGAAAATGAGCGCGGATAAGTATGTTGCGTATGTATCGACCTACACAATGGAGGGCAATCACGGTATCAAGGTGTATGATGTGGATGTGGAAAAAGGAAGAATGACGGAGAAAGACGAGGTAGAGATCACCAACTCCTCCTATGTGACGATTTCCCACAACCGCAAATTTTTCTATTCGATCACGGATTTTGGAGTGGAGTCCTTTTTGATCCGTGAGGACGGAACCCTGCAGCTCATTAACCATGCGTCCATCAACGGTATGCGCGGCTGTTATCTTTCTACGGATTTTGAAGACCGTTATCTGTTTGTGGCGGGCTATCATGACGGTAAGATCACCATGCTTGCCTTGGAAGAGGACGGAAGCGTCGGAAAGATTACGGACGAGATTTACCTGAAAGGTTTGGGCAGCATTGCGGAGCGCAATTTCCGGCCGCATGTCAATTGTGTAAAAATGACGCGTGACAATCATTACCTTCTTGCAGCAGATCCCGGAATGGATCATGTGAACGTGTATCGTGTTGATTTCCAAAAGGGAAAATTAAAACCTGTGGATGTCATCCGAAGCGAGCAGGAGTCCGCGCCGAGACATCTGTGTTTTTCGAAAGATGGGCGCTTCCTCTACATTGTGCATGAACTGAAAAATTATATCGACGTATACCGTTATGAGGAGATAAACGGAAATCCCGAATTTGAGAAAATACAAAATATCTCGACATTAAATAATTATCATGCAGGCAATTCCGCTGCCTGCACGATCAAATTTTCCATTGATTACCGGTTTATGGTAAGCTCAAATGCGGGCGATAACAGTGTGATCGTTTACGGTGTGGACAAAGAGACGGGGATGCTCGATAAGCGGCTTTGTCTGCCGATTAGTGGGGATTATCCGAAGGATGCCGCGCTGTTTCCGGACAGTAAGCATCTGGTATCCTTAAATCACGAATCCAACACGATGACGTTCTTCGGCGTGGATACGGCGAAGGGGCTTCTCGTCATGAACGGAAAGGAGCTCAAGGTAGAGAAACCCAACTGCATCATATTCCACGATCTGAATTACAAGCCCGAAGGGAACACGGATTGAATCAGCGTTTCCCTAAATATCTGTGAGCGTCAGTTCCACGGGACAGTGATCGGAGCCTAAGACCGTCGTGTGGATGGCGGCGTCCTTGAGCTGCCTATCAAGCCGTTTGGAACTTAAAAAATAATCAATACGCCACCCTACGTTTTTTTCTCGCGCTGAGAACATATAAGACCACCATGAATACACATCGGTCAGATCTGGATAAAAATAGCGGAAGGTGTCCGTAAAGCCGCTGTCAAGAAAAGCAGTCATCCTGCCGCGTTCCTCATCGGAAAATCCGGCGTTGTGGTGATTGCTTTTCGGGTTTTTTAAGTCGATCTCCTGATGCGCCACGTTGAGGTCGCCGCAGACAATGACGGGCTTATCCGCATCCAGCGTGCGGATATAATTCTGAAACGCATCCTCCCATTCCATGCGGTAGGCAAGGCGCGCAAGTTCGCGCTGTGAGTTCGGCGTATAGCATGTCACCATATAAAAGCCGGGAAATTCCAAGGTGATCACACGCCCTTCGCGGTCGTGTTCCGCAATGCCGATTCCGTAGGAGACGGAAAGCGGTTCCTGTTTTGAGAAGATCGCCGTACCGGAATATCCCTTTTTTTCAGCATAATTCCAATATTGATGATAGCCGGGCAGATCAAGCGTAAGCTGTCCCTCGGAGAGCTTGCTCTCCTGAATACAAAAAATATCCGCATCCGCTTCCTTGAAAAAATCAAGAAATCCTTTCTGCATGCAGGCGCGCAGCCCGTTTACATTCCATGAGATCAGTTTCATTTGGTACCTCCGTTGTTATTTTCTGCTTTTTTCGCTATAATGTTGATAAACATTATCATGTCGATAGACATGATACCCGCCTGAATGGGCATGTACTTTATCCGGTGTATCATTCCGGATTCTGTTAATGTGGGATGAACGTATCATCAGTATAAAAGGTTTTAGCGGGAAAGGCAAGTGGGAAGGGGCTCGTAATGAAAGTCATACATATTTATCACAGCGGATTTTATATGGAGCTTGCACAGTGCGCGCTGCTCTTTGACTATTATCAGGGGACTCTGCCGTCTGTTCCGGCGGACAAGCCGCTATATGTGTTTGCCAGTCATGTGCATCAGGATCATTTCAGTTTTTCGATTTTTACGAAAAAAGAATTGCGCGCACATCCGCAGGTTACCTATGTATTATCGAACGACATCAAAAGAAAATATAACCGCAATTTCTTTTTGCGGCAGGGCGTGACCGAGTCGCAGTATGATCGGATCACCTTTATCAAGGCGGATGAGACAGTCTGCATGGACTGTGATGGCGGAAGTATCCGCATTCAGACTCTGAAATCCACTGATACCGGCGCAGCGTTTACTGTGGATGTGGAAGGACGTCATATCTATCATGCGGGGGACTTAAACTGGTGGAGCTGGGAGGACGAAACAAAAGAAGACGAGCGCAGGATGGAGCAGGACTATAAGCGGGAGATCGCGAAGCTTTCGGGGCAGGTATTTGATATTGCGTGTCTGCCGCTTGACAGCCGGCAGGGAGAGCGTTTTGCATTGGGGTTTGACTGGTTTTTGCGGCATGTGGAGACGGGGCATGCGTACCCGATGCACTATTGGGACGATGAGGCAGTTGTTTCGAAGCTGCTTTCCTTACCATGCAGCGAGCCATATCGGGACAAGGTTGTAACAGAAAGGGAGCTTATGCTTTGAGGGGGAGGCCATACAATGAGACCGATTTTGATCATAGAGGATGATACGGATATTAACAATGTCATGTGTGAGGCGCTGACAAAAGCGGGGTATTCCTGTGTGCAGGCGTTTTCAGGGACGGAAGGGATCCTGCGGGCGGAGCAGGGCAGTTTTTCCGTTATCATATTGGATTTAATGCTTCCGGGAATGCGCGGAGAGGACGTATTGAAAAGGCTGCACGGCGCTGAGGCGGGCGGCCGCGTTCCGGTCATGGTCGTTTCTGCGAAGGACAGCCTGGAGAGCAAGGTAGATCTGCTGACGGCGGGAGCGGAGGATTATATGACAAAGCCCTTTGAGATCAAAGAGATGGTCGCGCGCATCGGCGTGCTCATGCGGCGCGCGGGAGAAGAGGGAAATAACGGGAAAAAGGGGTCCGATTGTTTATCGTATGGAGAAATCAAGCTGGATCGCACGGGGTTTACGGCGCGCGTCGGAGAAAATGAGGTGGAACTGACAAAACATGAATTTCGGATTTTAGAACTTCTGATGATGCGTCCCGATAAGGTGTTTTCCAAGCAGGAGATTTATGACTATGCGTGGGAGGAGTATTATATCGGGGAAGACAAGACGGTCAATGTTCATATCAGTAATATCCGCAAAAAATTAAAAAAGGAAACAGAGAAAGAGTACATAGAGACTGTGTGGGGAATTGGGTTTAAGATGGCAAAATAGGAGGGAACAAATCTTTACCGTTTCTTTAACTTTGCTTGGCGTTTTATTGACGCTTGTGCCTTATGATAAGACTATCGGCGGACGCGGCAAAAGTATATCGGATCGGCGTGTTACCTATGCGGCGTGCAGCGGACGAAGGAAAGAAGGAGGAAAGCAATGGAAAAGGAATGGCTGTTAGAGACAAGTCAGATGACGAAGCAGTACGGCAAACATAAAGCGGTCGATCGAGCTAATCTGCATGTCAGACAGGGAGCGATCTATGGACTGATCGGTCGAAACGGCGCGGGAAAAACAACGATCCTGCGTATCATCAGCGGACTTGCTTCGCCGACACAGGGCGATTATTCGATTTTCGGAAAGGCGTCGGGGGAGGCGGCAATGGAGCGCACCAGAGTGGGTGCGCTGGTCGAGGAGCCGGGAGTATATCCCGACATGACGGCAAGACAGAATCTCAAGATCAAATGTCTGGCGTTGGGTGTGCACAGGGAAGGGTATATTGAGGAACTGTTACAGACGGTCGGACTTGCCGACACGGGAAAGAAAAAAGTGCGCAATTTTTCGCTTGGCATGAGACAGCGGCTGGGGATTGCGTTAGCGCTGGTAGGAGATCCTGATCTGCTCATTTTGGATGAACCGATCAACGGCTTGGATCCGCAGGGATTCGTAGAGGTTCGGGAAACCCTGGTAAAATTGAATAAAGAAAAACATATCACGATTGTGATTTCCAGTCATATCTTAGAGGAACTTTCCAAGTTTGCCACGCACTACGGCATCATTCACAATGGGACGCTGCTGGAGGAGCTGACGCGGGAGGAGCTTCTTGAGAAGTGCTGTGAGCGCATTGAGCTGAAGACGAACGATACGGGACGTGCCTGCACGGTGATCGAGGCAATGGGCATTCGAAACTATCAGGTGAAGGACGAATATACCATTCACATTTTCGAGCGCTTAGAGGACAGCGGCGACATCACGATGGCGCTTGCGAAAGCGGATGTGAAGGTGCTCGGTATTGCGGTGAACAGTGAGTCGCTGGAGGAGTATTTCCTGAATTTGACGGGAGGTGGCAGATCATGATGAGACTGATAAAAATGGAACTGTACCGCTTGATTCATGCGATTTCCACTCGTGTGATGATTGTCGTGGTGGCAGGAGTTGCCGTGTTGATGTCGTTTGCATTAAGAATGGACTTAAATATAATAGAAGCGGAGCAGAAGGCGTCGGAACAGGAAACAGGAACAGAGTCACAAGTGCCTGCCGAGAGTTTTGCGAGCGGTTTTTCGGATGGATGGGCAAGTGCGGAAGAGGAAAGCACGGAGGACGATTTTACATTTGGCATTACCGCACAGGCGGATGAAAGCTGGGTCGGCAACGACATGGGAGTGGGTGATATCCTGATGTCGGAGCTGCATGGCTGTCTGTTGGTCGTTTTTATTGCTATCTTTGTCCCGCTGTTTGTGAACGCGGAACAGAAGAGGGGTTATATTAAAAATATCGCAGGGCAGATTCCGAGACGGGAAATGCTTGCGCTCTCCAAGCTTCCGGCAGTTGCGGTTCAGGTATTGTTACTTCTTGTCGTATTCACGATTGCTAATTTAGTGTCGGGTGCGATATTTTTTCGGGGACGTCTTACTTTTGAGTTTACCGGAGCGCTGTTTCGGGCGCTCAGCATGCAGTATGTGCTTCATGTAGCATGGGGCTGTCTGATCGCATTATTTACGATTGTGACGAGGAGCACGGCATTTGCCATGACGACGGGAATTTTACTTGCAAGCGGTATCGTGGAAATGCTGATCATGTATCTCAATCGTGTGATCTATTTGATTCTTCCTTCCGCAGAGCAGTTTAATCTGATGCGCTATACATTGAATTATGCAGTGGAAGCGATGACGACCCAGAGCACCATGCGGCAGATTGGCGGCTTTTTGACGCTCGCTCTTGTCTATATTGCGGCATCGGCAGTGATTTCGGGGATTGTTTATCATAAGCGGGATGTGCGCTAGAATTGAGATAAGGAGTAAGCGGCATGGAGTGGATATTGACAATCACAGTTGTCTGTATGACGGCAGCCATGGCAACGGCATGGAGTATTGCGATCCGGTATCGGCGGCAGGTGAAAAGCATCTGCCGCCAGCTTCAGTTTATCAACAATCATCAGACAAACATGAAATTGACTGCAGATGGGTCGTATTTCGGTCTGGAAACGCTTGCGGATGAGATGAATGCGCTGTTGCTTGAAACGGAGGAAAAACGGCGGGCGGTGCAAGCACAGGAGACGGTGATCAGGGAGACGATCACAAATCTCTCCCATGACATCCGGACGCCCTTAACCTCGCTTGACGGGTATGTTCAGCTCCTTGAGGAGAGCGACTCAAAGGACGAGCAGGCGCGCTATATCGGGATCATCCGAAAAAGGATTGAGGCGCTGCGCGGGATTCTGGATGAGCTTTTTTTATACGCCAAGCTTCAGGACAATGCCTATCTTCCCACCATGGAGCGCGTAGAACTAAATCGGATCGTATATGACACCGTGTTTTCTTTTTACGAGGACTGCAAGGCGCGCGGCTTAGAACCGCAGGTGTCCGTGTGTGAGGCACGCGTTTATACCTGCGGCAATGAAACGATGATCGGAAGGATGCTGCAAAATATCATAAAAAACAGCTTAGAGCACGGAAAAAAAGATGTGCGTATCCAGTTGGCGTCGGAAGAAAAAAAGATTATTTTTTCCTGCGCAAATAAAGTGGAGCATGCGGAGCAGATCGACATTGACAGGGTATTTGAGCGATTTTACAAGGCAGACAGCGCGAGGGCGAACAGTTCGACGGGGCTGGGGCTTTCCATCGCGCACTCATTGGCGGAAAAAATGGGCGCAGTGATGCGCGCATCGTTGGAAGAAGACCGATTTATGATAACAGTGGTGTTTGACAGAGCGGAAGAAGAGCGGATGACGGTGTGAAAAGACAATTTTAGTATTGGGAATTCACCTAAACGCGTTATAAAATCTTCATAGAAAGATAAGTTTTTCTGGACTTGTTTTGTGATATAATGAACGTTAGCGAGAAGAATGAGTTTACTCATTCGGCGAGCGGCGAATGTTGATCATGAATGGAAGATTCATGATATAATGGGCGCAAAGGAAAAACAAGCGCCCGCAAAAAGCAGGGACGGCTTTTAAGCGGGTATTGATTTATGGAGGTTCGGAAAAACATGATCATAAAATCGGAAGAAACAGGGGCGGAATTGATAGAGCTCTCAAAGTTAGAGCAGGTGGAAAAGCAATTTTCTTTTTTGATGGCATGCTACCGCTGTGCGATCATGGAGGTGGAAACAAAGATCCGCGTCCTGAATGAAACACTGTCTCAGCAGTATGACCGGAACCCGATCGAGACGATCAAGACCAGATTAAAGAAACCGCGCAGCATTTCGGATAAATTAAGACGCAAGGGACTTCCGCAGACAGTAGCGAGCATCGAAGAAAACCTGAACGATGTTGCAGGGCTCCGGGTGATCTGCTCCTTCCCGGAGGATGTCTATTTGATCGCGCGTTATCTGCTGCAGCAGGATGATGTGGAGCTGGTCTCATCAAAGGATTATATCCGCCATCCGAAAGCAAACGGCTATCGCAGCCTGCATCTGATCATTGAGACGCCGATCTTTCTCGCGGACGAAAAACGACTGATGCGCGTGGAGGTTCAGCTTCGTACGATCGCAATGGATTTCTGGGCGTCATTAGAACACAAGATGCGTTATAAAAAGGATCTGGATTGTGCGGAGGAAATTGCGGCGGAACTGAAAGAGTGCGCAGAGGAGAGCGCAAGATTAGATGCGCGCATGCAGCGGATCCGCGCAAGAATTGAATATAATGAGTAAATGTACGGAATTAATACAGTGAACAAAATGTTTTTTCATAATAAGGAGGACGTAACATGAATACATTAGACGCGATCAAATCCCGAAGAAGTATCCGCAAATATGATCCGGAGGCAGGCGTGCCGCGGGAGCATATCACTCAGATGCTGGAGGCGGCTATGATGGCGCCCAGTGCCTGCAATACAAGACCTTGGGAGTTTGTTGTTGTGGAAAGCCGTGAAGTGAAAGAAAAAATCATGCAGGTGATGCCGTATACTCAGATGCTTGCCACCGCTCCGACAGCCATCGTGATCTGTGGCAGACCGGACCTTCAGGAAAACATCTGTGAGGGCTTCTGGCCTCAGGACTGCGGCGCTGCAGCCCAGAATATCCTGCTCGCGGCGAAGGAATTAGGGTATGGAACTTGTTGGTGCGGCTGTTATCCGCTTACTCAGCGGGTAGCGGATATGCAGAAGGTTTTGGCTGTCAGCAGTATTCCGCTAGCGGTTATCGCTGTCGGCAAAGCGGATGAAACACCCGACGCAAGAGGTTTTCTCGATGAGACAAGGGTAACATATCTTTGATAGAGGTCGGATAAGTGCACGGGAGATAAAATATGCCGTTGAACAATTCAAAGATATGAATTGATGAGGTAACATTTGATGAAAGGAATACGAAAAGGAATTGGATTTTTTGCATTATATTTTGTGCTGACTATGTTTTTTCAATTGATCCTATCAATCGTTTTTATGGCGTTTGGCGCAGCTAATGGTATTAGAGATGAGAATTCCTTGGTGAATTTTGCAAATAGCAATTTATTGGGAATGACGATACTCTCAGGTGTTTTAACCATTATTGTCTTATTCTTAATTTTTAGGTTCCGCAAAGCTGACATAAAGAAAGAATGGAAATTACATTGTTTTAAGATAAAGGACATCGTATTGCCAATCATTGTGGCATTTTCATATTCTTTTTTTTATGCTCTGATTACTTATGATATCGCGATAGAGAACTCTGTGATGATACAAAATTCCGTTGCGTATTATTCAAGTGTTTGCCGTGGATTAGGGTTCGTATTTATGATAATAAATCTATTGATTGTTGCGCCGATATCTGAGGAAATCGCACTGAGGGGAATTGTTTATACAAGAGTTGAGAAAACAGCGAATGCCGCTGTAGCAATTATAATAAGCTCTTTGTTGTTTGGGCTAATGCACATTGCAGCAGGTGGAATCGTTTTAATTATTGGTGCAATATTGATGGGAGTAGTATTTGGATTGATATTTTATAAAACAAATTCTCTTTTTATATGTTTTATTTCCCATTCTGTTGCTAATCTTCCGGACTTTATACTCTTTAATCATCCGTTTCTTTCAAATGAAATGATGATTTTACTAAAGATTGTATTTGGATTGATTTTTGTAACAGGAATGATTCTTATGCTAAAGAAAAACGAAAAGTTTAATTAACGTATTAGTATTTTTATTTGCTGTAAAATCAAAAATAGGAAATAAAGAGTATCTGTTAAGCTTTTCGCTGCAAGAGAGGAATCCTTTTCTCACAAAATTTTCACAAAAACTTCACCGGATATTCATGTTCCGAGTTTAGACTGAACAGGAATCAGATTTGCGGGCTATTGGAAACACGGAGGATTTATATGGAATATCGACATGAGTGGAAGCACGGGATCGATCGTCCCTCATCCGGTATTACGGTGGAAACCTTCGTTTTGCTCGGCATTTCTGTGCTGGTACTGTCAGGCGGTCTGATGATCGCAATCAAAGTCAAACATTAGGCAAATAGAAAGGGAACCCCCGTTACAGAGTAAGCAATCTCTGTGACGGGGTTTTTTTGCTGCTGTGGTTTCGGTGTCGACCGTTTATCTTTGCAAAACGACCGTTTATCGTTACAATGGATACAGCGCGGATTTTTTATGCTAATTTTGTAGGTGCAGTATCGCAAGCGGAACTTGTGATATGCGGAGGGATCAAAATGAAAATATCTTTTTGGATTCACGAGAAATACGAAGAACCGGAGATTGTCATTTGCGGAGCGAAAAAAACAAGAGAGCTTGCGGAGTTAAAGGAAGTCATCGCCGAGGCTGTGAATGAAAAAATCACGGTTTATGAAGACGGGGATGCTGTGCAGATCATGCGAAATGAGGTAATTCGCTTTTATGCGAGCAGACAGCGCGTGTACGCACAGACAGAGGATGCAACCTATCTTGTGCGGGCAAGGCTGTATGAGCTGGAGGAAACGCTAAAGAAGCAGTTTGTCCGAATTTCCAACTCGGAAATCGTGAACGCGAAAAAAATACGGCGAATGGATACGAGTATTTCCGGAACGATTCATATGTATCTGCAGGGCGATATTGAGACGTATGTGTCCAGACGTTATGTGAGCCGGATCAGGGACAGCCTGATGCGGAAATCATAAAGCGGAAATGTAAAAATGAGGAAACGTAGCGAACAGATAGGCAATCATAAAAAAAGGAGATGGCAGTCTGATGTGGAAAAAATGTTTATGGCGCGGGGCGGTCAGTTTTACAACTTGTGTGACGGTCAATGTGTTGATTCTAATGGCGAAAACAATGAGTATGGTCAGGATAACAGGGGATAAGCAGGCGCTTCCGGATCTTGTTCCGGAATATGCTGCGCATTTTGAGAATCCGTTTATGGCGCTCATGGTGCAGACGCTGCTCTGCGGGCTGATCGGATTTGTGTTCGGCGCCTGCTCTGTTATCATGGACATTGCAAAATGGAGCATGGTTCGTCAGGCGGTCGTGCATTTTGTACTGACGGCGTGCGTATGGGTGCCGGTCAGTATCTTCTGCTGGGGACTTGGCAGATATTGGATCTCATTTATCTGTGTGTTTTTAGGGATGCTTTTTACCTATACGGTGACATGGACCTGTCAGATTCTTGTTTGTAGAAAAGAAGTCGCGCGTATCAATGAGCAGCTTATGGCGCGGGAGGCGGCGGAAGGAGGAAATTAAGCTATGGAATATGCAGTGGAGATTAAAGATCTGGTGAAAGATTTCGGAACGAAGCGGGCAGTCGATCATATTTCTTTCTCCATCGAAAAGGGAGAGCTGTTTGCGCTGCTCGGTGTAAACGGCGCGGGTAAGACGACGACAATCCGCATGCTGACGGGTTTGAGCAGACCGACAGGAGGGGACGCTTATGTGATGGGAAGCAGCATTACGGGGGCGCTTTCAGAGGTCAAGAAAAACAGCAACCTGTCCCCGCAGGAAACAGCGGTTGCGCCCAATCTGACGGTACGGGAAAATCTGCAGCTCATGGCGCGCATCTACGGAGCGTCCAAGGCGGATGCTTCGACCCGGTCAGACGCATTGATCGATCAGTGCGGTATGGCAGAGATTGCGGGAAAAAAAGCAAAGCTTTTGTCCGGTGGCTGGCAGCGGCGTTTGAGTATTGCGATGGCGCTGATCACGCAGCCCCAAATTCTTTATCTGGACGAGCCGACGCTTGGCTTGGATGTGCTTGCAAGGCGGGAGCTTTGGAAAGTGATCGAAAGCTTAAAGGGCAGCGTGACGATCGTACTTACCACACATTATATGGAGGAAGTCGAGGCGCTTTCCGATCATGTCGCGGTCATGATGACCGGTGCGGTCAAAGCCTATGGCACTGTGGAGGAATTGAAGGCGGAGACGGGAAAGGACACGTTGGAGGAAGCTTTCATTGAAATTGCCGGACAGGAAAACATGGGATGAGGGTGGTCTGCAAAATGAGATAAGGTGCAGAGAACTTGTTTTTGTGACGGGAAAGAACGCAAAATAGAAACTTGTGCTTTAGGTGAAGAGGAGGACATGAAATGAAGGCGGTTGTTTTTGCGGGAAGAAATGCGAAAGAATTATTGCGGGATCCGATCAGTTATATTTTTTGTCTGGGATTTCCACTGGTAATGCTTGCCATTATGACGGTTTTGAATGAAAATATTCCGGCTGAGGCGAATATGGTGATTTTTCGGATCGATTATTTATCAAGCGGGATTGCCGTGTTCGGACTGACCTTTGTGATGCTGTTTACCTGCTTACAGATCGCGAAGGACAGGAGCAGTGCGTTTTTGCTGCGCCTGTATGCGTCGCCGATGACGGCGGCGGAGTTTATCATCGGTTATATTTTACCGATCCTGGTGATCGCTGTTTTGCAAAGCGTGATCACGTATGCGGTCTCGGTGATCATCGGTATGGTAACAGGGTATTCGTTTGTGATCGGCAGAATGCTCTTGGCGTTGATCGTGCTGCTTCCGGCAGATTTTCTTTTTATCGGCTTCGGACTGCTGTTCGGAACGGTTTTCAGCGAAAAGGCGGCGCCGGGGTTATGCTCTGTGATCATATCCGTATCGGCGATACTGGGCGGTATCTGGATGGATGTAGGGAGTTTAAGCGGCGGCTTTCAGCACATCTGTGAGGCGCTTCCGTTTTATCATATGGTGGAAGCGGCAAGGGGAGCCGTGCGCGGCGAGATGAGCGGGCTTGCTTCTCATATGCTGATCGTTTTGGCGTATACGGTCGTTGTGTTTATCGTGTCCGTGTTGTTGTTTGCGAAAAAGAGACAGCAGGATCTCAGGTAAACGATTGGATCCTGCACATAGAAAATGAATCATAAGAGTGAGCTGTAATATGCCGGTATTTCATTAAAACAATCCAAGCACTTTCAGCAGATACAGCCATCCCGTGAGCGTAAAAGCCGAGAGCAGCGTTGTCATCATAACGACTCCTGAGGAGAGTGTTCCGTCGTGCCCCATGTTTTTTGCCATGATAAAGCAGCTCACCGTTGTCGGCGATCCGAGCATGATGAGGATGGAAATGAGGCTGTCATCGCGGTAGCCCAGATGGACGGCAACAGGCAGAAAGAGTGCGCAAAACAATACGAGCTTAAAAAACGAAGCGGCGATCGTCGGCTTTAACATGGAGACTGCCTGTTTGAAATGAAAGCTTGCGCCCATTGCCATCAGACCGAGCGGTGTGGCGAGATTCGCGACATAGCGGACGGTCTTTGAGAGAATCACGGGTTGCGGGATGCGGCATGCTGACCAGACAAGTCCCACAAGAATGCCGAGGATGATCGGATTTGTTACAATACCATGAACAGTCTGTTTGATGAGCTGTATGCGTCCGTTTTTCGATTCAGAGGGACGATCCGTGCGCGTACATTCCAAAAGAAGGACCGCCATCATATTGTAGAGCGGCACGGAGCCGATGATCATCATGGGCGCCATACCGGCGCTGCCATAAATATTCTGAATAAAGCTGATGCCAAGAAGTGCGGCACTGGAACGAAAGGAAGCCTGCGTAAATTCACCGCGGGCTTCTTTATTTTTTAATAAAAGAGAGCAGGCGGCGCTGAACAGGACACAGATGACCGTCACGATAAAGCAGAACAGGACAAAACGGCCGTTCCACACTTCACCGAAATTTTGTGTGGAAAGCTCCTGAAACAGGAGCACGGGCAGGGCGACCTTAAAAACAAAGGCGTTCATGACGCTGACGAAATTTTCCTTGAACATGCCGATGGACCGGAAAAAAAGACCGAGCAGCATCAGCAGAAAAACAGGTATGGTTGCATTCAGGCAAAAAATAAGATTATCCATTGTAAGTCGTCTCCTTTGTTCCATAGCGAGTGTAGCACGTTAAGCGGGAATGTCAAGGGGCGGAACGGTTCTTTTTGTTGTGCGCCGCTCTATTTTTATGTTATGATAGCTAGGATGGTTTTTGAGGAGCGGTTATGGAAAAAAATCTGACATCGGGCAGCATACTTAAAAATATTGCATATTTTTCTCTGCCGTATCTGTTATCTTATTTTTTGCAGACACTTTACGGATTGGCGGATCTATACATTGTCGGACAGTTTAACGGGGTAGACAGTATCACTGCGGTATCCGTCGGCAGTCAGGCAATGCATATGTTGACGGTGATGATCGTAGGACTTGCCATGGGTTCGACTGTAACGATCGGAAAGGCGGTCGGGGCAAAGGACGCCCGGCAGGCGTCATACGCAATCGGTAATACCGTTACATTGTTTATGGGATTGTCTGCGGTGATCACGGTGCTGCTGTTGATTCTTGTGAAGCCGATTGTGGCGGTGCTGTCCACGCCTGCGGAGGCAGTGGCAGATACGACGTCCTACCTGACGATTTGTTTTGTCGGAATTCCGTTTATAACGGCGTATAATATCATCAGTTCTATATTTCGGGGACTGGGCGACTCCAAAAGTCCCATGTATTTTATCGCGGTTGCCTGTGCGGTGAATATCGGGCTGGATTATCTGTTTATCGGTGTTTTCGGGCTGGGTGCGGCGGGTGCGGCTCTTGGAACGACACTTGCCCAGACGATCAGTGTAGCGACGGCGCTTGTGGTGATCCGAAGAAGGAAAACGGGATTGGCCATCCGAAAAGAGCATCTGAAGACGCGGAAGGATATGATGAACCGAATAGTAAAGATCGGGATTCCGGTCGCGCTGCAGGATGGATTTATCCAGATCGCATTTATGGTGATCACGGTCATCGCGAACCGCAGAGGGTTAAATGACGCGGCGGCGGTGGGAATCGTGGAAAAAATCATCGGGATCGTATTCTTAGTGCCGTCCACCATGCTTTCGACGGTATCGGCGCTTTCCGCACAGAATATAGGGGCGGGGAAGCATGACAGAGCGGCGCGGACACTGAAAGCCGCGACCTGTATCGTGGTCATTTACGGAGTGGTGGTGTCGGCGGCGATGCAATTACTATGCGAACCGGTAGTCGGTCTGTTTGCAGAGGATGAGGAAGTTATTTTGCTGGGTGGCCAGTATCTTCGCGGTTATATTTGGGACTGTATCTTTGCGGGGGTGCATTTTAGTTTCAGCGGATATTTCTGCGCGTACGGATGGTCGTCAATTTCTTTTTTGCATAATGCGCTGTCCATTGTCTGCGTGCGCATTCCGGGAGCGTATTTCGCATCAAAATATTTTGCGGACACCTTATTTCCGATGGGGCTTGCAGCTCCGGCAGGGTCGCTTTTATCCGTGATCATCTGTGTAGCGGCGTTTGCGGTCATGATAAGACACCGCCGGAAAGCGGGTAATAAAACGGTGAAAGGATGATCGAAAAAGAAGACATCCGCTGTAATCCGGAGATTAAGAGATTTATACGCGTGGGAACACCGATCGCGTTTCAGGAGATTTCTTACCATGATCGACTTGGCGGCGCCATGCGCAACGATATTCGGGATTGCGATCAACCTGATTTGTTTTGGTAAATTGAGCAGGGAAATGAAACGATCGGTGAAATTTTATTAGACAAATAATTACTGTACTCTGTCAAATGATATGTTATAATAACCATAATTGAGAAGAATGAGGTTATTCATTTGGCGGACAGCGGCAGATGGGCAGGAGGGGATGGAATGTATTATTTTACGGATGACTGTTTAATCGGGGTAGAGATGATAGATGATGAGCATAGGGAACTTTTCCGAATGCTTCAAGAAATCAGGGAGTTACTTGAGAATGATATGCTGGCGGATAAGTATGAGCGCATCCGGGGAATGCTGGAGATGCTGAAGCGGTATGCGGAGGTACATTTTCAGCATGAAGAGGAATATATGGAAAAAATCCGCCATCCGGAGCTGGAATTGCAAAGAAAACAGCACGCAGCTTTTCGTGAGAAGATATACGCGGCGGATGTTGCAATGCCGTCCGAGAGCAGTGCGCAGCAGGTATTTTTAGACGATTTACTAAAATATCTTGTAACTTGGCTTTACCGGCATATCATCGGCTCAGACCTGATGATCGGTAAGATGAAACCGACGGATGAGGCGGAGGGAATCACGACATTTTCGGATAAATATCTGACTGGTATTGCGCTGATCGACAATGAGCACAGGGAGCTCTTCAGAATTATCGGAGAAGTGCATCGTGTGATCATGGATGAATTTATCCCTGATAAATATGATGAGATTGTTTTTCTGCTGGGAGAAATGAAGCGATATACCATATTCCATTTTTCAGATGAGGAAAAATATATGGAAAGCATTCAATATGAGGGGCTGGCGGCTCAGAAAAGAGCGCATGACGCGTTTATCGCGAGACTGGAAGGCATGGATTTGGAGCATGTGGATGAACACCAGCAGGAAACACTCGAAGAACTGATGGATTTTCTGACAGAGTGGCTGATAAATCATATTCTTAACAGTGATAAAAAGATAGGGAAGGAATGAGGGGAGGTAAATGCAAAATGAATGATAAAAGCAGGGCAAAGAGTTCTAGGAGTATTGCAACAGTTCTGGTATTGATCATATTGGGCATGATCGTTGCAACCGTGATAATTCTCGGAGCGCTGGGGATTTCATTTCTAAAAAAGTCCATGGATCAGGAGCTGGCAACGTATGAGGAAACAATGTATCAGGGATACGAGCTTGAGATCAAATCGGAAATTCAGGCGGCGGTTACGATCGTTCAGAAATTTTATGATCGCAGCCAGTCAGGAGAAGTGACCGAGGAAGAAGCGAAAGAAATGGCAAAAGAAGTGATCCGCGGTATGCGTTATCGGGATGATGGTTCGGGCTACATGTGGATTGATGATACGGACTATATTCTGGTCATGCATCCGATTCTGCCGGAGCAGGAGGGAAACAATCGCTATGATCTGACAGATCAAAACGGTGTGAAGATCATTCAGAATATTATGAAAACCGCGGAAGCGGGCGGGGGATATAATGAGTTTTATTTTACGAAAGCGGACGGTGTGACGGTTGCACCGAAACTGGCTTATTCTGAGAAGTTTTCGCCGTGGAACTGGGTGATCACGACAGGAAACTATATCGACGATATGACGGTAGAGATCGATGCAAAAAAATTGGAGATCAAGACACAGTTTTTCAATATGCTTCTGACATATGCGGCAAGCATTGCCGGAATCCTGATCGTTGTGATTGTGATTGCAATTGTCTGTGGCAGACGTCTGGCGGGCGGGATCAAGAGAGTGGAGTCCAACCTTCGGAAAATCGAAGAAGGGGATCTTTCTTTTGAGATTGATGCCAGATTAATGAGCCGTTCCGATGAAATCGGAAAGATCGCACAATCATTGAATCAGGTAAAACTTTCGCTTGCGGGGATGATCGGTGATGTGGGAAATGTCAGCGTACAGCTGAAAAAGAGCAGTGAAGAGTTCAGCAATAAGTTTGGAGATATTACGGACAGCATACATAATACCAATCGGGCAGTTGAGGAGATGGCGAACGGCACAGCAAGTCTGGCACAAGAGACAGAAGTGGTAAATGAGAAGGTTCAGAGACTTGGCGGCGTTATCGATGTAGAAAAGGATGAAATGGATAAGCTGGGCGCATCGGTAGAGACAATGATGAAATTTTCCAACGGTGCTTCCGAAAGTATCAAAAAGTTATATGAGATAACGGAGAATACCACTCATGTGATTCAGGAAGTTGCAGAACAGACGAAGCAGACAAGCGAATCAGCCGTTCACATTAATCAGATGGTTGAAGTCATTAAGAGCATGACGTCCCAGACAAATCTGCTCTCTTTGAACGCCAGCATCGAGTCGGCTCGTGCGGGAGAAGCAGGAAGAGGGTTTGCGGTTGTTGCAGGGGAAATTCGAAATCTGGCAGAGAAATCCGCTGAAAGTGCTGCCGGGATAGAAGCGATCGTAAAAGAACTGACCACAAATGTTGCGATTTCTACGGATAGAATGCAGGAGGTTGTGACAAGCGTGTCAGAACAACAAAACCAGCTTCAGGAGACACAGGAGGCATTTGATTATTTATACAAAGAGATCAATACTGTGGAGGACGTTGCAATGACGATCGGTAAGCAGACGGATATCCTGAATGAGTTAAAAACTGTCGTGGCGGATTCCGTATGTAATCTTGGAAGCGTAGTGGAAGAAAGCTCCGCTTCCGCAGAAGAAACGAGCGCAGGCATGCAGCTGGTAGCGGCTTCGATCAGGGAGTGTTATGAAGATACACAGGCGTTAGTGAAACTCAGCGATCAGCAGAATGAAAAGACGCAGAGATTTACGCTATAGGAATGTTCCTGAACCGGAATACGGAACCGAAAAACTGCTTATAGAGCAGTTGACAAATCGTGCGGTAATGATAAAATGTTGACAGATATCCGCGTGGGGATAAGTGGAACAGGGCGCTTTTCGGGCATAGCGGTATCTAATGAATGAATACTTGAATATTCCGCGGGAACTTATGCGGAATCGGAGGCAGAAATGGCAGAATTATATAATCACAAAGTAGTGGAAAAGAAATGGCAGAAAATCTGGGACGAGGAGCAGGCGTTTGCGGCAACGGAGGATTACTCTAAGCCGAAGTACTATGCGCTTGTCGAATTTCCATATCCGTCGGGGCAGGGGCTGCACGTCGGACATCCGCGCCCGTATACGGCGATGGACATTGTTGCCCGCAAAAGAAGAATGCAGGGTTATAACGTACTGTTTCCGATGGGCTGGGATGCGTTTGGATTGCCGACGGAGAATTATGCGATCAAAAACCGGATTCATCCGAAGATCGTGACAAAGAATAACGTAGAGCGGTTTAAGAGCCAGCTTCATGCGATCGGCTATTCCTTTGACTGGAATCGCGAGATCAATACGACCGATCCGGAGTATTATCACTGGACACAGTGGATCTTTTTACAGTTTTTTAAGAGGGGACTTGCCTACAAGACGGAAATGCCGATCAACTGGTGTACCTCGTGCAAGGTTGGTCTTGCCAATGAAGAAGTTGTAAACGGCGTCTGTGAACGCTGCGGCGCACCGGTCATCCGCAAGGCGCAGAGCCAGTGGATGTTGAGGATCACTGACTATGCGCAGAAGCTCTTAGACGGGCTGGATGGTGTAGACTATATCGAACGCGTAAAAGTTTCCCAAAAGAACTGGATCGGCAAATCCAAGGGAGCGGAAGTTGATTTTTCTATTAAGGGAAAAGAGGATAAGCTGCGCATTTATACCACACGCTGCGATACGCTGTTCGGCGCGACCTATATGGTTCTTTCGCCGGAACATCCGCTCATTGATAAATATAAGGACGAATTTTCCAATTGGGATGAGATTGTCGCGTATCGTGAGGCAGCTGCAAGAAAATCCGATTTTGAGCGCGCGGAGCTTGTAAAGGAAAAGACGGGTGTGGAGATACAGGGATTAAGAGCGATCAATCCTGTAAACGGTGTGGAGATTCCGATCTGGATTTCTGATTATGTCCTGATGAGCTACGGAACGGGTGCGATCATGGCGGTACCTGCGCATGACGAGCGTGACTGGGAGTTTGCAAAGAAATTCGGACTTCCGATCATTGAGGTTGTTGCGGGCGGTAGGAACGTGCAGGAGGAGGTATTCACCGACGTTGCGACAGGCAGGCTTGTCAACTCAGACTTCCTCGACGGATTAGAGGTCGCAGAAGCAAAAGAAAAAATGATCGCCTTTTTAGAGGAAAAGGGAATCGGAAGCGCAAAGGTGCACTTTAAGCTGCGCGACTGGGTATTCTCCAGACAGCGCTATTGGGGAGAGCCGATTCCTATTGTAAAATGTGAGAAATGCGGATATGTACCGCTTGATGAGAGCGAGCTGCCCCTGCTTTTGCCGGAGGTGGACAGCTATATGCCGACCGATAACGGCGAATCACCGCTTGCGGCGATGACTGATTGGGTCAATACAACCTGTCCGTGCTGTGGAGGACCTGCAAAACGAGAGACGGATACGATGCCGCAGTGGGCGGGGTCTTCCTGGTACTTTATCCGTTATACCGATCCGAAGAACGATAAGGCGCCTGCAAGCAAAGAGGCGATGGAATACTGGCTTCCGGTTGATTGGTATAACGGCGGAATGGAGCATACGACGCTGCATCTGCTGTATTCCCGGTTCTGGCATCGGTTTTTATATGATGAGAAGTTCATTCCCTGCAAGGAGCCGTATCAGAAGAGAACTTCGCATGGCATGATCCTCGGCGAGAACGGGGAAAAGATGAGCAAGTCCCGCGGCAATGTCGTGAATCCTGATGATATTGTGCGCGATTACGGGGCAGATACGCTGAGAACCTACGAAATGTTTATCGGCGCATTTGAATTGAGCGCCTGCTGGTCGGAGGACGGTGTGAAGGGCTGCCGCCGCTTCCTTGAGAGAGTTTGGAAGCTTCAGGACATTGTGAATGAGGAAGAAGGTTATTCCGATGATCTTGAGACAAAGCTGCACCAGACGATCAAAAAGGTCAGCATGGATTTCGAGAGCTTAAAATACAATACGGCGATTGCCGCAATGATGGCGCTCATCAATGAGTTCTATAAAAAGGGCTCTGTGACGAGGGGAGAGTTTAAGACACTCTTAACGCTCTTAAATCCGGTTGCGCCGCATATCACGGAGGAGCTTTGGGAAATGAAAGGATACGGCGGAAAGCTGTATCAGGCGTCATGGCCCGAATACGACGAGAAAAAAACGGAGGAATCTACGGTCGAGATCGCGCTTCAGATCAACGGAAAGACAAAAGCGACGCTTGCGATCGTTAAGGATGAGTCCAAAGAGAATGTCCTTGCAAAAGCGCGCGAGGCGCTTGCGGATAAGCTGACAGGCACGGTGGTAAAAGAAATTTATGTGCCGGGCAGGATCGTCAATATTGTGATGAAATAATATCCTGACAAAACAACAGTCCAGCCGTTGGCTTCACTGTAACTTACAAAAGCCTCTTATGGCGGACTTTTATGTCCGGCTTAAGGGGCTTTTCGGTCAGACGGCAGCATGGAGGATGCCATAGATTGAAAAATCAAAGATTTTTCAATCGCGAGTTTGTGCTACGCCCAAACATCGCAGATTATGGAAAGGGCATGGTCATCAATATGGAGAAAAAAAAGCAGAAAACCGCGATTGCCTTAGAGTATAATCCCGAGGAAGAAGCGCCTAAGATTATAGCGACAGGTAAGGGCAGAGTCGCGGAAAAGATCATAGAGGCGGCACAGGAGGCGGATGTGCCAATCCATGAGGATTCCAAGCTCGCGGATACGCTGTCCAAGTTGGAGATCGGGGAAATGATCCCGCCCGAGCTTTATGAAGTCGTTGCGGAGATTCTTGTGTTTGTCGATGCCATGGATAAGATTAAGGAAAAAATGGAAAAAAGGGGAATACTTTGAATAAAAGACAAACAGGGACAAAGCAGGAGCGCATTGCCGGCAGCTATTTGGAGCAGCGGGGCGTTGTGATCGTGGAACGCAATTATCGGACGCGCCGCGGCGAGATCGATCTGATCGGTCTGCATGAAGGGTATTTACTTTTTGCAGAGGTCAAATATCGTGCGGGCGCGGGCTGCGGCTTCCCGGAGGAGGCAGTGACGAACGCAAAGCAGCGGACAATCTGTAAGGTGGCGGAGTGGTATCTGTTTACGCATGAGCAGATATTGGAGCAGGCGCCGCGCGGAATCCGTTATGATGTGATCGCGATACTCGGTGAGCAGATCCGATGGATTCAGAATGCCTTTGATCATCAGGGAAACTAAGGCAACACGGAGGATAAATACAACACGAGTCAGACAGCGGAGGAAAAAGAAATGGAGTTGATCAGAAAAAAGGTCAGTACGGGAGTGCATGTCAATCATACGAAGGTGCGGGGAGAGGAGTTCCCGTATTTCACCTTTCCGAATTTGGAAAAATTGGATTTTTTAACGCATTTATTTACGACAAGAATGGGAGGGGTCAGCAGCGGTGCGCTGCAAAGCCTGAATTTATCTTATGCAAGAGGGGATGAACCGTCCAATGTGGACGAAAATTTTGCGCGCGTTGCCAAGGTATTAGGCGTATCCGTGCAGGATATGGTGTTTACGGATCAGACGCACACTGCGAATGTCCGTGTGGTTACGGAGAAAGATCGGGGAAAGGGAATTGTCAAAAAAAGAGACTTTCATGATATCGACGGACTGGTCACGAACACACCGGGGATTGTGCTCTGTGCTTTTTTTGCCGATTGTGTTCCGGTTTTGTTAGCGGATCCGGTGCATCGTGCCATTGGGCTGGTGCATTCGGGATGGCGTGGAACGGCTTCGTCCATTTCACAGATGGCGCTTGGTAAAATGCGGGACGTTTACGGGACAAGACCGGAGGACTGCTTTGCTGCGGTCGGACCGTCCATTTGTGGGGACTGCTATGAGGTGAGCGGAGATGTTGCGGAAGTGTTTCTGGAGGCGTTTGGTCTTGCGGCAGCCGGATCCAGGGAGGAAGCGGAAGAAAAGGAACTGCCTCTTTATCGAAAGCCGGGCGGAAAATATCAATTAAATTTGTGGCGGGCAAACGAACTGGTGCTTTTGGATGCCGGCGTGCCCAGAGAGCATATCTTTATCACGGACGTCTGTACCTGCTGTAATCCGCAGATTCTGTTTTCTCACCGTGCAAGCGGCGGACAGAGGGGAAACCTTGGTGCGTTCATGATGCTAAAATAGTTTGCGGAGCGCAAACTATTTTTTTTCTTCATAATTTCTTTCGTTTTTTCAATCTTGTTTCTTAAAAATCATTTGATTTAATAGGGGAAAGGGGAGGACAGGATGAGCCGTGTATTGATCTGTGATGATGACAAAGCAATTGTAGACGCGATTGAGATCTATCTGACGCAGGAGGGATATGAGACGCTGCGTGCCGAAAATGGAATGGAAGCGGTAAAACTCGTGCAGCAAAATGAGGATATTCAGCTTGTGATCTTAGATGTCATGATGCCGAAGATGGACGGCATTGCGGCGCTGAAACGGATTCGGGAGCTTTCTGCGGTTCCGGTGCTGATGCTTTCCGCGAAATCGGAGGATGTGGATAAGATTGCGGGATTAACGCATGGTGCGGACGACTATGTGACGAAACCGTTTAGTCCGATGGAGCTTTTGGCAAGGGTGCGTTCCCAGATCCGGCGTTATACGCTTTTGGGCGGGGAGCAGGGGATGCAGAATACGGATAAGAGGCTCAAAAATGGCGGACTGGAGCTTGACGATGAGAAGAAGCAGGTGTTTGTGGACGGGGAAGAGATCCGCTTAACGCCGATGGAATTTCTGATTCTGAAGCTGCTCATGGAAAATCCGGGCGTGGTGTTTTCCGCGTCAAGAATTTATGAAACGGTCTGGAAGGAGGATGCATTTTCCTCCGACAATACGGTCGCGGTACATATTCGTCATTTGCGCGAAAAGATTGAGATCAATCCAAAGGAACCGCGCTATATCAAGGTGGTCTGGGGCGTCGGTTATAAGCTGGAAAAACAATAAATGCGCTTACTGTTCAAAAACAAAAAAACAGGTCGTTGTGCAGGAATCTCATGAGTGACCTTATGGGATTCATAAAAAGGGAGGAAGGGACATGCAGGAGCATGAAGACAAAAACGCGGGCATGGAACAGCAGACAGAGCAGAAAGCCGCGGAGACAGAACGGAAAGTGACGGAAACAGAACAGGAAATAACTAAAACCGGGCAGGAAACCGCGGAAGCAGTACCGAAAGAAATAGAGACAGAGCCCAAAACCGGATTTTGGAACAGCATAAAATTTCAAAATGCAGTATTTATGACCGGGCTTTTGATCATGACGATCAGTATCGTCGGGGCGCTGCTTTTTTTGTTTACGATGGACGTAGATGACGAACTGTATTACTATGGCGTGGATGAGCTCTTAGAAGAAGCTTTGATGACATCCGAATATACGGATTCGTGGCTGTATGAGCACACATTTTTGGAAGAAGCGGATGAGCTGGCATCTGTGGCGCACGCGAGGGCACTGTTTGAGACGGACGGTAAATTTGACGAGAATAAAACGATCGATCTTGCGTATGTCTCCATGCTGAGAGGGGAGGCGGCATCGGCGACGGGCATTACTTACCGGCTCGGAGATCTGATTCGCATGAGAAACACAAACATTGAGATCCGCTGGCTCATTCAGCCGCAGATCGATGCGGTTCATAACAAAAAGAAGGAGGATCCGACGGCGGTTTCTTCCTGGGAAGAGCTCAATCAGATTTTGATGGAATCACTGACTACGGGATACGGGGTGAACTATCCTCAAAAAAGATGTGTGTATTATGAGGAGGTATTTCCGACGGATGGAGAAAGCCTTTATGTTCATGCGGACGATCTGAATACGCTGGCAGCATATACGGAATATTTAGAAGAGCTGATTCCGTTTGTGCGCGGTATGTACGATACGTATGCAAGAGCGGCAGAGGAGCCGGGTAATATCGGCATTGCGCTCGTCAGCCCGTCTGTCGGACTGACCTATTGCAGCTTCGCGGATTATGAGGGAGTGCGAGAGGGCAGTTTTACAGAGATCAGTGAGGCGCTTTATGATTATGTGGCGCAGAAGGAATACGGCGTGGTATATCATTATGATGCCGGCAATATCCTTGGCGGAAATGCGGATATTCCACTTTTGGAGGAGAATCTGAGCAGGGTGCTCGGACTGCATAAAGGAGACCGACTCTATCTGGTACTGGATGCGGAATTTTCACAGAATGATTCCTTAAGGCGCATGAAGGATTGGTATGAGACGATCAAGATCACGGCGGAAAGACTGATCGCCGTATTTGTGATCGGTTTGATTCTGTTTTTGATCGGGTTTGTGCGCAGGACGATGCTGGAGGGAAGATCACAATCGCAGAAGCCGCGCATGATTGACGGCTGGTTTACGATCATTCTTCTTGCCGTGATCGGGCTGGTGATCGTTAGTGTGATGATTCCCCTAGAGCTTCTTGAAGTGCTTGGGGAATGGTATTGGAGCTATTACAACAGCGGGAATACGGTCGGCATTTATATGAACGGAGGCGGAATACTTCTGGTAAGCGCGCTTACCGTGTTTGTGATCGCGTCGGTGGTATCCTATTGCTTTTTTGAACTGGTCAATCGCTTGAAAAAGCGTACGATTTACAAAAAGAGCCTGCTTCGTTTTGTGCTCTGCAAATGCAAGAAAGTCGCTCTTTGGAGTTTTAGGTGCATGCAGAAGCTGCTGATGCTTGTGGACGGCAAGATCAAATGGGCGGTCGGCTATGTGCTGTTTTTGTTCGTCAATCTGCTCGCAGTGTTGTTTGCTGCAGATGAACAGTCGTCCGTACTGGTTGTACTGATGGCGATCGTTGATCTTTTGATCGGCGCGCTGGTCATCGCATATTTCCGCGAGCAGGATAAGTTGAGAGCGCATATGGAGGCAACCGTACAGGGCAGCCGGGGAGAGCCGCTTGCGGCCGACCGGTTCCACGGGAAAAATAAGAAGATGGCAGACCTGATCAACGATATGGATACGGGGATTTCCCGCGCGGTGGAAAAATCCATGAAGGATGAGCGGATGCGGACGGAACTGATTGCGAATGTGTCCCATGACATCCGGACTCCGCTCACGTCCATCATCAATTATGTCGATCTTTTGAAAAAAGAACCGATCGAATCGGAGAACGCGCAAAAATATCTTGAAGTGTTAGATGAAAAATCGGCGCGCTTAAAACAACTGACGGAGGATTTAGTCGAGGCGAGCAGGATCACGAGCGGGAATGTTTCGGTCGAAAATGTGCGCATGAGTGCAGCGGAGCTTGTGCAGCAGATCGCGGCGGAGTATGAGGAGAAATTCAAACAAAAAGAGCTGACGCTCGTGCTTCATCTGCCGGAGGAACAGGCGGACGATTCGTTTATCGGAGACAGCCGTTACGTGTGGCGCGTGCTTTCTAATCTGTTCAGTAACCTCTATAAATACGCCATGCCGCACACGAGAGTGTATTTCAGCATGTACCGCACGCCGACGCCGACGTTCTGTATGGAATTAAAAAATATTTCCGAATATCCGCTCAATATCTCACCGGAAGAGTTGACGGAGCGGTTTGTGCGCGGAGATGCCTCGCGCGGTACGGAGGGGAACGGATTAGGACTTTCCATTGCGCAGAGTCTGATGAACGTGATGCACGGTTCGCTGCAAATCCTGATTGACGGAGATTTATTCAAGGTGCTGCTGCACTTCCCGGTTCCGCCGCAGTGAATATGCAATGTCTTATTGAACTTCCCTGTCTGATTATGTTACAATAGATCAGAAAAGGGGAATGCGTATGAAAAAACGGAATGAGCTGTCAAGTGTGATTCTGCTGCTGTTTGCCAGCGTGCTATTAATTGGTGCAGTCATACTGACATCCTCCCAACGGGGAATCGATCAATCTCATTATGAAAAGCTGGATGGAGGCTGGTCTGTCACGATCAATGGAACGCCGTGTGAACAGACAGAGATGGGAGCCATTGTCTTTCCGCTGGTGAATCGGGATGACGAGGTTGTTCTGGAGACAATCCTTCCGGAAACGATCATTGATAATCCGATCCTTGTCTTTTACAGCGTTCACTCTACGATATGGGCAGGGCTGGACGGGGAAGAAATTTTCCAATACGGTCAGGAGCGTTACGAGGAGGGAAAGCTGGTTGGATACGGATATCAGTGTATCAGCCTGCCGCAGGATTACGAGGGGAGAAGACTGTCCCTGAAGCTGACGGTCACCGAGGACGCGGCGTTTTCATCTTTTGATACACCGCAGCTGTATGATGCGAACTGGTATGTGAAAGACTATCTTAAGGAAAACCGGATTCCGCTTATCGTCAATCTTTTTCTGATCGTGTTTGGCATTTGCGTGATTGGCGTTTCGGCTGTTTTTCTTGTCCGGCTGCGCAGTCTGCAATGGCTCAAGCTATTATGGGTGGCGCTGTTTTCAATTGGAATCGGAGGCTGGTCGTTATGCAGCTATAATCTGATGTTTTTGTTTTCAGACAGTCTGGTGGCGAAGGTGTACATGGAATTTTCTCTATTGTATTTTCTGCCGATTCCGGTTTTTGCCTATTTTTATGTAGAGGCAATGCGTACACAGAGCAGGCTCAGAAAGAACGTTTATGCGGTTATTATGGCATTACAGCTTTTCTTTACGCTGACGGCATATATACTGCAATTGACCGGTATCTGCCATTTCCCGAAAGTGCTCCGGGTTCAGCATATCCTGATAGGAATGATGGCGCTGTATCTGATCTGTATGTTTGCGTCTGATATTCGGCACAGGCGCTTGGAAAATGCGGTACTGTTTGTCGGAGCTGTCATCATGATATTTTTTGCCGCGTTTGATCTGCTGCGGTTTAACATTGAAAAGTATATCAGCAGATCGGCCGGGAGACGATATGTGGGCATGTTCAGTATCGGCGTCATGATCTTCATAACGGCGATGCTGCTTGATTTCAGCAGAAGTGTTGCACGTGCGCTGTATGATGCCGCAAAAGGGGAGGCGCTGGCAAAGCTGGCGTATTCGGATGCGCTCACAGGGCTTGCAAACAGGCGGAGCTGTGAAGATCGGTTTGACGCACTGGACGCGGAGGGGGAAGATAAGAAGTACGCAATCGGAGTGTTCGATCTGAACAACTTAAAACAGGTAAATGACAAGCTCGGACATGAGGAAGGAGACGCATTTATCCGTACGTTCGGAGAGATTCTGCAGGAGGTCTTTGCATCCTGCGGACTGGTGGGAAGAACGGGCGGTGATGAATTCCTTGTCATACTGGATGATGTCTCTACCGAAGAAATCGATGCGCTGATCGGGCGGATGCAGGAGCTCATCGCGCAGAGGAACAAGGAACATCAAAATTGGAATCTGAGCACTGCCTACGGCATCAGCGAATATGCAAAAGAGCCGGATAAAAATGCAAGGCAGCTCTATAAGCTGGCGGACGCGCGCATGTATGAGTGTAAAAAAGAAATGAAAAGGGAAGCTGCCCGTTGACATTCGGAATGAAATTGATTATAATGCAGAAAGAAAAAAGAAAAGGCGTTGAAGGGAATAAGTAGCTGTAAGGAGAACGCACAGAAAGCAGCCGGTTGATGAGAGGCGCGCGGGAAGCTTACCGTGAATACATCCCGGAGCTTTATGACAGAATGAGCCGGAGAAGCGGGCTTTAGTAGGTCATAACGGATGCTGACCGTTATCGCAGGACGGTATCGCAGAAGGATACAAGCAGGAAACCGGCGTGAGCAAAGTTTTTCCATGTATTGTATCGAAAGCCGTACCGCATAAGCCGTAGATGCGTGAGCACAGCGGGAATGAAGGTGGTAACACGGGTCATAACCTCGTCCTTTACAAAGGACGAGGTCTTTTTTTGCGCGATAAGCAGAGAAGAAAAGTATTTATGGCGCGCAGCCCGCGCTTGCGTGAGGCTGCGTGGGAAAAATACTTTGCGGCGAGCAACGCGAGCTCGGAATGTAAAAACGCAAAGCGTTTTTACATTCCGAAGCTGCTTATCGCAAGCGAAGATCGTAAGCGAATTCGTATTCCATGGCTGCGAACCAAGAGAGAAGAAAGGAGCATAAAACATGCAGGTTTATGAGGAATTGCAGGCAAGAGGCTTGCTTGCGCAGGTAACAAACGAGGAGGAGATCCGCAAGATGGTGAATGCCGGAAAGGCCACGTTCTATATTGGTTTTGACCCGACGGCGGACAGTCTTCATGTCGGACATTTTATGGCGCTGTGCCTGATGAAACGGATGCAGATGGCAGGAAATAAGCCGATCGTATTGATCGGCGGCGGTACGGCAATGGTCGGAGATCCGTCAGGACGCTCCGATATGAGACAGATGATGACGACGGAGACGATCGCGCATAACGTGGAATGCTTCAAAAAGCAGATGAGCCGCTTTATTGATTTTTCAGACGAAAAAGCGATCCTTGTAAATAATGCGGACTGGCTGCTCGGACTAAACTATATTGAACTGCTGCGCGAGGTCGGCGCATGCTTTTCCGTGAACCGGATGCTGACGGCGGAATGCTATAAGCAGCGGATGGAGAAAGGACTTTCTTTTCTGGAGTTCAACTACATGATCATGCAGAGCTATGATTTTTTGGAACTCTACAAGCGTTATGAATGCAATATGCAGTTCGGCGGCGACGATCAGTGGAGCAATATGCTCGGAGGAACCGAGCTGATCAGAAGAAAACTCGGTAAGGATGCGCATGCGATGACGATCACGCTGCTCTTAAATTCCGAGGGGAATAAAATGGGCAAAACACAGTCCGGCGCGGTATGGCTTGACCCGAATAAGACCTCTCCGTTTGAATTCTATCAATATTGGAGAAATGTTGCGGATGCGGACGTATTGAAGTGCATTCGTATGCTGACCTTCCTGCCGCTTGAGCAGATTGACGAGATGGACGCATGGGAGGGCGCGCAGTTAAACGAAGCAAAGGAGATTCTCGCCTATGAGCTGACAAAGCTCGTGCACGGCGAGGAGGAGGCCGAGAAGGCAAAGGGTGCGGCAAAAGCACTGTTTGCCGGCGGCGGAGATATGGAGAACATTCCGACGACCACTTTAACGGACGAGGATTTTACAGATGGGAGCATTGACATTCTGGCATTGCTGGTCAAAGGCGACATGACGAAGAACCGTTCCGAGGCGAGACGCGCTGTGGAGCAGGGCGGCGTGACAGCAGGAGACGAGAAGATCGCAGATGTGAAAAAAGCATATACAAAGCAGGATCTATCGGGAGACGGACTTCTTGTGAAAAAAGGCAAGAAGACATTTCATAAATTTGTGATCTAGCGGTCCGGCGCGATACAATTCTTTACAAAAAAAGAATTGTGTTATACAATAAAAAAAACGAAACGCGGAGCATTTGACCGCATGTGTAAAGGAGCTGCCAATGGAAGAGAGAAGACGTAATCAACGGATGGAACTGACGGCGAAGCTGGTTGCCAAAAGACTGGATTCCGACGAGGCAAGAGAACTGGAAATTGATATTACTGACGTATCAAAGACAGGCGTGGGTTTTTTATGTGGCGAGGCGTTGGAGATCGGCGCGGTATATGAAGCACTTCTGACGATCTGGACGAAAGAGGTCATTCATGCGTTTATTGAAATTGTCCGCATCGTAAAAAAAGAAGAGGGCGTTTTCCAGTACGGCGGTATTTTTGTCGGCATGCCCGACATTGATGCAAAGCGGATCGAGGTATATGAGACAGTGACTAGCTTTCAGAATTAGACAAATAATAGGCAGGCATCAGAAAAGAGTTTCCGTAGGAAACTCTTTTCGCTTGTCTTTTTGGAGGTATGGCATGGAGATTGGTTTTGTGGGGCTTGGTTTGATCGGCGGCTCAGTTGCGAAGGCACTCCGGTTTGCGAAGCCGGAGACGAAGATCACGGCATATGATATTGACCGGAACGCACTTGCGCTTGCAATGCAGGAAGGCTGTATTGACGAAGCGGCGGACGGCGTAACGAGGGAAGCGTTCGGCACGTGCGACATGATTTTTTTATGTGCGCCTGTATCGGAAAACGAAGGAATGTTAGAGCAGATCGCCGGTGTCATGAAAGAGGGAGCCGTGCTGACGGATGTCGGCAGCGTCAAGGGAGATATTCATGCGCATATCAAAAGACTGGGGCTGGAAGCACGTTTTATCGGCGGACATCCGATGGCGGGCAGTGAAAAGACCGGATATGAGAATGCGGATGCAAACCTGTTTGAAAACGTATATTATATCATGACACCGACTGCGCAGACTGCACAGGAGCAGCTTCGGGAGTATGAGAGCCTGATCAGGAGTATGCGTGCGATCCCGCTTGTGATGACACCCGAAAAACATGATCATGTGACGGGAGCGGTTTCGCATCTGCCCCATGTGATCGCAGCGGCGTTGGTCAATCTGGTGCGGGAAAAAGACAAAGAAGACGGTGTGATGAAGATGATCGCGGCAGGCGGGTTTCGGGACATTACGAGAATCGCATCCTCGTCCCCCGTCATGTGGGAAGCAATCTGTATGACGAACACAGAGCAGGTTGTTGCGCTTTTGGACGCATATATCGAATCGCTCGGTACGATCAGGGACACCATAAGAGAACAGGATAGCAAACAGATTTATGATTTTTTTGACAATGCGCGCAATTACCGGGATTCCTTTCAGGTATCGGACAAGGGCGTGCTTAAGGCAGTTTACGCGCTGCATGTGGATATTCCTGATGCGCCGGGCACGATTGCGGCGATTGCGTCGCTTCTTGCAGAGCATGAGATCAGTATTAAAAACATTGGGATCATCCATAACCGGGAGTATGAGGAGGGCGTTCTCCGTGTAGAATTCTATGATGAGGAGGCGCTTAGGAAGGCTGAGGCGCTTCTGGCGGCGCTTCAATATCCTGTCTATCATAAATAATCTGCGGAAAGGATCTGGATTGAATAAAATGGGAAAAAAAGAACATAAAAAGATAACAAATAAAAAGCTGTTTGTGAGATTGATCATTGTGTTTGCGGTGCTGCTTATCGGCGCGGTTTACTATTATGTCAAACTGCCGGCATTCAATATTCACAGCTCGGGTTTTTGGAAATTTTTATTGTTCCTTATTTTTGTGGGAACGATACTGCAACTGATCAGCAAGCTGAAAAAAGAAAATATTACCGTCTCACAGGCGGGAATTTCGTTCACAGGGGATAAAAAAGTATTTAAGAGTGTAAAATGGGGAGCCATTGCGTTCGGCGTGGTGCTGCTCGTTTATATCATCGGCTCGATCCTGTCTTCGCCCATTGTCAACGCCGGAAAATACCAGCGTCTCATGCCCGTGGAAGAACGGGAGTTTCGGACGGACATCGCGGAAGTAGATTATACGACGATCCCTCTCTTGGATAAGGATTCGGCGACAATACTCGGCGAGCGGAAAATGGGTTCCATGATCGATATGGTGTCGCAGTTTGAGGTGAGCAACGAATATACACAGATCAATTATAACGGCAGACCGGTGCGTGTGACGCCGCTTCGCTATGCGAGTCTCATCAAATGGATCACGAATCAGAGTAACGGAATTCCGGCGTATCTGCTCATGGATATGACAACACAGGATACGCAGATCATCAAGCTGGAGCAGCCGATCCGCTATTCCAAAAGCGAGCATTTTAACCGGAATCTGTATCGGCATCTGCGGTTCCATTACCCGACCTATATTTTTGACGATCAGATCTTTTTTGAGATCAATGAGGAGGGAACGCCTTATTGGGTTTGTCCTGTTAAAAAATTCAATATCGGGCTGTTTGGCGGACAGACGGTTGGCAAGGTTGTGCTCTGCAATGCGGTGACCGGCGAATGTACGTCGTATGATGTGGAGGATGTGCCGACCTGGGTGGATAAGGTGTATTCTGCGGAACGGCTTGTGCAGCTTTACAATTATTACGGTACGCTCAAAAACGGGTACTTCAATTCTATTTTAAGCCAGAGGGGCTGTGTGCAGACAACGAACGGCTATAATTATCTTGCGCTTGACGATGATGTTTGGGTGTATACGGGCGTGACGAGCGTCAACGGTGACCAGTCCAATGTCGGTTTTGTACTGATGAATCAACGCACGATGGAGACCCGTTTTTATACCGTTGAGGGAGCAATCGAGGATTCGGCCATGTCGTCCGCAGAAGGACAGGTGCAGCATTTGAATTATAATGCGACGTTTCCACTGCTCGTCAATATCGCGTCCGAACCGACATATATCATGGCACTCAAGGATGCGGCGGGGCTTGTCAAGATGTATGCGATGGTGAATGTCCAAAAATATCAGATCGTTGCGATCGGAGATACGGTCAGAGAGTGTGAGCGCAATTACCGTGAGCTGCTGCGCACAAACGGGATCGAGACCGAGTCCGGCGAGACGCAGAGCATGAGCGTGAGCGGGACGATCGAGTCGTACGCGTCGGTCGTCATTGACGGAAACACTCATTTTTACTTGTGCTTAAGCGGGCTTGACGCAATCTTTGATTTCGATATGACCAACGAAGAACTGCTGGGGATTATCCGTTACCAAGAGGGCGACGAGGTTACGATCCGGTATGAGGATACAGGAAGCGTGAGAAAGACCGTGACGGCGTTTGAATAAAAAATAGTTTTGCTGTCGCAAAACTATTTCGAAGAATTCCCTTCGGGAATTCTTCCGGGATTGTGAAATTTCCTGATTATAAAAGAGTTTCCTGCGGAAACTTTTTTGAAGGCGATCAATGAGGCGCAATATTGAGGAGTTTGTCAATCTTTGCTTTATCTGCGTCGGAGCTGTTCTTTTTAATGACCTCAGAGATCAGACGGATCTCTTCTTTTGTAAATTGAATGTTTTCACTCTGTCCGCGTTTGGCGAGTGAGAGAAAAAACGGGAGAAGTTCTTTTTGTTTCAGGGAGGCGCTTTCAATCACGAGCGTATGTAGAAAATCAAGTTTTCTGCGCTCGATGTGGGAAAGCGTCTCGTCGTTCATCCAATCCTTATTCATAATTCTGTTCCTCCTGCCTTTCTAATGTGTCTTGTTCGGCATCCGCTGTGTCGGACGGCGATTGAAAGAGAGAGATCAAATCTAAAATGCGGCTCATATCCATGCCGGAACCGGTACCCTGGGCGCCGGAAGGGGTTACATCTTCCGATGATGCATTCACATCATCTGTCATAAATGTGTTTTTGTCCTGATCTACAGAAGCGGCGCTCATATCAGCCGATGCATCGGCGGCAGAGTTGTTTTCAACGCCGTCCTGCATGGCGGAAAACAGATTCAACATGTCAGCGGCAGAACTGTTTTCGCCGCCGCCCTGCATGGCGGAAAACACATTCATCATGTCGGCGGCTGAAAGATCGCCGGACATGCCGTTTAGAGCGGAAAGATACGGCATGATCTGCTGAAATCGCTGGTACATGGAAAACATGCTCTGCATGCGGGCAAGCTCCTGATATTCAGATTCGGACAGGCAGGGTTTTAAGGCAGACAGAAGACGCGTAAGCATTTGTTCATTCGATGCCGGAGATTTTGCTGTGCCTGTCATATTTGTCATGCCCGTGCGGAAACGTCCGCTTTTCAGGAGGGAGAGCGCATATTGAAGCTGTGAAAAGCGTACCCATACGGCAAGGAGCGGCTGATAGGAGGCGGGGAAAAAAGGAATCAGTATCCGCATGATGCGAAGCGCTTTTGTATCAAAAAGCGTATCGAAGTCCATAGGGGCGTCATTTCCTGTCGCGTCATGTTCGGATAAAATCGATTCCATAGGAGAGTTCCTGCCTTTTTTCATATTGTATGCCATCCCGGATGGGAACATGCGAAGCCGGATCAGCCGTATTCATACAGGCGGGCAGATGATAAGCCCGCCTGTTGAACGCAGGTGCGGAAAATTAGCATCCGCAACCGTTGTTGTTGCCGCCGCAGAAGCAGCTAAGGAGCAGCAGAAGGATGAGCCAGTCGCAGCTGCTGTTGTCACCGTTGAACAAGCTGATGCCGTTACCACCGCATCCGCATCCGCAGCCGTTGTTGCCGAATAAGCTGGTGCCGTTCCCGCCTAACAGGGAAAGCAGGATGATGATCCAAATAATGTCACATCCGCATCCGTTATTGTTTCTTGCTGTGTTGCCGCATCCGCAAGAAGATGCTGTCAAGTCACTCATGAAGGTGCCTCCGAAATTGTTTTATGGTTTATCATATGATGAGAGGTCAGATGTGTTCCGATTTCTGAAATTTATTTGAAAAAAATATCAAGAGGTTCATAAAGATCCTTTATAGATTACTTGCATAGGCTTAATGAAAGAAAAAATTTTTCCATATGTGGTAAAAATGTGGTAAAACTCTTGAAATTCTTGCAAGATATAGTAAAATAGGATAGAATGAATCTAAGAATGGGGTAGGTATGACTGTGGAGAGGTCATATGGCAGGCACGAGATATCGCGTTGGAGATCATAATTTTTATAATGAGACGGATTACCTGAATGCCAAAAAGGATGAGGCGCTGATCGCAGAGCTTCGCAAGAAGACAGACTTTCATAGCCGCAAGCAGGTTCATGAGCTTTACAGTGCCATGCAGAGCGGAAAGATTTCCTTTGTATCCGTACTCGGCAGGGAGTTTGATGATGAGGTTTACGAGACCTATCAGGCATTAAAGCAGCAGTCTGACGAGGAACCGCAGGGAAAGAAAAAAGGAAAACGCACAAAAAAAGCGCAGGAGCGTGAACGGATTTCCCATGCATCCGAAGCGGACTTAGAGCGGGAGGCACAGAAATTCTTAAAGCGCAGGGAACGTCAGCGCAGGCTGTTCATTGCCGCATGTGCGGTTGTGGCGGTCGTGTGCGTCGGCTACTTTGGGTATTACCAATTTATGGCATCCCGGACGCAGAACTCCTATGATGCGTTGGCAGAACTTAAGGAAAAAGATCCAAGCACTGTGCCTGATATACAGGTGACGGTGCGGGACGAGGCGGGAGAGGAAGAAATCATTCTCACCGTGCTTGATGAGTATAAAACCTTATATAATAAGAACAGAAGTCTAATCGGATGGCTCAAAATTGACGATACCAATATTGACTATCCGGTGATGCAGAGTCCCAATCCGGATTACTACCTGACGCATAATTTTAATCAGGAATATGATAATAACGGCAGCATTTTTTTGGATCCGGACTGTGACATTGTACATAGGAATACCAACCTGATCTTGTACGGGCATCACATGCGTTCCGGCAAGATGTTCGGAAGTCTTGACAGCTACAGCTCCGAAGCATTTTATGAGGAGCACAAATATATTACGTTTGATACAATCTACGAGAAAGGAACCTATGAAGTCATGTATGTGTTCCGCTCGCGTATTTATAATGAAGATGAGATCGTATTTAAGTATTATCAGTTTATCGACGTAGATTCCGAACAGGAATTCTATTCCAATATGAATGAGATGGCGGAAATGTCGCTTTACGATACGGGTGTGACGGCGGTATATGGTGATAAACTCTTAACATTGTCCACCTGTGATTACAGAGAAGAAAACGGCAGATTTGTAGTCGTTGCCAAACGAATAGAGTGATGACATGGTAAAGGAGAGACATCATGGGAAAGAAAGGAACAAAAAAAATAAATCACAGAGTCAAGAGATCGGCACGTAAGACGATCGGCGTTTTGACGCTCATTATGGCGATCATCGTAGCGGCGATTCCGACACCGAGTGCGAGAGCGGTCGGGGGAACAGAGGATGACAAGAAGGAGGAGAATCGGGTATCCCCGCCGGTATATCCTGCGTATGGTGCGAATGATGAACTGACTACCGACCAGAAAGAGGATATTAAATTGCCGACCCTTGCGGATTACGGCATGACTGAAGCTGATCTGGAAAGGGCGCAGCTTATCTACCGATCATCATCAGGAGAGTACTTTCTGAATGATGTATTTACATATTGGATGTTTAAAGATGATTTCAACAATATGGTTGGCTGTATCTACAAATATAACCCTAGCTTTGTACCAGAGGCAAATAAATTGGAAGTCCCTGACTTGGTTCGTCATGAATATCGGGCATACACACGTGAACAGGTGCTGGATTATTTTAACTCTGGGGACCAGGTGGGAGAGGATGAAATACCACTCTATTTTCCGGAAGTGTGGGCGGAGTATCAGAAACAGTTAGACGCATATAACGCGTATGTGTCGTGGAATAATGATCCTAATAAAGATAGATTGCCGACCCCAAATCCATTGGTCACCGAGGAGCCTGCGAAACCGCAGCGTACGGTAAAGGATTTTCTCCTTTCGAATGGCGCATGGGTGAATGATAATGGTTTGCGTTATTTCTGCTCTCATTATTCCGATCTGGTTACATATATTCGTGATACGAAAAATGACGCGGGCGATTTAGAGTTTTCTGGATATATGTTGTTAATGGTTACCGATGAAAGAGCGGGGGATAACTTTATGAAACCCGCGTATATGCCGTGCAAGGTTGGATCGCCATCTGAGTATAGTGCGAGCAAGGATTATTCCTCAGAGTTCTTTGTACCAGTTGAAGGTACAAATCATATTCGTTATATTGGCGATGAAGCATTTGCAGAGGCGGAGCGGATTGAGCATTTGATAATTCCTAAAGAAATTATTAGTATTGGAAACGGTGCCTTTAGGGATTGTAGCGCACTGAAAACGATTTCTGCCTATGCGGGAACGATTGGAAATCGCGCGTTTAAGGGGTGTTCTAATCTTGAAACTGTCTCTTTGGAGGTTGGCGTAGTTACGATTGGAGCGGAGTGCTTTTATGGCTGTAATTCTCTAACGGCCATTTCTTTTCCGTCCGGTTTGAAAAAAATTGGTTTTGGTGCCTTTGCGGAGTGCCAGAGGCTGAATACAATCACAATGGATAAGGTTAGTGCCAATTTAGTTTTGGGAGATTATTGCTTTTTCAATTGTCCTTCTATTGGAAGTGTTACGTTTGGTGTTACTACAAAGGAGATCGGGGAAGCGGCATTTGCATTGACCGAAGATACATCAATGGGTGTATATTCGTGGACAGATGTTACGTTGCCAAGCGGTATATCTACTTTGGGTGATTATGTTCTTTATGGGCGTAATAATATCAAAACGGTTGTAATGCCTTCCTCGTTCGGAACGGGTGCTGCTGGGGCTGAATTAGGAGCAGGATTTTTCGGAAAATGTACCAATTTGCAATATGTAGAGTTTCCCGATCCTCAAAGAGTAGGTTCTTGCGGTTTTGTAACGTTTCCGACAAATGCGTTTATTGATGTTCTGTCAGAGGATTTTTATATTCGGGGACCTGAGATTAATAGTAGGGGGGGAATAGCATCTCCGCGTGAATGCGCATGGACTGCGGGTATTACCTATGTGTTTAAGGATAGTAACGGAGTAGACCAATATGAGGTAAGCACGGGAACCTATCGGTTTGCCGTGGATACGGATGGTGTGCTTACGAAGTGTACCCTGTTGGATAAGGAAAAGTGGAAAGAGGGATGGGAATATGAAGATGATGACGGTAACACGATTGTGGTACCGGGCGGCGAGATTAATGTGCCGGCAACGGTCGGCTCTAAAACGGTAACGGGAATCGGACCGGATTGTTTTAATGATAAATATATCAGGGACAATCTTCAGGTGTTAAAGATTGCGGACGGCGGTGCGGTTGCGTCAATCGCAGACCATGCATTTGAAGGATATTCGAAGCTGAAGATCGTTTATGTCGGTGATTCCGTTAACGAGATTGGGACGAGTGCGTTTGAAAATTGTAGTCAATTGCAGACGGTCGTATTTTCCACACCCAAGGGAGGCTACCAGAATTTTAAAATCGGACCGAATGCATTTTCTACAAATAGTGATAAGCTGACTTTTTATGGAGATATTGTGAAAGGATATGCACCGTTTGACTGGGCAATGTCTCAAGAAAATTGGATGAATGCAGACGAATTGTTGCGGGTTTGCTACTGTTCCGGCACGCCGGATCATCCCAACTTGAAAGTGTTGTTAGACAATGATACAAATGAGGTGACGTTGGTTGGCTATCCGCATTATGAACAGCTGGATGAGGTAACCAGACATTTATATGAAGTAGGGGAATTTGGTATTCCGTTGGACAAAGACTTAACGAATGGCCAGACCAGTTTGAATGCAGAGCAGACAAGATGGCTGGATGAGGCACTCCATATTGTAATTCCGGAGGGAATAGAGTCTATTGATGTCGTGGGCTTTTGTAAATCAAGTAGTAATGGCATGGATAGAGACACCTACATGTCAGGTGATGAGTATTACGCTATGTATCGTGCGCAGGGACTGTTTAACGGCTACTATGGGGAGGATGGTGAATGGGAGTTTCCGGAAAACCAACGCGATAGATATGAGCAGGAGTCTAGAGGGAATGATCGGATTCAGACGATAGAGATGCATTCTGTCAAGCGTTTGCCTGATCGTGCATTTGAGAGTTGCGAGAATCTGTATATGGTTGCACTTGGGAGTGCATTAGAGGATATTGGTACGGCACCGTTTACCGGATGTGGGAAATTAACGAGTGTTGGCGGAAATAACAAATACCCTTGTGACAACGGTATTATATATGAGACCAATGAGACAGGGGGGCTGACCATTGTGGAATGTCTTCCTGCGCGAGGTGCTTTGGTTGGGTCGCCGGGTGTGAATGCAACAAATGATTCCAAGCTTTTGCAGGTAACAAGGATTAATGAGGGCGCATTCGAAAATTGTGCATCAATTACGGACGTAGATTTGACGGTAGCTACAAAGCTGACGCAGATTCCCGCGGCTTGCTTTAAGAATACTGAGAGTTTGATGACGGTTTTGCTTCCTGAAGCAGTAGATGATATTCGAAGTGAAGCATTCTATAAGAAAGCGGGAGGCTTTTTGTCAGTAGAGATCCCGGCAACAGAGGTGGATATTGCGGATGATGCATTTAACCATAAAGATGCCCCTCAAATGGTTTATTTGTACTCCTATAAAGGTTCTGCAGTTGAGAATTACGCAGACCGTATGGGACACACTTTTAAAGAGGTGGATAAAACATACCGCGTTCAGTTTTGGGATTATGACGGTACGCCGCTTTCGATTGAGAATGAGGATGGAACAAAGACGACTGTGCAGTATGTAGAGCATGGTCGTGCAGCAACAGCCCCTGAAGATCCGACAGGAAGAAAGGATGGCTATGTCTTTGATAAATGGGATAAGCCGTTTACAAATGTCACTTCGGATTTGATTATCATTGCGCTCTATAAGTGGGGCTATCCAGATACATCTCCGGGCGTACTTCCAAACACCTCTCCGGGGGCGAATAACCCCAATAATAACGGAACGCCGACGCCGACACCGAACGGTACGCCGGCGCCGGGATCGGGTACACCGGGAGCAGGAACGCCGGGGGCAGGAACGCCTGGTGCGGGAACACCGGGAGCAAGCAATAACGATCAGAATTCGAATCAGCGTTATCGTCTGACTGTGCAGAACGGAAGCGGCAGCGGAACATATTTAGCAGGAACCACAGTTGTTATTACGGCGGATGCGCCGCCAAGCGGACAGCGGTTTGACCGATGGACGTCGATTTCGAATGATTTTAATATCACGAGCGCAACGAGCTCCATCACGACGATTACAATGCCGTCCCATGACATGACGATCGTTGCCAATTATACATCAGGTTCAGGTTCGTCGAACGGAAATAACGGCAACAGCACGAACATATCGTCAAACACGAACGGAAACGGTAATTCGGGAGGTACGACGGTTGATATTACAAAACCGGGTATTTCTGATACGGATGTTGCTTCTGCGACAGTGGAGGGCTCGACGGATAATTATGTCGTGAAGATCACCGATACCGCAGAGGCGCGTGCGGCAGTAGAGGCGGCGCTGATCAACGAGTATGGTACGCTTGATAACCTGCGCTATTTTGCGATGGATATTTCACTTTATGATTCGACGGGAACCGTAAAGATCACGGATACGTCCAATCTTGCGGTGAACATTACAATGCCGATTCCTGACGAGCTGCGCTTATATGCAGGTAATAATCAGGTGGCAGGTGTGGTAAACGGAAATGTGCTGGATAAGCTTTCACCAAGATTTACGACCATTAACGGCATACCGTGCATTTCGTTTACGGCAACACATTTTTCACCTTATACGGTTTATGTAGACACCTCGAATCTTTCTGCCGGCGTATCGGATTCGACGCCGAAGACCGGAGATATGATTCATCCGAAGTGGTTTTTAGCAGTTGCACTTGCCTGCATCTCGTTTATTCTTTTACTGAAGAAGGATAAGAAACAGGCGAATGTGAAAGCGGCATAGGCGGTGATTACATATGGCGGGAAGATATAGAAAAACAGTGGCGATTCTCTTACTGATCACTGCTGTCATTATCAGTCAGATTCCGACGACGGATGCTTCGGCATCCGTCGGTGATTATAAGCTGAACGGTGATACGCTGATCCAATATACGGGCAATGATGAGAATGTGACGATTCCGGCAGGCGTGAGGGTGATCGGCGAGGACGCGTTTTCGGGAAATTTATCAATGAAGACGCTGACGATCCCGAACGGTGTGGAAGAAATTCGTTATCATGCGTTCAGTGGCTGCGATATGCTGGAGAGCGTCAATATTGCGGATTCCGTGAGAATCATCGGGCAGGCGGTGTTTTCGGACTGCGGTTCGCTGAAGGATGTCACCATCGGAGATGGACTTGTGAACATGAGCAGCGGTGTCTTTGCGGGATGCCCGAATTTATCGACAGTAAATATAAAAAGCAGCAAGTATCATTGCCGGGGCGGGGTAATCTACAATGAGGCGGAGACCACCTTGGTAGAGATGCTTGGAGGTTGTGAGACGACGGCATATGAGATGCCGTCCACAGTGACGCGCATTGATCCGTATGCGTTCTGGGACTGCGATAAGCTTGCTTATGTGCAGCTTTCCGCAGCGCTTTCGGAGATTCCGGCGTATTCGTTTTCAGGCTGTACCGGGCTCACGGCAGTCAGTGTTCCCTATTCCGTAAAACGGATTGAGACGAAGGCTTTTTCGGATTGCCGTAATTTGCAATATGCGGAGATTCCGGGGACGGTTTCGTGGATTCATCCGACGGCGTTTGACGGTTGCTACCAGCTTAAGCCCGTGACGGAAAGCGGTTCGGCGGCGGAGGCGTATTTTCTGGGATTGGATTTATCTCCGGTGGCGCGCGCCGAATATGAGGACGCTGTGGCGTCCATCCTAAGTGATGCCGTTGTGCAGCCGAATTCCTATACGACGCCGACGAACAGCCCCACCACGACAGCGGGAGCGGAGATAACGGGCGGTGCGTCCGTGACAGCAGGAGCGGACGTAACGGGAAGCGCGCAGGAGGCAGACGCCGCGCAGGATCAGCCGCAGGTATCCGCGCCGTCTTATTATAATCCCCTTGTGCCGGAAAACGGGATACTGGGAAAAACGATGATCGTATCGGGGGATGCGGTCGTGTTTATTGATAATACGAGACAATATGTTTATCAGACCGGTAATAGTTTTTACTCCTATTATGCGGATAATGGGAGCTTGGGAGAGACAGCAACGATCACACAGGCATCGGCTCCAGAGGCGGAGACAGAAGCGACAGCTCCCAATGCGGATTTTGAAGTGACAGATACGGAGACTGCGCCGGTCACGACGGCGCCGAATGTGGAGGCACCGGTAACGGCGGCAAATGCACCGATACTGGAAAGTCCGTATTCGGAGGAGGAAAAAGGCGTTTATTTTCCGAAATATGCGGTTGTAAACGGAAATAAGATTGTTGATCAGGCGTTTTATAAGCAGACGGATATGACAGAATATGTCTTTGATCAGGGAATCTCGGAAATCGGTGATTTTTCGTTTGCGCGTACGGGACTGACGAGTATCACGCTTCCGGACGGTCTTGAGACGATCGGTTACGGTGCGTTTTATCACTGTGATGCCTTAAGCGAGGTGGAGATACCGGCGTCGGTCCGGACGATCGAACCGTATGCGTTTGCTGATACGCCGTGGCTGACAAACTGGATGAAAGGCAGCGGCGATGAGTTTTTGATCGTTGGGGATGGGATTTTACTTGCCTATCGGGGTTCTAACAGTAAAATTGAGATTCCGGACGGGGTGCGTTCGATCGCGCAGGGTTGTTTTTCGGGACATACGGGAATCGTGTCCGTTTCTCTGCCGCCGAGTCTGGAGGTCATTTGTGAGGAGGCGTTTGCGGATTGCCGAAATCTTTCTTCGATGACCGGTGGGGTCAATATAAAAAGAATCGAGGACCGCGCGTTTTCCGGATGTCCTTTAACGACCGTGAAGATTGGTTCTAATGTAGAAGAAGTCGGGCTTCGCGCGTTTGACACGACAGGGACGTTGCAGGAGGGGAAATCCGTCACATTGGATTTTCAGGGCGGGGGGCTTCCGTCTGTCGGCGTGACGGAGACGTCACAGCGTCTTTATAATGAAGCGTATCGCGGGCTTGCTTTTTGCGGGGCGGATGTGGCGATGGTGCCGGATGAGAATGTGACACTGGACGGGACGGTATTGGATCCGTCTCAGAACGGATTCCGCGGTGTGATTTGTTGCTTTAATGGGGATGGCGTGACCATTTTGAAATATACGGGCGCAGGCGTAAATCCCCTGACGATCAGCCTGCCGACAACGATCCAGTATTACGGGAAGGAATATCCTGTGACGCAGATTCGTGAGGATGTCTTTTCTTATTTAGTTCCTCAAACAGACAGGGAAGAAAATCCATCGGACAGCGAGGGGAATGCGTCAGAGAACGCAAATGTGACACCTGCGATAACGAGCGCCGGACAGTATACAAACGGGCACATTACGGTCAGTCTGCGTTCCAATGTGTTGACAAAGCCCGATTGTGTGCAGGTTGACACGAACGTGATCACGGGTAACTACAATCTCATTATAGCCGATGATGTGCTTGCAAAGCAGGAAATGCTGGATGTTTACCGCTCTTTGTACGGAAACGCGGACAATCTGCTGTTGTACGGCTTTGATATTTCCATGAGGGATGAAAGCAGCATTCCGATCACGGGACTCGGCAAAAAAAATCTGCTTCTGACGGTGCCGGTTCCTGACGACATGGAACCGGAACACGCGCGAGTGCTCTGTATGGATGAAGACGGGCAGTTAGAGAGCATTGCCGCGCAGCTGACGGAGATAAACGGACAGCCGTGTCTGCAGTTTTATGCGAGACATTTTTCTCATTACGGAATTTATACGTTTTTGAACGAGCAGGGAGCGCAGGTCAGTCATGGGAAGCTGGATGCCTCGCCCGATACGGGAGATGGGATTCATCCGAAGTGGTTCTTATGTGTGGGAATGACGGCGGCAGCGATGGTGCTGTTCCTATGGAAAGGGAAAAAAAGCAAAATCTGATAAGGTTCATATGATAATAAAAACGGGTGCTGTCAAGATAGACAGCATCCTTTTTTATAGAGGAAATTCATGGACAGAGTAAAACGTCTTATCAGATATACATGTGCGGACAGGTTACAATTATATGGAAAGGGTGTGCGGATTGCCGTGCTGGATTCCGGCATTGCACCGCATCCTGATCTGAAAGGAAGAAATATCCTGTTTCGGGACTTTACGAAAAAGGCGCGCATTGGCGCGTATGATGATTGCGGACACGGAACGCATATTAACGGGATATTGGCAGGAAACGGTGTGATGTCGGGAGGTAGATACAGAGGCATGGCGCCCGATTGCGAGCTGGTGAATGCCAAAATACTTCATGCGGATGGAGAAGGAGACAGCACTGCGCTGCTGTATGCCTTGGAATGGATCATGCGGCTTCATGAAAAGCAGCGCATTCATGTGTTGAACCTGTCCCTTGCCGTCTACGGCTTAGAGGATGAGCGGATGCTTTTGGAAATGTCACAGATGTTGGAATATGTCAGCGAAAAGGGGATTCTTGTTGTGACCGCGGCAGGAAACGGGGGACCTGCTTATGGCACAATCTCTCAGATCGCCTTAAGTTCCCGCGTATTGACCGTCGGATGCCATGACTTCGGCTATAAGGACAAACAAGGCCATTCGTGTGAAATGCGTTCGGGCCGCGGCAGACATGGTTGGGAGATCAGAAAACCGGATCTGGTCGCGCCCGGAACAGAGATTTATTCCTGTGCGCACCGTATGACGCGTGTGCGGGGCGGGGGATGGGGCTACACGGCAAAAACGGGTACTTCCATGTCCGTGCCGATCGTGGCGGGAGCAGCGGCACTTTTGATGGAACAGCAGCCGTATATGAGCGCTTATATGGTAAAAAGAAAATTGCAGCTGAGTGCAACGGATTTACATGAGAATTATGCGAAACAGGGCTATGGCATGCTGAATATGGAAAAATTATTGACAAGCAAAGTATAATTGTATACAATTATACCGTTGTCCGGCGTTGCGTCGGAAAGTCATAAAGGATGAGGATCATTCTTTTTTCAGTAAATACCAGAAGGAGAAAGGAAACGCAGATGAGCAAAGAGCAAATGTTTGAAAACAGACCGGTCAGCATGAACAGTCATAATAATCTGCTGCAGATCGAAGAGCATATTTATTATTTGGATGATGTGGAAAAGCCGAATGTGTTCCGAAACATGTTTCCTTACTCCGAAGTGCCGAAAATCCCGTTTAATGACAGAATCGTGCCGCACAATATGCCGAAGGATATTTGGATCACGGACACGACATTCCGCGACGGTCAGCAGTCAAGAGCGCCCTATACAACGGAGCAGATCGTGACGATTTATGATTATCTGCACAAGCTGGGCGGAGAAAACGGTATGATCCGTGCCAGTGAATTCTTTTTATATAGTAAGAAAGACCGCGATGCGGTATACAAATGCATGGAGCGGGGTTATCAGTTTCCGGAGGTGACGAGCTGGATTCGTGCGAGCAAGGAGGATTTTAAGCTTGTCAAGGAACTCGGTATGAAGGAGACGGGGATTTTGGTAAGCTGCTCGGATTATCATATTTTCTTAAAATTGAAGATGAACCGCAGACAGGCAATGGAGCATTATTTAAGTATCGTAAAAGCCTGTCTGGAGGAGGGAATCAGCCCCAGATGCCATTTGGAGGACATTACGCGGGCGGATATATACGGCTATGTCGTACCGTTCTGTTTAGAATTGATGAAACTGATGGAAGAATATCATATTCCGATCAAGGTGCGCGCCTGTGACACGATGGGCTACGGCGTGAATTATCCGGGTGCGGTCATCCCGCGCAGCGTGCAGGGAATCATCTATGCGCTTTATACGCATGCAGGCGTGCCGCATGAGCTGATTGAGTGGCATGGGCATAACGATTTTTATAAAGCGGTTGTAAATTCGACGACGGCATGGCTTTATGGCTGTTCGGGAATCAATACGTCGCTGTTCGGTATCGGGGAGAGAACGGGAAATACGCCGCTTGAGGCAATGGTTTTCGAATATGCGCAGCTTCGGGGCGACTTAAACGGAATGGACACGACCGTGATCACGGAGCTGGCGGAATATTATGAAAAGGAGATCGGTTATCACATTCCGCCGCGTACCCCCTTTGTCGGAAAGAATTTTAATGTGACACGGGCGGGCATCCATGCGGATGGGCTTTTGAAAAACGAGGAGATTTACAATATCTTTGATACGGAGAAGTTTTTGAACCGTCCGGTGCTCTGCGCGGTGTCCAATACATCAGGTCTGGCGGGAATCGCGCATTGGATCAATACGTATTATAAGCTGAATGCCGACGGTGCGGTGGATAAGCATTCACCGCTCGTGCAGGCGGTAAAGCAGTGGGTAGATGAGGAATATGCGGCAGGGCGTGTAACAGTTTTGACGGATGAGGAGCTGACGAAGGTGATCGGTGAAATCTGTGAAAAGAAAAAGATCACGCTGGGTTCCGGAAAGGAGTCTGACACGAATGCGGAAGCAGGATGTGAAAAATGAGGTGACGGATAAATATTCTTTGCGCGGAAGGGTATTTCAGCGGCTGCGCAATGATATCTTAAGCGGCAGATATCAGGAGAATGAGGAGTTAAAAGAGGTGGCGATCGGGGAAGAGCTCGGCGTTTCCCGTACACCGGTCAGAGAGGCATTCCGTCAGCTGGAGCTGGAGGGACTGATCCAGATCATCCCGAATAAGGGAGCCTATGTGACGGGGATCACGTTAAAAGACGTAGAGGATATTTATCGGATGCGTTCTCTTTTAGAGGGATTGTGCGCAAGATGGGCGACTGCACATATCACGAAGGAGCAGTTGGAGGAGATGGAGGAAAATGTCTATCTCTCAGAGTTTCATGCTGAAAAAGGTCATTTCGATCAAATGGCGGAGCTTGACAACCGTTTTCATGAGATCATGTACGAAGCGTCGGATTCCAAGATGCTGGAACATCAGTTGAAGGATTTTCATCAGTATGTTCTGCGCGTCAGACAAAAAACACTGGCAAGCAATGTGCGGAGTGTTGCGTCCAATAAAGAGCACCGCATGATCATGGAAGCGATCAGGAGCGGGGACGCCGATAGGGCGGAGCAGCTTGCAAATCAGCATATTGTGAATGCATATAATAATATGATCCAGAACGGTTTATACGAGATTTACGGACAGGAAAAAAAGGATTCCTGATGGGAAATGATTTTTATATATAAAAACAAAGCAAAAGAGCGGGAGGGCAGACCATGGAAAAAATTCAGATGACAACACCGATCGTGGAGATGGATGGGGATGAGATGACCCGAATTCTCTGGAAAATGATCAAAGAAGAGTTGTTAGAGCCGTATATTGATCTGAAAACAGAGTATTATGACTTAGGGTTAGAACATAGAAACGAGACGAATGATAAGGTAACGATGGATTCGGCGGAGGCGACAAAAAAATACGGCGTTGCGGTGAAATGTGCGACGATCACGCCGAATGCCGCGCGCATGGAAGAGTATCACTTAAAAGAGATGTGGAAAAGCCCGAACGGAACGATCCGCGCCGCACTGGACGGAACGGTATTCCGCACGCCCATCATTGTCAAAGGGATTGAGCCGGTCGTAAAAAACTGGAAGAAACCGATCACGCTGGCCAGACATGCCTATGGCGATGTATATAAGAATACGGAGATCCGCGTGCCGGGAGCGGGAAAGGCAGAGCTTGTTTTTACGTCGGAGGACGGAACGGAGACGAGAGAGCTGATCCATCAGTTTGACGGACCTGGAATCTTGCAGGGAATTCATAATACGGACCGCTCCATTACCAGCTTTGCGCATGCATGCTTTCAATATGCGCTTTCGACAAAGCAGGATCTTTGGTTTGCGACAAAGGACACGATTTCAAAAAAGTATGATCACCGTTTCAAGGATGTATTTGCCGAACTGTATGAGAGCGAGTACCGGGAGAAGTTTGAGAATGCCGGGATCACCTATTTTTATACGCTTATTGACGATGCGGTCGCACGCGTTATGAAAGCGGAGGGCGGTTTTATCTGGGCATGCAAAAATTATGACGGAGATGTCATGAGTGATATGGTAAGCTCTGCATTCGGCGATCTTGCCATGATGACCTCCGTGCTCGTATCGCCGGACGGCGTTTATGAGTATGAGGCGGCGCACGGAACGGTACAGCGCCATTACTATAAGCATTTGAAGGGCGAGGAGACCTCGACGAATTCCGTTGCGACGATCTTTGCATGGACGGGCGCCTTAAGAAAGCGCGGTGAACTCGATCAGCTTCCCGAGCTTGTGGAATTTGCGGAAAAGCTGGAGAGAGCGACACTCTCCACGATCGAATCAGGAAAGATGACGAAGAGCTTAGCGCAGATTACAAGTCTTTCTAATGTAACGGTATTAAATACGCAGGATCTGATCAAGGCATTTCGCGAGTCTCTTGATGCGATCATGTAACGTCTCTCCCTAGTCAAATTGTCCAAGAACCTTTAAGCGGTTTGTGGAATGCGGTCAATCATATGTGGATAGTAAAAAAATATACAGATCCATCAGCAGGCTTACAGTGCCTGCATTGGATTGTATATTTTTTTGCTCTAAAAATGGAACCAATACGTTTCGCAGGAACCTCTTTTCGGGGCGTTTACATTGACTTTATTTTAACGGGTTATTATAATAAAAGATAACGATTTGTTTGACTAGGGGTAAGCAGATGGAAGAAAAAGAAATATCACAGGCTGTCGTTGCAAGGCTTCCGAGGTATTTCCGCTACCTTGGGGAATTGAGAGATCAGGGCGTTGAACGCATTTCGTCGGGAGAGTTAAGCGTGCTCATGGGCGTGACTGCGTCGCAGATACGGCAGGATTTTAATAATTTCGGCGGCTTCGGACAGCAGGGCTACGGCTATAATGTGGACTACCTGTACCATGAGATCGGGCATATTCTGGGCTTGGACGAAGAGCATCTGCTTGTCATCATCGGCGCAGGTAATCTGGGACAGGCATTGGCAAACTACGTCAACTTTGAAAAACGGGGATTTTTGGTCAAGGGTGTGTTCGATGTGAACGAGGAGCTCGTCGGCAGACAGCTTCGCGGTTTGGAAATCATGCATATCGACAGGCTTGAGAGCTTCATGAAAGAGCATAAAATCGACATCGCGGTGCTGACCGTTCCGAAGGACGGTGCGATCGAGACTGCGAAACGGCTTGCAGACTGCGGCGTGAAAGCGATCCTGAATTTTGCGCATGTCGATCTGAACGTGCCGGAGGGCGTGCAGGTGGAAAATGTGCATTTGTCGGACAGCCTGATGAAGCTGTCTTACAATATTCATCGATATGAGAATGCGCTTGGCGGCGAAAAAACAGACTGACGGGTTGAGTCATATTTGCGGGCTATTGGCAGCATGGAGATTAATATGGGGAAAGATTTTAGTTCGGTATTGGAAGGAAGAAAAATAGCACCGCTCACATTGGACCAGAATTGGCACAAACTGTTTGCGGTCATTAAGCCTTCCAAGCAGTTAAAGAGTCTGGAAAAACAACTGGATACGCTGATCAAGAAACAGGGAAGGGCGACCACGCAGAGTAAAGAGATCCGTAAGCTCAAAAGTAAGCTGATGAAAGAAATCCTGCAGCTCCAGTCAACATTACAAGATGGAGAGTGTGACGCGAAGACACAGAAAAAGCTGGACGAGCATTCGCGTCTGATCGGTGAATGTAACGACAAGCTTACGGATTATGAGGATGATCTGCTAGAGCTTCCGGCGCAGATCGAGCGTGTCAATAAAGCGCTGTTGTTGGAGACGATGGAGCTTTGTTATTTTGAGTTAAATGAAAACGAGCGCGTCATTGACAAGATCACGGATTGGATCACAAATGTGCGCGTAGAACTGAAAAAACAAATTCTACGCAAACAGGATCGGGAGATACGTAATCAGGAGGTTTATCATTACCTGCATGGCATATTCGGGCCCGAGGTGCTCGATCTGTTTGACGTTAAATATGACTGGGAGCAAAAAAGAACGGAACGGATCGAGATGAAGAGGGAGCAGAAGCAGCGCGGAGCAAAGAAACAGGAAGCAGGAACGCAGGAACATAAAGAAAGAACGGGCGGGAACAAAGAGAAGTAAATGGAATATGTAGTGACTACGGAGCAGATGCGGTTTTGTGACCGTCAGACAAGTGCATATTATCAAATTCCGGAGGCGGTACTGATGGAGCGGGCGGCGCTTGCGGTTGCGCAGGCAGCGGTTCGGATGCTTTTCCGCACACAGGAACAGCAGCCTTCCTGCGCTCGTGTCCTTATTTTATGCGGCAGCGGCAATAACGGCGCAGACGGCTATGCAGCGGCGCGGCTCCTTTTTCAAGAGGGCGTGCAGGTGTGCGCGCTTTTTTGCGGGGAGGATGAAAAACGCTCGGACTTAAACCGGATGCAGAAGGACATCGCGTTGCGTTATGGCGTACCGTGCCACAATTTTGTGATACAGGATGGTCAAATGACAATCTCTGCGCGCAAAGAGACGCGGAGTGAATATGATAATATGGAGGAGGCGGTGCGCCCGCTTGCCGCAGAATACGATCTGGTGATCGATGCGGTGTTTGGTGTCGGGCTGTCACGACCGCTGGAAGGCAAAACAAAACAACTGCTAACAGAAATCGGAACATGGCAGATTCCCGTATTGGCGGTCGATATGCCGAGCGGGATCGATTCCCAGCGCGGCGCGGTCATGGGATGCGCGCTTGCCGCGGAAGAAACGGTAACTTTCGGATTTCGAAAGCTCGGGCTTATGACCTATGAGGGCGCGGAATATGCGGGTGCGGTATCGGTTGCGAAGATCGGCATTACAGCGGATTCTTTTAGGGGGAAGGTACCGAAACGCTTTCTTCTTTCCGCACAGGATATAGCGGGAATGTTTCCGGAACGAAAAAAGAACGGCAATAAGGGGACCTTTGGGAAACTGCTGATCATGGCGGGATCTCCCGATATGAGCGGCGCGTGTACGCTTGCCGCCGCAGCTGCTTACCGCGCGGGTGCGGGGATGGTCCGTATTGTCACATGCAGCGAAAACGTGCCGGTCGTACAACAGATGCTTCCGGAGGCGCTGCTTACCGTGGTGGATGAAACGCTTCCTACGGAAGAGAAAAAAAGCAAACTGAAAGAGGCGGCGCTTTGGGCGGATGTGATCGCGGCAGGCTGCGGGATCGGGACAACGGACGGCATGTGGGAAAACGTTCGGGTTCTTTATGATATTTTATGTAATGAAATGCGTGAAAAACCGCTGATTCTGGATGCGGATGCGTTAAATCTGATTGCGGCGAAAGAGAAGCCTGCGGAATTTTTACGAAAAAGAGTGCCATACCGTACGGTCTTAACGCCGCATATCGGCGAACTGGCAAGGCTCAGCGGATATAAGATTACAGAGATCAAGGCGGATTTTGTGCGGATCGCGGAGAAATTTGCCGAAGATACTGCTTGTATTCTTGTGGCGAAGGATGCGCGGACGTATGTGTGCGCGGCGGATGAGGAAGACGTGCTCCGCGGGTGCTTGAATCAGACAGGGAATGACGGCATGGCAACGGCGGGTTCGGGAGATGTGCTGACCGGAATGCTTTCGGCAGCAGCGGCGGTTGTACCGGATCTGTTTCAAGCTGCGTGTGTGAGCGTTTATCTGCACGGATTGGCAGGGGAGCTCTCATCCGGCGAACTCGGTAAGGACGCCGTTATGGCATCGGACATTGTGGCGCATATATCGGAGGCGTTTTTGAAAATACGCCATGGAAGCATGCGTGAAAAGTAAGAAATGTCAAGAAGGGATTGACAATGAAAGCAGAGGAACAAAAAACGGGCGGCCTGCATTTTGAGCGGGTGTGCGCCTATATTGATCTGGATGCGATAAAGGATAACCTGCGCGGGATCCATGCGCATATGCCGGACGGGGCAAAGCTTGCGGCCGTGCTCAAAGCAGACGGCTATGGGCATGGGAGTGTCGCCATTGCGCGCGAGCTGGAGCAGGAGGAAGCGATATGGGGCTATGCCCTTGCCGTTGCAGAGGAGGCTTATCAGCTTCGGGCAGCCGGCATTCAAAAGCCGATCCTCATGCTTGGATATACTTTTCCGAGCTGCTATGAGGAATTGATCCGTCAGGACATCCGACCGGCAGTATTCAGTATGGAAATGGCAAAGAATTTGTCTGAGGCGGCGTGCCGTATAGGAAAGACAGTCAGGGTACACATTAAGGTTGATACGGGAATGGGAAGGATCGGTATTTTTCCGGGGGAGGAAGGCCTCTCCTTTGTTGATGCCGTATCAAAGCTGGACGGACTGGAGATTGAGGGGATTTTTACCCACTTTGCAAAGGCGGATGAAGCGGATCAGACAGATACGCTTCGTCAGGCGGCGCGGTTTACGGAGTTTATTTCGCGCATTGAGCAGCAGCTAAAGCTTACGATTCCGATCAGGCATTGCGCAAACAGCGCGGCTGCTTTGGAACTGCCGGAATTTTGTATGGATATGGCGCGCGTGGGGATCATCATGTACGGACTGCTTCCTTCCGATGAGGTGCGTGCGGATGTGGTGAAGCTCACGCCGGCGCTGTCTTGGAAAAGCCACATCGCGTTTGTGAAGGAATTGGAAGCGGGTGCGAGCGTCAGCTACGGAGGGCTGTTCACGGCGCAGAGAAGGATGCCGGTAGCAACGATTCCTGTCGGCTATGCGGACGGTTATCCGAGAAGCCTGACGGGCAGAGGGAGCGTATTGATTCATGGAAAACGCTGTCCGATCCTCGGAAGGATCTGCATGGATCAGTTCATGGTCGATGTCAGTGAGGTTCCTGATGCCAAGGTCGGTGACGAGGTGATTCTTTTAGGAGAAGACAGGGGCGAGCGGATCACGGCGGAGGAGCTCGGGGCACTTTCGGGGCGGTTTAACTATGAGCTTGTCTGTGACATCAATAAGCGTATTCCGAGGGTTTATGTAAAGAATGGTAAGCCGGTCGCGTATAAGGATGATCTGTGCGGCTGCGGAATCGTTGACATATAATAGATAAACTTTTTTGCGATTCCTTTAGTATACCGGAAGATATGTTTGTCCATAATGTACATATCAGGTAGAAATGAAAGGATCGTGGGTTATGAGACGTGGAGATGTATTTTATGCGGATTTGAGGCCGGTTGTGGGGTCGGAGCAGGGCGGAGTCAGACCTGTTTTGATCATTCAGAACGATATCGGAAACAGGCACAGTCCGACGGTGATCTGTGCGGCGATCACATCAAAAATGAATAAGGCGAAGCTGCCGACTCATATCGAATTGTCCGCGTTGCGGTACGATATGGATAAGGATTCGGTGATTTTGTTAGAACAGCTTCGGACAATTGATAAATCAAGATTAAAAGATAAGGTGTGCCACTTGGATGACGAAGTCATGCGCCGGGTGGACAGAGCACTCTGTATCAGTCTTGAAATACATACATGAGAGACTGACAGCACACGGAAAGGAAGGGAAATGGATACTGCCGATGCGGCGCTTAGCGTTCTGCTGTTTGTGGGACTGCTCGTAATGAATATGATTTTTTATGGGTTCGGTGTTGCGATACAGAACCTGAATATTTCGGATGTGGAGGAGCTTTACGAACAAAAGCACGATAAAAAATCAAGACGGATCTTAAAGGTGTCAAGGGGCATTACCAAATATGTGAATACGGTGCAGGTTGTCGTGACTTTGGCGCAGCTCATTATGGGTAGTTTTTTCCTGCGGATCTTTATTTCCGTGGCGCGTGGGATATTTAGACAGTTGACGGACGCTCCGCACGGGGCGGCGGTAAAGCTTCTGCTGCAGATGATACCGGTGTTTTTTGCATTTGTGCTTTTAGGTTACATCCTTCTTTTGGTCGGCGTGATGATCCCGAAAAAGATTGCGGCGATCTACCCGAAAAAATGGGCGTACGCCTGCGTATCCGTTACATATGCATTCTGCTTTGTTCTGACGCCGGTGACCTCGCTGATCGATGTATCGGCAAACGGGCTGCTCAGGCTTTTTGGGATCCGGCAGCCGCGTGATGCGGGGGAGGTCACGGAGGAAGAGATCATTTCCATGGTAAATGAGGGGCATGAGCAGGGCGTTCTCGAGGAGAGCGAAGCGGAAATGATCACGAATATTTTTGAATATGGAGATAAGAATGCGCGGGATATCATGACGAACCGGCAGAATATCAAAATGCTCGACGCACAGATGCGGTTATCTGAGGCGGTCGCGTTCATGCTTGAGGAAAACAACAGCCGCTATCCTGTATTCAGTGAGACATCCGACCAGATCATCGGTATTTTACATCTGAAGGATGCCTGCCGCTATCAGCACAAGCTTCATACGGAAGGAGAGCATCAGACCGATCCGCGCTTAAAATCGTGCCGCGCCATCCTGCGCCGGCCGGAGTTTGTACCGGAGACCATGAACATTGACGACTTGTTTCATTCCATGCAGAGCAAACATCTGCAGATGGTCATTGTTGCGGATGAATACGGTCAGACCGTCGGGTTAGTGACGATGGAGGATATTTTGGAGGAAATCGTCGGAAAGATTCAGGACGAGTATGACGAGGAAGACCGCTTTATCGTAAAAACGGGCAAAGACCGTTTTGTAGCGGACGGTATGACGCCGCTTGAGGAACTGACGGAGCTGCTGGGTATCCGGTTTGACGAAAATTTAGAGGTGGATACGTTAAACGGCTTTATGATCATGAAAATGGAACATATACCGGAGGAAAAAGAGCGTTTTTCCATGGAGTACGGCGGTTATGAATTTCAGATACGTCAGGTGGAGAAGCGCATGATCCGTTCCGTGCTGCTCACAAAGCTGGCTTTACAGCCGGAGGAAAAGGAAGTTGAAGAGAAGGCCGATTAGTGGTATACTTGGCATAACCGAACGATAAAAAAAGGGAGAGAAAACAATGTCAGGACATTCAAAATTTGCAAACATTAAGCATAAGAAAGAAAAAAATGATGCTGCAAAAGGAAAAATCTTTACGATCATCGGACGTGAGATTGCTGTTGCGGTAAAAGAGGGAGGACCCGATCCGGCGAATAACTTTAAGCTTGCCGGTGTGATCGCGAAGGCGAAGGCAAACAATATGCCGAATGACACGATTGAGCGCGGCATCAAAAAAGCGGCGGGAGATATAGGAAATGTTAATTATGAATATGTCACCTATGAGGGCTATGGGCCGGGCGGGATTGCCGTGATCGTCGAAGCGCTTACCGATAATAAGAACAGAACGGCAGCCAATGTGCGTTCCGCGTTTACGAAGGGAAGCGGCAGCATCGGGACACAGGGCTGTGTATCATTTATGTTTGACCGAAAGGGGCAGATCATCATTGACAAAGAAGAATGCGATATGGATGCCGACGATCTGATGATGTGTGCATTGGACGCGGGAGCGGAGGATTTTTCCGAGGAGGAAGACAGCTTTGAAATCCTGACTGCGCCGGATGATTTTCCGACTGTGACAAAGGCACTTGAGGATGCAGGGGTTGTATCCGCGTCGGCGGAGGTTACGATGATACCGCAGAATTATGTGAAGCTGAGCGATGAAAAAGATGTTGGGCAATTGCAGAGAACGCTGGATTTGCTTGACGAGGATGATGATGTACAGGCGGTATATCACAATTGGGATGAAGACTGATCGGTCATAGAATCGATATAAGAGAAGGATTTCATTAAAGAAGGCGCTTGTCGCCGTATAGGATACTATATGAATATAAAAAAATCTAATATATCGTGGATCTTTTTTGCGATTTATGTAATTACATATTTGTATCTCGGGGTGTGCATCGGCAATACGATGAGTAAGATGCTGAATCTGGGCGGTGCTGCGCTCTCCTGTATCATTGTCGTCATGGTGATCCTGCTTGCATTTGTAGGCTGCGCCGCTGCGCTGATCGTACTCATAAAGGAAAATTCAAAGAATGAGAAGGCGGCAGCGCGCCGGAGGCGCAGGGCTGTAAGAAACGACAGCTTTTTTGCAAATGAATTGCTGCCGGCACTTGCAAGCTATCTGCTCGTGATCGTCAGCCGCGGGATTTATATTGTGCAGTTTGCGGACGGAAAGCTCACGGGAAATGTCGGACTGTATGAACAGATTTCCTCGGGGGCAGGAGGGGAGTTCGATATAATCAATGGCGTTGAACGCCTTTATGCATATTTGCTGAAGGGCTTCTGCGTCCTTTTGGGAAATGTGCCGGATGCCGTACATATTCTGAATCTGGTCTGTCAGGTGGTGTTGGTATTTTGCTGCTATCTGTTTTTGAGGGTGGCGGCAGGCAAAGCGGCGGCGCTTTCTTCTTCGGTACTTTTTTTGTGCATCCCGTATTTTTACCGTGCACTGACCATTTGTGAACCTGCGCAGCTATTGATGGCTTTGTTCATGGCGGGTATGTGTATCTCCGCGTTTGTCTTAAAAAGAAGTGTGTTTGATCTTGGCGGAAAGGGTATGCTCCCCGCTTATCTTTTGTGCGGGCTGATCTCCGGAATGCTTATCACGCTGGACTTAACGGCACTGCTCATTCCGCTTACCGTCATCGTGGTGTTTTTAGTCAGCGTGCAGGGACGGCGGGCAGAGCTGGCCTGCTTTGTACTCGGCCTGTTTGTCGGTATTCCGGTGGGAATGGTTTTGTTGAATGTAGATGTCTCAGGCACGCTGTTTAGTGTAAAAACGTCCTCATATACCCTGATGGAAAGGGCAAGGTTTGATTTCAGCAGATATATCGAGTCCTACGAACTGGTATTGTCTAAGCCCGCGCTTCTGATAGCATTGCCGGAAGAACTGGTACTGCTCTGTGTGATTGCGTTTGGCGGTATTGCGGCGGTGTTGTTCTTTTGGTGTGAGCATGATGTGCTGCGCATCATAGCAGTACCATATATGGGCATAATTCCGTTTGCATGTTTTGACACCGGATATGCAATGGGGTTTGATACCGGATTTCTGATCGCCTGTGTCGGTGTGCTGACGGCGGCGATAACGGTCGGTGTGATCTATCTGATGGGACAGCCCATTGTGGAGGTAGAAGCGCGCAGGAAGAGAGCGGATGCGGACGATGAGGAAGCAGATGGCGGACAGATCGATGCGCGGGAGAAGGAGACAGCCGCATCCCTGAAAAAGGAAAAGAAAGAAAAGCCGATCAAAGAAGAAAAGAAGGCGAAGAAAGAAAAGCCGGTCAAAGAAGAAAAGAAGGCGAAGAAAGAAAAGCCGGTCAAAGAAGAAAAGAAAGCGAAGAAAGAAAAAAAGGCTGACAAAGAAGAACAAGTTGTCACAAAAGAAGAGCCGGTAAAAGAACAGACAGCAGCCGCGACAAAAGAAGTGACAGTAAACAAAGAAGCAGTGGCAACGAAAGAAGTGACAGTAAGAGAACAAACAGCGGCTGTGGGAGAAAAGCCGATAACAGAACAAACTGCCGCTGCGGAAGAAAAGCCGGTAAGACAACAAACAGTGACAATGAAAGAAGAGCCGGTAAAAGTACAAACGGCTGTTGCGGAAAACGTGACAGTGAACAAAGAAGCGACTGCCACGAAGGAGGTGACAGCGGGCAAAGAAGCCGTTGCCACGAAAGAGAAGGCGGTTATGCAGGAAAAAGCGCCAGTGGAAACGATGAGCGCAAAGAGTGCGCCTCAGGCTGTTAATGCAGGAAAAACACAGCCTGCGGAAAAGCCGCGTATGATCGAGAATCCGCTGCCGCTTCCGAAAAAGCATGAACACCGTGAAATGGATTACGCCTATCCTGTTTCGGCGGAACGTATGCACTATGATGTGGATGTTCGCGACGGAGATGATTTTGACCATTAAAGTCAATTTTGAAACAACGCATAATCGTATATAAGTATGACATACTAAAAGAGAATCCACATGGTTGGATTCTCTTTTTTTAACTTATAGGATATTTCTTAGTCCCAGAAGAATTGCGTTAGCAATTCTTCGAAAGAACGCGTAGCGTTCTTTTTTAACCCGGTGAAAAATGAGAAGGAGCAAGAAATCGGTATGTCAAAAAAAAAGCAGCATCAGCAGGTAAAAAACGATAACAACAATAAAGAGAAAGAAGCTCAGGAGAAGCAAAAGCTCGTAGATGAAAAAATAAAAGAGAACGGGCAGGTGATCTTAAAGCATGGGGAACAGGGACATAATATCCACCTGATCTCCATTATCGGCGAGGTAGAGGGACACGAGTGTCTTGGCGGGAATACCAAAACGACAAAGTATGAGCATATTCTTCCGCAGCTTGCGGCAATTGAAGACAGCGACGAGGTGGACGGTCTTCTCGTGCTCTTAAATACGGTCGGGGGCGATGTGGAAGCGGGACTTGCGATCGCGGAAATGATCGCTTCCTTAAGCAAACCGACGGTATCGCTTGTACTTGGCGGCAGCCACAGCATCGGCGTGCCGATCGCGGTGAGTACGGATTATTCTTATATCGTGCCGACCGCGACCATGGTCATCCATCCCGTTCGCTTAAGCGGCATGGTGATTGGCGTTCAGCAGACCTTCGATTATTTCAGGCAGATACAGGATCGGATTCTGGATTTTATTGAATCGCACTGCGGCGCAAAAAAAGAGCGCTTGGAGGAATTGATGATGGAGACGGAAATGCTGACGAAAGATGTCGGAACAATTCTTGTCGGGGAGGAGGCAGTCGGCGAAAAAATCATTGATGAGGTGGGCGGAATCCATGAAGCGTTTGAAAAACTAAGGGAGTTAATGGAAAAGCAATGACAAAAAGGCGCAAAAATGCTATAATAGTCGGGTGGATTTTGTGAGGAAGGACTTGGTAGCGATTATGGCGTCAGGAAATACGCGCTCAGGACAGGGAAACAGGCGGAGTTCGTCTGCAGGAGGAGGCAGTCGGACGAATACAAAAAATACAAACCGAAGAACACAGAGCGGGGGACGGCGTACGGCGTCTTCTTCAGGTCGGAAGTCGAATAATAGAAAAAGAGGCGTGCAAGAGCCGGCACTTAGTAATGAGATCTTACTCATTGTCAGCTTTGCATTTTGCATTTTATTATTCTTATGTAATTTTTCTATTATGGGACCGTTTGGTAGGGCGGTAAAGGGCGTGATGTTCGGGCTGTTCGGCATCGTTGCTTATATACTGCCGATCGTTCTTTTTGTCGGCATCGCCCTGCATATTTCAAATGAAGGAAGCCGTGTTGTCCGAAGAAAACTGATCGCGGGCGCGGTTCTTGTTTGGTGTGTCGGCATTGCGGCTCAGATGATTTCCGTGCCGCTTGCGGATTTGAACGGAAATCTGATCGTAGATCTTTTTTTAAAGAGTAGAGATGGACTGAAAGGCGGCGGTCTGATCGGCGGGCTGCCTGCATATCCGATGATGAAATACTTAAAAGGCATCGGCAGCGCGTTCGTTCTCGTTGTCGTGATTCTCATTGCGCTTGTGATCATTACGGAGCGGTCTTTTATCAATGGTGTGAAAAAAGGAAGCCGGCGTGTGTATGACTCGGCGAAGGAATCCGCAGAACGCCATAGGGAAGAACGTGCGCTGCGCCGTGAGGAATATGAGGACGAAGACTACGGATCCGAGGAATATGAAGAGGATGCGGAACAGGAATACGAAGAGGCTGTCGAAAAGAGACAAAGCCGGCGCATGCAGAGGGGCATCGGCAGCCGTAGTATGCGTACGGTAGAGCGCGAGGAAGAAGGCGAAGAATCGTATCGTGCGCCACGTATGGAAAAAAAGGTGAGCGGTGTCAGCGAAGATACCACGCTTGTGAAAAAACGCCCGGAGACCTATCACAGCGAAAATATGCATGAGATTACACTGGACGATATTCCGGATGATGAGGAGATGACGCAGGATTCATTGGAACAGGCGGATTCCGAGGATGCGTTTGCGTTCGATCTATACCGGACCATGCCGGAGCCGCGGGGCATGGCGCAGACACAGAGCGGCGATGACGCGCGTGCAGCGGCAGAGTTTGCGGGTGCTGTCGGCGCAACAGGAGCGGGAGCGGGCGTATCGGGAGGTATGCGCGAGATCACGAATCTTGCCGCAGAAACCGCAGAAGCAGTCACTACATCGGGTAATGCGTATAAGCCGCAGGGCGCAGATACGTTCGGCGCGGCATTAGAGAGCGGTTATCAGCCCAAGAAGCCTGAACACAGCTTCGGCGTGAAGGAAGCATATCGGACGCCCGACCAGAAAAAGGCGGACGCAGCGGTCGTGGCGAATGGAAAGCCGCCTGCAAAACCGAAGAAATACATATTCCCGTCGCTCAATCTGTTAAAGAAGGGCGAAGGAAAAGGAAACGGCGATTCCGCAAGGCAATTAAAGGAAACGGCAGCACGTTTACAGCAGACATTGAAAACATTCGGCGTTAATGTGACGATCACCGACATCAGTCAAGGACCTGCGGTGACGCGCTATGAAATGCAACCGGAGCTTGGCGTGAAGGTGAGTAAGATCGTGTCGCTTGCTGATGACATCAAGCTGAATCTGGCGGCGACGGACATTCGTATCGAAGCGCCGATCCCGGGGAAAGCGGCAGTCGGTATCGAAGTGCCAAATAAGGAAAACAGCGCGGTCAATCTGCGGGAGCTTTTGGAATCCGATGCATTCCGAAATTTTCCGTCATCCATCGCGTTTGCCGTCGGAAAAGATATCGGCGGGCAGACGGTGGTGTTTGATATCGGCAAAATGCCCCATGTTCTGATCGCTGGCTCTACGGGTTCGGGAAAATCCGTATGCATTAATACCCTGATCATGAGTATTCTCTATAAGGCGCATCCCGATGATGTGAAGCTGATCATGGTCGATCCGAAGGTCGTTGAATTAAGTGTATATAATGGAATCCCGCATCTGCTCATTCCGGTCGTGACGGATCCGAAAAAGGCTTCGGCGGCGCTGCAGTGGGCAGTAGCAGAAATGACGGAGCGTTATAAGAAATTCGCCGACCACAATGTGCGCGACTTAAAGGGATATAACCAGCTTGCCGAACGTATGAAGGATTCGGGGGATGCTTCCGCGCCTGTCAAGATGCCGCAGATCGTCATTATCGTTGATGAGCTTGCGGATCTGATGATGGTAGCGTCTAACGACGTCGAGGAGGCGATCGTGCGCTTGGCGCAGCTTGCGCGTGCAGCGGGTATCCATCTTGTGATCGCGACGCAGAGACCGAGTGTTGACGTCATTACGGGACTGATCAAGGCTAATATGCCGAGCCGGGTCGCATTTGCGGTTTCCAGCGGTGTGGATTCCCGGACGATTTTGGATATGAACGGTGCGGAAAAGCTGCTCGGCAAGGGCGATATGCTTTTTTATCCGCAGGGCTATACAAAACCGGCGCGCGTGCAGGGTGCGTTTGTCTCCGATAAGGAAGTTTCTGACGTCGTAGATTTCTTAAAGCGTCAGGCAGTCGGTGATGATTCAGGCGCGCAGCTGGACGAAAAAATCTCAAGCATGACGTCTGCAGCCGGAGAGGGCCAGACAGGAGGCAGTGCATCGGATATGGACGAGCTGTTTGCGGAGGCGGGGCGCTTCATCATTGAAAAAGATAAAGCGTCCATCGGTATGGTGCAGCGGGCATTCCGTGTCGGCTTTAACCGTGCGGCGCGGATCATGGATCAGCTCGCCGACGCTGGCGTTGTCGGCGAGGAAGAAGGCACAAAGCCGAGGAAAGTACTTATGAGCGCGGAGCAGTTTGAACAGTACATAGCGAGCATGTAGATTGAAAAATTCACGGACTGTTGGCAACATGGAGGATTAGAATGAAAAGCGATATTGAAATTGCACAGGAAGCGGAACTTTACCCAATCGTCAAGGTGGCGGAGCCGCTCGGAATCGGTGAGGACGATCTGGAGCTTTACGGAAAATATAAGGCGAAGATTTCCGAAGCATGTATGGCGCGCTTAAAAGAGCGTCCGGACGGAAAGCTCGTGCTTGTCACAGCAATCAATCCGACGCCTGCGGGAGAGGGAAAGACGACGACAACAGTCGGGCTCGGACAGGCGTTTGCAAAACTTGGCAGACGCGCGGTGATTGCGCTCAGAGAGCCGTCGTTAGGACCTTGCTTTGGTATCAAAGGCGGCGCAGCGGGCGGTGGTTATGCGCAGGTCGTACCGATGGAAGATTTGAATCTGCATTTTACGGGAGATTTTCATGCCGTTACCGCCGCAAACAATCTGCTTGCCGCAATGATTGATAATCATATTATGCAGGGGAATACGCTCCGGATTGATACGAGGCAGATCGTATGGAAGCGCTGTCTGGACATGAATGACCGCGCGCTCCGCAATACGGTGATCGGCATGGGAGGAAAAACAGACGGCTTTGTGCGGGAGGAGCATTTTGTCATTACAGTGGCATCTGAGATCATGGCGATTCTCTGTCTTGCCGAGGATATGGCGGACTTAAAAAAGCGCCTTGCAAGAATCGTAGCGGCTTATAATTTAGACGGGGAGCCGGTCACAGCGGACGATCTATCCGCGGTCGGCGCAATGGCTGCACTCTTAAAGGATGCGATCAGCCCGAACCTCATACAGACCTTGGAGCATACGCCGGCACTCGTACACGGTGGTCCGTTTGCCAACATTGCGCACGGCTGTAACAGTGTGCGTGCGACAAGAGCGGCGTTAAAGCTGGCGGATTACTGCATCACGGAGGCGGGCTTTGGCGCAGATCTCGGCGCTGAGAAGTTTTTTGACATCAAGTGCGCGTCAGCGGGGCTAAAGCCGGATACGGTCGTGCTTGTCGCGACAGTCCGCGCATTAAAATATAACGGCGGCGTGGCAAAGGGAGATCTGAACGCGGAAAATCTGGAGGCACTCGAAAAAGGAATCGTCAATCTGGAGAAGCATATAGAGAATATCAAACGTTACGGCGTGCCCGTTGTGGTAACACTCAATTCATTTTTAACGGATACGGAAGCGGAGCTTGCATTTGTGAGACATTTTTGCGAAGAGCGCGGCTGTGAGTTTGCTCTTTCAAAAGTATGGGAGAAGGGCGGCGCAGGCGGCATCGAATTGGCGGAAGCGGTATTAAAAACGTTGGAGACAAAGGAAAGTCATTTTGAGCCATTGTATGAACCGGCACTGCCGCTTCGGGAAAAGATGGAGAGGGTGGCAAAAGAAATTTACGGTGCGGACGGCGTTTCATTTTCCGCTGCAAGTGAAAAGCAGCTCGCCCGCTTAGAGGCGCAGGGATTTGGCAAACTGCCCGTATGCATGGCAAAAAACCAATATTCTCTTTCGGATGACGCGTCAAGACTCGGACGGCCGACGGGCTTTACGATGAATGTGCGCGATGTGTATGTCTGTGCGGGGGCGGGGTTTGTCGTCGCGCTGACGGGAACGATCATGACGATGCCGGGACTGCCGAAACAGCCTGCGGCGCACCGCATTGATGTGAACGAAAACGGTGTCATTACCGGACTATTTTAGAATAGAGATTGTATAAACAGAACGGAGGATTCCTATGTCGCAGATTATTGACGGAAAAGCCATATCGGCACAGATTAAGGAAGAAGTAAAGGCGCAGGTTGCCGCTTACCGCGACCGGAACGTGGAGATCACGCTTGCAGTCATTCAGGTCGGGAATGATCCCGCGTCCAGTGTTTATGTCGGAAATAAGAAAAAAGCATGCGCTTATGTGGGAATCCGCTCGCTTGCCTATGAGCTTTCCGAGGAAACGACAGAGGAAGAGCTGCTTACGCTGATTGCGGACTTAAACGGAAGGGAAGATGTGCATGGCATTTTGGTACAGCTTCCTTTACCGGCACAGATTGATGAAAATAAGGTCATAAACGCGATTGATCCCCGAAAGGATGTGGACGGCTTTCATCCGCAGAACGTCGGTGCGCTTTGCACGGGACAGGACGGATTTGTCTCCTGTACGCCGGCAGGGATCATACAGCTTCTGACACGATCGGGCATATCGATCGAAGGAAAGGAATGTGTTGTCATCGGGCGCAGTAACATCGTCGGCAAACCGATGGCGCTTCTTCTGTTAAAAGAAAACGGAACGGTCACGGTCTGTCATTCCAAGACAAAGAATGTAAAAGAAGTGGCGAAACGGGCGGATATTTTGATTGCCGCGGTCGGAAAGCCGCGTATGATCACAGAGGAATATGTGAAAGAGGGCGCGGTCGTGATCGATGTCGGCATTCACAGAAATGCGGAAAACAAGCTGTGCGGCGATGTAGATTATGAATCCGTTGCACCGCATACGTCCGCCATTACTCCTGTGCCGGGCGGAGTCGGACCGATGACGATCGCGATGCTGATGTACAATTGCGTGGAGGCATATCGCTTCTGTGAACGGAATCAATGAGGATACCTGAATGAAATGTCCCGTATGTGGAAATGAGATTAAAGAAGAACAGCTTTATTGCGAGTCATGCGGCTATGAGATCCGGATCGTGCCGGATTTTGAACCGGAGCTTGACACAGACATTCGTGAGACGATGACCGAGGTTGTAAACGAATTTGTGTCAGAGGAGGAACAGCCGGCGGATGAGGATGGAAAGCAAGGCGTATTCGGCGATGACGCTTTGGAGGAGGATGTTCCATGGTATGCGGCAGACGAACGCCCAAGCCTTCTTCTCGGAATCTTTCATTTTTTGAAAAAAAGAAAAAGAATGTCGCTGATCCTCCTGTCCCTGTTAGTGGTTGCGGTCGGGCTGACGGTCATGCTTGGGATGCAGCGCGCTGCCAAACAAACGTACAGCTATCAATATGAGCAGGGCGTTTCGGCGGCGGGACGCGGCGATTATGAACAGGCAATCGCTTGTATGAGGCAGGCGCTTCATTATGATAACCAGCAGGCAGAAGCACGTATGCTGATGGCAGGCTATTATGAAAAGCTGGGAGAGCTTCAAGACGCTTCGGAGATCTATCTTGATCTGATTTCTTATGAGGAATATCGGGTAGAAGCGTATGAGAGGCTTGTTGCGATCTATGAATCAGAGGAGCGCTATTTAGAAATCTGCAATCTGATGGAGCGCTGTGAATATGAGGAGATCCGTACGGATTATAACCAATATCTGGCGGAGGAACCAATCTTCAGCATTGCAGACGGTGTATATGAGGACGCGCAGCTTTTGAAGATCAGCGCCAATACAAATGGTATTATTTATTACACACTGGACGGCACGACGCCGGATGAGGCGGATCTGGTTTATACAAGTCCAATCCTGTTGGAGTCCGGCGAATATCGGATTCAGGCGGTATTTATTAACGAATTCGGTATGATGAGCAAGGTACATAACGGGGAGTTTGAAATCGAAGCGGAGCCCCCGAACGAGCCGATCATAACGCCTGACGGCGGAGATTATACGGTACCGGAATATATCAGCGTGGAGGTTCCGCAGGGAGGTACGGTTTACTATACGTCGGATGGCACGATGCCGGACAGTAACAGCACGCCGTACACACGCGATATCTGTATGCCGCTGGGCGCTACGCTGTATCGTTTTATTTCCTATAATGAAGATCGTGTCGCGAGCAACATTACGCAGGTGGAATATCACTTGAATTTGAACGATCCGCCTTACAGCCCATATCAGGCGATTTTGATCACCACATCGGGATTGACGGATCGGGGAATTCTGCTCGCAATGACGGGCGAGGTTGCCGGAGCGAAGGGGACTTATTCGTATGAGGCGCAGGCGGCGTTCGTATATCAGGGAGAAATTTATTATTTAGTATCCGAATATTACACGGATGAATCGGGAAGCAGATATCAAAGTCAGACAAAATATGCGGTCAGCGTAGTGTACGGCGGCTTATATCAGACCGCGCAGGATGCAGACGGTCATTATACGGTCATTGATTTCTGATTTTAATTGTGCTATGATAGGCGGGGCATGAAGTAAAAAATGAAGGAGAGAACGGAAATGTACAAGATTTTAGAGGCAGAGGAACTGACGACCAATATTTACAAAATGGTAGTCGAAGCAAAAAGAACAGCCGAAGCGTGTATGCCGGGACAGTTCGTGATTGTCAGAACGGATGAAGACAGTGAGCGTATACCGCTTACAATTTGTGATTATGATAGAGAAAAGGGTACCGTCACCATCGTGTTTCAGACGGTTGGCGCATCCACCTATAAAATGGCAAAACTGAAGACTGGAGACAGCTTTCATGATTTTGTCGGACCGCTTGGACGTCCGTCGGAGCTTACAGCCGAGTCCGACAAGGCGCTTCGCAGCAAAAGCATCCTGTTTGTGGCAGGCGGTGTCGGTACGGCGCCCGTATACCCGCAGGTGAAGTGGTTAAAAGAGCACGGTGTCAACGCCGATGTCATTGTCGGTGCAAAGACTAAGGATCTGCTGATCTTAGAAAAAGAGATGGAGGCAGTTGCGGGAAATCTTTATGTGACTACCGATGACGGTTCTTACGGAAGAAGCGGTATGGTGACGCAGACGATCAAGGATCTGGTAACGGAAGAAGGAAAACATTATGACATCTGTGTCGCAATTGGACCGATGATCATGATGAAATTCGTATGTAAAATGACAGAGGAGTTGGAAATTCCTACCATCGTCAGCTTAAATCCGATCATGGTGGACGGAACGGGCATGTGCGGCGCCTGCCGTGTGACCGTTGGAGACGAGGTGAAATTCGCCTGTGTGGACGGGCCGGAGTTTGACGGGCATAAGGTTCATTTTGATGAGGCAATGAAGCGTCAGCAGATCTATAAGACGGAGGAAGGGCGCGCATATCTTGCCGCAAAAGAGGGAGACACTCACCACGGCGGATGCGGTAACTGCAACTGAGAAAAAGACAGAAAGGTATGGTTTGAATCATGGACGTATTAAAGAAAGTTCCCGTTTCCGAGCAGGAAGCGGCTGTAAGAGCAACCAATTTTGAAGAAGTATGTCTTGGATATGGCAAAGATGAAGCAATGGAGGAGGCGTCCCGTTGTATTAACTGCAAGAATGCACAGTGTATCAAGGGCTGTCCCGTGTCGATCAATATTCCGGCGTTTGTGGAGCAGGTAAAGCTCGGAGATGTAGAAAAGGCATATGAGATCATATCGGAATCCAGCGCGCTTCCCGCGGTTTGCGGCCGTGTGTGCCCGCAGGAAAGTCAGTGCGAGGGTAAATGTATCAGAGGTATCAAGGGAGAGCCGATCTCCATCGGTAAGCTGGAGCGCTTTGTTGCGGACTGGGCAAGAGAAAATGGAATCGTTCCCAAGGTTTCCGCTGAAAAAAAAGGAAAAAAAGTCGCTGTGATCGGTTCCGGTCCGTCCGGTCTTACCTGTGCTGGAGATCTTGCAAAAATGGGCTATGACGTGACGATTTTCGAGGCGCTTCATGAGCCGGGCGGCGTGCTGGTATATGGCATTCCCGAGTTCCGTCTGCCCAAGGAGAGCGTTGTGCGCACAGAGATTGAGAATGTGAAGGCGCTTGGCGTAAAGATTGAGACAAACTGTGTAGTCGGCAAATCGGTTACAGTCGATGAACTGATGAAGAACGAGGGCTTTGAGGCGGTATTTATCGGTTCCGGCGCGGGACTGCCGAAATTTATGAGCATTCCGGGCGAGCAGGCAAACGGTGTCTTTTCCGCAAATGAATATCTGACGAGAAGCAATCTTATGAAAGCGTTTGATGAAACGGCGGATACCCCGCTGATGCGCGGCAAAAAAGTTGCGGTCGTGGGCGGCGGAAATGTAGCGATGGATGCAGCGAGAACGGCGCTTCGACTCGGAGCGGAAGTACACATTGTGTATCGGCGCAGTGAGGAAGAGCTTCCGGCCAGAGTGGAAGAAGTACATCATGCAAAGGAAGAAGGCATTGTTTTCGATTTGTTGACTAATCCGGTCGAAATCTTGGAAGACGAAAATAACTGGGTAAAAGGAATTCGCTGCATCAGAATGGAGCTCGGTGAGCCGGATGCATCCGGCAGACGTCGTCCTGTTCCGGTTCCCGGAAGCGAGTTTGTCATTGAGGTGGATACGGTGATCATGGCGCTAGGGACATCACCCAATCCGTTGATTTCTGCGACTACGGAAGGTCTGACGGTGGATAAGCGCAAATGTATTATTGCGGACGATGAAAACGGGAAGACCGAGAAAGAGGGCGTATTTGCGGGCGGTGACGCCGTGACGGGCGCAGCGACGGTTATTTTGGCGATGGGCGCGGGCAAAGCGGCAGCAAAGGGAATCGACGAGTATTTGTCCGGAAAATAGGAAAAGAGTAACAGCAGGGAGGGAATGGCGATGCCATGGTGTCCGGTCTGTAAAAATGAATATAAAGAGGGCGTTACGGTGTGCGCCGACTGCGGTGAAACGCTGGTGGCTTCTTTGGAAGAACGAAAGGAAGTCTTACTTTGCAGTGGGGAAGAAGCGCTGATTTTACGCATGCAGAAATTTATGGAATATAATGACATCCCTGTCATTTTAGAACAGAGTGACGAGGAGGCGTGCCTTTATGTTCATCCGAAACATGAACGGAAAGCCAAACAGGCCGCTCATGTATTTCTGGCAGAGTCGGCGGCAGAAGCGGAGAACAGATTTAAACCTGCATTGGACAGCGGGGATATTTTGAACGATTCCGAACCGGAAACGGACGAAGAGGCTTCCAATCATGAAGGAGCTTTGAATCCGGCGGATTCTGCGGATGGTGAGGAAGCGCAGGAGGATGCAGAGGACGCTTTGAACGGCGGGAGTTCTTCGGATGACGGGAACAAAGAAAATGATCTGCGTGTGCCGAACGGCGGCGTATACCGCAAAAAAAGCGAACAGGCTGACGACTTAAAAAGCTCAGGAGAGGTGCTGCTCGTATTCGGTATTCTCGGCTGTATCGCAATGCTGCTCATTGATTTTGGTGTTTTGCCGATTCGGTTCGGTAACCGGATCATGATGAACGTGATCATGTTTGCGCTCTTTTTGTTTTTTATCGGCTTCGGCATCTATTCCTTAAAAGGTGCGCGTAAATTCCGCGCGGAGGCTTCGGATGAGGATGCGCTGACGGAGCGGATCGATGCATGGGTAAAAGCGCATCTGACTGCGGAGAGCATTGACGCGGCGGCGGGACTGGAGGAAGAAGACGCCGAGGAAATCTGCTTTTTTAAGCGTACGGAAGCAATCAAGAAAAAAATTGCCGAGGAGTTTGACGGGGTGGACGAATCCTATCTTGACAGCTTGGCGGAAAACGTATATCAGGAGTTGTTTGAATGAATCTGTCCGTTGTCTGTGTCGGTAAATGCAAGGAAGCCTTTTTTCGGGATGCGGTCGCGGAATATGCAAAGCGCTTGTCTAAATACTGCGATTTTCGCATGATTGAGGTTGCGGATGAAAAGACAAAAGAACATGCCTCTGAGCGAGAGGAGCAAATAGTTACGCAAAAAGAGGCGGAGCGGATTGAAAAGGCGCTTCGCCCGGACGATTATGTCGTTGCGCTTGCGATAGAGGGAAAAAAGTATGATTCTGTGAATTTTTCGCGCCACATCGAAACATGGATGGGCGCGGGAAAAAGCAGGATCGTTTTTGTTATCGGCGGTTCGCTTGGGCTTCATGAGCGGATTCTTTCGCGTGCGGATGAAAAGCTCAGCTTTTCGGATATGACATTTCCGCACCAGCTCATGCGCGTGATCTTAGCGGAGCAGCTTTACCGCGCGTTTCGGATCATGAACCGGGAGCCGTATCATAAGTAAAGAGGATATCAGAAGGAGGAGATCATGGGAAAGGATACTCGTCTTGTTAATATCTATCTTAAAATTCATCAAAAAAAATCATTGACGATGGACGATCTGGGTTATTTGGCGGAGTATGATCCGGAATGCTTCGCGAAAACATGTAAAAATGTAATCTATAATATCCCAGAAACAAAACCGATCATGGAGCCGCCGGCATCAGAGACATCAGATGAGCAAACGAAGCACAAGCCGTCTGAGCGGCAGAACATAGAAAAAATTCTGGAGAATCTGAAACGTTTGGAAATGCGTGAGATTCCCTATTCGAGCGCGAATGCAGACAGAGTCAAGAACCTGCTTGGAAATTTATATATGGAATTACTGTTTCCGCATAATGATGAAGAATCTTTCATCGATATGGCAGGTGGTGAGAGTGGTTCTTTATTTGATAAAAAAGCATAATGAGATTTTATTTTTTTATATGGAGACGTGAAAATAATGTACCCTACGATCAATATGAGGGCAACCGGTATTCGGTTGCGGCAGATTATGAAACGAAAAAAAATATCGCCAAAAGCCGTGCAGGACTATTTGGGACTATCCTGTGTGCAAAGTGTATATCGCTGGCTGAACGGATGCAGCATGCCATCAGTCGATCATCTCTATGCGTTGTCGGAACTTTTTCAGATACCGATGGATCATATGATCGTTGGAAATCGGACAGCGCAGGTGCCGGTTGATCAAAAATCATTTTATACAAGAGTGTCAGTCTATTACAATGCTGTCAGGAAGCTGCGTGCGGCATAACATATGCGATACCCCATCCCTCATGATGTCATAGTGTCATAGAACAGGAACCGAATCGGTTCCTGTTTTGAATTACAGGTTCAATGACAAAGGATAAAAGATACGGTAAGGTTATTTTGATGCGGACAGTTTGGTGAATGACAGCAGAATTTTATGGAAATGTCAATTCGCCGGTTTTTGGGGATGATGGAGGGAATGGTATGGGGACATTTGCAGGAATACTTCAAAAAGACGGTGTCAGGATACCGGATGTGAAAAAGGAGGAATTTCAGAGGCGGATCGAGAAATTGTTTCAGGCAGGCGGAATGATGGAGCTGAAGATGGTACAATTATGCGATAAGCAGACACGGGTACTGAAGAAAGCGTCCATGCAGAATGCGAAAATGAATTTTTACTATAATTATTTTGAGGATGATTGTTGGGAAAATGCAGGTTTCAGCGCAGAGAGGGACGGAGTGTGGAGCAATAAGATCGGTTGGAGTGATTTTCACCATGTCGTAGTAGCTGCATACGTATTGCAAAGTCTTTATTTGGATGGAACGGCGGTTCCGTGGGTAAACGATGAGTTTGTAACGTCGCGTGTGTATACGGGATGGATCAACTATTTGTTCCACGAAAATTATTCACAGAAAAAGAATGATCCATGGCTGTTATTTGAGGCATTGCATGACCAAAGGGTGACGGATTTAGGCGAATATGACTGGAAAGGGCTCGTACAGGATACGGACGGACTGATCGGGTATTATGAAGTCCGGGCTGTTTTGGAGGGAACTGTCGCCTTGGATAAGGAATTTGAGCAGCTGGCAGGGCATGTGCCAACGAAAGAAGACGGGCGCGATGATGGGAGTGGGTTGAACTTTTATGGGTGTGCAAGACAGTTCAAAGAGGCAGTCAGATGCTATCATAAAAAGAGCGCGTTAAGCAGGGAGGAGCAGCTTTCGATGATCATGGAAATGCTCTGTTCTTATTATGCGCAGGAAAACATGTTGTTTGATGCTGCTTACCAACCTGACGATGAATATCTGAAAGCTGTGTTCCGTTTAGCCGTTTTGACGAATGCACCTGTATATGTGATCAAAGTTTTGGCGGAGATCTATCGGGCTCGTTTTTGGGAGTTGTGGAAACAGGTAAAGGATGTGGCAAAAAGGAAGCCTTATCAAGAGGTGCAGGAGGATTCCCTCAAAGTACCGCCGGTTTCCACAGAGCAATTTTTTGGCATCACGGCGGATGATCTGATTTTGTTTTGGGGGGATGACGAGAATATCCGGTTTTCAAAGGGGTTAGAGAAGTGGTTTGCCGATCTCAGAAAACAATATGAAATGATCATGGAACATGAATTTACAGTTGAGAATCCGTTGTACTGGATTTTGGATTTAATGGAGTATGCGGACGGAAATTATTATTGTGTGTATGCGTTTGCGGACTTTTTCGAGGAAACATTGAAGCACTTGAATGACAGGAGATTTTTGGCACTGTGGAAAATTTATGATGATATGCTGCATGATCCGGAGATGGAGAAAGCAGGAAGCGTGATTTTTGTACCGGAGGGACCGGAATATGAACAGATTGGTCTGTATGATCCTGACGCACGATCGCGGCGGAGGCTAAAATGGACTTGGAGTATTATGGATAACAAAGATAAAAATAATGAGGCAAGAGTAACCCTTCGCCGCTATATGGCTTTGTTGGAGAATCGAAATCTGCGAAAAGAAGTATTTGGGTTTTGATTATGAAGTATTTCATTGTATGTTAGGTGATTGCCGTGTATAATAATGCTAGAAAACTGGCGAACAAGGAGAACGAGGAATTGCATGAAGCATAAAAGAACCGCCGTAGGCGCAGAGGGGATCGCGTCGGCTAAGAAGCGCATCTTTGAAATTATACAGATTGGGGGCAGAACGGACATTCCCAGTCTGTGTTTTGATATTTTTATCGTTCTTGTTATCTTTGCCAATATTTCCGTCACGTTTCTTCAGACCTTTGAGAAGATGGCGGGATATGCCGGGATATTGGGAACCGTAGAGTTTATCACGATGGTGATCTTTCTCGCGGAGTATGCGCTCAGAATTTGGACGGCGGACTGTCTGTATCCGGAGAAGTCGTATCTGGCAGCGGTGTTTGCGTTTGTCATATCTTTTTTCGGGGTGGTGGATCTGTTGACAATCCTTCCCTATTTTTGTCCCTTTTTCATACCGAGCGGGGCGGTAGTTTTCCGCATGCTCCGGGTCGTGCGCATCCTGCACCTGTTCCGGATCAATTCCCGGTATGATGCCTTTAATGTGATCACCGCGGTATTGCGGGAAAAAAGAAATGCTTTGGTGTCCTCCATTTTTCTGGTGCAGGTATTAATGCTGGCATCTTCCCTTTGTATGTATGGTTTGGAACATGAGGCGCAGCCGGAGAATTTTTCCAATGCTTTTTCCGGAATGTGGTGGTCCGTGTCCACACTTCTGACAGTGGGATACGGAGACATTTATCCGGTCACCATAGGCGGCAAGCTTATGGCAATTTTCATTGCTTTTTTGGGTGTGGGTATGGTCGCCATTCCAACGGGTATTATTTCCGCCGGTTTCGTGGAGTATTACACGAAGATCAAGGTTGGAAGTTATTCTGAGCATGACGCAGACTTTATCACCCTGAATATCGTAATCGGACATCCTTACACGGGGCTTAAGCTTGGGGAACTCAACCTTCCACAAGGACTTTATACCGCCGTAGTACTCCGCGGAGAGGATGTTTACACGCCGCATGAGAGCTTGGTGCTGGAGGCGGGTGACAGTCTGTTACTTGGCACGGTCAGCACAGGACAGTTTGAGTGCCGCATTGAAGAAGTGCGTTTAGAGGCGGGGCATAATTGGATTGGCAGTAGGATAAAAGATTTAGACATTTCCCGCAGAGTCTTTGTTGTGATGGTAAAGCGCGGACATAAAAATATTTGCCCTCAGGGTTCCACGCTGTTAAAGGAGGACGATGTGGTGCTGCTTCTGGAAAAAATGGTTAAGAGTCATTGATATCGGGGAGGAACCAATGAAGAAAAAACGACGCACTCAAACGATTTGTGTGATTGTATGCTGTCTGTTCGCAGTTAGTGCTTGTGGTGATTTGCGTAATCAAGAAGACAATCTGCCGTCGGTTACGATGCAGGATGCGAACGATGAGGAGCACAGTGGATCTGACGAAGAAAATGAAACCGTAAAAGATGAAAGCATGGAGGATGGATTGGCGGAAGAATCTGACGAAGAGGGTGGCATAAGGAACGATCCTGAGCCTGATATGCTGGAGGAATTGCCAACCGAGGAAAATAGTATGCTGGAAGAATTGCCGACTGAGGAAAACGGCATGCTGGAAATATATGCCGGCAGGGATGTCATATCCATTCCTGACGACATGATGATTGCACAGGTATCGCCGCAGGAAATCTTAACAGGCAATCCGATTCTCTATGATCGTTTTCGGATTGACGGTTGGGTTTTTGAATGGCTGATCTCTGATGATTATGATGAGGAAAGCTGGGGATGGTTAGAAGATGGAGCATTAATCATATCGCGTGAAAGCATTGCGGAAGAAATACAAGTTATCCATGTGACGGCTGAGGGCGGAGATGCAGATTGGTGGGTTTCGGTAGAAAACAAGTTCGAATATATCGATGTGAATTTTGATGAAATTCCGGATCTTTTGATCTGTACGGGGCATCATGGGAATCAAGGATTATTGACGTATTATTGTTTTTTACAGACTGAGAATGGCTTTGTAGAAGCTCCGACTTTTACGGATATTCCGAATCCTGCGATTGATGCAGACAATCGGTTGATCCTTAGTCAATGGCGCAATTCCGCTGTCTCTCACAGTTGGGCAGAATATGGGTGTCAGGATAATACTTATGTGATGATCAGGGAATTGTGCGAAGATCTTGAGTGGGAGAACTATTATGACGAAGAAGTCTGGGTGTGGACGGTAAACGGTGAAGTGATCGGCAGAAGTGATGAACTTTCCGAATCGGAAATTGACGATCTGATCTATAACGAAAACAGTGAATGGGGAATATCGGGAGATCGGTGGAGAACGTTATATAATCATGGCTTAACGACGGATTTTAGCATTTATAGTGAGCCATAGAACGTATTTCGGAGGACATATGCTAACAAAAAGTGAGTTTACGAAACATGCAGCGGCGCTTCTTGATTTTTGCGAATATCCTGCCGTTCAATATAAAGTAAAATTTTCTTTTTTGGATACCCCTTATCAGGATGAGAATTTATCATTATTGCGGAAGGATTTTTTACAAAGTGATATTGTGGAAGAAATGTATGAGACGCAGGATGAACACGGAGGGTGGGGGAAGCTTCGTTCCAAGGACTATTCGGTGAAAGCCAAAATCCCGACCTCCGGCGTTGGAATCGAGCGCTGTCTGTATATCGGACTCACGATCGAGGACAGGGATATCCTGTTCATGGCGAGTGAGTATTTGCAAGACTTGCTTTGCGGCAGAAGCAGAGAGGGTGTGTTCGAAAAAAATGAGCGCGCCAATCCATGGCAGAATGCGATCGTCTGTAATCTTTTGGAAGCGATCACGCCGAATCATCCGTTATGTGATGAAACGTATTATCGGTGGCTGTACATTGCAAACCGGGCATATGAGGAGGGCGAGTATTCGTATGAAAAAGACAGGGCAGCACAGCATGAAGTATTTCTGACAAGGGAAGACCGATTAGTACCGATGCAGAGTGAACTGCTATTGAAAAGGCGGCAGGAAATTTCTGCGTCCTTAGAGGATGCCATGCTGCGGCATCTGGGACGGCTTGCCAGTGAAAACGGTCATTTTTGGGAGAAGACACCGGACAGGCTTCCGGAGAATTTTGTGTATCACAAGACGAGAAGATGGTTTCACACGTTCAATTATATCAATCAATTCAGGGGCTCTAAGCTTTATTTGGAGAACGCCGTGGAATGGCTTTTGGAAAATGCGCGTGAAGACGGGCTTTGGGATTGGGGACCGCAGATAAAGGACCCGTGGGGCTATTTCGGATATTTTTCCTGCAACAGGAATTATAAACATAACCGTGTTGTTGACGCTACGATAGAGGTGTTAAGTTTTTTGAAGCAATATATTGAAAACAATATAAGATAACGGCAAATGAACACAGTTATACGATCATTACAGTTCATAAGATATAGAGAAGAGAATGGCGGAAACGCCTGGGTCTCTTGGTACATCGGAGGTAAAATGGGGATGAATACACTTTCAAAATCCATTGATTTTTTATTAGAGAATGCCGGTCCGGTCATTCAATACCGATTGCGAAAAGAGATTCTTCATAATCTTTCTGAAAGCGAAGAAGAAAAGCTGCTTGCGCAGATTTACGAACTGCCGTATTATCAGCTTGTGAAAAGCTATGTCAAACCTGACGGCTACATTGGAAACGGCATGCACAGCTTAAGTAACTGGAGGGGACAGGTTTATAAGGAAACGCCGTTACAGGACGGAGAGCATGCTGCCCGATTGCTTTCTTATTACCGTGTGCCGAAGGCGCACCCCATTGTGTCGGATTTTGTGGCGGCGATGCGTGATGAGGACATTCTCAGAGAAGAATTTTCCTATATTTCGCCGGAAGCCGCACGATTTGAAAACCGCTTTGCCGGTCTGAACAACGGCAACAGCTTAATGGGGCTTATGTACACGATGCAGGCGATGCTTGGGTATGGGGATGATTACCCGGATCTGAAGGAGTTTCAGCAGATCTGCTTAAAGGGGTTTCAGCGTGTGCTTGCGATCGCATCTCTTGATGAGATCACGAAGTACGATGCCAATGCAAAGAGGAAATATAATTATCCATATATAGAAGAGGACGAATATTTTCCGGATGTTTACACATTGGAGATGCTGGCATATACGAAAAGCTGGCGGAACGAAGAAACCGTCGTTATGATGGCGGATGCGCTGAATCATATTAATGAGATCATGAAACCGGACAGCAATATGCATGTCCGTATCGGAGGAAAATATTATGGGCCCTGCTTTGCACTGATACGACCTCTTCGGGCGTTTGATGCGAATCTGATCGATAGCATCCTATACCGGCGTGTGCTCAGTGAGATCGCCATGCTGAGCGTCGGTGAGCGCGCATCGATCATAAAGAAGTCAGTGCAGACCGTGCGGGAGGCCATTGACCGGGACGGAATTTTACGGATGAATTTTGAGGTGCCTCACAATAAGCGATATTCGCCTAAGAAGATCGAATGCGCCGGTTCTTATACGGATGTGCGCTTAGAGGCCGACTATAAGAACAAAAACGCGCTGCTCTGTGATCTGACTTTTTGGGCAGTAGAATTTCTGTACCTTGTGGATAATAATGGAGGGGACAAAGCCTATGAGAATGTATGATCTGATCAAAAAAAAGAGGGACGGCGGGGCGCTGACTGACAAAGAGATCGCCTATATGATAAGCGGTTACACAAACGGGCAGATTCCCGATTATCAGATGTCCGCAATGATGATGGCAATGTATTATCAGGGCTTGAGCGAGGCAGAAACACTGTCGTTGACGATGGAGATGGCGCACAGCGGAGAACTGCTCGACTTAAGTGCCATTCAGGGAATCAAGGTTGATAAGCACAGTACGGGAGGTGTCGGGGATAAGACCTCGCTTGCCTTAACGCCCATGGTCGCGGCGTGCGGTGTCAAGGTCGCGAAAATGAGTGGCCGCGGCTTGGGTCATACGGGCGGAACCATTGATAAATTAGAGAGCTTTACGGGTTTCCACACGGATATTACAACCGAACAGTTTATCAGTCAGGTCAACCGTATCGGCATCGCCATCATGGGACAGACAGCGGATCTTGCGCCGGCGGATAAAAAGCTGTATGCGCTGAGGGATGTGACGGCAACCGTCGATCAGATGTCGCTGATCGCAAGCTCCATCATGAGTAAGAAACTTGCCGCAGGCGCGGACGCCATTGTGTTGGATGTGAAGACCGGGAGCGGCGCATTTATGAAAAGAGAAGCCGATGCCGAGGCGCTTGCACGCGAGATGGTGCGGATCGGAAACGGTGCGGGAAGGCGGACGACGGCAGTTATCACCGATATGGATCAGCCGCTCGGGTTTGCAGTCGGTAATGCCTTAGAGGTACAGGAGGCGATCGAGACATTAAACGGAAACGGTCCCGAAGATTTCTTAGAGCTGTGCCTGACGCTTGGAAGCCATATGCTGTTTGCAGCGGGAGAGGCGGACACAATAGAACGGGCAAGGGAGCGGCTCTTGGCGGTCATTGAAAATAAAGCGGCGCTTCAAAAGCTGGCGGAATTTGTAGAAGCGCAGGGAGGGGACGCCGATATGGTCTATCATCCCGAACGGCTGCCGAAAGCGTCGCTCACAGAATCTGTCTGCGCTGGAAAAGACGGTTATATCGCGGGAATCGTCTGTGATGAAGTAGGCATTTGTTCGCTCATGCTCGGTGGAGGCAGGGAGACAAAGGAGGATGTGATCGATCTGTCTGTCGGCATTGTGTTCCGCAAAAAAAAGGGAGATGCCGTGCAGCGGGGGGAGGCGATCGCTATGCTTCATGCCAATGACGCAGAAAAGCTCGCTGCCGCAAAAGAGCGACTGACTCGCGCGGTCAAAATTGAAGAAAAGCCCGTGGCAAAGGCGGCACTCATCAAACAGGTCATCACGGAGGCCTAGCGCGCATAAACTGATAGAAAAAAGAAAGATGCGTGGAAACTGCGGTGAAGGATAAGGAGAATGAACGCCGTGACGAGCGGCGTTTTGACCGGCTGACGGAACGGCTTTCCCTGCCCAAGGATTTTGTATATGGGGAGTGCCTGATTTTCATGCTCGGAAACACAGAGCTGACGATAGAAAACTATCGGAATATCTGTCTTTTCGAGGAAAACTGTATCGTGATCGCACTAAAACATGACCGGCTCTTAGTGCAGGGCAGCCGGCTTGAGATTCTCTATTACAGAGAGGATGAGATAAAGATCAGGGGCAGGATCAGCGGACTGCAGTTTCTCGGCGAACGTGGAAAAACATGAACTGGTTTGAGCGGATGAGAGCGACGGTGCGCATTGATGTAAAGGGGAATGCAAAGGAGCGTTATCTGAACATGTGCCGCGCGAGGCATTTCCCTGTCTGGGACGTGACATCGGATAAAAAGAACGACGTCATTACCATGTGCATGAATAGAGAGGACTTTTTGGAGAGTAAGAGCGCCATCCGAAAGACCGGAGTGAAGGTGTCCGTAAAAGAGAAAAGCGGACTGCCTTTTTTATTGAAAAAAATCAATAAACGCAGGGTATTCGTAGTCGGAGCGCTGCTCGGCGTGCTTTTTTTATTTATAATGATGCGCTCGATATGGGCGTTTCAGTTTGAGGGAACCAAGCGGATCACGGATGAGCAGATCGTTGATTACCTAGAGAGCCTCGGCGTCACGATCGGCACGCCGATCCGGGATTTGGATTATGAGGAGTTAGAACAGGGGCTTCGTGAACAGTTTCCGGAGATCACATGGGCGAGCGTCTCGCAAAGAGGGACGACGCTGCTTATACGGATAAGGGAACGCGAATATACCGAGAGTCTGCAGCGCTATGACGACCGTACGGACATTGTAGCGGATGTAGACGGCGTGATCGTGTCCATGATCGTAAAAGAAGGCGTACCCTATGTGCAAAAAGGGGACGTGATTAGTGCGGGCGATATTTTAGTCGGCGGCGCCGTACCGATCTACGATGAAAACAGCGAGATCAGCGGCTACCATTATTATCATGCGCAGGCGGATATTCTCGTTGAGACGTCGCAACGTTACACGGACACGCTGTCTCTTTCTTATGAAAAAAAAGTATATACGGGAAAAGAAGCGCTCATCGTCAGTCTCGGCGCATTCGATGCGCAGGTCGTATTGGGAAACGGGCTTTCCTCGTCCAATGTGGAGTCGCAGTCTAAAAGTTATCAGCTTCGTCTGTTCCGTTATCTGCAGCTCCCGTTTTTTGCCCAAGTCACAAGACAGAATGCCTATGAATGGCAGCTTTCCTATTATACGAAGGAGGAGGCTCAGGAACTGCTTCTTTCCGGGCTGGAAAAATATTTAAGGGAATTATCGGAAAAAGGGGTACAAATAATTGCAAAAGATGTTAAAATAATAAAAAATGGGATGAGTATGGAGATCACGGCGGATATCACCATGAGGAAACTTGTTGGTGTAAGCTGCCCGACAACAGTGGGGTTCGTACAGGATGGAGAAAACAACGATTGAGATCTGCGCGGATGCGCGCGACATGCAGAATGTGTTCGGTATGAACGATTCGTATTTAAGAAAGCTGGAACAGGAGTTTTCGGTCGATATTGTGTGCCGCGACGGCGTTTTAAGGATCACGGGAGAAGAAAAACAAGCGGCGAAAGCGGGCGGTATTTTGGAACGTCTGATGGAGCTTTCGAGAAGGGGAAATATGATCGAAGAACAAAATGTAAATTATGCACTTGACATGAGCAGGGACGGAGAGGACGACGGCATGCTGGAGATTGATTCCGACCGTATCTGCCATACGGTGAGCGGAAAGCCGGTCAAACCGAAAACGCTCGGGCAGAAGCGTTATGTGGATGCCATCCGCGATCACATGATCGTGTTTGGCATGGGTCCCGCCGGAACGGGTAAAACGTATCTGGCAATGGCAATGGCGATCACGGCGTTTAAGAATGAGGAGGTCGGGCGCATCATTCTGACAAGACCGGCGATCGAAGCGGGAGAGAAGCTCGGGTTTCTTCCGGGCGACTTACAGAGCAAGGTCGATCCGTACTTACGGCCGCTCTACGACGCTCTGTATCAGATCATGGGAGCGGAGAGCTTTGTAAAAAACACGGAGAAAGGTCTGATCGAGGTCGCGCCGCTTGCCTATATGAGAGGCAGGACGCTTGATAACGCTTATATCATATTGGACGAGGCGCAGAATACAACGCCTGCGCAGATGAAGATGTTTTTGACGAGGATCGGCTTCGGCTCGAAGGTGGTCATCACGGGCGATCAATCCCAGAAGGATTTAGCGCCCGGAACGGAGTCTGGCTTGGATGTGGCGGTAAGCGTACTGCGCGGTGTGGATGAGATCGCGTTTTGTAAGCTGACAAGCAAGGATGTGGTAAGGCATCCGCTTGTACAGAAAATTGTAAAGGCATATGAAACCTATGAAGAAAAACAACAACACAGAACAAAAGGAAAAGCGTACGGAGAAAAAGGCCGCGGCGCTGCTGCGCGGCATCGTTGAGGTTGCCGTTCCGGGAGGAATGACAGCGGGAAGCGTGATTTTTTATGACTTAGAGACGGCGGAGCAGATCAGAACAGGGATACTTGTCGGTCTGCTGTTGCTGCTTGTGCAGTTTGCAAAAGCAAGAAGCCTTATCGTCAAGGATTACCTTTACGACAACGACGAGCATCCGAACCGATTTACGTTCGTGTTTTTAATCATGTTTGGCTTGTCGTGTCTGTTTCCGCTTTTTACGCAGATGGGATGGCCGTTTTTGAGCATTGCCGTCGCGCTTACGCTGTTTAGCAACGCCATCATCGGGATGGTGTCGTTTTCAACGCTGCTCACTGCATCGTGCGTGCTGGCTGGGGCTTCTTCGCATGTTTTTGTAATGTACTTTTTGTGCGGAATCTGCGCCGTGATTCTGTTTTCCGTATTGGATGAAAGCTTCCGCGTGGAGATTCCGATCATTCTTTCGTGCATGGTGTATGTTACAAGCATGTGCGCGAATACGATCATCACACAAAACCGCAATCTATCGTTTGAGATGTTTGTTATTCCCGTTATCGGGCTGTTTCTCAATGTCGTGCTGATGCTGATGCTGTTGTGGTATATCAATACGAGAGTCGTGCGGCGTGAGATCAACCGCTATGTGGAGATCAATGATCCCGAATACGCTCTGATGACGCGCATCAAGGAACATGGCATGATTTATTATTACCATGCGATCCATACCGCGTATCTGTGCAATAAGATCGCTTCAAGGGCGCAGATGGATACGGATATTGTGCGCGCCGCCGGATTTTATCATGAGGCGGGTGTTCTTCTTGGGGAGAATACCAAGGAGAATCTGATGGCCGTCGTGCGTGGCGAGTATCATTTTCCGACGGAGGTCTGCGAGATCTTAGTCGAATACAAAAAGGGAGGCAAACTCAAGCATAAGGAGACGGCAGTATTGTTTATGTCCGCGCTGGTCGTGGATACGCTGATGGAGCTGTTTGCGGAGGATAAAAACGCGAAAGTCAATTATAAGGAGCTGATCGAGGGTCTGTTTCATAAGCAAATGGTGAAAGGGCGTTTTTCACAGTGTGATATTTCCATGGATGAAATGACGCTGATGAAAAAAATACTGATGGAGGAAAATCTTTATTATGATTTTTTACGTTGATCGGGATGCTGCCTGTGATTTCCCGTTTGCGCCGGAAGAAATCGGGGAGCAGGTCGCGGAATGCATATTGGAGCGTGAGGGGTGTCCTTATGAGGCGGCAGTCAGTCTGCTCATTACGGACGATAAGGGGATTCAGGAGATGAACCGTCAGTTCCGCGGGATGGACAAGCCGACGGATGTATTGTCTTTTCCGAACATAAGCTATGATAAACCGGGTAATTTTTCAAAGGTGGAAGAGATGTTTGCCGACTGCTTTGAACCGGACTCCGGCGTGTTAAATCTGGGTGATATTGTGATTTCCAGAGAGCGGGTTCTTGCACAGGCGGAGGAATACGGTCACAGCGTCAAACGGGAATTTGCTTTTCTGATAGCGCATTCCGTGCTTCATTTGTGCGGCTATGATCATATGGAATCCGGTGAGGCGAAAGTCATGGAGCAAAAACAGGAGAATGCGCTTGCGGCGCTTCACATCACAAGAGAAGAGGAAAAGAACGCATGATGGATCTGAAAAAACAAAAGAGAAGCGTGAATTTTATGCTGACGGCCACTTACGTCGTGGTATTATTCCGGTTTATACCGATTCATTTTGCGATCGGTGACGCGGGCGTAGGAATTTTTGCAGCGGCATATTTGCTGTTTTTCCTCTATGATTATTTTACAAGGGAGATTTTTTCGGGAAATCTTGCGAAGCTGATGAATGGGAGGGTCAAACGCGAGCAGTATCAGGACGCGGAGCAGGCGTTTGATTTTGCAATGTTTTTGTCGCTGGTGCTCGGTATCGTCGTTACGATCGTGGTGTTTTTAGCCGCTTCGGCACTTGCCGGAAAACTGTTAGGCATTTCTCAGACGGAGAAAGTGCTGCGCTATATGGCGCCCGCGTTCTGTTTTGCAACGGTTTCTGCTTCGTTTTCCGCGTATTTGAAAGGCATGGGGGAGCACATCAACGATTCCATCGTCCGTCTGGGTACAGAGTTGCTTGTGACGCTGTTATGCATTGTGCTGTCGGGTCTTATGTACCGTAAGGGAGAGGCGGTCGGCGCGCTCTTAAAGCAGGATGCGTTTGCGGGAATTTACGGTGCGCAGGGCTGTGCACTGGCGGTCAGTATCGCAACATTTTTATGCATGTTGATTTATTTTTTCCTGTATTTGCAAATGAAGGTGTCCATGAAGCGGAGACTGATCAAAGATACGCAGAGCAGATATGAGTCCGATGCGGTTTATGCGCAGTATCTCTATATTTCTTCCGCGGTCTACTATTTGAACAGCATGCTGCTGCCGCTCTGTCTGTTATTGGAAGAACGCGTCTTAGTGAGCAGGCTTAAGAGCGCTGCCGTGTCGGAGCGTATCATTGCAGGGACATGGGGCGTCTATGCGGGAGCGGCGCTGCCGTTTCTGCTGCTGCCTGTAGCCGCAGCATGCATTCAGGTGCGGGGAACATGGAACAGCTATAAGCGCGCGATCGCAAGGGATGAGCGGAAGTTTGTGAGAGACACGATACAGACAAAAATGCGGCGCTTTTGTTTGTTATATTCGCCGGTTGCCGTGTTTGTGCTGATCTTTGCATCGCCGCTCGTCGGTTTTTTCTATGGAGAGCAGGGGAAGCTTTGCGCCGGAGCGCTTTCGGCGGGGGCGCTGTCCATTTTGCTTCTTGGAGTCAGCTTTGTGCTGATGCAGGTGCTTCTCGGACTGGAAAAACAGTTTTATATCCTTGCCATTCATGCGGCGGGCTTTGTTACACATCTGATCGTTTTGGAAGTATCCATTAAACCGGGCGAGGTCAATTATACAGCGCTTGGCGCCGCGTATCTGATTGCATCCGGTGTGATGACGGCGGCATACGGATTTGTGGTTTCCATGCAGCTTAACTACCGTCATCATGTGCTGAACATTGCGAAACCGCTGGTCAGCGCGGCAGGAGGCGGATTAGTCGGTTTTATCGTCGTAAAGCTGGCGGGCCCGTCATTAGGAAATCTACTTACGTTGATCATCGGAGGCGTGTTGTTCTTCGTCGTATATCTTGTGTTGATGATTTTTTTGCGCGGACTGACAAGAAAGGAAATCTCGCAGATTCCGGGCGGCGAATTTATCATGAGGATGTTGTATTAGGAGATTCCGATGTTTGAAAAAGGTAACAGTGTGTGGTAGAATCTGTAGAATACAAATAAAACAAAGGGGTAGGATAAAATCATGAGAAGAAGGATATTATTGCTTACGGCAGTTATCGGACTGATGCTTACGGCCTGCGGAGATGCGAAAGAAACGGTGGGAAAGACAACACCCGGCAGCATTGAGGAAAATGCAGGCGCGGAAACAGAGGATCTTCCGGCTTCTCAGGAATATGTTTCCGAAGACGGCGCTTATAAGGTAATTTTGCTTGAGGGACTGACCCAGGAAGACGTGCAGATTCAGGCGGGAACTACTATGATGGAACTGGATGGAGGTCCTGAACGGACAGGATTTTCCGGTGTTTTTCTGGGAACCTCCAAATTAAATATTCCCGGAAATCCCCATGACATTGAAAGCTTGGAGGATTATGCGGATTATATAACAAATTTGTTTTTAGACGGCACCGGTATGACGGTGAGCTGGGAAGACACGGATGCTCCATTCGTTGAAGGTGCCGATCGATGTCTGGCAAGAGCCGGCGTGGCTCGGCTTGGTGCAAGCAAAGGGCAGGCATATGCCTGCTATGCAGAGACATCAAGCTGCTATTTGACAGTGATCATTCTTGGAAATGACGATGATGTGGAGGAAGCCAGACAAGTCGTTTCTATGGAGATTTTAGACGAGGCGGCAGGACTGGCAGGAACCAAGGACTTTTTCAATAGTATGACAGCAGTACTTGATTCTGTAAACGGAGCAAATCTTCGGGAGACCTTTAAGATGCTGGTGGATATGGATGCAGAAGAGGATCAGCTTGAAGCTTTGGCATCCCAGGCTAGGCAGAGCCTGGCAAACAGTTGGGGAATAGAGAATACCGCCGACCTGATGGATATGGCGGATTGGCTGATAAATGAGGGGCATAATCAGGAGGCCGTGGAGCTTCTTCAGGAGTATGGCGGAACCAATGAGACAGATCGCAGCGCCTTTGACGCCGAACTTAAGGCACAGGGTTTTGACGAGGGAACCTGTATCTATCTTTTGGCGGCTTATGACGCATGGTCCGCTTATGGAGACGGAGCTATCGCCGCATGGGATTTAAGCCGGGTGGGAACCATTATGGGGTTTGGTTATGCGGCTGGTTACTGCACCTATGAGGAGGCTATGGACAAAATACTGGAGGCGGCAGAGAAAGCGCAGCAGCTTTTTGATTCATGGAAAGACTTTAATACGAGCTATCTCTACGGTTACTCCTATTGGGCGGAGGAATCTCTGGACGATTTGGGGAGCAGCGCCGCAGAGCGTGCGGAATTGGTGAACGGCATGGAATCCCAGACCAACGGTCCTTTTTCCATAGACTGGAATATGGAGCTTAAGAAAGAATGGTAATGATGAGCTGGATTCCGGGTGGCGAATTTATCATGAGGATGTTGTATTAGAACTGGAATAAGAAAAAAAGAACTGCCGATACTATGCAAAAGGAGTTTATTATGAAGAATTTGTATAGGATCGGCATTTTTGTGGTCGTATGTGTCATCACGGGCATACTCATTATTTTTCTGTTTGATCGGTTTGTACTCGATGTGAAGGATATTGGCGGCAGACTGCCGCAGGTGTATGAAAATCAGGCAGAACTTGAAGCGAATCAAAATCGGCAGGCTTATGCGGGACAGACGGACACGCTTGATGGGGAAAACGGTTACGGCGCGGCGCAGGAGAACGGCGCCCTTAACGATGTGACGCAGGATCGCACCGATTATGATGCGGAAAAACAGAATGATGTGACGGGATTTCTGGATTTTGGAGAGGATACGGGAGAAGGGCAGACGGTCCATACGGAGAGCATGGATGCGGTGGCTTCAAAAACAACCGTGTATGAGATTGAGGAGTATCACCGTCACACGCATGAGACCAATGTGGTGATCGAGCGTATTCCCGCACAGTATATCGGAATGAGCAGGCGGGAACTGGAAAGCGCGCTTGCGTTGTATATGGAGGCGCCGTCGCTTAAGGATATGGAGCGTGGATTAAAGGAAATCCGGCTTGTGAGTTTTTCACCTGAAAAAATCACGGTACGCAAGAGCTATGAGCTGGAACCGGAATATGATTACTATTATCTGACGGAGGAACAGGGCTATGTTGTGGTGTATTACCGTAACATGGGAACGTTGTTTTGCGAGACGGGTATTGAGATGAACGAGCTGCCTGCGAACTTACAGCGTGAGATCCGCCGCATAAAGACGATTGAAACGGAGGAGGAGCTGTATGGTTTTTTAGAGTCATACAGCAGTTAGGACGAATGAAAAAAAGAAGCATTGCAGTCATCGGTGCAGGGGCGGCAGGTATGATGGCGGCGGTCGCGGCTGTGCGTGCGGGCGCGGCGGTCACAATCTATGAACATCGCAGCGAGGCAGGGCGAAAGCTGTTAATGACGGGAAACGGAAAGTGCAATCTGACAAATACGCGCATGGGAACGTCGTGTTACTATTGCAGCTCAGAGGACGGAAAGCAGATCGTTAGAACGGTGCTTGCGGAATTTGATGAAACGCGCACACTTTCCTTTTTTCATGAGATCGGACTGTTGACTTATGACAGGGACGGTTATGTGTATCCGCAGTCGGAGCAGGCAGTCACAGTTCGGGATGTGCTTGTGCGGGAATGTTTGTTCTGCGGCGTGAAGTTCCGGTATGATACGGATGTGTATCCGCTTCTATGCCGTGAAGAGGCAACAGGGCAGTTTGTGATCGGAAAGGAGCGCTATGACCGTCTGATCCTTGCATGCGGAGGAAAATCAGAGCGTCAGACCGGCTCGGACGGCAGCGGCTATGAGCTTGCGAAACGGTTCGGACATCGGATTTTAACGCCGCTTCCGGCGCTTGTGCCGCTTTATACGAATGAGCCGGATTGGCAGAGCATGGCGGGAGTACGCGCGAAGGCGCGGGTCTGTCTTTTTGTAGAAGGCAGGGAGGCAGGGGAAGCCGCCGGAGAATTGCAGCTGACCGCGCAGGGGATTTCCGGGATTCCCGTGTTGGAATTAAGCAGGATTGCGGTACATGCCATTCATGAGGGAAAACACGTCGAGGCAGAAATTTGTTTTTTGAACGGAAGGGAACAGGCACAGATCGAGGCGTTGCTGCGGCGCATGCTTGCGAGAGGGGATGCGGAGGATCGGGAATCCCTTCCTGTCAGGCTGAAAGAGAGGATGACTGGGACAGTCAATGCAAAGATTCTTTCTTTTATTCTGCACAGGGTCTGTAACGACATGGAACGATTACATAACGGGAGACCGGACGATGACCGGTTGGCTGCAGCGGTGGCGCAGCAGTTGTTTTCCTGCCGGATTTCGATCAACGGGCACGGGAAGTTAGAGCATGCGCAGGTGACAAGCGGCGGTGTTTCGTTTGACGGGGTGACGGAAAAATTGAAATCGCGTCTGTGTGAAGGATTATTTTTTGCAGGGGAAATGCTGGATGTGGACGGAATCTGCGGCGGTTATAATCTGCAATGGGCATGGTCGAGCGGATATGTTGCGGGAATGTGCGCCGCTGCGGAATGACGTTACAAAGGGGAGAGATCAGTATGATACGGATCAATCAGATCAAATGTGAACCCGAGCGGGTGACGATGCCGGACGGCAGTATGAATGAGGTGCTGTTAGTGAAAAAGGCAGCTGCCATCTTGCATGTTCCACCGAAGGCAATCCAGGCGCTTTTTATCAGGCGGCGCTCCATAGACGCAAGAAAAAAGCCGCAGATTTTTTACATATTCAGCGTAGATGTTGTGTTATCGGGATTCACGGAGGAGCAGGTACTGTCGAAAAGTCGCAATGCGGATTGCCAGAAAAGCCCATGGGTCGCATATGGATTTCCGAAGGAAGGAAGGAAAGAGATGCAGGGACGTCCCGTGATTGTCGGGATGGGACCGGCAGGACTGTTCTGCGCTTACGAGCTTGCGCTGCACGGGTATCGTCCGCTTTTGTTAGAGAGGGGAAAATGTGTGGAGGAGCGCACGAAGGACGTCGCGCGTTTTTGGAAAGAGGGCATTTTATTGCCGGAATCTAATGTACAGTTTGGAGAGGGCGGCGCAGGCGCATTTTCTGACGGAAAGCTGAATACGCTCATCAAGGACAAGGACGGCAGATGTGCGGAGGTACTGCGGATCCTCTGTGCACATGGCGCAAAAAAAGAAATCTGTTATGACCACAGGCCGCATATCGGAACGGATGCACTCTGCGAGGTGGTGCGGAATATGAGAAAGACCATTGCCGCACATGGTGGCGAGATTCGGTTTGAGACAAGATTAAACGGGCTGCATATAGAAAACGGGAAAGTAACGGGAGTATCGGCGGTTTGTGACGGACGGGAATGTGATGTTGCGTGCGGGCTTGCTGTGCTGGCGATCGGCCACAGCGCGCGGGATACGGTGCAGATGCTCTATGACTCCGGAATAGAGATGGAGGCAAAGCCTTTTGCAGTCGGACTACGTGTAGAACATCCGCAGACATTGATTGATCAAAGTCAGTACGGAAAAACGGAGGCGGGCATACTTGGTGCAGCGGCGTATAAGCTGACGGCGCAGACCAAAAGCGGAAGAGGCGTGTATACGTTTTGTATGTGTCCGGGCGGCTATGTTGTCAATGCCTCGTCAGAACCGGACATGCTAGCGGTGAATGGCATGAGTTATTCCGGACGGGATGGCAACAACGCTAACAGTGCGGTCATCGTCACGGTCACGCCGGAAGATTACGGGGATACGCATCCACTATCGGGCATTGCGTTTCAGCGTGATTTAGAGCGCAGGGCATATGAGATCGGCAAAGGAAGCATTCCGGTACAGCGTTACGGAGATTTTAAGACGGAGATACTCGAACAGGCGGTGCAGTCTGAGAAAGACACAGGGAATAATCCGGCATTTGATTCATTTGAGCCCTGTATTAAGGGGCGATATACCTACGCAAATGTATCTTCCATTCTTCCGAAGGAGCTTTCGGAAGCATTTGTAGAGGGAATGGAGGCGTTCGGGCGAAAAATACCGCATTATAATGATGTTCGGACTTTGTTGGAAGGTGTGGAGAGCAGGACGTCATCTCCGGTCAGAATTTTGAGAAATGAGGAGCTTGTATGCCGAACAGCGGATAACCTGTATCCGTGTGGAGAGGGGGCTGGCTATGCCGGAGGGATCATGTCGGCGGCGATGGACGGCGTGCGCGTGGCGGAGGCAATCGCGGAAAAGTACCGGCGTGTGCCATAGACAATTTTTTCGGAATGTGATAAGGTGAGTAAGTGACAGAAAGCATAAAAGGCGAAAGGGAACGGAAATGAATCAACAAATACGGGAAGCGATTCGGGATAAACAGCGGATCGTCATTAAAATAGGTTCTTCCTCGCTCCAGCATCAGGAAACGGGAGATCTGGATTATATCAAAATGGAGGTGCTTGTCCGTGAATTGTGCAATCTGCGCAATCAGGGGAAGGATGTCGTGCTGGTGACTTCGGGCGCGATCGCCTGCGGGAAAAAGGCGGTACAGATCAAGGACGGGGATAACCCGATCGCTGTCAAACAGGCATGCGCTGCAATCGGACAGGCGCGGCTGATGATGACTTATCAGAAGATATTTGCGGAATATAATCAGGTGACGGCGCAGATTTTGATGACAAGAAACACGATAGTCGATAACCTGAACCGGTTTAACGCCGCGAATACGTTTACGGAGCTGTTAAAGCTTGGCGTTATTCCCATCGTCAACGAAAATGATACGGTTGCGACTTATGAGATTGAGATCGGCGACAACGACACGCTTTCTGCGATCGTTGCGGCGCTCATTCATGCCGATCTGCTCATTCTTTTGTCGGATATTGACGGACTTTATACGGACAACCCCCGAACGAATCCGAATGCGCAGTTCATTCCGGTCGTGAGGGAGATTGATGAGAATATTCTGCGCATGGGGAAGCATGAGACGGGAAGCAGCGTTGGTACGGGTGGTATGGATACCAAGCTGACTGCCGCAAAAATTGCGACAGCGTCGGGCGCGGATATGATTATTGCCAATAGTGAGGATGTGCGTATCATCCACCGGATCATGGACGGCAGGGAATACGGGACGCTGTTTATGGCGCATAAGGATGATGATTTTTATTTGACGGATTTTGTGGAACAGATGCATAACGACTGAAAAGCTTTCCTGCGGCCTAAAGTTTGCGGGTAAAAGAAAGGCATAGGTAGATTGGTATGAAGGTTGAAGAACTGACAGGGCGCATTAACGAACTTTATCACAAATCCAAAGCAGAGGGGCTGACGGAGGAAGAAAAAGAGGAGCAGGCGCGATTAAGGCAGGAATATATTGAAAATATCCGTTCCAACCTGCGCGGACAGCTGAGTTCCATCCGAATCCAAAATGAGGACGGCAGTATTACCGATCTGGGAAAAGAACATGCAAACAGGACGAACTGATGAAAAACGCGCATTGCGAAAAGCGGCGCTTGTAAGGCGAGATCATCTGACAGAAGCACAGCGGATCGAAAAGAGCAGGCAGATTGCGGAATTGTTATTTGCTCACCCGTGGTATCAGAATGCGGAACAGCTGCTTGTTTATGCCTCCTATCTGAGTGAAGTTTCTACGGAGGGAATCATGCGTCATGCCCTGCAGGCAGGAAAGCGGGTGTATTGTCCGGTCGTGACCGGAAAGCGGGAAATGGTGTTTTGCAAAGTAGTATTATCCGGGCTTGGTGCGATGGAAAAAGACAGTCATGGAATCCCGCAGCCGGATGAAAAGACCTGCGCACATTATGTTTATGAGCCGGAAAAAAGTCTGATGCTGATGCCGGGGTGCGTGTTTAACGATCAGGGAGACCGTATCGGTTACGGGGGCGGATTTTATGACAGCTTTTTAGCAAAACAGCCGATGCAGACGATCGCATTGTTTTTTGACTGTCAGCATACGGAGGCGCAGAGTATCGGAGAAAGTCATGATGTGCGGCCGGATCTGATCCTGACGGAAAGCGGTTTTCAAAAAAATGATAATGTAAGGGAAATAAGAGGAGAGCATAGGATGAACGAGATCAGCAAAGAACAATCGGCAATGCTTGAAGAAATCGGTAAGCGTGCCATACAGGCAAAATATGAACTTCAGGGACTTCGGACGGAGCAAAAAAACGAGGCATTAAAGCGCGTGGCGGACGGCCTTTTGGCGGATGCCAAAAAGATTTTAGCAGCAAATGAACAGGATATGCAGAAGGGAAAAGAGCATGGCATGCATGAAGGGCTGCTTGACCGCTTAAAGCTGACCGATGCGCGTATTGAGGCAATGGCGGAGGGACTGCGCCAGGTCGTGGCGCTAAACGATCCGATCGGTACGGTGATAGAGCGCTTTACGCACCCGAACGGGATGGAGATTAAGCAGGTACGCGTGCCTCTCGGCGTGATCGGTATTATTTATGAATCCCGCCCGAACGTGACGGCAGATGCGTTTGGATTGTGTTTTAAGACAGGGAATGCTGTCATTTTAAAGGGCGGTTCGGACGCGATCTGCTCCATCATGGCGATCACGGAGAGCATTCGGAGCAGTCTTGCGGCTCTTGGTATCTGTGCGGACGCAGTACAGCTTATTACGGATACAGACCGGGCAGTGACGGCGCAGTTTATGAAAATGAACCGCTATGTGGATGTGCTGATTCCACGCGGCGGGGCGGGGCTCATCCGTGCGGTGGTCGAGAAAGCAAGCATTCCCGTGATTGAGACAGGAACGGGGAACTGCCATATCTATATAGATCAGGATGCCGATTTCAAAAAGGCAATCCCCATCATCATCAATGCAAAAACGCAGCGGATCGGCGTGTGCAACGCCTGTGAATCGCTAGTCATTCATGAAAAGATCAAGGATGCTTTTTTACCGATGCTTGCGGAGGAGCTAAAGAAAAATCATGTGGAGATGCGCGCGGATAAGCAGGCTGCCGAAGTGATCGGAGACTGTACCGCGGCGACGGAGGAGGATTTTGCAAGGGAATACCTTGATTATATTATTTCCATTAAAACGGTCGGCAGCGCGGAGGAAGCGATCGCGCATATCAACCGCTATCACACGGGGCATTCTGACTCCATTATCACGGAAAATAAGGAGACGGCACAGCGTTTCTTGGACGGTGTGGATTCGGCGTGCGTATATGTCAATGTCTCGACACGTTTCACGGACGGCTTTGAGTTCGGCTTTGGCGCTGAGATTGGAATTTCCACACAAAAACTGCATGCGCGCGGACCGATGGGGCTGCGGGAACTGACTTCCTACAAATATCAGGTTGTGGGAGACGGGCAGATCAGGGGTTAGAAAAATGAGTGCAGCAACATTTCTATGAAAGAAAAGGAAAAAAGTCAAAAGAATGGGTAATGAAATGGATTTGGATAAAATAGATGTCAATGCAGGACCACCCACAGAAGAGCCGGCCAGGCAGTACTACTATATGGCAAAGTGCCGCGATGATGTCCGTGCGGAGAGTGAGAGGCTGGGGCACCCGCTGACCTGTGCCGTCATCACCTTCGGTTGTCAGATGAATGCGCGTGATTCGGAAAAGCTTCTCGGTATTTTGAAAGCAGTCGGTTATACCGTTACGGATTCGGAGACGGCGGATTTTGTTATTTATAATACATGTACCGTGCGGGATAATGCCAACCAGCGCGTGTACGGCAGACTCGGACATCTCGGCTCTATGAAAAAAAGCAATCCGCATAAGAGGATTGCGCTCTGCGGTTGTATGATGCAGGAGCAGAGCGTCATTGAAAAGCTGCAAAAAAGCTATTCGTTTGTGGATTTGGTCTTTGGAACGCACAATCTCTATAAATTTGCGGAACTGCTTTGTGCAATGTATGAGTCCGACCGAATGCTGATCGATATTTGGAAGGATACGGACGCGATCGTTGAGCAGCTTCCGGTCAGCCGCAAGTATCCTTACAAATCGGGCGTCAATATCATGTTCGGGTGCAATAACTTTTGTACATATTGCATTGTTCCCTATGTCAGAGGACGGGAACGCAGTCGTGACGCGCGGGAGATTCTGCGCGAGGTGGAGTCCCTTGCGGCGGACGGTGTAAAGGAAGTCATGCTGCTCGGTCAGAACGTCAACTCTTATGGCACAGGGCTTGCAGACGGTATTTCCTTTGCTGCGCTTTTGCGCGAAGTGGAGAAAGTAGAGGGAATCGAACGCATTCGTTTTATGACATCCCATCCGAAGGATTTATCTGACGAGCTGATCAGGGTGATGAAAGAATCCGATAAGATCTGCCGACATCTGCATCTGCCGCTGCAGTCAGGTTCCAGTAAGCTCCTAAAGGCAATGAACCGCCGTTATGACAAGGAACATTATCTGGAACTTGCCTTAAAAATACGGCGCGAAATACCGGATATTGCCATTTCCACGGATATCATCGTCGGGTTTCCGGGAGAGACGGCCGAGGATGTGGACGATACCATCGACGTGATACGCAGAGTGGCGTTTGACAATGCGTTTACGTTCCAATACAGCAGACGCACAGGAACGCCTGCGGCGGCGATGGAGCAGGTACCGGCAACGGAGGTCACAAAGCAATTTGACCGTGTCCTTTCGGCAGTGCAGGAGACTGCAAGGGAGCGCGCGGCGCTTCTTAATGGGCAGACGCTTCCGGCGCTGATCGAGGAAATGAATGAAAAGGATAAAAGCTATGTAGTCGGGAGGCTTTCGAACAATACGATTGTTCATCTGAAGGGGATGCCAGATATGATCGGCACGATCAGACGGGTAAAGCTTACGGAATGCCGCGGCTTTTATTATATGGGGGTTATCGAACATGGCTGAGATCACGCCAATGATGCAGCATTATTTAGATACAAAAGAACAGAATAAGGATTGCATTTTATTTTACCGTCTCGGCGATTTTTATGAGATGTTTTTTGAGGATGCCAAAACAGTATCCAGAGAGTTGGAGCTGACACTGACGGGAAAAGCATGCGGCTTAGAGGAGCGCGCGCCGATGTGCGGCGTTCCATTTCATGCGGCAGAGACCTATATTAATCGTCTGGTGACAAAGGGGTACAAGGTCGCAATCTGCGAACAGGTAGAAGATCCGAAGCTGGCAAAGGGAATGGTAAAGCGCGAGGTCGTGCGGATTGTCACACCAGGCACGAATGTGGATAATCAGTTCATTGATGAGGGAAAAAACAACTATCTGATGGCTGTTGTCTATCTGGAGAATCAAATCGGAATTTCCATCGTGGATGTTTCCACGGGGGATTATTTTTTGACCGAGGTGGAAGATACCAAACGTCTGCTTGACGAAATCTATAAGTATCTGCCTTCGGAAATTATCTGTAACGACGCATTCACGCTTTGCGGCGTGGATCTGAATGATCTGCGCGACAGGCTGCATATCTGCGTCAATCGTCTGGAACCGTGGTATTTTGACGAGGATGCCTGCAAAAAGGCGCTGATGAAACAGTTTAAAGTGCATGTCCTGACCGGACTCGGTATTGATGATTTCCCGAATGGGCTGGTTGCGGCGGGCGCGATCATGTTGTACTTAAATGAGACACAGAAAATCTCACTGTCGCATATTACGCACCTCTATCCGTATCTGGCAAGCAAATATATGCTGCTTGACAGCGCGACAAGGCGCAATCTGGAGCTGACGGAAACATTGCGCGAAAAAGCAAAGCGCGGAAGTCTGTTATGGGTGCTCGATAAGACGAAAACGGCGATGGGTGCACGGACACTGAGGAGCTATTTAGAGCAGCCGTTGATTACCCGCAGCGCGATCGAGGAGCGCTTGGAGGCGGTTTCCGAGCTGTGTGCCGACCCGACGGCACGGGATGAGATACGGGAATACTTAAGTCCAATCTATGATTTGGAGAGGCTACTCGGCAAAGTCAGTTATATGAGCGCAAATCCACGCGATCTGATCGCATTCCGCAATTCGCTTGCGATGCTTCCGGCGATCAAGCTTGTCCTGCGCGGTTTTTCCTCTAAGCTGCTCTTAGGGATTGAACAGGACATCGATTCTTTGGAGGATGTGTGCGAACTGATCGGAGCGGCAATCGATGATGAGGAGCCGCCGGTCACAATCCGAGAGGGCGGCATCATCCGTGACGGCTACGATCCGGATATTGATATGCTTCGTAAGGCAAAGACGGAGGGGAAAGACTGGCTTGCCAAATTAGAGAGCGATGACAGAGAGCGCACGGGAATTAAGAACCTGCGCATTAAGTATAATAAGGTATTCGGATATTATTTTGAGGTCACAAACTCGTTTAAGAAAATGGTACCTGAGGATTATATCCGCAAGCAGACCTTAACAAACGCTGAGCGTTATACGACGCCGCGGTTAAAGGAACTGGAAGATACTATATTAAATGCAGAAGATAAGCTTTATACACTGGAATATGACGCATTCTGTAAAGTGCGTGACAGTATTGCGGCGGAGCTTGACCGCATCCAGCGTACGGCAAAGGCAGTCGCGGCCCTTGATGTATTTGCGTCGCTTTCTCTTGTGGCGGAGCGTAACCATTATGTGCGTCCCCAGATCAACGAAAAGGGTGTGATCGATATTAAGGACGGCAGACATCCGGTCGTCGAGCAGATGATCGAGCACGATATGTTTGTCTCAAATGATACGCATTTGGATAACGGAAAGCATTGCATTGCCGTGATCACGGGACCGAATATGGCAGGGAAGTCCACTTATATGCGCCAAGCCGCCCTGATCGTGCTCATGGCGCAGATTGGTTCGTTCGTCCCCGCAAAGAGTGCGGATATCGGATTGGTCGATCGCATTTTTACGCGCGTCGGCGCGTCGGATGACCTTGCTTCGGGACAGAGTACATTTATGGTAGAGATGAATGAGGTCGCAAACATCCTTCGCAATGCGACGTCGAAATCGCTGCTTGTATTGGACGAGATCGGGCGCGGGACATCGACCTTTGACGGACTCTCGATCGCGTGGGCGGTCATCGAGCATATCAGTAACCGCAATATCCTCGGCGCAAAGACACTGTTTGCGACACATTACCATGAGCTGACAGAGCTTGAGGGAAAAATGGATAATGTGAATAATTACTGCATTGCCGTGAAAGAAAAGGGCGACGATATCGTATTTTTGCGCAAGATCATGAAAGGCGGCGCTGACCGGAGCTACGGCATTCAGGTGGCGAAGCTGGCGGGTGTACCCGATATGGTGATCGGGCGCGCCAAAGAAATCGCGGAGCAGCTTTCGGACAATGATATTACGGATAAGATACAGAGCATCTGTACGCCGACAGGCTCCGCAGGAAAACATAAGCCGGTGTTATGCGACGAGGTGGATCGGGGGCAAATGTCCTTGTTTGACGCGGTGAAGGATGAGGATGTCGTGAAAGAATTAAAAGAGATCGATATCAGCAATTTAACGCCGTTAGACGCGTTAAATACGCTGTATCGCTTGCAGAATAAGCTGATTAATCGGTGGTGATCAGGTCGCGTATGTTATGAAATATACAATCCAACGCAGGCACGTCACAATAGGATTGTTAAATGAAGGAAAATGAAAGAATAAGAAGGAGGCGCGGTATGGCGCAGATTGCGGTACTGGATTCGGAGACGATTGATAAAATTGCAGCCGGCGAGGTGGTAGAGCGTCCGGTGAGCGTTGTCAAAGAGCTTGTTGAGAATGCGATGGATGCTGGGGCAAGCGCGATTACCGTGGAGATCACGGAGGGCGGCACCAGCTTTATCCGCGTGACGGATAACGGAGGCGGTATCCCGAAAGATCAGATACGCACCGCCTTTTTGCGGCATGCGACGAGCAAGATCCATTCCGTGGAAGATCTGTTATCCATCAGTTCTCTTGGTTTCCGCGGTGAAGCGCTCTCAAGTATTGCGGCAGTTTCAAGAGTGGAGATCATCAGCAAAACCGCGGACGATTATGCGGGCGTCCGTTATCTGATCTCGGGCGGCGCGGAGGAGGAGCTTTCCGAGGTCGGTGCGCCGGATGGCACGACGATCATGGTGCGTAATTTGTTTTATAACATTCCCGTCCGCAGAAAATTCTTGAAGTCGTTTGCAACGGAGGGAAGCTACATTGCCGATCTGATGGAGCATCTTGCGATGTCAAGACCGGAAATCTCTTTTAAGTTTGTTATGAATCGGGATACCCGGTTTCACACAAGCGGAAACGGGGATCTTCGCGAAGTGATCTACCGCATCTACGGGCGGGATATATCGGAGCATTTACTGCCGGTTGTCTATGAGCGCGACGGTATCCGCATCGAAGGCTATATCGGAAAACCTGAGATGAACCGTGCAAACCGCAGTCTGGAAAATTATTTTGTCAATCGGCGTTATATTAAAAGCGATGTGATCGCAAGGGCGGTTGAGGAGGCGTATCAGTCCTATCTCATGAAGCACAAATATCCTGTATGCATGCTTTCAATCACGATTCCGGCGGATGAGATCGATGTGAATGTTCATCCATCCAAAATGGAGATCCGATTTATCAGACAGCAGGAATTTTTTGATATTCTTTATCAGGCGGTGAGCGATGCCTTAAAGGACAAGGAACTGATTCCGCAGGTCATTCTTGACGAGAAAGCGCATCTACAAGATGTTGTGGCGGAGCGGAAAGCCTTAAGCGCGGACGCTCCCGAGCCGTTTGAGGTGAGTCGGCTCCCGGTTCCGGCGGTGCGCGAGGAGACAGTTTATGGAGAAAAAGAGCAAAATTTGCAGGATTTCTTTCAAACGAACCGTCCGACGAGGGTCATTGGCGAGCAAAATGAGCCAGATCATACGAAAAACGACGATATTCATGCAAATATCATAAAGAGGGATGAACACATAATTGTCGAAAAACCGCAGCAAATGGAACTGTTTAGCGATAAAATGCTGAGTGAATCCGCTAGGGCGGGACACAAGATTTTGGGGCAGATATTTGATACCTACTGGTTGGTACAGTATGAAGACAAACTCTTTATCATCGATCAGCATGCAGCGCATGAAAAGGTAAAGTTTGAACGGCTGATGAAGCATCTGAAAGAAAAAAGCACGCCGAGGCAGATGCTTGAGCCGCCGATCATCCTGCATTTAAACGCCAAAAGTTATCAGGTGTTGATGGAATACCGCGCCCGTTTCCTTGATCTCGGCTTTGAAATCGAGGAGTTTGGCGGAAACGAGGCTGCCGTGCGTACCGTGCCGATGGATTTATATGGCTGTAACGAACGGGAACTTCTGCTGAATATGCTGGACGAGCTTGCCGAAGGGCCTGTACGCGGGACACTCGACGTGATTTATGAGAAATTGGCATCCATGGCATGTAAATCCGCAGTCAAAGGAAATACGGCGCTGACAAGTGCGGAGGCGGACGAACTGATCGGAGAGCTTTTGCAGCTTGACAATCCCTATCATTGTCCGCACGGCAGGCCAACGATCATATCCATGTCAAAATATGAGCTGGAGAAAAAATTTAAACGAATTGTATGAGGAGTAAGGATGATTCAAAATAAGCTTGTGATTCTTACAGGACCGACAGCAGTCGGGAAAACGAAGCTTTCCATTTCTTTGGCAAAAACGATCGGCGGGGAGATCATCTCCGCCGATTCCATGCAGGTATACCGTCATATGGATATCGGAACAGCGAAGATCGCCGGGCAGGAGATGGACGGTGTGCCCCACCATTTGATCGATGTGCTTGAGCCGGAGGAGGAATTTGATATTGTCCGGTTTCAGACGATGGCAAAGCAGGCGATGGGAGAGATCTACGAAAGAGGGCATATTCCGATCATGGTCGGGGGAACGGGGTTTTATATACAGTCCGTTCTCTATGACATTGATTTTTTAGCGCATGAGGAGGAGAGCGGGCTGCGGAAAGAACTGGAGAAGCAGGCCGAGACGCCGGAGGGTGCGGCTGCGCTATATGAGAGGCTTCTTGCGATCGACGCTGAATCGGCAAAGAAGATTCATGCCCACAATCTCAAACGTGTCATTCGCGCGATCGAGTTTTATGAAGAAAATCATGCTCCGATCTCGGCGCATAATGAAGATCAGCGAAAGAAACAATCGCCCTATGCGTTTTGTTATTTTGTGCTGAATGATGACCGCGGAAAGCTGTATGCGCGCATTGACGATCGGGTGGAGCAGATGATGAGCCAGGGGCTGCTTTCGGAGGTGCGCAGCTTAAAAGAACGCGGCTGTACGCGGGATATGATTTCCATGCAGGGGCTGGGGTATAAGGAGCTGCTCGATCATTTGGACGGAGCGTTCAGTTTAGACGAGGCTGTTTACCGCATCAAGCGGGATACCAGGCATTTTGCAAAGCGTCAGGTTACATGGTTTAAGCGGGAGCGCGATGTCATTTGGCTGGACAGGGGAGCATTTGCGTCGGAGGATGCGATTCTAGCCGATATGTTGCAACATTTGCGGGAAAAAGGAATTTTAGAAGAAACGAAGACAGAGGAGTGAGATCGTCATGAAGGACACCACATTAGAGGCAATGTATGAGAGCATGGGAATTTCCCGTGAGGTCTATGAAGCAGGCAGACGCGTGAAGGAGCGCCTTAGCCAGCGCTTTTCCGATATTGATGAGACGGCACAGTATAATCAGTTAAAGGTGCTGCGCGCCATGCAGGATGCGCGCGTATCGGAGGCCTGTCTGCTCGGCACGACGGGCTATGGCTACGGGGATGTTGGCAGGGATACCCTGGAACAGGTCTATGCGAACCTGTTTCACGCGGAGGACGCGCTCGTCCGCCCGCAGATCACCTGCGGTACGCATGCGCTCGCGCTTGCGCTCATGAGCAATGTAAGACCGGGAGACGAAATCTTATCCCCTGTCGGCAAGCCGTATGACACGTTGGAGGAGGTCATCGGCATCCGGCCGTCCAAAGGATCCCTCGCCGAGTATGGCGTGACATATCGGCAGGTCGAACTGAAAAAGGACGGCGGCTTTGATTACGAGGGGATCCGTGCGGCGATCGGAGAAAAGACAAAACTGGTCACCATCCAGCGTTCCAAGGGCTACTTAGAGCGCCCGACGCTGTCCGTTGCGCGAATCGGGGAACTGACCTCTTTTATTAAACATATTAAGCCGGATGTGATTTGTATGGTGGACAACTGCTATGGAGAATTTGTGGAACGGACAGAGCCGACGGAGGTCGGCGCGGATATGGCAGTCGGTTCGCTGATCAAGAATCCGGGTGGCGGCCTTGCCCCGATCGGCGGTTATATCGTGGGGAAAAAAGAATGTGTGGAAAATGCGGCATATCGTCTGACCTCACCCGGTCTCGGCAAGGAAGTCGGTGCGTCGCTCGGCGTGCTGACAAGCTTTTATCAGGGGCTTTTCATGGCGCCGACTGTGACGGCGAGCGCCTTAAAGGCGGCGGTCTTTGCCGCGAATCTCTATGAGCCCTGCGGCTATGTCTGTACGCCGGATGCTTCGCAGGAGCGCTATGACATCATTCAGGCGATACGGTTTGAAAAGCCGGAGGGCGTGCGGGCATTCTGTCAGGCGGTACAGGCGGCTGCGGGCGTGGACAGTCATGTTGTCCCGGAGCCGTGGGACATGCCGGGATATGACAGTAAGGTCATCATGGCGGCAGGCGCGTTTGTATCCGGTTCTTCGATCGAGCTTTCGGCGGACGGACCGATGAAACCGCCGTACAATGTGTTTTTTCAGGGCGGTCTGACTTGGGAGCATGCGGGCTTCGGCATACTGAAGACATTTCAGCGTTTTGTGGATGACGGACTCATCGACGCCGCGGCGCTTTCCAAACTGTGAGTGCAGCCAAACGGCCGCGGGAAAAAAATGATAATAAGGTATACATGATTTTGGTTTTGTGTTACAATGAGCGTTAGCGAGAAGATTGAATGAAGCACCCTTATTATGCGCGGATGTACCCGAAGAGTAAACTGAAGCGAACGAGGGTATACTTATGAAAAATCAGACAGATCTGCCGTATGAAAAGTTCCTTGCATACGGCGCGCAGAATTTGACGGACGCAGAGCTTCTTGCCATCATTATCCGCACGGGGACAAAGGGAGAGGACGCGCTTACCTTAGCGAAAAGAGTCCTTGAAATGAACGCAAACCGGGATGGGCTTTTGCAGCTTCAGCACATTCATTTGGAGCAGCTTAAATCCATTAGGGGAATCGGCGAGGTCAAAGCGGTGCGGATCAAGTGTATCGCCGAGCTGTCAAACAGGATCGCGGCGACACATATGCGGGAACGCGTGGATTTCAGCAGACCGGAACTGGTCGCGGATTATTACATGGAACGGATGCGGCATCTCGAAAACGAGCAGGTGAGGATGCTTTTACTTGACAACAAAGGCAGACTCATCCATGATACGGTATTGTCAACGGGAACGGTAAATTTTTCCGTCCTTTCGCCGCGCGATATGTTTATCCGTGCGCTGGAATATCGTGCGGTGTATATCATGCTTCTGCACAATCATCCGAGCGGCGATCCGACGCCGAGTAAAGACGACCGTGCAATGACTGCAAAGATCAAGGCGGCAGGTTCGTTTCTGCAGATTCCTCTGTTAGATCACATCATCATCGGGGATGGCCGTTATGTGAGTTTTCTTGAGGAAAAGATTCTGTGATAAGACAGATACCATTACGGTTAGAAAGGGGTACATGAAGTGGGAAATAATATATTCGGTATCGACCTTGGGACAAGCAATATTAAAATTTACAGCAGGAATGAGGACGCGATCCTTGTGGAAAAGAACATGATCGCGATTGAGAACAAGAATACGCTGTTTGCATACGGTGATTCGGCGTATGAGATGTTTGAAAAAGCGCCTGCGAACATTCACATATCCTATCCGCTCTGCAATGGCGTCATCGCGGATATTCAAAATATGCAGCTGCTTGTCAAATACTTTGTCGGTGACATCGGAAAGGGAAGTATCCGTCCGGCAGATTACTATATCGCCGTGCCGACGGACGTTACGGAGGTCGAGAAGAGGGCGTTTTACGATCTGATCAAGGATGCGGGCGTAAAAGCGCGCAAGATCATGGTTGTTGAGAAGGCAGTCGCGGACGGTCTCGGACTGGATATTGACGTCAAAAATTCACAGGGCGTCTTAGTGGTGAATGTGGGTTACGACACGACGGAGATCTCCATTTTGTCTCTCGGCGGGATTGTGCTCAGTAAAATGATCAAAGTTGGCGGACAGAAATTCGACGAGGCGATCCGCAATGCCATCCGAAGGGAATATAGTCTGCTGATCGGCGGAAAGACGGCGGAAAAGGTCAAGATTTCGTTGAGCGATCTGGAAAAGGAGGGCGCAAACGCGGTTGTATACGGGCGTGATATTGTGACGGGACTTCCCGTGGAGCGTGAAATACCGACCGCACTTGTCGATGAGTGCCTGAAAGAGCATTTTGCAACGATCATTGACAATATCAAAGTGATTCTGGAACGGACGCCGCCTGAACTGGCTGCCGATATTTACCGTCACGGCGTATACTTAACAGGCGGTGCGTCACAGGTCATCCATCTTTCGGAGCTGATCGCCAAGGGAACGGGCTTAAAGATCAATTCGATCGATAAGCCGATAGAAAGTGTGGCGCTCGGTCTGGCAAAGATCATCAAGGAAGATAACTATAAATCTGTTGCGTATGCGATTGAGGGAATGAGTAAGTAAGTATGAGTCCTGTCATTAAGAAAAAGGGAGAGCATTTTGAACTGCCAAGTAAATATATCCTCCTGATCCTGACAATCCTGTGTGTCGGCATGATGCTGATCACCCTGACGACGGATTTTACGAAAGGACCGTTAAACGGTGTTGTGGGCACTGTCATCACACCGTTTCAGGTCGGTATCAGCGAGGTGGGAGGTTATCTGTCGAAACGAGTTGATGAGCTTGTGGAAATCCGCGATCTGATGAGAGAGAATGAGGAACTGAAACGACAGATTGACGAGCTGACCTTACAGAACACGCTGTTACAGCAGGATCGTTTTGAATTGTATCAGCTCAGGGAACTATACGAATTAGATCAGTCCTATGAGGGATATACAAAGATCGGTGCACGCATCATCGCAAAGGATGCGGGCAATTGGTTTGCGTCGTTCATCATCGATAAAGGAGAGGAAGACGGGCTTGCCGTCGATATGAATGTCATTGCGGACGGCGGGCTGGTGGGACGCATCACCGCAGTCGGTCCGAATTGGGCGCGTGTAGATTCTATCATTGCGGATAACGCCAATGTCGGCGGTATGGTATTATCAACGGCGGACCGTGTGATCGTCTCCGGCAGTCTCGAGCTGATGGCAGGCGGAAAAATTTCTTTTTCACAGCTGATCGATGCGGACAACGAGGTCATGATCGGAGACAAGATCGTGACGTCCAACATCTCGGATAAATATCTTCCCGGTATCGTGATCGGCTACATAACGCAGATCAATACGGATGCAAATAACTTATCCAAATCCGGTTATTTAACGCCGGCCGTTGATTTTGAGCATTTAGAGGCCGTTTTGGTCATTCTTGATAGGAAGCAGACCGTCGAATGGTGAGCGTTGTTGGGAGGTCTATATGAGGAAAATAGTGATCGCGTTTCTGGTGCTGCTCAGTTTTGTGTTGCAGGGGACGCTCATGCAGTGGATCTCACTCGGTGGAATTGCGCCGAATCTGCTGATCATCATGACGTCTGCTTACGGTTTTATGAGAGGAAAAAAGAACGGTCTGTTGGTGGGCTTTTTCTGTGGTCTGTTGACAGATATATTTTTTGGCGAAGTGATCGGTTTTTACGCGATCATCTATATGTACATCGGTTATGCGAACGGAATGTTTCACCGTGTGTTCTTTCCGGAGGATATTAAGCTGCCGCTGATTTTGATCACAGTCAGCGATCTGGCATACGGCTTTGCGGTTTATGTCCTTCTTTATCTTTTGCGGGGGCGTTTCGGGTTTTCCTACTATTTTTTGCATGTGATCGTGCCGGAGATGGTATATACCATCGTGCTGACTCTGCTGTGTTATCCGGTGCATTTAAAGATCAACCGCAAATTTGATGAGATTGAGAAAAGGAGCGAAAAAAAGTTTGTTTAGTAATATGAAAGACTGGCTGATCCGGTTTGTTTTTTCCCGTTTTTTTATACTTTCGCTGCTTGTGCTCGGTCTGTGCGCCACGCTCATCTATCGCCTGTTCGATCTGCAGATCGTCCGCGGAGAATCCTATATGGAAAACTTCAGGCTCCGCATCAGAAAAGAGCGTTCCATCGCGAGTACGCGCGGTCAGATTTTTGACCGGAACGGCAATGTGCTCGCCTATAATGAGCTTGCGTACTCTGTTATCATTGAGGATGTCTATGAATCCGGTTCAACCAAAAATGAGGAGCTGAATACCACCATTTCCCGTTTGATACGCATGATAGAAGAAAACGGGGATTCCGTGATCAATGATTTTTCTATCGTGATCGATGAGGACGGCAAATTCTCTTATACCGTGACGGGAAACATACTGCTTCGTTTTTTGGCGGACATTTACGGACATAGCAGCATTAACGACTTAACCTATGCAGAAAAAACGGCAACGCCTGATGAAGTTATGGAGTATCTGGGCGGCAGGACGCGTTTCGGCGTCGGCAAGTACCTGCGTGATACGGATGGTAATTATATTCTTGATGAAAACGGCAACAGACAGTTTCTTGTCGGGGACGGATACACGAAAGAGGAACTGTTGAAGATCGTGACGATCCGCTATGCCATGAGCTTAAACAGTTATCAGAAATATATTCCGACGACGGTGGCAACGAATGTTTCGGAAGAAACGATCGTCGCCGTGATGGAGAATAGCGACGTGCTTGCGGGGGTATCGATTTTCGAGGGTACGGTGCGGAAATATGTGGATGCGATCTATTTTAGCAATGTGATCGGCTATATTGGAAAGATTTCCTCGGAGGAGCTTGTGACCTATCAGGCTCAGAGCGATAATTACACGAGCAATGACATTGTGGGAAAAACCGGTATTGAGCAAAGCATGGAGCTGGAGCTTCAGGGCATAAAAGGCTCTGAGACCGTCTATGTGGATAATCTCGGCAGAGTCATTGAAACGGCGGAGCGCACGGAGCCGACTGCGGGAAATGATATTTATTTAACGATTGATATGGACTTGCAGGAGACTGCGTATCACATATTGGAGCAGAGGATCGCGGGCATTCTGCTCCAAAAGATTCAGAACATCAAGGAGTATATTCCGACGGAAAATGCATCCGCAGGCCAGATCATAATTCCGATCTATGATGTGTATTTTGCATTATTTGATAATAATGTCCTGAAAATGCGGGAACTTGATCATGAAGATGCCACGCAGACGGAGAGTATCGTCTATGCCAATTATCTGGATAACAAAGATATTGTGCTGGAGAAGCTTCGGACGGAGCTGATGGAAACGGGAACGGTATATTGCAATCTGGAGACGGAGTATGCGATTTATGAAAGCTATATTGTGACAATGTTACAGTCGGATAATGTGGGCATCCTTCGGTCGGATCTGATCGACACATCGGATGCAACCTACAAGGCATGGAGAAACGATGAGACGATCAGCCTTCAGGAATTTCTGAGGCATGCCATATCCATGAACTGGATCGATACCGCAAGACTTCCGCTCGACGACCGGTATGCGGATTCGGATGAAGTCTATACCGTGCTTGTCGATTACATCATCTCTTATCTGAATGAGAGTACGGATTTTGGTAAGCGCATGATCAAATATATGATCATGAATGACCGGATCACAGGGAAACAGGTGTGCCAGCTTTTGATCGACAGAGGAATTGTGAACCTGACGGATGAGGAGATCGCCGCATTTGATAATAATGCGATCAGCCCGTATCAGTTTATGCGGAATCGTATCAGCAATCTTGACATTACACCCGCACAGCTTGCGTTGGATCCGTGTACGGGAGATATGGTGATCACGGATGTCAATACGGGGAAGGTGCTTGCGATGGTTTCCTATCCCGGATATGACAGCAACCGCGTGTCCGATGCGGATTATTGGAATAAAATCAACACGGACTTATCATATCCGATGCTGAATTATACGACGCAGAGGAGGACGGCACCGGGCTCCACCTTTAAGATGGTGACGGCATCCGCCGCACTTGAAGAAGGGTATCTCACAACACAGGATAAGATCGTCTGCCATGGTATTTTTGACCGGCTGGACGCCGTGAACCGCTGTTGGATTTATCCGGGAGCGCACGGCTCCTTAAATGTGACGGGAGCAATCCGCAATTCCTGTAACTGCTATTTTTATGAGGTCGCTTACCGTATGAGCTTGCAGAATGATGTCTATAACTCGGACGAGGGAATCAACGTGCTTACAAAATATGCGCAGCTTTTCGGACTGGGAGACAAATCGGGCGTTGAGATTGAAGAATCTGCACCAAGAATATCGGACGAGTATCCGGTCATCACCGCGATCGGACAGGGAAACGCAAACTATTCCACCGCACAGCTTGCGCGATACGTTACAACAGTCGCAAACAGCGGAACGTGTTATAATTTAACATTGATAGACCGTATTGAGGATGCAGAGGGCAGCATCGTGCTTGAAAATCACGCGCATGTCAGAAATACGCTGAACTTTGCAGATTCGACATGGGATTCCATTCATACGGGGATGCGTCAGGTGATTGAAAACAAAAAGTATTATGCGGAAGTTGAGGTGTCAGTCGCAGGAAAGACGGGGACGGCGCAGGAGAGCAGAACACGTCCGAACCATGCGCTTTTTGTCTGCTATGCACCGTATGAGAGTCCGGAGATTGCGATCGCAACGCGTATTGAGTACGGATACGCATCCGATTATGCGGCGGAGACAACGCGGGATGTGATCAGATATTATTTCGGACTTGCTTCGAAGGAGGAGCTTGTCACTGGAACGGCAGATGCCATTCAGGCATCCGGAGCCAGAACGGACTAAAAAAGAACGCGAAGCGTTCTTTCAAAGAAATGCCTTCGGCATTTCTTTTGGAAAGGAGAGAGTGTATTGAATCCTTTAGTAATGATCAAAAGTTATCCGCATGGCATTGCGCTGCATTTGGATGCAGATGCGCCATTTTCCGATATTCTCGCGGAATTGGAGGATAAGATCAGGGATGCCGCCGGCTTTTTTCAGGGCGCAAGACTTGCACTGTCCATAGAGGACAGAAAGGTCAGCCCGCAGGAGGAGCGTCAGCTGATACAGGTCCTGTCATCACATGGCGGACTTACGATTTTCTGTGTTGCCGAAAAAAGCGGCAGCGCGGATGAGTTTTATGTGCGTGCCCTGCAAAAGGCGGAGCCGCGCGCGGCGGAGGAGCCGTATTTGTTACATAAGGGCAGCCTGACCGATGGAGAAGTACTGGAAAACAGCAAAAAATCCATTGTTGTGATCGGGGATGTCGGAGAGGACTGCCGCGTAATCTCTGCGCGCAATATCATTGTACTGGGTTCCCTTTACGGAGAAGCCTATGCAGGAACGGATACCAAGGAAAATCACTATGTCGCAGCGCTTATCATGGAAACCGATCAGATCACGATCGCGGGCTGTAAGAGCGGCAGAGCGGATGTACCGGCGAGGGGAAAATGGTTTTCCCGTACGAAAAAGCTGCCGCAGATCGCGGTAGTAAGAAACCATGAGGTCGTAAAGGAAGCAATCACAAAAGAATTACTAAATGATTCCGGCTTGGAGCTTTTTTAACGCCTGACACATTTAGGGGACAACTATTTCAATCTAAACGGAGGCATAATATGAGTGAAGTAATTGTCATCACGTCAGGAAAAGGCGGTGTTGGAAAGACCACAACATCTGCAAATATCGGAACAGGTCTTGCGGCGCTTGGAAAAAAGGTTGTATTGATCGATACCGACATCGGACTGCGCAATCTGGACGTCGTGATGGGATTGGAAAACCGGATCGTGTACAATCTTGTGGATGTCATCGAGGGAACCTGCCGTATCAAGCAAGCGCTGATCAAGGATAAGCGTTATCCCGGATTGTTTTTGATGCCGTCCGCGCAGACAAGGGATAAGACGGCAGTAACGCCCGGACAGATGATAAAAATGATCTCTTTTTTGCGGGATCAGTTTGATTTTATTATATTGGACTGCCCGGCGGGAATCGAGCAGGGCTTCCAGAATGCGATCGCAGCGGCGGATCATGCCGTGATCGTAACGACGCCGGAAGTATCGGCCATCCGGGATGCCGACAGAGTAATCGGTCTGTTAGAGGCAAATGAGATTGCCAAGATGGAGTGTATTGTCAATCGGGTGCGTCCGGAGATGGTACGCCGCGGAAACATGATGAGCGTGGATGACGTCATTGATATTTTGGCGCTGCCTCTGCTCGGCGCGGTGCCGGATGATGAGAATGTCGTGATCGCGACAAATCAGGGTGAACCGCTTGTCGGAACGGCGACCATGGCAGGACGGGCATATCGTAATATCTGCGCAAGGCTTCTCGGAGAAGACGTGCCCCTCCTTCATTTTGATAACAGCCGCCATGTGTTGGCAAAGCTGGGCGGCGTATTTCGAAAAGGTCAGGGGGCGAAGCTATGAGAAGACTGTTCCGCCCGAAAAAAACGCGTAACATTGCAAAAGGACGTTTGAAGATCCTGTTGATCTCAGACCGCGTAAACTGCTCGCCGCAAATGATGGAGCTGCTGAAAAACGATATTTCAAAAGTAATCTCGAAATACATGAAAATCGATGAACAGCAGATGGAGGTGCAGATCGGACAGACGGACTCAAACGGACGCCGCTCGGAGCGAAAGCCCGTGTTATATATCAATATGCCGATCTTAGAGATCGGGAAAACGGGAATATCATGACCGCATGATGATCGGAGTGTTAACGGATGAAAAAAAAGTACAGAGTCAGAGATTACAATTTTTTACTTGTGATATTTGTGGTTGCCATTTCGGTCATCGGTGTGCTGGCGATCGGAAGTGCAAAGGAATCCCTGCAGAGCAGGCAGATGATGGGCGTGGTCTTGGGTTTTTTTCTCATGCTTGTAATCTCGTTGTTTGACTATGGCTTTTTTTTGAAGTTTTACTGGGTGATCTATGGCGTGAATCTTGCCTTGCTGCTGCTTGTACGCCTAATCGGTGTGGACGCCGGAGGCGCCCAGAGATGGGTAAACATTTTTGGTATCCAATTTCAACCGTCTGAACTTGCGAAAATTTTATTGATTTTATTTTATGCACAGTATATCATGATACATAAGGAGAAGTTGAACAAGCTGAAAACGCTTGTCATGATGATCCTGTTGTTTATTCCGCCGCTTGCGCTTGTCTATCTTCAGCCGGACATGTCAACAAGCATCGTCATTGTCGTGGTTTTTGTCGTCCTGCTCTTTGTTGGGGGATTGAGCTGGAAGATCATCGCGGGAGTGGCGGCGGTCGTGATCCCGACCTTTGTGATCCTGTTCATGTTGATCCTGCAGCCTGACCAAAAGATTATCCGCGATTTTCAGCAGACGCGGATTCTGGCATGGTTGTATCCTGATGAATATGAGAACGCGGAAGGGTATCAGCAGCAGAATTCCATCATGGCGATCGGTTCGGGGCAGCTGATGGGTAAGGGGTTGAATAATAACTCCATCGCCTCGGTAAAGGGCGGAAATTTTATCTCAAAAACGGAAACCGATTTTATTTTTGCCGTTGTCGGAGAAGAGCTCGGATTTGTCGGGAGCACATCGACGGTTCTTCTGTTGTTCGGAATTTCCATGATGTGTTTTAATACCGGAAGAAAGGCGAAAGATACGGCGGGGAGTCTGATCTGCGGAGGCGTCGGGATCATCATCGGTTTTCAAAGCTTTACAAATATTTCCGTTGCAACGGGGTTATTTCCGAATACGGGAATCCCTCTGCCGTTTGTCAGCTATGGCTTAACTTCGCTTCTATGTCTGTATATGGGGATTGGCTTTGTGTTAAATGTTCGACTGCAATGCATAAAAAAATACTAAGAGAAGGTGTATAACGGATGAATATTGGATTGATTGCACATGATGCAAAAAAGAAACTGATGCAGAATTTCTGTATTGCATATCGGGGGATATTAAGCAAGCATGAGCTGTACGCGACCGGAACGACCGGGCGGCTTATCGCCGAGGTCACAAACTTAAATATCCATAAATATCTTGCAGGGCATCTTGGCGGGGAGCAGCAGATCGGAGCGCAGATCGAACACAATCAGATTGATCTGGTCGTGTTTTTGCGGGATCCGCTTTCGGCAAAACCGCATGAGCCGGATGTCAACAATGTCGTTAAGCTGTGCGACACTTATAACATACCGTTAGCGACGAATTTGGCAACAGCAGAACTGTTGATCAAGTCTTTAGACAGAGGAGACCTTGAGTGGCGTGAAATGTACAAATAATAAAGATTTGCATGGGGCGCAAATCTTTCGAAGAATCACGACAGCGATTCTTCCGAGAAAGGGAAAAATCCTACATGTAAAAAGAGGTATGCTTGCGGCGGTATTCAGCCTGCTTATCACGCTGACGGGATGCGGGGAATTAGTCTATGATATGGCGTATGACCCTGATTATCCGGTCAGCAGTTTTCGTGTGGTGACAAACGACCGATATGCTGTCGGCGAGTCCTTTGCTGCCGGATTGTGCGTGGCGGCAAATAATGTGACGGAAAACACGGAATTCGTGTTTGGCGACCTTGGTGCGGCAGGATTGTTTGATCTGAGCAATTCCAAGACCATCTATGCGAATAATATACACGGAAAACTATACCCGGCAAGTATGACAAAGGTAATGACCGCGCTCGTTGCGTTAAAATATGGCAATTTGGACGACATGCTTGTCGCGTCCGAGAATGCGGTGATCGATGAGTATGGGGTTCAGACTTTCGGACTCAGGGCAGGGGATCGCATGACCTTAGATCAGGCGCTGCATATCCTTTTGATCAAATCCGCAAACGACGTCGGAATCATGATCGCGGAGCATATCGGTGGCAGCGTGGAAGGGTTTGCGAAGCTAATGAACGAAGAGGCGGCCCGGCTCGGCGCGACCAATTCTCATTTTGTCAACCCGCACGGATTACATGACGAAGAACACTATACAACTGCCTATGATATGTATCTGATCTTTCAGGAGGCGATGCAGTATGATGAGTTTAAGCAGATCATAGCAATGGAATCGTATACGACCGTATATACGAATGCGGATGGAAATGCGTGTGAGGAGACGGTCAGATCGACGGTCCAGTATCTGACGAGAAATTATACTGCGCCGGATAATATTACCGTGATCGGCGGGAAAACCGGGACGACCAATGCGGCAGGAAACTGTCTGGTGCTCCTCGTGAAAGATACTTCCGGCAATCAGTATATTGCCGTGATCATGCGGGCGAGAGAACGTGGTACGCTCTATGAAAAAATGAATGCCCTGCTTTCGGAAATTTACAGACAGAAATAGCTCCTTCGGGTAAAATGACGGATAGGAATGGATAAGGAACTGGTTAATTATGGCGAATTCCGGAAAAATAGTCAAATACAGAAGACCGGTGAATCTGAATATCGGAATGATCATATTCGGATTTATTTTCATATACATCATTTTGTGTGTCATTACTTATTTTCGATCTGATCCCATTGCGGGATATGAGGTGACGAACGGTTCTCTTTCGAAAAGCAATATTTATACAGGGATCGCGATCAGAGAGGAACGGATCGTTTATTCCGCAGGGGACGGATATGTGAATTTTTTTGCGGGAGAGGGCGAAAAGATCGGCGCCAATCAGCTTGTATACACGATTGACGGAAGCGGAAGGCTTGCGGAGCTGATGGCTTCCGGAAAAGAAGAAAATACGTTGAGCGATGCAGAACTTTTGCAGCTTCGTCAGGAATGTATTTCGTTCGCGGGTAGTTTTCGCGAACGCGCATTTTATTCGGTCTATGATTTTAAGCATACGATGAACGGTGCCGTATTGCGGCTTGCCACGGTGAATACGCTGGAAAACATCAGCAGCATCAATGATACCGGGATCGCGGGCTCCGTTCACCTCTTTTATGCGCCGGAGCCGGGAGCGGTCATCTATTCCGTGGATGGATATGAGGATTTGACGCCGAACAATGTCACCAAAGAACTGTTTGACCAGACACAGTATGAAAAGAACAGTCTGACAAACAATGAGCTGCTTGCACAGGGGGATGTGGCATATAAGCTTTGTACGTCAGAAAACTGGTCGATCGTCATTCCGCTTGACGAGGAGCAGGAACGGACGCTTGCCGGTGAGAGCTATGTACAGGTGAAGTTCTTAAAAGATCAGACACAGTCATGGGCGACTTTTGAGATTCTGCATCTTCCGGATGGCGTTTACGGTGTGCTGGGCTTTCACACATCCATGCTTACATATTGCATGGAACGCTTTATTGAAGTGGAATTGATTGTGGAAGAGGAAAAAGGATTAAAAATCCCGGTATCGTCCATTGTCGAGAAGGAATTTTTCCTCATTCCGTCCGAATATGTCTATACGGCGGACAGCGGAAAAACACGTTATGTTTCAAGGCAGGTCTATACTGAGAAAGGGTTAAGCTGGGAGAGCGTGAACGTCACGGTCTACAGCGAAAGTGACGGAGATCTGTATATCGGGGAGAATCTGCTTCAAGGCGGAGATGTGCTGCAAAAAGCGGATTCCGAGGAAACATTCACGGTCGGTACGCGTGCAACGCTGATCGGTGTATACAATATCAACAAGGGCTATGCTGATTTCAGACAGATTAGCATTCTTTACCAAAATGACGATTACGCCATTGTAAAATCGAATACCACGTACGGTTTATGCGTATATGACCATATCGTATTAGACGCGTCAGCAGTTTTTGAGGACGACTTTACACATTAAATATTTACTTTTGTGTTGACATAGAAGCAAAAAACAATGATAATAAAGCTGTATGGTTAAGGTAGGAGAACCGATAGCTATTGGAAAGGCATAGGTATTGATATGGGTGTAATGGACAAGTTTATTAACGCGATGAAGCTGAATCCTGAGGATGAGGATGATTATTACGATGATTATGAGAGTGATGAGCCTCTGGATGAAAAGCCGCAAAGAAGCAGCTATCGGGAGCGGGAACGCGATTATGACGACAATGATTATGAGGAAAAGACGCCGAAGAAGCCTGTTTCAAAAGTAACGCCGATGAAGCAGACAAGGCGTTCTTCCGGAAACGGCATGGAGGTTTGTGTGATCAAGCCGACATCCGTGGAGGAGGCAAGGGAAATCACTGACACACTGTTATCTAACAGGACCGTTGTTTTGAATTTAGAGGGTCTGGATGTAGATATTGCGCAGCGTATTATTGATTTTACGTCAGGGTCGACCTATGCGATCAAGGGCAATCTCCAGAAAATATCTCATTATATTTTTATCATCACGCCTGCGAGTGTGGATATATCCGGTGATTTCCAAGAGATATTGAGCGGCTCCTTTGATGTGCCGATCAGGAATAAATAACCTGCTTGGAAAGGCATAACGACGGCGGTAACTGAACATGAAAAAGAAAACTTCCCGCAGACGTTCATCGGAAGCGGGAAGTTTTTTGAATCCATTAAGTGTAAACAGATAATAAAAGTATATAAGAGAGTAAAAACATATATAAATAATATCAAAGAAAGCATTGATAGTAGCGAATAAGGGGAAGGAACAGAATACGGTATGGAAGAACGGATAACGGTCATGATGAACAAGAAACCGAAGTATGACATCGTATATCACACAGATTTTGATGCGCTGCCCAAGGAGCTTGCGGGGATGGAGATTTCTTCACGCAGACTTTGTATCGTTACGGATTCTCAGGTCAAAGAGTTGTACGCAGATACGCTTGTTGCGCTGCTTACCCCGCACGCAAGACAGGTGGATGTGTTTGCGTTTCCTGCGGGAGAAGCCTCTAAGACGCTGGATACGGTGCGTGAGATCTATGCTTATCTGATCGAACATCATTATGACAGAAAGGATATGCTCCTTGCGCTCGGAGGAGGGGTGGTCGGCGACATTACCGGTTATACGGCGGCAACCTATCTGCGCGGAATCGAATTTATCCAGATACCAACCACGCTGATCGCGCAGTCGGACAGCTCGATCGGCGGAAAAACGGGCGTTGATTTTGACGGCTACAAAAATATGGTTGGCGCATTTTATATGCCGAGTCTGGTCTACATGAATATCGCGGCGTTAAAGACCTTGGATGACAGACAATTTTATTCCGGTTTTGCCGAGGTAATGAAGCATGGGCTGATCAAAGACGCTATGTTTTATGAATGGCTGCTGGAGAATATGTATGAAATTCACGACAGAGATACGGATGTGTTGAAAGAAATGGTCATGCGCAGTTGTATGGTAAAGAAGCTGGTCGTGGAAAAAGATCCGACCGAGAAGGGAGACCGCGCGCTTCTTAATTTCGGGCATACGGTTGGACATGCGATCGAAAAATATAAGAATTTTGAGCTGATGCATGGGGAATGTATCGCATTAGGCTTTGTTGCGGCGGCTTTTATCTCGTGGAAGCGAGAGTTGTTATCCATGGAGGAATATTATGAGATACGGGATATGCTTGTCCCGTTCAACCTTCCGATCAGCATCGATCATATTGAGCCTGACAAGATCGTAGCACTCACAAAATCGGATAAGAAGATGGAGCATGATAAGATCCGGTTTGTTCTTTTAAAAAAAATCGGAAAGGCTGTCATTGAAACGAGCGTTACGGAACAAGAAATACTGGACGCGGTCCAGGAAATCTATTTTGATGAAGAGGATGAGCGTGCATGAGCAGAAAGAAAATAAAGCGGTTAGTATTGGACCTTCTGTTATTTATCGTGCTGGTAGCGATTGATCAGGGAACCAAATACCTTGCGGTGCTGCAATTAAAAGATCGTGCACCTGTGCCGATCATTGACGGCGTGTTTGAACTGCACTATCTGGAAAACCGGGGAGCGGCGTTTGGTATGCTGCAAAACCAAAAAGTATTTTTCATTTTTATTGCGGTGGTGATCCTTGCAGCAATCTGCTATGTGCTGTTCCGCATGCCTGACAAGAACCGGTACCGCAGCATGAATTTCTTCTGCGTTTTGATCGCATCGGGCGCGGTCGGCAATATGATAGACCGGTTCCGCTGTGATTATGTGGTTGATTTTCTGTACTTTGTGTTGATTCGGTTCCCGATCTTTAATGTAGCGGACATTTATGTGACCTGTGCGACGATATTGCTCGCGATTTTTCTGCTGTTTGTATATAAGGATGAGGAGCTTCGCTTTTTGAGCGTTCGTCCGAAGAAGTACCGCGAGGTAAAAAATGAGCCGGTAAAAAAGGACAAGGAGCAGGGATAAGACATTATGAAGGAATATCGGTTTCAGGTACCCGGCGAGCTTTCGGGAGAACGGGTGGACAAGACGTTGACTGCATTGGTCGATTTTCTTTCGCGCTCGTATATTCAAAAGCAGATCAAAGCGGGCGGGGTGACGATCGGAGGGACGCCGGTGAAAGCGGGCGCGCGTGTGGCGGAAGGAGACGAGCTTACCATATATGTTCCCGATTCCGAGCAACCGGATATAAAGCCTGAACCAATCCCGCTTGCTATTTTATATGAGGATGAAGATGTACTTGTGGTCAACAAACCGAAGGGGATGGTCGTCCATCCTGCTGCGGGACATTATGACGGCACGCTTGTTAATGCCGTTATGTATCATTGCGGGGATAGTCTTTCCGGGATTAACGGTGTTCTGCGCCCCGGTATCGTACACCGCATTGATAAGGATACGACCGGTTCCGTCATCATCTGCAAGAATGATGCGGCGCATCTTTCTCTTGCGCAGCAGTTGAAAGAGCATCATGTGACAAGGGCGTATCATGCGATCTGCCACGGTATCATTAAGCAGGACACCGGCGTGATCGATACCCTGATCGGAAGGGATACAAAGGATCGTAAAAAAATGGCAGTTCAGGGGGTGAACGGGAAACGCGCTGTTACACATTATCGGGTTTTACAACGTTTTGACGACTATACTTATGTGGAATGCCGTTTGGAGACAGGAAGGACCCATCAGATCCGTGTCCATATGGCAAGTATCGGGCATCCTCTTTTAGGGGATGAGGTGTATGGGATGAGAAAATGCCCGTTTCACCTGCAGGGACAGACATTACATGCGAAGCTGCTCGGCTTTATTCATCCGAGGAGCGGGGAGTATATTGAAACGGACGCTCCACTACCGGAATATTTTCAGCATTTACTGGACATTCTGTGATTTTTATGACGGTGGTCTGCGTCAGGAGGATTTTGTCGAAGAATGGCGGTAATTTCTGTAAGATTGGTATTTCGGTTGAAAGAATGCAGAATATCGCATATACTATTCTTACAGTTAAACAAGAAATGAGGTGTGAATGATGGAAACGATTATTACGATTGGAAGACAGTACGGTTCTAACGGTCATGAGATCGGCAGAGAGCTGGCGGAGCATTACGGGATTGCATATTATGATAAGGCACTGTTGACACGTGCGGCAAAGGAAAGCGGTTTTTGCGAGGAGATGATCAAGAGTAACGATGAGCGTCCGACCAATTCTTTTTTATATAATCTGGTGATGGATACCTACTCGTTCGGCTATAACGCATCTTCTTTTGTGGATATGCCGATCAGTCAGAAAGTATTCCTTGCGCAGTTTGATACGATCAAGAAGATCGCAAATGAGGGACCGTGTGTGATTGTCGGAAGATGTGCGGATTATGCGCTTGCAGATTACCCGAACTGTGTGCATGTCTTTATCAGTGCGGACGAAGATTTTAAGCTGAAAAATATCATGGAGAGTCATCAGCTTACGGCTGCGAAGGCGAAGGATATGATGATCAAAAAGGATAAACAGCGTCAAAGCTATTACAATTATTATTCTTCTAAGAAATGGGGCAGGGCGGACAGTTACGACTTAACGTTAAACAGCGCAAAGCTCGGGGTGAAAGGCTCCGTGGAACTGTTGATCCGCTATATTGAAGAGTTTGAGAAACTACGTAAACAATAGCTGAAAAATGGATTGGAGTACATAAGGAATGAGAATAACGAAAGAAAGGGAACGGAAAGCGGGACGCTTTTTTAAAAAAGGTATCCGGCGCATGCTTGCGCTGTTATGCTGTATCTGTATGCTTCCCATGGGGAATTTGCAGGTTGAGGCGAAAAATGCGGGTGCAGCGATCAGTATTGGTATTGACGTATCAAGGTATCAGGGAGATATTAACTGGGCGGCGGTAGCTGCTTGCGGTGTACAGTATGCCTTTGTCAGGGTCGGTTCGGTCAGATACGGTATCGACACAAAATTTGACCAGAATATGAGACAAGCCGCGGCAAACGGCGTTAAGACCGGCGTGTATATTTATTCGTATGCGACAACGCCGCAGGAGGCGGCTGCGGAAGCTTTATTTGTGATTCAGGCAATCGCGAACTATACGATCAGCATGCCTGTTGCCATTGATATTGAGGATTCCGTACAGCGCACGCTCACGCCTGCACAGCTTGCGGAGATCGCAAATACATTTTGTGCGATCGTTGAGAGTGCGGGCTATTATCCGATTGTATATGGCAGTAAAAACTGGTATACGAATTATATCGGACCAATTGCGTATGACAAATGGGTCGCGCAGTACAATGCGTCCTGTGACATTGAAGACGCGGCGTTCTGGCAGGCAACCAGCAAGGGTGCTGTTCCGGGAATTGCCGGAGCTGTCGATATTGACTATCAGTATAAGGATTTATCCGCAAGCATTGTTGCAAACGGCTTTGTATTCCGCAAAGGATTTTATTATTTTTATGAGAACTATAAGATGAAGACCAATAGTTTGGTTCAGTTTAACGGCGGCATTTATTATGTCGATGCGTTTGGACGGCGTGTTTCCGGCCTGGCACAGCTTGCAGACAGCATTTACTATTTTGATGAGAACGGCTTGATGCAGTTCGGCTGGCAGAATTTGGCGGGCAATACCTATTATTTTGGAACAGAAGGCAAAATGGCAATCGGCATGCAGCAGATCGGAGATTCGATCTATCTGTTCGATACGAACGGCTGTATGTATAGAGGATGGCTTGCGGCAGACAATCTGTTCTATTTCTACGAGGATGGTCATATGGCGATCGGCTTATCGGCAATCGCTTCAGATTTATATTACTTTAATGAGAACGGATGCCTGCAGGTCGGATGGCAGAATATCGGCGGTCAGCTCTATTATTTCAATCCGGCGGATGCGAAGATGGCGTTCGGCTTTGTTAACGATGGCACCGGTATCTATTATACAAATGAAAGCGGACAGATGCAGACGGGATTGATCGCTGTCGGCAGCGATGTGTATTACATGGGTACGGACGGAAGAATGCAGTTCGGAATGCAGGACATCGGCGGCGGGACGTATTTCTTTAATGCGGAAGGTAAGCGTCAGGTCGGCTTTGTAAGCGACGGCGTTTCCGTGTACTATTTTGACCCGACGACAGGAGCGATGGCAAAGGGATGGACAGTCATCGGTGATTCAATGTATTGCTTTGACCCGGCAAGTGGGCAAATGTATGTCGGATTGCACCAGATTGGAGAGTTCCTCTATCTGTTTGATGTAGAGGGACGTTTGATCATCAATCAACAGTTGGAGATCAGCGGCACACTCTACATCAGTGATGCGAACGGCTGCGTGATAGCAGTGATACCAATCGAATAACAATCCTAAATACCGTCTTGAAAAAGAAATGATTCTTTACGGAGTCATTTCTTTTTTTGACACTCATGTTAGCAGGGAAAAGAGAATGAACGTAAAAGAGAAAATACTGGAAGCACAGAAAGTGTACAAAATCTATCGGGGGCGTCCCATTATCAGGAATGCGACGCTTACGCTGCATGCGGGAGAGTGTGCACTGATCACGGGAGATAACGGCAGCGGAAAGACAACGCTGGTCCGGCTGCTTTCCGGTATGGAACAGCCGACAACGGGGAATGTGTGGTTACGTTCCAAACTGTCGATGCAGTTTAAGCCGGCAGAGGTCGAGAAAAATGTCGGATTATCTGCGTTTGCATTTCTGCTTAGTTTGGCAAGAGTCGATGGTTATTCCAGTGGGGAGGCAAAAACCGTGTGCAGGGCAATGTTTGCGCACTATCATCTGTCAGGGCTTGAGAATGTTGCCATGAGCAAGCTTTCCGACAGTGCCTATCGGAAACTCATGCTGGCACAGGCGATGCTGAAACCGTGCGACCTGCTCTTTTTAGATGAACCGTTTATGGGACTTGACTACGATATGCGAAAGCTGCTATTTGCGGATTTGATGAAATTAAAGCAGCAAAATACGGCAATTCTGATGGCCTGCTCTCATCATGACGAAATAGAGGGTTGGGAAGCACTGGTTGATATAATCTGGCATATTGAACATGGCGAGATAAAGGAGAAACACAATGAGAGCACTACTGCGCTTTAATTTTCTGATGTATTTATCGAATCTTCATTTTTTATTTCCGTTTTCGTTTGTGATTGTTTACTCAGGGGTGCTGTATGTGTTGTCGATATACCTTTTTTCGAACTGCTTTGTGATTTCTACGGCGCTTCTTTTTGTAATCTCTTTAGTGGATGGATTCTACGCTTATAAACTATACCATGATAACATGCGGGCAATCTTGATACTGAAAACCGGAAGTGCAGTAAAATGCTATATTTCGAGAGAATTGCTGCTTGTACTGCTTGCAGTCCAGTATACGGTATTCATTCTGCTGTATCCGAGCATTGTTTCCATGCTTGGTAACGGGAAGCTTTCGAGGATCGTCACCGATTTGACCGCGGTCCTGTTCCTTCATTTGTTTGTGGCGCTTTGCGGCTATGAGATCGGCAGTCTGTTTCAGCCGAAGATGATAGGGCGGCGCGTGCCTGCTGCACTGTTGATGCTTGGCACAATTGCGGGCATATTTTTGCGGCAGGAATTGTCCGTGATTCCGGTCATCAAATATCTGTTTTGGATATTTCCGCCGATCGCGGAGCTGTTGCGGCTGGTACATGACAGAGAGAAGTTTTTCACCGCCGAAATGGGATCTATGATCATACAACTTTTTCTTTATACATCGCTTGTGCTTGCAGGAAAAGCGTATTTACAGAAGCGTAGGAAATGGGCAATCTATGAATAAGCGTAAGAGCGGAACAGAATGAATGGAAAGGGAATTGTAATCCTTATTGGCAACGCGGAATGGGAAAGCAAGGACGTATTGGGCGTGTTACAATTGTAACCATATTTCATGTGTGGTATAATATCATGTCAGCAGGAAATCAAGCGTAAACATCTCATTTCTCAAAACATGTTTCGTGGCGGCACTCTGCCGCACGCATGAGCTTTCGGGTCAGGGAAGCGTCAGGGAAAGTGGCATGTAATAGAAAATGCCTTCGCAAATGCTGATTATCAGGCAAGAAAAGAACATCCGCCGCCTAGATGGAAGGATGTTCTTTTCTTGTAACAAAAAAATTTTAAAAAAAGTGAAGTTACATCTTGTCAAACCGATAGAAAGCCGATATAATAATATTCGTTGTGACAGGCTTCCGTGGCTCAGTTGGTAGAGCAACGCATTCGTAATGCGTAGGTCGCCGGTTCGAGTCCGGCCGGGAGCTTGAAAAGTTCCGCTTTATGCGGAACTTTTTTTGTGGTTAATCAGTCTGTCAAATAAATCTATGATGACAAAAAGCAGAACCGCGATCAGGCAGAGAAGAACGAGCGAGGTAATGACCATGCTCATTTTGAAGGTCTGTGTACCGTAAATGATCAGATAACCGAGTCCGCATCTTGCGGCAAGAAATTCTCCGATTACGACACCGACAAGCGAAAGCCCGATATTGACCTTCATCGTACTGATGATCAGCGGAACACTGCCCGGTAAAATGACTTTTCTCAGCACATCCCGTTTTGTTCCGCCGAGCGCATATATAAGACGGATTTTCCCCTCATCAGTCTGCTTAAAGCCGGTGTAGAGGCTGATGATCGCACCGAAGACCGCAACGCTGATGCCGGCGACAATGATCGTCTTCATACCTGTACCGAGCCAAACAATAAAAAGCGGTGCGAGCGCAGATTTCGGCAGACTGTTTAATACGACGAGATAGGGCTCAAAGATTGTGGATAATCTGTCAAAATACCAGAAAAGTACGGCAATGACGAGACTGATGAGCACCACAAGCGCAAAGCTTAAGAGAATTTCCAGCAATGTGACGCGGATGTGCATAAGGAGCCCGTTATTTTTTATTAGAGTCCGCAGACTTTTCATGATCAGGGATGGTGAGCTGAAAAAAAACGAGTCCACCATGCCAAGTGCCGTTGTTACCTCCCACTGAATGAAAAAGAACAGAAACACGAGAATCTGTATGCTTCTGTTCAACATCCGGTTTCGTTTCCATTTTTTTTCATATAGGATCTGTTCGGGTGACTGTCTATTGTTCTTTTCCATGAAGTTCCTCCCATAATTCATTGAAATATGCAGAAAATTCAGGAGCCTTTCGTGCAGCTGCTGCTCCTGTTCCCTTTTTGGTAAGATGAATATCCATCACGCGCAAAACGGTTGCCGGGCGTGCGGAAAGTACTAAAATGCGATCCGAGAGCGCAACTGCCTCAGACAGATCATGTGTGACAAGGATCGCGGTCTTTTTTTCCTGTTTGATAATATCTACAATATCGGATGAAACCGTCAGCCGCGTCTGATAGTCTAATGCCGAAAACGGTTCGTCCAGCAATAACAGCTCCGGATCACAGACGAGTGTCCGTATGAGTGCCGCGCGCTGACGCATGCCGCCGGATAATTCGTTCGGATAGCTGCTTTGAAACGGTTCCAGTCCGTATTGGCGAAGCAGTTCTTTTGCCGCCTCGCGCCGCTCTTTTGTATTTTTATGACGCAGCTCGAGTCCCAACAGAACATTTTTATAGATCGTGCGCCATTCAAACAACTGGTCGTGTTGTAACATATAGCCGATCCCGGAAGGATTGTTTTTTAAGCTGTCCGCAAAATGAAGCTCGCCGGACTGCGGTTTGATCAGCCCTGCGATCATGGACAACAATGTTGTTTTGCCGCAGCCGGAAGGTCCGACGATTGAAAAAAATTCCCCATCATGAACGGTAAAAGAAATATTTTTTAACGCCTGCGTCTCACCCGATATGGTATGATAATGATATTGAACATCCTGAAATGAAAGAAGCGTATTCATAGCTGACCTCATAATGATTATAGTTTATAGTATGAGACCTCGTTAAAAAGTTCCTACCATTTTATTGAAAAAAAGCAGTAAGCATGCTACAATATGCAACATAATGTATGATTTGGGACAAGAAGGGGATTAAAAATGGCTCAGCTGTGGGGCGGGAGATTTACAAAACAAACGGATGATCTTGTGTATCACTTTAATGCATCCATTTCATTTGACCGGCGCTTTTTGGAAGAGGATATTGAGGGCAGCATCGCGCATGTCGTCATGCTGGCAAAACAGGGAATCCTGACGAATGAGGAAAAGGATCAGATCGTCAAGGGGCTTGGAGACATTCGGAAAGAAGTGCATGACGGGCAGCTTGCCGTGACGGACGAGTATGAGGACGTACACAGCTTTGTCGAAGCAAAACTGATCGAGCGGATCGGTGATGCCGGCAAGAAAATGCATACGGGCAGAAGCCGCAACGATCAGGTGGCGTTGGATTTACGACTCTATATGCGCAAAGAGATTCTGAATGTGGACGGGCTTCTAAAGGAACTTCTAAATGTGCTTCTTCACATTCAAAAAGAACATCTTACGACCTATATGCCGGGCTTTACCCATTTACAGAAGGCACAGCCGGTCACACTCGCGCATCATATGGGCGCATATTTTGAGATGTTTAAACGTGACCGTGGCCGTATGCATGATATTTTCATGCGGATGAATTATTGCCCGCTGGGAGCGGGAGCGCTTGCGGGTACGACGTACCCATTGGATCGCAGTTATACTGCCTCCATGCTCGGCTTTGAGGGTCCGACGCGAAACAGTATGGATTCGGTTTCCGACCGGGATTATGTCATTGAATTTCTTTCGGCGGCAGCTACGATCATGATGCATTTGAGCAGGTTTTCCGAGGAGATTATTATTTGGAACAGCAATGAATATCGGTTTATCGAGCTGGATGACGCTTATTCAACCGGAAGCAGCATTATGCCGCAGAAAAAGAACCCCGATATCGCGGAACTTGTACGCGGCAAGACCGGAAGGGTGTATGGCGCGCTTGTCAGCATCCTGACGACGATGAAAGGGCTGCCGCTTGCGTATAATAAAGATATGCAGGAAGACAAGGAGCTGACTTTTGACGCAGTCGATACGGTTAAGGATTGTCTGATCCTGTTTACGGGCATGCTCTCTACGGCAGGGTTCCGTAAGGAGGTTATGGCAAAGAGCGCAATGGGCGGTTTTACGAATGCGACCGACGCCGCGGATTATTTGGTGGGAAAAGGCGTACCGTTCCGGGATGCGCACGGCATCATCGGAAAACTTGTATTGACATGTATTGAAAAACAATGCAGTATCGAAGAACTGACGCTTCCGGAATTCAAGGAGCTCAGTCCGGTCTTTGAGGAAGATATCTACGATGCCGTCAGCTTAAAGACCTGCGTAGAGAAACGTTTGACGCTCGGTGCGCCGGGAATAGAGGCGATGAAGCAGGTCATTGCGGATAACGAGGCTTATCTGGCAAAAGACGACTGTGAGACGTAAGGTTCGATCACAGGAGAATGCAAGGATAAAACGAGGAAAGAAAAACAGATTTGCATAGAATGAAAGGAGTCAGTAAAGAACGATGAGTGACAGATTACGTGTAGGAATTTTAGGCGGTACGGGTATGGTTGGACAGCGGTTCATTTCTCTGTTGGAGAATCATCCGTGGTTTGAGGTAACGACCATTGCGGCAAGTCCCCGTTCTGCAGGAAAGACATATGAGGAGGCGGTCGGCGGACGCTGGAAAATGGATACGCCGATGCCGGAGGCGGTCAAAAAGATCGTCGTCATGAACGTCAATGAGGTGGAGGCGGTTGCCGGACAGGTAGACTTTGTTTTTTCTGCCGTTGATATGACAAAAGAGGAGATCAAAGCGATCGAAGAGGCGTATGCGAAGACGGAGACGCCTGTTGTATCCAATAACAGCGCGCACCGCTGGACGCCGGATGTGCCGATGGTCGTTCCCGAGATCAATCCGGAACACATGAAGGTCATCGAGTTCCAGAAGAAACGGCTCGGCACGACAAGGGGCTTTGTAGCGGTTAAACCAAACTGTTCCATTCAGAGCTATGCGCCTGTGTTGACGGCATGGAAGGAATTTGAACCTTACGAGGTTGTTGCGACAACCTATCAGGCGATCTCCGGTGCGGGTAAGACGTTTGCGGACTGGCCGGAAATGAACGGAAATATTATCCCCTACATTGGCGGCGAGGAAGAAAAGAGCGAGAAGGAACCGCTGCGCATCTGGGGCGAGGTGAAAAACGGAGTGATCGAGCCAGCAACGTCACCGGTCATCACCTGCCAATGTATCCGTGTTCCGGTATTAAACGGCCACACGGCGGCAGTATTCGTCAAATTCAAAAAGAAACCGACCAAGGAACAGTTGATCGAAAAATTAGTTTCTTTCAGCGGCGTACCGCAGGAGTTAAAGCTTCCGAGTGCACCGAAGCAGTTTATTCAGTATCTGGAGGAGGACAATCGGCCGCAGGTTTCCATGGATGTGCAGTATGAGAACGGCATGGGCGTTTCCGTCGGAAGACTGCGCGAGGATACCGTCTATGACTGGAAATTTGTCGGGCTTTCTCATAATACGGTGCGTGGCGCGGCAGGCGGAGCCGTTCTATGTGCGGAACTGCTAAAGGCGCAGGGTTATATTACCAAGAAAGATTGAGCATTTCAGAAGCGCCTGTTTTCGGGAAAGGAGCATGGAAAATCATGATCTGCCCGACCAAAGAGAGGAGATGAGCCGGAATGAATGACCTGCGTTACCAAGTAGATTACCTCACGGCAATGAATAAGAAATTGTCGGATAGTGAAAAAATGTACCGGATGGTGTGCGACATGTCATCCTGTGCTTATCTCTATTACAGCTATAAGGACGGTCAGATTACCCTGCTTGGCAATTGGCAGGAATTCTTTCCGACGGACATCCGGCATATACAGGATCTGGAGCGCATTTTTGAATATATCGAGGAAGAAGATGCAGAGCGGCTTGGCGCGGTGATCCACAGAGAGACGCCATCGACAGAAAAAATCGGCTGTGAATGCAAGCTGCGAGGAAAAAAGAGATGGCTGGAGTGTGAAACGGTCGTCATGCCTGACGAGGAGGGCGCACTGGCAAGCAAGGTCATTAAATTCCGCGATATTTCCCGGTTTAAGCAGCAAAATGATGAGCTTACCTATATGGCATATTACGATATGCTGACCGGACTTTACAATAGGAACTATTTTGTTGGAAGGCTCACGGAGTGGCTGGAAAAAGCAAAAAAAGAGCAGTCCGTCGTTTCCGTGATGTTTATTGATATAGACGATTTCCGTAAGGTCAATGACGGAATGGGAATGATCATGGGCGATGAGCTGATACAGGCGTTCGGACAATTTTTGAGAGAGCTTTGCTCCGATTACGTGATGGTATCTCATTTTAACAGCGACACTTACTGTATTGCCATTTATGATCCGTGCGGAACACGGAGTGTAGATGCAGTTTATAAGACGATCCAGGAGCGGATCGCAAAACCGTTTGTGTTGACGGGACATAAGGAAATTGAGATCACGGTATGTGTCGGCGTGGCAGAATACCCCGAATCGGCAGACAATGCGATCGGATTGATCAACAATGCGGAGATTGTCTTATTTAAGGCAAAAAGCATCGGCAGCAATGAAATTCAATACTTTGACGCGCCGATCATTCATGATTTCCTGCATCATGTCCAAATAGAAAATATGTTAAAGGGCGCGATGTCCCAAAATCAGTTTTTGCTTTTTTACCAGCCGCAGTATGATGTGGCAAGCGGAAAACTGCGCGGTGTGGAGGCGCTGATCCGCTGGAGGGATGAAAACGGAAAACTGATCAGTCCGGCGGAATTTATTCCGATCGCGGAGAAAAACGGCAGTATCGTCAGCATTGGCGCATGGGTCGTGGAGGAAGCGTTCCGTACCTGTGCGGAGTGGCGGGATAAGTATGGCATCCGTCTGATCATGTCCATAAATATTTCCGCGATTCAGTATAAGAGCAAGAATTTTGTATCCAATGTCATTTCCCTGATGGAGAAATATGAGATTACGCCTAACGAGATTGAGTTTGAGATCACCGAAAGCGTGTTGATTGATGATTTTAACGAGGTGATCGAAAAAATGAATCTCCTTCGGGAGTATGGTATCCGCGTATCCTTAGATGATTTCGGGACAGGATTTTCTTCCCTGTCCTACTTAAAAGGACTGCCGATCGATACCTTGAAGATAGATAAGAGCTTTATTGACACGGTCATTACAGATGATTCCACCCGTATTATCACAGAATCCATCGTATCCATGGTAAAGAGATTAGGCTTTGAGACTGTGGCGGAAGGTGTAGAAACAGAGGCGCAGTTTGAATATCTGCGCGACATCCAGTGTGATAATATTCAGGGCTTTTATCTTGGCAGACCGATGCCGAAAGACGAGGTAGAGCAGATTCTCACCGCACAAATTTAGAAGGGCGGGTTGTCGGAATGAATTTTTCCGAGAGAGCAAACATTACAGAGCAAATTGAACAATGCTTTAAGGAGCGCGGAGGCAGGATCCTTGTTTTGTACGGAGAGAAAGGCCTGGGGAAAACGACGCTCCTTTTGCAGCTTGCAGCCACCTATGAAAGCATGTACTATCATGCCGTTCCCGCCTCTGAGCTGCAGCAGGCGCATCTTATGCTGCGTCAGCTTCAAGAGGAGCGGGTGCAGCCTGATGCAAATAATGTCTATGACGCGGTATTTACCGCGCTTGCGGAACATTATAAGCAGCCGAGAGTCTTGCTCATAATCGATGAATCCGAGCATATTCTGAAGGCGGGAGAACAGTTTACATCTGCGCTGCGCCTTCTGTTAAATCATGGCTATTCTGATACGGATTTTCTTGTTCTTTTATCCTGTTCCTCCCTGAGTTTTATTGCCAATTCACTGGGAAAACGGCTTGGCGGCTGCGCGGCTTTTATTCGCGGGATCCATAAGCTGAGTGCGCTGTCCTTTTCGGATACCTGCGCATATCTTGAGGGGCGTACGGTACAGGAATGTTTTCCGCTTTATGCATTGCTTGGCGGAAATCCGTCGTTCCTTGACGCGGCAAGACACTGTTTTACAACAAAACATCTTATCTGCAGTCTTTTTTTGGAAAAGAAGGGAACGATGCATGAATACGGTCTGACCTGCCTGTCCGGGGAATTGCGGGAATTCGGTGTTTATTCGACCATCCTGTATACCATAGCGCGTGGAAAACAGAAGCTGAATGACATCCATCTTGCAACGGGCTTTTCCAGAGCGAAGATCAGCGTTTATCTGAAAAACTTAATGGAGCTTGATCTGGTTGAAAAAGTGTATTCTTATGGAGCGGGGCCTCGCGACGATTCTAAAAAAGGGCTGTATCGCATTGTAAATCCGGCGTTGGAATTTTGGTATCGCTTTCTTTTTGCTGAACAAAGCGCGCTGATGTCGGAAGATGCGGAAACATTTTATGATAAGAGGATTCAGACGCAGCTTCAGCCGTTTCTGGAACGCGCCTATGCACGCGCGGTCGCACAGGCTCTTTTGGATGGCAGGGTATGGGAACGCGGACATATCGCGCGCTGTGAGGAGTGGATCGGAAAATCGGGGGAAATCCCGGTCGTTGCCATCACCAGACAGGAGGAAGCAATTCCGGTTTTTATCCATTACGGAGCGCAGCCACTTAATGTGGCGGATACGGAATGGTACGCGTTTTGCTGCAAAAAAGCGCGTCTGACGTCGAAGAATATGATTATTTTTTCAGAGGATGCACAGGACGAGGCGGTGCATGAGCGCGCGCATGTCATGTCACTCTTTTCGCTTTTTGAATCATAAATGAACCTTGTAATATAGATTGTACATGAAAACATGTATATACATGATTCCGTGTGCATAACGGATTGGAAAACCATGGAAAAACGATTATTTATCGCGGAAAAACCCAGTGTCGCGAGAGAATTTGCAAAGGCATTGAAAGTAAGCGGCGCAAATAAAGACGGCTATATCGAATCAGAAGATACGATCGTGACATGGTGTGTGGGGCACTTGATCACGATGAGCTATCCGGACGCTTATGATGAACGGTTAAAGCGATGGAGCCTTGATACGCTTCCGTTTATTCCGAACGAATACAAATATGAAGTCATCGACAATGTATCGAAACAGTTTCGCATCGTCAGCGGACTGCTGACGCGGAGCGATGTGACGACCATTTATGTATGTACGGACTCGGGACGTGAGGGAGAGTACATTTACCGCTTAGTGGAGATGCAGGCGCATGTGACGGGTAAAACCAGAAAGCGCGTGTGGATCGACTCACAGACCGAGGAGGAGATCTTACGCGGCGTGCGCGAGGCAAAGGACTTATCCGAGTACGATAATCTCTGTGCTGCCGCTTATCTGCGCGCGAAAGAGGACTATCTGATGGGGATTAATTTTTCCCGCGTCCTCACATTAAAATACGGAGGCCCGATCAAAAATTATCTGAAAGCGGATCGTGCTTCCGTCTCGGTCGGGCGCGTGATGACCTGTGTGCTCGGAATGGTCGTCAAAAGAGAACGAGAGATCCGCTCATTTGTAAAAACGCCGTTTTACCGTGTGATCGGCAGTTTTTTGCTTTCCGATAAAAGCTTTGACGGAGAATGGCGCGCAGGAAAGGGCTCGATTTTCGAGAATTCTCCTGCGCTATATAAGGAAAACGGATTTTTGAAGGAGGAGGACGCCCGCGCGCTGATCGCCCATGTGAAGGGGAAACAGGCGGTCGTCGAGAAACTGGAACGGAAAAAGGAAAACAAGAATCCGCCCTTGTTGTATAATCTTGCAGAGCTGCAAAATGACTGCTCCAAATATTTTAAGATCAGTCCGGACGAAACATTATCTTTTGTTCAGGATATGTATGAAAAGAAGCTCCTGACCTATCCGAGAACCGATGCGCGCGTGCTCTCGAGCGCCGTCGCAAAAGAGATTGACAAAAATATCCGCGGACTCATGCAGTATGGACCGGTCAGTGGCTTTGCGGCGCTGCTCATTGAAAAAAACGGGTATCGCGGCATCGGAAAGAGCCGCTATGTAAACGATAAGCAGATCACCGATCACTATGCCATCATTCCGACCGGACAGGGACTTCGTGCACTGGAAGGTTTAAGTCCGACCGCCGTGCATATTTACGAGCTTGTCGCACGCAGATTTTTAAGTATTTTTTATCCGGCGGCGGTCTATGAGAAGGTGTCCCTCGTAAGCAGAGTGGAGACGGAGCAGTTTGTTTCGAATGTAAAGGTTCTAAAAAAGGAAGGATATCTTGCAGTTGCCCGTCCTTCTTTTATGAAAAAAGAAAATGAGAAAGAGAACGAGAAAGACAACGAAACAGCAGAAGATGACATGAAATGCGACGAAGCGCTTCTTGCCCTGCTCGAGGGCGTAAAGAAGGGCAGTACGCTTGAAGTAAAGGATTATCAGGTGAAGGAAGGCGAGACGAAGCCGCCGAAACGCTATAATTCCGGTTCCATGATCCTGACAATGGAAAATGCGGGACAGTTTATAGAGGACGAAGAATTGCGCGCGCAGATCAAGGGAAGCGGGATCGGCACAAGCGCGACCCGTGCGGAAATTCTAAAGAAGCTCGTGCATATTAAATACCTGAAGCTGAATAAAAAGACACAGTTGATCACGCCGACGCTGCTCGGCGAGATGATCTACGATGTGGTGGACAGCTCCATGAAGGCGCTGCTCGATCCGGCGCTGACGGCAAGCTGGGAGAAGGGACTTTCCGGCGTCGCGGACGGCAGTATCACGGAGACGGAATATCTGGATAAACTGAATGGCTTTGTGACGCGCCGTACAGAATATGTCAAGCAGATCAGCAATCAAAACTGGCTGTACCAGAAATTTGACGCGGCTGCAGGCTTTTATCAGAAATGACCGATACAGTCAACTCTTGGCGGCTTTGTTATTGACCAGACGAGACAACCACATGTCATGACAAAAAAGCTGTAAATCTTATTTGCGCAAAAGAATGCGCGGGAATGGAGAGCAAGATGGAATTGGAATCAGCAAAGATCTCAAACCTGTACGATCTGGAAAAAACCATTGCGGCAGAATTATTTGAGGGAAAGACGTATCCGTGGGAACTGCTTCCGCAGATTGGCGAGTTTATCATTTCGCTCGGGGAGCGGCTGGACAAATCGATCTATGAGGAGCGGGAGAGCCATGTCTGGGTCGCGAAGAGCGCGAAGGTGTTTGACAGCGCATATCTCGGCGCACCGTGTATCATTGACGAGGAAGCGGAAGTCAGACAATGCGCATTTATCCGCGGGAATGCAATCGTCGGAAAAGGCGCGGTCGTCGGCAATTCTACGGAACTGAAAAACGTGATCCTGTTCGATAAAGTACAGGTACCACACTATAATTATGTCGGTGACAGTATTTTAGGCTATCTGGCGCACATGGGTGCAGGCTCGATCACATCCAACGTGAAGAGCGATAAAACGCTTGTGGTTGTGAAGGACCGGCTGCATTCCGGGGAAATCGAAACGGGCTTAAAAAAGTTTGGCGCCATGCTCGGTGACCGCGTCGAGGTCGGCTGTAATTCCGTTTTAAATCCCGGGACAGTCATCGGCAGAAATTCGAATGTCTATCCGCTGTCCAGTGTGAGGGGCGTGATCCCGGAGAGACACATTTACAAAAGTGAATCGGAGATTGTTTCAAAAAATCAGTAAAAACGTATATGAAACATATTCCCAAAAAATACTGGATTTTTTTGACAAATTGTGAGAAAATTAAAGCAGTGGCGTAATGGATACCTTGCGCCAGCAATCATACCATAAATCGAAAGGAGATTTCACATGATTTATTCAAAGGAAGTTGAAGAAATGTGTACCGTAGCACAGGGCGTACATCATGGCTGCGCACCGATTCCGGAAGAAGCCAAGTGGGTACAGGCGAAAAAGGTGGAAGACATTTCCGGTCTGACACACGGTGTAGGCTGGTGTGCTCCTCAGCAGGGCGCTTGCAAGCTGACGCTGAACGTCAAAGAGGGAATCATTCAGGAGGCGCTTGTGGAGACGATCGGCTGCTCCGGTATGACGCATTCCGCAGCAATGGCAGCGGAGATTCTTCCGGGTCTGACTGTAATGGAAGCACTCAACACCGATCTCGTATGCGATGCGATCAATACCGCTATGAGAGAACTGTTTTTACAGATTGTCTACGGACGTACGCAGAGTGCGTTCTCCGAGGAAGGACTGCCGATCGGAGCCGGCTTGGAGGATCTCGGTAAGGGATTAAGAAGCCAGGTTGGTACGATGTACGGCACATTAAAGAAAGGTCCTCGTTATCTGGAAATGGCAGAGGGTTATGTAACCGGAATCGCGCTTGACAAAGACGATCAGATTATCGGTTACAAGTTCGTAAGCCTTGGAAAGATGACTGATTTCATCAAAAAAGGTGATGATCCGAACACTGCTTATGAAAAAGCAAGCGGACAGTACGGCCGTGTCGATGACGCAGTAAAAATCATTGACCCGCGTAAAGAATAAATCAGGAGGAGGACAAATCAATGGCTTTATTTGAATCATATGAAAGAAGAATTGACACCATCAATTCCGTATTAAATGGCTATGGGATCGCTTCACTTGAGGAAGCAGAAAAGATTACCAAAGACGCGGGCCTTGATGTATATGAGCAGGTCAAGAAGATTCAGCCGATCTGCTTTGAGAATGCATGCTGGGCATACACGGTAGGCGCAGCGATCGCGATCAAGAAGAACTGCAGAAAGGCTTCCGATGCGGCTGCAGCGATCGGAGAGGGATTACAGGCATTCTGTATTCCGGGCTCTGTTGCAGATACCCGTAAGGTTGGTCTCGGACACGGAAATCTTGGCAAGATGCTGCTTGAGGAGGATACGGACTGCTTCTGCTTTCTTGCAGGACATGAGTCTTTTGCAGCAGCAGAGGGTGCGATCGGTATTGCCGAGAAAGCAAATAAGGTTCGCAAGAAACCGCTCCGCGTAATCTTAAACGGTCTTGGAAAGGATGCGGCAAAGATCATTTCCCGTATCAACGGCTTTACGTTTGTGGAGACGGAATACGATCCGTACACAAATGAGGTAAAGGAGATTGAGCGTATTCCGTATTCTGACGGACTTCGTTCCAAGGTAAACTGCTACGGTGCGAACTCCGTTCCGGAAGGCGTTGCGATCATGTGGAAAGAGAATGTGGATGTCTCCATTACCGGTAATTCCACCAATCCGACCAGATTCCAGCATCCGGTTGCAGGTACATATAAGAAAGAGCGTACCGAGGCAGGAAAGAAGTATTTCTCCGTGGCATCCGGCGGTGGTACCGGTCGTACACTGCATCCCGATAATATGGCAGCCGGTCCGGCATCTTACGGATTCACCGATACTTTAGGACGTATGCATTCTGATGCACAGTTTGCAGGATCCTCTTCCGTTCCCGCGCATGTGGAAATGATGGGTCTGATCGGTATGGGCAATAATCCGATGGTTGGCGCAACGGTTGCCGTTGCCGTTTCCATTGAGGAAGCAGCGAACGCAAACCGTTTCTAAGGTATACATTTCCATATGAAACGATCGGCAGGCTCTGACGATCCATTCAAATCTGAGAAAACATTGCAGCCCCGCAGGGAATTCATCTCTGCGGGGCTTTCATGTCTTATTCAGTCTATTCATAATTTGCACTTTTTTCTGCACAATTTGATATCATAAAAATTTGCCATATATTGACTTTATGTGTCATGTATTGTATAATAAATCGATCTGACTATATCCAAAAATACGATAACAACAAAAGAATCTTAGCCGGAGAAAGGGAAATCATTATGCAGAAAAACAAATTGAAGCTTCCATTTGGTGTACTTTTAGTAATGCTGACGATGCTGCCGATGGTGTTGTTGTCAGTTGTCAATTTTGTGATGAGTACGAGTAAGCTGAAAAGCTCCTTGGAGGATAGTAACCGTCAGGCGGTTGAGTCGGTCTGCTTTTCCTTAATGGAATCATATGACACATTGTATGAGGGCAATTGGAGCATGGTAAACGGCAATTTATATAAAGGAGCCAACTATGTCGGACATACGCAGGATCTCTTAAATCGGTTTCTGGAGGAAAAAGATCTGAATGTTACTTTGTTTTACGGGGATACACGAGTCCTCACAACCTTGAAGGATGCGAATGGTGACTATATTGTCGGTACCCAGGCGGATGAAAAGGTTGCCAGTCAGGTGCTTGCGGGCAACGGTTATTTTAATGAAAATCTGGTGGTGAACGGTGTGCCGAGTTATGTTGCTTATGAGCCGCTTCGCAATATGGATGGAACGGTAGTGGGTATGGTATTTGTCGGGTATCCGAGGTCCGTCGCACAAAAAGCGATCAACAGCGCGATTATACAGTTGATTATCGGCACTGTCATCGTACTTGCGGTGATTCTGATCGTTGTCATCATCTTGGTGCGTGTGATCGTGCGGGCAATGACGAATCTGACTGGCGCAGTAACAAAACTGGGAAGCGGAGATCTCAATGTGGAACTCCATGTAGATGCACTGAATCAGCGTAATGAGATCGGCGCTTTGGCAGACAATGTCAACAATCTGGTCTTAAATATTCGTGAGATCGTGAACGGCATCCAAAAGGATGCGGCAACGCTGAACGATTGCTCCTTACAGCTGACCGGTTCGGTCGATACAACAATTTCTGCCATTTCTCAGGTTACCAAGGCGATCGAAGAGGTCGCGGAAGGTTCTACGACGCAGGCGCAGGATACGGCGGGCGCAATGGCGAATATTGAAGAACTGAATGCAACCCTTGACATTATTACCGATAAGGTTGTAACGCTTTCTAAGATGTCTGACGAGACAAAGAAGGTATCCAATCATGCACAAGCGACCATGGTAGAGTTGATCGATATTAATACGCAGACGAAAACGGATATTGATAATATTGTGGAACAGTCTGAGAAGAATGTGGAGGCGGTCAACAAGATCAATGTGATCTTGAAAACAATCGAGGAAATCAGTTCCCAGACGAATCTGCTCAGTCTCAACGCTTCCATCGAAGCAGCGAGAGCGGGAGAAGCAGGACGCGGTTTTGCGGTTGTTGCAAAGGAAATCGGTTCGCTTGCGGAAAGCTGTGCTTCTGCGGCGAGAGAAATTCAGGAGATCATTGTCAGTCTTGTTGAGGATATTCAGAAAACAAGTTCTCTGTCCGATGTTTTGAATGAAAGCGCGACAAAGCAGCTTGGAAAAATTCAGGATACACGGGCGATGTTTGACAAGGTACTGAATGCGGTCAGTGAGATTTCTCAAGGAACAGAGCGCATTCGTGAAGAAGTGGTGAGCATTGATGCCGTGAAGAACGGTATTGGTGAGACGATCGAGAGCCTGTCTTCTATCTCTGAGGAAAATGCAGCTGCATCCGAGGAGACGACAGCTTCTGCAAATCTTGTCAACGAGGATATGAAACAGATTGGTCAAGTATCGCAGGAAATGTTAGAGCTTGCGGAAGGCTTGAAGAAAGCAATCAGCTTCTTCCATTAAGAATATACATAATATTTTCAGGTATTATCACCTGCTTAAGGAGGATACATACTTATGGAACTGATTTATACAAATGATCAGTGCAGCGGTTGTAACAAATGTGTACGGGCATGTCCGGTACTCATATCCAACATTGCGACCGATCCGGGAAGGGTGACAGTTGATTCCGGACATTGTATTGCCTGCGGAGCCTGTTTTGATGCCTGCACGCATGGTGCAAGGGATTATTATGATGATACGGATACTTTTTTTGCGGATTTAGCGGCGGGAAAATCGATATCGGTCATCATAGCGCCTGCATTTTTGGCAAATTACCCGAGAGAGTATCGGCGGGTGCTTGGTCTTCTTAAGCAGAAAGGTGTTAAGCATATTTACAGCGTATCTTTCGGGGCGGACATTACGACGTGGGGATACCTGAAATATATTACGGAGCATCAGTTTTTCGGCGGTATTTCACAGCCTTGCCCGGCGATCGTCACTTATGTGGAAAAATATATTCCGGAGCTGATCCCGCGTCTGGTACCGATTCACAGTCCCATGATGTGTATGGCTGTTTATGCCAAGAAATATCTGCATAATAATGACAAGCTTGCTTTTATAAGCCCTTGTATTGCGAAAAGGCTGGAGATCACGGATCCGAACTGTGGCGACTATGTTTCCTATAATGTGACGTTCCAAAAACTGATGGCATATATCGGCAACAGTTATACGTCTGCGCCTGAATATAACGACGAACTGGAATACGGGCTTGGCTCCCTGTATCCTATGCCGGGTGGACTGCGTGAAAACGTAGAACACTTCCTCGGTAAAGCGCAGGTTGTACGTCAGGTAGAGGGAGAAAAAGAGGCCTATCATTATTTGCAGGAATATGTGAAGCGCATTGGTAACAAACAGCAGCTTCCGTTCATGGTTGATATTTTGAATTGCGGTAAGGGTTGTATTTACGGTACAGCAACCGAGCCTTCGCGCAACACGGACGATGTGCTGCTCACGCTTTCCTCCATGCGAAACATGAATAAGAAGGACATGCGGAAGACTTCACCGTTTACAAGCAAAAACAAAAGTCCTTGGACAAGCGATGTTTCCCATGAGGAACGACTCAAAAACTTCATGGAGGCATTCAGCGGACTCAACATCAATGACTTTATGCGAAATTATACAAATAAAAAGGTCACGATCAAGGAGCCGACAGACGCAGAACTTGATCGGATCTTTGACAGCATGAACAAGACAGATCAAAAGAGCCGCAACTTAAATTGCAGTGCCTGCGGTTATCAGACCTGTCTCGATATGGCGAGAGCCATTCATAACGGCGTCAATATCCGTGAGAATTGTATTCATTATATCAAGGATCTTGCGGAGGACGAAAAGAAAAAGCTGGAAGACGTTTATGAAGAGGAGCAGAACGCACAGCGGGATAGAGACACGCACTTAGAACAGATCATACGACAGTTTGGAGAGTTAAGTGCGGCAATTCTGGCACTGAGTAAAGCAAATGAGGCATCGGTAAGCGAAACGACAGAACTGGCAGAGAACATAAAAGAGATTTCGCGTTTTTGCAAGGAGTTGGATGTCTCGCTGGCTACGATGTCGGAATTTATCGATATTTATCAAAAGACGAGCGGCGATATATCAGAAATCGCCGATCAGACAAATCTGCTTAGCTTAAATGCGTCTATTGAGGCGGCAAGAGCGGGCGAGCAGGGGAAGGGTTTTGCGGTCGTTGCAAGCGAGATCCGTAATTTGGCAACTTCCACGCAGGATCTGATCGTTGGCAATACAAAGCAGGCGGAGGAAACCATTCCGAAGATTAATGCAAGCATGAGCGTTATTCGGCAACTGATCGGAGATATGAACAAGATGACGGAGCGTGTGGCGAAGATTGCTTCAAATACGGAGGAAATTTCCGCACAGTCTATCGATATTCAGGGCAGAACGAACGAACTGAAGCGGGCTGTCGATAATATCTAAAAAAGTTGGCGCATTTGCGCCAACTTTTTTGTTTTATATAGGAAATTTCTTAATATTGCATTCTTTTTTATTCTGAAGCCGGAGCGGATGATGCATCCTCAAAGGTTACATGACTGCCAAGCAGCACTTCGCCGATATAATTGACATAGGTAATGGCTTTTTCATAGTAAGTGTTTGCCGTTTCCAGCGCCATTTCATCTAATGGTTCGGCTTCGAATGCAGTGTGATAATATAGAACCGCCTGCGTCATATATTTACTTGCTCTTTCCGCTAAAATCTCCGCATCCGCATATTCATCGGGAATGTCCATTTCAGTTAATGAGAAAAATGTGGCGTCCAGTTCATCGTAATAGGAGAGCAGCTCGTTGACGGCGGAATCTGAATTGGCGTCAATCTGATTGATGTTGTCGCCAATCTCAATGATCTTGTTCGTAAAATCCGTCATGTCGTTTTGGTAAATACTTGTTTCCTGTGATGGAATGCTTCCACAGGAAGTCAAAAGCTGTATAAAAGCAATCAGGAGCATCGCAAACAAAACCACTACCGACTTGGATGTTGCTGTTTCCACACGCATATCTCATCATTTCCTCTCTCTGCCGATCAGATCATATTCTAATAACAATTTAGCATATTCGCGCGGACAAGTCAAATATCGTGTTTGTTCCGCAGATTATGAGTTTTATGGATTGCGGATAGCAGAATAATATGATACAATAATAAAAAATTTATAAAGTTTCGACTTTATAGCCAAATCCATCACGATTTTGTACGATAAAAAATGCATTGTCATTTTTTATAAATATTAAAAAGAAAAGAGAGGGAAGTAGTATGTTATGTAACAATTGTGGTAATCAGATTCCTGACAATTCGATAACCTGCCCGAATTGCGGTACCCCGACAAATGGGGGGACACAGGTCCCGAACGGAACACCTGCGGCAAAGGTTCCGTTCGCACAGCAGGCAGATGCAAGCATTAACTTTATCGCGCTGATCCTTGCGGTAGTTGGTTTTGTTTGTGTATTTCCGGCAAAGGTAGAGGCCAATGCCTTTGGTTTCAAGGTCGGTGTTTCTATTATCAGCGGTGACGGCGCGAAATATGGTATCTTTATGTTGGTTTTCCTGGCTGTCTCGGCAGTGCTGCTGTTCTTAAAGAAATCCAATCAGGCATCCATTTTTGCAATTATTAACGCCGCGTTCTGTATCGTAAAAATGATCCAGGAGTCCAATGCAGCAAAGGATCAAGGATGGGGCGTAACCGCTTCTTTCAACTTTTTCTTCTGGCTCGTTTTGATTTGCTCTATTCTGGAAGTCGTTGCAATCTTTGTATTGCCGAAGGTAATGGGCAACAAACAGTAAAGTAAACATAGCAGGCAATTTTAAGAGAGCGTCCGTCCGATGATGAAAAGGAACGGGCGCTCTCTTATGTGTTGACGCAGGACTTTTGTACGATTTTGAAAGAGGCGGGACAGGTGTTTTTACACAAAAAATCACACATATTTTTTGTAGAAATTGGTTGACAAACAGGAAAACGATTGGTATTATATATGAGTATGCCGCGTAGCGTGGCAAAAGTTCGTTCCGCTTTAGGAACGGCGCCGAAGCTAGCGAGTAAAACCGGAGACGGTTAGATATAGGAGGTGTCCCTATGTACGCAATCATTGCAACAGGTGGTAAGCAGTATAAGGTATCTGAGGGTGATGTTGTCCGGGTTGAGAAGCTCGACGCAGAAGCCGGAGATTCCGTTACGTTTGACAACGTCATTGCAGTAAGCGATAAGAAGCTTAAGGTTGGCGCGGATGTCGCTAAGGCAACCGTGGAAGCAACTGTTGAAAAGCAGGGCCGGGCAAAGAAAGTCATCGTTTACAAGTATAAGAGAAAGACCGGCTACCACAAGAAGAATGGTCACAGACAAGCATACACTGAGGTTAAGATCAATAAGATCAACGCATAATCCGTTTAGGATCAGTGGGAATCGTTTATGACAACAATTACGGTCAAGCGGTCGGAATCAGGGACGTATCGGGAATTTTATTGTATGGGACATGCAGGGAGCAGACATTTCTTTTTTGAAAAGGATATGATCTGTGCCGCGGTATCCGTACTGGTCATCAACACAGTGAACTCGTTGGAGACCTTGGCTAAGGAGCAGCTTCATGTCACACAAAATCAGACGGATGGGTTCCTACGTTGTGAATTTCCGGAGGGGCTTTCCGAAGAAGGATGTTTATTGATGGATTCCATGATTCTTGGCCTACAAGGTATTGTAAAGCAATACGGCAACAAATATTTGCAGGTAAACATTGAGGAGGTGTAAACCATGTATATGAACCTTCAATTTTTCGCTCATAAGAAGGGAGTCGGTTCTACAAAGAACGGCAGAGACTCCGAATCCAAAAGATTAGGTGCGAAGCGGGCTGACGGACAGTTTGTGAAAGCAGGCAATATTCTATACAGACAACGCGGTACAAAGATTCATCCGGGCGTGAATGTCGGTATCGGCGGCGACGATACGCTGTTTGCGTTAGTTGACGGCGTTCTGCGGTTCGAGAGAAAAGGCAGAGATAAGAAACAGGCTTGTGTATATCCGGTAGAGAAATAAACGATCTGACAGAGCTTCAAACGAATGTTTGGAGCTCTGTTTCGGTTATGAGTCAATGACGAAAGGATTATGAACCATGTTTGCAGACAGAGCAAAAATCTATGTCAGAAGCGGCAAGGGCGGCGACGGACATGTTTCTTTCAGACGGGAAAAATATGTACCGGACGGTGGTCCGGACGGCGGAGACGGCGGACGCGGCGGCGATGTGATCTTTGAGGTGGATGAAGGCTTAAATACCCTGATTGATTTTCGGCATACGCGTAAATATGCGGCAGGAGATGGGGAAGAAGGCGGAAAACGGAATTGCCGCGGCAAGGATGGGGCGGATATTATCATTAAGCTGCCCAAAGGAACCGTTATACGTGAGGAAACAAGCGGCCGTGTGATCACCGATATGTCGGGAGATAATCTACGCTATACCATCTTAACGGGCGGTAAGGGCGGATGCGGTAACCAGCATTATGCAACAAGCACCATGCAGGCACCGAAATACGCACAGCCGGGACAGCCTGCAAAAGAGCTGTCACTGACACTGGAGTTAAAGGTCATTGCAGACGTTGGTTTGATCGGCTTTCCGAATGTAGGAAAATCTACGTTTTTGTCAAGAACGACGAATGCCCGACCGAAGATCGCGAACTATCATTTTACAACGCTCAGACCGAATCTCGGTGTTGTAGATTTAGGAGACGGCAGTTCCTTCGTGTTAGCGGATATTCCGGGGCTGATCGAAGGCGCGTCCGAAGGCGTCGGCTTAGGGCATGAGTTTTTGCGTCATATTGAGCGTACAAAGCTGTTCATCCATGTGGTGGACGCTGCAGGTACAGAGGGACGCGATCCGATCGCGGATATTTATGCGATCAATGAGGAGCTTGAAGCTTATCAGACCGGTTTAAGCGGACGAACACAGGTCATTGCGGCAAATAAGACCGATGTCTTAGAAACGAAGGCTTTGGAGGATGTTTTAAATCGAATGCGCAATGAATTTGAGCCAAAGGGGATTTCCATCTTCCCAATCTCGGCTGTTACAGGTGCGGGTGTAAAGGAATTGTTGTCCTATGCCTATCAGTACTTAAAGGAAAACAAAGACGAACCGGTCATTTTTGAGCAGGAATATTTTCCGGAATTTGAAAACAACTATGCGAATGAACCATACACCGTGTCGTTTGACGATAAAGAGCAGGCGTATATTGTCGAGGGCCCGCGCATTGAAAAGATGCTTGGTTATACAAATCTGGAATCCGAAAAAGGCTTTCTCTTTTTCCAAGAGTTCTTAAAAAAGAACGGTATCTTGAAGAAACTGGAGGAAATGGGCATTCAGGACGGTGATACGGTCAGAATGTACGGATTCGCGTTTGATTATTATCAATAGAGACCGGATTGAACAATAAAACAAAAAGCAATAGAGGAGTATCAAAAGATGACGAGCAAACAGAGAGCATATTTGAAATCACTTGCGAGTACACTTGAGCCGATCTTTCAAATAGGGAAATCAAGTCTGACGCCGGAAGTGACGACAGCGGTCAGCGAAGCCTTCAACACAAGGGAACTGATCAAACTGAATGTCTTAAAGAATTGCATGGATGATCCGAAGGAATTGGCGCAGGTTATTGCAGAGCGTACGCACGCGCAGGTGGTTCAGGTCATCGGCAAAAAAATCGTGTTATACAAACCGTTTAAGGAAAATCCGAAGATTCTTCTTCCGCAATAAAAAGGAACGAATAAACTTGTGAAAGGATCATCATGGGCCGCGAAGAAAAATTAGAGAAAGAATTAAAAAAAGAACTGGATGATGACCGCTATACGCATACGCTCGGTGTGGCCTATACCGCAGCATGTCTTGCCATGCGCTACGGTGAAAAGCCGGAGCGTGCATTTCTTGCCGGATTGCTGCATGACTGTGCAAAAGCGAAGAATCTGGATCAAAAAAAAATGCTGTCCCTTTGTGAAAAGCATAAGATCCCCGTCACACAATTTGAACAGGAGAACCCTGTGTTGCTGCATGCAAAGCTTGGGAGCTTTTATGCAAAAGAAAAATATGAGGTGACGGACAAGGAAATTCTATCCGCAATCCGTTGGCATACGACCGGACATGCCGGTATGACCTTATTGGAAAAGATTATATATATTGCGGACTATATTGAGCCGAATCGAAAAAAGCAGCCGCATTTGGATGAAGTGAGGGAAATCTGTTTTCGGAATTTGGATGATGGTTTAAGGCGGATCCTGCATGATACACTTTTTTATTTAAATAATAAAAAATCGATTGATCCGGCGACACAGCAGACTTACGATTATTATATGGAATGTGATTCGAATGTGAAAAATATACAATCCAACGAATGTGACTGGAACGATACATAAATAATTTGCCTGCTTATCATATTAATAGAAAGAAAGGACATCGGAATCAATGAAAGAAACAAATACAGCATATGAAATGACAAAGCTTGCAATTGCAGCGATGGAAGAAAAAAAAGCGGAAGATATTAAGGTAATCGATATCCGCGAGGTTTCCACCATTGCAGATTATTTTTTGATTGCAAGCGGCAATAACCGTAGTCAGATTCAGACCTTATGCGATGCAGTGGAAGAAAAACTCGGACGAGCCGGTTATTTTAAGAGACAAAGTGAAGGATATGATACGGCAAACTGGATCCTGATGGATTATAATGACATCATCGTGCATATTTTTGATAAAGAAAACCGCCTGTTCTATGATCTGGAGCGCATTTGGCGCGACGGAAAAGAAGTTGCGGTCACAGAATTTACCAGCGCATCATAACGAAAAACCGCTGTTCAGTTTGGGAATCATTGATTCTTAATCTGACAGCGGTTTTTAAACTTAAATTCTATGTTCTTCAGCGGTATAAACGGAACACGCCGAATACCTTTCCTAAAATTACACAATCATCTACAATGATCGGATCCATTTCATCATTTTCAGGCTGCAGACGGATATGCCCGTCCTCCTTATAGAAGGTCTTGACCGTAGCGGAATCTTCCACGAGCGCCACGACCGTATCTCCGTTGCGGGCAGAAGAGCAGCGCTCCACAAAAATCTGATCTCCGTTAAAAATGCCGGCATTGATCATACTGTCACCCTTTACCTTTAGGATAAATGTCTCTGCGTTCGGGAGAAGCTCAACCGGAATCGGAAAATAGCCTTCTATATTCTCCTGTGCAAGAATCGGCTGTCCTGCCGCAACGGTGCCGACAATCGGTATACTTGCCATTTCATGGCGGACAAGCTGAAAGGAATCGTCGCAGATCTCAATCGCCCGCGGTTTCGTCGGATCACGTCTGATATAGCCATTCTTCTCCAAGGTCTCAAGATGGGAATGAACAGAGGAAGTCGATTTCAAGTGTACGGCATCGCAAATCTCGCGTACGGCGGGCGGATAGCCGCGCTCTAAGATCTGTTCTTTGATATATTCCAATATTTCTGCCTGTTTTGTGGAAAGTTTTCCGTTTGCCATAATAAAATACCTCCAATCTGCAAATGAATTCCAAATTTATTGTAGCATAATCTAACAAGAAAAGCAAACATATATTCCGAAAATTTGTTCGATTTTTTTGCTAAATTTACTTGACAAACAAATGTATGTTCGATATATTAAAGAAAAGAACATATATTCGGAACATTCGTTCTGATTTTGAAAATTGATGATGTTTGGCATTCTGGGAAGGAACTGAGAATGCCATCGGATGAATAAAGGAGGAATATGTTATGAATACCGTCGTATATGGGAATCGTCCTTTTTATACAACCTACAGCCGTGATGAACTGAGAAGAAAACGAAATCTGCAGAGAAAACGTTTGCAGGAAACAAAGCGTAAATTATTTTTCCTAAGTATGTCCCTTATTTTGATCATGACATTGGGCGTTGTTTTTGGCAGTTTTTTATCAAATGCAAAGGCGATGACGGACAAGCCGCAGGAATATAAATATTTTACGCAGTATACGGTCAGCCATGATGAAACACTTTGGGAAATTGCTTCCCAATACACGGATTCTCATTATGACGGAATTGCCGATTATATTGATGAAGTAAAAGCAATGAATCACATAGAAAATGTGGATGAAATCCGTGCAGGAAGCGTGTTGTTGCTGCCATATTATTCAACGGAATACTTGCCATAAAGAACGATATTAATCCACTTTCGCACACCATCTATTCGTTAAACTGTCGTTTCGCGAATAGTTATATGCGCGTCGATACCGTACTCTTTTGTCCGAAAAGCTGGTCAGAATCTAAAAAGACGGTGAATGGTCCGTGGTTTACAAGTGATACATTCATCATCGCACCAAAGACACCATGCTGAACAGTAACACCTTTTGAGGCAATCTGTTGCAGAATATATTCATAGAGACGATTTGCCGATTCAGCAGAACCGGCGTCGGTAAAGGATGGCCGATTTCCCTTTTTACAGTCAGCATACAGGGTAAATTGCGATACAACAAGAATTTCGCCGTCTATATCCACGAGGGAACAATTGGTTTTGCCTGCAGAATCCTCGAATATGCGCAGCTTCAAGAGTTTTTCGATCATGCGATTGGCGATTTCCGTTGTGTCACGATCACTCACACCGACAAACACGAGCAGTCCGTTCTGAATCTGTCCGATGATTTTCTGATCGACTTCGACAGAGGCTTCTGACACTCTCTGTATCAAAAAACGCATAGTGACACTCCTTCTATATGAGAATGTAACAAATTCTAAAATAATAGTTTCCTGCAACGAAATGTGCAGAATAACAGTGAATCCGTTCTATTATTCGTTAAACTCAATCTGTTACTATTTTTATCATGATTTATTGCTGTTGTCGGATTCTTCTTTGGACTGTGACGCTTCTGTTTTCTGCGAATTTTCTTTTTCTGATGAGTCATCCTTTGTCTGTGTATTCTCGGAAGATCCAGTCGCATGTCTGCTAAAAAGCGTACGGAATAAATGATATTTTTCGCCCTCTTCCGCCGCATTTTTATGCTGGCTGCTTCCTTTCGGGTTCTTGATCTCCGTGAACAGATGCTCTTTTGTGATAAACTCGCCATCCCGAATCTCATACGCATCGCGGTAAAGCGCCGTATCCGAAGGAAGTGATTTACTCTTCAGTCTCCGATTAACAAAACGCTTTGTGAACGCATAGATCACCGCAAACACGGGAACGCCCATGATCATACCCATAACGCCGTAAATTCCGCCGAAAAATGTGATGGCAAAAATGACCCAAAAGCCCGAAATACCGGTTGAATCGCCTAAAATACGCGGCCCGATGATATTTCCGTCCACCTGTTGAAGGATCAGAACAAAAATTAAAAAGTAAACGGCTTCGATCGGCGCTACGACCAGTAACAACAGCGTACAAGGAATCGCGCCAAGATATGGTCCGAAAAACGGGATCACATTCGTTACACCGACAATGACGCTGATGAGTACCGGATAATGAAGTCCAAGCAGGGTCGTTCCAATAAAACACAGAAAACCGATGATGATGGAGTCAAAAATCTTTCCCGAAATAAAACCGATAAAGGTTTTATGAACAAACCTGCAGTCCTTGATCAAACGGTTCGCATTATGCATTTCAAACAGGGAATAACATATTTTTTTCGCCTGTGCCGCATAGGTCTCCTTACCAAATAACAGATAGACCGAAATAATAAAACCAATGATGATATTGAGCGAAGTTTTCAATGTACCGTAAATGGTCGCTGACAACGTTGAGAGAACGGAGCCGATATTTTGAATATTTTTCAGCAGCCAGTCAACCACATCCTGCGAATTGATCTTGGACAGATCGATGGAAAGATTATCTCTCAGAAAATTTGCAATCGTCGTGTTTTGCTGCAGATAATCGATCGCCATGTCGTAATATTTATTAAATGCCCTCGCAAACTGTTCGGAAATGCCGGGAATACTCTTTTCAATTTCAGGAATGATCATGGCAAATAAGCCGTAAAAGCACCAAAAGACTAGCAGATAGGTTGTGCAAATGGCAATCGCGCGAATCAGGTTCTTATGCCGCCGATTTCCGATACTCTCCTGCTTTTTTCTCTTTGTGATTCGCTTATAGAGAGGAATGAGCAGACGGTATTCGATCGAATTGACAATAGGGGTAAACAAGTATGCCAGTACGAAGCCGACAATGATCGGGAAACAGATATTAAAAAAGCGATTCAACATTGTGCCGAGTCTTGTGCCATGAAAAAGAATATAGTAAAAAGCGATGCCTGCGCATACCACACATACACCGGTCAAGCCCCAATGCAGATATTTACGGTCACCATGATATTTCATAAATCTTCTCTCCTTTTTCGGAGTGCTCTCCGACTCTTTTATCTTATACCAGTTAATTGAAAAAAGCTATACTTTTTTCGTCGGAACCGATATAATGGATTGATAGAGAGAAATCATCCTTTTTAAGGAGAATGGAATCATGACACAGCAGCAGCTTATGAGTCTCGTCCGGCGAGCGATTGATACGTATCATATGATCGACGAGGGCGACCGCATCGCGGTCGGCATCTCCGGCGGAAAGGACTCTCTTACACTCCTTACGGCGCTTGCGGGACTAAAGCGGTTCTACCCTGCGCATTATGAGCTGTATGCGGTAACGGTTGATTTGGGGTTCGGCATTCAGGATTTTGACAGGATCAGGCAAATGTGCGACGATCTGCAGGTACCCTATATCCGTGTGGAGACGGACATCGGTAAGATCGTCTTTGAGGAACGCAGGGAAAGCAATCCCTGCGCACTCTGCGCAAAAATGCGTAAAGGCGCGCTCAATACCAAAATGAAAGAGCTTGGCTGCAATAAGGTCGCTTATGCGCATCATAAGGACGATATTGTCGTTACCATGCTCATGTCTCTGATCTTTGAAGGACGTTTCCATACCTTTCGCCCTGTCACCTATCTGGATCGCATGGATATGACGGTAATCCGTCCGCTTATGTATATGCAGGAGGCGGATGTGATCGGTTTTGTCAATAAGAACAACCTGCCGGTCGCAAAAAGTGCCTGCCCTGCGGACGGTTATACAAAAAGGAAATACGCAGAAGATCTGTTAAAGCGCCTGAATCAGGAAAATCCGGGCGTCAAGGAACGCATGTTTACGGCAATCTGCAACGCGCTTTACCAAACTTGAAATATGGAAATACAAAACAAACAAGCATGATAAACAGGTGTAATACACAAATCAGGAGAATAACAATTATGGCTGCATCAAGCGAAAAACAGCAAAATTATCACGAACAGCAAAACAGAAAATATACGATGACGCTCCGGGGGATTTTAGAGGAACTGCCACCTTTCGTATCCCGATATTTTCATGGCGTCGAGGAAGTGACCTCTACACGCACCCGTCTTGCGTATGCCTATGACCTGCGCGTGTTTTTTAACTGGCTCTACGAAAAAAGGCCGGAGATTTGCACGGTCCCGATGAAGGAGCTTACGGTTGGTGTGCTGGACAGGATCAAGCGCGACGATATTTTGGACTATCTCTCCTACTGCTCCTATTATGAGCGTGACGGAAAAGAATTATCAAATCAGGAGCGGGCAAAGTCAAGAAAGCTTGCAACGATCCGCAGTTTTTATAATTTTTTCTTTCAGTCGGAAATGATCATGACAAACCCGCCCTCTCTCGTGAAAACACCCAAAATCCACGAGAAAGAGATTGTGCGTCTGGACGCGAACGAGGTTGCGATTCTTTTAGATCAGGTCGAGGAAGGCGAAAAACTCACGAAAGCGGAAGCACATTATCACAAGATCACAAAGGAGCGCGATCTTGCAATTCTGACGCTCCTGCTCGGCACGGGAATCCGCGTATCAGAGTTTGTCGGGCTGAATATCGGCGATATTGATTATGATAATGACCGCATCAAGGTGCGGCGCAAGGGCGGTTATGAGGCGTATGTCTATTTTGGAGACGAGGTTCGTGAAGCGCTGCTTACCTATCACGAAAAACGCAAGCATATCATCGCCGAGAACGGCCATGAGGAGGCGATGTTCCTCTCCTTACAGAGACGCCGGATCACAGTGCGTGCGGTGGAAAACCTTGTCAAAAAATACGCATCCCGCGTAACGACGATGAAAACGATCACACCGCATAAATTAAGAAGCACTTACGGAACGAATCTCTACCGGGAATCCGGAGATATTTATCTGGTGGCCGACGTGCTTGGACATAAGGATGTCAATACGACCAGAAAGCACTATGCTGCCATTGAGGAAGAACGCGGCAGAATGGCAAGCAAGCTGGTTCATTTAAGAAAAGACGATTAAAAAAGAATGCAAAAGAGTGCAAAGCAATTTTTTGCACTCTTTTGCATTCTTTCAAAGAAATGCCAACGGCATTTCTTTTGCCAACGGCATTTCTTTTGCCAACGGCATTTCTTTTGCCAACAGCATTTCTTTTGCCAACGGCAAATTCTTTGATTACGGATCATTTAGAATGAAACCTGCAAAATTCATATGCGGCGAGCTGGCTGCGGCTGCTGAAGGCTTCGGTCTCCAGCATGGCGGAAAGTTCGTCCGCGTCATAAAATGCGGCCTGAATTTCTTCGTTTACCGAAGCGTATTCGCCGCTGACCTCACCCTCTTCTGCCTCCACATAGACAATATTCGTCATAATATCGGAAATGGCGACCGCGGCATACGAGGCTGGCAGGATCTTTTTGATCTCCTTTACTTTCAGTCCCGTTTCCTCAAACAATTCTCTCTTCACACAATCCTCAATGGATTCTCCCTCATTGATCATTCCGGCGCATAGATTATAGACAGGGCGGTTGATCGCCATGCGGAATTCTTTTAATAAAAGCAGGCGGTCATTCTGCGTCACGATCATGGAAATGCCGCTCGATACGCGTCCGAGTTCCTCCGGCGAGGTAATCGCACGGCGGCTGACAATCTCATAATGCTTTTCGCGTCCCGCGCGGTTCTCATAGACCAGTTCATAGCGGTGCAGATAACATCCGCCATCAATTTCATTCATGGAAAGCAGTTTCATGATATTGCTCCTTTAGGCTTTTTCTTATTTTTTTGCGTGTAATCTCTACGAGTCCGAGCGGTGTCATGTCTATGACGGAGGTATGCACGGGATCGTCCGCCGTATAGGAACGGAGCAGCTCCAATAGCTGTTCCTTCCTCTCCCGCTCTTTCATATTGATAAAATCGACTAAAATCATGCCGGACAGATTGCGGAGTCTGAGCTGTAAGGCGATCATCTGCGCCGCCTCCGCATTGATCTTCCAATAGGTATCCTCCGCATCGCTTTTTCCGGTGTATTTTCCCGTATTCACATCAATTGCAGTCAGGCTTTCCGTCGGCTCAATGACAAGATAGCCGCCGCTTTTGAGCCATACACGTTCTGAAAGCGCCTCTTTTATGCGCTCTCCGAGACGATAGAAATTTAAGAGTGACATGCTCTTTTTCCCATTGTCAAAAAAAGAAAGCTTCTGAAGGCTTTCCGCATCGCCCACATCCGTGAAATAAGAAGTCAGCTGCTCATAGATCTCAGGAATGTCCGTCACAATACGCCGAAAGGTAAGCGCGTAAGTATCGCGCAGGGCAAGCAGAAAATCGGCAGGCGGCGTATAGAGCACACTGTATAAGGTTCGCGACGGCGCATAGGAAATCATACGCGTCATGTCCGCATGAAGCCGTTTCAGTTCCGTCAGTACCGGAGATAAATCCTGCAGCGTAAATGCGTTGGTGCGTACGATACAGCCGTATTCTCCAAACGTGGATTCCGTAATCTGCTGCGATGCCAAAAAATCATTCATGCGCGCTCTCTGCTTGGGTGATACTTTTCGGGAAAAATGGATGCCGCTGCCGATATTCTCGAACACAACATAACGCCCCGACAGCGCGAGCTTTGTGGTAAGCACCAGATCCTTTGTTTTAACGGCAGCTTTTTCAACCTGCACAAGAACGCAGTCCCCCTGCACCGGCATGTCCTTCCGTGCCCGGTCATTACTGCAATACACGGGAGAACAGATACTTTGAAGCGGAAGAAACCCCTGTATGCCCGGCGCAATGTCTACAAAAGCGGCATGGATGTTTGAGACGATCCGATTGATCCGGCCGACAAGAATCGTGCCGACCGCAAACGCGGCGTCCCCTTCCGCTGATACCTGCCTCGTCGAAAACGACGCCTGCACCGGCCTATCGTCCACACAGAGCGCGGACAATAGGCGATTTTCGTAATGGGTAATATAATAGCTGATATTTGCCTGATCTGCGGGCATCAGAACACCTCCCCCGCCTCGGAAAGCGGCACAAAAGAACCGTCTTCCGCGCGTCCGTAGGTTTCCTTGCGATGAATGACAAAATCAAAGTCCTCCGGCTGTTTTCCGTAATAGGAATACAGCGTCTCCATGATCATTGCGGGCTTTAAGTTACTGCTGCTTCCCGTATCGATCACCATGGAAACGGTGCCATTTTCGACTGAAAGCGCATGAACACCCTCTTTTAAGTCCAAGGTAAGTTCGCTTTTTTGCGTTTGCTTCACATAGGGCACATGTTCGGAAGAATGAAAACGCGCGACCGCCTTATCGAGAGGCACGTCCTGATCATGGCCGGCGCGGATTTGGACAGTATAGCCCGCGGCTGAAACGCTCGCCATGGCGTTTTTCGCGCCTTCCGGGAGCAGCCGGACGTCCGTTACGACAATGCCCTCCGCCATAACGGCATTCAAACGTGTTTTGATATCCTCCGCACTTGTAACAGAGTTTGCCTCCATATCAAAATATTCGCCGTCGCTCGTCATGCCGACCCCGAGCGGCGCGGCAAACGACATGATCTGATGCGGGGAAAAACCCGCAGAATAAGCGATATCGATCTTCGCACGCCGCATCGCTTTTTGAAAATAGCGCATGACGTCCAAATGCCCGATGAATTTCAGGCAGCCGTTTTTGGTAAATTTGATCCGAAGCCTCATTCCGCACCGCCCCCTCTCGGTTCAAAACAGATCCCGCAGCCAAAACGTGCCGCGCCGCAGGCGTTACATTTCTGCTTACAGTTCGGTGTGATCTCACCGGCCATCGCACACTCCCATTCTTTTTTCAAAAAAGCCTTCGTCACGCCGCAGTCGATGAAATCCCAAGGAAACAGCTCATCCAAATTCCGCTCCCGCAGCGTGTAAAAATCAATGGAGAGACCGCATTCCTCAAATGCGGCAAGCCATTCCTCATGATGATAGTATTCGCTCCACGCATCAAAAAAGCATCCGCGCCGGTATGCATTTAACAGCACATCGGCAATCCGGCGGTCTCCCCTTGCAAGCACGCCCTCGATCACGGAAACATCCGCCTCATGCCAATTATATTTGATACTTCGCTGATTAAGCTGCTCCGAGATTGCTTTTCTTGTCGCATACGCCTTTTCGATATAAGTCTCCTTCGGATGCATGGAAGCCCATTGCAGGGGCGTAAACGGCTTCGGGATAAAAAAGGAGGTGCTGACGACAATCTGAATTTTTTCCCGCCGTTTTTCCTTTGGAACCGTCTCAAAAAATGCTGCCGCAATGTCGTTTGCAAGCTCCGCAATGCCGCGTATATCCTCATCCGTCTCGGTCGGAAGCCCCAGCATAAAGTAAAGCTTGACCCTTGTCCAGCCGCCCTTAAACGCTTCAATGGCACCGTTCAAAATGACCTCTCTGGTCAAACCTTTATTGATGACATCGCGCAGTCTCTGGGTACCTGCCTCCGGTGCAAAGGTCAGACTGCTTTTTCTTATATCTTGTACCTTACTCATTACATCGAGAGAAAAAGCATCAATCCTTAGTGATGGCAAAGAAATATTCACTTTTCTTTTTTGACATTCTTCGATCAGATACGAGAGCAATTCCGGCAGCTTCGAATAGTCGGAACTGCTGAGGGAGCTTAAGGAAATTTCTTCATGACCGGTATGGTCAATCATCTGTATCGCTTGTTCTTTTAACATGGAAAGGCTGCGTTCCCGCACCGGGCGGTAAAGCTGCCCTGCCTGACAGAACCGGCAGCCGCGGATGCAGCCGCGCTGAATCTCTAAAACAACGCGGTCCTGCGTGCATTTGATAAAGGGCACAACGGGCTTTGACGGATAATAAGTGTCGCTTAAGTCCGTGACAAGCTCTTTCGTGATCGTAAGCGGCATGGACGCATCAAGCGCCGTAAAATCGCATAATGTACCGTCTTCATGATAATGCGGCTCATAGCACCCCGGCGCATAAATACCCGGAAGCTTTCCCGCCTCTCTTAAAAAGCTTGTCCGATCGGCGCCCTGTGCGCGCATTTCCTTATACAGATTAAGGAGTCTGCGGTACATAGTCTCCCCGTCCCCGATGTAAAACAGGTCAAAAAAAGGCGCAATCGGTTCGGGATTGTAGGTACAGGGACCGCCGCCGATCACGACCGGGTGCTCCCATGTACGTTCCTTTGCCAAAAGCGGAATACCGGAAAGATCAAGTACCTGTAGCACATTCGTATAGCACATTTCATATTGAAGCGTGATACCGAGAAAATCAAACTCCCTGACGGGATCCTGCGATTCTAAAGCAAAGAGCGTTATCCCACGCTCACGCATCACCCGGTCCGCGTCAATCCAGGGGGAATAGACGCGCTCGCACCAGACATCCTCCCATTGATTAAACATATCATATAAGATCTGAATGCCGAGATGGGACATACCAATCTCGTAGACATCCGGAAAACACATGCAGAAGCGCACGTCAACCTGCGCTTTTTCTTTCATGACACTGTTGATCTCGCCTCCGATATATCTTGCCGGCTTTTCGATTGTGAGTAGTATCTCCTCCGGTAATGCTAACGCACGCATATCGTTTTGTTCCTCTCCTGTTTGTGAATGCGGTTTTCACTTAGGAAACGGCAGGCTGTCCTCGCTGATCATCGCAACGATGTCCTGCGCGTTTTTATCCGCGATCTTCATATCCTGTTTTTGCATATAAAGAAAACCGCCAAAGAGACAGAGCGCTAAAAACAGTCGCAGACCGAATGTGCCGCGTGCCCCGCGTTCGTCTTCGGATACTCCGCTTCTCTTATACGCCCATTGATAGCCGCTTTGACTGTCTTCTGATTCCGCTCTTGCCATTTTTTCACGCATTTCCCTGACAAGACGCATTTTTTCGTCAATGGACAACTCCATACATCATGTCTCCCGGTTTTTAAGCGATCTTTATCTAACTATATGAAATCGAAACCGGAAACATGTCATCTTCTGGCAAGCTCTCTGGTGATCTCCTCCCATGTAACGCCCTTCTCCACCATTAAGACCATCAGATGATAGAGCAGGTCGGAAATCTCGTATTTGATCTCCTCAGGATTCGGGTTTTTGGCAGCAATGACAATTTCCGTCGCTTCCTCTCCCACTTTTTTGAGAATCTTATCAATACCCTTGTCAAACAGATAATTCGTGTAAGAGCCTTCCTTCGGATGCTCCTTGCGGTCTAAGATCACATCAAAAACGGAATTGAATATGGTGAGCGGATTTTCATCATCATATTCTTTTTTCATGATCTCGTTAAAAAAGCAACTATAATTTCCGGTATGGCATGCCGCGCCGACCTGCGATACTTTTGCGAGCAGAGTGTCCATATCGCAGTCCGCCGTTAAGGATTTCACGTACTGATAGTGTCCGCTCGTCTCGCCCTTGATCCAAAGCTCATTGCGGCTGCGGCTATAATAGGTCATCCTGCCGGTCTGAAGCGTCAGCTCATATGCTTCCTTGGTCATATACGCCATCATGAGCACTTCGCCCGTCTGATAGTCCTGAGTAATGACCGGAAGCATCCCGTCGGTATTTTTCTTGAAACGCTCCCACGGCATACAATTCTCATACGTGTTGACCTCTATCCCGTTCTCAAAACACAGGTGCTTTAACGAGCTGATATTCATAATATTGTGCGTCACAAAATCGCCGCTGATGCCGCAGACGGAATGCACACCAAGATATTCCAACGCCTTGTCGAGCGAAATGTCGGACAGGCTCGCAATAAATGGCATATTGATCTCGGTGACGCTTGCAAGCAGCGCCGAAGGCTCCGTCAACAGCGCCGCGCACACATAGGTATCCAGAAGCGGTTGATTCGCCGTAATGACAGAGGGCTTCTGAAACGCGGCAAGAATCTTGTCTTTTCCGAATTTTTCCGACACCTCTTTTGTCAGATCAATATTAGACTGCTTTCCGTAATCCAGGCACGCCCGCGCGCAGCCTGCATACAAAAGCTTCTTGACATCCTCCATGCGCGCGATATTGCCCGCGCCGATCACGGGCACCTCACTCTCTTTACAGATGCGTTTGATCACGTCAATCGCTTCTTCATGCTCCGCATCTCCGCTTGAAAGATCAAACACAAGAATTTCATCCGCATTATTCTGGCTGTACGTTTTGGCAAGCTCAGCCGGATCCATGGAAATGACCGACGCATCCGTCATGCCCTTTAACGCCATGCCCTTTTTGAGATAAATACACGGAATAAATAGCTTTTTCATATCAAAGTTCCTTTCGTGCTTAAGACATCCTTGATACGCGGATCAATACCGGTCGCTTCGTCGAGCGCTTTGGCAAACGCCTTAAAGAGCGCCTCCGCCATATGGTGCGCATTGACGCCGGACAAAATCTTCATGTGCAGATTCATGCCCGCGCTGTATGATACCGCATAAAAAAACTCACGCACAAGACAGGTTTCAAACGAACCGCAGCGCTCCTGCGGAAACTCTGCATCAAATACAAAATAAGGTCTTCCGCAAAGATCGATCGCACACTGAGCCAGCGTCTCATCCATCGGGATCAAAGAAGAACCGTAGCGCCTAATTCCCTCTTTATTGCCAAGCGCTTCTTTGATCGCCGAGCCGAGCACGATGCCGGCGTCCTCCACGGTATGGTGCCCGTCCACATTTAAGTCACCGGAAATCTTTACGTCTAAGTCAAAAAAACCATGACGCGCAAAGCCCTCCAGCATATGGTTAAAAAAGCTGATGCCTGTATCCGAACGGCATGCGCCGCTGCCGTCTAACTGAAGCATCATCGTGATCTGTGTTTCTTTTGTGTCGCGGGTGATTTCCGCGATTCTGTTCTCTACCATAGACACCTCCCAGTGTACTAAATTTTTATCTTTGTTAATCACAGTACCAAAAGAATCCGCCAAGCGGATTCTTTGAATCGTTTCGCTTCAGCGAATCGATCTATCAAAACGCACTTTAATGGAATTGGCATGCGCCGTAAGACCTTCCTTTTCGGCGAACAGCTCAATATCCTTATGCGCGCGCGCAAGCGCTTCCTGCGAATAGGAAATGATGCTTGTTTTTTTCATAAAATCATCGACGTTTAACGGTGAAAAGAACTTTGCCGTCCCGTTTGTCGGCAACACGTGATTCGGTCCTGCATAATAGTCTCCAAGCGGCTCAGAGCTATATTCGCCGAGGAAGATCGCGCCCGCATTGCGAACCTTTGTCATCACTTCGAACGGATTGCGTGTCAGAATCTCCAAGTGCTCGGAAGCGATCTCATTGACGGCGCTGATGGCTTCCTCCATGTTGTCGGCAATCAAAATGTATCCGTAATCATCAAGGGACTTTTGAATGATCTCTTTTCTGGAAAGTGTCTGCGTAAAGGCGTCCACCTCGGCGGATACCGCCTCTGCAAGCGTTCTGTCCGTTGTGATCAGGATCGCGGAAGCCATCTCGTCATGCTCCGCCTGGGAAAGCAAATCCGCCGCGATATAGCGCGGATTCGCGCTTTCATCCGCCAATACTAAAATCTCACTCGGTCCGGCAATGGAATCAATGCTGACATAGCCGAACACGGCTTTTTTGGCAAGGGCGACAAAGATATTGCCCGGGCCGGTGATCTTTTCTACTTTCGGGATCGTATCGGTTCCGAACGCCATGGCAGCGATTGCCTGCGCGCCGCCGCATTTATAGATTTCGTCAATGCCGCAGATATCGGCGGCAACAAGCGTTGCCGGAACGACCTTGCCGTCCTTTCCGGGCGGCGTACAGATCAGGATGCGCTCCACACCCGCAACGCGCGCCGTAACCGCGTTCATCAACAGACTGGACGGATACGCGGCTTTTCCGCCCGGCACATAAATTCCCGCCGTCGCCAGCGGCAGGATACGCTGACCTAAGATCGTGCCGTCCGGCTTTGCGTCAAACCAACTTGTGCGAAGCTGTTTTTCGTGATAAGCGCGGATGTTGGCAGCACTCGCCTTCATAACACGGATAAATTCGTCGTCTACCTGCGCATAAGCCTCCTCCATCTCATCCTTTGTCACCCGCATGGTATCCTTTGTCAACAGGCAGTGATCGAAGCGCTCCGTATAGGCGCACAGTGCTTCGTCCCCACGGGCGCGGACATCGTTTACAATGTCGGCGACCGCCGCCTCATAGGAGCCATAGTTATTCGGGCTTCTCTTTAAGAGTGTGCCAAGTAAATCGCGTTTGGTATCCTGTGTTAATTCAATGATTCTCATATCTTTCCTCCTGCCTGTTTTCAGGCATGCATTTTATTTAACTCTGTTTCTCTACCGCTTCCCGAAGCCGGTAGATCAGCTTTTTAATGCGCTCCGATTCCATCTGCATGCTGACCTGATTGACGATCATGCGCGCGGACAGCGGGCAGATTTCCTCCAATACCTCCAAACCGTTCTCTTTTAACGTGGAACCAGTCTCTACAATATCCACGATCACGTCAGAAAGACCGACGATCGGCCCTAACTCTACAGAGCCGTTCAGCTTGATAATGTCAACGGTCTGGTGCTTCTGGTTATAAAAATAATTCCGTGCAATGACCGGATACTTGCTCGCTACGCGGATCATTTCATGGTGCAGCAAAAGCTCCTTCGCGGAAGCGGGACCGCATACGCACATGCGGCATTTGCCGAAGCCTAAATCCAGCACTTCAAATACGTGCCGCTGCTCCTCTAAGATCGTATCCGCACCGACAACGCCGATGTCCGCTGCGCCGTATTCCACATAGGTTGGTACATCGGGTCCCTTCGCGAGGAAAAAACGAAGACGCAGATCTTCGTTTGTAAAGATCAATTTGCGTGTATGCTTGTCCTTGATTTCCTCACAGGTAATACCGATGTTCTCTAAGAGCGCTAATGTCTGATCGGCAAGTCTTCCTTTGCCAAGTGCAAAGGTTAAGTAACGTTGTTCATTCTGCATTTTGCTATCTATGCCTTTCTTATCTGTTTCCGTTCTATATCTGCTATAATGTGACCGGGATCATGTGCTGCGCTTTGACAAATGCCTCCGCCGCCAAACGATCGGCGGCATCTGCAACCGGCATCATCGCAAAGCACTCTCCCGCCGCGCGCCGCTCATTCACATAAGCGATTGCCTCCGCAAGCTCCGTCTCACGATATAAGAGCATTTTGACAGGCGGCTTATCCGCGCCGTTTCTGCCGGATGCTTTTTTTGCTGTCATCAGATCGTCGATCACGATCATAAAGCCGATGGCGGGAGCCGGTTTCCCGAACCGCTCTAACAGCTTATCATAACGTCCGCCCTTTACGATCGCATCGCCGACACCGTAGGTATAGGCCTTAAAAATGATTCCGGTATAATAATGATACCTGCTCACCATACCGAGGTCAAACGAAATATATTTTTCCACACCGTACAGACAGAGCACACGATATACCGCTTCCAGACGGTCAACCGCCCGCATGGAAGCGGCGTTGCAGGCATATCCCCGTGCGGTACGGAGCACGTCTGCGCCTCCTGCAAGATCACCGAGATGCAGCAGCGCTTCCCGACATTGTTCGCTTGGTTTAGCATGTGTTAAGAGCTCCTGCGCGCCAAAAAAATTCTTGTTGGCGACAAGCTCCCGCCATTCCGCCTCCGTATCCTCATCCATACCCGCTTCAGCGCATAAGCCCTTCGTATAGCCGGCTTCCCCGATGCTGATCTGAAATTCGGTCAGTCCCGCATGCAATAAGGAGCGGACACAGAGCGCGAGCATTTCCGCATCTGCGGCAATGCTGTTATCCCCGATCAGCTCGGCGCCCATCTGCGTGACTTCTTTCAATTTGCCGCGTAAGTCCGAGGTATTCGTAAACGTATTACCATGATAACAGAACCGCACGGGTCTGTCCGTGTCGATATAATATTTTGCGGCGCAGCGCGCAATAGACGGCGTGAAATCCGGACGCAGTACAAGCGTATTTCCCTCTTTATCAAAAAATTTATACAGCTCTTTCGACGGCGTTGTGCCGATCTCTTTCCCAAAAACGTCAAAAAATTCAAAGGTCGGCGTCTGAATATCCTGAAAACCGTAGCTATGCATGGTTTTTTGAATTTCCTGCTCGCAATGCTGCTTCGCGTCAAATTCTGCGCCATAAATGTCTCTGACACCCACCGGGGTATGCAATAACTGTTTGCTCATGTTAGAACATCTCCTTCACGCGGCTTTTGACTCGCTTTGTAATGGTATGCCTGTCTCTTTCATTGCTTCAATACATTAAAGCGCTAATCAACTACCGCATTATCGAATTAAACTATCGCCAGTATAACGAAACCAAACGAGGATGTCAACCCCGTTCTTCTAAATCCTTTTGCAGCATATCTAAGTACGGCACTAAAACGCCCTGTTTTTTTGGCAGCACATACGACAAATCCAATTCGTCAAAACGGAAGCTCTTGCGCCCTCCCGCCTTTGCCCGCTCCCAGAACACCATAAGCTGTGCGAGCGGCAGATAATAGAACAGGTCTTTTGCTGAATAATAAATGATAAAAAAAGCAATCCCGCCCTGCCGTTCAAACTCGCTCATGAACACGACCTGATGCTCATGGATGTTTTGCAGCGCAAATGTATCGACAGCGCATTCCTTTGCGTCAAAGCAGACAGGAACGCCCTGCACGGCGCCGATATAATCGACGGTGCTTTTTTGATCGAAATATGCGAGTGTGATCTGATGGTGTTCATGATCGATCTGCATCGGCGTGATCGGCGTCGGTATTTTTTGGATGAGCGCCAGATGATGCTCTAAATATTTTTCATTTGTGCGGTTGATCATATCCTCAAGGGTGGAACCTCGAAGCCCTCTTGAATTCCACGTTGCCATACGGTTTCTCCTATGTGATAAGAACCTAGCAGTTTTCTAAAATCCTGCGGAAGCGGCGCAAGGAATGTTTTCCCCGCAGCTGCCATTGGCCGATCCACGCCAAACGCCGCGTTTTCCGGAAAGCAGACCGCAAAAGCATGGAGAAGCTGCCTGTTTACGCCGTACTTTGCATGAAGCTCTCTGTTTAAGCGGGCATCTCCGTATTTTGGATCGCCGCAGACCGGGTGAGAAATCCCTGCCAAGTGCGCGCGGATCTGATGCGGTTTTCCCGTGATCAGCTGCACCTTGAGCAACGTCATATCATGCCGGTCAAGATAAAAGAGCGGCGCATAGGCTGTGTGGATTTCTTCCCCCGCGCCGTCTTCGGAGATCGTGACCTGATTATGAACGGAATCCTTGCGCAAAAAGCCTTTTAACGTCTTCGACTCGCAGATTTGCCCTTTTACCAACGCCAGATAGTATTTCCCGATCTTTCTGTCATGAATCAGACTGCTCAATGCGCGCGCCGCCTGATAGGTTTTCGCGCAAAGAACAAGTCCGCTCGTGTTGCGGTCAAGCCGGTTTACGGCGGACGGCGTATAGGATAAGCGATCTTCCCCCGTTTGCCGCTCCTGCTTATCCAGACGAACATGTCCGCACAGCCAGTCGTTCAAACTGTTATCCGTCCTTTCGGCGCGCTGCGTTAAAATGCCCGCAGGCTTATCCGCGATCAGCATGTCACGGTCTTCATAGATAACGGAAATATGCGCGGCGGATGGTTGTGTCTCCGATGCATACTTTTCTTTTTCTGTTTGTCCGCCAAACCGAAACTGCACATACGTCTCATCCGAGAAAAAAATACAGACCTTGTCCTGCGCGCAGAGGCGTTCGCTGCCCTCTGCTTTTTTTCCGTTCAGCGTGATGTTCTTTTTGCGGAGCATTTTATACAGAAAAGACCGCCCCGCATGCGGGAGCAGCTTTTCTAAAAACTTGTCAAGCCGGATACCGGCTTCCTCTCCGTCTATGATGATTTCTTTCATAGCGCTAACGCAAGCAGCTGCTCTTTTACCGCTTCCTTTGCGGCGGCAGCGCCCTCCTTCTGCATGCCGTCAAGGCGGCTTATGTATTTGTCAAGCGATGTGAATATCTTTACGGTATAGTCCTTATGCCCGCTCTGTTCTAACTGGGTGCGCAGGTGCTTTTCGCACAGGTCAGGGCTGCATTTGGGACTGCTCGTATATCCGCAGATACTTTTTCCTTCGATGACAAGAGAATCTACCGGATAAATGCGTTCATAGGAGGTAAACTGAAGATCATAATAGACACAGAGCGCGCCGACATGCGGAACGATCTGTTCATGCGTCTCTGATGAACAGCCCTTCGCCTTCCAAAACATGATCGTATTGACCGCACTTTTTGCGCCCGGAAGACAGCCGAGTACCGCAATGACCGTCCATAGATTCTTTTTTGTGCCGATCACATGCCAGCCGATCAAAAAAAGAGCCAGCGACACACCAAAACAGGCGAGCGTAAACAAGCATGTGAGTATTTTTCTGTTATGAATATAGCCGTAGCAGCCTTTTCTTACATACATGACCCTGTTCCTTTCCCATCCACGTCCGTATCCGCGGAACCTTACCAATAGAAGCTTCGCAATCCCAGAAGAATCGCTTCGCAATCCCAGAAGAATCGCTTCGCGATTCTTTGAAAGAATGGCGCTCTGCGCCATTCTTTTTTAGCGCGACACCTTCATCATGCGCATGCAAAACAGAATGAACCGCTCAGGAACAAGCTTTGTCAGCAGATAAAACGCCTTCATCGGTATGCCGCAGACAGACATTCTTTTCCGCCGTCTGCTGTCCTTTAATGCCTGCAAAACCACACGTTCCGGTGTGACAGTAACATACTTTTTAATCGCAAGCTGTTTCCCGAACACTTCCGCTTTGTCAAAAAACGGGGTGGCAACAGGGCCGGGACAAACGCTTGTCACATAGATGCCACGCCCTCTTAATTCCTCGCTGAGCGCCGTGGAAAGAGAAAGCACATAGGCCTTGCTCGCGGCATACACGGCAAAATCCGGCTGCGGGAGAAATGCGGCGCTGCTTGCAAGCTGGATGATCCTTCCGTTCCACGCCATATAGGGCAGACACATCCGCGTCATTCTCGTCAATCCGATGCAGTTGCACATGATCGTTTCTTCTTCGCAGCGCTGCTCCACATCTAAAAATTCGCCCATAAAGCCGAGTCCGGCGGCATTGATCAAAAAGCGGACACTCGGAAGCTCTTTTTTCAGTAATTCTTCAAAAGAGACAAAGCTTTCCGACTTTGTCAGGTCCATCGGAATGATGCGTGTTTTCATGGTAAGCTGCCCCGACAGCTCCTTTAAGCGTTCTTCATTGCGCGCTACCAGCCACAGCTCATCCGTTGTATGCAAAATCCGATCAAGCGCCAGTGCAAAGGTATACCCAATGCCGCTGCTTGCTCCTGTAATAATGGCGATCCGCTTGTTTTTTATGCTTTCTTTCACTTTGTCTGCTCCTTATCCTTTCTTTTCCTTTATTTGTTCAAATCAGGAATGATCTTCGCTTATTTCATCAATGGCTGTCACATCGGCGGCTTTTGCGGTCTCCTCCGCCGTCAGGCGGCGGAATTCCCCCGTTTTCAGATCGTTCCCTAATAAAAGCGCGCCGATGGAAACGCGTTTCAGGTAAAAAACCTCATGTCTGTTTGCATGAAACATCCGCTTGACCTGATGATATCGCCCTTCGCAGATCGTGATGCGCACCTGACTTGCGAAAATGACATCCGGCGTACCTTTGGGCAGATGTTCCCGCTCCGCTTCGGTAAGCCGGTAGGACGGCTCCGTGCGTAGGACGGACACCTTCGCAGGAAGACATGGTGTATCATCGCCGATGTCGGTTCCGTTTTGCAGCGCGGCAAGCTCCGTCTCCGTCAGTTTTCCGCTGATCCAGACCTCATAGGTTTTCGGCACATGCGACCGCGGACTTGTCAGTTTATGCGAAAGCGCGCCGTCATTTGTGATAAGCAGAAGCCCCTCACTGTCCTTATCCAGTCTGCCGATCGGAAAAAAACGCTGAGGATCAAGCCCGGGTAACAGGGAAAATACCGTCTGCTGCATGTCATCCTTTGTCGCACAAAGATAACCGGCGGGCTTGTTTAACAGATAACAGACCGTGGTCTCTGACTCACAAGAAACAGTTTTTCCGCGAAAACATACTGACATACGACCGGGTTCGATTTTTCGATCCGCTTTTCTGCAAACGACGCCATCCACCGTGATCAGTCCTTTTTTACAGTATTCCCTGACCTCGCTCCTCGTACCGACATCCGCGTCGGAAAGATATTTATCCAATCTGACCATCTGTTCCCTATCCTGTCCGGGGTATTTCTTCCATGTTTTTTTCATATATTGATTAAGAAAAAACACGGAGGCCGTGCAGCATGCCGCTGATGCTCCCGGTGATCCTTCTTTTTATTGTCCTGCTCCTGATCAGCAGCAAGACCGCACTGTCACTTGCGACGCTGGGGCTGACGCTCTGGCTTGAAAACATGGTGCCCACGCTTCTGCCTTTTATGATCCTGTCCGGTATTCTGACAGGCTTAAAATTGCAGGAGCTTCTCTGCCGCCCGCTCCGCGGATGCTTCGGACGACTTTTCCATACAACGCCAAACGGCGCATACTGTATCATCATGGGTTTTCTCTGCGGTTTTCCGATGGGCGCGTTCTGCGTTGCCGATCTCTATCAAAAGGGGCAATTATCCAAAGAAGATTCGATGCGATTAATCCCGTTCTGCAACAATATCGGCCCTGTCTATTTCTATTCGTTTGCCGTGCCCATGCTGGGCTTACAGGCTCCCGCTTATCAGGCGCTGCCGATCCTCACCTTCGGCATGTACGGCATCCCGCTCCTGTATGGTCTTTTTTCCGGGGCTGGCGTGAAGCCGTCTCCTGCCGTCCCTGCATCACTCATACAGGGTGAGAAAATCGAGCCGTCGCTGTTTGCCGTAATGGATGAGGCAATCTCTCATGCCGGAAAATCCATGCTGCGGCTCTGCGGTTACATGATCTTATTCAATATTCTGATGCTGCCGCTCTACGCCTTACAGGTAAACGGTTTTTACAGCGGTATCCTGCATTCCGTCTTTGAAATATCCGGCGGCATCCGCGTGCTGCAGGGGTATCTCATCCTAATGCCGGAAAAAAGAATGCTGCTGCAGCTTTTAATGCTGACAGCGTTAAGCTTCGGCGGTTTTTGCTGCGCCGGACAGAGCGAATGCTTTCTGCATGCCGTCTCTTTAAGCCCTGCCGCTTATCTGCTCCGCCGCCTGCTGATCGCAGTGATCGCAGGAGGCTTTTATGCGGTCTGTCTCTTCTGCGGATGGCTTTTTTGATCTTAAAAAGCCGCTGCCTGAAAAAAGGCGCGGCTTTTTTTCGGCGTTCCTCTCTGCGAAACGAAACGCATTTACTTCTCCTGATTCTCCGCCTCCGCTTCGGCAACCTCCTCAAGCGCATCCACGGGATAAAGCTGCGCACGGTTCGACTGGATCAGCTCCTTATAGCTGTTCATGGAGTTCAACAAATTCTCGTAATGAGCGGAAGCTTCATTCATCGCATTGGTTATAATATCCTCCATGCTTCCAAGCGACTCGTCCATATACTGAAGCGCCTGTGCCTTAAAATCATTTGCCTGCATGGTCGCCGCATCAAGGATCGACTGTGCCTGCCTCGTTGCAAGCGTTACGATCTCATTTGCCTTGGCATATGCCTGCTGCATGATCTCATGCTCATTGACAAGCTCATTCGTGTGAATGGTCGCCTCATTGATCAGTGCATCCGCCTTCTGCCTTGCGTCGTTTAAGATCGCCTCTTTATTGCTGATGATCTTCTGGTAACGCTTGATCTCATCCGGCGTTTTCATCTTCAGTTCACGAAGAAGTTCTTCTATCTCCTCTTTATTTACCATGATAATGGTACTTGAGAGAGGTTTGAACTTACAACTGTCAATATAGTCTTCAATTTCTTCAATCAGTTGTTCGATTTTACTGTTCATCGCATACTCCAATCCGTTTGAGCTGAAAATTGATCGATCACAATTCCTATGTATCTGCCTGACCTTTGTATTTTTCATGAATCATGTCTGCTACAAAGGGCGGAACGCATTGTGAAATATCACCGCCAAAATAAGCGATCTCTTTGACGCTGGAAGAGCTTAAATAAGCATATTCCAAGCTCGTTGTCAAAAATATCGTGTCAAGACTTCCGTTTGAAAGCTTCTTATTCGTCTGTGCGATCTGGAGTTCATATTCAAAATCCGTGATCGCGCGGAGACCTCTGACTGATACATGAATATCTTTCTCTCTTGCATAGTCGATCAGAAGTCCGGTAAAGGAATCCACTTTGACATTCGGAAATTCCTTTGTCGCTTCTTCTAATATTCTAACACGTTCCTCTGCTGAAAACAATGGAGTTTTCGCTTTATTGTTCAAAACACTGACGATCAGCTCGTCAAACATCCGCGCCGCCCTGCGGATAATATCCAAATGCCCATAAGTAACGGGATCAAAGCTTCCCGGATAAACTGCGATCTTCATGACGTGACACCTCACTTCTTTTTCAGGAAGATATGTTGGTTGGTCTTGTAACGCTTCTGCTTGATTATATCATACCCAAGCGCGGGAAGATAGTCTGTTTCTGCATGAAGCGATGTTTCAAGGACAATTAAAGTATCGCGGTCCGCGATACGGTCATTTCCCGCAAGCAGGGCAAGCACCTGCCGCTCTAATCCCTGATCATACGGAGGATCCATAAAAATAATGTCTGCCCGCTCTCTGATGGAACCCGTAAGCGCAAACAATACATCCTGCTTGAGGAGCACGCTGTCCTGCGTAAAACGTGTTGTCGTTAAATTTTGACTGATGCAGTCGCATGCTGCTTTTTGATTTTCTACAAAATATGACCGCGCCGCGCCGCGGCTCAACGCTTCAATCCCGATACCGCCGCTCCCGGAAAACAAATCTATGAATACGCTTCCCTGCACATCATTTTGCAAGATATTGAAAAGCGTTTCTTTGATCCGGTCCTGCGTCGGACGTGTATCCTTTCCCTCCGGTGATACCAGCCGCAGACTCCGTCTTGTTCCTGCGATGACTCTCATAGTCAATCCCCGTTCTTTCTGTCTTACTTAGGCGCTTTGTTCCTTTACAGTCGAACCTTCACGCCTTTGGAATCCCGGGACCCAAGCTTCAGCTTGTTCAGCTCGATGCTTTTCCCTTTATATTCGATAGATTGTTCCTGCGCATTTTGCGTATAATAGACTTCTTCCAGATAATCATGCGCACCAAGCTTCATGCCTCTCACACCGACCGCGCCTTTTTTCTTTTCCGGAATCTCCTCGATCGGGAAACGCAGGAAATAGCCTTCGTGCGACTGAAGCACGATATTGCGCTGCTCGACCAAAAGCGCAACGCTTTTCACTTCATCCCCGTCGTTGAGCTTTGTTGCGGCAACTGTTCTCTTTGCCACGTCAAACTCACCACCGCTGACGACCTTCATCATCGCCTGCTTCGTCGTAAAGAGGATGCGGTACAGATTTAAGTCCGCCTGACTTGTCACGCATAAAATATCTTCTTTGGAAGAGTCATAATTGCTCACATTGTCGATCGGGATACCTTTATCACGGAATTTACCGAATGGCAGATCCGAAATCTTAACCGTATGGAGCTGTCCGATGTTGGTAAACAGACAGATCTTTCCGGTATTTTTACAGAGGATCACATGCGAGTTTTCCGTTTCCACTGCATCTTTATTGCGCTCATAAGTCGCAGTGTCGATCGTTTTGCCATAACCGAAACGATCCATCAGGAAATAGACGTCCATTTCTTCCGGCTTCTTTTCGGTAAATACAACCTGCTCCGCGTTGTCGATGACAGTTCTTCTTGCGCGGGCATATTCCTTTTTATAGCCATCCAGCTCATTGATGATGACCTGTGCCATGGAATCCTTTCTTGCAAGAATATCCTCATAACGGAAAATGTTGGCGACCGTGTCCTCATGCTCTTTCATGAGCGCATCGATCTCTAAGCCGATCAATTTATAAAGCCGCATTTCCAGGATCGCATTCGCCTGCGGCTCGGTAAACTGGAGCTGCTGCGCCATGATACGGGATTCTTTGAATTTGAACTTGATACCGTCCGTGATTCCTTCTACCAGACATGCCTTTGCCATTGCACGGTCTTTGGAGCCGCGCAGCACTTCAATGATCAGGTCAATGACGTTGCATGCCTTAATAAGACCTTCCTGTATTTCCTTGCGCTCCAATTCTTTTTGTAACAGATTGGAATATTTGCGCGTCGCCGTCTCATACTGAAAATCCACATAATGCTTAAGAAGCTCCTTTAATCCCATTGTCTCCGGTTTTCCGTCCGCAATGGCAAGCATATTCACGCCGAACGTGTCTTCCAGCCTTGTTTTTTTCAAAAGAAGATTCTTAAAATTCTCAATGTCGGCATCACGTCGAAGCTCAATTACAATGCGAATGCCCTCTTTGGAGGATTGGTTGGTGATATCGACAATGTCGTTCGTCTTCTTTGTCTCGGCAAGCGCCGCAATGTCCTGTAAAAATTTGGTAATGTTGGCGCCGATCATGGTATAGGGAATTTCGGTGATGACGATATTCGTCTTCCCGCCCTTCGCCTTCTCGACTTCGATCTTTCCGCGGATGCGCAGCTTGCCCTGCCCTGTCTCGTAAATTTCAAGAAGCTCGTCCTTATTGCAGACCATACCGCCCGTTGGGAAATCAGGTCCTTTGATATAGCGCATCAGCTCGCGCGTCGTGATATTTTCATCCAGCATATACGCCTTTGCCGCATCGATGACTTCCCCGAAATTGTGCGGAGGGATGCTTGTCACCATACCGACCGCAATGCCCTCCGAACCATTGATGAGGATATTCGGGATCTTAACAGGCAGGACAAGGGGTTCTTTTTCCGTCTCGTCGAAATTCGGTCCGAAATCGACCACATCCTTATCCAGATCGGCAAGAAAAGCCTCCTGCGTTACCTTCTGCAAGCGCGCTTCGGTGTATCGCATCGCCGCGGCTCCGTCTCCCTCGATATTGCCAAAATTACCGTGTCCGTCCACGAGCGGAAGTCCTTTTTTGAAATCCTGCGACATCACGACAAGCGCGTCATAAATAGAGCTGTCGCCGTGCGGATGGTATTTACCCATGGTATCGCCGACAATACGCGCACTTTTCCGATAAGGCCTGTCATAGCGGATGCCAAGCTCATACATATCATAGAGCGTTCTGCGCTGTACCGGCTTTAAGCCGTCCCGCACATCCGGCAGCGCACGCGCGACAATGACGCTCATCGCGTAATCAATAAACGATTTCTGCATCAGATCGGAATATTCGGTCTTAATAATACGGTCTTCCATTTCTTTTTCCCGCCTTTAACATATGACTTTCACAAAATCCAGAAGAACACTTTGCGTTTTTTACCTATAGCAAATTGTTCCGTCTTGGAAGAATCGCATTAGCGATTCTTCGAAAGATTGGCGCATTCGCGCCACTCTTTTTTATACATCCAGTTCCGCATCCACCGCATGATTGTAGATAAAGGCTCTTCTCGGCGGCACGTCATTTCCCATTAAAAGCTCCGTCATTTCGGATGCCCTGCGGGCATCTTCGATCTCCACGAGTTTTAAGCGGCGCTGTTCCGGATCGAGCGTCGTCTCCCAAAGCTGTTCGGCATCCATTTCCCCGAGACCTTTGTATCGCTGTAACGTGAAGGAACCCTTATGCGTTTTGCGATAGCGCTCAAGCGCCTTATCGTCATAGAGATATTCTTCTTTGCCCTTGCTCGGCATTGCTTTGTAAAGCGGGGGCATTGCGATATAGACATGTCCCTCGTAGATTAAATCCGGCATGAACCGGTAAAACAACGTTAAAAGCAGCGTGCTGATATGCGCTCCGTCCACGTCGGCATCCGCCATAATAATGATCTTATCATAGCGCAGCTTGTTAATGTCAAAATCATTCCCGTACCCCTCGGAAAAACCGCATCCGAATGCATTGATCATCGTCTTGATCTCCGCATTGGCAAGAATTTTGTCGATGCTTGCTTTTTCGACATTCAGAATTTTCCCGCGGATCGGCAGGATTGCCTGATACATGCGGTTTCGCGCGGTTTTTGCCGAACCGCCCGCAGAATCTCCCTCCACAATAAAAATCTCGCATTGTGCGGGCACCCTGCTCTCACAATTGGCAAGCTTTCCGTTGGAATCAAACGAATATTTCTGTTTTGTCAGCATATTCGTTTTTGCCTTTTCCTCGCTTTTGCGGATCTTCGCCGCCTTCTCGGCACAGGAAATGACGTTTTTCAATGTCTCTAAATTCTTATCAAAATAGCGGACGATCTCATCTCCCGTTACCTTGCTGACCGCCTTTGCGGCATCCTGATTGTCCAGCTTTGTCTTGGTCTGCCCCTCAAAACGCGGTGAAGGATGCTTGATGGAAATGACGGCAGTCATGCCGTTTCGGACATCCGCACCTGTAAAATTCACATCTTTTTCTTTCAGGATACCGAGCTGGCGGGCATACGTGTTGATGACGTTCGTAAACATCGTCTTAAAGCCCGTAATGTGCGTACCGCCCTCCGCATTGTAGATATTGTTACAAAAACCAAGTACATTTTCATGAAACTCATTGACGAACTGCAGCGCAGCTTCGACCGCAATGCCATCACTCTCACCCTGAAAATAAATCACGTCATGAAGCGTCTCTCTCGACTGGTTCATATCCTTGATAAAGCCGACGATTCCTTCCGGTTCATGGTATTCGACATGATCCGGCTCCTCCCCGCGGTTATCCTCGAACACGATCGTCAGTGCCGGATTCAAATATGCGGTTTCGTGAAGTCTGGATTTGACGTCTTCCTCCTTAAATCGCGTGCGGTCAAAGATCGTATCGTCTGGCAGGAAATTGACGGTCGTCCCGGTCTCTTTCGTCTTCCCGACGATCGGCAGAAGACCGTTTTCCAATTCCATGGTCGGAATACCGCGCTCATAGTGATCTTCATAGATATGGCCATCCTGCTTGACGGTTACGTGCAGATATGTGGAAAGCGCGTTGACAACGGAAGAACCAACGCCGTGCAGTCCGCCGCTCGTCTTATAAACAGAATCGTCAAATTTACCTCCTGCATGCAAGGTCGTGAACACAAGACGCTCCGCGCTCATCCCCTTTTCATGCATGCCGACAGGGATACCGCGCCCATTGTCGGATACTGTTGCCGAACCGTCGGCATTTAAGGTCACCGTGATACGGTCACAAAAACCGGCAAGATGCTCATCCACCGCATTGTCCACAATCTCATAAATCAGATGGTTTAACCCTTTCGTGGACACACTTCCGATATACATACCCGGCCTTACCCTGACCGCCTCAAGCCCTTCCAGCACGGTAATACTGGATGCGTCATATTTTACTTCGCTTGCCATATCGTACCTCTTTTTGGAAATCTGCAGTCCGGATCCATTTAGTTACCAAAATCTGTAAACTGCGCATATTGTATATATTATAGCATGTCCAATGAAATAAGAAAAGAAAAAAATACACCATCTAGTTGATTTTGCAGTAAAATCACTAGATGGTGTATGATTGTTTTCTTAATGCCGGAAGAATCGCTATGCGATTCTTCGAAAGATTTGCGCAAAGCGCAAATCTTTTTTATTGCTGTGCGACATCCTTCATGGAGAAGCTGATACGTCCCATCTTATCCTTGCCAAGACACACAACCGTTACCGTATCGCCGAGCGTCAGCACATCTTCCACATGCTCGATACGCTGTTTTGCGATCTTGGAAATATGAACCATGCCCTCTTTGCCCGGTGCAAACTCAATAAATGCGCCGAACTCCTTGATGCTGACAACCTTTCCTTTGAAGATCTGACCTTCCTGAAAATCGGTTACGATCGTCTTGATCATCTCGATCGCCTTGTCCATCATTTCCTTCTCGGTTCCGCATACGCTGACTGCGCCGTCGTCCGTAATATCAATCTTTACGCCGGTTCTGGCAATGATCTCATTGATCGTCTTGCCTCTCTGCCCGACTACATCGCCAATCTTCTCAGGATCAATCTTGATCTGGATGATCTTCGGCGCATACTTGCCGACGGACTCACGCGGAGCGGCAATTGCCGGCTTCATGCAGTTCTCCATGATATACATGCGTGCTTCGCGGCAGCGTGCGATCGCGCCTTCCACGATCGCTTTTGTCAGGCCGTGAATCTTAATATCCATCTGGATCGCGGTGATACCGGCATCCGTACCGGTCACCTTAAAGTCCATATCGCCGAAGAAATCTTCCAATCCCTGAATATCCGTCAAAAGAATAAACTCGTCATCCGTCTCACCGGTCACAAGACCGCAGGAAATACCGGCAACCATTTTCTTGATCGGTACACCTGCCGCCATTAAGGACATACAGGATGCACAGGTGGATGCCATGGAGGTTGAACCGTTGGATTCAAACGTCTCGGATACCGTACGGATTGCATACGGGAACTCTTCCTCGGAAGGAAGTACCGGAAGAAGCGCTCTCTCCGCAAGCGCACCATGTCCGATCTCACGGCGTCCCGGTCCGCGGCTCACCTTGGTCTCACCAACGGAATAGGACGGGAAATTATAATGATGCATATAGCGTTTTGCTGTTGTGTTTTCATCCAGCCCATCCACTTTCTGCATTTCAGAGAGCGGTGCAAGCGTACAGACATTGCAGATCTGTGTCTGTCCGCGGGTAAACATGGCAGAACCATGCACGCGTGGGATAATATCAACCTCCGCTGCAAGCGGTCTGATCTCGGTAATCTTTCTTCCGTCCGGACGCTTCTGATCTTTTAAGATCATCTTGCGGACAGTTTTCTTTTCATACTGATAAATCGCCTCGCCTAAAATCGCAAGCCACTCCTCGTTATCGCCAAACGCCTCCTCAAGCTTTGCGGTGATCTGGCGGATATTCTCCTCACGAACCTGCTTCTCGTCGGTAAAGACAGCTTTTTCCATCTCTTCAGCCGGAACAAGCTCTTTCATCTTTGCAAACATTTCCTCGGGAATCGCACAGCTTGTATAAGTGTGCTTCGGCTTTCCGACCTCGGCGACAATTCCGTTGATAAACTCGATGATCTGCTTATTGATCGCGTCCGCCTTATAGATTGCCTCGATCATGGTCTGCTCAGGAATCTCATTGGCGCCAGCCTCGATCATCATGACCTTTTGCGCGGTAGATGCAACGGTCAGCTTCAAGTCGCCGTTCTTCCATGCTTCCTGAGACGGATTGACGATAAATTCCCCATTTATCATACCAATCTGCGTCATCGCGCACGGACCGTCAAACGGAATGTCGGAAATGCTTGTCGCGATCGAAGCGCCGAGCATTGCCGTCAGCTCCGGACGGCACTCGGGATCAACCGACATGACAAGGCAGTCAAGCGTAACGTCATTGCGGTAATCCTTCGGGAAAAGAGGACGCATCGGACGGTCGATGACACGGCTCGTCAGCACGGCGTTTTCAGAAGCCTTGCCCTCTCTCTTGTTAAAGCCGCCGGGAATTTTGCCTGCGGCATATAATTTCTCCTCATACTCCACGCTTAAAGGGAAGAAATCGATTCCATCCCTCGGCTTTTCGGATGCGGTCGCCGTACACAGAACGGTTGTCTCCCCGTAATGCATGAACGCGCAGCCGTTTGCCTGTTTGCCGACTCTGTTGATGTCCACGCTCAGCGTACGCCCGCCAAGCTCCATCGAATAAGTTTTGAACATATGTTTCTCCTTCCTGTTCTAAAGCCGGGCGGAAGAAGCCGAAACTACTGATATACGAATGTATATCATATATACGGATATATCTCATATATGCACATGCACCAACATACGCATATCAGTGGTCTCGGAATCCGCTCCCGCCCTGAATGTGAATAGTGACAATCGAAACCGCCCGCATCGAAACAAAGCGGTTTCTCATAAAAATGAGGACGGATGGCCCGTCCTCATTTCGGGAACGCCGCCTGTTCCGCGAAAGAACACGGCGTTCCATGTTTACTTTCTGATTCCAAGTTTCTCGATCAAAGCACGGTATCTTTCAATGTCGGTTTTCTTCAGATAATCAAGTAAGCCTCTTCTCTGACCTACCATCTTCAAAAGACCTCTTCTTGAATGATGATCCTTCTGATGCGTCTTTAAGTGCTCCGTCAGCTCCTGAATTCTCGCTGTGAGAACTGCAACCTGTACCTCAGGTGAACCCGTATCGCCTTCCGATAACGCGTACTCCTTCATGATTGCCTGCTTCTTTTCCTTAGAAATCATGTCTCTTTCCTCCTGATTTTTACTAGGCGAAACGCCTGTTACTGCCGATACTAAGAAACAGGTTGGAGTGTCCCGTATCCGAGTATGGCAAACTCACACCGCTATATTGTAGCACAATCCAAATCATCTGTAAAGCCCGATTCTTCATTCCTTTTACCCTTCCGCCTCATAGTACTTCGCCTGTGCATGCCAGAGTTCCGCATAGACACCGCCCTCATACGCAAGCAGTTCCTCGTGACTTCCCGTCTGCACCAGCTCCCCTTGGTCAAACACGGCAATCTTGTCACAGAACCGGCAGGAGGACAATCTGTGGCTGATGTAGATGGCCGTTTTTTCTCCGGCGATTTTATCAAATTTATGATAAATCTCAGCTTCTGCAATGGGATCCAGGGCTGCCGTAGGCTCATCTAACAGTACGAAAGGCGCCTCCTTATAAATCGCTCTGGCGATCGCAAGCTTCTGGGCTTCCCCGCCGCTGATCTCAATGCCGTCATCGGTATAATCTTTGTACAGGAAGCTCTCGATCCCCCTTTCACCCATCTCGGCAAGCCGTTCTCCGAATCCTGCATCCAAAAGACAGCGTCGCACTTTCTCACTGTCATACTCTTTGTCCACAGCAATATTTTCCGCAAGCATCAGTGCAAAGAGCACATAATCCTGAAATACTACAGAAAAAAGCTTGGAGTACTCATCATGGCGGAACTTTTTAATATCCACGCCGTTGACCAGAATTTCCCCTTCCTCCGGATCATAAAGCCTGCAGAGCAATTTGATCATCGTGGTCTTTCCCGACCCGTTTCTTCCCACAATGGCAAGCCTCTCACCAACACGCAGCTCCAAGGAAAAATTTTTCAGCGCATATTCCTTGCTTCCGGGATATTTGAAAGAGACATTTCGAAATACAATATGGTATTCATGATCGCTCCGCTTCTCCATCGGCAACGAGCCTTTATACATTTCATCCGAAAGCTCCAACAATTCCAAAATACCAACCTGTTTTCTCGCCGTCATATTGATATAACAGCATCCGATCGCAGCCTCCACGGTCTGGTGAAGAATGTTCGTGAGACAGCCGGCGTACAGAATCAGGGAACCCACCGGCATGCTGCCGTTTAAGGCTGCCATCGCCACAATACCGTACGCTCCCATCAGGGACAGCACATACATGACTGTGCGGATGCTTCTTTCACCTATATCACAGAGCGCCGGACGCTTTATGGCATAGTCTTTCAGTTCTTTGGTTTGAAGTTTGTCATAAGTCCAGTGCTTCATCACCTCATAACCGCCGTATATCCGAACATCCTTTCCGTTTCCATAGCGATAATGCCAGGAACCACCGGCGAAGTCCCACACATAATGCCAAAGAAACTTTTTCTCTTCCTGGGTTGGGACGTGAAACATATAATAGCAGCTCCTCATATTGATTTTGTAATTCACGGAATAACATACGCCGAGACAAATACATAGCAGGAGCAGCACCACTGCCGCCCGGCCGATATCCTTTCCCTGAAAATAAGAGAACATGGGCGCGCCGATGGCGACCGCTCCGATCACCTCCACCAATCCTCTTAACACGTTTGACACCTGCCAGAACATACTGAAAATTCCGGCGCCCCAGTTGTTGTCCATGCGGATTCTCTCCTGCATCTCTTTTAATCTGGGACTGTCGATCAAAGAAAAATCCAAATTCATGAGCTTCTCTTGCTGCAACGCCTGATATTTGTCGGCGATCATTTCACTTCGGATATTGATCCGTCTGCTAAGAATATTTTCCACCGACCTTCCAAGACTCAGGAGTATAATAAAAAAGATGATCCTTCCAAAAACTTGTGAAAATTGAAAATTGATTGCAATCTGATTGAGCACGTAGGCGGACAACAACATTCCTCCGTAACCCAAACCGACAGACAGAAGGACTAACATCATCTGTAACGGAATATAACTGCCGTCCAGACTCACGATCAGCTTCATGACCCGCCTAATATTGTCAAGATTCTGCCGAAATGACAGCTTCTCCAAAAGCTTTGATTCCTCAAGCATCCTTAAAACACCTCCTTCTCAAGCTTGGTTTTGGCATAATAGCGGCTCTGCACCTCAAACATGTTCGCATAGGAGCCCTTCAAGTCCATCAGTTCCTGATGGCTTCCTTCCTCCAGAATACCACCCTCCCCAAGCAGTACAATCCGGTCTGAAAACCGTGTGCTGGCAAGCCGGTGAGAAATAAAAATGGCTGTTTTCCCCTCGGAATACCGGAAATAATGATCATAAATCTCTGATTCCGCAATGGGATCTAAGGCCGCTGTCGGCTCATCCAATACCAAAACCGGCGCGTCCTTATACAACGCTCTGGCAAGCATGAACCGCTGCTCCTCGCCGCCTGACAGCTCCAGTCCATCCTCATCTATATCCTTGTCAAAGAACGTATCCATGGTCACGCCCTTTTCATGAAATTTTTCATCAAGTCCCGCCCGCTCAAGCGATTTCCATGCTCTCTCGCTGTCATAATCACTCTCAAAGGTCAGATTTTCCGCTACCGTGACCGGAAGGATAAAGGGCTCCTGAAAGACGGCGGAAAACAATTCGTAAAGCTCCTCTTTCGGAAATTCCGTTCGATCAATGCCACCGATCAGAATGCTGCCCTCATCTGGCTCATACATGCCGCAGAGCAGCTTGACAAAAGTTGTTTTCCCGGCCCCGTTAACACCCACCAGCGCAAGCTTTTCCCCTGCGCTTATCTTCAGGTTGAAATGATCAAATATTTTTTTCTCCGCCTTGCTGTCATAGGAAAACGATACATCACGAAACTCAATGGATACCGGCTGTTTCAGTTCTGAAATATGTCTTTTTCCTGTCCGCAGATCCCCTTCCGGCAGCTCCATATATGCTCTGTAAAAATTAGTATCCTTAGAACCGCTGCGCAGCTCAGCCAGACTGTTCATAATACTTCCCACAAAACCGGCGAACCCGGTGATCGCGCCGAAGTATAACACAAACTCTCCGGCGCTCACAGCACCGTCAAATACTTTTTTTAACAGATATCCATAGGCGAAAATGTCCCGCCCCACAGACAATAGATTTTCAATCTGCCAATATACATAATCGCCCCTTCCCTTCTGTTTCGCCAGTTCTCTGCATTTCGCCAGCAGCATGTCCTTTTCCTTGTTCAGCCATCCCGTCATGCCAAAGATTCTCACGTCCTTTGCCGCAGCCGGACTTCCCATGGCATTGTAAAAAAGATAGGATTTCTTCTTATCCAGATCTGCCTCCTCGCCGCGGAATTTCTCCATATATTTGATCTTGGAAAGACTGATGGCATATTGGACTAAAGCGATCGCCAAAAGCAGCACCGCAACCCATGGACTTAGGAAGCTGAGCACCGTGCTATACAGTACAAAGCTAATGACATTTTTGATGATGTCAATGGCTGCATAGGTCACTTTGTAGAGCGCGCACCAATCCCCGCCGTTAACGACGCCCATTGCCTTCCAATATAATTCTTTGGCGCGTCCTTCCTCCACATATCGATAGGAAACCCGCAGCGTTTTCAGAAATAGATTTGCAAGCAGCTCATTTCTTCTGGTATTATAAAGAAAATATTTTCCCTGACTGGCAGCAGACGCCACATAAATGCTCATGCACAAGAATCCGAATATTGCAAGCGTCAGCCATAGCCTCTGCAGCGTGACGCCCTTCGTCACCAGATCCAATGTCATTTTGGGCAGATAAATGCCAAAGAGAGGCTGTATCGCGCCAAACAGCACTTCCGCTAAACACATCCACAGAAAAACAGGAATGCTTTGTTTGTAATATTTAAAATAATAGCCGATGTTCTGAAAAATATTGTATTGCTTTTCATACTGTGATTCTGTTTGTTTCAATCTAATCCCCTCTGCGCGCTGCGACGCGCACGCTGATTCTTTATCGGTTGAATACGCTTTTTTTATTCAACTTATCGCGTTTCGCTCAGTATAGCATAAGAATTTCCCGTAAAAAGAAAAAATGCACGAATGGTTTCATTCGTGCACCAACGGCAGAAGGATTTCCGTAGCAAATACATTTTCCTCATCCTGCCTGTCAATATATCCCTTATATCTCTCGACAACCTTGTCTATGCGCATCAGCCCAAATCCATGGGATCGTCCTTCTTTGGAGGACAGATACCGGATCTCATGATTCTCCCCGCGCTTTTTGTCCGGACGCCCGTTCACCGCGTTCATGACATAAATATATAGCTGCCCTTTGAGAATATCCATATAGACTCTGATAAACCTCGCCTCTTCATCCTCGATCCGCAGACACGCTTCCATGGCGTTGTCCATCAGGTTTCCGATGATCAGCGACAGGTCTATCTCCGAAATGTCCAATTTGGATGGCACGATGGCTTTTGCCTCCACAGCGATATGCTTTGCCTTCGCCAGAGACATCTTGCTGTTTAATATCGCATCAATCATGACATTTCCCGTTTTGACTACCGTGTCAACCGTTGTAAGATCCTCATCTAACCGATCAAGATATTGTCCGAGTTTATCCGTCTCTCCCATGGCAAGATATGCCTTCATGGATTGAATATGATTGTGGTAATCATGCCGCCAGCCTCTGGTCTGCCTGTACATATTTTCTACTTCTTCACAGTGCTTTTGCAGCAGGTCACTTTGATAATGACTGATCCGTCGATCCACCAGCCTCACAAGCCAGACTCTTGCCCCAAGCAGCAGTCCCAGAAGGACAAAAGCGCCCGCCGCTATCCCAATAACCGTCATCTCTTCTGATATCCCCTGTAGAACTCTATGAACTTCCGGTTAACGTCACGGTACATTCTCCTGCTGATCGGAACGGCGTCTCCGTTGTCAAAAATAACATTATCCCGGACAATTTGTTTTACATTATCTAAATTGCATAAATAGGAACGGTGGCACTTCACAAAGCTCTTCCCCGACAATTCTTCCACAAGATCGGAAATGCTTTCCATCACCCGGACTTTAGACCGATCCGTCATCACAAACCTTGTATAATGCCCATCCGCCTCACAGTAGTTGACTTCCGGCAGATCCAGCCTAACCGTGCCGTCCTCCGTTCTGGCGGCAAACAGCTCCTGCGTATGGATCCGGCTGCATATCCTGTCCATACATTCAAAAACTTTTTGTTCTGATATCGGCTTTATCAGATAGTGCAATGCCTGCACCTCATAGCCTTCTCTCAGATATTCGGACAGACCCGATGTAAAAACCACCGGCATTCTGCTGTCCTTTTCGCGCAGCTTCCGTATCATCTCCATCCCGCTCATTCCGGGCATTTGGATATCCGCGAACACCGCATCCGGCGCCCTGTCTTCCAGACTGAACAGGAATCCTGCAGCATTTGCATAATTCGAAATGTGAACGGTTCTGTTCTGTTCCTTAGCCCAAACCGAAATATACTGCTGCAGCAGTCTGCTGTGTACCGGATCGTCCTCTACGATAGCTATGTCCATGATTTCAGATTCCCAACCTATGATGTAAATGATAATAATACATTACAGAAGCCGTCTTGCACAGACAGGTGTACGATAATTCACCCCGGTTATAATGATGCCGTTTGTCGGATTGCTCGCATGGCATACTTTTCCGCCTCCGATATAGATTGCCACATGATCAATGCCGCCTCCCCGAGAATAGAATACCAGATCTCCCGGACGAAGCTGTGAGATCGGCACGTCAGAACCGCATCGCGCCTGTGCTCTTGCGGAATGCGCAAGACTGATACCATACTTAGCATATAAGAGCATCGTAAATCCAGAGCAGTCCGTTCCGTTTGATAAACTGGTACCGCCATAAACATAGGGACAGCCGACATATTGAATCGCACGATTTGCCAGATCGATCCCGGCATCCGTCACGCCTTTGCCATATTGTACTTCCGTCATGGTGAGCGCTGTATCCAGTCTGTACGCAACATCCACATAATCACCGCTCACATAAGCGGCATCCATGCCATCGCCGTACACGACCGATACCCATCCGTTATCTAAAACCTCAACAACCTCCAGTTCTCTGCCGTTTGCGATCAGTCCCCATGTACCATGCTCCGTGTCCGGCTGCTTTCTGACTTTTAACGCCTGCGCCAGCACCGTCGCAGTCAGCGTCTGATTCTGCTGTGCCAGTTCCTCCGCGCGTTCACCTGTTGCAAGATAATCCAGGCTCACATAGCCCTCGACCGAGCCGGAACGAATATGTGCCCAGCCGTCTGCCGTATCAAGAATTTCGCAGCCCGCACCCGCAGGCAGTTCGCCGATCTTGTCCGAATCCGTACCGGCATTCCTGCGCACATTCAGGCTTTCGGACACGTCGGCAACACCAAGGTTCTCATAACCCCAGTTTTCCTTCGGTTCCTCCTCCTCAACGATCACAAGATTCTCCATCAGGTCTTCAAAATCCTGTTTTGTCATGCTGTCGATGCTGCCGATGATCAGTTCTACACCCGCGCCTGTTACAAACTCGTCGGGATCCGCCTCATCAATTTCCTCATCATCAAGTGTGTTCTCAAGTACGCCTTCGATGCCCATAACGGCAGCCGCCTCAAAATTGGCCGCCTCTGCGGGTATTACGCCCGACACAAACATCATACAAAACACCAATACACCCGAACAGATCCTTTGGATTTTCTTTTTCATACGCACTCCAATTATTACAAAAACTTTTCATATGTTACGAAAATGTTAAATGTTACAAAATTATTTCATATGTTACAGGCTATTATAACAATTCTTCGGATCATGTCAATACTATGAAACAATTTAGTGCACGCAAAAAAAGACACCCCCAAGATATGGGGTGCCTTTTGCACATTTATATAGGAAATTGTAAGTCCAAAAGAATTTGCTCGTAGCAAATTCTTTGAAGGAATCCGTCTTTGGCGGATTCCTTTTTATATGGAAACGTCAACGCTGCCGCCCGCTTCTGCCACGGGCGCCGGTGCCTTTACAGGTACGGATTCGCCCCTGAGCTCTAACGACACGCCCGCGCTCAAATTGGAGAATCCGAGACCGGACGAACCGGAATTGCCGAAGCTCCCGCTCGCTCCGCCTGCCGCACTCTGCTTTTCCTTTTGCAGCCGTTCAAAGAACGCCTTCAAATATTTATTGTCCGCTTCCACAATGTCGCGCATAACATCGGAGCGATGCTTTTTCTTTTTCGTTTCAAATTCTTCCGGTTCCGGTTTTAACGGGATGATCTCAAGAGATTCCTCCGTCATTTCGAACGTTCCCTTACCCGAGACGAGCACGCTTTCCAGCGTATCGTCAAGAAGCTCCTCCATCGTCTCCTGTACGCCCTGCTGTACCAATTCTGTCAGCCGTTCTAATTGCTCCTGACCATACGCGATCTGCTCGTCAAACGAATCCGGCATTCCGTGCGCCATAGCGTCCTGCACCATATTCTGCACACCGTCCGCCAAAGAGCCGTTTTCTCTGCTGTCCTGCATCGCTTCCTGCAATATATCGCCGTAGGATTTCTCCCTATCTTCTGAAAAGAATTCTTCCTCCAGTTCCTCGCTCTGCATCCGGCGTTTTGTACGTTCTTCTTTTTGCAGATTCTTTAAGTGCTTTTTGGCCGCACGCTCGATTGCTTTGGCATGCTCAAGAGCACTCTCTACTTCCTGATCATTATACTCTCCCTTTTTCAACTTTTTGCGCAACATGATCACTTTTCTCTGCGCCATTGCCACCGCGCGTCTTGCGCTGCCGGAGTTCTTTGCTTTCATAAGAAACGAAGAAACTTCCTTGAAATTATAGTTCAGCTTCTTCGTCTTGGCCTTGTCCTGCTTTTTGGAACGTGAAATGCTCATTGTCCCTGTCACATTTCCGTCCTTATCATAGCACGTGATCCTCTTTACTTCACGATTGCCGCTCTGATAGGTCTTGACCGCGGAGCCGCCGGAGTTCCATCCCCCTACATCCATCGCCATGTCATCATCCTCCCTGATTCAGACAAAATCTTTCCCGTTATCTGTATATCGGTTAAAAAAGCCCATTTTCTTAGAGAGACAGCATAAAACGCCCATTTATTCGATTTCCGCGCACCGGACGCATGGCATACGCTTTAGAATAATCCTTTCGCGCTCTTTACGGCATACGCTATGATACGCTGCAGCCACTTATCCATCGACAGATAAGAATTCCATGCGCCAATCGTTTGATAATCCGATAATGCCGCTTTTCCTGCCGATAGATAATCCGCCTGCTCAAAATAACTCGAAACACCCGCTTTTTCCCGCATGGCAACGGCATGCAGGTAATTTTCCGGCGTATTGCCGCCCGTCTCCACATTTAACACCATCAGTTCATTGAAGCTGCAACGGTTCGGATCAATCTTTGCCGCATCCACCTCATACGAAAACTCCTTCCCGTTTGCGTCAAGTCCTTTCACAATATAGACTGGATTATCCTTAGTGTACTGCTCCGCACGGTAAATATTGACGGACTCTCCTGTCTGCGGGCTTGCGTATGACATCAGCGCATCCGAGCTTAACATGACCTTTTGTCCGCCCGCGGATACGCATTTCATGACTTTTTCTGAAAAATCACCGTTTGCCTGCGGTGTCCCCGCCGTCTGTTTTGCGGCGTTTGCTTTTACCTGCGCTGCCGCTCCCGGTACACTGATATTTGGATTTCTATTTTCAATCTGCATTCTGTTCTCACCCTTCCTTTTCCAACATTTCCGCCGCGTCGGTTTCCATATCAGGCTTGCCGTTCAACAGCTCATCCGGATCTGTGAGCTTTAAGCTCATTACCGTAACCTTCATGCCGCTGATCACCTCGCTGATGACCAGATACCTTGTACCGTCAGGCTTGACGACAATCTCCGATTTTCGTTTCTTGTCATCCTTATCGTCATCTCCCGACATGCTTTCGAACAGGCTTCTTCCGTCTCCGTGTCGAAAACCTGCGTTCCACATTTCGGCATGGCATTCTTCCTTTGTCGCGCCGTAATGAATGATCGAATAAGCGCCTCCCAAATAACGCGCCCACGGATTTTCCCACGCCCATCGGGTGCGCATATCATTCATAACCCATTCCTCATAATCCGCATCGCGCTTCATTGCCGCAAAGCCCTCATCCGAGATAAAAACGGTGATCGTATCCTGCATGTGGGAGGCATGCATCGGGAGTGCTAAAATCTTCTCTCTGATATATTCTTTGTATTCGTCCATTGTCATCGCCTCGATAACGGAACGGTCAAGCGGCGATATTCTGTTTTTCACCCCGGCAGCTTCCTGCGCATTACCGGATTCCGCTCCTTCTGCGCGTCTGCTTGCTTCCATGATCGCATCTGCCATGCTTTTCCCCGGCCGCCTCACGGCATACTCATTATTCAAAAACCTGCCAAAGGTCCTTGACATATAATTTACATGAATTTCATTCACTTCACCCACCATACCTTTCCGCTGTCCAGTCCGTCTGTCTTTCATACCTTTTCCGCATATCAGTGTCTCTCCTGATAAGCCGCATATTCCCGCTTCACATACGCATAGCGGGATTTCGGAACAGAAATCTCTACGATATGCTCCGTTTTGTCCGTTCTCACCGCAAGATGCAGCACATAACTGCTGATTTTCCGTATATATCTCATATTTACAAGAAAACTCCGATGCACGCGCACAAAGTCATGCGGCGCAAGCTGTTGTTCGATCTCATCCAGTTTTTTATAAATCCGATAAGAAGCGTTCGACGTATAAAAAATATTTTTATGTCTGTCCGTCTCGATATAAAACAGCTCGGAAGCATCTAAGAGCCGCTCTCCTTCCACAAATGAAAAAGAAAGCTTCTCCTCTTTTTGCGCCAGTTCTTTCAGCACTTCTCCCAGACATTCCGGCAGCGTCGTCTCAATATCCTCTTTGATCAAAAATCGTTCTGCCCTCACGCGGTATCCGTCAAGCGCATCACTCATACGGGCGCTCACTAAAATGACGCACAGCCCGGGATAAGATTCCTTGAGCCGTTTTGCCGTTTTCAGCAAGCCGATCTCCTTCGCATTCATATTCAAAAAAACAATGCCGCGCGCTCTAAGCCATGCCGCAGCCTCCCAGAGCGCTTTTCCCGATGCGTATTCCCTGATTTCCATCGTCTGTCCATTTTTTCTTCCGTATTCCTCAATCAATCCTTTGATCTTTGTTCTGTCCTCCTGACTGTTGTCGCAAACAGCTACCCTCATGTCCCTTCCTCACTTTAAGTCCGTATTCTGCCCTTATCCGATGCCTAACCCCACGCATCATATCTGTTTGTATAGCGCATGGCAGCCTCCGCTGCGCTGCCGTTCGACTGATAGGTACTCTGCGTGCTCTGTTGATTGGATGCGGCATAGTCCGCGATCTTAGAGGCAAGGAACGATAAGGAATCCGCAAATCCGTCTTCTCCCGAAAGTACTTTTTCCAAGGTCTCCCTGTCCGCGTCATGTAAGGTGCGATCGTTTACCGAAAGCTGTCCGTTTTTATCCGCCGTAACGCCTAATTTCTGCAGTACGTCTTTATGCTCGGTCACAAGAGACTTCAGGTTCTGCCGGTAAAAGGTATCAAGCAGACCGGTGCTTCCCTGAAAGCCTGACAGCACCTCATTATATTGCTTTACGAGTACCATAACCTTTTCAACAAGCTCCTCTTTGTTTTCCGTCTGTCCGTATATGCTGTCCTTTCCCTGCGCGGCAAGCTCTTTTGCAGTCTCCTTCAAACGCTTCGCCGCATCCTCCTGCTTCTCATAAGCTTCTGCCTTACGAAACGACTCTTTTTCCTTTTCCGCGCTCAGACCATAGGGCAGGGAATTTGTCTGACCCTTATTCTGCACATAGCTTAACATGCTGGTTGAGTGAAGCGGTACGCCCGCTTTTCTGGCTGATTCGTTTAACATTTGCGTTGTGATTCTCATCTGTGTCTCCTCCTGTAAAAAAACTAGTACCTGCCGAACAAAAAAGCGGCAAAATCCCGGGAGTTTCCATCCGTGGAATTTTGCCGCCCTCATAGCAATACAGCACTGCCTTACAGTTCTTATATCGGTGTGCGTTTCCCTGCCGGCAACCGAAATGTCACCGACAGCCTATGAGATGGCACAAAAAGACCTTTTCGCTGTTCTTGTTCTGATTCTGTTTATAACTTTTCTTTCCTATTATAATGCATTCTTATGCTATGATGATAATGGTAAAAAATGAAATATCAATAAATTTTTTGTTCCTACTTTCTTAATAAATTTTCTGAATATTCTTGACTTTTTGGCAAAAAAGGTATAATTTACAAGTTAATAGGTATGATTTGCAATTTAAATTGGGGTGTTATACTATCAACACAATTTATGTAACAATGAGTGGAGGATTTTCTAATGAACAACGACCATGGTATTGAAAAGAAACTGACAGGTGCCATTCTTAAGGTATCGATCATTATTGCTTCAGCGGCAGTCATTAGCGTGATTGCTCTGATCGTTATATGCAATCGATATTCTTATTCAATGGAGGTTTACGGCTTCGGACAGGGTGATATCGGAAGGGCAATGTTTGAATTTGCGGAAGCCAGATCATCTCTCCGGGCAGCCATCGGATTTGATGACGAGGGCGTGATTCAGAATTCCGTGAATATGTATCATGAGTGTAGAGCATCATTTGAGCAAGCTTTTGCCGATGTAGACTCTTCCATTGTTTTAAAACAAGCCAGGGCGACATATAATACGATTCAATCCGAGCTGACGGATTTTTGGGCTCTAGCTGATGAGGTCATTGCGCTGGGTGCTACAACAGATAGTGAACTCTCTCATCAGGCACAGGATATCGCTCGCACTCAACTGATGAGCAAATTTACCAGCATTTATGAAAAGCTGGGATCTCTTATGGACACGAAGGAAAAGAAGGGAGACAGCGTTGCCCAATCACTTATGATCATCGCTTGGGTTCTCGCAGCAGCCGTCGTCGTCGTGATCGCGATCGCAGTGTATTTAGCTGCCCAGATTGGGAAAAAGCTCGCAGAGAACATTGCAACTCCTTTATTGGGACTGGGTCAGCGTCTTAAAACGTTTGCTGGCGGAGATCTCTCTACGCCCTTCCCTATGATTCAGACCGGGGACGAAATAGAGCATATCGTGAATGACGCAAGGGATATGGCCGATAACCTCGATGCGATCATCATAGATATCGAAGAGGTTCTTGGTGAAATGGCTGCCGGCAATTATACCGTTAGATCGAAAGTTCGCGAGCGTTACACCGGCGACTTCCAGAAATTATATGAATCCATGCGCGGCTTAAGAAATCAGATGACCGAGACGTTATTATCCATCGGCGAAGCCTCCAATCAGGTGTCCGCAGGTTCCGACGAACTGGCGACCGCATCACAAAGTCTTGCGGAGGGCGCTACGGATCAGGCTCATGCCGTATCGGAATTGCATTCTACGATTTCCACCATTACCGAGTCAATGGAAAACGGTGCGCACAGTGCAGACGATACTTATAATAAGGCACATGAATACGCGGATGAGGCAGATAAGAGCCGTCAGGAAATGAGTACGATGCTGGCTGCCATGGATCGTATCAATGACGCTTCCACCAAGATCGGAGATATTATTTCCGAGATCGAATCCATCGCAGAGCAGACCAATCTTCTCTCCTTAAACGCTTCCATAGAGGCTGCCCGTGCAGGCGAAGCCGGACGTGGTTTTGCGGTTGTTGCGGCACAGATCAGAGAATTGGCTGATCAAAGCGCGAAGGCGGCGGTCAACAGCAGAGAGCTGATCGAGGCCTCCATCCGAGAGGTTTCTGTTGGAAACAGCGTAGCAGACAATGCAGCCGCTTCGCTTGAATCCGTAATGAACGGCATCAAGCAGATCGCCGAGTTCACAAAGAATCTGAAGGTCATGATGGAGGAACAGTCGGAAGCAATGCGTCAGGCGGAAATGGGCATTAATCAGATTTCCGGCGTTGTACAGAGCAATGCGGCAACCGCTCAGGAAGCATCCGCAACAAGTCAGGAGTTATCCGCTCAGGCTACGATGCTGGATGAGCTTGTCGGACAGTTTGAATTATCAAGAAATTAAAGATACATAATGCTATTCAAAAAAGGATTGTGCTGATGCACAATCCTTTTTTGGTATATTGAAGAATCTAGAAGAATTTCTTTTAATTATTCATTGTATTCCATGAGGCTGTACTCCGACTCCTCTTCCATTATTTCATCCGTGGTGTTCTCTTCCGGTTCCTCATCTCTCTCATACTCCGCTTCCATACTCTGAATATAGGCTGCAGCAGCATCCGGATCCGCCTTATTTACATCAATTGGAAGCCGGAACAACGCATTCACACCGTCATATTCTTCATTTCTTGTGATCACTCCGGTGACAGGGTCCATATGATAAGCGCTGTTTTCGACAAAAGCTCCGTCATTCACGGAAAGATACAGTCCCCGATCCGCAAAAATCTCCACATTATCACATTCCGTGATGCGGTACTGAATGCCATCCACAATGTATTCCGTATATCCTCCCCCCATCGTTATGACATTGTACTTCCAAGGACTCAAACCTCCAATTAGCGGAGAAACACAAAACAGATCCTCCCCATACGCTTCGTCAGATACCATCGGTCGAGGTGTTCCGTCAGCATTCTCGATCGCAGTCACAACATAGCTGCGATTATCTTCGATATTTCCCTGATAGTCCTCCCCTATATAATGACTTAAATTTTTGCCGGAAACGATTCCGAGCAGGGTAATCCGGTATTCACCATATTCCTGCGTTTCGTTGATCTCAATCGCATCCTCGCCTTGAAAAGCTGCGGAAAGTCCCTCATCTCGAAACTCTTGAGCTACTTCCGCCGGTGTCAGATATTTCCACGCTGCAAATACCCCCATGGAACCCAGTATCAATGTGGCGCATGCCACAAATGCCGCCGCAGGTATTCTTTTTTTGTTTTGTTTTCTCATCATTTCTGCCTCCTCCAATCTTTGCAGGATTTGCCGATTTAACCGGCAATCCGGTTCTGTATCCGGAGAAAGGGCCTGTTGTAATATTTGATCCATATCACATTTCATCTAATACAACCTCCAATTCTTGTTTTAGCATGTTTCGCGCTTTATGCAGTCTGCTCTTTATTGCTCCGTTGGAAAGCTTCATCATATCCGCAATTTCTGCAATCGGGATCTGGAGCGTGTAATATAGGTACACCGGAATGCGGTATTTTTCATCCAAGCGCTCTACCGCATCGCGTACTTGCTTTTTCAACTCCTCATTCAGATAGCCTTCCTCCACCGGGTTTTCCTGACCCGACTGTCTATATCCCGTTTTTTCGGACATCTCTTCCTCCACAAGCTGTTTTGTTCCGGCAATGCGGGCTCGCCATGCGTACTTACGTTTCCTATTTTTCCAAAGACGCAGCGCAATGGACACAAGGTAGCTTTTCGGATTGTTCTCAAATTCAATCTTCTCACTAAATTCGACGGCTTTTAAGAACGTATCCTGATAGAGATCCTCCGCCTCCTGACTGTTCTGAGTCATTTGACTGCAAAATGCATAAATATCCTTTCCCCATTCACTTATGCACTGTTCCAGTTGTTCCCTGTTCATGATAGAGCCTCCATACTGCATACTTTTGAAACCTAAGTCAAGACGTCTTTTCTAAGGCTTTTGCCCTTCACTGATACATTGTAATAAGTATTGGTTTGGTTTTCCGGATTGGAGATTTTTTGAAACAGGAAAAGAACCTCCAAGTATTCCTAACTTGGAGGTTCCAGTCTAACAATTTTATAAGTATTAACAAATACATGCTCATTATCTCTCTGATGTTTCACGAAATAGATTGTTTTAAATCCTGCGCCAGCGCAAATATGCTTTCCAGAATTTCTTTGGTGCTCTTCATGTTGCTGACTGTTACTTCAAAGGTATTCAAGCCTTCCATAGAAGAAGCCGCAACCTCCTCGCTTGTTGCTGAAAGCTGAGAAATGTTGTCCGAAATCGTACCGGTTGCTTCCAAGATATCGGCGATGATCTTCTCTGTATTTTCAATATTCTCGGTAAGCTCCGTAACCTCTTCCTTCACTTTTTCAAATTTTGCTCTTGTATTTTCGATCAGCTCATTCTGTTTCATAACGGAGGCCGCAGAATTTCCGATCATTTCATTCGCATGTTTGGTGTCTTCATTCAATTCACCGATAATCTTTGTAATATTATTGGAAGCATCCTTCGTTTGCTCCGATAACTGTCTGATCTCGTCCGCGACGACCGCAAATCCCTTTCCGGCTTCACCGGCACGTGCCGCCTCAATAGAAGCATTTAACGCAAGAAGATTGGTTTGACTGGAAATATCCAAAATCGCGCCTACAAAATTCTGCACTTCACTTACCTTGACCGTCAGCCGCTCAATCACTTCTACCGTTATTTTGCTCGCTTTTTCTACGTTATGTGCCTGCTCTTTCAGATCATCTACGACCTCGGAACCCTCCACTACTGTTTTGTTGGTGCTATGCGAGACTTCCATCATCCTCTTTGTACCCGATTCCGCCCTATCCATATTCTTCTGAATATCCGCACACATAGCCGCCTGATTTTGAATTGCCTCTGCCGTACTTTCCGTGCTGTCCACAATATTGCTCATAGCCACATTACTGGTTTCAATACTGTCTTTCAGCTGTTCCAGCATCTTCATGGCACCTTCAAAATGCTGGGAAATGTTCTCTGCAACAAGAACCATTTTTTGATTGCTCTCGTTCTGCCTATTGACGCCTTCCCTAATGCTGACCATGTTTTCTTCATTGAATTTAATAAGAAGCATGATCACACGGATTGAGGAAAACGCTGCAAGCACCAGAATGATCAAAGCAACCACAAAAATTTCCAGATTTTCATTCTCATTATTTACCACAGCCAAAACAAGCCGGACTATTGTTACTGCGATCGTAACCGCATTTCCGCCGATCACAAGCCTTAGATTCAAATAGACGATGGACGCAAATATGACCGGAATGGAATAAGACCACGTACTTGCGGTCGTTCCACATAAGCCTACGATCGCATAGACGACTGCCACACTGGACATCATAATGACGCCGCATTTCTTTGTTTTTTTAGCCGCGATATAAAAGACAATGGAAACGATCAAACCACCCACTGCTGAAAAAAATTGTACCCAAGTTCTCCAAGTTGCTATATTGGACATTGTAGACAACAGCATAGAAACCGCAATATATCCGAGTATGATCACAACAACCGGAAATACGGTACCGTTCGCTCTTTTATACTGTTCCTCTGTCATAGCCTTCCCCTCCTCATTAAAAGAAAAATCCCCATTGTATTTTCATTATAACACTCGATGCATGTCCCGTAAATGGCAATCTATATGCCTCATTCTTCCGTATCTTCTGTATGATCCGCCTCCTCTTTTTTCTCATATCCCGTCGTGCGCATGCTCGCCCTGCTATAGATTCCTTTGGAGGATGGCGCGGCGGAACGGTTGAATATGGTGCGGTCAGACGGTTCGGAACTGCTTTCGTAGCCATCCGCACGAAGCTGCTTTACCGCCATACTCATATAGATGAACCCAATCGCCAGTCCGACAAAGAGCCCCATCGGAAGCTCCAACCGAAACATCCGCAGGACAGCTGCAATAAGCTCATACAGCACTTTAGAGAATACGCCGAGCTTAAAGAGATCAAGGAAGCTAAACCGCATGTTCCAAAAGCCTTTCATCGACCAGCCGAGCAGCATGAGCAGCAATGCGCCCAAAAAGTACCAAAATAAACATAAAGCATAATTCATCAGGCCGGACACGACCATCATCAGATAGATGCTCGGAATAAAATCGCGCAGCCCCTCTCTGTCAAGCTCCTTAACCGTCAGATCCGCATATCGATATGTCGTCTCCTGCCCCGATGTATAAAAAATCATGTTTGTTTTTGAAAACAGATACACACTTGCATACGTATCCGTATACTCGGCAAGCTGCTCTCCGGTAAATTCCTCAAAATTGCTGTTTGCGATCACAAGCGTATATCCGTCGTCATATTCAACCGGCTCGGACAGCGTTAAAACATCATCCTTCAGCGTAAATTCTGGAACATATTCATCAATGATGTCCGCATAACTCACACCGAATACCTGAGAAATGATAAACGGCAGATAATAGCTCACAAATGTCGTGATGAGTGAAAAGATCAATACAAACGCAATGACCCTCCCTATGGACAGATGCAGAAAGCGCTCATATTTTTTGGGCTGTGCGACCGCGGTCGCGATCTGTCTGAAAAAACCAAACTTCTTTGCCTGTTGTTCCATAAAGATAACCATGCCTTTCTCTCAACCTGCAAACTTGATTACGTATGAAATACGCTATGCCGCAGGCACAAATTTGCCAATTGAAAAATCTTTGATTTTTCAATCTAATCCCCCTGATTGCTTAAATCGTTCTGTAATCCGGCATATTTGCGTCATGCGCCAGAATATCCTTCATGATCGGTGTCAGCAATTCTTCTTTTTCCAGAACCGCATCCGCACACTCCGCCGCCTGTTTCAGGAGCATGCTGTCCTGATAAATATCTCCGAGCCGGAAAGATAAAATACCACTCTGACGAATACCGAACAGATCGCCCGGACCACGCAGGCGCATGTCCTCGTTTGCAATATGAAATCCATCGTTGGAATGCACGAGAATATCAAGCCGCTCTTCTGTCTCTTTCGCGCTGCTGTCCGTCATAAAAATACAATAGGACTGATGGCTGCCGCGCCCGACGCGCCCGCGAAGCTGATGCAGACCGGCGAGCCCGAAGCGTTCCGCATTCTCGATCAGTATGACGGTGGCATTCGGCACGTCAATCCCGACCTCTACGACCGTGGTAGAAACAAGAATATCTATGTCATGCGCTGCAAACGCATCCATGATGCGGTTCTTCTCCGCATTTTTCATTTTACCGTGTAAAAAAGAAATACGGATATTTTCCGGAAATGCCTCGCGCAGCTTATCCGTGTAGGCAACGACATTTTCCAGCTCCTCAGAAACGCCCTCCTCCACCATCGGACAGATGACATAGGCCTGCCGCCCCTCTTGAAGCTGCTTTAAGATAAAATGATACGCACTCTCCCGCTTGTCCCTATGCAGCACACAATTTTTGATCGGAATCCGGTTTTTGGGATATTCGTCGATCGTAGAAATACTTAAATCCCCAAACAGGATCATTGCGAGTGTCCGCGGAATCGGCGTAGCGCTCATCACTAAAATATGGGGCATCGCCCCTTTTTCCGCAAGTGCCTCCCGCTGACGCACGCCAAAACGATGCTGCTCATCCGTGATGACCAATGCGAGACTGTGATACCGCGCTTTTTCCTGTATCAGCGCATGGGTTCCGATGATGACATTCGCCGTCCCATCCTCCATTGCGGCATATGCCTCGCGCTTCTCTTTTGCAGTCAGAGAGCCGGTTAAAAGAACAGGAACAAACGGCAGGTCATACCGTTTCGTCATCTCCTTCACTGCTGCATAATGCTGTCTTGCAAGCACCTCTGTCGGCGCCATCATCGCGCCCTGTAAACCGTTTGCCACGGTCATTAAAAGGGCAAGCACGGCAAGGATCGTCTTTCCGCTTCCAACGTCTCCCTGAACAAGGCGGTTCATGATCACATCCGCCTGTAAGTCGGCTTCGATCTGTCCCCATACCCGAAGCTGCGCATCAGTCAATCGGTACGGAAGACTTTCTATGAGCCGCTTCGTCTGCGCCACTTCCAAAAGCGGATATGCGTTCGGAATCTGCTTGTTTGTTGTTTTTTCGGCTTTCATCTGCACAAGAAAATATAGAAATTCCTGAAAGACAAGCCGCCGTCTTGCCTCTACATACAGATCCGGTGTGGACGGAAAATGAATCCGCTCCAGCGCCGCACGGTATTCCATCAGATCATATCGTTTACGGATCTCATAGGGCATGACGTCCGAAAGGTCAGAAACGGCATCCAGGGCCTTCCTGATGCCGCCAAGAATCGTTTTGGTCGTGATTCCCTTTACAGTATGATAACGCGGCTGAAGCGTTCCTGCAAGAGAAAGATAATCCTCCGGTTTGAACAGCGTCGGCTGCTCCATCGTTTTTTTATTTCCTTTGCTGACGACCCTGCCGTAGCATACAAAGCGTTTTCCGGCGGAAACAGAATTGCGCAGATAGGGCATGTTAAAGATCGTCATCGGCATCACGCCTGTCTCATCGCTTATCGAGAACATAAGAATCGAAAGACTTCGCACCCTGCGCATACTAACGGAACCTGTTACGATTCCGCTGACCGCCTGTTTTTCATCGGCGGCCGCATCCTGAATGGATAGTATCTGCGGATATGCCTCATAGCGCATCGGATAATAGGTAAGCATATCATAAACAGTTTCTATGTTCAGTTTTTCAAGCAATTGCGCATATTTTTGCCCAATCCCCTTAATCTCGGTCACAGGGCTCGTCAAACTTATCATATGTCCGTTCCCCTTGCTTATTTCAAAAATGGGGCTGTTCGGGACAGCCCCATTCCGTATCCTGATACATCAGGAGATTTCTTTAATCATGGAAGAATTCCCATCGGGAATTCTTCGAAAGATTTGCACTCCACACAAATCTTTTTTATTCCGCGGAAATGATATAGTAATACACAGGCTGACCACCGTACTGAAGCTCCACATCGCAGGAAGAATAGTGTTCCTCGACCGCTGTGCAGAGCGCTTCTGCATCTTCTTCCGGAACATCCGCGCCGTAATAAATGCTGATCAGCTCCACATCGTCATCCATCATGGCGTCGATCATCTCACATGCCGTTTGGAACAGATCCTTGGACACGGCTAGCAGACCGTTATCGCCAATTCCCATAAAGTCATCTTTATGGATCTCTTTTCCGTCTAAAGAGGTATCACGGATCGCATAGGTCACTTCTCCGGTCTTGACCGTCTCGATCTCCTGTTTCATGACCTCTAAGTTTTCCTCAGGCGATACATCCGCGGTATAATTGATGACAGAGGTGATTCCCTGCGGGATCGTCTTTGTCGGAACAACAAAAATCTTTTTGTCCTCTGTTAAGTCCGCTGCCTGATTCGCCGCCATAATGATATTCTTATTATTCGGAAGGATAAAAATGTTCTCCGCGTTCACTTTTGCGATCGCATCCAGCATATCTTCCGTGCTGGGATTCATCGTCTGTCCGCCCGAGATTACGAAATCAACGCCAAGTCCCTGAAAGATTTCCGCCATGCCGTCACCCGCGGCAACAGCGATAAATCCGACCTCCTTCGGCGGCTCTGCTGCGGCCTGCTCCTCAGGCTGCTCCTGCGGTATTTCCTGCATTTGTCCCTTTTCACTCATCTTAAAGAGCTTTTCCTGATGCTCCATGCGCATATTGTCGATCTTCATATTGGAAAGCTGACCATACTTCAATGCGCGCTGAATGGCAAGACCCGGATCGTTGGTGTGCACATGCACTTTGACGACTTCATCATCCGCCACAAGTACAATGGAATCACCGATGGACTCTAAGAATTCCTTAAAGTCAATCTCATGCTTGATATTGAAAGTCTTGCTTAAAAGAATAATAAATTCCGTGCAGTAGCCATATTTGATTTCCATATCCGCCTGCACCTGAAGATTCGGAGAAAGTGTCCCAACTCCTGCAGAAGCACTTCGTATCGGCGCATCATGAATCGTCAGATCCAATTCTTTTCCGCAATAAGCGTCATAAATTCCCACCATGACCTGCATTAATCCTTGACCGCCAGAGTCAACCACGCCGGCCTGCTTTAATACCGGAAGCATTTCAGGTGTACGCTCGAGGACATCATTACCGTATGTAATGCACTCCTCGATAAACGTGCCAAGATCGGTCACACCCTCGTCACAGAGTTCTCCCGCTCTTACGGCGATCCCCTTTGCAACTGTGAGGATCGTTCCCTCCTTCGGCTTCATAACAGCCTTATATGCCGTTTCCACAGCCTTATCCATCGCCTCTACAAGCACAGGAATGGTAAGCTCGTCAAAATCAGCCGCAACCTTTGTAAAGCCGCGGAGCAGCTGGGATAAAATCACACCGGAGTTTCCTCTCGCACCGCGCAGGGAACCCGAGGAAATTGCCTTGCAGATCGCCTTCATATCTGCACTGTCTCCGAGCGCAGTTACCTCCTTTGCCGCAGACATGATCGTCAGCGTCATGTTGGTTCCGGTATCTCCGTCCGGTACAGGGAATACGTTCAGCTCATTGATCCATTCTTTTTTACTTTCCAGATTTTTAGCTCCGGCTAAGAACATCTTTGTCAACATCTTAGCATCCACAGAATTTGAAGCCACGACTCTATCCTCCTTAATCAATCACACGGACACCCTCGACAAAGATGTTGATCTCCTCAACCTCCAGTCCGGTAAATTGTTCCAGTTTGTATTTTACATTATCGATCAGATTGTCGGATACAGCAAGAATGCTGACGCCGTACGCAACGACTACATGAAAATCAAGATAAAGCTTATTATGGTTGACCGTAACCTGAATACCGTGTGTGATCGTCTCTCTGCGAAGCAGCTTCACAAGCCCGTCCTTCACATTGACGGACGCCATGCCGACGATACCGAAGCACTCAACAGCAACGCTGCCCGCATATTGGGCAATGACTTCCGCGTCGATCACAATGTTGCCAAGATGTGTGTTCATCGTACCCTTCATAGTAACCCTCCATTCCTGTTCAACCTGTATCTATGTATATTATACACATGAATAAGGAAAAGTAAAATTATTTTACGAAAAAAAAGAGTCTCGCAAAGCGAAACTCTTTCCTGCCTGCTATTATGCTCTTTCTACTGCACCGGATTTCAGACATCTCGTGCAAACATGCAGTTTCTTTGATGCGCCGTTTACTTTGCATCTTACGCTCTTCACATTAGAATTCCAGATATGGTTCGATCTTCTATGAGAATGGCTGACTGCATTTCCGAAATGAACACCTTTACCACAAACGTCACATTTAGCCATCTTAACACCTCCCACACGATGTATTTCTAAAAAATCACAACAATGGTATCATAACAGAAACCATTCTATATTTCAATAGGAAAATTTCATTTTCTTGGAAAAAATATAGTAACTCCTTTTTTAACCTGAGTTTTGCCGCCACGGTGCGTCATAGCGCTTTTGCAGACGATCATACTCCCTGTTGATCGCCTGAAGCGTTTCCTTATCTCCATAGAGGTTGTCCGTATGAAAAATCTTGATCAGGTCGCGATAACGCTTTTTTAAGGCAAGCTGATTTGTCACACCCTTAAAGAACACGGAAGCATCCGTCTCCTGCTGCATGCCCTCGTCGTCATACCTGCCGTATGACCGCTCCTGATGCTCCTGCTCCGCCTTTAATTTCAGCTTCTCCCACTCAACCTTACGCTTGTCCTTATCAAGCTGAATATAAGCCTCTTTTAGGATTTCAAGCTTTTGATCAAACAGCGCGCTCTGCTCTTTTAACATCCGACGCTCCAAATCCAGCTTCATCCGCTCCGTATCTATGAAATTTTGTTCTTTTTGTTTGTCCCAATTTCTATCCATCAGCAATCACACGAAAATAACCGATACCCAACAAAAAACAACAAGGCACTGAATAATATTCCCCAAAACAGGTTCGGCAGAAACATCATAAATATCATCCCGACGGAAATCCAGATCAAGACAAAGCCGATTAGCTTCTTCATACTATGATATTATGCATATTTCCCTGTTTTTGTGCATGGCAGTTCCCTATAGGAACTTCTTGCCCCGGAAGAATTTGCAAATGCAAATTCTTTGAAAGATTGGCGCATTTGCGCCAATCTTTTTTATTTCTCAGGGAACGCCGCGTCGATCGCGTCGTCATCGCTGAGCTCATCCGCTCCCTGCTTCTTTTTTGTAATCTTATCAACCAGATCAGGGATCATGTCAAGGATTTTCGTCATCGTATCCTGATTCTTAACATTGACTAACTTGGTCGAACCGTCCGGTTTAATGACAAGCACCGCACTCGGAGACATTTTTCCCGTCATCCCGCCGCCACCGCCGTTTTTCTTCTCGCCTGCGGAAGCGCCCGCGCCAACGCCAAACGAAACATCCACGAGCGGCAGAATGATAATATCGCCGATCTTCGTCGCCTCACCGATCACGGTTTTCGCAGATAAAAACGCATCCATCCCCTTAAAGAGGGACTCCATCACCTGTGCAAAATTATTCTCCGTCATGCTTCATTTTCCTCCCTTTTTAGCATATGCAGAAATGTTTTTACATCCTTATTAAAATAAACACGCCATGCAATGCGGATCAATGTGACGATGCGGATACGCCCTTTCAGGTACAGGCTGCCGCGCATACATTTTTCATCGAAATCCGCCGTGATGCTCACATTATTTCCATAGATGGGATAGAACATACTCACGATCGCAATGATCTGTCCCGTGACCGCCGGATCGCCCATGCCGATCGTAAGGCTTCCTCTCAGCTTAGTCGGCGCGATATGCTTCAATAATCTGCCAAGCTCCCGCTTCGCTAACGCGAAAGTACGCTGACCTTGCTCACTTTTCAGCACTTCGGAATAATAGCCGATCAGCTCTTTCACTTTTTCTATCTTACCACAGATATTCTGAATTGTGTACAAAATCTTGGAAAAGAAAGCGCGCACCGCCTGAATAAACTGTACAAGCTTCTGAAATAAGGACAATTTTTCTTTTTTTTCGCCCTCTGCTTCCGCGTCGTTCTCGTTCGTATCCGAAGTGTTGTCCGTTTCCGTCCGCTTATCTTCTTCTGATTCAACCGTTTCCGACAAAACCGCTGTACCATCCGGTCCGGGGCATGCGACTTCACCCGATGCTGTTTTCGTTTCGCTTTCCGTTCGATTCGCGTCTGCCGTTTCCCCTGCCGCTGTTTCCACACCGCCTTCTGTTCCGGCTTCTGCTTCGGTATCGACCCTATCCCGCGTCTGCTCCGCCTTTTTTCCACGCTCCCGCTTTTTCTCTTTTTGCTTGTCTTTGCTCTTTTTCGGCTTTTTCTCCTCCGGTTCCGGAATGCGCTTGACCGGAATGCCGAATACCCGTATGACGATGCCGAACGTCCCGTCATAGACCGCCTTCGCATGAAGCAGATGCAGCAGCCACGATACGCATGCGCGCGCTTCCACGCTCTGATCCGCTTCCACATTCAGAGAATAGCGGATGGGAACGAACAGCACGACCAAAATGATCAGCAAAATCAGTCCGAGCAGCGACAACAGCGTAATCCCTATGATTTTTAACAAAAGTAACAGGATATGTATCATAACAACCTCAGAATCCCAAGCATATTCAGTAATATTAACAGAATAAACAGTATGATCAGCATCTCGTCCTCCTTAGCGCGGCTTGTCCGGCTGCATAAAACAGGACTTAAAATCAGTATTACCGGTTTTTTGATAAATATCTGCCATAAATTCCGCAAGCATCGCAACCGCCGCCTCATGACTGTCCGCAAGACCGACAATGCACAGATTTCTCCTGCGCAGAAAACGGAACTTAAAAAACGCACAGTGATAAATGTCAAACAGATTTGTGCCGCTGCCTAAAACGATCACATAGACATTCGTCATCCCGATACCGAACCGCAGCTTACGGCATATTTTCTTTTCTTTTTTTTTCAGGCTCTCTGATACCATGAGCGGATGATGAAACCACATAGGCATATTCCTCAAAAAAATACATGATGTAATCATCATAACACATCTTGAGAAGTTTTAACAGTTTTCATTGCACAATCCCGCAGAATAATTTATAGTATAAGTAGAAATAGGGGGGATTTACATATGATCAGCGTTGCAACTATTGCTCTACAACCGGGAATGGAGCTTGCGGAGGATGCTGTTTCCATGAGAAGCGGCGTGATCTGTCCTGCGCGTACGAAGCTCGATCAGAACATGATCGATAAACTCAAACGTTATCAGATCATGGTCGTTACCGTGATGGAACCTGAGGATTACACAACGACACACTATGAGAAGATCGCGTGCAGCCGTGCATTCAAAAGTTTTGCGGAACAATACCAGACACAATTGAATACCTATAAGCAGATGATCAATGATGTTATGGAAGATCGTATCTACATTAACACAGATCTTCTGCTAACCATCTACCACACCCTCTACGACAATGTCGGTGACGGCGATCTGCTGCTCGATATGCTCTATAGCATGCTGCCGAGCGAGGACAACGTTACTTACGCGCACTGCTTAAACGCCGCGCTGATCGCGGGCGTCTTTGCTTCATGGCTGGATTTTGACGAGAGCGAATCGAATCTGATGATCCTCTGCGGTTTTCTTTATGACATCGGCAAGCTGAAGCTGCCGAATAAACTCATCTGGAAGGTCGGAAAACTCACCGATTTTGAATTTAACTGGATGAAGACCCACACGACCATCGGCTACGATCTGTTAAAAAATCAACCGATCGACCAGCATATTATCAACGCCGCCTTAATGCATCATGAGCGCGATAACGGGACAGGCTATCCGAATAAGCTCATGGGGGACGCCATTGACCGCTATGCCAAATATATGGCGATCGTCGACGGCTACGATGCGATGACAAGCGCGCGAAGCTACCGCAATTCGCTCAATCCTTTTCAGGTCATCACGAATTTTGAGCGCGGCGGGCTTTATCAGTACGATCTTACCGTCGTCAAGCGAATCCTCATGCACATTGCAGCGCATCAGGTCGGACATGTTGTAACACTCAATGATGAACAGTATTCTCCGGCAACTGTCCGCATGGTGAATCCCGACAACCTCTCGCGTCCGATCATCGAAACGGAGAATGGGATTATCGATATGCGCAGCTTCCCCAAACTGGAGATCACTGCTATTTTATAAAAAAGAACTGCCGCTTCGCTTTTCGTTCGCGCCTGCGGCAGTTCTTTTTTAACAGTTGTGTGGTAATGTCCACTTGCTTGTTTTTTTCATTTCCAAATATTCCTGGTACGCCTTTTCCAAAATCTGCTTCTCATTGGAAAATTTCAGCAAATGGTATGCTTCGTGATACTTATAGAATCCCGAATCGACAAAATATTCTTCGCGTTGGGGCTTGCTGTAATAGCTCTGCGCCATCATCAGATACCAATGCACGCATTTTGATACGATCCCTTCGGGAACGGTAAAGGTGTATTCACTCTGACCGACATATTTCATGATGGACGCTTTTGCTCCCGATTCCTCCAACACCTCACGGAGCGCCGTCTCCATATGATCTTCGCCCTTTTCCACGGTTCCCTTCGGCAATACCCAGCCCTCATATTTATTGCGAAAATTCTTATAGAGGAGCAGGATCTTACCGCGAAAAATAACCACACCGCCGCAGCTCGTTGCTTCAATCATTGCAATTCCTCCGTTCGACGTGTGTATGCCCGATGCGTCATGACGCGGATGCATCATACGCTTTTCCTGAAACAAGTATACATGAATCGGACACAATATGCAAATAGTATTGCTCTGTTTAACGATTCAAATACTCCCGAAACAGCATTTGGGCAATCGGAACGGCATAATCTCCGCCCGCTCCCGCCTCCTCAATAATAATGGTGACAGCGATCTTCGGATCATCTGCCGGCGCAAATCCGGTAAACCATGCATGCGCACCATTGGATGACTCGTCAAATTCCGCGGATCCGGTCTTTCCTGCCACGACAAACGCCTCATCTTCCAACCGATAACCGGTCCCGTAATCACATACCGCCACCATCAGTTCCGTCAACTGCTCTGCCTCCGCATTGCTAAGGATCATGCCGTAGCTTTGCGGCTCATATTTGCGCACAAGGTCACCCTCATAATTCTCCACGCGGGACACCACATAGGGAGACATTAGTTCCCCGCCGTTTGCGACCGCACAGGTCACCATACACAAATGCAGCGGCGTCATGAGCGTTTCTCCCTGTCCGATCGCGGATTGCAGCATCGCGTCATCCTCCGTATCCCGCCCCATCGACACACGGCTTGTATTCGTCCTAAGCGCACCCGGAAGTGCTTCGTTAAAATAGAGCGCGTCCAGCGTCTCGCCGAATTTTTGACGGTCCAAAGTCATACCGATATTTGCAAACGAAGAATTGCAGGACCTGGCAAACGACTGCTCAAAAGAAAGCGTCCCATGCGCATGATGTCCGTAACAGTGAATGGCGTCTCCGTCCTCTGTGCGGTAATTTCCACCGCACCGATAGGAATAATCCTGTATTCCCGTCGGATTCTCCCTGATATATTCCAATGCGGTAAAGATCTTAAAGGTAGAACCGGGCGGATACATTCCCTGCGTCGCGCGGTTTACCAAAACGGAACTCTCCTCATCCTCAAGCAGATCGCTCCAGATTTCCTCAATCTCATTCGGGTTAAAATCAGGCTTTGACACCATGGCGAGAATCCTGCCCGTCGAAGGCTCCATCACCACGATTGCGCCGTTTTCCGCTCCTAAAAGACGGTACGCCATCTCCTGTAAGCTGACATCTAAGGTCGTGATCACCGTATCTCCCCTGTTTTTTACATTGTTCAGATCATTGGCAATCTGTCCGCTGATCGACTGGTGGGAGCTGACAAGATTATAGTTCATGGAAGACTCGATTCCCATACCGCCGTTCGCCGCATACCCGACCACATGCGCAAACATGGCTTCGTAAGGATACCGGCGTGTCTCCGTCCCATCCTCCTCCGGCCTCGTATACGCAAGCACCTCGCCGTTTTCCGTTTTGATCGTTCCACGGACATTTAATGCCGACAACGCCTGTTGCCGTGTAATATTATACGGGTGATTCACAACCGTTTCCCGCTGTACGGTCATAAAAAACAATATATATCCCACCATCGCCAGAAAAAGCACGGAGAACAAACCTGCGGGCAAAAACGTCCGCCGTCGCAGAGAAACCGCCTCCGCAGCCGCCCCGCAGCGTATGTTTTCCACGACCTCATCGGAATCATCGGACGCGGACTGTGGCTGTATTTCTTCCGTCAATCGCGCCTCTGCCTGCGGCTGTGCTTCGTCATCCAATCGCACCTCTGCCTGCGGCTGTATTTCGTCCTCTAATTGTACGCCTTCCTGCCATTGTACTTCTTCCTCTAATTGTACATCTCCCTGCCATTGTACTTCTTCCTGCAGATCAATGTCCGTCAGTTCTTCTTCCTCCCGATCTGCACTCCACACGACCACACCCTGCACAACGGCAAACATGAGGATCGTGACCATGACCGAACTGCCGCCATAGCTGACCAGCGGCAGCGTGACGCCCGTCAAGGGGATCAGCTTGATCCCGCCGCCGATCGTCAAAAACACCTGAAAAATATAAATCACACCGATGCCATACGAAAGCAGCCTGTAAAACGGTTCTTTCATGCCATGAGAAATCTGAATGAAGGTAAAAAAGCATGCCAGACACAGCAGGATGAGACAGATACCGTACAACACGCCCAGCTCCTCCGCAATGGCGGAAAATATAAAGTCCGCCTCCACATACGGAATGCTTTCCGGCGCCCCCTGACACAACCCGAATCCGAACCAGCCTCCCGTGCCGATCGCAAAGAGCGACTGCGCAAGCTGGTAACCCTTGCCCGTCACATCCTTCCACGGATCAAGCCAAACCGCAACCCGCACTTTTACATGATAAAATAGCTTATACGCCGCCATACACCCTAAAAGCCCTGCAACGGCCGACAGGAAAATATAGCGGAACTTTCCGGTTGCAGCATACAGCACAAACACATACATGACAAAAAAGATCGCTGCACTTCCCAAGTCCGTTGAGGCAGCAAGAATCATCACATAAAGCAGACTGACAAGCGCCGAGAGCAAAATTCTTTTCCAATCCGGCTTTTCACACAAAACCGCCGCCAGAAAAAACAGAAATAGCAGCTTGACAAATTCGGACGGCTGAAACGTGAAACCAAACAGGGAAAAAGAAATTTTAGAACCGTTTGTTGCCGCACCGAGCAGGAGCACAACCCCCAATGCGATCAGACCGCACAGCGCATAGCCCCAAGTCAGTTTTTTCAACAGCCGTACTTTTTTGATCAAAATCGGCACGATCAGCGTGAGCGCCAAAGACACGATCGCGATCGCAAACTGCCTGACCGCTTTTGTGACGGAAATCCGCGTGATTACGATCATTCCCGTACACAAAAACATGAACATATGATTTAAGAGCGCCCGATGAAACTGCGGATAGATTATTTTATATAGATTTCTTATTAAAAGGAATACCACCTGCTGAATCGCAAAAAAGGCCAGATAAAAATAGTCCTCTTTTTTCAGGCATAACACAAAAAAGCCGGTCAGATGAATCAGAAATATATAAAGATACTGTCTCGTATATCCGCGTTTTCCATCTCTGGTCAAAGAAAGAAAGCTCTCCAGCGTATAGAGCGCAAACAGGATTGCCATCAAATATCGTGAACCATCGTAATACAAATTTACCATTAAACGACACCTCGCTGAAAATGCCCGTTCGTGTATGATCCGGGCGTCCATGCATCTGCGGTCGGATGCAGATAAAAGTCAAGTATTTCTTTTGTACGCGCCGCGCTCTCCATCGTAAAGTTCAGTGTGAAAGCGCCAAGCAATTGATCCTCATATAGCTTTTGCAGCTTCGGCATGTGCTTATGCATGGAAAGCGGCACACTGTTGTAGATCGTATTCAGGCAGACGCCGCATTCCGTTTTCACATACATCCGCTGTCCTGTCCGATCTTTTAACCATGTCCGTTTCTCCGGCTGCGGACAGTGCGCCCGGTCAAATGACCGAACGATGCAGTTTGCCGTCACCATTGTCGGTATATGCCCGTAAACCGGCATTTCCAAGCCGGAAACGCCCGCCTGTCCCGCTCTCTTCAAAAGAGCATAGACTTCCTTCTCACATAATTCATAAGGCACGGACAGCGCACGCAGCCTTGTCTGCCAAAACCGCACGGACTCCGTATTCATACAATATAAAAACGGGGAACCGAACAAAAATTCCTTCGGCTTTTTGCCCAGTGCTTCGGCAAGGTCCGCCGCATAACGATACTCTCCCGCCGTATGCACGTAAATTCCGTCGATCGGCGCGCCGCTTTCGGCAAGCGCCCTGATCTTCCTTGTAAGCCGCTCTGTATCTTTATTTCGCAATATCCGGGGCAGATAGAGATAATACGCTTTTGACCGGGCATCCTCCGTCTGTTTCCTCTGCCCCGACAAATGCGCTGTCCCGTTTTCACGCCGGTACGCTTCATAGACGTCTACAGGAACACAGATTCCCTGCAGTAACGGATGCGCGGCACATACGGCAAGCTGCTCCGCGCTGTCAGCAACGGCAAGATAACCGCGCGCTGTTGCCTCGTTTTGCCCGCTCGCTGTCCGGTCTGTTTTATCACAAAGAGGCTCTCTCGCGCTTTCCTGCCGCCGCCCGGCTTCTCTTTCTCTTTCATACCGAATCAGCAGTGCCTCCTCCATTCGGCTAAGCGCTTCCCTGCGCAGCTCGTTTAATTGCCCGACCGGCATAAACACAGCCTCCGTCATGGAAATGGTAAGCTTCTCTACCGAAAATGGTGTTCCCCCTGTTTTTTGAAGCCGTTTTCTCAATTCTTCTTCGGTCAGCGGTTTGTTTGCCGCCGCCTGTACGATTTCTCCCTCACAAGTCACTTCCGTCTCATCGCAGCAAACCATCAGGCGCGCCTTTTCCCCGACCGTCATGGAAAGCGACATCGTCACGGGAATGGAGGGCCTTTGTTCCAAACAACGTTCCTTAAGCATGGCAAGCACGGATTCCTCACAGCCGCGGTAACCCGGTTTTCCCTGCGTCAGCATATGGCCGCCGGACTGGCAATGATAATATCCGTCACCGATCTCACTTCGGACATACAACCCTCGAAGCAGAGAGAGTTCGTCCTGTGTCACGCCCTGCGCCGCCTTTCCGTCTGCAAAAAAACGATCCATCACGGCACGGTATACCGCAGTCACACCCGCACAATATTCCGCGTTTTTCATCCGTCCTTCAATCTTAAAAGAATCAATTCCGGCTTCCAGCAATTCCGGTATCAGCTGTACAGCACATAAATCCTTCAAGCTTAGTGCATACACGTTTCCCGACCGTTCCACCTCATACGGCAGACGGCACGGCTGCGCGCACGCGCCCCGGTTTCCGCTTCTGCCGCCGATCATGCTGCTCATCAGACATTGTCCCGAATAACTATAGCACATTGCGCCGTGGACAAAGCATTCCAGTTCCATATCGGGACATCTTTGTTTCATCCGCCATATTTCGTCAATTGACAGTTCTCTTGCAGGAACGACACGCACCGCGCCAAGTTCCTTCGCCAGTCTGACGCCCCACTCGTCCGTGATCGTCATCTGCGTACTGCAATGAATGGCAAGATCAGGAAATTCTTTTTTTATCACGGATAACACACCGAAATCCTGCACAATGACTGCATCCAGACCGACTTCGACATAGGGGGAAAGATACGCACAAAGTCCGTCAAGCTCCTCATCTTTTAGCAGGGTGTTGACCGTCATATAAACCTTTCGTCCAAACAAATGCGCATAGCGGATAGCCGACACCAACTCGTCCTCACTGAAATTATCAGCCGCCGCACGCGCGCCGAACTGTTTTCCGGCAAGATAAACCGCGTCCGCGCCCGCATGAACAGCTGCAAGAAAGCACTCATAATTTCCGGCAGGCGCAAGCAGCTCCGTCCGTTTTATTCTGTTTTCCTCCGAATTTTTGTTTGCAGCGATGGATCGCGCTGAACCGACTGTGCCTGTCATAAGTCAAAAAAGGGCTGTCCTATGACAGCCCCCTCCTTTTATTTTTTAGAATCCTTTAACTTCGTTTCCAAACGTACGATCTGCTTGGCGTTTTCCTGTAGTTCACTTTGGACGCCTTTTAAGCTTTTCTCAGAATTATCCAGTTTGATCTGCGTAGCGATCAGCTCATGCTTTAAGTCATAAAGTTCCTTTTCTTTTGCCTGCAGATCTTCCTCCATAATGGAAATCTGCTTTTTAGCCTTAAAATAATCGTCCGCAATGTTCAAATGCAGTAATACATTTTGTGTATCCAACGGCTGTCGTCTGAACGAATCAATTTTCGCATAATCCGAGATCTTATTATTGATATAGGAGGCTATCTTCTGCAAATATTCTTCGCTCTCATACCCGCTCAACGTATAAAGCTTGCCGCCGATCACCACTTCCGTATCATTTTTATTCGCCATCGTACCGAACCCCTCTTGGACACCGGTTGTCCAATTTCCTTCGTTCCCCTTTCGGACTCCCTGTGTCCGATCAGAATTGTTCTCCTCTCGAACTCCCTGTGTCCGATTCTATTGTTCCCTTTCGAACATCCTATGTCCGACCTTCTGTGTTCCCCTTTCATCCTGCCGCATCCGAGCGCCACAAAATATTGCGGACATTTTACAAACAGGATACTACATCTATTATATCAAATCACAACGGATTTTCAAGCCCTAAATGATGATACGCAAAATCCGTCACCACGCGTCCGCGCGGCGTCCGGTTGATAAAACCGTTTTGAATCAGATACGGTTCATAAACATCCTCGATCGTACCTGCATCCTCGCCGATCGCAGCCGCTAACGTATCCAGTCCGACCGGACCCCCTGCAAATTTATCGATCATGGTGTGAAGGATATTGCGATCCACATGATCAAGTCCCATTTTATCCACCTCAAGCAGATTTAATGCGGTCTCGGCAACCTCCTTCGTGATCACGCCGTCATAGCGGACCTGCGCAAAATCACGAACACGTTTTAAAATACGGTTGGCCAGTCGCGGCGTGCCGCGGCTTCTGCGCGCAAGCTCCAGCGCCCCCTCTTCATCAATTTCCACATTTAAAATCTTCGCCGAGTGCAGGATAATGAGCTTTAGCTCTTCCGTTGTATAAAACTCAAGCCGGTGGATCACGCCGAAGCGGTCCCGCAACGGCGCAGTCAACAGTCCTGCCCTTGTCGTCGCGCCGACCAGCGTAAACCGCGGAAGCTCCAAGCGGATAGAACGCGCGGTCGCGCCCTTTCCGATCATGATGTCAATCGCATAATCCTCCATCGCAGGATACAGCACTTCCTCGACCTGACGGTTCAGACGGTGTATTTCATCAATAAAAAGCAAATCTCCTTCCTGAAGATTGTTTAAGATCGCAGCCATCTCTCCCGGCTTTTCGATCGCAGGTCCACTCGTGACTTTTAAGTGAACGCCCATCTCGTTTGCAATAATACCGGCAAGCGTCGTCTTTCCGAGTCCCGGCGGTCCGTAAAAAAGCACATGATCCAGCGAATCATGGCGCTCCTTTGCCGCCTCAATATAAACACGCAGCGTATTTTTCGCTTTCTCCTGCCCGATATAATCATCCAATGTCTGTGGACGGAGACTTCCCTCCAGCTTTTTGTCTTCTTCCAAAAGCTCCGTTTCAATCACTCGCTTTGCCATACAAAGCTCCTTTTTTACAAATAGGAATGTACTTTATAGAAATGCAAGCTGCTTGAGCGCCGCCTTTAAGAGCTGCTCCACATCCAGCTTGTCCGCATCCGGAACCGCATGGATCACCTTCGCGGCATCCGACGGTGCATAGCCAAGCGCCGTCAGCGCCTCGATCGCCTCTTTCCGGTTTTCTCCGTATGCATCCGCTTCCTCCGGCAGCTTCTTGCTCTCCGTACCGAGCACGTCGTCAAAAGATATTTTGTCTTTTAAATCTAATACCATCCTCTGCGCCGTCTTTGCACCGATGCCGGGTGCCTTAGCGATTTTCTTGACATCCCCCGTATAGATCGCATAGCGCAGATCCTCCACCCGGATCGCCGAGAGTACCGCCTGCGCCCCCTTCGGACCGATTCCGCTCACGGTAATGAGCAGCTTGAACATCGTAAGCTCCTCCCTCGTCGGAAAACCATACAGCCAGATCGCATCTTCCCGCACGCTCGTATAGGTATACAGCTTAACCTCATTTCCGATTGAAGGAAGGCTGGAAATATCTTCCGCCGCCATCTTAATATTATAACCGATACCGCCGGTCTCAACGACAACGTTATCCTCGTCCGTTTCCATCAATCTGCCTTTTATATATGCATACATGTGCTCGCCCTCACAGCTTTCATGATTCTCTGATCTGAGGAAACACTTTAATCAGCGTTTCCCTAAGTTATATCCATAACCTGTGTAGATACGGCTTCAGCAATCCCGCAAGCACACCGTTTAAGACACCCGCTGCACCGCCGAACAACATAAGCACCGGGAGATAATACAGCATGGCGTTCGTATTCAAAACAAACAGCGCGACCAGAAGCTGCGCAAGATTATGCGCAATACCGCCCGCAACGCTCGTTGTGAACGGATGAAACCGTCCGAACCAAAGCATTCCGTACATCACCGCCATACTGAGCGCCGCTCCCGCAAGACTATATATAATGGAGAACAGATTGCCGAACAAAAATCCGTTAAGCACGATTCGAAGCAGATTGACGATCACCGCTTCTTTCGTGCGTCTCTCCATGAGCAGCAAAAGAACAAAGAGATTTGCCAGTCCGGGCTTGATGCCGGGTGCGCCAAAATAAACCGGAATGAGGCTCTCCACATAGGACAGGATCATGGATACTGCAACAAAAAGACCAAGAAACGCAATCTCCCTTGTCCCCGACGATGACAGTGCTGTCTGCTTTTGAACATCATCCTTTTTCAATATCACATGCTCCTGTTCTTTCCTTTACCTGACATGCCTGTTGTAATTTCACCATTCCTCACACCCATCTGTCTCTATTCTCTGACATCACCGTTACAATTTCCTCATGTCCTGACAGCATTGCTCACTTTTTCGGTATTTCGACCGGTAAAAAAGTGGGGCTTTTTCTTGAAATTTATGACACACATATCACAAATCAATTCTTATTTTGCAGACTTCTCGCGTGCATCGCATATTCACACGATTAAAACTGTACACACATGTCATTTTTTATTTGTGCAGACAACTGGAATCTTCATCTGACAATCGTGTCATATTGTTTTTCTTCCAAGCCGTCTCCGCCCGTACCATCCGTATTGCCAATAATGGTGACTGCCAGCTTATGGGGTAGACAAATGAGACTCTCTCCCGTATGGCAAATCGTCCCCTGACGGATACAGTCCCCGTTTTCACAGTCCGCCTCCCGCACAAAAACACTGCCGTTCTCAACATGGATAAGATTATACCCACCATCCGCCGCGTCAATCCGAATTTCCTGCCCTTCCATATCAGCCAGCCGTACTCGTCGGATGATTCTTCCATCCTGTGAAAATTCCACGTAAGCGGCGTCGCCGTGAAACAAAAATCCGCGCAGCAGGAAGCATCCGATCACGAACAATACGACTCCCGCGCCAAACAACACATCCCTGCGTCTCATTTCGCGTTAATATAATTGACAAGTCCCTCTGCATCAATGATCTTTTGCATAAATTCGGGAAAAGCCTGTCCCCGGTATTGTTTTCCTGTCGTCACATCCGTAATGATACCGGAATCAAAATCAACCTCAACTTCATCCCCATCGGCAATCTCCGCCGCCGCTTCCGGACATTCCACGATGGGAAGACCGATATTGATCGAATTGCGATAAAAGATACGCGCAAAGGTCTCGGCGATCACACAACTGATTCCTGCCGCCTTGATGGCGATCGGCGCATGCTCGCGCGACGATCCGCAACCGAAATTCTTCGTTGCGACAAGAATGTCTCCTGTTTTTACTTTTTTTACAAAGTCCGCGTCAATATCTTCCATACAGTGCGCCGCAAGCTCTTCCGCCTTGGAAGTATTTAAGTACCTTGCCGGAATGATCACGTCGGTATCCACATTATCGCCGTATTTGTGAACGGTTCCTTTTGCTGATTTCATACTCTGCTCCTTTCGATCTTAAATCGTGCCGCCATAAACGGCGCGATTTTTCACACTTCACGCTTTATGCATCTAATTCGCAGGGACAACTGATCTTACCCGTGACTGCGCTTGCTGCCGCAACAGCGGGGGAAGCAAGATAAATCTCCGAATTCACATGTCCCATTCTTCCGACAAAGTTACGGTTTGTCGTGGACACACAGCGCTCTCCCTCCGCAAGGATTCCCATATATCCGCCAAGGCACGGTCCACACGTCGGCGTGCTGACAACAGCGCCCGCCTCAATAAAGATCTTTAACAGACCTTCCTCCATTGCATCAAGATAAATCTTCTGCGTTGCCGGGATCACAATACAGCGCATTCCATCGGCAATATGACGTCCCTTCAGGATATTGGCCGCAATGCGCAGATCGTCAAGCCGACCGTTCGTACAGGAACCGATCACGACCTGATTGATCGGAATATCTTCTTTGATCTCATCCACGGTCTTTGTATTTTCCGGCAGATGCGGGAATGCAACCGTCGGCTTTAATGCTGACAAGTCAATCGTATAGGTCTCATCATAGACCGCGTCCTTATCCGCCTCATAAACGGTATAGCTTCTTGTCGAATGTTCCTTCATATATGCCGCCGCACGCTCATCAACAGGGAATATCCCGTTCTTTCCGCCCGCCTCGATTGCCATATTGGCAATGGTAAAGCGATCATCCATCGTTAAATGCGCGATACCGTCTCCAACAAATTCCATGGATTTATAGAGCGCGCCGTCCACACCGATCATCCCGATAATATGCAGAATGATGTCCTTACCGCTGATCCACTTTGCCGGCTTGCCTGTTAAGACAAATTTGATCGCCGCCGGCACCTTAAACCATGCTTTTCCCGTTGCCATGCCCGCCGCCATGTCCGTGCTGCCGACGCCTGTGGAAAACGCGCCGAGTGCGCCGTAAGTACAGGTATGAGAATCCGCGCCGATGATCACATCTCCCGCAACCGTTAGTCCTTTTTCCGGCAAAAGAGCATGCTCAATGCCCATTTGACCGACCTCGAAGTAATTGGTAATCTCATTGCGGCATGCAAATTCACGGACGCATTTGCAATGCTCTGCGGATTTAATATCTTTATTGGGCACAAAATGATCCGGCACAAGCGCGATCTTATCTTTGTCAAATACGCCTTCCACCTTCATTTTTTCAAATTCATGGATCGCTACCGGACTTGTGATGTCATTGCCGAGAACCAGATCTAAGTCTGCCTCGATCAACTGCCCCGCTTCCACACATTCAAGCCCTGCATGCGCGGCAAGAATTTTCTGTGTCATTGTCATTCCCATATCGGTTCCTCCCAAAGCTATGATTTTACGGGTAACATTTCAGCATCTGAAAACAAACGCCTCCGCAATTGATACGGAGGCGCTTATTTTAGTTATTAATTAACTTATCCTCACCGTTCCAGCTATAAAGCTTTCTGATCTCCTCGCCGACAAGCTCTGACGGATGCTCAGCCGCAAGCTTTCTCATTGCCTTGAAGTGCGCCTGTCCGCCTGCAGAAGACATATCCAGAAGGAATTCCTTGGCAAAGCTGCCGTCCTGAATATCTTTTAAGATCTTCTTCATCGTCTTTTTGGTTTCCTCGGTGATCAGCTTCGGTCCCGTCACATAATCGCCGTACTCTGCCGTATTGGAGATCGAGTATCTCATGCCTGCAAAACCGGACTGATAGATCAGGTCTACGATCAGCTTCATCTCATGGATACACTCAAAATAAGCATTTCTCGGATCATATCCAGCCTCAACAAGCGTTTCGAAACCTGCCTGCATCAATGCGCAGACACCGCCGCAGAGAACCGCCTGCTCGCCGAATAAGTCTGTCTCCGTCTCAGTACGGAACGTTGTCTCTAACACGCCAGCGCGTGCGCCGCCAATCGCAAGCGCATAAGCAAGCGCCATATCCTGAGCCTTTCCGGTTGCATCCTGATGAACAGCGATCAGACACGGAACACCCTTGCCTGCCTGATACTCGCTTCTTACCGTATGGCCCGGTCCCTTCGGTGCGATCATCGTCACATCCACATCCGCAGGAGGAACGATCTGGCCGAAATGAATATTAAAGCCATGTGCGAACATCAGCATCTTTCCTGCCGTCAGATTCGGCTCAATATCCTTTTTGTACATTGCTGCCTGAAGCTCATCATTGATCAGGATCATGATAATGTCAGCTTTTTTTGCAGCCTCCGCCGCCGTATAGACCTCAAAGCCCTGCGCCTCAGCTCTCTTCCATGATTTAGAACCTTCATAGAGACCGATGATCACATGACAGCCGGACTCCTTTGCGTTCAGCGCATGCGCATGTCCCTGACTGCCGTAACCGATCACTGCGATCGTCTTGCCGTCAAGCATGCTCAAATTACAATCTTCCTGATAAAAAATCTTTGCCATTTCTTTTCTCCTCCTATCAAAACACTTCGTTATAATGTATATCCTAAAAGAAGCGCTTTCTCATGCGTTTCTTTCTTAACATAAGAAACTCTTAAAGATTTTCGCACCAGCGAAATTCTTTTTCATTGTTGTAAACTTTTATTTTCCCGGAAGAATTGCGTCAGCAATTCTGAAAGATTGCGAAGCACTCTTTTTTAGATCCACACAACGCCGTCCGTTCCGCGGCACAGTCCCGCGATTCCCGTTCTTGCAAGCTCCAGAATGCGATAATCGCTTAACAGATTCAAAAACGCGTCGATTTTAGACTGATCGCCCGTAAGCTCCACCATCAGACTGTCAGGACTCACATCCACGATCTTCGCCCGAAAAATATCCGCATTCGACATGATATACTGACGATCCAGAACAGAATTGGTCTGCACCTTAATGAGCGCCAGCTCGCGATAAACGCTCTCCGACGGCTTCAGTTCATGAATATCGCGTACATCTACCAGCTTTGCAACCTGCTTTTCGATCTGCTGCAGAATCTTCTCATCTCCCGTCGCCACGATCGTGATACGGCTGATCTTGGGATCTGCGGTCGTTCCTGCGGTAATGCTCTCAATATTATAACCGCGTCTGGAAAACAGACCCGAGATACGGCTTAAAACGCCGGATGTATTATCCGCCAATAATTGAAATACTCTTTTATTCATGACTTGATTCCCTTCTACTGCCATTTAACACCCTTCCCATCCAGTCTGAGCTGTGTAAAAAATAATGTCTGCACACGGTTTTTATTGTAACAACATTCACGGTATTTGTCAATTCTCCGATTCCATACATTTCGGCAGCGCAAGCGTGCCCGTGCGCGCCACCTCCACAATGCTGATCGTCTGAAGCATCTGGATCAAAAGATTGATGCGGTCCGGTTCATCACAGATTTGGATCGTCATCATGGTCTTGGACATATCGACGATCTGTGCGTTCAGGATATCACAGGTCTCCATGATATCCCTGCGGTTGCTCTTATTATATTTGACTTTCACAAGCATAAGCTCCCTGCTGATGCTGTGCGGTTCGTCAAACGTCTTAACCTTTATGACGTCCAGCTTTTTGTTGAGCTGTTTTTCAATCTGCTCCACGGTGCGCTTATCTCCCGTGCTGACGATCGTCATGCAGGAGACCGCAGGATCGTCCGTCTCACCTACGGCAAGTGAATCAATATTAAAGCATCTTCTGGAAAACAGCCCTGCCACTTTACAAAGTACACCGGAACGGTTCTCCACCAGTACGGAATATATTTTTTTCATAATAAAATATCACGTCCTTTCCGAGCGGTCATCCTAGACAAGATCCATCGGATGAATCTCGCACACCATCAGAATCGGCTCTTTGGCATCAAGAAATGTCCGGATTGCCTCTTTTGCATTCTCCATATTCTCAAGCACAACGCACTCCATGTCATAAGCGGCGGCAATTTTCGAAATATCCGGGCTTCCGGTCAGATCGACGACCGAATAGTGGTCATCATAGGTAAAATGCTGATATTGCCGTACCATGCCAAGGTAATTATTTTTCAGCACGATGATCTTAACCGGCACGTCATGCTGGCGCATCGTCGCAAGCTCCATCATCGACATTTGGAAAGAACCGTCCCCACACACCGCAACCACCTGCTTCTGCGGATTGGCGAGCTTCGCGCCAACTGCCGCCGGAATGGAATACCCCATGGTTCCCATGCCGCCCGTTGTCAGAAATTGTCCTTTTTTCACGACATGATAGGCGCAGGACCAGATCTGATTCTGTCCGACATCCGCAACATAGACGGCGTCCTCTTCCATCTCCTCAGAAAGCATACGGATGAAACGCGCGGGATCCACATGGTCTGCGTATTCCTCACGACGCGGCTGCATCCGCTCGCGGTAGTTTTGAAGCAGCGCAAGCCATTCCTCATATTCTCCCGTAATATCCTGCGCCGCCAAATCTTCAAAAATATGTCTGGCATCACCGACAAGCGGGATTGTTGGTCCCGCATTCTTGCCGATCTCTGCAGGATCCACATCAATATGCACCAATATCTTATCCTTCGTGATCAGATCCGGCTGGTTGACCGCCCTGTCCGCCACGCGCGCGCCCACCATGATCAACAAGTCCGAATCACTGATGGCGCGGTTTGCGCAGGGCTGTCCGTTGTTGCCGACCATGCCGAAATACAGCGGATGCGCACTCGGCATCACGCCGATGCCCATCATCGTCGATACGACCGGAATCCGGTACGTTTCCACAAAGCTGCGCAGGCTTTCCTGCGCTTCGCTTAACAGCACGCCGCCTCCCGCACAGATGAGGGGATGCTTGGCTTTTGCCAGCTCCTTGACGACCTTTTTGATCTGCACCATATTGCCTTTTACCGTCGGCTTATAGGTACGGAGCGAAACGCTCTCGGGATAGGTCCATTTCTCCATGCGCGCATTTTGGACGTCAATCGGCACATCGATCAGGACAGGACCCTTGCGCCCCGTGGACGCAATGTGAAACGCTTCCTTGAAAATGCGGGGAATATCAGCCGCATCCCGCACGAGGTAACTGTATTTTACAAAGGACTCCACTGCTCCGGTAATATCCGCCTCCTGAAACACATCGCTGCCTAGCAGCTCGCTGTTGACCTGCCCCGTAATGCAGACAAGCGGAATACTGTCCGCAAACGCGGTCGCAATCCCCGTGATCAGGTTTGTTGCGCCCGGACCGCTCGTAACCGCACATACCCCGACGCCCCCCGTCGTCCGCGCCACACCGCTTGCGGCATGCGCCGCGTTCTGCTCTGTCCGGACGAGAATCGTCCGAATATCTGATTGCAGGATACTGTTATAAAAAGGGCAAATTGCCACGCCGGGATAGCCGAATACCATGCTGACATGCTCCTCCTCGAGACATTTTACCATTGCATCTGCACCGATCATCGTTTTCTACCTACACCTTTCTCCTATTTCTGATATGTTTTATTCTAAATATTGTGTTATGCGTGTTTATGCTTTCTATCACATAACAGCCACGCTATTTTATCCCTAAAAGCTTCTTGACGACCACGACTGCCTCCGCCGCGTCGCGGGAATATCCGTCCGCACCAATCTCGTCGGCAAAATCCTGTGTGATGACCGCGCCGCCAATAATGATCTTTGAGGAAAGTCCCTGCTCACGCGCCATGCGCACAACTTCTTTCATCTGCATCATGGTCGTTGTCATCAGCGCGGACAGCGCGATCACATCGGCATGCTCTTTACTCGCCGTGTTGATGATCTGCTCTGAGTCCACGTCTTTGCCGAGATCGATGACGCGGAAGCCGTGGTTTTTTAACATCAGCGCCACAAGATTCTTTCCTATATCATGAATGTCGCCCTTTACAGTCGCAATGACGATGCAGGCCTGCTCCTTCCCACTGTTGTTTCCGGCAAGATGGGGTTCCAGCACCGCAATGGAGAGCTTCATCGCCTCCGCGCTGTTGATGAGCTGCGGCAGAAAATACGTTCCCTTATCAAACAGGATACCGACCTCGTCTATGGCAGGCATGAGTGCAAGATTTAGTATGTCCTGCGCATCCTGTCCTTCCTGCAATAAGCTTTCCGTCAACTCGGCGATCCGGCTGCGCATTCCTTTTAACACGGCGTCATAGACCGGACGCAGTACCTCCGGCACGGTGTGTCCTCCCGCGGCTTCCTGCGCCGTCATTTCGCCCGACTGCGCTGTTTTTCTTTTATCGAAAGCACTGTTTTTCCCTGCCGCACCGTTTTCATGTACCATCCCGCCGAGAGACTCTGTAAGCTGCAGCAGTTTCTTTTTTTCTTCCTGGTCCTCCTGCTCTTTCGAATAAGCAGCATATTCAATATAGCGGATATCCGCGCCTTCCTTATGCAGCAACAGATCGGCGGCGAACGCCGTATTCATCAAAAGCCGCTGCGACGGATTCGCGATCGCCATCGTCAGCCCGTTCTGTATCGCCATCGTCAAAAACGACGCGTTGACATAGCTTCGTTCCGGCAGCCCGAATGAAATATTGGATAGTCCACAGGTTGTCGCATAGCCAAGCTCATGGCATTTTGCAAATGTCTGTAAGGTAAGAAGCGCCGCCTTAGGGTCCGCACCGACTGTCATGACAAGTCCGTCCACCACAATATCCTGTTTCGTGAGTCCGTATGCCTTTGCTCTTTCGGCCACTTTTTGGATGACCTCAAATTTCTCTTCCAAAGTCTTGGGCAGTCCTTCATCCGACAGCGGGAGAAGAATGAACATCGCCCCGTATTTTGCGGCGATCTGAAGCAGCGGTTCGCACTTTGCTTCCTCTAAGGAAATAGAATTGATCAACGCCCTGCCGGGATAACGCCGGAGCGCCGCCTCTATCACATCCACATGGGACGAATCAATGGAGAGCGGCAGATTGGAGGCCATTGTGACCTCATCGATTGCCCGTAGCATCATCTCTTTTTCGTCAATGCCGGGCATCCCCATATTCACATCTAAAACTGCCGCGCCCATCTTCTCCTGACTTTCCGCGAATTCGGATACCATGGACAGCGATCCTTCTTTCAGCTGTGCCTGCAGCTTCTTTTTTCCGGTCGGATTGATGCGCTCCCCGATTACAAGGAACGGACTGTTTAAGCCAAACGAAACGGTTTTTCTCTCAGAGGTCAGGTAATACGTGTCTGTCTCCTGTGTCTGATTCTCTTTCCTGCTCTGCGGTATCCTGCCTTCCAATGAACGCACCAGTTCCCCGATATGCCCCGGCGTCGTTCCGCAGCAGCCACCCACGACGGAAGCGCCTGCTTCGATTAAGAGCTTCATTTCTTCCGCAAAGTTTTCGGCTGTCATGGAATAGCCCGTCGTGCCGTCCGGCATCAGCATCGGCATACCCGCATTCGGCTTCGCAATGACCGGCACTTTTGCGACCTGCGCCATGTCCCGGATGAGCTGCTGCATCTGATCCGGTCCTGTTGAGCAGTTCGCGCCGACTGCCGCCGCGCCTAAGCTTTGCAGCGTAATGACCGCCGTCACCGCATCCGTTCCATACAGCGTCCGTCCATCTTTTTCAAATGTCAGACTTGCCAGCACAGGCAGATCGCACACTTCTTTTGCGGCAATGAGTGCTGCCCGCGTCTCCTGTAGGCTCATCATCGTTTCCACAACAAGCAGATCGACCCCTGCCTCACAGAGATAACGGATCTGCTCCTTATAAATATCGACCAATTCTTCAAAATCCAGCGTTCCGATCGGCGCAAGCTGCACGCCCGTCATCGTTAGGTCACCCGCGACAAGCGCATATCCTGCCGACGCCTCCTTCGAAATGCCAACAAGCTCCTGTATCAGCTCTCTCTGCCTGTCCTCTAAGCCATATTCTTTTAGCTTGAGCCTGTTTGCGGTAAAGGTCGGCGCATAGAGAATGTTACTTCCCGCTGCAACATATTCTTTTTGCAGAGAAAGCATCACATCCCGATGCGAAACGATCCACTGTTCTGGACAGACGCCCGCGGGCATACCCGCGCGCATCAGATTCGATCCGGTCGCACCGTCCAATATCACATAACGCCCCTGACAATATGCAGTCCATTCCTCCCGATTCATATGTCAACCTCGTTTTCTATTGCTATATAAATTCCATATCATTTTGTATGCACATCCAGCTGTGGGAACGGAATCTCAATGTCATTTTCATCAAATGCAAGCTTTAACCGTTCCGTGAGCGCCCACCTGACATTCCAATAACTATCGCACGACACATAACAGCGCACGCCGAGCACAACCTCACTGTCCCCAAGAGAATCGACAAATACCATAACGGGCTGTTCCGACAGAATATGCTCCTGCGTGCGCACAACCTGCTCCGCAACCTCTTTCGCCTTTTTTAAGTCCGCGCTGTATGCAATGCCGATTTTTAAGTCCACACGCCGCTCAGGATTCGCCGTCACATTTGTCAGACTGTTATTGGCAAGTGTTCCGTTCGGCAATACGATCACTTTTCCGTCCGGTGTTGTCAGTTTTGTGTAGAACATTTGAATTTCCGAAACCGTTCCTTCGTTTCCCTTGGTATCCTCAATAATATAATCTCCGACCCTGAACGGCTTTAACAATAAAATCAGCACACCGCCGGCAAGATTACTTAAACTTCCCTGTAGCGAGAGACCGACCGCCACACCTGCTGAACCTAACAGCGTCACAACACCCGCCACACTCACACCAAACGAGGTTGCGATCAAAAAGCACAAGATCACATAGAGCACAACTTTCAACAGGGAATCTAAAAATTGAAGCACACCCTTTTCTGCATTTGCACGCGTCAGCGCCCTCTGTACAATCTTGCGGATGAGCTTGATCACCTGCGCACCGATCAAAAATGTCACAATGGCAAATACGACTTTTAATCCAAAATGAAGCGCCTTATCTGCCAGTTCATTGATCATGCCCTCACCCATTCCGCGTTCTCCCCTTTCCCTGCGGCATTACGATTTCTTTTTACCGCCCTTATATTCGCTGCCGGATGCGATCTCCGCCTCCGCTTGGGCAATCTTGCGTTGAAGCTCTTCTTTTAAGGACGCCTTGATCTTCTCTTTTTTCTTTTTCAGCTGGTCCTTTTTGCGCTGTGCCTCCGCCTGCTTGCGTTTGCGCTCCTCCTCTTTCTCCTGCATCAAAGAGAGCTCTTTCTCGGTATACGGCACATAGGCAAGTACCGCGACGGACATCGGCGCCAAGTTGATGCGAATGGAATATTCCCTCGTATCGCATTCATCTTTTTTGGCCTTTAGAACACGCGCATTTACGATGCCGCTCCCGCCGAATTCTTCACTGTCCGTATTGAAGATCTCCTTATATTTTCCATCTGCAGGCACTCCGGATTTATGGGACATCCATGCCTGATCTGAGAAATTCACGCCGACCAGTAAGGTCTGTTCCGGGCTTTTGCGTAAAAACAGCAGCACCGATTCATTGGCGGAAATGGCGTTCATCCACTCAAATCCTTCCTCCCGCTCGTCCCATACAGAGAGCGCGGGGCTGGAAAGATAAACCTGATTCAGCGCCGTTAGATACGCGTCCATTCCCTGCGGCAGAAAGCCCGGATTCAGCAGCTTTGCTCCCGGATGCACCATCAGATACGCCGGAAGAAGCCGTGCTGCCGATGCCCGTAAAAACGCATCCTCAATATTCATGCAGGCAAGTCCGCAGTCGGATTTTAAGATATAGTCCCCGCTGAGTGCATTGATAAAACGCTCTTTATACATATAAAGGTAAGAAAGCGTCAGCTCATGGTGCGCATTTCTGCGGTCTCCGTACGGAATCGTCAGATAACGGAGCAGGTCATTGACAAGCGCATAGTTCCACTTATAATCAAACCCGAAACCGTCCTCCGCAAGCGGCGTCGTCAGATTCTGCCATCCGGACGCTTCATCCGTGATCATGAGCACATCAGGATACGCGTTCTTCACCATGGACACGGCATTTTTCAAAAAGGCAATGGCCTCAAGATTCTCGTTTCCGCCATATAGGTTCGCAATCCACTCCCCGTTCTCTTTTCCGTAATCAAGGTAAAGCATGAACGAAGTGTCGCACACACGGATACCGTCGGCATGCAGCTCCTCGATCAGATAACTGAGCGAGGATAACAAAAACGATTTTACCTCAGGTCTTGCATACTGGAACAGTTTAACCTGATAACGGTTATGAAATCCCTGTCTGACGTCCAAATGTTCATACAGGCAGCTGCCGTCATATTCCGAGAGCAGTTCGCCCGCCTTGGAAAAGCATCCCGGCGCCCACTCCAATACAACAGAAAGCCCCTCCGCGTGCAGTGCGTCAACCGCCGTCTTTAACACGGCTGTACTCTCAAAATATACACCCGCCGCATAGAACGCCACGGTCTCATGAACACTGTGGTTATTCGTGTTTTCCAATATGGTATGCTGTAAACTGACATGCGTATAACCGGCTTCCTTTAATTTCTTTGCCTTTGCCTGAAGTGCCTCTATCCGCTTTTTTTCCTCTGTCTCACCGCCAAACAGCGCCTCTGCGGAAAGTTCGCAGATATGGAGCGCACCACCCGACTGGTAGATCTGTTTCTTTTTCCATGCGCCATCCTTCCATGCATAATCTCCCCGCTCCAGACGTGCGAGCAGATAATGATGCCCCTCCTCGCTGCAGTCGTCATAAAACTTTGTCGCATAAGGCTCCGCTTTTATGACAATATCACCGTTCTTTTTGCGGATCTCATATTGATAGCCGATCCCCGCCTCCAGATCGGGAATAAACAATTCAAACAGATCTGTGACTGTGCTGCGGTTCATCTGATGCACGCGTCCGTCATAACCGTTAAATGCGCCGATCACACTGACACGCACGGCCTCCGGCGCCCAAACACGAAACAGCACGCCCGCCACGCCGCGGCATACGGCGCGGTGCGCCCCCATATATTTCCATGCATGATACTGCGTCCCCATATGGAATAGCTGCATCTGTGCCGGATCGCTTAATGGATCCTCCTCCTTGGTAAGCTTTTTCTCTTCCGAATAAAGACATTCTCCCGCAGGATAAGCATAGGGATCATGCAGATACAAAACCTCTTTTGTCTCTTTCGATGTTACCTTAAAGCGGTATTCCGGCTGCTTTTTGACGGGAAGCAGAACGGCAAAATAGCCCTCCTCGTCCGCAAGCTCCATCGGATATTCCTTCTCCGGATTTCCCATCATCACACTGACCTTGTCCGCTCCCGGCAGAAATGTCTGCACCAATGTCTGGGAACCCGCCGCATGCGGCCCGAGCAGCTCGCCCGGCTCATCCGTATCCGAATAAATAATGCCCTCCATCTCACGCCAGTTCATGTAACGATATAATTTTTTTGTCATTCCGCTTTCCCCACCTTCTTCAATCTTCTCTTTTCAAAATTCTTACGGCAGACGCCGATACCGGTCTTAAAACTGATGAATGTATAAACCGCTCCGCAGCTTTGGCTCAAACCATGTCGATTTCGGCGGCATCAGAAGCCCCTTATCCGCCACGGCAAACAGCTCGTTGATGGAAGTCGGATACATGGCAAACGCCACGACACAATCCTCCTTCACCCGCCGCTCTAATTCCTCCAGTCCCCGGATGCCGCCGACAAAATCAATCCGACGATCTGTTTTCGGATCCGTGATGCCGAGAATCGGGGCGAGGCAGTCATTCTGCAGAACAGACACATCCAGCGCCTCCACAGGATGCTCCGCCGCCTCGCTGATCAGCTGCTCTGCCCGCTTTGAGGTCAGACGGTACCAACCATCCTCCATCACCATACCGAATGTTCCTTTTTTATCCGGTTTTACTTTAGCCGCACCGCAAAATTCCACCGTGAAATGCTCTTTCAGCCGTGCAAGAAACTGCTCTTTTGTCAATCCGCCCAGATCCTTTACCACACGGTTATAATCAAGGATCGTAAGCTCTTCATCCGGAAACAGCACAGACAAAAAGGAATTGAATTCCTCATTGCCGTCATAGTCAGGATATTCCTCGCGCTTTGCAAGCCCGACTTTGACTGCGGACGCACAGCGATGATGCCCGTCGGCAATGTAAATACTGTCTATGGCGTCAAACGCGTCCCGGATCGTCCGAATATCTTCATCATCCGCGATCACCCAGCCCGTATGTCCGATCCCGTCCTCCGAGACAAAATCATATTCGGGCGGCGTATCCGTCTTTCGCGCGATCAGCTCTGAAAGCGCTTCATTATGGCGGTATGCAAGGAAAATAGGCCCTGTCTGCGCTCCGCATGCCGTTACATGGCGGATGCGGTCCTCCTCCTTTTCCGCTCTGGTATTCTCGTGCTTTTTGATCACACCGCTTACATAATCGTCCACAGCGGCACAGCCGACGATACCCGTCTGGCTGTGTCCGTTCATCGTCTGGCGGTACAGATAATAGCAGGGACGCTCCTCCTTTACAAACACGCCGCGCTTTGCCATATCCCACAAAAGCGTGCGCGCATGCTCATAAACCTCCGGTGCATACATGTCATGCCCGGGCTCAAAAAAGATCTCCGGCCTGTCCACATGTAAAAAAGAATCGGGACGCCCCTCCACCGCAGCGCGCGCCTCCATGGAAGAATACACATCATACGGGAGCGCCGCAACAGACTGTTCGCGCCCTTTTGCCGGTCTCCATGCCTGAAACGGTCTGATCTTAGCCATCTTCTCTTATAATCTCCTTGTAATTTGGGTAGATTCATATTCAGAGAACGCAAAGCGTTCTTATCTATTTTAGCAGAAGAAGCGCATAGAAACAATAAAAAGATGAAAATTGACATTGCGATACGCAGATGTTATGATGACATTAGCATTTCTTTTTCAGGAGGCAGGGACATGACAAAGGAAGATCAGCAGTTTTTAGATCGTATCAACGATTATGCCAATCAGGTGCTCGACCATATCGATCCTCAGAAAACACAGGTCAGTTACCAGCTTCAGAAGCTCCGCCCCGTTATGCAGGAGCTTGCGATGGAAAACGGTATGAGTGTTGAGGACGTTTTTATCAAATATATGGATCTCGCAAGCGAGGCTTCCGTCGAACGGGAACGGAAATTTCAAAACACCGTCGGAAACATGACGCAATACGGTGACTTAGGAGACGAGCACTGAAATCACATCCACTGCCCCAATTGTTTTTTTGCAAAAGAAGGGAAACTTCCAAACTATGAGTATTATCAGCAGCAAGGATGTCAATGAGATCATCCGAAAAACGCTCAGCATCATTAATCCCAAGATCATGAATCACGGGGATGTCACAGGCTATATCCTGTTCAAAATGTTAGAATACGAGCAGCGCTACACTGAACAGGAACTTGTCGATTATACGATGCTCGGTATTCTTCATGATATTGGTCTGTACAAAGAAGCAAATGTCAAAAATGTCGTGGATTTTGAGACAAAGAATCTTTGGCCGCATTCCATTTACGGCTTTCTTTTTCTCAAATATCTCTCTCCCATGGGTGACAAGGCGGAAATCGTACTGTACCATCATTTGGATTACAACAAATATGGTCTGATACACAGCCGCTATAAGCATATTATCGAATGCCTCAATCTTGCTGATAAAATGGATACGTTTCTCCACTTAAAAGAGGAAAATCTGGAGAAGGAGTATTTCACGCTCTATCGCGATATTAAGTTCTCCGGCGATGCGCTTGATCTTTTTTGGAAGGCTGAGGCGCGTTTCGGTATCACCGACAATCTGGTGAACGGAAGCTATCGGAAGGAAATGGAGGAGTTGCTTGCAAAGAGAGCCTTTTCCGAGCAATATAAAAAGGGCTTTTTGGAGATGCTTGTTTACACGATCGATTTCCGAAGCGAGCATACCGTCGTACATACGCTTGCAACCGTCAATTTTGCCCAGCAGCTCGGACGCTTAAAGCGGCTTAGCGGCAAGGATTTAAGGGATCTCTATTACGGCGCGCTGCTGCACGATCTCGGTAAGATCGCCATTCCGCTTCATATTTTGGAATCGCCGGGACGGCTCTCCGATCAGGATATGAAGATCATGAAAGCGCATGTCCGGATCACGGAAATGATCCTGGAGGGGATCGTGGACAATGACGTGTTACAGATCGCGGTGCGGCATCATGAGAAATTAGACGGCAGCGGCTACCACAAGGGCTTGACGGGCGACCAGCTGACACTGCCGCAGCAGATTGTTGCCGTCGCGGATATTTTGAGCGCACTCTACGGAAAGCGAAGCTATAAGGATGCCTTTCCGAAAGAAAAAATTCAGAGTATCATACAGGGTGATGCGGATAACGGCAAGATCAATAAGAGCACTGTGGAAAGTCTGATGAATCATTATGATCAGGTCATTGCCGAATTTGAGAAAGAAAAGGAAAATACGATCGGCCTGTACTTAAAGATCAAAGAACAATATGCGGAAATGATTGAACGGTTTAAGGATTTTAACTAAAAAAGATTGGCGCGGCTGCGCCAATCTTTTTTACGGTATAGAATTTTTCTCAAGCCCGGGAGAATCCGCAACGGGGATTCTTCATAAGAAAGGTTTTCCCACGGAAACGCTTTCTTATGCATACAACTCTCCTGCCGTATCCTTATAGTATTCCGCCTGCGCAGTCCAAAGCGCCTTATATACCCCGCCCTGTTCCAGCAGTGAATTGTGCGAACCCCTCTCAGCGACAGTGCCGTTCTCCATCACGACGATTTCATCACAGAACCGGCAGGAAGAAAGCCTGTGGGAAATATATACCGCCGTTCTCGTCCCCACAATGTCATTGAATTTTGTGTAAATATCATGCTCTGAAATCGGATCAAGGGCGGCTGTGGGTTCATCAAGGACGATAAACGGCGCGCCTTTATAGATTGCCCTTGCAAGGCATAGCTTCTGCGCTTCTCCTCCCGAAATTTCCACACCATGTTCGTCGAAATTTTTATACAGGCAGGTTTCAATTCCCTTATCCATTCTGCCAAGCCATTCTCCTAAGCCCGCCCGTGTCACGCAGTCCATAACTTGTTCGGCATCATATTCCACGTTTGCGGCAACGTTCTCCGCCATACTGAAACAGAATAACCCGGAATCCTGAAACACAACCGAGAACAGCGCCATATAATCCTCGTATTGATATTTTCGGATATCAATTCCATTGAGCGTAATTTCTCCCTCAGTCGGATCATAAAGACGGCAAAGCAGCTTCACCAGCGTTGATTTCCCGCAGCCGTTTTTCCCTACAAGCGCCATTTTCTCACCGATCTTCCATTTCAAATTCACATCCTGCAGCGCATACTGCTCTGAACCCGGATATCGAAAATATACATGCTGAAACGCAAACTCATATTCGTTGTCATCGCGCTTTTCTGTCGGAATAGTACCCTTGTATTTTTCATCGGGAATATCCAGGAAATCAAAGGTATATTTCATATATTCCCAATTGATGGATAGTTCTCCAAAGCCGTCCGCAACTCTTGTTATGCCGCTCCGTATTCTTGAAAAATACATCACAAAGCCGGTGATCTCCCCCACCGTAAGAGCGCCCGTAATTGCCCTTGCTGCTGCAAAACCATACACCAGGATATTAGAAACTAACGTGATTCCACCGATCCCGAAATGGGCCAGGAGAATTTTTTTTATCCCCTTTTCCCATCCGCTAAGCCATTTCTCCGAATTTTTGTGATATTCATTTAAGATCATCTCCTGCTCGCCGTAAATACGCACATCTTTACCGTTACGGTAATTTTGGATTACGTTCCCATTATAATATAGTGACGTCCTTGCGTATTGCAGAATCTCTTTGTCATTTTGGAGAAATGCCATATATTTGACTTCCTTTTTACTGGGTGCAAGCGCTCTTACCATTTCTAACAATGCTGCAAAAGAGATTGCGGAAATAAGTCCCCAGTTTGAATTCACAAATCCCCAGAATCCCGGTGTTTTGGGTGTATCTTTTATTGCGAGAGGAGCAATCAGGATCAATCCCATAACCGCCGTGATCAGTCCGCTTACAATGTCCTCCAGCCTCAATATAACATTCCCCATCCTGCCCATGCCATTATATGCCCGCTCATATTGGATGTGTATATCGGTATTCTCCAGATGCACATAGTCCATATTGTGCATTTTTTCCAAAAGCATTTTCCTCTTATTTTTTTCCAGTGCAAACTCATGGCAGTTATTACGTCTCTTTATCACATGTCTAGAACAAAAAAGAGCCCATTCGATCACGCCTGTGATTAAGGTAAATAAGATGATATCCTCACGCGGTTTGTTTTCAATCACCATATCAATGATCTTCATGGTAATAAAAATGTGAAGATATTCCTGCAATATTGTGGGAACCTGTAATGCAATCTGCCTTCCGGTATAACCTTTGTCAGCAAGATCCGTTATTTTCAGACAGCGCTTTATCATATAGAACTTTTCCCGCATTTTCTGCTTATTCATCCCCATCCTCCTCCAATCCGTTATCATGATAATAACTGCTCTGCATATGAAAAAGTTCCGCATAAGCACCGCCAAGCTCCATAAGGGAAGAATGACTGCCCTCCTCTTTGATCTGCCCGTCTGCGATCAGGATGATCCTGTCGCAAAACCGGGTGGACGCAAGACGGTGAGAAATAAAGACGCTTGATTTTTCTTTGGAAAATTCTGCGTAACTTAAATACATTTCCTGCTCTGCGATGGGATCAAGCGCAGCGGTCGGCTCGTCCAGCAGAAGCACCGGAGCGTTCTTATAGAGTGCCTTCGCAAGGGCAAGCTTTTGCATCTGTCCTCCTGAAAAATCCGTTGCATCTTCATAAACACCTTTGACAAGGCGGGTGTTCTCCCCTTGCGGCAGGCTCATTACCTTTTGATAAATTCCGGATTTCTTCATGCAGTCGTAAAGTTTTTGAAAATCGATCTCCTCCGACTTTCTCCCCGCAATGTTCTCCGCGATCGTTACAGGCAGAACGTCAATATCCTGAAAAACCGTGCTGAAAATTTTGAAGTATTCCTCTCTGTTATATTCGCCGACGGGCGTACCGTTTAATAAGATCTCCCCCTCAGTGGGCTCATACAGGCCGCACATCAGCTTAATGAGTGTCGTTTTTCCCGCACCGTTTAAGCCTACGACCGCAAGATTTTCTCCCTTTTTCAGTTTGAAGGAAACATCTTTTATCGCAGGTCTCTCCGCGCCAAAATGGGTGTAGCTTACATGCTTAAATTCAATCTCACACTGCCCCTGCGGGACTTCCTTTTCCCCGCCTTTTCCCGATTTTTCCTCTAATTCTAAATAATCTCTCAGATAGAAAATCTCCTGTGAAAGCCAGTTAAACGCGCTGCATTTCTCACACAGATTTCTCACTGCCATGCAAAGCATGGCGACAGAATTAAAATACAATACAAAGTCTCCCGCGCCGATCCTGCCGTTCATAACAAGATAGACAATATACACCATCGCACCTACATTTCCGATTGACGTAACAGTCGTCTCTAACAGATTGTGCCGCAGTTCCCATTCATCCTGCTGCTCAAACCATCCGGTCCGCTTATCGAAAACCCGGTGGTAAACACAGTCAAACCATTGCTGCATGCCGAAAATGCGAATATCCTTCGCCTCGCGGAAATTGTTGCCGACATTTGTTACATATTCCATCTGACGGTCATAATTCTGCCAATTGTCGGCCATATTCCATATCCACATCATTTTGTGGCGGTTAATGCGATACCCCGCAACAGCGGGCAATGCAATGATAAGGATCAAAACGGGGCTTAACATGGAAAGGATACCGCTATAGGCTGCGATCTGCAGCACTGCAAGGATGGTCTCCCGCATCATAAAAAGTCCTGCATCAGCGGTTTTTTCAGCTCCTTCGGATGCCTTATTGAGCATATCATTTATCTTCGTATTCTCGGTGCTTTCATACGAGATGGTCATTTTCTTTTTCATCAGCAGCCCGATCAAATGGTTCCGTAAACGCATTTTTCCCACCCAAGTGGTATACATATGCCCCGAACGAAAGGGAATCTGGGCAAGCTGTCTGACAGAAATGATCACGACACAAATGATACCCAGCGTGATCCGGGATGAAGTGCCGAGTGCAAATTCTATCACATATTTATCCGTATACGTTTCCAGAAGATTCCCCATAAGTTCCAAAACAAGAAGCAGCAGCATACAATAGAAAAATCCTCTTGCATTACGCCTTGTTTCCATGATCATATAGTGCATATTATTGAACATACTGTATTTGATCTTTGCCTGTTCCTCATAGAATTTCCGCCATGCCTCGGCATTCTTTTCTTTTGTATATTTTGCAATTTTTACGCGCTTTTTGGACATATCTATCCCCATCCTTTGCTTGGTCCGTCATTTGATACCCTTATCATACCTCAAAAAAAGACCGTTCATGTCCATTTCGGAACGAACGGTCAAAATACGGAACGAGAGGCATTTATCCTAATCTCAAGTTTCTGTTAGTGGTATCATGATTTCTGTCGCAAAAACTCCCTCTTCATTCTGACGATTTACATATCCGTTATATTTTTTTACAACACGGTCAATACGGAATAAGCCGTAGCCATGCTCCCCTTTCTTGGTAGAAAGATACTCCCCTTTTACCCTGCGCACCCTTCCCGCCGAATTCTGGACGGAAAGATAAAACTGACCTTTCAGCCTGCCAATATAAACCCGCATAAAACGTTCCTTTTGGGGGAGAGAGGAAGATGCCTCCACAGCGTTATCAAGCAGGTTCCCAAGTATCGAACAGAGCTCCACATCGCTCATGGGCATTTGATCCGGGATGCTCGCTTTGACATTTATCACAATATCCTGTTTTTTCGCGACGCCGAGCTTACTGTTCAAAATAGCGTCCGCCATCACATTGCCTGTTTTGATCACCGTATCCACAGTATCAAGGTCATCTGCAAGACTTTCCAGATATTCGGACAATTTTTCGTAATTCCCTCTGGAAAGTTGAATCCTCATATTTTGGATGTGGTTCCGGTAATCGTGCCGCCACCCCCGCACCTGACGATACATATTCTGAATCTCCAAAACCTGCTTTTCAATCTGTTCGCTTTGGAACCGCTCTATGCGGCGATCGATCATATGATATAGCCTTTGACGCAGAAATAACAGCCCTGCCAGAAAGATCATGCACAATAATACCGCCGCGATGATGATCATCATGATTTTCATACTATCGCCCCATTCTTATTTTGTGTAAAATGTAATAAACTTCTCATTGATTTCTCTGTAAAGCCGTCTGGAAAGCGGAAGAATTTTTCCATCATCAAGGTAGATTTCTGTTTTCCCGATACTGCGCACATATCGCAGATTGATGATATACGAGCGGTGACAAAAAATAAATTCACTGCCGAACAGATTTTTCACTCCCCCAATTCCCATATTACACTGCAGCAGTTGACCGTCCGACAGGCAGACCTGCGTTTTCTTTCCTAACGCTTCGCAGTACATGATCTGATCCGGACAAATATGAATGGTTTGTTCCCCGCATTCGAGCAGCACTTCATTTTCAGGCGTATGCTTTTTTACATATCTGTCCAAAACGCGAAACAACTTTTCTCTGTCCACGGGCTTTAACAGGTAGTGAAGCGCCTCCACCTCATACCCCTCGTTCATATATTCGGAATATCCCGTTATAAAAATAATCGGCAGCATATCTCCCTGCGAGCGCAGCTTTTTGGCAAGCTCCATACCGCTTAACCGCAGCATTTCAATATCCAGCAAAAGCAGGCTGCACGGCTTGTCCGGATAAGAAAATAAAAAGCTCTCTCCACTGACATATTCATCAATGTCCAGTGCAAAAGGCTTGTCCGCAGACCATTCCCCAAGCAGCCGGCGCAGCTCGGCGATCTGATCATCATTATCGTCGCAGATTGCAATTGTCAGCGGCATCGTTATCGTATCTCCCTCTCAGTTCCTAATGTCAATACACATTAGAGTATTTCATATTTTTCCCATAATAAAATTGGAAAGGCTGCATAGATCTCACTACGCAGCCTTGTATCACCTATTGGAAACTCTCAAAAGAATGGCGCTTTTTATTTCACAACCCTTACGCGGAACACACCGTCAATCTTCTGCAGGCGTTCAATGATCTCCTCCGTCGCAGGCGATTCAATATCCATCATGGTGTAAGCCACCTCGCCGCGTGACTTGTTCATCATGTCGCTGATATTAATATTTGCCTCACCGAAGCATCCCGTAAACTTCGTGATCATATTTGCGATATTCTTGTGGAAAATCGCTACGCGCCCTACATTCGTGCAAACGCCCATGTCCAGATTCGGATAATTCACAGAGTTGACGATATTGCCGTTCTCCAAGTAATTCATCATCTCTTTGACCGCCATCTTTGCACAGTTATCCTCGGATTCCTCCGTAGACGCGCCAAGATGCGGCGTTACGATACAGCCCGGCTGTCCGACCGTCGTCGTATTCGGGAAATCGGAAACGTATTTTCTGATCTTACCGCTCTTTATTCCTTCAAGAACTGCCTCCTCATCCGCCAGCAGGTCTCTCGCATAGTTTAAGATCACAACGCCGTCCTTCATTTTAGCGATTGCTTCCGCGTTGATCATTTTCTTTGTCGCATCCAGCAGTGGTACATGAACCGTGATAAAATCGCACTGTTCATAAATCTCATCCACATTCAGCACATGCTTCACGTCACGGCTCAAGTTCCATGCAGCATCGACGGACAGATACGGGTCATATCCGTAAACTTCCATGCCGAGATGCTTTGCCGCGTTCGCGACCTTGACGCCGATCGCGCCGAGTCCGATGATACCGAGCTTCTTACCCGCAATCTCCGTTCCCGCAAAATTCTTTTTTTCCTTCTCCGCGGTCTTTGCGATATTCTCATCATCCTTTGCCGACTTTACCCACTCGATACCGCCGTTAATGTCACGGCACGCAAGCAGCATACCTGCAATGACAAGCTCTTTCACGCCGTTTGCGTTTGCGCCCGGTGTATTAAATACAACGACTCCCTGTGTCGCACATTTGTCAAGCGGGATGTTATTGACGCCCGCTCCCGCTCTTGCCACCGCTAAGAGTCCCTTCGGCAATTCCATATCATGCATTGCCGCGGAACGCACAAGGATGCCCTGCGCCTGTTCCATTTCTTCTGTCTTTTGATAATCGGCGCTGAATTCATCCAGACCGATCTTGGAGATTGGATTTAAGCAATAATACTGAAACATAGGAATGATCCTCTCTTTTAACATAATTTATTGATAGCAAATAATATGATCAGGAATTTGCCTCTTCAAACTGTTTCATGAACGCAACGAGCTTCTCCACGCCCTCGATCGGCATCGCATTGTAAATACTTGCGCGCATACCGCCGACGCTTCTGTGCCCTTTCAGATTCTCAAAGCCCGCCTCTTTTGCCTCCTTGACAAACTTCGCGTCCAATTCCTCGCTGCCTGTTACAAAAGGAACGTTCATAAGCGAGCGGTCTTCCGGTCTCACCGTCCCCTTAAACAGCTTGCTTTCATCAAGGAAATCATACAGAACCTTTGCCTTTTTCTCATTATACTCTTTCATCGCGCCAAGTCCGCCCTTTTTCTTAAGCCACTTGAACACCTTGCCGCAAATGTAAATTCCGTAGCAGGGAGGCGTATTATAAAGAGAGTCCGCGTCTGCATGCGTCTTATAACGCAGCATGGTCGGCGTTCCCGGAAGCACATCCTCCGTGATCAGATCCTCGCGGATGATCACGATCACAACGCCCGCCGGTCCGATATTCTTCTGTACGCCGCCGTAGATCACGCCGTATTTTGTCACATCCACCGGCTCGGATAAAAAGCAGGAGGATACATCCGATACAAGCACATGCCCCTTCGTGTTCGGAAGCTCCTTAAATTTTGTGCCGTAAATTGTGTTATTCTCACAAATATATACATAATCCGCATCTTCCGGAATGTCCAGATCGGAGCAGTCCGGTATGTAGGAAAACGTCTGATCCGCCGAGGAAGCCACTTCAACCGCTTCGCCGTACATTTTCGCTTCCTGATATGCTTTTTTCGCCCACTGTCCCGTCACGATGTAAGCAGCCTTCTTATTCTTCATGAGATTCATCGGAATCATGGCAAACTGCTGACTCGCGCCGCCCTGTAAAAAAAGCACCTTATAATTGTCGGGAATATTCATCAGCTCCCGGAGATCGGCCTCCGCCTCTTTGATAATGGTATCATATACCTTGGATCGATGGCTCATCTCCATCACGGACATGCCGCAGCCCTTGTAATCAAGCATCTCCTCTGCCGCTTCTTTTAATACTTCCTCCGGCAGTACCGCCGGACCTGCCGAAAAATTATACACTCTGGACACTGTTCTCTCCTCCTCATTTTCCATGCTGCGGCTTTCAGATGCTGTCTGCGTCCTTCACCGTCGGCTAACAAATTTCATTCTACCGTTCTTCAGTCCATCCGTCAAGAAAAACTTTGTTTAATTAAAGCGTTAAACTATTCAGTCGCTTTCTCTTCATCTTCATAAAACAGGATCACGGGCAGACCCGTTTCAATATCCGCATATAAAATCTTCATCTGCTCAAGCGGCACATTCACGCACCCATGCGAACCGTTTGTCAAATAAATTTCCCCTCCAAAACGGTTTCTCCATGTTGCATCATGAATGCCGATCGCTTGATAAACAGGAACCCAATAATAGACAAACGACGCATAATCCGGTCCGCGCAGCACCGTATTTCTGTATTTTCCCTGCACATAGCAGATCCTTGACGGTGTCCGGTGTCCCGAGCGGATGCTGCCCGATACAATCTCCGTCTTTAAGAACAGCTCGCCGCCTTTGATATAGTAGAGCATCTGCTCCGTTAAATTCACCTCAATATAATCCGGTCCCACGTCATCGCTGCCCTGATATAGCGCCTTCTGCACATATTCCGGCTCCCTGTCCGCCGTATTGTGCTCATAAAACGCCTGCGTCAGATACGCGCATTCCGCTTCCTGATCCAGCTGATTACCGTAAATTCCGCCATTGACCGTTACGGTCTTTCCCGTATATGTCTCGTAACGCCGCTCCAATCCGTAAGTATCATACTTCTGTGCAAGGGACGCGACATAATCGGCAACTGCCTGCTCGTTTAACACCAGAAGGCCGTTTTCATCCGTCACAAAGTTCATCGACTCATCCAGCGTGATCCATTTGCTTGTGACGGAAGCATCCACGATCTCCTCGCTGTCACCGAACAGATATTTCATGGAAAAGGACTGAAACGCGTCGATCTTTTCCCAGACCGCATACAGCTCCTCCATATCCGGGGTCAGCACAAGGTCATAATAGCACCCCTTCTGCACAAGATCCACGCTGTTCCTGCCGTGGATCGCTGCATCCCGGATCACCTCGAATGCCCGCTCAGGGTCAAAGATATGCTTCGTATGGTCCTCCAAAACATAGCCCTGCTCCGTATGCCGGATGTTCAGATCGTGTGAAAGCTGCACACCTTCCTCTGCCATGCAGGAAAGCGCCAAAATCCCGTTATCCAAAGCTTCCTCGTCAAACAGGACTTCTGGTTCCATTTGATAATGCCCGAAGCCAAGCAGATTTCGGCACCATAAAAAGGGATTCTGACTTGCAAGAAGCTGTTCTAACTGCGGCATATAATCCACCTGTCTGGAAACGCCCGATAAATCCAGCACTTCCTGTTCTTCCTCGGATAACTGCACGATCAGTTCTCCTCGGACCGGTTCCCCCTGCAAAAGCACATTAACCTCAGCGGGCGTTTTCCCCGTACAATAAATTCCATTGATGTACGTTCCGAGACTATACCCTTTTGCATAGTAAACAGCAAGAAATATATATATCGCGGCAAGTGTCGCAAGAACGCCGCTGATCACGGTAATCAGAACCGCCCTTAATCTGTTTGTCTTCATTCGTATCCTTTATACTCTTTTGTACTCAGTTCTGCGTATTCTTTTCCAGATCCTCCGCATCGAACACCTCACTGATAGAGCTTCCCGGCGATACCATCGGAAATACCTTGTCATCCTCGGCAATGATGCAGTCCAAAACAACGGGAACCCCCGCCCCTACTGCCTCCTCCAGCGCCTGAGCAACTTCTTCTTTTTTCGTGATGCGGATCGCCTTACAGCCGAGACCCTCCGCAACCTTCACAAAATCAACCCGATCGTTCAATACCGTCTGGGAATAACGCTTATCATAAAACAACGTCTGCCACTGACGGACCATGCCGAGCACATGATTGTTGATGATCACCTGTATGATCGGAATATTGTAACGGCTTGCCGTCGCCAGCTCATTCATATTCATCCGGAAACAGCCGTCTCCCGCAATGTTTACGCAGATCTTTTCAGGACGTCCGACTTTTGCGCCGATACATGCGCCGAGACCGTACCCCATTGTACCGAGACCGCCTGAAGAAAGAAAGGTACGCGGTTCTGAATAGCGATAATACTGGGAGGCCCACATCTGATGCTGTCCGACATCCGTTGTGATGATCGCTTCCCCGTTGGTTACGCGTTCAATCTCCTCGATGATATAGGGACAGGTCAGGCTTTCCTTCGGATAGTTCAGCGGATAGCGCTCCTTTAGCTCCATCACATGGGCAACCCACTCCTCATGACGCTTTTTAGGGATCAGTGTATTCAGTTTTTGTAAAATCTCTTTTAAGTCCCCGACAACGGACGCCGTTGTCTTAATGTTCTTATCAATCTCCGCCGCATCCACATCAATATGGAGAATCTTCGCGTTCGGTGCAAACTTCTGCGCATTTCCGACAACCCTGTCAGAAAACCGGACGCCGAGACTGATCAGCAGATCGCATTCCTGCACGCCAAGATTGGATGCTTTCGTGCCGTGCATTCCGATCATTCCGGTATAGAGCGGATTTCTGCCGTCAAAGCCTCCCTTGCCCATCAGGGTATCGCAGACCGGCGCATGCACTTTATCCACCAGTTCGCGGAGTTCCGCGGACGCCTCGGATAAAATAATACCGCCGCCGACATAGAAAAACGGTTTTTTCGCATCGCAGATCAAATCCGCAGCACGATTGATGTCCGCCTCGGAATAGGTTTTCGGCGGGCAGATCTCTTCTTTTTTTACAGGCTTGTATTCGCAGGTATTCGCCGTCACATCCTTCGTAATATCGACAAGCACCGGTCCCGGTCTCTCGCTTTTTGCGATCAGAAACGCCTTGCGCAGCGTGTCCGCAAGCTGATTTACATCTTTGACAATGTAGCTGTGCTTTGTGATCGGCATGACAACGCCCGCAATATCGACCTCCTGAAAAGAATCCTTTCCAAGTGCCGGAAGATTGACGTTTGCAGTGATCGCGACAACCGGAATGGAATCCATATATGCCGTGGCGATTCCCGTTACCAGATTCGTTGCGCCCGGTCCGCTCGTCGACATGCAGACGCCGACTTTTCCAGTCGCCCTCGCATAACCGTCCGCCGCATGCGCCGCGCCCTGCTCATGGGACGTCAGCACATGACGGATCTCATCCTGATGCTTGTATAATTCGTCGTACACATTTAAGATCGTGCCACCGGGATAACCAAACACGGTATCCACACCCTGTTCCTTTAAGCACTCGATCACAATTTCTGCTCCTGTTAATTTCATACGGTATCTGCACTCCTTACTTATCAACGTATGGAAAGCGCATTTCGCACGCTTTTCATATCAAAATGCAACGTTATTATGGTATTTCGCCTCAACTGACACTCTCTCACGCGTTATGCGGAAGTTCTAAGATCGCGCCGCGGTTTCCGCTTGTCACAAGCTCGCGGTATCTTGCAAGATATCCGCTTGTCACCTTCGGCTCTCTCGGTTTCCATACGGCTTTTCTTTTAGCAAGCTCCTCATCGGAAACATTCACGCTTAAAGAATAATTCGGAATATCCACCGTGATCATATCCCCCTCCTCGATCAGCGCGATCGGTCCGCCGACCGCCGCCTCCGGAGATACATGCCCGATGGACGCGCCCCTTGACGCACCGGAAAACCGTCCGTCCGTGATCAGCGCAACACTGGATCCAAGCCCCATTCCTGCTATGGCAGAGGTCGGATTGAGCATTTCCCTCATGCCGGGACCGCCTTTGGGTCCCTCATAGCGGATGACGACCACATCGCCGGTCTGAATGCGTCCACCCTTGATCGCCTCGATCGCGTCCTCCTCGCATTCAAATACGCGGGCAGGACCGGTATGCACCATCATTTCCTCACAGACTGCGGAACGCTTCACGACCGAGCCATCCGGCGCCAGATTTCCTTTTAATACGGCAAGCCCGCCTGTCTTGCTGTAAGGATTGCTCAGCGGTCTGATGACTTCGGGATTGGAATTGACCGATCCGGTCACATTCTCGCCGATCGTTTTTCCCGTCACCGTCATGCAGTCCGTATGGAGCAGTCCGGCTTCCATCAGCTCATTCATCACGGCATACACACCACCCGCTTCGTTTAAGTCCTCCATATAGGTCGGACCCGCAGGCGCCAAATGACAGAGATTCGGCGTTTTTTCACTGATCTCATTTGCAAAAGCAATATCAAAATCAAAACCGATCTCATGCGCGATGGCCGGAAGATGCAGCATGCTGTTTGTGGAACATCCGAGTGCCATATCCACCGTCAATGCGTTTAAGACCGCTTCTTTTGTCATAATATCCCGCGGACAGATATTTTGCTTTAACAATTCCATAACCGCCATACCGGCATGTTTTGCAAGCTTGATGCGGTCTGAATAAACCGCCGGGATCGTTCCGTTTCCGGGCAGCCCCATGCCGAGCGCCTCGGTCAGACAGTTCATGGAATTTGCCGTATACATTCCGGAACAGGAGCCGCAGGTCGGACATACCTTTTGCTCAAACTCACGCACTTCTTCTTCCGTCATCGTTCCCGCCGAGTGCGCACCGACCGCCTCAAACATGGAAGAAAGGCTTCTTTTCTGCCCTTTTACATGGCCGGCAAGCATCGGTCCTCCCGACACAAATACGGTCGGTACATTGATCCTTGCCGCCGCCATCAGCAGTCCGGGAACGTTTTTATCACAGTTCGGTACCATGACCAACGCGTCAAACTGATGCGCGAGCGCCATACATTCGGTACTGTCCGCGATCAGATCGCGCGTTACCAGAGAATATTTCATGCCGATATGTCCCATCGCAATTCCGTCGCAGACCGCGATCGCCGGAAATACGACCGGCACGCCGCCTGCCTCCGCAACGCCCAGCTTGACGGCATTGACGATTTTATCAAGGTTCATATGTCCCGGTACGATCTCATTGTAGGAGCTGACAATGCCGACCATCGGCTTGCGCATTTCTTCTTCCGTAAATCCAAGCGCATGAAACAATGAACGGTGCGGCGCTTGCTGCATTCCTTTTTTTACATTATCACTTTTCATTATGATCTTCCTTTCTCTCTATTTGTTAATGCCATAACACCCTGCGGAGAATGCAAGGCGAATTCATTCGCCTTGCATTCTCCCGTGTGAGAACGGTTCCGCTAAGCGGAACCGTAGAAAATCTTTGCGAAACAGCCTTTACTGTGAGCATTAGATTTTCTTCTTACACGATTCTCTCACAGATTAAATCGCCCATCTTTGCAGTGCCGACCTGTGTCACGCCGTCCGCATTCCCATTCTGCGGCATGATGTCGATCGTGCGGTAACCATCCTTTAAGGTCTGCTTCACGGCTGCCTCTATCGCATCCGCTTCCTGATCTAAGTCAAAAGAGTATCGAAGCATCATCGCCGCACTTAAAATGGTTGCGATCGGATTCGCTATGCCCTTTCCCGCAATATCCGGCGCGGAACCGCCGCTAGGCTCATATAATCCAAATTTGGTATCGTTTAAGGATGCACTCGGCAGCATACCGAGCGAACCTGTGATCATACTCGCCTCATCGGACAAAATATCGCCGAACATATTCTCAGTCAGCACCACGTCAAACTGCGCCGGATTCTTTACAAGCTGCATTGCGCAGTTATCCACCAGCATATGCTCCAGCGTCACCTCCGGATAATCCGCAGCCACTTCTTCAACGACCTTTCTCCATAATCTGGAGGAATCAAGCACGTTCGCTTTATCCACGCTTGTCACCTTTTTCCGGCGCTTCATGGCAATCTCAAATCCTTTGACAGCTGCTCTCCGAATCTCGTCTTCATTATAGGTTAGCGTATCGACCGCCGTCATTTTACCGTCGATCATCTCCGTTTTGCGCTCTCCGAAATACAATCCGCCCGTCAACTCGCGCAGCATCATCATATCAAAACCGGCACGGCTGATCTCCTCTTTTAAGGGGCATGCCGCCGCCAGTTCATCATAAAGCATCGCCGGACGCAGGTTCGCAAACAATCCCAGCGCCTTACGGATCTTCAACAGCCCTGCCTCCGGGCGTTTGTCGGGCGCAAGCCGATACCAAGGGGATGTAACCGTATTGCCGCCGATCGACCCCATAAGCACCGCATCCGCATCCTTCGCCGTCTGAATCGCCTCATCCGTCAAGGGAACGCCATGAACGTCAATGGACGCGCCACCCATCAATATGTCCGTAAACGTAAAGGTATGTCCGTACCGTTCACCGATTTTTTGTAATACCTTTTTAGCTTCGGTAACGATTTCCGGTCCGATCCCGTCGCCCGGAATACTCGTGATCCGATAATTCATTGCTTTTCACATCCTTTCTGTAATCGCAAAAAAAGAGGCGTCATGCCATACGCCTCTTTTCACCTGTTTCTATTCGGCGTCAGGCTTCTCGACCTGCACGATTGCCGATTTCTGCATCGGAATTCTGCAATTCTTATTATTACCGAACTCTACAATCACGGTATCATCCGTAATATCAATGATAATTCCATAAAAGCCGCTCGTTGTCAGCACGCTGTCCCCGATCTCCAGTGTAGCAAGCAGCGCCGCCATTTTTTTCTGTTCTTTTTTCTGGGGTCTGATCATTAAAAAATAAAAAACAGCAATGATACCCACCATATAAATAACCATCAAGCCGATTCCCATCGAACCGCCGCCTGCCGCAGCGTCTGTTTCTGTTAATAATACGCCCATGTTGTCCTCCATCCATCAAATCACTGATTTTTTCATCACTATCCATCATACACAAAAATAGACGGCACATCAAGTCTTTTATACGAATTTTAGAATTCCGTCGCAAAATGAACACGCTTACGATTCCCCTGCCGTAAATCCGGCAAGCTTCTCCCTCTTATATGCCGCAAAACGTCCCTCATCAAGCGCACCCCGAATCTCCGCCATCATTCTGTTATAAAAAAACAGATTATGCGTCACACATAACCGCATGCCAAGCATCTCTTTCGCTTTGAGCAGATGACGGATATAGGCACGCGAATAACGTCTGCATGCAGGACACGTGCAGCCCTCCTCGATCGGACGCGCATCCAGCTCATATTTCGCGTTAAAAAGATTGATCTTGCCGTGATCCGTATACAGGTGTCCATGCCTGCCGTTGCGCGACGGGTATACGCAGTCAAAAAAATCCACGCCGCGCTCCACTGCTTCCAAAATATTGGCGGGTGTACCAACCCCCATCAGATAGGTCGGCTTGTCCTTGGGCAGGATCGGCGTCACCTGCTCAATGATGCGATACATTTCCTCATGGGACTCTCCAACCGCAAGACCACCGATGGCATAACCGTCTAAATCCAGTTCGCAGATCTGCTTTGCATGCGTCGTCCGGATGTCATCATATACGGCACCCTGATTGATGCCGAACAAAAGCTGTTCCCGATTGATCGTGTCCTCAAGCCCGTTTAAGCGCTGCATTTCCTTTTTGCACCGAAGCAGCCATCTTGTTGTCCGCTCCACGGATGCCTGCACATAATCGCGGTCCGCCTTACTCGGCGCGCACTCGTCAAACGCCATCGCGATCGTAGACGCCAGATTGGACTGAATCTGTATACTTTCCTCCGGTCCCATAAAAATTTTTCTGCCGTCTATATGGGATTGAAAATACACACCCTCTTCTTTGATTTTTCGCAGTCCCGCAAGAGAAAATACTTGAAATCCACCGGAATCCGTAAGAATGGGTCTGTTCCAAGACATGAATTTATGTAAACCGCCAAACTGCTTGATCAGCGCATCTCCGGTCCGCACATGAAGATGATAGGTATTGGAAAGCTCGATCTGCGTTCCGATCTCCTCCAGATCAGCTGTGGATACTGCGCCCTTGATTGCTCCGACTGTTCCTACATTCATAAAAACAGGAGTCTGCACCGTGCCATGCACTGTTTCAAAACAGGCACGTTTCGCTGCCCCCTCCTGCTTGATCACGGTATATTTCAAAGCTGTGCCATCCTTTCCCAAAGAAAGTATGCTGTGATGACCAAACAGCATACTGCAAAATTTTCTCATTACCGGAAGAACTGCGTTAGCAATTCCAAAAGAATCCGCTCTGCGGATTCTTTGAAAGAGTTTCCGCCGGAAACTCTTTTTTATTCCTGTCTTTGCCCGTTTACATACCGCTCCCAAAATTCCTCAAGCGTGATGCCTTCGCTCATGATGATCTTCGCTGCCTCTCTGCCGACATAACGAAAATGCCACGGTTCATAGCCAATGCTCGTGATATACTCTTTTCCTTTCGGATAGCGTAGAATAAAGCCATAATCACTGCAATTTTCCGCGAGCCACCTGCCTGCCGCAGTCTCCCCATAAGCTGCGTCCAAGATCATATGACTTGCCGTATAAATATCAAGCGATAAGCCGATCTGATGCTCACTGTAGCCCGGCACCGTCGTCTCCTGTGACGCCAGCTTAAAAGAATCCATGTAATTGAGCCCCTTGTTCATGTACGCTCTGACATGCTTCTCAAAGATGGATACCTGACTTGCATCCGTGCGGTACGGCGAACAAATAATCAGGTTCACATTGTCATTTTTTGCCGCCTGAAGCATCAAAAGCAAATCTTCCAAAATCCGCTCATCACACTGCATCTTTCCGGTGATCGTCGTTAGGGAAAAATGATAATCATTCGGTATCGGGTGCTGTTTATTGATCAAAACAAGCCGCCAGTCGTCCGCAGTGAAAATAAGACTCTCCTCATCCTGTTGAAACGTCTCCTGCGCCTCCTCCTCAGCCCTGCTCGTCAAATACTCCTCATGCTCTAAAAGGATCTCATCAAGGGAATAGGTTTCCACCTCGTTCACATCATAGGTCTCGTAGCCGTTTAAGCCGTCAGCAACAAGCTCTCCGTCCTCAATCAGAATCTCATTCAATTCTCCGGTCTGCAGCAGTTCTTCTAAATCCGACTCGAAAACCATCTCCGGCTTCCGCTCCATATCAATGTCAAGCAGAACAGGAAGCGCAAAACTCGAGCTTAACAAAAAAATGACAGCAACAAAAGCCACGCCGATCACGCGCGGTATCAGATTCACTAAAAAGCGCCCGAAATGACATATGCCCAAAAAGACAAATATGACGCACAGCATCGGGTAACGCAGCCATTTTCTTTTTTTGGAAACTCTGATCAGTTTCGTAAGTACTCTATCTTTCATATTCTATCCAACCGTAGGTTTACGTTATAGTCCAATGTTACTATATCATACTTTTGAACAAAATCAAACGAAAAATAATAAACTTATTTGGGAAAAACTTGTATTTTGTATTTTGCATAGATATAATGAAAAAAAATCCTAAAGGAGGTACGGTTATGACGGCAGGCTCTACATTCGGTAATCTATTTCGTATCACGACATGGGGAGAATCCCATGGAGAGGCGCTCGGTGTCGTGATCGATGGCTGCCCCGCAGGACTTTCTCTTGACGCATCGGACATTCAGATTTATTTAGACCGCAGAAAACCGGGGCAGTCGCGCTATACGACACCGCGAAAGGAGTCCGACGAGGTACAGATCCTCTCTGGCATTTTTGAAGGACGCACAACAGGCACCCCGATCTCCCTACTCGTTTTTAACACTTCGCAGCGCTCCGCCGATTATAGTGAAATTGCTTCCTATTATCGTCCCGGGCATGCGGATTATACCTTTGACCAAAAATACGGTTTCCGCGATTACCGCGGCGGCGGGCGCTCTTCGGGGCGCGAGACGATCGGCAGGGTTGCCGCTGGCGCAGTCGCCCGCAAAATCCTTGCAGAGCTTGGCGTGAATATTACGGCTTATACGTATTCGATCGGACCGATTACAATCGATGAATCCCGTTTCTCTAAAGATGCGATCCTCACAACTCCGACCGCCATGCCTGATACCGAAGCAAGCGCACGCGCAGAGCAATACCTTTCTGCATGCATGGAGGATCATGATTCCTCCGGCGGCTCGATCAAATGCAGGATCAGCGGACTTCCTGCCGGCATCGGCGAGCCGGTGTTCGGTAAGCTCGACGCTGTTCTCGCAGAGGCTCTCATGTCCATCGGTGCAGTGAAAGCAGTTGAAATCGGCGACGGAGTCCGCGTCTCCACCGCCAAAGGCTCTGAAAACAATGACGAATTTCTCTCTACTGCGCACGGCATTCAAAAAGCAAGCAATCATGCGGGTGGCATTCTCGGCGGTATCAGCGACGGTTCGGATGTACTTCTCACCGTCCACATCAAGCCGACGCCCTCTATTTTTAAGGAGCAGCATACCGTTCGTCAGGACGGCACCCCCTTAAGTGTCTCTATCAAAGGACGGCACGATCCAATTATCGTACCGCGCGCCGTCGTGGTCGTGGAGTCCATGTGCGCACTCTCCGTACTGGATCTCATGCTCGCCAATCTCTCCGCAAAGATGGATTACCTGCATTTGATCTACCAATAAAAAAGAGTTTTTGCGGAAACTCTTCCGGAGCTGAGAAATCTTATCAATTATGCAAAAAAGAGTTCTGCATCAGCAGAACTCTTTTTTATGTAGGTATTTTCGTATGCGCGAGTCTGCATTCTGCGGCAAGCCTCGCAAAGAACACATAAGAATGCCTTGCATTCTTTGCGTTCTCTTTTATGAATTGCTTAATGCCTTTAATTCCTCCAGCATCTTCGGAAGATCGGACTCCATATTCTCATCTGAGAACTGGCAGGTCCCCACCTTCCGGTGACCGCCGCCGTTATATTTTAACATCAGGCTGCCGACATCCACGTTGGAGGTTTTATTCAAAATACTGTAGCCAACCGCAGCACTGCATCCCTTTCCGCCCCTGCCGCTGACGATCCATGCAGAAATATTCTGCTCTGGATACATACTGTAAATCAAAAAGCGGTTTCCGGAATAAATCGGGTCAACGCCGCGCAGATCAGATATGATCAGATTACCCTCCACGACTGTGTGCGCCAGCACCATCTCCTTAAACTTTGCCGTCTGCTCAAGATAAGTATCAATCCGTTCCTGCACATCCGGCATCGCAAGTATTTCATCCGTTGTCATGGTACGGCATGCATCAATGAGCTTCTCCATCAGCTGATAATTAGAGATCGTAAAATTGCGCCATCTGCCGAGTCCGGTTCTCGGATCCATTAAAAATCCAACTAAGATCCATCCCGTGGGATTCTGGATCTCATCAATCGTCAGATCACCGGAATCTACCTTGTCCACAGCCACCATCATATCGTCAAACTGCGGAAAGCGCTCCCTTCCCCCATAATATTCATAAATGATACGCGCACAGGAAGGTGTGATCCGGCTCTCCCCTTTATACTTTCCTTTCAACTGAAGGCGTTCATGTTCACTGGAATGATGATCGAACCAGAGTCCGCAGCCTTCCACATAAGGTACGTTTGCCAGACAGTCATCCTCAGTTACTTCCACTAAACCGTCCTGCAAATCCTTCGGATGCGCAAATTTCCAATTGTCAATAATGCCGGCTTCTTTTAACAGCGCGCCGCACGCAAGTCCATCAAAATCAGATCTTGTAATCAGTCTCACGGGTATTCTCCTATTCTTTATACTTTGTTAATATTTCTACAAAAAAAGCACAAACTTTTTTCACTATTTCTATTATAGCTTTCATGGATTTTTTTTTCAACTGTTTTGTCTCATATCCTTCATAAAAACGGACAAACTAATGTCAAATCGGTAAAAACAACGACTGGAAAGGCATGGTGAAGCAAAATGGAAAATCAGGATACCGTTTATCTCTTAAAAGAATGTGATTCCGGATCAAAAATGGCTGTATCTGTCATTGATCAGGTAATGGACAAAGTGAGCAATACCGATCTGAAAGAACTATTGAAAGAAAGCCGCTCGCATCACGAAAAGCTGGGGAACGATCTGCACGGTCTGCTCATCCAACACCACAGTACAGAAAAAGACCCGAATCCGGTGGCCAAAAGCATGGCAAGCATCAAAACAAGCGTAAAAATGGGACTTGACGGCAGTGATCGGACAATCGCCGATCTGATCACGGATGGCTGCAATATGGGAGTCAAATCCCTGCATAAGTATCTGCATCAATATAAAGCTGCCGATCATTCTGCAAAGGATGTGTGCCACCGTCTGATCGATATAGAAGAAAAGCTAAGCACAAAGCTTCAGGATTATCTTTGAAAAAACACCCACAAGGCCGTATATTCCGGTCTGTGGGTGTTTTTGTAATTCATGTCAATGGAATATTCCTATAACGCGCTTTCCATCGCATCATTTTAGCAGTTCTTAAAGGTTCTCCAATTCGACAATCACTCTCTCGTACTCCGCCATAACCTCAAGATGACACTGCTCTACTCCTTCTCCCGCAGTACCGCCGCGCAGAAGCTCTACTTCTTTGCATACTAATTCAAACAGCTTTGCGATCGAAAGATTCCCGCACACACCCTTTAATGCATGCGCCGCCTCAAATGCATCCTTATAGTTTTGCTCGCTCATTGCTTTTTTGAGTGACTGATAGCTGGAATCATTGGCAAACTTCTTCAAAAAGCGCATCAATAACTCCTCATTCCCCATGAAGCGCTCCAACGCCTCATCCACATTAACACCCGCTCTTAACAGAGCGTCTTTTCTGCTATCTTCCATTCTGTCTTTACCTTCCTATTGTAACTGCCCTACGGTGATCAATATTTGCCGAACTCTCCGCTCAGTGAAATGATCTGCTCATTCGGATTTGCCACACTGAATGAGGGACTGGTCTCCGCCGGTACGCCAAAGTTGCTCTGCTTGCTTGAAGTATTCAGTTTATAATTTGCCATCATGCTTCTGAGCATTGCAGCCTGATTCGAAAGCTCCTCACTTGCAGCCGCACACTGCTGACTCGTAGCAGAGTTTGTCTGTACAACCTGAGAAACCTGACCGATTGCCTGGTCAACCTGAGATACTGCCGTTGCCTGATCATTGGAAGCCGTTGCGATCGTGCTGATCAGGTTTACAACCTTCTCGATGGAAACAACGATCTCATCCAAAGCCTGTGCCGTTCCCTCGGCAATCTTGGTACCATTATTTACCTTATGGATGGAATCCTCAATCATGCTCGCAGTTTCACCCGCCGCAGATGCGGATTTTGCCGCAAGATTTCTGACTTCCTCCGCCACGACTGCGAAGCCCTTACCGTGTACGCCTGCACGCGCTGCCTCAACCGCTGCGTTCAATGCGAGAATATTGGTCTGGAATGCAATATCATCGATCGTCTTAATAACCTTAGAAATCGTCTCGGAGGACTCATTAATATCATTCATTGCGTTGATCATGGACTTCATCTGATCATTGCCGGAAATTGCCATTGCTCTTACGCTGTGTGCCAGCTCATCCGCCTGAGATGCCTGAGATGCATTCTGCTTCGTACGCTCTGCGATCTCATCCATGGAAGCAGTTACCTGCTGTAATGCACTTGCCTGCTCCGTTGCGCCCTGTGCCAAAGACTGGCTCGCACTTGCTACCTGCTCGGAGCCAACCGTTACCTGCATGGTGGACTCTTTGATATTGCCAAGGATCTCGTTGTTATCCTTTACCAGACGATATAATGCCGTTCCCAGCAGATCTTTATCGCCTCTCGGATTGACTTGAATAGTCAAATCACCTTTTGCAACCATATCTGCGATCTGTGCCTGCGTCTTCGTCTCCTTAACCATCTCAGCAAACTGATCCATTAACGCGCCCAGATCGTCATTATTGACTTTCGCGCAGTCTACATCAACATCGCCCTTTGCAAGCTTGGCTGCCGCCTCAACCAGTTTCTTAACCGGAACCGTAATATTCTTGATCAGCACAGTTGCATAAAGCAGTGCAATGATTACCGCAACAGCCGCCGCTCCGATCAAAATCCATTCCATGATCACAAGCGTCGATGCCGTTCTGCTTTCGCTTTCCTCGGACGCTTCATGAAGCATTCCGGTCAGTTGTTCTAATTCCGTCCTGGCCGCAGATGCGAGCGGGCCTCCGTTCGACATCAGATCCTCTGCCGCATCTTCATACTTTCCGCTCTCTACCATGGAAATCTCATTGCTCATATTTGCTATCCAACTCTCAAGGGCATCCTCAACATCCTGATACTCCGACTGAACCTCTTTGGAGAATGCAGTCATCACACTCTCAAAATTGTCTAAGTTGGCACGCATGTCTGCATAGTATGCAGAGATCTCACTCTCCTGCTCCTTCATCTTATTTGCATCATCATAATACATGAATATAATATTGCGGACGCGAACCTGAATCAGGCTGAAATCCGTGAATGCATCACTCAGATAAACCTGCCCCATGCCGTAATTGTCGTATCTTTTCTGGTTCTCACTGCTCACAGTTCTTGCAGCAAACAGGCCGATAAACGTAGAGGCTAATAGAAACAGCAGCATGACTACGCTAAACGCCGTTATCTTTGCTTTTACACTCATATCATTGATTGAAAATCTCTTCTTCATGGTAACCTCTCCTTTTTTTGATTATTCTTCCTCATCCTGTATTTCTTCTATAGATTGGATATCCTCTTCCTTAATCAGTTTTTCCGGATCAAGAAGGAGCTTCACCGTATCGCCCGTCCGTGCCAAGCCGTAAACATATTTACTCTGCTCGTTTTCCCGCTTGCCGAGTGCAGGCGGCGGTACGATGTCTTCATCCTGTATGGTGTCAACTCCTGCAATTCTTTCTACGATCAATCCGATGACCGTTGATTTTACATTGATGACGATGATACAGGTTCTGTCCGTATATTCAAGCGGTTCCATCCTGAATCTTACACGGACATCAATAACGGGAATAATCTTTCCTCGGAGATTGATCAGACCTTTGATATAATCTTCTACCTCCGGAATTTTGGTGATCGCCTGCATCGGAATGATCTCGTTTACAAAGCTGATACTGATGCCAAAAAATTCCTTTCCCGTTTGGAACGTCATGAATTTGCCTTTTTCGGCATCTTCCTCAAGCAGTTCCTCTTCTTTATCATTTTGTTCTTCTGCCATTCGCTAGCTCCTTTCCTCATCTTCTATCAGACCCGCAATATCGAGAATGAGTGCGATGCTGCCATCGCCAAGCTGCGTACAGCCGGACAGTCCTCTGACCTTCTTTATATAGGGAGGGATCGGTTTTACCACGATCTCCTGCTCCTGTACCAGACTGTCGATCAATATACAGATCTGCTTCCCCTCATGCTCCAAGATTACAACAATACCGTTCTCTATGTCTTCCTGTGAGTCTTCTATCTGATATTTTTTGTTCAGGCGGATGAAAGGATAATAGGTGCCTCTCAAAATGATATATTCCTCACCGCTCGGCTCTGTCACAATGGCATCCTGGCTCAGTCTTACAAATTGTTTTACGGAAGAGGTCGCAATTACAAAAGAAGAATTACCCACCTTTACTACGATTCCGTTTACGATCGCCAGTGTCAGCGGGATGATCAATGTCATCTCCGATCCTTCTCCCTCTTCACTGGTGATTTCCAATCTTCCGCCAATTCCCTGAATATTCTTTACAACGACGTCCATTCCGACGCCTCTTCCTGAATATTCCGTCACTGCTTCTTTTGTTGAAAAGCCCGGAAGTGTGATAAAACGGTAAATTTCATTTTCCGTAAAATCAGTGATCTCTTTCGTTCCAAGCAGTCCTTTTTCTTTTGCCTTCGTATACAGCTTTTCTTTATTTAGGCCTTTGCCGTCATCTTTTACGCTGATATAAACCTTACCGCCCTCGTTCTTTGCCTCCAGCGTGATCGTTCCTTTTGCCGGCTTTCCTGCAGCCACACGGTCATCGGCATTTTCCTCAATACCGTGGTCCACAGAATTTCTCACCAAATGCATCAACGGATCCGAAATGTGCTCAATGATGTTCTTATCCACCTCGGTATTCTCACCGATCACCTCAAGCTCGATTTCCTTACCCAGCTTTCTGGATACGTCGAACACGATCCTTCGCATCTTTTGGAATGTGTTCGTCAGCGGCATCATTCTCATCGACATGATCGTTTCCTGAAGTTCCGTCGTGATCTTTGCCAGCTGTCCGGATGCTTTTTGGAAATTGGAAAGCTCTAAGCCGGGCACCTTTAAGTCCGGGTTCTGTAATACCACCGCTTCGGATATAACAAGCTCTCCGATCAGATCCATCAGGGCATCCATCTTTTCTATGCTGACGCTGATGATGCTCTGCTGTTTCGGCTGGTTCTTTGCCAGCGTCTTGCCCTTACCGGTCTCTTTTGACTTGACGACATAATCGCCCGGTGCAATGGGCTTTGACTTATCCGTCTGCGGTACTTCTACCGCCGGCGCAGCTGTCACCACTTCTGCCGCTTGCACCGGCTGTTCCGTCATGATCGGTTCATGATTGATCTCCGCAAGTCCCTTCCCGAACTGCTCCGCCGTGATCTGGTCTATGTCAATTTTTTCCGCTTCCACGCTGTCGATCAAGGCTAAAATGTCTTCTTTGCTGTTCTTCGTCTGAAGCAACATGTAAAAGCCTTCCGACAAAATGACTTCGGAGCTTTCCTCATTGCTGATGATGTCCTCAGGCGAATACAACAAATCTTCTGCAATCTCCTTCAGCGCGTAAGTCGCAGAATACGCTCTGATATTGCTCATCTGTGTATCGTTTCTGTAATGAATCACGATCCTGTAAAACAGACTGTCCGGACTCGCCACCGGCGCAATATAGAACTGCGTCGGCTCTTCATGTTTATTTTCTCTCGGAAGCTTGATTCCCTGTTCTTTGATCTCTCCCTTGAGTTGTTTTAAAAACGCATCCAAATCTGCGACGATCTCTTTCTCGTCACCATCCGACTTGTTGCCTTCCCGAATCTTATCCATCTCCGCATTGACGAAATCGGATACGGCAAGCACCTTCTGCACAAGCTCCAAATGGGGAACGTTTTCCGGACGGGATTCTCTTAAATAGTAGAATACATCTTCCAGCTTATGAGCAACCTTTGTAATGTTCTCAAAAAGCATAATTCCCGAGGAACCCTTGATCGTATGCATGATGCGGAAAATTTCATTGATATCGGAATCATCAAAACACTCCGCGTCCTGCTTTTCCAGTATGATGCCTTCCAGCTTTTCCAAAAGCTGGGTGCTCTCAAAGAGGAACATATCAAGCATTCCGTCTGTGTTAAATTCTTCTGCCATATTCTCCCTTTCCAGCGGACGCCCGTTTCCCGCGCACCGCTTTTATCCATGCCGTAATAACTGGCATAAAGCCGATCCTCAGATCAACTTCATCTTTTTGAGCACCTGCTCAAACTTCTCCACATCGATCGGCTTGCCGGAATACGCTTCACAGCCCAACTCGAACGCCATTTTTACATTGCGCTCTTCGTTCAATGCGGTGGTCATAATGATCTTTACCCGGTCTTCCTTCGGCGTTCCGTTTCCTGCTTCAATATCACGGATCGCTTTTAGAACCTGATAACCGTCCAAAACCGGCATCATTACATCGAGGCAGACCAAATCATAGGGATCATCGGCCTCAAGCGCCATCATAAAGGCATCCACGGCTTCTTCGCCATCCACGGTCACATCACATTCGCCAAACTGTGACAAATATTTGTCCATGAACTTCCGGCTGGCGAAATCATCTTCGGCCAATAGTGTCTTCATCTTCCTCTCTCCTTTCCGTATGGTACCTGCTACTTATTATCCAAAAGGCTATATACTTTTTTAGCAATTGCCGTCAACGTACATTGATGCTGAACCGCTCCTAAATCATATGCGACCTTCGGCATACCATATACCACACAGCTTGCTTCATCCTGTCCGACCGTCAGCGCACCCGCCTCACGCATTTTTAAGAGTCCTCGCGCGCCGTCGCCTCCCATGCCCGTCAGAATGACGCCAATTGCCTTCTTACCTGCCACCCGTGCGACAGAATCAAATAGCACATCGACAGAGGGGCAGTGTCCGCTCACCTTATCGGTTCCTCTGCACTCTACCTGAAACTCGTCTCCGACTCTGACAAGGCGCATCTGCCTGTCTCCGGGCGCGATCAACACCTGTCCCGGAACGACCCTGTCTCCCGACGTCGCTTCCTTTACGGCGACCTCACACTGGTTGTTCAGTCTGTCCGCATACATTTTCGTAAATCCGGGCGGCATATGCTGTACAATGACAACACCCGGAATATCACGTTTAAACTGCTTTACCACTTCAAAGATTGCTTCCGTTCCGCCCGTGGACGCACCGATCGCAACAATCTTATCACGATACGCCGGATTGAGAGGATGCTCGGCATTCATCACGGCGGCATGCTTTAATTTTCCGACTTTCGCCGTCGAGGCAATCTTGACCTTTGTGACAAGCTCCTGTTTTAAGAACACGCTTAGCTGCGCTCTGTCCAGATTGGAAGGTTTATTGATGAAATCAACGGCTCCCGCGGCAAGTGCATCAAATACCTTATCATTGAGCGAACTGATCATGACAACCGGCAGCGGATACTGCGGCAGCAGCCTTCTTAAGAATTCAATGCCGCTCATCTTCGGCATCTCCACGTCGAGCGTCATGACATCCGGCTTATATTGAATGATCGCGTCGCGCGCTGCAAAGGCATCCGCCACCTGCGCGACTACCTGAATATTGGGATCCGACTCCAAGCTCTGTACAAGCAGATTCCGAAACAGAATAGAGTCGTCCACTACTAATACTTTAATCGGTCTCATAGGCTCATTCCCTTTTCCTGTAAATAGATGGCTGTATGTACTCAAATTTCATTTTCGTCTTGTCTAATGACTCCGTCTGTCCAATGAACAGATAACCGCCCGGTTCCATGAAGTCATATACTTTTTGAACCAGATTATACTTCACGTCATCCTTGAAATAAATCATGACATTACGCAAAAAAACAACATGGAATCGTCTCTTAAACGGGAAAGGATCCATCAGATTAAACCGGCGGTAAAACACCTGATTCTTTAGTTCATCCTTCACGCGGAACTGTTCATTCCCTATGTCCTGAAAGAACCGTCTTTTCCACTTTTCAGGGAGCGGTTCTATCTGTTCCTTCAGATACACGCCTTTGATGGCATGCTCCAACACCTTCGTCGAAATGTCCGTTGCCAGCAGCCTTGTATCCCACGCATGATCGAGTCCGAAATATTCCAGTAAGTACATGGCAAGCGCGTATGGTTCTTCTCCCGTAGATGATGCCGCCGACCAGATACGCAAATCCTTCGTAGCTGCCGCCCGCACCTTTAGATATGGAAGTACTACTTTTACTAAATAGTCAAAATGCTCCGACTCTCTCATAAAATAGGTATGGTTTGTTGTCAATACATTGATCAGGCTTTCCGCTTCCTCGCCGTTCGGATTATCCATTACCTTTTTCATGAACTCGTCAAAGCTGTTGTAGCCGTTTCTCAGAAAGTAGGTTTCCAGTCTCCCGTTCACCAAAACCCGCTTTTCGCTTAAGTCAATTCCGTAATGTGCCTTTACATAAGCGACCGTCTTCTGAAATTCACTGTCCGTTAACACCTATATCACCCACATTATTTTATTATTGTATAGTAAAAAGATATTGCTACTCTATAATATAGTAATCTTTTCGGTCCTGTCTGTCAATAAAATTTCAGCGGTTATTTTGCATTTATTCTCATTCTGTACGCAACTGTTTGTATATTTTGTTAAACACATCCACAATATGCGGGTCATATACGGTTCCGCTCTTGTCATTGATCATCCTGATACTCTCCTCCACCGTATGTCCGGCGCCGCCGTGTCGATGCCCGAGATATGCGTCAAAATCATTCGCAACCGCCGTGATCCGCGCTTCCAGCGGAATATCCGTTCCAGAAAGTCCCTCAGGATAGCCGCTTCCATCCCAGTTTGCGTGGTGATTGCGCGCGATCAGGATCGCCATATTTAATGCGGGACTTGTGTGGCTGCCGCCGTTGATCTCCTCTAAAATCTTCGCGCCCTCCTCCGTGTGCTGCCGGATCTCTTCCATACTGATATTTCCGTTTTCCTGCTGGGAAGCAGCTCCCTCATTAAAAAAGATGTCGCCGATGTCATGCAGTACGGACGCTGTCGAGATCGTATCCACAAACTCATCCGTGATCAGATTTTCATACTCAGGTACAAGCTGCAGGCTCTGTGCGATCAAACGGCTATTGTGACCGACCTTTTCAAAATGATTATCCGTGTTTGTGTTACGCCGTTCCACAATCTTTGCCAATGCAAGCAGCACGCGTTCCTGCTCCTCAAGCACCTGTTTTTTCTGTTCCTCGACCATGCGGTGCATCATGCGGTTATAATTTTCCATCTCCTGCTTGATGCGATAGCTGTTCAGTTGGTTATTCACACGCATGACAACTTCAATCGGTTCAAAGGGCTTCGGAATGAAATCAACTGCCCCCGCCTCAAACGCCGCGCGCTTATCCTCGCCCGAATTGGCAACCGTGATAAAGATAAACGGGATTTCCCGTGTGCGCGGATTGCTTTTTAACAGCTTGCAAAATTCCAATCCGTTCATGCCCGGCATCGAAAAATCGGATAAAATAAGCTGGGGCATCGTCTGATTCATAATGTCAAGCGCTCTTTGCACGCTTAACGCGCAAAGCGCCTCATGTCCTTCCGCCTGTATGATATTCTCCAAAATCTTCACGTTGACGCTCAAGTCGTCCACAATCAGTATTTTTGCCGGATTCTTTTTTTCTGCCACCTGATAAGCCCCCTCTCTCTGCTACCGTACCTCTCCGGTATCCTCAAGCAGCGCTGTGATCGTCGCTTTCACATTCTCATACGCCGCAATGCTTTTCTCATAATTTTCTTTGCGAAGCGCCATTTCCATCTGCAGGATTGGCCGCTTTAAGTCGCTCTCCCGATCCTTTGTGAGCGTTTTGATCGTCTGCGCGAGTGTCTCCGCCTTCTCCCACGAAGACAGCTCAATGGAAAGAACGAGCTTCTCCAGTCGTTTTTTCAGCTCTTCCCGATTCTCCTTTGTTCCGAATGTCAGACGCTCCTCCTGTCCGACCTCCTCCATGCTCCCCGTCAGATTGTTCCAGTTGCGGTAAGTCTCGCTCATATCACGGCTTTCATCCATATTCGCTCCCGTGCGGAGACGGATGCTGAACGAAAAGCAGCTTCCCTTTCCCTTTTCACTCTCCACATGAATCGTTCCGTTCATCATTTCCACGAGCTGCTTCGTAATGGAAAGTCCTAAGCCCGTGCCGCCAAACCGTCTGGTAATGGAAGCGTCCACCTGCTTAAAGCTTTGAAAGAGCTTATCCTGCTCCTCTATTGAGATGCCGATCCCGCTGTCGCGCACCATAAAAAACAGCTCCACCTCATCCCCTGTCTGCATGGTTCTGCTCACGTCCACGCTGACCTGTCCGACCGTTGTGAACTTCACGGCATTGGAGAGCAGGTTATTTAAGATCTGTCCGACACGCAGCTCATCTCCGATCAGGCGCTGCGGGATGGTCTCGTCGATATGTACCCTGAATTGAAGCTCCTTTTTATTGATCGCCACCGTATGCGTGGCAACGATCTGATCCATCATGTTATAAAAATCAAATTCTTTATCCTCAAGCGTAAATTTGCCCGCTTCCATTTTCGAGAAATCAAGAATATTGTTGATAATGGCGGACATATTATCACAGCAGTAAAAAATGATGTCGAGCGTCTTTTTGACTTCCGCATCCTGTATATTCTCCGAGAGCGCCGTTACATGCCCCTTGATCCCGTTGACGGGAGTACGCAGCTCATGCGTCACATTTGCGGTAAACTCATTGCGCGCTTTCTGGTTTGCCTCCTCTTCTTCTTTGAGCTGCCGGATCCGGACGTCCGTGTTTTTCCGATAGGCGATGTCCTCCGCCATCAGATAACCGCCTCCGTCTTCGTCCTCAAACAGTCGCAGCATCACCGGAAAGCAGGCGTTATTCTTACGGTACATGACCGTCTCCTGACCGTCCTTCAGAAGCGTTCTGTCAAAATCGGCGTAGCTTCCGTCTTCTCTTTGAAATTCCTGTCTGAATACTTCGCACATACCGCCTGACAGCAACTCTTCCTGCGCATAACCGAGCTTCTCAAGCGCGGAACGGTTCCCGTATGAAATACTGCCGTCCCGTTCGAAGGCGAGCACAAGTTCCACGGTTTCCTCCGCGACTCCTGCATTCATCCGTTCTCTTTTCATCATAATCCTCACGCCTTTCTGACATATGGATTTATTATAGCACTTTTGTGGGGGATTCTCAAGATAGGAAAGACGAGTTCAAAAGACAATCATCCGATGTAAGAAATTTCCCTTTAAGCCGAAAATAAGAAGTGTAAAGACAAAGGATCACATGGCGCCTAGAACCACTTGATCCCTTCCTCTGGAAGCATTTCATAGATTCTTTTAGTAACTGCCATTATAATTACCGTAAACAAAAGCAAGATACCCGCGATCACATAACTGTACGGGATTCCGATCGACCCGACGTTCAACGGATAGATGGACATGATTTCCTCAAAATCAGTCCTATGAACGGCAGGCATAACGAACTTGATCCGTGCATTCTGAGATCCCTCTAAAAAGATCACCGGAACAGCGAAAAAAGCAAACGAGAGCACCGTCCCCGTCAATACACCGGACGTTAATACAGATGCTAAGACCGTTACACTGATTGTGAACAGAACATCTGCGGTATAGAGCCATATTGCATCAACGACCGCAGAACCAACCGTCTTAATCCCCGCCGGCTGAATACTGCACGTAACTCCCTCTTTGCCAAATAGAATAAGCGTTGCAAAAATATGTAACAGCACAACGGTCAACACAAGCGCAAGTCCTATGAGATAAGCAGCAACGTTCTTTGCCGCAAAGCATTTTTTTCTGCCGCATTTTGAGGTAAACAGAAGCGCGTTCATCCGAAACGTATGTTCCTCTGTAAAGAGAGGAGAAACAGCAATCAGCACAAACAGATTGAGCGAAAACAACCCTGTGGCCAGACTTTGAAGCATCCCATTCCACGGTTCGTACTGAACCTGCTGCGAATAATCGGTATCACTAAAAAAGCTGCTTACTAAAAGTCCCGTTTTATTCATATAAATTGCCACACAATAACAAAACACTAACGCAAGGCTGATATAAAATGATTTTTTACGGATCATTTTATCAATCTCCAATAAGATCAATCTTCTCATCTGGCCGTTTCCTCCCAAAATCAATCGCATCCAACAAAAAGCGCTCCTTTCAACGACGCGCTTTCCGGTATCGTGTCACACACGCTTTTCAAAATGATACAAATAAAGGTCTTCGAGATTTGCCTTTACCTGTCTTGCACCATTCATTGGCTGCCCATCATAAAACAGACGCAGTGTGCAGTTCTCCTCATGGTTTGTCTGACTGATCACCCGAAACATATCATAATATTTGTCCGCTTCACAATGCGGGACATCACATTCCCAAATCTGTCCGTCAAGTTCCTGCAAGAGACAGTCCGGTGTTCCGGCTCCTACGATTTCCCCCATGCGCATGAAAACAAGCTCCGTCGCGGTATATTCAATGTCCGACACGATATGAGTGGAAAGAATCACTGTCCTGCCATGTGCAATTCTATGGATCAAATTCCGAAATTTTACACGTTCCTGCGGATCCACGCCCACCGTGGGTTCATCAAGGATCAACAGCTTCGGATCGTTCAATATGGATTGCGCAATTCCCAAACGCTGCCGCATTCCACCCGAAAGATACCTGATCTGCTTATCTTTCACATCCACAAGATCCACCAGTGTCAACACCTCCATGATTCTGTTCGGCGCTTCTTTTTTAGAAATTCCTTTGATTGTTGCCACGTACATTAAAAATTTGTAACAGGTAAAATCCGGATAATAACCAAAGTTCTGCGGCAAGTACCCTAACTGATCACGGTAATCCTCTCCAACAGCTTTCATGTCTTTACCGTCAAACAAAATCCTGCCCTCCGATGGCGTCTGCAGATTGCATAACAAACGCATCATCGTCGTTTTTCCGCTTCCATTCGCACCCAAAAGCCCATAAATGCCTTCCGAAAACGTATACGTAACATTTGATAATGCTCTTAATGTGCCATAATTCTTTGATACATTTTCCAACCGAAGCTCCATCATCAATACTCTCCCTTTATCTATCATCTCATTCATCCGATTGTTTTTCATAGATCACCGTCCAAGCGTCCTAACAAACTGATAATCCTGATATAAAAACGGTTCCACCAACTGAATGCTGCACGCTAACCCCGTTGTTCCATAAAGTGAATAAGTAGCTAGGTAAGACTTTTTAACATCTCTTTCAGCCCATCCCCATCCAGGGGCTCGGTGAGTTCATCGGCTTTCGGCATCCGCTGGTATCCCTCACCATCTGTTACCATCCTATCTATGCTTCTACGATTCCTTTTATCAAAAGTCATCCGGGCGGCATGCCATATGACAAAATCGACATCCGCCGTATTTGTCAGCAGCCAAAACCGATCGTTTGCCCTGCGCAGAATCCGTTGAAACTGCCAAACATTTAAGATACCAATGGCATAATCTGTCTGCAGCGTATCCGAGATGCAGACCCCTTCATATCCATGAACAGCAAAAAAGTGCAGTATTTTTTTTACTTCCCCTGCCGCTTTCTTTTCGTCCCGCATATTCAGACAGATCACCGGCTTATCCAAGCTCCCGCGTTTTCTTTTTCTGCTTTTTTTTATGTTTCTTTGTCGAAGCAGCACGCGTTTGATATGCTTTACTTCCGTAATACCCCCGGCAAGGCAGCCACAAACCTTTGCAGTGACCGCCGGTGCTGCATAACTGTTGTATCCACCCGTCATGACAGACTTCCCCTGATACAAAAAGCACTTTTTTTACTGCGATACAGGATGCTGTCCGATGGTGTCCTTCGATGTCAATTCGCTGACTTTATCCTGCAGCAGCTCCGCATCCCGAATGCGCGACATTCCCAAACTCAGATTGATCACATCAATCCGACTGCCTATGCAAAAATCCAGCGCAGCAACTAACGCATGAATATTTCCCCGCAGCGAATCCGCATCCAAAACCCGGATCAATAATAGTTCGCATGGACAATGTATTTCACGCAAAAAAATTCCTGCGCATACAGAAGCATGCGTAATCTCATGAACGTTTTGTTGCTCCACGGTTACTTTGCCGTTACAGACAGCATATACGCCTGCCACACGGACATTTGTATTTTTTATTTCCTGCAGAAAATCCATATTGACCGCACCATCGATCAATGCAACTCTCATCCGCCTATTCTCCTGTCGCATGACGGTATGTCCATGCCGCGCACAATGCGATCAGTACAGAAAGCAACACCAAAACACCTGCAGCCGCATGGCTATACCGTATGGTAATCGAACCCAATGTCACATCCGGCAGACGCAGAAGCGCATTCAAATCAGTCTTATGCATAACCGGCGCGATCATTTTGATCTGCCACGGAACCGCATCTATAACCGCCAATACCATCGGCGCCATCCAAAGCGCCAATGAAATGACCATGCCGCTCAATACATTGGATGCCAGAACAGATCCTAACACCGTCAGGCTGACCGCGAAAAGCACATCTGCCGTATAGAGCAGCGCTGCGTCAAAAATCGCGGAACCGACCGTCTTCGCGTAGGGGAAATCCCCATAAAATAGATATTCCCCCGATATTTGGATACTTCCCGCAAGTCCATCTCCTCCAAAAAACAGAAACGTGATCAGCATATGGATCAGAATGATCGTCAGCACAAAAAAAATCCCAATACTATAGGCGGCAGCAATTTTGACACGAAAGCATTTTCTTTTTCCCAATTTGGATGTAAATAACAGCGCGTTCATCTGCCGCGTATGCTCCTCAGAAAAAACAGGAGAAATCACAAGTAACACGAGCAAATTCAATAGAAACATTAAAACGATCATGCTTTCCAGCATACCGCTCCATGGAGGGGAATACTCCAACCGAAGCGGCAGAACGCCGTCAGGAAAGATCTCCGCGATCTGCAACGGCGTATCACACGAAGTACCAATTGATATCCCCACCATTTGACCATTTTCTGTATATTCCTGTGTTGACACTTCTTCTTTCAAAAAAACATATGTAATGACACGTTCCGCATAGGGCATATCAATTTCATGAAATCGCGCTAAGCTCTCGTTCATTTGCTGCAGATAAGCGAATTGCCGACCGGAATACAGATCGGCTTCCTTCAATATTTCTTCTACATGCGCATCCGTCAGCACGCCCCGATACGGTTCCAGCCATTCTCTCTCCAGTCGGATTGCATCTCTGCCATGCTGGAGCGTTCCGTCCTCATCCATCAGATATAATTTTTTTCCAAACGGATCGACCCACTCGTCATATGACATCATACAAGATGCAAGCATAAATACAAGACAAATCAGAGCGGATTTCCTGCGAAATAATTTTTCAAGTTCCAGCTTATATAAAGTTCTCATATGCGCTTTTCCGGTCAACCTCCATTCACTGTTCCTGTAAACACAGCCGTTTTCTCACTTCCGTTCTGATATGTCGATGCATTTCGGCTAAAGCTGCCTATGGCCGTATTGCAGCTGCAATTACAGCTACAAGCGCAGGCACACCGTCATGCATATGCTTCCACGGAATCGCTGAATCTTCTCATACCCCTTTTTATTTTCTTCATTGTAAATCCCCTTTCCGATCTGAGCGTTACGTTTCTTCAAGTTCCACAGCTTGATCAATTCAACCCCGTTTAAGGTCTCACTGAACCACATGGAAAACTTCTCGTTCTCCCTTAACAAATCCTAAAAGCATTTTCTCTTTTTTGCAGAGAAAAAAATGCGAAAGATGCAGGCTGACCGGAATGATACAAATTGTCAGCATCATCATTTTCCAGTTAATGATCTCTTGTAAAAGCTATTGTCCCTATAAACAGTTCGGCTATGAGTACTATGTAATGCAATACCCTCTGATAATCCCCATTCAGGATTCCCTCATCGAACAGCTTTTGCCCGAACAGCGGTGTGATCACGCCAATGATCGTGATAAAAATCATGGTCATAATGATCACCAATATCCGAAGTTTAAATTCTTTTAGCTGATCATAGATAAACTTGAATATTTCCCTGCTTTTCAATCCGCACCCCATAATCACTTGTTTTTGTACGTAAAATCATCATAGCATAGTTTTTCAGCGGATGCAGCTATCATCTTCGTTCTCTCATATGCGGAAACCAATGCTGCGGCATAGCCACAACACCCCAATTATGCAAGGAATTTTGAACATTGTTGACTATATTGGTTCCCTCATACACTCATGAATAAAATAGATCGCCATGGCTTCCATCCGCCTGTTTCCCTCCTCTGAAAAACCATGTCCCTCACCCTGAAAGATTTCCAATACGGCATTCGAATACTGTGTCGATGCCCATACCGCATAATCCTGATTGACCACAGGATCCTCCGAACCATGCATGATCAGAACGTTCCCCGAAAACCTGCCGATCCGATCCTTGATCTGAAAATCGCGTATCGTCTCAAAAAATCTGCGCCCCAGCTTCATCCCCCACAATTCCTCCGTGTCCGGAATATCTTCCGTCCGCTGAAATCGCGCATTCCAGTCATCCGCAATGCAGAATGCAGGGAACAATAATAAGAGCGCCCGAATGTCATCGTTTCTTTCCTCTGCGGCTAAAGCAGATACCATTCCTCCCTGACTGCCTCCAAATAAATAGATATTGCCGCTGTCAACCCAGTCCCAAGTCTTAACCTCATCTATCACAGCGTTTAAGTCTTCTTTTTCCGTAAACAATGTCATTTCCGTCGTCGGAAAGCCGCTGGTATCCCTCGTACTGCCTCCGCAAAAATGAAAGCAGACCGCTCCGATTCCGTTTTCCGCAAAATATTTTGCAGAAATCGCAAAATCCTCTTTGCACCCATTATAGCCATGGCTGAAAATCACCAGCGGTAACCGTCCTTTTTCGTCCGGTTTGTAATACATTCCATCCACGGTTCTGTTATGATGTGAAATTCTAATCTGTTCCGTCTGCATAAAAGGATTCCTCCCGTCTAAAACGCATTCTCTCTGTAATGTCATTCCTCTGTTCCTTATATTTTATTTTCATTCTACATGCTTGGCATCTTTTTGTCCATATGCGTCCCGCTCTTTCTAAAATCTGTTTTCATGGACATGCGAAGCCGCCGGCCAAAATTCCATTGGCCGACGGCTTCCATCTATCAAAGTTGGGATGAAATGAGGGCTGTTATTCCCGCGGGCAATGAGCCAGGCGGCTGCGCAGCAGACATTTGGCAAATGCCGCGAGGGTGAATACCCCGCAGCTTGCTGCGGAGTATTCACTGATGATCCCGTATCTTCTTTCGGATTGGAAGAATACAGGAAGGAGATACGCTCAATTCGTCAATACCCATTTCCACAAATTCATCTGTCAATTCTAAATCCGCACCAAGCTCGCCGCAGATTCCTACCCACGCCCCGCCTTTGTGCCCGTTTTCGACCACCATCCGGATCATCCGCAAAATGGCGGGATGGTGTGCATCATAAAAATCGTCCAGCTTTGCATTCTGCCTGTCAATCGCAAGCGTGTACTGCGTCAGATCATTCGTCCCGATGCTGAAGAAGTCCACTTCTTTTGCGAGTTCCTCACTGACCATCACAGCGGCCGGCGTCTCGATCATGACCCCCAGCTCCACTTCTCCGTACGAAATACCGTTTCCCTTCAGCTCCTGCTTCACTTCCTCCACGATCTCCTTGATCCGCTTAACCTCGTTCACGGAAATGATCATCGGAAACATGATTCCAATGTTCCCATATGCGCTGGCACGATACAATGCACGAAGCTGTGTCTTGAAAATATCAATACGCGTTAAGCAGATACGAATCGCGCGGTAGCCCATCGCCGGATTGTCTTCCTTATCCAATCCGAAATAACCGATCTGTTTATCCGCACCGATGTCCAATGTCCGGATAATGACCTTTTTACCCGCCATCGTTTCCGCCACGGAGCGGTAGACCTTAAACTGTTCATCCTCAGTCGGATAATTATCCTTCTCCAAATACAGGAACTCGCTCCTGAACAATCCGATACCCGCAGCGTCATTCTGCATGACTGCCTGCAGATCGGAAATTCCTCCGATGTTTGCATAAAGCCGGATCTGTTTACCGCTCTGCGTCACGGTTTCCTTGCCTTTTAACTCCTGTAGCAGTTTTTGTTTTTCTGCTTCTTCGGCTGCTTTTTTCTCATATTCCGCAAGCACGTCCGCATCCGGCTCTACGATCAATTCTCCCTTGAAGCCGTCCACGACCGCCGTCATGCCGTCGATGTCATCCTCGTATGCAACCCCGATCAATGCCGGTACATTCATGGTTCTTGCCAGGATTGCCGTGTGGGAATTCGACGATCCGTAACGCGTCACGAAGGATTTGACCTTACTCTTATCCATCTGAACCGTCTCGCTCGGAGAGAGATCATCCGCAACAATGATCGTGGCTCCTTCCGTATCAAGGTCCTCTTTTTCTTCCGCAGACAACACCCGGATCAGTCTCTCGGAAATGTCTTTGACATCCGCTGCCCGCTCCTTCATATAAGCATCTTCCATCTGGGCGAACATGTCAGAAAAATTGTCCGCCGTAATCGCCACCGCATACTCCGCGTTCACCTGCTGCGTGCGGATGATGTTCTGAATGGATTCCTGATAATCCTGATCCTGCAGCATCATCTGATGCACTTCAAAGATCGCCGCACCGGACTCTCCTACTTCACGCAGCGCTTTGTCATACAATTTTTTAAGCTGTTCCTCGGTCTCCGTCACAGCCTTTTCTGCTCTCGCAATTTCCTGCTCTACATCCTCTATATGGTTTCTGAAAACATTTGTTTCTTTTTTCTTCAATAGTTGTATCTTTCCAATGGCAATTCCATGGAAAACTGCTTTTCCGTTAAATCTCTTCATGCCCTCACCCCATTTCCAAAAACACTAAATATTCTCTGCGATAAATGCTTCCAATGCAGCCGCTTCTTCCTGCTCCTTCTCTCCCTCGACCATCACTTCCACTTCCTCACCGTGCTTGATCGAAAGTCCCATCAGATTAAAAATGCGCTTGGCATCGCCGGATTTTTCCCCTTTTTTCACCGTAACCTTGCTCGTGCATTTCGCTGCTTCCTTGACAAGCAACCCTGCCGGCCTTGCATGGAGTCCCATCTCATCCTTGACTGTAAATGTGAATTTTACCATATCGCTGTCTCCTTTCAATCCCAATCCTATTTTCGTAATCTCTACGAATTCAGGAAATACTCTATCGCATATGCGATTCCCGCTTCGTTGTTTGTTTTTGTGATATAATCTGCCTTCTGCTTTAATTCCTCTATGGCATTCCCCATAGCGACCGCGGTACCTGCCGCTTCTATCATAGGAATATCCAGCTCCTGATCTCCGAACGCCGCTGTTTCCTGAATCTGAATATCTTCCTTTTCACAGATCACGCGCAGCGCCTTTCCCTTATTCATCCCTTTGGGAAAGATTTCCAGATAATTCTCCGACGAGCATGCCATATCCGCATCCTGCCGGTTTCTTAATACTGCGTAAACATTCTGTACGATTGACGGCTCTGCCCCGATCAACAATTTGTTCGGTCCCGTCTGCTCACGCCGCCACTTTTTTGCAAGCGCCTCCACCGACGTCTCCTCCGCCATATGATCGATCAAGCCTTCCTCCGTATACACGAAAGAATCCTTTGACGTAACATACCACTGTCTGCCGCGAAAAATCCAGAGCGGGATGCCGAAATCTTTGACGCGCTCATAAATTTCCGTCATCGTCTCTACGGATAAATATTCGGCATGGATGCAGCGCTCGTCCTTCAGAATATAGGTGCCGGCATTGCATGCACGAATACACGGGATTGCAAGCTTTCTTACGATCTTATTCGTCGCTGCCGGCATCCTTCCCGTGATCAGCGCTATTTTCACGCCCTGCCCGGAAGCTTTTCGGAGCGCCTCAATATCCTGCCCGTCGATCTCTTTTTGGTCTGTAAGCAGTGTTCCGTCCAAATCAACGCAGAACAATTTGTATTTCATGATTTCCTGCTCCCGCCAAGCACAAAGAGCATCTTTTCTACATTCCGGCGTCCGTTTTTCAGACCGAGTCCAAAAACCGCCGCCGCAGCAAAGCCCGCTACCGTGAGAAGAATGCCAAGAATGCCGAGGAAAAGATGCGCGGGTGTTCCCGCAAACCCTCCGTAGGCGATTGCGACACCAACGGCAGAAAGGACAATGGCAAGATTTTTCCATCCATTAATCTTTTTAAGAGCCGCCATCTGCATTTTTGCTTCTGACATCAATTTTTCTTTTTCTACAGCATTCATGGCATAACCTCCCAACATTAGTATACCAGTTGCGGATCAAAGAATCCAACCAGTACGCCGACAAGCGCAACAACAACTAAGAGCAGCATCACCTTGATCGGAGACATTTTTTTCTTTGCCATCAAAAACCAGCATATCACAATCACCGCCGCTGTCAACAAGCCCGGGAATACTTCGTCCAGCTTATCCTGCAAAGTCAGGTATGCTTCCCCTTCGTCATTAAACAATTGCAAAGAGGTCTTGACGCTTACCCATGTCGCCGCGACCGCACCGATCACGATACCTCCCAATGTGGAAACAGATTCCCTGAGCGCCTCTCCCTGCGCCCCGATCAAAAAGTCCACCGCTTTTCCGCCGAGCTTATAACCTTTGAAATAAAGGAATCTCATGCCGAAATAAGCAAACAGGTTCCATACGATAATGTAAAAGATCGCGCCAAGCGGGGAGCCGCCCGTTGACATTCCCAATGCGATACCGAGTAAGATCGGAATCACGGTTCCTACAACCAATGAGTCGCCGATTCCGGCTACCGGTCCCATCAGACCGGCGCGCAGACTGTTGATGGTCTCATCATCCACGTCATCGGCTCCGTTTGCTCTCGCTTCCTCCAAACCTGCCGTCATACCGACGATGACCGTACCCAGCTGCGGCTCGGTATTAAAGAACGCCGTGTATGTGTTCATTGCATTTGCTTTTTCATCTTCATCCTGATATAACTCCTCTACAAGCGGAAGCATGGCGCACAGATAACCGAATGTCTGCATATGCTCCTGAGAGAAACAGGTAAGATGGCCATAGTACCAATTATGAAAGGACTTTAATAAAGCTTTTTTTGATAATTTCTTTTCCATGGTCAGATCTCCTCCTCTTCATCATCCATCCCGCCTGCAAGTTCCGGCTTTCTTGCGGAAAGCATTTTAATTCTATAGATAATGATCGCAAACATGCCTGCTACTACGGTTGCGGATACCAAATTGATCCCCAGCGATGCCGCCAGTACAAAACCGAACAGGAACGGTACAAAGTCCGCCGCGCTCTTTACGATCTGCTTTAACAGGATCGCAATACCTACGCAGGGAAGCAGCCCTCCTACGGTAAATAAGGTCTTCATCGCAATGCCGTCCATCGGAAGCGCAGTCTTGATCGCATCTACGACATTTGCTCCTAGTTTACACATAACCAGGGTCGGAATGAAGGAGCATGCGAGATGGGATATCCAAGGCAGTCCCATATCTACCAGATACAGCTTTTTATACTGCCGCTTTTCCACCGCTTTCCAGCCAATGTGCTGCCATGCCAGATTGATCGTCGCCGTTCCGTAAAATAATACAGTTCCTAACGTACCTACCATCGTGCCGAATGAAGTCGCAAGCGACTGACCCTCAGAAGTATCCGCATCCAGACCGTAGCTCTTTAATGCGACCATTGCCAACGGAATGCCAATGTAGCTGACGGCACGCACATCCGCCGACACCGTTCCTCCCGGCGTAACCAATGCGATATAAACAATCTGCATCGCGCATCCGACTAAAATACCTGTTTTGAGATCTCCTAAAATAATTCCGCACACAAGACCGCCGATCAACGGTCTTCCAAGCGTATAGTTACCAATGGAAGTGCCTCCTAAGCCCGGCATACTCGCCAGGCAGGCAAACAATCCTAAGATGGCTGCCTGTATCCAACTGATTTGCATATTGTTCCCTCCTATACCTGTCCTATTACTTGTTAAGATGATTGCACAGTCTAGTTAAAACCAAACTGACCTCTGAACTTCTTCCAGTTACCGATTGCTTCATCCTTGAGCAGCGCAAACTCCACATTGTAACCCGCGTTCATGATATTCTCAAGCGCCTGCGCTTCCTCCTGAGTGATCGACTGATTATTCCCGAGCTTTGTGGTGCCCGGTCTGTCGTTGCAGGGACCGATGATCACATCCTTGATTCCCGGCTGAAAGCCCTGCTCCACTAAAATCTTCTCCATATCCAGCGGATTTTTGGTGATCAAAAAATAATTGTCCTTGCTCGCCAATACCTTTTCGCTCTTTTCTTTGAACTCCTCCAGCGTCCATACGAACGTTTTCTTTCCGCTCGCACTCTTGTACGCTGCTTTCAGCACGGAATTTCCTGCCGCCGCATTATTGACTGCGATCAATCCGTCGCAGGGATACTCCAAAGCCCACCTGGTACATGTCTGTCCATGGATCATACGATCGTCCACTCGAATAAATGATACTGCCATTTTCTTTCCCTCCTTTTAGATGTCATCCTCAGATTCTTCGCTTGTGATCTGAAACTCTTTTAATTCTTCCCTTGCCTCAGGAATCAGCATTCCCGGAAGTTCCTTTAAATCCATGCTGTCCTTCATCAGGGCAGCGCTTAATACGAGCGGAAGGCTCATGCCTCCCATCATCACGGTTCTTTCTAACAGATTCTTTTCCGCGATGACATTTGCCGCCGTCGTCAACGGGGAACCACCTACCAAATCGCCGAACAGCAGGATTTCATCTTCCGGTCCGACCACTTCAAGGCATTTTCTTACATTGTCCGCATACACATCAGAACCCATACCGTTCTCGAGACTTACTGACAGAATGTCTTCTCTTCCTTCTCCAGCAAGCATATCGAGCGCACTGTGCAATCCCGGTGCAAACATGCCATGACTGACCAATAACACATATTTCATTTCAATCCCTCCTTCTACTATTCTTCCATTTATTTTTGTTTGTAATACAAGTATATGAAAAAGGTGACACATGTACATCTCACATGTGTCACCTTTTTATCATGACATTTGTCACATTTTTTATGATGTTTGTCACAGATTCGTCAACGATTGATCTGATTTTTCAAAAATTGATTGATTTCGCGATTCCATATGATCAGCTCCATGCTGATATTGGAACTGCCCTCCATAATATCCCGGACCGCTTTATCCACCTCCGCCATCGCTTCTTCGCGGTTCCGAAATCCAAATGCCGCTGCTGCATGTTCTACGGCATCGCTTAAGACATCCAGATTAAATCCGTTATTATCCCCCGATCTTTCGATCAATAATTGCAGTGTTTCATCTGATTCTGTCACATCTTTCAGGACGGACACGCCCTCAGAGTAGGTAAAGATTTCCGATTGAATCCGCTCATCAGCAGAGAGCAGCTTCATCAATTCCCACGCATATTCCGTCTGCAAAGTATCCGCATTCATTGCAAGCAAAAGTGTATCCAGCTCCGATATGTTTGCGCCGTGATTTCCGGCCGGCATGGGAATACATTCCCACTCAAATCCGGAATATTTTTTGATACTGAGCGGATACGGTTTATACGCTCTGTATTCTGAAAAAAGCATTGGTTGAAACGCCACATTCCCCAGATCAAAGTCCTTACTTCCCACACTATATCCGTCGTGCAGACCGTTCAGCTTCTCCATAAACAAAATTGCTTCTTTGACCTCCTCTCCGGTCAGATAGCACTCCGTTCCCCTTCTGTCAAAAAGCTGCACCCCGTTCGAATCAAACGCATCCGACCAAGTGTATCCCACAACACCAAAGCGGTCAAGGGTGCCGTTCCCGTCCGTATCCTTCGTAACCGCAGCACAGATCTCATAAAAATCCTCCCATGTCCAGTTCTCCCCTGGAAGCGGGATTCCTTCCTCTGTTAAGATTGTCTTATTGACAAACATCAGCTTCGGCGCACACTCATAGGGCAGCGCATATTGCCGTTCCCCGTAACGACCGCAATTGAGCGCAGAAGAATAAAACCGCTCCTTCTCAAAGCTGTCGTCGCTTTCCATCAGACCGCTCAAATCCTTTAATGCACCGATCTCCGCAAAATCGTTGAAGTTTTCTCCAAACACCAGAAACAGATCCGGCGCTTTGCCGAGAACCATCTGCTCCGCCAGCCATTCCGGATAATGCTCTTTGAGAATCCCACTGACATATTCCACCCGCACGCCCGGATGCTCTTCCTCAAACAATGCGATGGCATCTTCCAAAATCTGATAGGAATATCCGTTCTGCACTTCCCAATAGCTGTCGGAAAATACGCCGACCGTCAGCACGACTTCTTTTCTGAACGGAATTTTTTGATAAACGTCCGTTAAAATCACGATGGCGATCAGTAACAGGGCTGCACCAACCGCAACGGCCGAACGCTGTTTCCACTTATCTTTCTTCACACTAATAACCACGCCTTTCCATAACCTGCAAACTTTGGTCCGCAGGCACAAATTTGCCGATTGAAAAATCTTTGATTTTTCAATCTATGCCCTTTCTTCGTCTCCGAACATCCTGTTGACCGCTCCTGTCTGCACCGCCCATATCGCAAGCTGTGTCCGATCCCTCAGATCAAGCTTGCTTAAGATCACACTCAGACCGTTTCTGACCGTTCCCTCGGAAAGATTCATCTTCGCCGCAATCTCTTTATTCGATAATCCGCTTCCCACCAGCGCAATGATCCGCCATTCCGTCTCTTTCAAATCCATCACGCTCTCCTCATCAATCCGGATCGTAATGTTAGACTGCGCCATCTTGGAAAACAGCTTCACCACCTTGGAAGCAATATCGCCGTTGATCATTGCGGTTCCCTCATAAACCTTTCGCACCGCCTCCGCCAGTTCCTTCATGGAAACGCCCTTTAAAAGATACCCGCTTGCGCCGTTTTTGAGCGCATTAAATACATACTCATCATCGTCAAAGGTTGTCAGAATGATGATCTTAATGTCCGGATAATTCTCTTTTATGATCTGCGTGCAAACGACGCCATCCATCTCCGGCATCCGAATATCCATCAGAATCACATCCGGTCTGTTCTGTCTGACTGACCGAATGACTTCGACCCCATTACACACCGTATCCGTCACTTCAAAGTCATTTTCGCTTCTTAAAATGATCGGCAGGCTCTGCCTGATCAGCTCCTGATCGTCCGCAATCAATATTTTAATCATCGCTACCTCTCCTCACCCCATCTGATCGGAATACTTGCCTCCAATATGAAACCGTTATCCGTAAAATAATTGAGACTCCCGTGAAGCATTGCCAGCCGCTCCTCCATATGATGCAGCCCGAAGCCCTTCTCGATCTGCGTGCATCCGATGCCGTTATCCTTCACCCATATATTCATCACATGATACTCCATACTGATGGCGATCATAATCTTGCTTGCCTTTCCGTGTCGGATCGCATTGGTAATGCTTTCCTGCACGATCCGGTAAATGATCTCCTCCTCATCCTTATTGTAATGCGTCAGCTCCGCCGTACAGCAATATTCAATCTCCACGTGGGAGGCCTTCCTTGTCTCCTCCATCATCTCCACCAGCGCCTTTTCCAGCTCCATCTTTTCCAGCGCATCGGGGCGCAGCGCCTTGACGGACCTTCTCACATCCGTCATCCCGTTTCTTGCGACATCTGCAATGACCTTCAATTGTTCCCTGACAGCGTCGGGTGCCACATCCACAAGCGTGACGCACGCATCCAATCCCGTGATGATTCCCGTAAGACTGTGTCCCAGCGTATCATGAATCTCTCTTGCCAGTCTGTTCCGCTCCTGTGTCTCCGCATTCTTGATCGATTCCTTAGCATATTCCTCCATCTGCCGGTTTGCAAGCTGCAATTCCTCATTTGCCCGATTTAACTTTTCATTCAAACTTAGTATTCTGTCCTTCTCACTCATCTGCGCGCGCATCAATTGGATCATGTAAATGATAAAGAGTAGGACATTCAGGGAACCCAACACATTCTTTACCACCAGCAGGATCGAACGGATATCGCCTCGATAATAGACCAAATACGTCTCAAGCGCCGTAATATGATACCGGTCCGAAAATAAATTATAGTCCAGCAGAAGATATACGACACAGACGATACCGATCGCAAGATATTTCCATTTCACCTTTGTCATTTTTCTCGTCACATCCGCCAAAATCAGTAACAACATACCGGTATAGCTGAAATTGAGCAGCCGGACGATCATGAGACAGATTGCGATCTCAACCCCTGTTTTTACATAAATCAATACGCTGTTTTCTGTTTTGACACACAAAAAAAGCACCAGACTTCCATATAGCAGAACGGACAGCACAGGGATTTTCCACGGCGCCATCGTGATACTTCCAACCTGCTGTAAAAACGAAAGCGCCGTGTTCTCATGTACATACCCGAAGAGGCACGCTGCCATGATTCCCGCCATGTAAAGAATGATGATCAGATTTAAGTTGAGCATCCCTGCATAGATGCTATTTGATATACGGTTTTCATCCATATCGGTTCCTGCTTTCTACTGCCATCTGTTAATATCAAACTGTTCTACATTCTCCTGCGTGACCAGCTCCACCGGCACCAAAATATTTTTTTCAACTTCTTCTCCCGCAAGCAGACGATAAATGATTTCTGCCGCCTCCTTACCGATCTGTGTCGGAAACTGCGCAGCCGACGCTTCCATCATCCCTTCGGCGATCAACGCCTTGGCATCAGGCGAAGCATCCACGCCGTATAATTTTACGCTTCCCAGCATATGCTGTTCGTCCAGTGCCGCCGCCGCTCCCACGCTTGCTAAATCATTTAAGCAGAATACACTGTCAAACAAAACACCATCCTCTATGCATTGCTGTAATTTGGGCATTGCGATTTCCAACTGACCTTCGCACTCAATTCTCGTAACAATCTCTACGTTCTCATTTTTCAAAACCGTATCCGCAAAGCCCTTCACCCGCTCCTGACCGGAAACAGTGGCCTCATGCGTCATAATGACAATCCGCGCACTGTCGTGCCGCGTCAGGAAATATTCTCCCACCAGAACTCCCGCCTGATAATTATCAGAAGTGATCGTACAGTCAGGCAGCTCACTGTCCTGCACGTTCGTATCTAATATCACGATGAGCGTCCCTTGTTCTTTCGCTTTTTCCAAAATCTGAGTCAGGCTCGCCCAATCCACCGGCGTTATGATCAGCACATCCACACCCATATCCAACATCTCCTGAATCTGCTCGATCTGTCTGTCCGCATCCAATGCCGGATCGCGCAGGATCATTCTGTCGCCTTCCGCCTCCACCCGATGCGTGATCTCCTCATCTATGATCTTATAAAATTCATTATTCATCGTCATGTAGCTTGCGCCGATCAGATGAGAATTTTCTTTTTGATTAAAAGAAAAATCCTGTCTGCCGAAAAAGAAAAAAACTCCTGCCAGTATGACGATGACATTGACCAATATGAAAGACGCGCCGTAAATTAATATCCTTTTTCTATCCATGCCATTTCCCATAGGCCTCTCTCTTTCGCTTTGCTCTCGGGGGATTGTTTTTTTCTCATTATACGAAAAAAACAGGTGATTCTCGATCCCGTATATGCTACAATGTCACTGAGAATATACTCCTACGACTCCTCCAGCATCCAGACCCTCATCTGGTTTTCGCCGCGGTTCGCCCATGCATAGTATGGAATTGCCGTGAGAATCACTTTTTCCTTTACCGGCGGTTTCTCACTGTATAGTTCCCCGCTTCCTTTCATACGAACACCCTCGATCTTTAGCAGAACATTTCCTTTCAAGACACCGTCCTCGCAGAGCTCCGGTACCGCTTTCAAATCTTTGGGAATACGAAGGCTCTGAAGCAGCCCGTCGTTGTCCGCTCCTTCAAAGCAATATACAACCGGTCCGCGCAGCAGCGCAACACAGCCCGCATCCTCGCGCACATGCTCATTGGCATATGCCCTGCGCACCTCCATCGGGAAATGAAGGATGACCTGATCGTCCGCTTTCCACTGTCTCTTAATGTACACATATCCTTTTTTCATGAGACTTTGCACATCCAGTTTTTCCCCGTTCACTGTCAGATACGCTTCTTGTTTCTCAAAATTCACATAATAGGGAATGTGGAGCGCCAGCGTAAATTCCTGCTCTGTTTTCGGCGTAACACGATACACGGCTTCTCCTTCCCACGGATAGCGCGTCTCGATCGTAATGTCGGCTTTTTCCATTTCGGCCTTCTGCCCGATCATCAGATGGGAATAAATTGTGGAATCACTTTCGCTGAAACAATATTTCCCCAAGGAAGTGACAAGTCTGATCAGATTGGGCGGACAGCATGCGCACGCATACCATCCCGGCCGCACCGGCAGCGCATGCCGGTAACCGAACAGTTTCCCGGATACACCCGGCTCGCACTCCAGCGGATTGACGTAAAAATACTTTTCCCCGTCCAGCTGCATTCCGCTGATCGTGCTGTTGTATAATTCTTTCTCAATGATGTCCGCATAAGCGCCGTCCATATCCATTTCCAGCATGTGATGTGCAAAAAATACCATGGCAATGGATGCGCAGGTCTCTGCATACGCCATATCGTTCGGCAGTTCATAGTTCACGGAAAACGCTTCTCCCTCGGAATTTCCGCCGAGCCCGCCGGTAATATATAATTTCTTGCCCACGATATTATCCCACAGGGTTCTGCAGGCTCCATACAATCTCTCATCCTCATCGGTCCCCGCCAAGTCCGCCATGGCGGTATACATATACAGCGCGCGGACGGCATGACCTACCGCCTCTTTCTGCTCGTAGATCGTCTGGTGCGCCTGATTGTAGGTCACATCCAGCTTATCTAAGCTGTATTGCCCCCAATGCTGCCATCCTCTCTTCACTTTTTCCTGATAAAAATAATCCGGATTCTTTCCCCTCTCTTCAAGGAAATATCTTGCCATGTCCTTATACTTTTCTTTTCCCGTCGTATGATAGAGCTTCATCAGTCCGATCTCTACCTCCTGATGTCCGGGAATCCCGTGTTCTTTTCCTTCCTCCGCGCCAAACCTGCTTATGATCGCGTCCGCCAGCCGCTCCGTCACATGCAGCAGCTTATCTTTTCCCGTCGCATCATAATACGCCGCCGCTGCCTCCATCATATGTCCCGCGCAATACAGTTCATGGCATTCATGCAGGTTCTGCCAACAGTGTTCCGGCTCTTTGATGATAAAATAGGTATCCAGATAACCGTCCGGCTGCTGTGCCTTTTCAATGATGTCAATGATCGCATCCGCTCTTTTTTCCAATTCTGCGTCCGGCTTGACGATCAACGAATAGGCAACGCCCTCCAGCCATTTCGCCACATCGCTGTCCTGAAATACCATCCCATAAAATTCGCCTTCCGCTAAGCCCGCAGCGATACGGAAATTTTCGATCGCATGGCTTTTCTCCACACCGGGCACTTCATCGTTTAATACCTTTTCCTGAAACGGAATAACAACATCAATGACCTTTTCCTGCATCTTGGACCAGAACGCATCTGAAATGGTGACACGGCTGCTTTTCACTTCTTTGATCTTTGTTTCCATACTCCCCTCCGCAATGTGAACAAATATTGTATTTTCAAAAACCATGTTATCATTTTCCAAGGTTTTTCTCAACATGCAGTTTTCAAATAGAAAAGCATATTCGAAGAAAAACGGACAGAGTTTTTTGTATAAACTCTGTCCGTTAAATAAAATATGGTTCCTGCTTTATCTGCTCACCATGTCATATCCTACCCCATGAAAGCATTTTACGTGAGCATCGCCTGCAAATCCTTCCAATCTGCAATTTTTAACACGTCGTCTTTTTCCTCATACGGCTTGTTGATCGCGCCCTGATACCAGATTGGAAATACTCCAACGCTCTTTGCGCCTATCACATCACATTGGTACTGATCGCCGATATACCAGACCTCCTCCGGCCTCAATTCCGATTTTTCCAAAATAAACTCAAAGATTCTCTTATGGGGCTTGCGGTACATGTATTCACTCGTGGCAATAATAAATTCAAAATGATGATTTGGGAGCATTCTGCTGATACGCTCTTCCACCACTGTCCCCGCGTAGCTGATGTTGCTCAACACGCCCGTCCGGATATCGTTTTGATATAAAAACTCCAAAAAGGATTCGATCCCCTCTGTCGGCGTTCCCGGCGCCGCCGCATCCCAAAATACGCGGTCGATCTCCTCCGCGCTGATCGAGAGCTGAATTCCTAAGGATTCATACAGATAAGCCGTAAACATATGGTTAGGCACTTCCACCTGAAACAGATGCTTTTTCGCCGGATCGAATCTTCCCAATTCCTGATTGATCTTTTCCGCCTCCGCCTGTACCTGTACGGCAGTCAGATCATATTTATTTGTTACGGCATATTGTAATACCGCTTCCGTCCCTTTTACGCCATTAAAATTTGCTTCCTTTACCAAGGTCTGACCATAATCAAACCATATCATTTTCGGTTTCTTTCGCATTCTTTTGTTCTCCTTTCTCCCACGACCAAATCATAACAAAAAAAAACCGTTTCTTCAATCCGAAACGGTTCCTTGATCTTATTTTCACTTTTTACGCTCCGTAATAATCTCATCGATCAAACCGAACGCAAGCGCCTCCTCCGCCGATAAGTAGTTATCCCTCTCGGTCGCCGCCTCGATCTCCGCGACTGTTCTTCCGGTGTTCTGCGCCAATATTCTGTTGAGTCTTTCTTTACTGCGAAGAAGATGATCGGACACGATCTGAATATCTGTTGCCTGCCCCTGCACGCCTTTCCCGCCAATTGCAGGCTGATGTATCATGATCTCCGCATTCGGAAGCGCCCTGCGTTTTCCCCTTGCTCCGCCCGCCAGCAGAAATGCGCCGAAGCTTGCCGCCATGCCGAGACAGATCGTTGAAACGTCGCATCGGATATACTGCATGGTATCATACATTGCAAGTCCCGCCGATATGGAGCCGCCCGGACTGTTTATATAAAACTGAATGTCTTTTTCGGGATCTTCCGCTTCTAAAAAAAGCATCTGCGCGATTACAATACTTGCGGATTGATCGCTGACCTCCTCCCCTAAAAAAACAATCCGATCCGAGAGGAGTCTTGAATAAATGTCGTAACTCCGTTCGCCTCTGCCCGTCTGTTCCACCACATAAGGAATCACGCTCATGCCGCCATCCTCCCGTCCATATGCCGTAATTGTGATATTCCATATGCCCGGATGGCACTTAAATCAATCCGCTTCTGTATCGGTACAAAATTTTCGAGCTTTCTGTATTTCTGAGGCGATAATCCAGATACCTCGTGAAAAGCCTGCGTAAATGCCTGCTGAGAATGATACCCTGCCTCCAACGCAATCTCCACAATGGGGCGCCTTGTTTCAACCAGTTTTTTTGCCGCTTCATTTAACCGTCTGTTTTTCATATACCGGTACAACGGCTGTCCTGTGTGTTCCTTGAACACCCTCTCTACATAAAATTTCGAATAATGAAGTTCTCTGGCAATTTCCTCCAGCGTCAGATTGTTTTCTAAATTTCTTTCCACATAGGAGATAATGCGATTTACTACTGATTTGCCCTTCATAAAAACAGCTCCTTTTGGTCTTTGCCCGCTTCGCGGCAGATTATTTTTTTCTTTCTGCCATATCATTGTACTCTTTTAAACAAGCACTGTCTTCATGAAAATTGCCCTTTTTCACATGTAAAATCGGACGTGGCTAATCGCCACGCTTTCATAAAAAAACGACTCTGCAATTTTTCTCTATCGCACCTCATACACTGCGGTTCCGAATCCCGGCAGTCTTACCTTGCCAAACGCTTCCTGCTCATCAAATAAAGAAACCATTTTCTTTTTTAGCACGTAAGCAGCTTCTTCTGCATTATAATTAAGAACAAACAAAAAGGTTCTTCCGTCTTTTTGTCGAAGCGTGAGTTCTACCTCTCTTCCCTCTGCCTCAATGAGTTTCGAAAAGGGAGATACCACACCGGCATATTCCAGCAGATCGGGGATATTTTCTCTAGAGAATGCGCTGCCGAAATGAAGCACTCTGCCCGCCCCTGTCTGATGTTCCGTAAGCGCCGCGCTGCCGGCATAATAGCTGTTTGCATATTCCGCCAGCACCTCTGTTCCCTCAAGCGGCGTCAACAGATCATTGAATACAGGTGTCTTCAGAATTTTTCCTCTCCACAGGGCATAGGTATCCTCCTCTGCGGGACTGGTATAGGTAAAGTCTCTGACATCCGTGCCTGTCAGGGTTTGCAAAAGTCCCGGCTGCGGCATCATTTCGCAGATTCCGTTTTGGTTTTTCAGTCCGCTGCGACAACCTACGATCAATGTGCCGCCCTGCTCTACATAGCTTTTCAGCAGCGCCGCCCGCTCTTTGTCCATGATGACCGGATGCGGATAAATAAGAACCGGGTATTTCGCCAATTCGGAAATTGTGGTGTCTTTTTGCAGATAGATCACATCATAAGGCAGATTCGCGAGCTCCGCTCCCGCAAAAATCTCATTTTCGCTGTATTCGGCAATTCTTCTGTGCCATGCATCCACAGCCTGATCCCATACATTATCATAATCCTTGACGAGACCAAAAGATGCGATGTAATCCGCGCCGCAGACCGCATCCAATTTTTGCAGCTTTTCGTAAAAATCCATCACCTCGCGAAGTTTTCTGTTTTTCCGATTGTCATAATCTAAAATACCATGCCAATAGATTTCCGTTCCAAACGTGCAGGTTCTCCACCGAAAAAAGGAAATGTAATCCGCACCGTGCGCCACACTCTGCAACGCCCATAAGGTAAGCTGTCCCGGTCTGGGAGCGGGACCCTCCATTCTCGTTGTCCAGCCGCCCGCTCCGGCCTGCTGTTCCATGATCCCATAATGCGGACAGACGGAACGCACCTCATTCTGGCTCTTGGAATTCCAGCGGTCATTCAGACAATCTTCTTTTGGTCTTCGATCCAGTCCGAACGCAAAATTCGGGTAGGAATCATAGGTATATACATCGAGGCATTCCTTTGTCATCCGATGATTGTCAATATTGGGAAACATACCGTTCGTGGTAATAAAATCTCCTTTTTTACGGTACTTCTTAATGATGTCCGCCTGCATCTTACAGAAACGGAAGGTACTTTCCGCGATAAACCGATAATAATCCAAATGCATATGTGGGTTGATTCCCTGACTTGGCGTCAGTCTCGGCAGATGAACTTCTTCCCATGCCGTATAGGTCTGGTTCCAAAATGCATTGCCCCATGCTTTGTTCAGACTGTCTATCCCTTTGTACTTATCTATCAAAAAATCACGGAATGCCTGATCGTCCGCATCCGAATAAAATTCACTCAGCTCGCAATTTAATTCATTATCAATCTGCCATCCCACAATGGAGGGATGTTTCCCATAATGCTCCGCGCTCCGTGTCACAATTTTTTGACAGTACGCAAGGTAAACGGGGGAGTTATAGTTATAATGCTTTCTTCCGCCATGCCGGTACAGGACGCCGTCTTTCCGCGCGTTTAATACTTCCGGATATTTTTCCGTCAGCCATGCGGGCGGCGTTGCCGTAGGGGTACAGAAGATGACTTTCATTCCCTTTTGCGCACACAAATCCAGAAAACGATCATAAAAAGAAAAATCATATTCTCCTTCACGCAGCTCAATTTTACTCCATGCGAATTCTGCAATCCGTATGACGGAAATCCCTGTCTGAAGCATCCTGTCCAAATCGCTTTCCCACAGACTTTCCTCCCAGTGCTCCGGGTAATAGCAGGTACCCATTGTCATTTTTTGCCACAAAAAGGTTTGCTTCTCTTCCATGACGATACTCCCTTCCCCTTGATTCCTAAAAAGCAGTAAATCATTTTGATTTCTTAAAAGCAGTATACCTTGTGAGAAACAGAATCGCAACACTCTCTCCGTTTATTCATTCGGCATAGGAGCATTTCTCCAGTCAAGCAGGTAGTAATCCGCAAGCTTTTCTATCTCCGCCCGCTGACGCTCCGAATATTGATCATACACACCGCAAGTAAGCATATGTGCCTGCTTTGCACTCTTGATTGCCGGAAGAACGTCGTCAAAGACAATACACTTTTCCGGCGGCACTCCGATCCTGTCCGCGACAAGTTCAAACACATCCGGATACTCTTTCCCGCGCGGCACTTCATCCGTGGAGCATACGGCGTCAAATAACTCTAATATGGCGTTGTTTTTCAGACAGGGAATGGCTAATTTCATCGTCATCCCCGTGGCGACGGCCAGCCGAATGCCCGCCTCCTTCAGCTTCAACAGATAATCCAATGCATGCGGCAGCATCCGGACATTATGCGCATACTCATACGCCGCCATTTCACTCCACTCCTGCATAATGTCTTCTGCCTTTTCATTCAGCTTAAATCGCGCGATCGTGTATTGCGCTGTCTCCGCAAAGCTGAGACTGCTGATCTTCACCGCATAATCCTCCGGCACGGACAGATTTCGTTTGTGCAGAAAAGAAATATCAATCTGCTCCCATACCCCCATCGAATCTAAAAGTGTTCCGTCCAAGTCAAAAATCGCCGCTTCAAATTTCATTTACGATTTCACCCTCCTCTGCTCTTTTCATTTTGCAGCATGACGGATAACAGAAATACTTTGTGATCGACAGACCAATCCACTGCGCCATGATAGTTTTCCGCCGCCTTTTTGATATTGGAAAACCCGATCCCGTGTGCTTCCTTGTCCGCCTTATCCGTTACCGGAAATTCCGATTGCCGTTTCCGTATTACAGTTCCATCAAAGCTGTTTTCGATTTCTATTAAAATCATTTTTCCTTTTTGAATGGAAGACAACCGGATAAACGCTTCCGCCTCCGGTTCTTTCTCTTTGAGCTTTCTGCATGCCTCGATTGCATTATCCAATGCATTTCCCAGAATAATGCCGATGTCATAGCTTTGTATCAGAAGACGCTCTGGAAACAGCAGCTGTTCCGCATCCATTCGTATATCCGGAATTGCCCTTATCGCTTCATGATACTTCATATTCAGCAGGGTATCGACCACCGCATTTCCCGTGCGGAACTGAAATTCCAGTCTGTCCATCGTCTGATTCAGCTCAGACAGATAATCCTGCAGCTCCTCCTGTTCCCTTTCCGCATTTCCCGCAGAAAGCTGCATGATCACGGAAAGCGTATTTTTCATGTCATGCTTCATGCTCCGTATACCGGAAAAAATACGTTCCATTTCCGTCATGTGCTCCTGCATACTGCCAATCTGATTTTCCAAAATGATCCTGCTGTTTTTTTCTCTGTTAAAATAAATCATATCCTGAAACAGCTTGACGCCATATACAATGGATAACAGTGATAACAGCAGGATTGCCAGAACGATCAATAACAAAACGGGATATTTATCATACCAGAAATTCAATATCCCGTTTTCCACGGTAATAATGATAATGCGCAGCAACAGGCATATCAGCCATCCGACCATCCCCGGCGTGAGAATAAACAAAAGCTCCGTCCTGTGAATGGCATAATCTTTTTCCCGATAACTCTTTACTATTTTTTTTAACGCGAAATAAAATATGACACAAAAGGAGAAATACATGAGAATAAACAAACCTATCATAGTGCCTTTTATGACATACTCAAACGTTTCCACAGCAGTGATATACGCCTGACCTACGCACCAATTCCAAAACTCAAACAAAAGACTTCCAAACTCCATGACCAAATACGCCAAAAAGAAACTGATCTCACTGACTGCCATGAACGTGATCACCAAAAATACGGTAATGATATGAAACGCCTGATAAAAACAGAACGTCAGCACAAACAGGATCAAAAACAAAGCAATCTGTTTTTTTAGGATCTCCATGCTCTCATTATTTGACGGCGCGCGCAGACGCAGCCCTATCTTTATCAGCCCAAACAGGAGGGCAGCCATAAAGCCGCCCCATTTTTGTTTTGCAAATCTGCTTTCCAAAAACGCCCCCATAAAATATTGCAGGCAATATCCCTGAAACAATGCATAGACTACCTCCTGCACCACACTTATCACATCATACACAGGCTGTTCCTCCGTTTCGCAGATATCGCATATATGCTTTGACAAATTCATTGTACCGTTTCTTTGCCAGATAAATACACTCCCCGTTCCCCAGCCGGATCATGCCGTTGTCATACTCCGCGATATGCGCCATATTCACAAGATACCCTCTGTGGCAGCGAAAAAAGCTTTCTCCAAGCTGCGTCTCCAATTCATTCATGACAGCATAAATCTCTATGATATCCCCCTTCGTATGGAGCTCCACTTTTCTCCCCCTGTTTTCCGCATACAGAATATCCCGGTGACGCAAGGTAACATGTCGGTACTTTGTTTTGATAAAAAGCTGCTCCCGTCCTATTCCCTTTTTCTTTTCCGCTTCTTTTACCGCTCTGCCAAATATTTCCCGAAACCTGCTTTCTTCTATTGGTTTTAGCAGATAGTGAAACGCGGCGACATCAAAGGCCTCAAATACATAATCCTTCAGGCCGGAAATAAAGACTAAAACGGCATCCTCACTCTGCTCCCGAATCCTTTTAGCTGTCTCAATCCCGTTCATTCCATCCAGCTGTATGTCCAAAAAAATCATATCATAGGATTTCCCTGCACGAAGCAGCATTTCACCGGAAGCAAAGACTTCCACATCAAATTCTGTTCCCTGCTTTTCGATCAGATCTTTTACCTGCCTCCTGATGATTTCCTCATCATCAACAACTGCAATATTCAATTTAGACACCTCAACTTCTTTGCAAAGATTCTTGTCGGCTTCCCTATATTATATCGGCAGAAAAAGGACATTTCTCTGCATTTTATCGCCGGAGAAATGTCCTTACCGTATCGCTTCTTACATGCCAAAGATAGCGCCGCTTACAATTTGAACTTACCTACTTCGCCGTTCAATCTTTCAACGATCTCCAAATTGGAAGCTGCTTCTTTTCCTATATCGCTCACATCACCAGTCAGTCTTACCGCCGTTTCCGTTACATTGGATACTCCTATCGCACTTTCATTTACCGCGGTCTTCACTTCTCTCAACGCTTCCCCGATCGCGTCCATATTCAGCTTCAGCTGCTCACTTTCGCTCGCGAAGCGCTGCATCATCTCATTCATATCCCCAACGTTACTCTGATAGCTCTCACTGGTCTCCAACAGCTTTTCATAGCCGCCGACCGCAGTTGTGTTCATAAATTTGAGCATATCCTCCGCTTTCCCTGCCAGTTCATCCACTGTCCGGATCACTTCATCCGTCACGTTCTGTATCTCTGTTGCAGAAGCTGCGGAATTGGATGCCAGCTTTCCGATTTCATCCGCAACGACCGCAAAGCCTTTGCCTGCTTCTCCTGCCCGCGCAGCTTCAATACTCGCATTTAACGCTAAGAGATTGGTTTCCTCTGTAATGCTGATAATATTCTTTGTCAGTTCTCTGATTTTTTCTACATCCTTGGATTTTTCTATTTTCTGTTGAACCTCTCCCGCCATATCGGCAACCTGATTCATCGCCTTCTGCTTTTCTTCTACCGCACGCCGATATATTTCCGAAGCAGTCTTCATGATTCCGTCGGAGGATATTCTACCGGCTTCCGCCTGTCCGTCAATACTCTCTATGGATTCAAAAATCTGCCGGATCGACTCATTGACCCGGTCTAACGACGCGCTAGATTCCTCCATTGCCGCACACATTTCTTCCATTACGGAGGAAACATCCGTGACTTCCTCTTCCGCGTCGGACAATTTGCTTGATACCGTACGCGAAGATTCTTTTAACTGCTGCGAATTTGCAGAGATATTCAGCATGATCTCCCGTATATGCTGAAGCAATTTATTAACATTTTCCGCGATCATTTCCATCTCGTCGCCGGTATGAACATCTAAGGTCTGGGTCAGATCTCCCTCGCTATGTACCAGTTCATATATTTTGTCGTCTACCTTACGCAGTCTTCTGATCACTTTGCCAACCATGAGACTCAGAACTACCAGCGCAATGATCATGCAGATCAGCGAAATCTGTATGACCCGCGTCAATGCCAGTTGCAAGCGCTCCACTACACCTGCCGCATCATAATCGCAGCCGACAATTGCCACAACCTTCCCGTTTGTGTCTGTCAAAGGCATATATGCCGAAATCAGATCGCCGTCATCCGTAGAATCAATATAATCCTGTACATACATATTACCGTCAAAAACGGATTTCAGTTCCTGATAGGACGACTCAAAAACAGCACCATAAGCATTTTTTCTGTTCGTATTGTCCGCGTCAATTCCGTAGTATACTCTGTTTCCGTCCGTATATAGGGTATACAGATATTTGATCCCGCAGCTCTGCTTCAATTCCAACATCGTCTGCAGCAGAGCGTTCACTTCCTCACTATTCTGTGTCTCCGCCGACATTTCAGCCACCAGTTCTGCATCGATCACTCTTGTGGAAATAACTGCCGCCATCTGCGCTTCCTCGACGCCCATCTCGATCAATCCCTCTTTTGTACGTTGATAGGAATTAAGTCCCATCACCGCACACAGCAATATGATCGCCATGCTTGTCGGAAATAGGATTTTGGCACGGATACCGATTCCCCTCGTTTTTCTTTTTATCATGCTCCTCGTTCCCCCTTTATATGACCGGCTCCTTGCGCCGTATCAAATCAGACAGATAAGACCTTTGTCATCGTCTCTATTATAGCAGAAATTTGAAATAATCCATATGCTTTCATTTATTTTTTTGATTTTTTTGTACGCTATAACAATTCCATAGTGATTGATTTATTGGTGAATCCGTAGTCTGTATACATCTTATAAGCGGCTTCATTTCTGGCGTTTACCTGTAGCTCAATCCCGTCATAGCCCCGCTGTTCTTTTAATTCTATCAAGAAATCAAAAAATGCATGCCCGATGCCTTTTCCACGATATGCTTCATCCACAGCCATCGAATCAACAAAAATGACATCTCTTGTCACCTGAACCGGATTCTCAATATGACGATACATGATCAACATGATTCCTGCCACATGTCCGTCACATTCCGCAACAAAAGCGGTTTGATCCGCAACTGCCTGCTCATACATTTCATAAGGCAATACGGATTCGTTAAATTGATATATGTCCGGCCGCCAGTCGATATGCATTTGCTGAACCTGCTCCATCAGCGCTTCGACGGTCTTATATTCCTCCCTTTTTGCGTTCCTGATCTGAATTTTCATGCGCTCCCCTCCCCCTCGATTCTTCTCTTATCGATACTTATCATAGCACAATCACACTTCTGCTTCCAAGCGCATAAAATAAAAAAAAGTCTGATAACGAGGAAATTTATGTTTTATATCACCGCGACCGACGGAGTAAAAATTGCCGTCTATGACTATTGTCCCCATGGAAAACAGACCGTCCTTCTCCTTCACGGATGGCCGCTGTCCCATCAGATTTTTGAATACCAGGTCAATCTGCTTACGAATTGCGGGTACCGCGTGATTACTGTGGACTTAAGAGGCTTTGGCAGGTCGGATACGCCTGCATGCGGATATTCTTATGACCAAATGTCTACCGATCTGTTTCAGATTGTCCGCCGCCTTCGCCTGAAAAACTTCATTTTAGTTGGTTTTTCCATGGGCGGAGCGATCGCTTTACGATATATGAATCGCTACAACGGATTCGGCGTATGCAGACTCATCCTGCTTTCCGCCGCTGCACCGTGTTTTACGCAGCGTCCCGGCTTTCCATACGGAAAAACCGTGCAGGAAGTAAATGATCTGATCAGGCTTGCCGAAACCGACAGACCGCAGCTTTGTCAAAATTTCAGCAAACAGCTTTTTGCATGTCCGCATTCTGACGCCGTTGTAGACTGGTTTCGAAGCATCGCATTGTCCGCGTCCGGCATCGGAACGATCAAGTGCGCGATCTCGCTGCGTGATGAAGACTGTCGAAAAGATCTTCCCTGCGTCCATGTCCCCACCTATATCATCCACGGTGCTCAAGACGTGATCGTCTCCAATGAGCTTGCCGAAATACAGCACAAGTGCATCTGCGGTTCCAAGCTCATCACTTTATCCGACAGCGGGCACGGGATCATGTATGACCAGTTGGAAAAATTCAACGCTATCTTTATGAATGCCGTTTCTAACTCCACACTATCAGGAAAATAAGGTAAGGGCTGCACGCATGTGCAGCCCAATCTCATTCCCACATCTTCATTTCTATCAACCGACTCCGTTTCGCAATCGGCATCTGTCTGCTTTCCACAATGTACGATTTCCATTGTCTATCATGTTCATCGAATGATAAACTTGCGTGCAGCGTGGATGCCGATTTTATAAGGCAGGGGTCTGAGGTCGTGATCCGCTTCCTTTAGTTTTTCACGAATATTGATATGCTGAGGACAATGTTTTTCACATTTACCACAGCCAATGCATTGTGATGCAAAACCGGGTTCCTTCCGCATCCCCATATTCTGGGCAAACTCAAAGCGTGCTGAGGTCTTCTTCTCCATGTACATCAGATTATAATAATAAAAATTTCCCGGAATATCCACGCCCTTTGGACAGGGCATGCAATATCGGCAGCCCGTACATCCTACTTTTTCCCGTTCACGAATAATCTGTTTGATTTGTTCAACGATCCCCATATCTTCTTCTGTAAAATGCCCCGGCTCTGCCTCGGATGCGATACGGATATTCTCATTCACCATCTCCTCAGAATTCATACCGGAAAGCACACAGGTGACCTCCGGCTGATTCCACAACCAGCGCAGCCCCAGTTCCGCAGGCGTATAACCCTTACTATCCGAGGCAAGCACCTCCTTCGCTTTATCCGGGAGATTGACCAGCTTGCCGCCGCGAAGAGGTTCCATAATGATAACCGGAATCCCCTTCTCTGCCGCTGCCTGAAGCCCTCTCTTTCCCGCCTGGGTATGCTCATCCAGATAGTTATACTGTATCTGGCAGAAATCCCAATCATAAGCATTCAGAATTTTCAGGAACATTTCCGTATCGCCATGGTAAGAAAAACCGAGGTTACGAATACGACCTTCCTCTTTCTGCCTTTTGATCCAATCCTCAATTCCCAAAGTCTTAAGATGCTCCCATTCTGCGTAATCCGTAAACATATGCATCAGATAGTAATCAATATAGTCTGTGCGAAGACGGGACAGCTCCTCGTTAAAGGTTTTGTCGATCGCCGCAGAGGAACGTATGATATACTGCGGGAGTTTGGTAGCAATATACACCTTTTCACGGCACTTGTTTTTATCGAGAATCTTTCCAAGGCATTCCTCACTGCCGGGATAAATGTATGCGGTATCAAAATAATTGACACCGTTTTCGATTGCAAGAAGGACTTCCTTCTCAGCCTTTTCAAAGTCGATGCCATTTCCCTTTCTGCTGAATCTCATGCAGCCATAACCCAATTGGGAAATTTGATTGCCATATCGGTCAAGTCTATATTTCATTTCTATCCTCCAAGGTTTCTTCCTTTCACAAGCCGCCCATGAAACTGACATTGTACCATGATTGAAGAACATGTCCATTCGGGCGGGTATCATGTCTATTGACATGATACCTTACATGATCGTCCGCCCCGCACATTATCATACACCATATCATCATGATACACAACTATAGAAACAATATCGTATGGAATAAAAAAGCAAGTCACATCATATTGGTAGTAGAGGGTGATGCTTTTTGAAAATTCAATGGAAAAATTTAATTACCTGTATTGCCATACCTCTTGCCGCCGGCAGTCTGTCTGCAATGCTGACACAAAATAGTATGGAAACTTTTCAATCAATCACTAAACCGGGGCTGGCTCCGCCGGGCTGGCTGTTTCCGGTTGTTTGGACAATTCTGTATATCCTTATGGGAATTGCATCTTATCTGGTGCTTACATCCGAAAAGCCAAATGATCATGCCCTAACCACATATGGCATTCAGCTTATATTTAACTTTTTCTGGTCGATTATCTTTTTTAATTTAGAGCTATACCTGTTTGCATTTATCTGGCTTGTTCTGTTATGGCTGCTGATCCTCAAAACAGCCCTTTTGTTCTATGAAATATCAAAACCTGCCGGATATCTGATGATTCCCTATCTACTATGGGTAACTTTTGCAGGCTACTTAAACTTTTCCATCTATCTATTAAATTGAAAAGAGCAAAAAACAGCTATTGATATCCGCTTCCTCACGGAATCCGCATTTCAATAGCTTTTTTATTTACAAAATCTCCTCCACTTTCTTTTTTACGTGTTCTATGGATTCCGTCGGCTCAAACCGGGCAACGATCTTCCCTTCACGATCAATCAGAAATTTTGTAAAATTCCACTTGATGTTGCCGTTGTTTTTATAATCCTTATCCATTTTCTTCACAACGCCTTTCAGTATCAGAGTCATCGGACTCCTGCCAAAACCGTCAAAGGAAGTATTGTCAGAAAGATATTGAAATAGCGGACTGGCATTTTCGCCCAGCACCTCAACTTTGGAGAACTGCGGGAAAGTGATCCCATAGCGGCCGGTGCAGAAGGAATGAATCTCCTCGTCACTGCCGGGCGCCTGCTCGGCAAACTGATTGCATGGGAAGTCCAGAATCTCAAGCCCGTCCTTTTGGTGAAGCTCATATAAATCCTGCAGAGCATCATACTGTGGTGTAAATCCACATCCTGTAGCGGTATTGACGATCAATAGCACTTTTCCTTTATACTCGGAAAGTGGTACTACATTTCCATCCTGTGTTTGTACTGTAAAATCAAAAATACTCATCGTGTTTCCTCCTGAATTTTCATACATCATTTCGTTTTTTTACTGCAACTAAATCTGCCTTCTGCATATCACCTTCCGCTTTCAGCCAGAAGCGCCTCCACAGTCTCCCTCCGCTCAAAGAGGACGCAGCCGCCGCTGTGTTCTTCCATCAGAACATTCTGTTCACGCAATGCCGTAAACAATGGAGATTCCAGCGCTTCCCGCAGGGAGGTATTCTTTACATTCGTATCCGAATATGGCGAAAAGGGACACGGCTCGGCTCCGCCATGCGAATTAATGTGGAAAAATCCCCTTCCTGCCGCAATACAGCCGCCAGAGCTTTTTTCATCACCCGGAAAAGATACAAAAACCATCTCCGAATATTCCTCACGCAGCCGTCCGATCCCATCTTTTAAGAGCTTTCTTTCTTCCTCTCCGGGCGCCAGCTCTTTGCTTTCTTCCGTAACGGGTACAAATTCGACAAAAACCACAAGCTTACACCCACGCTGAGCAAGACTGCCTATAAAAGCATCAGAAACAACCTCTTTTGCATTCCCCGTAGTTACTGTCACAGATGCCCCAAATAACAGTCCTTTTTCATAAATGCGGTCCATGGTTGAAATCAATTTGTCATAAATTCCCATTCCCCGGCGCCGATCTGTTTCTTCTTTTCCGCCCTCTATACTCATAACAGGAATCAGGTTACGGCATTTGTCAAAGAGCTTCAGGTACTTTTCATCTATGCGAGTCCCATTGGTAAATATTGGAAAGATCATATTCTGCATTTTGCCTGCTGCTTCTATAATATCCCGCCGAAGCAGCGGTTCACCGCCTGCAAGCAGAATAAAGCTTACCCCAATTCCATCAGCCTCTTTAAAAATAGAGAACCATTCCTCACCGGTAAGCTGACTTACCGGTGAGGAATCCTGCGTTGCATGATTGCATCTGGAATAACACCCGGCACAATGCAGGTTGCAGCTGCTCGTAATGCTCGCAATCAGAAAAGGCGGGATATGTACTCCGTTTTTTTCTTCCTCTGCTCTGACTTTTGATGCTTTTCTGCTGGATGCAGCAAATTTGACCATGAATGCACTTTCACGGGGGTCTTTTAATGTTGCTCTCAGGGAATCGGCCACGATTCTTTCCACACCCTGCGTCATATATTTCTGGATATCAAAATGTTCTCCCATGCCGATACCTCCTACACTTTCGCGCAATTTAAATTTTCCTTCATATCATGATATCCCATGAACACGATCCAAACATAAGCGCATGTTTTTGGTATCATAAGCATTCCGATTACAGGAACAGTTCCCGCAAACAACACTACCGGAATATAAAAAGCAAAACTTAAGATAATCGCCAGCCACATAAAACGAAAACTCTTATCATTTGCCTCCGATGCTTTTTTTGAAAAAAGAAATATGATAAGCAGACCAAGCAATAAAAACGGAATATTCCTGTATATTCCCCATGACAGCGGTGCATCTGCAGATAGCCATTCATTTTGCGGGAACAGGCACAGAGCAATTCTTGAAGCGGCCAACAGCCAGATACAGACAGTCAAGCCATTCTGTTCCTTTACACAATAACGGATTCGCCATATATAATACAGCAGAACATAAAATAAAGTCATGGTAACAGAAGTAACCAACTTGCCAATGCCAAGCGCCACAGTGAAATTTTCCAGACCTGTTGTACATAATGCATAGGCACGTGGAAGAAGATGGAATGCATCGCCACTGCCGAGAATTACTGCCATCAGTCCAAACCAAAAATACTGCCTTTCCTTCCTGCCTTTGATCATCATCCTGATTCCAACGGTAATAACCAAAATTAGATACACAACGTCAAACAATGTTTCCATGATTGCCCGCATAATCATTTCCCTTTCTCTTTACAATTTCTTTTCCGTGTCAGGATAACCCGTCAAGCAGTTTATACAGAAGCTGATATAACTGCTGCGCCTCCTGGGGTTCCACATTAACACAGGCTCCCAGACTCACTGGGATCTGAACAGCCTGCTCCTTTAAGTCCTCGCCTTCCTGTGTAATGGAAACAATCAGATTCCGTTCATCTGCTTTAGAGCGGTTCCGCACCACATAATTTTTTTCCTCGAGCTTTTTCAGCACAGGAGTAAGCGTACCGGAATCCAGATAAAGGCATTTCCCAAGTTCCTTGACTGTTACCTCCTTTTTCTCCCACATTACCATCATCGCGATATACTGGGTATATGTCAGATCAAGCTTGTCAAGATATGGCTTATATCTCCTGATCACTTCTTTGGAACAGGCATAGAGTGGAAAGCATAACTGATTTTCGAGTTTTAAACTGTCGTATTTGTTGTTTGGCATATTATCATAACTCCTCATACCATTTTTATGCTACATAATTTATCACGATATGATTTTTTTTGCAAATGCCGCCGCCAGCTTTTTTGTATTTCCCGACCATGTGTAATATCTTACCGCTATTTTCATGCCTGTCCCACCTCTCTTTGTTCTTCATATGCCGCCCTGCAAGCTTTGGCAAGCTGGTCTGCGCAGGAAGTCGGTCTGCGTCCGCAAATCACGCCCGACAGTTTTTTCTCAATTTCTTCCACCGTCCATCCGTCTACCAGCAGAGGTATCGCTTTCAGGTTTCCATTGCATCCTCCCGTAAAAGAAATATTTGTGACCACATTCCCATCAATATGAAGTTTTATTTCAGTGGAACAGGTATCCTGTGTTTTATAAGTGTATTCCATCATTATCCTCCAATCAGCTCCTATAATAAGTTTGCAATCTTTTCTTCCACTTCACCCATATCAGCCGTCGGCTCAAAACGTTCTACCACATTTCCTTCCCTATCCACCAGAAATTTTGTGAAATTCCATTTAATATCGCTACTTTGCAAATAATTCGGAACAGTTCTGCTCAACACACTTTCCATCATTGGTGTCAGGGGATGTTCCGGATCGAAACCGGCAAATCCCTTCTGAGATTTCAGATACGTATAGAGCGGATTCTCATTCTCTCCATTCACTTCAATCTTTGAAAAAATCGGAAATGTAATACCATATCTGGAATCACAAAAGCTGACAATTTCCTCATTACTGCCGGGTGCCTGATGTCCAAACTGATTGCATGGAAAATCAAGAATAACAAAACCATCACTGCCATATTTTTCAAAGAGATCCTGCAGATTGTCATATTGCGGGGTAAAACCACACTCTGTTGCCGAATTAATGATCAAAATCACTTGTCCCGCATAGTCTTTTAAAGATACTTCAACACCGGCAGCATTTTCTACCTTAAAATCATAAATATTCATTTTATCCTCCTCCGCAAATAAAATTGTGTAAAATTAAATTTTGTAAAATCTTAATTTAGATTGTACACAATCTATTTTGATTTGTCAACTATCTTTTCTATTTTTTGTTGGTTCGGATGTCGGTTCTGCCCATGTCTGATATACCTGTGCGATCACCTGTTCAATCGGCGCTTTCCTTATTTCCACATCCATGACCCCATCCGCCTTCGACAGCCTCTCCAGCAATACTTTGACAGGCAGACCGGACAGATCTGCCTCGAATTCAAAAACGCCGCGATTCGCGCTTAGGAGCCTGCATCCCTCAAGCTGAAGTTCCCTGCCGTCCGTGGTAACAATGAAATGGGTGAGATTTCCCGTAATGTCACGCAGTCCATCGAAGCTGCCGTCAAAGGCAAGCTTTCCCTTGGAGATCATCAGAATCCTCCGCGCCATCTCCTCCAGATCATCCATATCATGACTGGTCACCAGAATTGTGACACCTTCCTCCCGATTGATCTTTTTCAAAAAATCAATCATCTGACGCTTTGCCACCACATCCAGTCCCAGCGTTGGTTCATCCAACAGAATCAGCTCCGGCGAATGCAGCAGCATCATCGCCAGATCTGCCCTCATTCGCTGCCCCAGTGACAATTCTCTTGCAAAGGTGTTCCTGATTTCACCTATATCCAATAATTCCGTCACCATATCCAGATTCCGTTTGTACACTGCATCCGGGATGTCCCACACAACCTTTTTCCATTCAAAGCTCTGCATTACCGGATGATCCCACCAAAGCTCTGTTCGGTTTCCAAATAACACGCCAAGCTTTTTCATCAGAGCGATTCTGTCTTTCTCCGGCGACATTCCCAGTACGGATATCGTCCCTTCTGTGGGCTGAAGGATACCCGACAACAGCTTCATTGTGGTGCTTTTTCCTGCTCCGTTGGGACCTGCATACGCTACAAACTCGCCATGCCTGATTTCAAAAGAAACCTTGTCAAGTGCAGACACCGTTTTCCTTTCCTGTCTGAACAAGTTTGCAATTCCTTTTTTCCCGAAAGCATTTTTCTTTTCGGAATGTTCTTTCCTCCCGGAATTTTCTTCATTCCGTTGCCACTGTGTAAACAATTTACTCACAGACTCCACCTTTACCGCAATATCCTCAGGAGCGGTGGCCGCCTGAAACATATCTGTTGATTCCTTTTTTAACATAATATCTAAATCCTTTCCTGAAAAAATAAGTTGCCGTCAGCGATATCAGCAATGCGAATATCGCCGGATAAATGCCTTCAAACGTTGCTGCCTTCCCCAGCAGAATCATTGTCGGAAACCATGCCATCAGGCCTGCCGGAAAAATGGTCAGCAGAGGATACCGGATATACATCGGCATACCGGATAGCGGAAACGTCATGGTGCGCCCCATACTGTAAACTACCGCACCGGATATCTCCTCACACTGCACCGGCGCATAAAAGGCAAGACTGGAAAACAAATAAGAAAACGCCACCACGATTACCATACTGATGCTCAGCTGGAGAATCAGCATTCCCGGCCACCACCATGGCATAACCCTTTCCATATGGCTTACGGCCACCCACAGCATCCCGATTCCTGACAGGAAGCTGCTGGAACCGGTAAAAGGGAAAATTCCTACTGTCAGCTGCACGGCATAGGGAACGGGCATGATAAACATATGCTCCCACTGCCCTCTGCCGATGATCCTGCTTGGAAACAGGGCATTACATCCGCCCATCATATTGAGAAATCCCATCACAATATTGCCATATGCCAACATGAACAGAACTTCAAACCGATCCATACCGCCAATTCCGCCAAATTTCCACGCCAGAAGAAATATGCCGGAAATCGACGATATATTGGAGACAATATCCGCAATAATAACGATCGCCATAAACTTCCCATCCCGCATCAGGGACGCCAGATCCATGCGGGCATAGATTTTAAGCAGTTGAAAGTATCTTTTTATTCCATAAAATAGCTTTCTTTTCCTTTTATCCACCAAAACTCACCATCCTCTCTCTGGATTTTTGGAACCACACGGCTGCGACAATCCATATCACAACATTCCAGAAAATCTGTACCGGAATGATCTCCGAGGCCTCCGCACTTCCTACATATAGTGATAAAAAAGCACCTCCCAGACTGCCGAAGGGCTGATAGTGAATCCACCTGTCCATGCCGAAGGGCAGTATTTTGAATGGTATCACTGTGCCGGAAAAAAAGGATGTCACGGCGCTCCTGATCACATAGGTAAGCCATGAAACATTGCGCAGCCTGACTGTAACGCAGTAAAACAGAAATTCAAAGGCAAACCCAAGAGATACGCTTAGCACCAGTGACGGTATTACCCACAGAGTCCTTGGAAGTATCCTGATCCTAAGCAGTGGCGCAGCCAAGAACATCGGCATCGAAAACAGAAGCAGCATCGGTATCCACTCGCCAATCGTTCTTGAGATGACCTGCCCAAAAACCGGCAGGGGTCGGGTGAACATTTCCATGCTTTTGGTATCGTAATCCCATGCCGATAAACAGGTATTTACCACCATCATGTCTGCCAGCAGCGCATTGACATACGTATAGCTCAAAAGCTGTGAAATCGACATCTCCGCCTCATATCCGCTTTCTGCCAGAGATCTCCAGATAAACATTACCGGCACCAGATATACCACCTTCATGATCATATCCGGAAACAGATAAAGCAAACCGCCGCCCGTTTTGCCTTTTACGGCCATCCGGGCAGTCGCCATATATTTACTGATCATTTTCATTCCTCTCATTCTGCCGCTGCTACGGCGATATTCTTGATTTCATTTGTTTTTGGGCATAAAAAATGCCCTGTACAGACTGTTTTGTCCGCACAAGGCACTCGCTACCCACTGCTAATTCAAAGCACAACAGAAGGAGATGTATCCTGTAATCTATCGGTTACAAGACTGCCATCCTCCCGATTATCCCGTCAAATGGTGAGCTGCATACAAAACAATCCGTTTCCCAAAAAAGGGCATAGTTATCCCCTGCGGTTCCTGCTTTGTATGTGAATCTGCGTATGATATCACTGCCGTCAAATAACTTTTTAGCCATTAGGACTTCGCATTGCTTCATATTTCTCACCACCTTTCATCAAATTTGAATTCATTTTACTATATTCTATATGGGATTGCAATATTTTTGAAAGCTTTACTTCAAATCAAAGCTGTTTTTTATCACAACTCATGATGCCCTATGTTCGCCCTCAGTGCGCATAAGCCTCGATTCGTTCTATTTTCTTTTCTATATCATCTCCGCCTAAGATGAAAAAAAGGAAATCCTCATGCTCCTCCTGAAGAATTTGCACAACCTCGGCATATTCATCCCCATTTTCATCACTAAAATATTTCCATAAACAGTCTGTCTTTGTCTCTTCCACAATCGTCTTAATGCACCGCAATGGTTTATCTGTCGTCCTTTTTCCATATTTATTCACCCTTTTCGCGGACGCTTCATACCTGTACTTTTTGCAAAACCAATTCAAGAATTTAATCTTATATTGATTCGGTATGTGATAGTATATAAAGTACAAATTTCTGGCAGAAAGACAAGCTCCTCCCTCTTTGCTATATAAGCCATATGCATACTTTAGCATTGCGTCAATCACATGCTGATTATCTCTGTCACTCTGCACGATCGCCGAAAAACAAACAATGATCATTAACACCGTAAATTGCAACTTGTCAACTTGAATATATTGATCCAGATTGCTCCACCCGCCCATACAATCAGAATCAAACAGACCATACCAAACAGATTTCAATGCTCCGTATAGATTCACTGTTTCATATAAACAACAGCTTTCAAACATTTTGACCGCAATGAACGGATTCACCCAAAACACTTTCCAAATCTGGGTTTCTAACTGCTCCAGCGACCATGCGCCTGACATATACGCTTTGTTAAAACGAGTTATCAATTCGCCTATTTTTCTTTCCGAAACATATAAGTCGGAGCAAATCTGATATATTTTCTTTTCCTTAAAATCATCAGGAAACGCTACAAGTTCATGATGATCACAATATATTTTTTTCACCGATCCCTACCTCAGAAACATTAAAAATCCAATAATGAATCATCGTTTCCCGTTTCAGAAAACAACATTCTGTAGTGCACAGAATGAAACGCTAAATATTTCTTTCTGCCTGCCATGTAAACTTTTATCACATGCATCTCTATCAGACGATCCTCCACTGCTAAAATACTGGTGCCTTCCGGAATCGTGTTTTTTGTCTGATTCTCTATCATCCGCAGTGCTTCACTTTCTAACATACTGTTCTTTTCTCCCAACGCACTGCCGAACGCGAACAAAAATTCATTCATGTACGCTTCTGTACAATGAAATCCTTTTATCCGGATTTCTCTTTCGATCATCTTATCTAAGCATATGGAAACAATCTCTGTAATGGAACTTGGACTTACCACTCCTTCATTCACAATATTCGCATAACAGGTTATATAAAACGGCGTTCTTATTTTAGAAAAAAAGCTATCCGGATTCAATAAAAGCCGTTTCACCTTCTCCCTATATTGCGGTTCGACAAATTTCTCCACGAATTGTTCCAACTGACTTTCCGACAGATCACAAATATGATATTGCACCAGTTTCTCAGGGAATTTGAATCGATCCGCTTCCCTGGTTCCGCCAATGATCGCAATCTGTTTATAATCCGAAAACAAGCCTGCCATTTCGGCTTTCACTGCTTCTTTTACGCTTGATATTGCCTCATCAAATCCATCAATAAATAGCACGATTTTATACTTTCTGAGAAAGGAAATGACATCATCATTTTGCATTTTATTGAAAAAAAGTTTTTCCCTTATATATTCCCTAACGATCTGCCTGCTATCCGATGCTACTTGCCCCATCTTGATAAAAATCGGAATCACGTCCGATTTCGCATTTAAGTAATCCTCTGCATAGCTTGATGCCAGTTTTAGCAAGCTCCATGTTTTTCCGTAACCTGCCTCCGCAAATAGCACAAACCCTCTCTTATTTTGTTTGTTGATCTCCTCAAGATCATATTGATCATTCAAATTATCCAGTCTTTTATAAGATAAGGGTATGTATTGTTCCGCATGCTCTGCCTGCTCTTGAAGAATTCCCTTCAAATAAACATCAACATCACTTTTTATTTCGATCGCTTCTAATTCACGATCCTCAATATTGGCATAACATTCCTGTATCACCCGATTCACTTTATTCTTATATGTCTCTACAAATAAGTCCTTATCACTCCCGCTCCAATCGGCTTCTTCCAAGTACTCTACAAATATCCATAGGTTTTTCAAGCAGGATAAAGCCAAGATACTGTTTGTCAATCTATCTTCCATATTAGGATTGTGACTGATAAATTCATTTTTATCATCTCTGATGCATCTGATCTGTTTCTTAAATGCAGTTCCGACTTTACACTCCTCATAAAAATCAAACATCAGGAAAGCCGTAACAAGGGTAATATCAAATGATCTTTTATTGATCGTTTCAATACCCTTCTCTTCAATGACATCATAAACACTTCGATAGGTAGGAGAATACTGATCATTCGCCAGAGACCTTTTCGTAACTACCTGTTTTACTTCCTGCTTCCATGAATCTCCAGCATATTCCTTCATCCGAAGTTCAAAAAAATCCTGCAAAATTGTTAATTGCAAATCATTAATACTATTTTTCACATTGCTCAACATGTATTTTCATCCTGCCTTCCCTATTTATAAAATAATCTTTACCACGGAACACATAAATGATATTCACAGTCTTTCCGGCATAAATGTCTATCGCTTCCGATTTATTGATACACTGCTTCAGCAGCTTATTTAGATTATGGACTTTGCTTCTTTTTTTGTCAATCATTTCCCTTTCAGCAATTCACTTGTCGAAATCAGGGAAAGAGAAAAAATGGCAGCCCATGATGACCTCATCTTATAGAATGAGGTCATCAAAAACTATACCTAAATCTTGCTCCAATTATGATACTCTGAAACCAATCGGTACGGAACCCTTTATTTCCAACATATTTTCAGGGAACGCAAAATCTTCCTCCTGCAACAGGAAATCCTTGTCTGCGCTTCCCTCGTCATCCGTTCCATAGACTCGAAGGGCATATCTAAGTATCGCATTTTCTACCAGATTCCTGCAAAAACGTCCGTTTCCCGCGTCTGGGTATCGTAACGCTTTCTTACAAATGGATGACGCCAGCTCTCGGGCATTGGCTCCAAACGAGAAACCTCTTTTCCCGGCCTCCAATTCGATAATCTGAACCATTTCTTCAGCGGAATAATCAGAGAAAACAATGCGAAACGGAACGCGGGATCTCAACCCGGGATTTCGGGAAAAGAACTCTTTCATCTTGTCAGGATAGCCTGCAAAAATCACAATCGTATCATTACGGTTATTCTCCATTTCCTGCACAATCGTGTTGATCGCCTCGTCCCCATACTTCCCTTCCCCGTTTTCCACGAGGGAGTATGCCTCGTCTATGAATAACAGTTTTCCTTTTGCCCGCCGGAACACTGATTTTACCTTATCGGCAGTCTGACCTACATATTTGGCTACCAGATCCACCCGTCCCACTTCGACAAGCTCATTACTGTTAAGCAAACCTATCTCGTAAAAAATACCTGCCAGTATCCGGGCTACCGTTGTCTTTGCGGTTCCGGGATTGCCAACGAATTCCATGTTGAATGCTGCAGGGGTCTCAGGCATGCCGTGTTTTTTCATATCCTGCCTCATCTTAACAAATGCCGTTATCTTCCGGACCTGGTCTTTTACCTCCTTAAGTCCGATCAGTTCATTCAACATATCTGTATAACCGTGTGCCGGCAGCAGCGGTGCCGCTGTCAGAGTCCCGAATTCTGAAAGCTTCTGTTTGATCTCTTCAATACTCCTCCTGCCCAAATTGCGAATATGATGGTAATCCTCATCGCTCAAACGTCTGAGTTTCTCTACACTGTTAATTCCAGCCCTCTTTAGACAATTATAGGGGCGTATACTTAAATCCAATTCATCAATCGGTGTGAAGCCGTCAGCTTCCGCTCTGCTTTCCGGATCGCTCTTTGGTCCAAGGTCAAAGGGTTTGAAGAAATCCTCCTCAAATCCATCACGTTCTTCTTCGGCAGTTTTCTCCTCACGGCGCTCCTTCATCAGCATTTCCAACATTTCCGACATACTCTCCAGCACACATTTCATCGGGATGGCGTTGTCGGTATGGTTTTCAACGCTCCCAGATGGCATGCCCACCTTTGTGTTCAGAAAAGTCAGGGAAAGCATCGTTCGCATCCTCAGGGGCATCTCGCCGGGCAGGATCAAAGTAAACGCTCCTGCAGCCATGCCACCATTGGTTACACCGGCTCTGATCTGAATTGCTGCGTCGTTTTTTTTCATTTCATCAAGCAACTGCAGAAAATAGTCCCTTGAAATGGAACTGCTGTATTTTGACGGCTTGTTTCCATAGCTGTCATGTCGTTCCCATGTATTTCCGGGTGTCCAGTGCAATTCATAAATCTTGTTTGGGTTACCGTTCTGAATAAGTGGAGAGTTTGCGGAAAATGCGCCAATATCCGCGCATCCTTGAAACATCCACAAAAAGTCCTCCGCGGTCACCCCTGCGTCTATGCTTGAAAATGCACAGACTTGACTTTTTCCTTCTTCGTCCTTTTTAATCTGCAAGCCAAGAAATTGCCCTCTTTTAAGCAAGGCGGCCGATTGCAGGAACCTTTCCCCCGCTTTGACGGCGGCGGCCGATCCGGCATAGATATCATCCCACGGTTTTAACGACAGAACCGCCACGTTTGACGTATTATTGAACATTGAATTCATCATATAGTTTGACATAAGCTGTGCCTCTCTTTCTTAAAAATAATGGTTTCGTTTTGTGTCGCAATCCATGTCGGACGATTCCTTGGCACGCTCGCTGCATCAACAGGTCGTGGCGATACTTACCCGGTCGGCTGTCCGGCAAATTTGCGGATGAAGTTGTCAAAGAACGGAAAATCGGCACAACAAAAAAGCCGATACATCAATATCTTCAAAAGGGCAGACTATCCTCCCTAATGAGGTGTCTGCTCGCTTATCAAATATTGATAGCATCCGCTTATTTTTCAAGCTATATGACTTACTACATTGACCATGATACTATAATATAATACTTTTGTCAATCGTTTTTATGACACTTCAAACTGTTCTGAAAGATTGACAGGATAAGTGGACTTTATTTATAATGATGAAATAATATTGCCTGTGTCCTTGGCAAGCCGAATAAAAAAATACGGAGGAAATGAATGAATGAAAAAGCAATATTGTAAAATATCAACGGCAATGAGTTCCCGTATAATGCTGGCTGCCGTCTGCCTGGTATTGAATGTCTCCCTTGCAGGATGCGTGGAAAAAGGAACAGCAGACACGGGAGACAGCGACGCGCTAAACGAAGAAAATGAATCAAACGCAACTGCGGAAGGTGATGTGATCACAGACCTTGTGGGTACGCCATCTGATTACTCGAAAGAAGACAACTGGATGGTAATCCCAGAGATTACGCATGAGGTAGATACCTTTTACATCTATCCTACCGTTTATACTGATGATTCAGGGGACGCAAAGCCAATCTGCGATATCGACAATGAAGAAGTGAGGACAAAGGCACAGTTCATCTATGAAAGTCAGGCAACAGTCTTTGAAGAATCGACAAATGTTTTTGCCCCGTATTACAGACAAAGTAATATGTATCAGCTTGTCGGCATGGACACGGAACAACTGGAAGCGTACCATCAAAGAGAACAGCGCACGGATATCTATGCGGCACTGGATTATTATTTTGAACATTACAATAACGGCAGACCATTTATTATTGCCGCGCATTCCCAAGGCGCTATGATGACAAAAATTGTTCTTGGGGAATATATGGAAGCACATCCGGAATATTATGGGCGTATGGTTGCCGCATATGTGATTGGGTATTCCATCACATCAGACTTTCTGAAAGACCATCCCTATCTAAAATTTGCCGAAGGTGCGGATGATACAGGCGTTATCGTTTCATGGAACACAGAGGGACCCGGAAATAAAGGACAGCATAGCATGGTTGTATTGGATGGTGCAATCAGCATCAATCCAATTAATTGGAAAAGGGATGATACCTACGCTTCTGCCGATGAAAACCTTGGAAGCAGAATATTTAACGAGGAGACCGGTTCTTACGAAATTAAACAGGGAATTGCTGACGCACAGGTTGATACTGAGCGTGGTGTGGTCGTTTGTACAACAAATAAAGACTTTACGACTGCAACATATTTTTTCGGACCAGAAAGCCTGCATAGCAACGACTATGCACTCTATTATGAAAATCTGAGAGAAAATGTAAAAGTAAGAGTAGAAAACTTTTTACATTGACTTTATAAAACGGCGCAAGAGCCTCATCCCTTGCGCCGGATACACCCTGACAGGAGACAATATCACCCAGTTTTCAATAACATTTGCAGACAAATTTACCTCATTCAAACGGCTTTAGCTTGAATCAACACGATAAGCCAACTCATTATCCGCACAAAAAGAGAGGCTCACCAGCCACCCCGGTGAACCCCTCTACGCTCAATAATCCCAATAGAAAGCTACGCTTTCTATTTATTTCAAGCCATTTCTCTACACTTTCGCCAAATCGTTCAAAATTCCTATGGCATCAATTATTTATCGCCGCCTGTGCCGCTACGGTACTTAGTGGACTTTTACCCCTCTTTACCCCCTTTACCCCACTGGGTTCGACATTCGACAAACTGCGCTTTCTGCTTGATTTTGCGCGGAATCCGGTATAGAATGATTTCAGCG
>CAZZNE010000003.1:0-139933 GCA_964655525.1 uncultured Clostridium sp.
ATGCGGCATTCGGTTCGGGGAAATGTGTCTATCAACGGACAAAAATATTCTTTTCGCAATGCATGGGGATATTGGGAAGGGGATCGGGGTCGATCATTTCCGAAAGAGTATATCTGGACGCAATGCAGTTTTTCCGACGGGGCTATTATGCTGTCCGTGGCGGATATTCCAATGGCAGGCATTCATTTTACCGGTGTGATAGGCGCTATATTATGGCAGGGGAAAGAGTACAGAATGGCTACTTATTTAGGAGCCAGGGCGGTTCAGATTCAAAACAATATGGTGCGGGTGATACAGGGCAATCTGGAATTGGACGTTTGGCTGCTGGAAACATCGGAATGCCCTCTTAAGGCTCCGACAAAGGGGGATATGGTAAGGACCATTCACGAAAGTGCATCCTGTCGGGCGTTCTATCGATTTTGCAAAAAGGGCTGCACTCTTTTTTCTTTTGAAACAGACAGGGCTTCTTTTGAGTTTGAATATTTTTCTTGATCGTGTGGAAAAGAATGACAGAGGATTACAGAACAATAAAAGAGCAGGATTTACACCGAATCTCCTGCCATACATATCATAGTAGAGAGAGATGAAAAGGAGAAATTTTATGAGTTGCGGTCATTGCGCGGGTCAGGCAGACCACGGACCAAATCCTTATGTTACAAATATCGAAGAGACGGCAATACAAAATCAGAATTTCCGTACGACTGTTTGGACAGGATGCCATTTGCAGATGACGGTTATGAGTATCCCGCCCTGTGGTGAAATCGGTCGTGAAGTTCATTCGAACACGGATCAATTGATCAGAGTAGAGCAGGGAACAGCGGTAGTAAAAATCGGAGAATGTGCAAATCACCCCGATTTTCAGCAAAATATGTGTCAGGGAGATGCTGTTTTTATACCTGCCGGAACATGGCATAATATTGTCAATAGTGGGAGAAATACCCTAAAGGTATCCTCTGTTTATGCACCTCCTAACCATCGAAGGGGAACGGTGCATTTCACGAAGGAAGATGCTGAAAGGGAAGAATAAGTACAGATGAATGAATATTAAATAGAATGCCGCTCCGCGATGATGTGTCAGTCGTGGAGCGGCAATTCATTATATGAATGCTTAATTCTGTAAGCTACAAATTGAATTTTCGTCAAAAATAATTTATGATTGGATGAAAAGGAAAAGACGAGGCTTTCCCACAATCTGGATTTACGGATTTGAAAAAAGTGGACTTTGTACTTTGGCAGGATAACGACACCCAAGCATGAGCACGGGCGCATTCCTAGCGCGTTCTGCTCGTTGACATAGAGGTCAATCAGTATTCCGGGAGGAAGAGCAATGAACAGAAATAGGAACGGATCACTTTATTTACATATTCCAACCTATGAGGAACTTTGGTATCGCCGGAAAATGATGCAGGACCCGGATACAATGAGTTATAACAGAGGCTATGGTTTGGATTTGGATGGGTATGACAACGAGACGGGCTGCATTGCGTTTCTTGAAAAAGATTGGGCGGATTGGTATGCTTATTTTATCGGTCAGGAACCGGAGCGCTATTATGCATATATCGTGCGTGCCTCGGATGATGTTTTTATAGGAGAGGTCAATGTTCACAAAAACCAGACTGCCGATTGGTATGAGATGGGGATTGTTTTGGAAGCAAAATACCGTGGAATGGGCTATGCGGAAGAAGCGTTGAGGCTGTTGTTAGATTACGTCTTTGAAGAAATGGGTGCCGATGCGGTTCATAATGATTTTGAAGAGGAACGGACCGCTGCCGTCCGGGCGCATTTGAATGCAGGTTTTACGGAATGTCGGCAGGAAAACGGTATCCTTGAGATGATGATCTCCAAGGAGCAGTATTTATCACAAAAGGCAGTCCGCAGTCAGTGAGATATGTGGGTATAAATTTTTTCTGAAATTCATTTCATCAGGATTTTTGGGAGAAATTTAACAGGATTATTATTTATTATGACAATGCGCAGATTGAACTTACCAAAATATTGACTTCTGTCTTCAATACACTTTACGCCCATGTAGAGTTTCGTAAGGTAAAGCCTGTAAACTATAAACTTTTTCAGGCTGCCGATTTGATTTGTACGATGGAGCTTCTTGCTGAAAAAGCATTTATGAAAAACAGAATCAAGAGCGGAGTTGATTCAACTGCGCCTTGTATCATAGCCGTAGGCTTCAAGAAATCAGAGGAGGAGATAACAGTTATGGATAAAATTTTGGATACCGCGAGTTATGGGATATGTGTATTTTCATTGGAGGTTTTGCAGGATTTTTTAAAGAAAAAAAGGGTTCGAAGCAAAAAACTTCTGGAGAAATTTCAAAAGGATACGGAATTTTATTTGGATGCGCAGAGGGAGGGCATTTAGATTCCTTTTGCACAAATAAATTCCATGGGATATGTCATTAAATTGGACGGTTACGATGAGCCCTTTGATGATGCGTGGGAGCTGAAAATGGAGTATGACGGATTCAATATTGAAATTAAGGATGGTCTATGGATTTCCAGTATGGGTTCCTTTTACACATTTAACGCGTATGATTTCAATATAGCTCATATGGAATAATATATTCTTTACAAGGAACATTGATTTTGGGTTAAGACCGGACGTAAATGTGATAAAAAGAAATATGCTGTTCATAAAGGATGTATGAAACGGGACTCCTGATTGGGGTCTCGTTTTTTTGAGGGCGATTTTTTTCTTTGGGACGCATTTTCATTTTTTTCCGTCTAATAGTTATCAAGCACAAAGGAGGTGGTTGCGATAGAAGATCTGGTAAGACTTGCAAAAAAGCGGGACGCGGATGCATTTACCAAACTGATGCAAACCCAAATGCAGAATATGTATAAAACCGCAAGGGCGCTGCTTGAAAATGACGAAGATGCTGCGGATGCCATTTCAGACACCATTCTTGCCTGTTGGGAAAAGTTGGATCAATTAAAAAATCCCGAGTATTTCCGGACATGGATGACAAGGATTCTGATCAACAAATGCAATGATATTTTGCGAAAGAAAAAAGACTTGTACTTCATGGGGGATGAGCCCCGTGAAATCCCGTTTTCACCACAGGAATATGACAACGTGGAGTGGCTGGAAACCGTAAAAGGATTGGACAAAAAATATCGGATGATCCTGATACTCTATTATGTAAATGGATTAAAAACAACGGATATCAGTGCGGTCCTTCATATTCCGGTCAGCACGGTGCGCACCAGACTTTCACGGGCAAGAGACCAGCTCGCCCTACTGTATCAATTTGAAGCATGAGGAGGATCCATATGATGAGAACAAATGAAACAATCGCATGTTTGCAAAAAGACATTGTAATTCCCGCTATCGTGCAGCAAAAAGCGGATCTTGCATTTGCGCAGGTTAGGAATGAGCATGTGCATACCTATCGAGAATCTGGTGGAAAGATCAGGCGAAAAGCTGCATGGGTATCCATTGCCGCCGCAACGCTGATGCTGGGAACCATGAGTGTATTTGCGGCAGCCTGTTTCCCTTGGGGACAGGGAATGACAGAACAGCTTCGCGCAACAGAAACACAAAAACAGTTTTTAGAGGAAACACAGATTGCGAATCCGGTTGATATTGTCACAACGGAAAACGATATTACCATTACTGCGCTTCATACGATCACAGACGGTCGATTTGCCCGTTTGTCTTTCAAGGTGGAGGGATACGAACTGGATGAGGGGATAGAGCCATGGTTTGAACAGGTGGTGGTTACCTTTGACGACCCGCACCTGCATAACTTCAGTGGGCTGGGAATGCATTTTTTTGACGGCTTCAGTTTGGATAGCGATAGCTTTACTTATGTAGATGGCACTCCGATAAAAAAACGGTCTGACGGCAGCCTTATACCAAGGTACATTGCCGATGACGGAAGCATGGAATATGATATGCTATTGATGACGGACGCGGGCTCTTTCATAGGAAAGGCGATCCATGTAGAATTCCACAATCTTGGAATTTATGACGCAACCGAACATCAATTTATTCCAAATATAGACGGAACATGGACGTTTGACTTTTCTCTGGACGGCTCTGATCAGACGACGTCTTATGAAATGTCAGAAGTATTGGAGGGCAGCGGTGCAATCGTAACGCATGCAGAAATCTCACCGATTTCTCTTTCTGTCATCTATGAAATGCCAAGACAGATGATAGAGACCGAGGTAGTGGAAGAAAATGGTGAAATATCCAAAATCATGACGACTGCAGATGCTCCACAGATCATAGGTGTGCGATTAAAAGACGGCACGCTGCTCACCGAGATTATCTCGGGCGGCGGGTATGGCTATCGCGGCTTTGTGACCGACACGTATGAGGCGGCTTTTGCGACCAATCATATTATAGACCCCGAACAGGTTGATGCCCTGCTCTTTATCAAATCCTACCCGGAAGGAAATGAGCCCTTTACGGAGGAGAATCTGTATATCGTTCCTTTGCCCTGACAGAATCCGAAGCCGTTGAAATAGGAACCGGCGGAAAGTGGAGCAGGCGGATTATGAATGAGGTATTAACAGAGATGTTAATGCCTTTTTCTTTTTTGATCGGAATTGGAGAAAAAAAGGTTTTGATCAGTGGAAAAAGCGTTGCATACTGTCCCCTTTTGTGTTATGTTTATTTAAGATAGAAAAGGGTCTTAAGACCCTAAATGATAGTATAGAAAGGTGGCTTACGTGTGTTGATTTGTTTTCGTCGTATCCGCATACAGGGGCGATAAAAAAGCAGATGAATAATCCCAATGGGATTTTTTTGCGTGCAAATAGAAATCAACACAGGGTTGCCAAAAGACAGGACAGATTTGTGCTGTCAGTATGAGTTATAACCAAAAGAGGGCTTACGAATGAAGCCTTTATGATTGCATGGTGTTGCATTGTCAGCAGGAAAATTCCATTTATGGAGATTCCTGCTTTTTTATTGCCCTTTTTGTGGGAAACGGGCGGTTTGTCATACAAGCCGTGAGGAAAGCACAGAAAGGAGACGCACGATGCAAAAAGGCAGGAAGAACGATAGAAATGATAGAGGAACAGGAAGCCGGAAAATAGGGGCGGCAGGTAGGAACAGAAATACAGGAAAAGGCAGAGATACAACAAAAAGCGGAGGTATAGAAAAAAACAGAAATACAGCAAAAAGAGAAGATGCAGCAAAAAACAGGACTCAGGCATCGGTTTCACAGAATTTTATCACGGAGCAAAAACTGATCCGCAGGATCATCCGTCTGAGCGGAATTGGCAAAGAAGATACCGTTCTTGAAATCGGAACGGGAAAAGGGCATTTGACAGAAGCGCTGTGCAGGGAAGCAGGATATGTGCATTCCGTGGAAATTGACCGCAGATTGTATGAGAGCGCGGGAAAGCGGCTGGCAAAACAGACAAATCTGACATTGATCCACGGTGATTTTCTACAATATCATCTGCCTGCGAAGGGGGATTATCTGGTGTTTGCCAATATCCCGTTTTTTATCACCACGCAGATTGTCAATAAGTTGACTTCTGCGGTCAATCCGCCGAAAGATATTTGGCTGGTCATGGAAAAAGGAGCCGCCAAACGGTTTATGGGACTGCCGGAAGAATCGCAGAGTTCGCTGATGCTCAAGGTTCATTGGGAGATGGAGGTACGGTATCATTTTCGCAGGGAAGACTTTCATCCCATGCCTTCGGTTGATACGGTATTGATTCATTTTTCGTTGAAACCGATCCCTGATTTAGGGAAAAAAGAGTTTGACGCCTTCTGCAGGTTTGTCGCGTATTCGATGAAAAACGGCATCTGCGGTAAAAGGGGACTGCTCACAAATAGACAGGCAGAGGCAGCCTTAAAGCGGGCGGGACTGCCGCATGCCCATGAGGATGGAGTGACTCTTTACATCCAGTGGCTCTGCCTGTTTCGATGCTGGTGGGAACGAAAATAGACGAAAACGCTGAAAATGCTTTTCTTATGTTCGAGAAAAGATTATAATAAAAAAAGAGCAGGTTTCGGACAAGGGGGGCTACATATGACAAATACAAAGCAGGGTATGCCGAACACAAGGAGCATGGGAAAAGGGGTCTCTTTTCACAGTATTATTACGAAGATGATCGCGGCGTTTATGGCGCTGATCCTGATGATCGTGATCTTGGGAACGGTATCCTATCTGGTAGCGAAACGAACGGTTACGGATGAGGCGAAAACATCGCTTGTGGATACGGTCTCGGCGAAGGGCAGTTATCTCGAGCTTGGCTTACAGCAGGTGGAAGACCGGATGCTTGAGCTGATGACGTTGAATGAGACGGTGACTTATTACTTAAATCCGAATCTTGACATAAATAAAATGACAGAGGAGCAGATGACCGCAAAAGGGGTTGTGCAGTCCAGAATACTGAGCTTGCAGACGATCTCGGATTTTGTTTACCATGTCTATCTGATCAGTGATCATATGACGGGTTTATCGACGACGCCCGCTGTTATGACTTCGGATCTATATGAGTTGTTTACGGAGTCCGCAGACGGCGCGGTCATTGCGTCAGCTTCAGGCAATTACGGATATATGGGAGCGCATCCGACGCTGGAGGCGCGTGTTTTGGAAAAACTGGATACATTTGAAAGTGGGGATTTCGCGATCAGCCTATGGCGCAAAATCAACATCCGCGGAAATCTCATTTTAGTGGTAGATATTAACAGAGATGTGGTTTATAATGCATTGGCAGAGCTTGATAACGGTGTGGGAAGCTATACGGTATTCATTGCGCCCGACGGAAACGAGACGGTTTACTGCGGGACGGATGGCGGAAAAACAGCGGCGGATGGAGCGGTTCCGGTATTCAGTGAGCTTGCAGTTTATCAGAACGCAATGAACGCCGAGGCAACGGAAGGTTATAGTGAAACGAGATGGAACGGCAGACAGTATTTGTTTGCGTATTCCAAAATCGGTGAAACGGGGGCCATGCTTGCAACCCTTGTGCCGACAAGCCTGTTTTTGGAGTCTGCCAAGACGATACAGCGCATTACGTTTTTAATCGTGTTTGTGGCGTTTGCGGCGGCGGTTGTCATGTGTATCATGCTTTCAAGGACGCTGAGCAAGGGAGTGTCCAATATCACGGACCCGCTCGGACGTGCGGCGCAGGGTGATTTTACGGTCAATCTGCATGTGAAACGAAAAGATGAATTCGGGCAAATATCCTCCAGTATCGAGGAGATGATCACGAGCATTCGAAAACTGATCGCGGGCGTGAAACAGGTGATGGGGACCGTGACGGATGCGTCAGGACTTGTCGGAGACAATACGGACCGGTTGATCGTTTCCAGCAATGAGATTTCTCTTGCAATCGGCGAGATCGAGCACGGCGTGATGCAGCAGGCACAGGATTCCCAAAACTGCGTACAGCACATTCAAATGCTTTCCGATCAGATCCGAACGGTATATGAGTATACGGATGAAATCACGCGGGTTTCCGAGGATGCGAACCGCACGATCACGGACGGCATGAAAGTCATTGATGACCTGAGCCTCAAATCAAAGGCAACAGAGGATATTACCGGAGCGATCCATCAGGATATTATGTCGTTGAGCGAACAGACAAAGTCAATTGGCGATTTTGCGAACATCATCAACGATATTGCGTCACAGACAAATCTGCTGTCTCTGAACGCTTCCATTGAGGCGGCGCGCGCAGGAGAAGCCGGAAGAGGATTTGCGGTTGTTGCGGAGGAGATACGAAAGCTTGCCGACCAGTCACTGGAAGCAGCGAAGCAGATCGGAGACATCGTGGAACGGATTCAGAGGCAGACAGGCGAGACCGTGGACTCCGTGAACCGGGCGAACGAGATCGTCGCTTCACAGAGCGATTCCCTGCAGCATACTTTAGACGCATTCAACAATGTCAATTCGCGCGTCGGCATGATGGTCGGAGATCTTTCAAAGATTACGGAGGGCATGGAGCTGATCGAGAACACGAAGACGGAAGCCGTCAACGTGATCATGAATATCTCCGCCGTATCCGAGCAGACAAGCGCAAATTCGCAGCAGGTGGAAGGCAATGCGAGACGGCAGAAAGAGGCAGTAGAGGAATTGCAAAAGACCGTGCAACTGTTACAGACAGGGGCGGAACAGCTTGATGAGGCGGTCAGCCACTTAAGAGTGGAGTGAGAGAAAAAGGAGATAAGATTCATAAAGCGCGGGGCATAGTCATGCATCCCGCGCTTTTTTGATGAACAGGAGTGTTCGCATTTTCGGTAAGAAGGATGGAGCTTATTTGGGAGACGGGGGTGCAGAGCGCAGGATCGCGGCACAGGACAGGATATTATAAATGGAATGGGCGATGATGCAGCAGAGGACGGAATCTGTTGTGAGATAGAGCAGCCCTAACATAATGCCGCAAAGAAATGCGGATAAGCTCTGCACCATGTTGAAATGCAAAATAGCAAAAAGCATGGAGGATAAAAGCAGCGCGGCGGCAGTACCGTAACGGGGTATCAAACCGTTTAACACAAATCCCCTCATTAAGATTTCTTCTATCATGGGTGCAAGCAGACAGACTTGAATGAAACTTGCGGCAGAGGAATCTGTTAGATGCCGGATCGTTTCCTGATAATCCTTTTCACTTTGGGGAAACAGGGATTCGAATACCCGGTCCAACCCTCTGTCTAATACAATGAATAATAAAATGGAGCAGCATACGGATAATAAAAAGCCTGATAAAGTAAAATGGGAAAGGATACGCAGCGCATATCCTGTTTTTCTGAGCAGCATGAGAAAACCGCAGATGCAAAAAGCGATTGAGATCAGGTTGACAACGTCGGAATGTTTGGGAAAAAGCTTTCTCCAGACGGCAATATCCATAAAAGTATAAAAAAGCATGAAAATGAAATAGAGGCCGACCCATAAGAGGGAACTGCCTATTGAAATACTGAACTCGCTCATAACCTGTCAGACTCCTTCAGGATCAGCCGACTGCGCAAAGTGCGATCACAACGACCTCTATGATCAGGCGGATGAAATGATGAGAAATATGGATATGATTTTGCCGGATTCCGTTGATAAGTGCACCGATCGAAATTGCGGCCATTCCGGCAATTCCGATCACTAATAAAACAATCGCATGCCGGTTCAAAAAGTAATTCAAAAAACTGTATGCCAAAACCAATAAACTGCCTCCTGCGATGAAGACGGAAGAGATACTTTTTTTGTTTCCCTTTATGACTGCCAATATCATGATGCAGGCATAGAGGACTGCTAAAATCGTTCCACAGATTTTCATGTGAATTCCTCCCATAATCCTTTTTTATAATAATGAATTAGTCCAAAGAGTGTTTGGGCGTGTCATCCTTTTGATATTCCAGAATATCACCGGGCTGACAGTCAAGCGCTTCACATATCGCTTCCAGCGTGGAAAAGCGGACTGCGCTGATTTTTCCGGTCTTCATTTTCGATAGGTTTACGTTTGCGACACCCACCTTTTCTGATAATTCCTTTAACGATATTTTTCTGTCAGCCATAACTCGATCCAGCCGCATAATAATAGGCATACTGTCACCTCACAAAGTTTCATCTGATGCTTGCTGTAAATCGCAGCCATAACGAAAAATAAAAGAAATACAATAAATGATCAGACCGCTGAGCAGGCCGATGGCATTGATATGCCAAGTCAGTTCTCCGATTGTATAATAATCTACCAGTGCGTCGGAATAGCCTCCGACAATGCTTAAGACGATCGTCACACCTGCAACGATCTGGATTCGGATAGTATTTTTCTGGGTGAACGGAGTGCATCCGCCTTGAAGATCATAAAAAATGCCATGAACAAAGAGGATGGCAACCAGGATCAACAGAGCGTCAATGAGCATAAACAAAAACATGATCAACAGTGGACGCGGCGCAATTTCTAATATGGTTCCGTTGTTTGCCGTAACATGGAATGCAGCAAGAAAAGAGGCTTTTGTATGCTCGGCAGAAAATAATAAAATACCGATCGCTGCAAGCGCCAACAGGGAAATAATACCCGATGCGGCCAGCCCGATCTTAAGAAGGATGACAATATAACGGCTTGTACTTTGAATCTTTAATTGATGAGGGGACATTGCTGCATTCCTTTCTTGAATGGATCTGTTTTCTGATTATCGAGATTCTATCACGAAAATAAATGCAAGTCAATAAAAAATTAATGTTTATCGTAAATAATTTGATAATAAATGTTATATTTGATTGCGCAAAGGCAGAGAGGGAAAGAAGGGAAGCTGCAAGGGTCTTAAAGCAGGCCGGAATTATATCAGAATGGCAGCCCGGATAAAAGAAAAAAAGGACGCTGGTATTTTAATGCAGGAAATAGTCTTTTTATGCCACATCGTTACAGAATCAAAGGAGAATAGCCGATATAACAGATAAGAAATTGGATGCCTGCGGGAAGGGGACAAAAAGAATGACTGTCGTCAAAAAGGATAATGAGAAAGCGGCGGAAACGCTGCGGTTCCCTTTCGTTGAGGGAAGTGTACTCATAACGGTAGAGTCGCTCATCTATGTGGAGACCGATCGGCACAGAAACCTGTTCCATACGGCGGATCGGACCTACAGCATTTACCGAAAACTGGATGAGATCGAGCGGCAGCTGGACGGACTCGGTTTTGTACGGATTCACCGGAGCTTTCTTGTCAATATGCGCTACATCCGGCGCATCAGCAGTTATGTCTGCTACCTGAATACGGGGGAGGAGATTTCCGTACCGAAGCCGCGTTATCCCTATGTGAAAAAACAATTTGAACTGTTTTTATCTAAGGCAGGAGAGACAGAAGACGTGAAGGAGATGGAAGCATGACACTGGACAGTATGCAGGATCGGATACAGTACCAAGGCGTATGGTCGAACAGGGCGAAGATGTTAAATGCTGCACAGACGAGTGCGGCGGGAGGTGCGGATTTTTCGGACTCCCTTACACAGGCGCAGGGCGCGGAAAAGAAGCGCGCAGACGCTATGGGAGGCCAAGCGGAGCCGGATTTGGAGATAGAGCCGGATACGCGGACGCTTCGTCAAAAGATGCAGGACATCATTGCCAAGCTGAATGAAAAGGTTCAAAGAGGTGAGACTGCGCCCAGTTTTCAGATCGGCGCGCAGTCCTTTACGATCGAGGAATGGGATCGGATGATAGAGCGGATTGACGCCGTGCAGGAGGAGATGCGGGAGCAGCAGCGCGCAAAGCGGGGAGAACGTTTGAAAGAAGAAGCGCAGAAGGGCATTGCGGATGCGGAGTGGATGGACAACCGTTATGCAGAGGACGGCGTGATAAAAAAAGACGACGATATCCTGACGGTGGAAGAGCAGTTAGAACGGATTTTAATGGATATGGACGATCCCGATGCCGAGGCAAAAGCGGCGGAGGATACCGATGGGAATGCACAGGTGTTATAAGGTAACACATATTCAACAGTCTGCCAAAAGAAAAATAGTCGGAACTAATCAGAAGAAAAGCTGACTTTGCAAAAAAAGCGGGTATAAATATTACCAAATTGCATTTCACAGTTTCCATGTCTTGCATTTCCATATAGAGATCGATCAGTAAACTACAAATGTTTACTTTCGAGAAAACGATTATATTTCTCACCCCACTCACCGAGCGCATCGGTTACAGTGTCGAACTCTTTTCCTATATCGCTTAACGAATATTCAACTTTGGGCGGAATCTGGCTGTATTCCCGGCGGATGATCAGCCCATCTTCTTCCAGTAATTTTAGCTGGCGTGATAAGGTCGTGTTTGTCATATTATCCGGCATCATACGTTGAAGCTCATTAAAACGGATAACCTTATTTTCTTTCAACAAAAACATAATATAGAGAGACCATTTTCCTGACAGTACTCTCTGTGATGTATAATAGGGACATTTGCCAAATTGTTCCTTGCCAGTCATTATAATCGCCTCCGTAGGTATCAAATACAATACCAGTATCATAAAAGACAGTACTTGTGATTACGCTTTTATAATGATATCCTATACTTAGATTTCAAAGAAGTCAATACAAAATCAAAATTAGGAGGTTTTATCGATGGAAAAAGTACTTCAATTTTTAAACGATGCTCAGACATTTTATCTCGCTACCACAGAAGAGAACGGTCAGCCCCATGTCCGTCCGTTCGGTGCGGCTGTCATATTTGATGGCAGACTTTATATTTGCACTAACAATCAAAAAGCCGTTTATCAACAAATCAAAAAGAACCCCAAGATTGAGATTAGCGGAATGACAGGCGGCAAATGGATTCGTCTCCTCGCTGAAGCCTGCGAAGATGACCGATTGGAAGCACGTACAGCTATGTTGGCAGCGCATCCCGAACTCGGCAGTATGTACAAGGCAGATGACGGCATAATGGTTGTACTGGCACTGGTCAACGCAACCGCACAAATTTGTTCCATGACAGATGCGCCGGAAACGATTACCTTCTAATGGACGTTGTTCTCAGCTATGCGATGAAGGAGTTTCATCATGAAAAGGAATATTATCTATGCTCCGCCTCTTGACATTCCGTCATTTCAACTGACGGTTACAGAAGGATGCAGCCACAATAAATGTACTTTTTGTACGATGTTTCGTGGCATTGATTTTCGAACCGTTCCAATCTATGAGATTGAGAACGATCTGCGTCAGGCGTCTGCTGGCAGTCAGCAAATTGACAGGGTATTTCTGGAAAGCGGTGATGCTTTTGTGCTGCCTGCTAAGCAGCTGCTTGAAATTGCTGAATGCATCCATCAATATCTACCTAAAGTAGAGGTGATTGCAGCATATGCTTCTGTTAAAAACATCATGTCAAAAACGGATGCGGAGCTCACGGCATTGGCAGGAGCAGGAATCGGCGAGATTAATGTTGGAGTGGAATCCGGACTTGATAATGTCCTGTCTTTCATGAGTAAGGGATTTACTGTTGCACAGGCAAAAGAGCAGCTTCTGCGTCTGCGGGAAGCTGGTATGCCCTTTTCCATTAACATTATTGGCGGTTCGGCAGGACCAAAGCAACTACAGGAAAACGCACTTGCAAGTGCGGAATTTTGTAATGAAGTTAAGCCGGGATTGATTTATTTCATGCCGCTTCAGGCAGATAGGGGGAGTCGGCTTGCGCTTGCCTTGGAAAAAGGTAAATTCACAAAATCGAATCTTGGTGAATTTATAACGGAGGAAATTGAATTCATGAGTCATCTTAAATTAGATGATTGTACCTACTTTGCGGCACATATGTTAAATCCCGTTCAACTGGTGGGTTCTCTGCCAAATGATAAAGAACGGATGCTTGGTGAATTACAGGATGGTTTGAGATATTACCGCGAAAAAGGAATGCTTTCTTCATATTGAGTTTCGTTTCTGCGAGAAAAGGAACTCAAAGAGGGGGACGAATATGTGCAGATGTGTCTGGAATGTCGGTTTTGAAGAAGATATGAAAAACGAAACATGCAGCCGAAGCGGCAGAAAAAGGACGCCCGGAAGGAGGATGCAAAAAGGTGCCATAAGATTGTAAAATCTTATGGCACCTTTTTGCATCACAGGCATAAGTGTGGTATTATAATAACAACTGCGTCACAATGCGGAACGATTGTGTCTGGTACATCCTGTGGCAGGAGGTTTGCGATGAAGAAGAAATGTTGGCTTTTATCTGCTTTGACCGGTGCGGCACTGTTTAGCGGGTATCGCTATATGAGAAACAGACATCACACATTGATGAGCGAAGCGGGGGAACAGACATCTTTACGGGTAAAAAATAAAAATGCTGCGGTTTGGGCGGAATACCCAAGACCGCAGATGAAACGTGCGGACTGGATGAGCTTAAACGGCGTATGGAGCTGTAACGGTCAAATGATCGTTGTGCCGTTTCCGCCACAGTCCAAGCTGTCGGGTTATCGCGGTCGTGTCGGTGCGCGGCTTACCTATCAGCGTTCGTTTACGCTGCCGAAGCAATTTGAAGGAAAACGGATTCTGTTGCATTTCGGCGCCGTCGATCAGGTGGCGGAGGTCTATGTCAATGAGCAGAGGATGGCGCGGCATGAGGGCGGGTATCTGGCTTGGACGGTTGATATTACGGAGGCGGTACGGCAAGAACAGGAAAATGAGCTGCGTGTGATGGTCACGGATACGCTTTCTCATGATTATCCGTACGGCAAACAGCGTAAAAAGCGCGGCGGCATGTGGTATACGCCGGTCAGCGGCATTTGGCAGAGCGTCTGGATCGAGGCGGTGCCGGATGTGTACATCCGCTCCATGCAAATGAAGCCTGACCGGACGGGAATCCGGCTTAACGTGAACGTACAGGATGACGGTGCGGATGCCGATATTCCCATTACTGTCAGGGTGACGCTTTCAAACGGAATGGTCCGTGTATATCAGGAATGTCTGAACAGGCAGACGCTTGCGCAGAGCGGGATGCGTATTGAACTTGCGGGTACGTCCTGTGCGGACGGGCATGCTTACACGCCGCGTCTGTGGAGTCCGGATTCGCCGCACCTGTATCCGATGAGCGTGACCGTCGGGGAAGATACGGTTGAGAGCTATTTTGCCCTGCGCACGATCGAGGTCCGTGAGATTCAGGGTGTACAGCGCGTCTGCTTAAACGGAGAGCCGGTCTTTTTACACGGCGTATTGGATCAGGGTTATTTCCCGGAGGGAATCTATCTGCCCGGCGAAGAGCGGGAATATGAGCGGGATATCCTGCGGATGAAAGAGCTGGGTATCCGGATGCTTCGTAAGCATATCAAAGTTGAGCCGGAATGCTTTTATCATTACTGCGATCTGCATGGAATGCTCGTGATGCAGGATATGGTAAACAGCGGAAATTATTCTTTTGTCAGAGACACGGCGTTGCCGATGCTTGGCATGTTGAAGGCGGACGATAAAAAGCGAGGCGGCAGTCAGCGGCGGAAAATGATCTTTGAACAGCATATGAAGGATACGCTGCTGCAGCTTTACGATCACCCCTGTATCATCGCGTATACGATCTTTAACGAGGGCTGGGGGCAGTTTGACAGCGACCGCATGTATGAGACGGCGCGCCGCGTGGATGACAGCCGCCTGTACGATGCGACGTCGGGCTGGTTTCGTCAGACGCTCAGCGATTTTGAGAGCAGGCATGTGTATTTTAAGACGATCCAGCTTCCGAAAACAGAGCGGCCGCTGATCGTTTCCGAGTGCGGCGGCTATGCCTATACGCTGCGAAAGCACCGTTACAGCCACGTCGGGCATTACGGCTACGGAGAGTGCCGGAGCCGGAAAGAACTGACGGACCGGATCGTCAATATGTATGAAAAAATGATCCTGCCTGCCATTGCGGACGGCGTATGCGGCTGTGTCTATACGCAGCTCAGCGATGTGGAGGAAGAGACGAACGGTTTTTATACCTATGACCGCAAAGTATGCAAGGTGGACGCGGAACGGATACGGGAGATTGCCGGACGGATTGCGGACGCGATGAGCGCCATTCATTCGGTGGATTAATATTTTAAAAGGAGGTTTTTATGAAAGAATTTGTTGGATTTAAGCACGGCGTGAACCTTGGCGGCTGGTTGTCGCAGTCGGATTACGCACACGAGCATCTCGAAAACTTTATAAGGGAGGAGGATATTGAAAAAATTGCATCGTGGGGCTGCGATCATGTGCGTCTGCCGTTTGATTATAATATCATGCTCGGCGAGGACATGTCCGTGCGCGCGGATGCGTTCACCTATCTTGACCGCTGCGTGAAGTGGTGCGAAAAGTATGGATTACATATGATCCTCGATCTGCATAAGACACCGGGGTTCTCGTTTGACAAGGGAGAGCAGGAGAGCGGTTTCTTTGAAAATGAGAAATACCAGAATATTTTTATCGCGATGTGGTGTGAAATTGCCAAGCATTATGCGGATAAAGCGGATCACATTGCGTTTGAACTACTCAACGAAATTACCGAGCAAAAATATGCGACGGTCTGGAATGGGATTGCGATGCGGACAATACGCGAGATACGCCGGTTTGCGCCAAAAAATCCTGTGTTGATCGGCGGCATTTACAACAACAGCATATTTGGTCTTACCTTGCTTGAAAAGCCGGACGACGACAATATCGTATTCAATTTCCATTATTATAACCCGCTTGTATTTACGCATCAGAAAGCGTATTGGATTGATGAGATGAGCCCTGACTGCGAGATTGATTATCCCGATTCGAAAGAAGTCTATTATCGGAAAACGCTCGATAATCTGGACAAAGGTCTGGCATATGCATTGGCGGATTTCCCGGGAGAACGGATTGACAAATCTTATATGGAGTGGGAAATGCAGGCTGCAGCTGATGTGGCAGAAAAGGTGGACGTGCCGATCTACTGCGGCGAGTACGGCGTCATTGACCGTGTTCCTGACGAACGGCTCTTACGCTGGTACGCGGATATTTCTGCCGTTTTTGATAAGTTCGGAATCGGCAGAGCAGCATGGACATACCGTGAGAAGGATTTTGGAATTACCGATCCCTGCCGGAGTCAGATCATGGATAAGATCATAACATATCTATAATAAAAAACAGCCTGTCGAATGGATATTCGACAGGCTGTTTTTTATGAATTTACATACGCGCCAATCCTTTTTATACTGCTTCATGGAACGTTCTGCTGATGACGTCTGCCTGCTGTTCCGGCGTGAGCTTAATGAAATTGACTGCATAACCGGATACGCGGATGGTGAGCTGCGGATAGTTCTCCGGATGCTTCTGTGCATCGAGCAGCGTATCTCTGTTCAAAACATTGACATTCAGATGATGTCCGCCCTTTGTTGCGTAACCGTCCAATAAATTAACGAGATTGTCTACCTGTGCCATATTTGTTTCCATATCCATGCTCCTCCTTTTCTAATCAAAAATAGTAATCGTTACTGTTATTAATATCATATCATATATTCTTATGATGTCCATAGCAAAGAAAGATAATTCTTGTATTTTTTTTCATACAAAATGATGCTGTCATATTTTATATGAGGGTTCATATACTTTGGTGTGAGGGTTGCACCCTTCGCAGGCTATCGAAAGGTGTGAGATACATAATGGATCAGGAACAGGAATTTTTAGGGCTTTTCCCGGATACGATGCGGCCCGGTTTTCGGAACGTGGCGGCAAGGCTTAAGCAGATTCAGGAGATACGGCTCCGGGTTGGGAGACCGATCATTATTTATGCGCATGGCAGGGAATATTTTTTGTCCGCGGATGGGGAGTTTCTCTATCAGGCGGATCGGGCGCTCTGCCCGGATAAATTCTACATGGACAGGCTTTTTGCCCATTTATGCGGCTATTCCGTGTATGCATATGAGGATGAGATCAGGCAGGGATTTTTAACCGTCGTGGGCGGGCATCGGATCGGGCTTGGCGGAGAAGTCGTGTGCAGGGAGCACGAGCCGGTTTCCATGAAAAATGTGAATGCCATGAACATCCGTATCGCGCATCAGATCAAGGGAGCGGCGCATGGTGTGATGCCGCAGCTGTTTCAGGGGGAAGAGTTCTTAAATACATTGATCATTTCGCCGCCCGGCAGCGGAAAAACGACACTGCTGCGGGACATGATCCGCTGTCTTTCAGATGGATGCTGCGGACATGCGGGAATAACGGTGGGCGTCGTGGACGAGCGCAGCGAGATCGGCGGGAGCTGTCTGGGCGTGCTTCAGAACGACCTCGGCATGCGGACGGATCTGCTTGATGCCTGTCCGAAGGCGGAGGGGATGTTTTTGTTGTTGAGGAGCATGAATCCGCGTGTGATCGCCGTGGATGAGATCGGGGGAAAAGAAGACGCGGAAGCGATCGGACAGGCAAGCCGGTGCGGCTGTAAGATCATCGCGACCGTGCACGGCAATGACGTCCGACAGCTTATGGAGCGCAAATACATAGGAACGCTGCTTGCGGACGGGTTATTTGAGCGTTACATATTGCTCAAGGGTTCTTCAAGACCGGGGGTCATCTCCGAGGTGCTTGACAAATCGTTTGCGCCGATGGACGGCGCGGTTTTGGAAGGAGGGAGCGCGGATGAAATGGGTGGGTGCGCTGCTGCTCACGCTCGGCACGACCGGACTGGGTGTTTTCTATAAAAGAGCAGGGTATGAGCGGATCAGGGAACTGGAGCGGATGATTTGGTTTTTTTATTATTTGGAGAGCGAGATCGTCTATCATAAGGCAGAGCTTGCAGAGATATGCCGGCGCGGCGGGGAGCGGCAGAAGGGCGCGGCAGGACAACTATTATCCGCAGTTGCAAGACGTATGGAAAATGGAGAAGGGGCTGTGTTTGAGCGGATATGGCGGGAGGAAAGCGAAGCGCTTCTCGGGCAATATCCTCTGCGGGATGAGGATATTGCGGATATACGGGAATTTGCGGCGCAGGAATTTGCCGACAGCCGCATGCAGCTTGTACAGGCGGCGTTTTGCAGGGAGAAGCTGGAGGAAAAAAGAAAACGTCTGTCGGAGGAGGCGGTTTCGAAAAGCAGGATTTATGTGTGCATGGGTGCGATGGGCGGACTTGTGATCAGCATTGTTCTTTTATGACGACATGGGAACGGGGACAGTAAGGAAAGCGTATGGAGATCAGTATCATATTCAAGATTGCGGCAGTCGGGATTCTTGTGACAATTTTAGGGCAGGTGCTCAAGCACAGCGGTCGGGACGAACATGCCTTTCTGGTCGGATTGGCAGGGCTCATTTTGGTGCTGACATGGATCGTTCCTTATATATATGAACTGTTCCAGACGGTGCAGAAATTGTTTGCATTTTAGGTCATAGAGGCGGAGAGAAAATATGGACATTGCAAAAATTGTGCTGCTTTCGCTTGCGGGAATTTTCCTCGGCGTGCAGCTTAAGGGCAGCAGGCAGGAATTTTCTTTTTACATCGGCATTGTCCTTAGCATGATCATTTTCGGAGCGGGGATGGATAAGCTTTCAGCAGTGCTTTCGGAGATTTCGCAGCTGAAAGGCTTCATGGGAGATCAGTACAGCTATTTCAGCATTCTGCTAAAGGTCATCGGGATCACATACCTGTGCGAATTTGCCTGCTCTGTCTGTAAGGACGCCGGTTTCTCGTCCGTGGCTGGGCAGATCGAGATTTTCGGAAAGCTGACCGTACTGTTGGCAGGGATGCCGGTCATTCTTGCGGTCATTCAGACAATACAGGAGTTTGCGTTGTAAGCCGGAAACGGAGGCGGTAGTGTGAAAAATAAATTTTTCAAAAACGAACTAGTTCGTTTTGCAAATATTGTGCTTACGCCCAAATTCGCAGACTTCGGTAAGAATGGAGAATTTATATGGATATGACGGTCGATTTTACGCAGAGCCTCGGACTGGAAGAATTGTCCGAGCGCATCGGCGGGGTCTTTGGGGGAAGTGATCTCTCGTTTTTTGATCTGGTACTGAACGCGTTAAAAGGGGAGAACGGATTAAGCTTAAAATGGATCTTTCACAGCGTGCGGCAGGCGGTGGGGGCGGAGGCGGCGGATTATAAGATGATCTTTGCGAGCATCCTGATCATCGGTATTTTTTCGGCTGTCTTTGCACAGTTCGGACAACTTTTTGAGAGCAGGCAGGTTGCGGACATCAGCTATGACATTGCGTTTCTGCTGATGGTGATGGTACTCTTAAAAATCATGCAGAAGGGGATGGATATCGCGCAGGAAAGCCTTTTGACGATCGCCGATTTTTCAAAGCTTCTGGTGCCGACCTATTGCCTTTCCGTCGGCTTCGCTGCGGGTTCGACAACCGCGATCGCCTTCTATGAACTGGCGCTGATCGTGATTTATCTGATTGAAAATCTGCTCTTAGTCGCCACACTGCCGATGATCTATGTGTATACGCTTTTGTCCGTCATGAGCGGTATCAGCTCGGACGGCAGATTGGACGGGATCATTGCTTTCACAAAAAAAGGCATCAGTTTCGTACTCAAATGCTGCGTGACGGCAATCTCAGGTATCGGTCTTTTGCAGGGCATGATCACACCGGTCATAGACAGTGTCAGTACGGGAGCGCTGCAAAAGCTGGTATCTGTCATTCCCGGTATCGGCGGTTTTGTGAACACGGCGTCGGATGTCGTATACGGCTCAGCGGTTTTGGTAAAAAATGCAGTTGGGGTGGCGGGCATTCTGCTGTTACTGCTTTTATGTGCCATGCCGCTGTTGAAACTGCTTTTGCTGGCGCTGTCCCTAAAAGCGGCGGCGGCGATCTCCGGCGTGGTCGCCGATGCGCGTATGAGCCGCTGTGTGGAGCAGGTGTCGGAGGGGAGCGTACTGCTGCTTCGGACGCTGACCTGTGCGATGGCATTGTTTATCGTGACGGTCGCGGTCATTGCCGTGACGACAAACCGGGGATTTTAGTTGGGGGGAATACGATGCTGGATCTGATTCGGACAGCGGGAGTTTTTATGATCATTGCGCAGACCCTGTATCACTTTGTGAGTGGTAGCAAATATGCCCGTTATATACGTCTGCTCATACGGATTATGACGCTCGCGGTTTTGACCGTGCCGCTGCTCGATCTGATCAAAAGCGGTGCGAAGGAGGACTTTGGAGAGAGGCTCGAGCGGTTTGAACAGGATTACGAGGCAATCTTACAGGGCGCCCAATATACGGGGGAGACGCTTGTGGAGGAACGGATCGAACAGGTAACGGCGCAGGAGCTTATGGCGGCGGTCGATCCCGTACTCGCGCCATACGGCTATGAGACGGTTTCCGTATATGCCGATGAGAGCGGTCTTCAATTTGCGCTTCGTTATTCTGGGGGAAGGGAGGAGGGAGAAATCGGAGTGCGTCCGGTCCGTGAGATTCATATCCGGGTTGGAGAATCGGAGGGGGAAGAGAATGAAGAACAGGCAGGAGGACAGGATACGGAGTCGGAGCTTGCCGGTGTGATTGCGGCGTATCTTCGGGTGGAACGGTCGTGGGTGGAGGTGAGCATCGTTGAATAACATGTCGGAAAAAATAAGAACGCTCTTAAAGGGGCAGAAGTTCGGGAAGGACAGCCTGCTCATTTTGATCTTGGCAGGGCTTTTACTTTTAGTCATTGCATGGCCGACAAAATCTCCCGCTGCAAAAAATGAGAATGAGCCGGTAAAGTACGATCAATTGGACAGAGAGAACGCTATACTGAATGCATCCGCAGGGGAAGCCGGTGCGGCGGACTATGAGAGAGAGCTGGAGGAGCGGCTGGAGAAGCTGCTTCAGGATATGGACGGCGTCGGCGCAGTGCGGGTAATGATCACGTTTGCCGCATCGGGAGAGGAGATCATCTTAAAGGATGTGGTAAAGTCAGATACGGATACGACGGAGGCGGACAGCGGGGGCGGGGTGCGGATTATTAACGAGAGCGCCATGGAGGAGGAGACGGTGTATGTGACGGACGCGGACGGGAGACGGACGCCCTTTATCGTGCGGACGACGAAGCCGGAGGTCATCGGCGTGGCAGTCATTGCCGAGGGCGGAGGGAATCCGGAGATACAGAAAAATATAACTGCGGTCATTCAGTCATTATTCAGAATTGAAGCGAATAGAATTATTGTAACCAAAATGAAAGTATAGCAAAAGGGGGAGGAACTTGAAAAAGATACTTAGACGTAATCAGGTAATGATCACAGCATTGGCAATGATGATCGTTATTGCCGGATATCTTCATTTTGCAGGAAGCCAAGTGGACACAGACGATTTGATCAGTAAGGATGCGGATACGATGGAAACGTCCTCCGTCAGCGTGGATGGCTTTGTCGAATATGATGCCGATACGATGGAGGAGCTGTCCGCGGCGGATCTCGCCGACATTTCGGATGAGGATATCGAGTTGGGAGCGGCGGGAAATCTGACGGATATTGAGAGTCTGGATATCGATTATGCTGCGGCGGAGGATGGCTATCTGAATGAACTGGCGGAGGTTTCTTCGGCAGGGCTTGATGAGGAGCAGGCGGAGATGATCTCTGAGGAAATGACAGTTGATGAGATTCCGGGCGAGGCGGTCTACACCTCCACGACGGCGGTCACATCTTTATCTGCGGCACGCCTGCAAAAAGAGCAGACACGTGCAAGGAACAAGGAGATCATGTTAGAGATCATTAACAATGTCAATATTGGCGATGAGCAGAAACAGGCGGCCATTGACAGCATGATCGAAGCGGCGGATATTGCCGAGAGAGAGTCGGCAGCGGAAATTCTCTTAGAGGCGAAAGGTTATCAGGAGGCGGTCGTGAGCATTACGGGCGATCAGGTGGATGTGCTTGTGTATGGCACGATGCTGACGGAGGCGCAGTGCGCGCAGATCGAGGATATTGTCAAGCGCAAGACGGGAATCGACGCAGCCAATATCATTATCACGCCGGTAGCACTTTCACAATAGCCAAAACATAGAGAATGTGATATACTTTACATAACGGACAATAAGGCAGGGATTGCATATGAAAAGAGTATTTTTGATCGTACTGGACAGTTTTGGGATTGGGGAAATGGAGGATGCGGCGCAGTTTGGAGACGCGGGGACGAATACCCTGCGTTCCGTATCCTCCAGTTCCTTTTTTAGACTGCCCAATCTTAAGCGTTTGGGATTGTTTGACTTAGACGGCGTTGATTTTTTGGAGGGAACGGGAGCGCCAAAGGCGAGGATTGCCAGAATGAAAGAGCGTTCCATGGGAAAGGATACGACGATCGGACATTGGGAGATCGCGGGCGTGTGGTCGATGAAGCCGCTGCCCACCTATCCGAACGGTTTTCCCGAGGAGGTGCTTGCCGAATTTTCCAAGCGAACGGGCAGGGGTGTTCTGTGCAACCGCCCCTATTCCGGGACGGAGGTCATTCAGGTATACGGGGATGAACATGTAAGGACGGGTAATCTGATCGTCTATACCTCTGCGGACAGTGTGTTTCAGATTGCGGCGCATGAAAGTGTTGTGCCAGTGGAGCAGTTATATGAATATTGTCGGACAGCCCGGGAAATTCTGAAAGGAGAGCATGGAGTAGGCAGAGTCATTGCCCGCCCGTTCATCGGGGAGAGCGGGCATTATGAGCGTACGCCGCGCAGACATGATTTTTCGCTGGAGCCGCCGGAGAAGACGATGCTTGACCGGCTCACCGAGCAGGGAAAGGATGTCATAGCGGTTGGCAAGATCTGGGATATTTTTGCGGGACGCGGCATGACGGAGCATGTATATACGACGGGAAATACCGACGGGATGGAAAAGACGCTTTCCTATCTTTCGCGTGATTTTGAAGGCTTGTGCTTTATTAATCTGGTCGATTATGATATGCTGTACGGGCATCGAAATGACATTGACGGTTATGCAAAAGCGCTGTCGGCGTTTGACTTATGGCTGCCAAAGCTGCTTGACGGTTTAAGGAGCGAGGATGTGCTGATGATCACGGCAGATCATGGCTGCGATCCGGGATATACCGTCTCCACGGATCATTCCAGAGAGCACACGCCGTTTCTCATGTACGGAAAATCGGTTACTCCGGCAAATCTGGGCACGCGGGAGAGCTTTGCAGATATCGCGGCGACAGTGCTTGCTTATTTCGGAATTCCGTATGACGGACACGGCAGTTCTATGCTGTGAAAAGCCGGCGGCGCAGGCATGCCGCATATAAAAAATAGATAAAGAGGAAAGAAACATGGCAGATTATACCAAAGAAATCAATAAAAGAAGGACCTTTGCGATCATTTCTCATCCGGATGCGGGAAAGACGACACTGACGGAGAAGTTTCTCCTTTACGGGGGAGCCATTAATTTAGCGGGAAGCGTTAAGGGAAAGGCGACGGCGCGGCACGCGGTATCCGACTGGATGGAGATCGAGAAGGAACGTGGTATTTCCGTTACGTCCTCCGTTCTTCAATTTGAGTACGGCGGATGCTGCGTCAATATTTTGGACACGCCCGGCCATCAGGATTTCTCGGAGGATACGTACCGTACGCTGATGGCGGCGGATTCGGCGGTCATGGTGATCGACGGCGGCAAGGGCGTCGAGGCGCAGACAAGAAAATTGTTTAAGGTGTGCGTTATGCGCAAGATTCCGATCTTCACGTTCATCAATAAGATGGACAGGGATGCGAACGATACCTTTGATCTATTGGATGAGATCGAAAAGGAACTTGGCATCGCGACCTGCCCGATGAACTGGCCGATCGGGTGCGGGAAAAGCTTTAAGGGCGTGTACGACAGACAGGAAAAATGCGTCATCACTTACTCGGATACCGAGAAAGGGACGAAGGAAGGACTCTCAACCAAGATACCACTGACCGACAGGGAGGCGCTGCTTTCCCATATCGGCGAGGCGTTTATGGAGCAGCTTGGCGGAGAGATCGAGCTGCTTGACGGGGCGAGTGCGGAATTTGATTTAGAGAAGGTCAGAAGCGGGGATCTGACGCCCGTCTTTTTCGGATCGGCGCTGACGAATTTCGGCGTGGAGATTTTTTTACAGCACTTTTTACAGATGGCGACGCCGCCGCTTCCGCGCAGGGCAGATATTGGTCTCATCGAACCGACCGAACGGGAATTTTCCGCCTTTGTGTTTAAAATACAGGCAAATATGAATAAGGCGCACAGGGACAGGATTGCGTTTATGCGCATCTGTTCGGGCAGGTTCGACGCAAATGCGGAGGTAAAGCATGTGCAGGGCGGCAGAATCATGAGGCTTTCGCAGCCGCAGCAGATTATGGCGGATGAGCGCAAAATCTTGTCGGAGGCGTACGCAGGAGACATCATCGGCGTGTTTGATCCCGGTATTTTTTCCATCGGCGATACGGTCTGCATGCCGAAGGAGCAATTCTGCTTTGAGGGAATCCCGACGTTTGCGCCGGAGCATTTTGCGCGTGTCAGACAGCTTGACACAATGAAGCGTAAGCAGTTTGTCAAGGGCATCACGCAGATCGCGCAGGAAGGCGCGATCCAGATTTTTCAGGAGTTTAACTCGGGCATGGAGGAGATCATTGTCGGTGTTGTCGGCGTGTTGCAGTTTGACGTGCTCAAATACCGTCTGGAGAATGAGTATAATGTGGAAATCCGTTTAGAGAATCTACCGTATGAGCATATCCGGTGGATTGAGAATACGGATATTGACCTAAAAACGCTGACGGGTACGTCGGATATGAAGAAAATCAAGGATTTGAAGGACAGACCGCTGCTTTTGTTTGTCAATGAGTGGAGCGTCGGGATGACGCTGGAGCGCAACAAAGGGCTGATTCTTTCGGAATTCGGGCGCAGCTAAGCGGCCGCGGCCATGCAGTCATAGAGAAGCGGTTGACCATGTAAGTAATCTTTCAGATTCTTTTTACGCACAGATTGAGTCGGGATGTGATGAAAATGCTGTCTTATCAAATAAAAAAAATAGGTCTGACAGGGATGCTCATCGGCGTTCTTCTGATTTCCGGCTGCGCGGATGGGGCCCATGATCGTCAAAGCAGGGAGGAGCCTGCGGGAGGGCAGCCGTTTTCCTATGGCGCAGATGCACAGGAAGAGGCGGCCGCACCCGAGGCAGAATGGACGCCGGATGGCGGCTATTATTACGGGACGCTGACAGACGACGGACAGCGGATGATGTATGTGCAGATGCTTGACAGCATGCGTCAGATGGGACAGGATGAGGAGTTAGTCTGTCAGGATGAGGATCTGCTTTACCAGATTTTCTGTGCTGTGCTTGCCGATCATCCCGAATTGTTTTATGTGACCGGATATACCTACGCAAAGGTTACACAGGACGGGGAGATCATGCATATAAGGTTTTCCGCATCCTATTCCATGTCGCAGGCGGAGGTTGCACGATGCAAAAGCGGTATCGACGAATATGTGGAGACATGTCTTTCCTATCTGCCCGCCGGGCAGGACGACTATGCCAAGATCCGTTACCTGTACGAATATGTGATCTGCAATACGGAATACGATCTTCAGGCACCCGAAAATCAGAATATCTGCTCGGTATTTTTATACGGGCGCTCCGTATGTCAAGGATATGCGAAAGCGTTCCAGTATTTGTGCATAAGGGCGGGGATTGATGCGGCGCTCGTGACCGGCCGGATCAAAGAATCGGGATACGGACATGCGTGGAATTTAGTGCGTTCAAACGGGGCATACTACTATGTAGACGTAACATGGGGGGACGCTTCTTATACGATGGACGGAGGCGCGGCGTCAAGCGGGCTGCCGGACGTCAATTACGATTATTTATGCGTCACGACGGAGCAGATCGAACGGACGCATGAGATTGATATGTCTGTAGCGCAGATGCCTTATTGTACGGCGACAGACGATAATTATTATGTGCGCGGACATGCATTTTTTTCTTCGTTTGATGAAGGGGCGCTCGATACGTTATTTGCGAATCGTGTCGGAAAGTATGTGACATTCCGATGTGAGACGGCGGATGTATACAGTGCCTATTATGAATATCTGATTGGTCAGGAGCACATTTTTGACTACATGGATTCCGATGCGGGGGTGTCCTATTCCGATAACGAGGAGACGCTGACGTTTGGATTCTGGCTGCCCGAAAGTATGTAGCGTTCCCGTCAGAAGGAAAGAATGTTGATGATGCAGAAAAACTTTGTTAAAAAACTTTGTTTTTTTCAATCTATACATCTTTTGATTAATTTGCTATAATACATGTAACTGTTTGGAGACGGAGAGATCATCCAAAGGAGGTTAATCATATGGATAAGGATATGGAAAAGGGAACCTATGTGCTTCAGGAAGATAATAACATGGGAACGGTCAAGATTGCAGATGATGTTGTTGCGATGATCGCCGGACTTGCGGCTTCTGAGGTCGAGGGTGTTTCCGCCATGGTCGGCAATATCACGAATGAGCTGATGAGCAAGGTTGGCATGACAAAACTGACAAAGGGCGTGAAGGTGGAGATTACCGGCAGGGAGGTACGGGCCGATATTGCGGTGATGCTCGAATACGGCTATAATATTCCTGCAACTTCCCAGAAGGTACAGGAGAAGGTCAAGGCAGCGATTGAGAATATGACCGGACTTACGGTGTCCGACGTCAATATCAGAATTGCCGGTGTCAATATGCAAAAGAGCAAATAAGCAATTATTCATAAGCAAACGCGCAGGGGACACGCTTAGCGTGTCTTTTGTAAGTTAAGGAGTCATCAATGAGCAGACGAGAGTTGAGAGAGCGGATTTTTTTATTGCTGTTCCGCGTGGAATTTAACCGTATGGAGGATATGCCCGAGCAGATTCAACTGTTTTTTTCGCAGGAGGAGAGCGAAAGTACGGAGGAGGAGAAGCGCTATATTTCGGGGAAATACGGGAATATTGCCGCAAAGCTTCCTGAAATTGACGCCCTCATCAATGAGCGGGCAAAGGGATGGAGTGTGGAGCGCATGGGCAAGGTGGACATCACGATCATCCGTCTTGCGGTTTATGAAATCTGCTATGACGACGACATTCCGACGGGCGTAGCAATCAATGAAGCGGTGGAGCTGGCAAAGAAATTCGGGCAGGACGAGTCCGCGGGCTTTGTCAACGGCGTGCTCGCCAAGTTCGCATAGACGGGGAACGGCGTATGGCACAACAAAATGTCTATTCAGTCGCGCAGGTCAATTCCTATATCCGTAATATGTTTGTGCAGGATTTTATGCTGAATGCGATCCATGTGCGCGGCGAGGTCAGCAATTGCAAATATCATACGTCGGGGCATATTTATTTTACGCTGAAGGACAAAAACGGGGCGATCGCCTGCGTGATGTTTGCGGGAAACAGAGAAACCGGGCTTACCTTTCGGATGCAGGAGGGGCAGCAGGTTGTTGTTTCGGGAAATATTGACGTCTATGAGCGCGACGGAAAGTACCAGCTTTATGCAAAGCGGATCCGGCCGGACGGAGAGGGCGGCCTGTACGCGCGCTTTATGGCGCTAAAAGAAGAATTGGAAGAGATGGGGATGTTTGCCCCGGAATATAAGCAGCCGATTCCGAAGTACGTTAGGACGATCGGCGTTGTGACTGCATCGACAGGAGCTGCCGTGCGGGATATTATTCATATTGCGAGACGGCGCAATCCCTATATTCAGATCATTCTTTATCCCGCCATCGTGCAGGGCGAACAGGCGGCGGCGAGCATTGTGCAGGGAATCCGCGCGCTCGAGCGTTTAGGGGTGGATGTGATGATCGTCGGGCGCGGAGGCGGTTCCATCGAGGATCTGTGGGCGTTTAATGAGCGTGAGGTCGTGCAGGCAGTGTTTGACTGCACCGTTCCGATCATCTCGGCGGTCGGGCATGAGACGGACACGACGCTGACGGATTATGCGGCGGATTTACGTGCGCCGACACCGTCCGCGGCGGCGGAGCTGGCCGTGTACGAACAGGCATTATTGGACGAGCGGATACTTGGCGCGGCGGATGTGCTGAACGGGCGCATGCGCAACATATTGGATAAAAAAAGGATTCAGACGGAAAACTATATTTTGCGTATGCAGAGGGGGAATCCGCTTCATCGCGTACGGGAGCAGCAGAACCGCCTGATTTTTCTGGAGGAGCGTTTAAGCGCAGCAATGGAAAAGCGCATGGAGGCGGTCCGCCATCGGTTTCTTTTATATGTGGAGCGCTTGAAGGGATTATCGCCGCTGGAAAAACTCAGTCAGGGCTATGCGTATGTTTCCGATGAAAACGGGGATACACTCCGCTCCGTCGGTCAGGTGGAGGCGGGCAGCAGGATTCATGTGTATTTGCAGGACGGCGTCGCAGAAGCGCAGGTGACAGAAATCCAAAAGAGTCAGTAGAGGGAACAAGAATTTCCGCAGGAAATCATTTTTTGACTTATAGGAAATTCCACAAATCCAGAAGAATCGCTAAAGCGATTCTTCGAAAGAACGCGTAGCGTTCTTTTGGCGTAGGAAAGGACGCGCAGCGATCATGGCAGAACGAAAGCAGGACAAGAAACAGCAGGAACAGAATGATATAAAGCAGCAGGAATCGTGCAGCATTGAGGAGACGTTTGCGCGAATTGATGAGCTGATCGCGCAGCTGGAATCGCCCGAGATCGGTCTGGAGGATTCTTTTCAGGCGTATGAGGAGGGAATGAAGCTCTTAAAGGCGTGTAACGAGCAGATCGACAGGGTGGAGAAGAAAGTGCTTGTCTTAAGCGGAGACGGAGGCTTTGATGAACTGGGAGAGTGAACAGGAAGAAAAAATACGCAGGCTGGAGGAGCTGATCACATCCTATCTTCCGAAAGAAGAAGGTTATCAGCGTACGGCTTCCGAGGCGATGAATTACAGTATTCTGGCAGGCGGAAAAAGGCTTCGTCCGCTGATGATGCAGGAAACCTATCAAATGTATGCGAAGGACGGGGATGCGGCACGGCTTGGGGACAGGATTATCGCGCCGTTTCTGGCGGCAATCGAGATGATACACACCTATTCCCTTGTGCATGACGATCTGCCTGCAATGGATAACGATGAATACCGCAGAGGCAGAAAGACAACCCATGTTGTATACGGGGAGGCGATGGCGATCCTTGCGGGCGACGGACTGCTGACGCATGCGTTTTATACGGCGGCAAGGGCGTTTGCGGCGGTTGACGATGCAGAATGTACGATAGAACGGACGCAGGCGGATATGCTTCGCGGGCGGATCGGCAGAGCAATCGGCATCTTGGCGGAAAAGGCGGGCGTAGACGGTATGCTCGGCGGACAGTGTGTGGATGTGGAAGCGGAGAAGCGCGGAGACACCGTGACGATGGAGCAGCTTCTTTTCATTCATGAAAAGAAGACGGCGGCGCTCATTCAGTCAGCGCTCATGATCGGTGCGGTTCTTGCGGGCGCGCCGCAAGAAGATATTGATCGTTTGGAGCAGGCGGGACGGCATGTGGGAGTTGCATTTCAGATACGGGATGACATTCTTGATGTGGAGGGTTCGCTGGAGGAACTTGGCAAGCAGACCGGCTCCGATGCCAAAAACGAGAAGGCAACCTATGTCACGCTTGCCGGTATGGAACAGGCGAAGCGGGATGTGGAGCGGATTTCTGAATCGGCGCTGAAGGAACTTGCAGGATTGAGTGTAACAAATGATTTTTTGGCAGAACTTGTCAGAAGAATGGTGTATCGGACAAACTGATACCACTTACAAACGATTGGTCAGCGTAATATCGCGGCAGATTTGCGGTATGCAGGGGTATGAACATGTATTTGGAAGAGATTAAGCAGGCGAATGACATCAAAAAAATAGGCAGATCGGAGCTGCCCGAACTTGCGGAGGAGATTCGAGAGTTCTTGATCGAAAAGATCAGTGTGACGGGCGGACATCTCGGTTCGAATCTCGGCGTGGTGGAGCTGACGATGGCGCTTCATCTCGCGCTTGATCTTCCCGAGGACAAGATCGTTTGGGATGTCGGGCATCAGTCCTATACCCATAAGCTTTTGACCGGCAGAAAAGAAGGCTTTGAGTCGCTGAGAAAATATGGCGGCATGAGTGGGTTTCCCAAACGCAAGGAGAGCGACTGTGACTGTTTCGACACGGGGCACAGTTCCACTTCGATTTCAGCGGGATTGGGATTGGTCAAGGCGCGCGACTTACAGCATAAAAATGATGTGATTGTTTCGGTCATCGGGGACGGTTCCCTGACGGGCGGCATGGCGTATGAGGCGCTCAATAATGCGGCGAAGCTGGAGACCAATTTTATCATCATTTTAAATGATAATAACATGTCCATTTCGGAGAACGTCGGCGGCATGAACCGATATCTGAGCAGTATCCGCACGGCGCAGTCGTACTTAAATCTCAAAGAGGATGTATACAATAAGCTGCGTGCGGGAAAGCACGGCAACGCTTACGTTGCGGCAATCCGGCGCGCCAAGAGCAGTTTGAAACATCTGGTCGTTCCCGGTATGCTTTTTGAGGATATGGGACTGACTTATTTAGGACCGGTTGACGGGCATAATATCATGGGGCTGGTCCGTGCGATCAATGACGCGAAGCGCTTTAAAAAGGCGGTGCTCATCCATGTTCTGACACAAAAAGGAAAGGGCTATGAACCTGCGCAGAAGCATCCGGCGAGGTTTCATGGCGCGGAGCCGTTTTTTGTGGAAACGGGATTACCTCGTAATCCAAGAAATAAGGCGAATTATACGGATATTTTTTCCACGGTCATGTGTAAATTAGGGGAGCGGAATGAGAACGTTGTCGCCATTACGGCGGCGATGCCGGACGGCACGGGCTTAAAGCGGTTTCGCAACAAATATCCGGAGCGCTTTTTTGACGTCGGGATTGCGGAGGAGCATGCGGTGACGTTTGCGGCGGGATTGGCGGCGGGCGGGATGCGTCCGATCGTCGCAATCTATTCTTCTTTTTTACAGAGAGCCTACGATCAGATCCTGCATGATGTGTGCATTCAAAATCTGCCCGTCGTTTTTGCCATAGACCGGGCGGGTCTTGTCGGAAGCGACGGTGAGACGCATCAGGGGATTTTCGATCTTTCCTACCTCTCGTCCATTCCCAACATGCACATTATGGCGCCAAAAAATAAATGGGAGCTTTCCGATATGATGAAATTTGCGGTCGGCTTTGACGCGCCGATCGCGCTGCGTTACCCGCGCGGCGAAGCGTATGACGGATTGGAGGAATATCGCGCGCCGATCGAATACGGAAAATCGGAGATCATCTGCGAGGAGCAGGAAATTGCGCTGCTGGCTGTCGGCAGCATGGTAAAGACTGCGGTTGCGGTGCGCGAGCTGTTAAAAAAGGAAGGGCATGGAGTCAGTCTGATAAATGCCCGCTTCGTCAAGCCGATCGATGTGGAACTGCTCACGCATTTGGCGAAGACCCATCTGTACATCGTGACAATGGAAGAAAATGTCGCAAGCGGCGGATTCGGGGAGCGCGTTAGGGAGTTTCTTTCGGATTGTCCGCACGCGCAGGCACAGGTGCTTTCAATTGCCATTCCCGACGCTTATGTGGAGCACGGAAATGTGGAGCAGTTAAAAAAGGAGATCGGTCTGGATGCGGAGTCGATCGCTGAGCGGATCCGGTCGCAGGTCGTATGAGAAGAATTTGAGATTCCGTGAAGAGGAACTTTTGCACACAGGAATTTGAGATTTTGCGAAGCGGTGGGAAGATAGGGGTGTAATACTTGAAGGAACGGCTGGATGTGCTTCTCGTTAAGCGGGGACTTGCGCAGTCGCGCGAGAAGGCGAAGCTTGTCATCATGGCAGGGGATGTGTTTGTAAACGGACAGCGCGAGGATAAGGCGGGAACACTGTTTGATGAAGAAAAAAGCACGATCGAAGTGCGCGGCGCGGCCATGCCCTATGTCGGCAGAGGCGGACTGAAGCTGGAGAAGGCGCTTTCGGTGTTTCCGATTCATGTAGATGGAATGGTGTGCATGGACATTGGCGCATCCACAGGCGGTTTTACGGACTGCATGCTGCAAAACGGCGCGGCGAAGGTGTATGCGGTGGATGTGGGGCATGGACAGCTTGCGTGGAAGCTGCGTAATGACGAGCGTGTTGTCTGCATGGAAAAAACAAATTTCCGTTATATGGTACGGGAGGATATTGACGACGATCTTGATTTTGCGGCGTGCGACGTTTCTTTTATTTCATTAACAAAAATTTTGGGGCCCGCGTGGCAGCTCTTAAAGCCGCAGGCGTTTATGGTCTGTCTGATCAAGCCGCAGTTTGAGGCAGGCAGGGAGCAGGTTGGAAAAAAAGGCGTTGTGCGGGATGCGGCGGTACATAAGGAAGTGATCATGCGGATCCTTTCGTTTGCCCAAAGCGTTGGTTTTGCGGTGCGGGGACTGGATTATTCGCCCATCAAGGGACCGGAAGGGAATATCGAGTATCTTGCTTTTTTGCAAAAGTGCGGGGAAACGGCATCGGGCACTGGGAATGACGCAGAACCAAGAGGGAAGGCGGACTTAGAAGGGCAGACGGTGGCAGCTGCCGCAGAGGATATCGTGCGCAAGGCGCATGATGAGTTGGACGGGAAACAGGAATGAGGCGATTTTATCTGATTACAAACCGCATGAAAGATGCGGAACTGAAAACGACGAACTGGATACGGGAGGAACTGCAAAGAAGAGGAGCTGACTGTACCGTACATGTGCAGGAGGAGAACGCCGGATATTATTATACGGATAGCAGGGAAATACCGGCAGGGTGCGAATGCATCATGGTACTCGGCGGTGACGGAACGCTGCTTGAGGCGGCGCGCGACACGGTTGATTTAGACATTCCGCTGATCGGTGTGAATCTGGGAACGCTCGGTTATCTGGCGGAGGTGGATCGGGAGAATCTTTCGGGTGCGCTGAAACGGCTGTGCGAGGATGACTATACGATCGAGCGCCGTATGATGCTGGAGGGGCAGATCATAGGGGAAACGGACTGTCGCCGCAGCTACGCGCTGAATGACATTGTTGTTTCGAGAAGCGGTTCCCTGCAAATGCTCCATTTTCATATTTTTGTCAACGGGCATTTCCTGAAGGGCTACAGCGCGGATGGCATCATTGTATCAACGCCGACCGGCTCAACCGGCTATAACATGTCGGCGGGAGGACCAATCGTGGAACCGTCGGCGAAGCTGATGGTGATCACGCCCATTTGCCCGCATACCTTGAATACGCGCAGTATCGTGCTTTCGCCGGACGACGAGATTGAGATCGTGCTCCTGCCTGCCCGTGACGGGCGGACGCAGCAGGTGGAGGCGGATTTTGACGGCGCGCACGGTATGGCGCTTGCGGCGGGCGACCACATGCGGATCATCCGCTCTGAGCGGACGACTGCGATCGTCAAATTAAGCGACGCGGGATTTCTTGAGGTGCTGCACCGCAAGATGAAGGAAGAAGGGGGCGCGTTGTAAATGATGTCGAAGCAGAAGCGACAGGAAATGCTGCTTACGCTGATTGAAAAACAGGATATCGGGACGCAGGAGGAGCTTGCAGAAGCGTTGTGCCGTGCGGGATTTGCGGTCACACAGGCAACGGTCTCACGCGACATCAGGGAACTGAAGCTGACAAAGCTGACTGATCGGAACGGTGTGCAGAAATACTATGCGCCCAAAGAGCAGGAAGCAATACAGGAGGATAAATATATCCGTGTGCTGCGCGAAGGAATGCTTTCGATGGATTGTGCGCAGAATATTCTTGTCGTAAAGACGGTTTCCGGTATGGCGATGGCGGTCGCCGCCGCCATTGACGCGATGCAGTTTGAAGAAATCGTGGGGAGTATCGCAGGGGACGATACGATCATGGCTGCCGTGCGCACCGCGGAGGACGCCCATATCGTGATGGAAAAGATCAGGTCGGTCTGCAAGCCTTGAGCGGACGGCCATAGGCAGAGGCGAAAAGGGGAGAGACGCCCTGCCCGGAGAGACATAGGGAGTATCGTAATGTTACTGAGTTTACATGTGAAAAATCTTGCCCTCATTGATGAGGCGGAAATCGAATTTGCCAAAGGCTTGAATATTTTGAGCGGTGAGACGGGCGCGGGAAAATCCATACTGCTCGGCTCCATCAATCTGGCTCTGGGGGCAAAAGCGGACAAGGACTGCATCAGAAGCGGGGAGGAACAGGCAGTCATCGAAATGGTATTCCAGCTTGAGAACGATGCGCAGCGTCGCCGCTTGGAAGAATTGGAGCTGACGGCGGAGGACGACGATATTGTGATCGTACAGCGGCGGATCTCAGAGAAGCGCTCTGTCTGTAAGGTCTGCGGGGAGACCGTGACGGCAAAGCAACTTGCACAGCTTGCCGAGGTATTGCTGCATATTCATGGTCAGAGGGATAATCAGCTTTTGCTTCATGAAAAAGAACAGCGGGCGTACCTTGACGGCTATGCGGGAGCAGAGATGCAGAGCCTGTCAGAGCAGGTGCGGGAAGCATACCGGACCTATTGCACATGCAGGGAAGAAGAACTTCAGGTACGGGAAAAAGAGAATGCGGGCGAGCGGGAGATCTCGTTGGCGCAGTTTGAGGTTTCCGAGATCGAACAGGCTTCGCTTACCGAAGGGGAGGATGAAGAATTAGAGCATCGTTATCATAAAATGCTGAACGGTAAAAAAATCATGGAGCATGTGCAGCGCGTATACGGCATGACGGGGGACAGCGATTCCCAGAGTGCAAGCATGCTCATCGGCGCGGCGGCAATGGAAATGAGAAGTGTAGCGGCATTGGATGAAGAGGCGTCCGGCTTAGAGGAACAGCTTGTGAATATTGACTCGCTGCTCAGTGATTTTAACAGAGAGCTTTCCGTTTATATTTCCGATATGGAATTTGATGAGCGGGAGTTTCAGGAAGTGGAGACGCGCCTTGATCTGATCAATCATTTGAAAAGTAAATATCACGTTGACTCAATCGGTCAGATACAGGCATATTTTGAGAAGCAGCGGGCGTATTTGGAGCAGATGAGTGATTTTGACGCATATAAGAAGCGCGTACGGGAAAAACTGGTGCAGTCGGAGAAAGAGCTGCGCGCGCTTTGCGAGCAGGTGTCCGCTCTGCGTAAAAAAACGGCGGAGAAGCTTGCAAAGGAGCTGAGTATCGCGCTTCAGGATCTGAATTTTCTGAAAGCAGGCGTGCAGATTGACGTAGTGCCGGATGAGGAGCATTATACCGTTGACGGATATGACCGGGTGACCTTTATGCTGTCTTTAAATCCGGGAGAGCCGTATAAGCCGCTTTCTTCGGTGGCAAGCGGCGGTGAGCTTTCGAGGATCATGCTTGCCTTAAAAACGCTGAAAGCGGATAAGGAGGGCATTGACGCCATGATCTTTGATGAGATTGACGCCGGTATCAGCGGCAAAACGGCGTGGCTTGTATCAGAGAAACTCGGCGCGCTTGCAAAGAACAGTCAGGTCATTTGTATCACGCACCTTCCGCAGATCGCGGCGATGGCAGATACCCATTTTGTCATTGCCAAAGAGACGAAGGAGGGAAGAACCGCAACGCGCATTCATCCGGTTAAGGAGCAGGCGCTCTTAGAAGAACTGGCAAGAATGCTCGGCGGCGATCAGATCACGGAGGCGGCGCTTACCAACGCCGCGGAGATGAAGCGGATGGCGCAGGAGGTCAAGCAGTAAGAAAAACGTTGTTTTTCAGAAATATTTGCCATCAAAAAATAGAAACTGTATCCATAAAATAAAAATAACGCTACATACTAAGAGAGACTTATGAGTCTCTCTTTTTTTGCGCGATGTTCTTTGCGGCGAGCAACGCGGGCATGATATGCGAAGCATTTCAAGTCTGCGTAAGAAATAGAAACGAGAGTCAGAAAGGCTTAGGTAGTAACATGGAAATGACTAGTGCGGTCAATGAAAAACACCGGAGATCCTACCGTATATTTTTATGGATGATCTTATTTTTTTCAGTGGGAACCATCTGCGCAATCCTGCTCGTGGATATTTATCAGACGGTGCCGGATACGATATATTTAAAGGCAGGTGAGGAGTCGGAAATTTCTTTTAACGTTCCGTTGTCCGGAGAAATCATTATGACGACAGGCCAAAACAGACGCGCGCGTGAGGTCATACAGGAGCTCGACGGACAGGAAAACGCAGCGGGAACGGCGCGCTCAGGTGGCGTGAACGAAGAGCTGATCAGTGATACATCGGGGAGCGGCGTAGCGGACTCAGGCGGCTTGGCAGGAAGCGGCTGGGATGACGGAGAACAGCCGCTTGGCGATGCGGCAGAGAGCAGCGAAACGGATGCGGAAAGTATCATCGGCCGTATGCCGGTCAATCTGTCTGCAAATGTGACCTTTGTTGCAAATGCGGAAAACAGCTACCGCGCGGAGTTGAAGCTGTTCGGAATTATTCCGTTTAAGACGGTGCAGATTGAGGTCATTGATGAGTCCATGGTATATCCTGCCGGACTGCCGATCGGCATTTATGTCAAAATTCCCGGCGTTTTGGTGATCGGTACGAGCAATTTCATTGATGAGCAGGGAAATGTTGTGATGCCGGCCGAACATGTGCTGCGGGTGGGGGATTATATCCTGACGGTAAACGGGACGCCCGTAACCGGTAAAAGTGATTTTGTTTCTCGGGTGGCGCAGTCGAACGGCGAGGTCATGGTCATGACGATCGAGCGCGGCGACGAGCAGTTTGACGTGGCGGTGCGCCCGGTGCGCAATCAGGACAAGGAGTACAAGATCGGCATATGGATCAAGGACAGCGCGCAGGGCATTGGCACGCTGACGTATGTGGATGCGAACGGGGAATTTGGCGCGCTCGGTCACGGCGTTAGCGATAGCGATATCGGCGTGATGCTCGAGCTTGGCGAAGGAGCGCTTTATCGCACGGATATTATCGGCATTACAAAAGGAAAAAGAGGAGTTCCAGGAGAACTGACGGGGATTATCCGTTACACGGACAGCAACCGTCTCGGCACCGTGACGGAAAACACTTCTGCGGGGATTCACGGCGAGGTGAATGCCAAACTCATGGAGCAGATCGATTCCACCCCGGTTGAGATTGGCTTAAAGCAGGACGTCGACGTCGGACCCGCGCAAATATATTGTAATATTGATGGAACGGCAAAATATTACGATATAGAGATCATTGGTCTGGATTATGATAGTCAGAACGTGAATAAGGGCATCACCATTCAAGTGACGGACAGAAGGCTGATCGCCCTGACGGGCGGTATTGTGCAGGGCATGAGCGGCAGTCCGATCATCCAGAACGGCAGGCTTGTCGGCGCGGTAACGCATGTACTTGTCAATGATTCCACACGGGGATACGGGATCTTTATTGAGGAGATGCTGAAGTAACAGGGATGGGCGCTTTATATCGTTTCTGTTTGCCGGATACTAACGGGATACCTGAGTCGAATTGTTTTTCATTGACTGATAGGAATTTCCCCAAGTTTCCATGGCATTCAGAATCGGGCGCATGGTCTCACCTAATTCTGAAAGGGCATATTCCACTCTTGGCGGTACTTCTGCATACACAGTGCGGGTGATCAGCCCATCCGCTTCCATAGAACGCAGGCTGTCGGTCAGCACCTTTTGACTGATACCGTCCAAATCTTTATGCAATTCATTAAAGCGCCACGGCCGGACAAGAAGATTCCGGATGATCAATAGCTTCCATTTATTTCCGATTAGCTGGACAGTTGTAGCTACCGGGCATTCAGGCTGCAATTCGGCTTTTGTTTTCATGTGAAACCTCCATTACTTCAAAAAAGAATGTTACACTGTAATCATACTATAACATCCCTCAAAATGCAATAGGCGGAAAAATCCATATCATTGTCGGAACCGGGAAACAGCGTAAAATTCCAAAGGTTACAAAAATGTGCGTATCCCCATAAAATAGTGCGTACTTGTCGAACAGAAAAATAGCGGTATGATTCTTTTTAAGGGGAAAAACTCCCTAAATAGGGTAAGGAGGACTTTTTCATGGCACTTACGAATCTTGCTGGATGGACTGAGGAAAATACTGCATCCGCTTGTGGAGCTTCTTGTGGGGCTTCTGACAAGCCGGCTGAGACACCTGCAGCCTGCGGTGCCGGCGACAAGCCTGCGGAGGCTCCTGCAGCCTGCGGCGCTGGTGACAAGCCGGAGGAAAAGCCTGCGGCCTGCGGCTCTGCCTGTGGTGCTGGCGACAAGTAATCAACTGCCATCCCAAAAGATGTTTCCGGTGAGAATGCGCTTGCCGGGAACATTCGAATGTTACTCGGTATAACCGATTTCAGATAAAGCGAGGATTAGCATGAAACAATATTTTTCTGGAGCGAAGCAATACTTCGCTTTTCAATGGCATATCACAGATGAGTGTGACCAACGATGCAGACATTGTTACATATTTTCAGAGGATAACTGCAAAAAAACGGATGCTATGACATGGGCGCAGATGCAGGATACTTTCTATAATTGTCTGGACTTCTGCGAAATGTATCACCGTCTGCCATACTTTTATATTACGGGCGGAGATCCGATTCTGCATCCGGATTTTTGGAAACTGCTTGCGCTTTTGAAAACGCATGAGATTCCGTTTACGATTCTCGGAAATCCATTCCACCTAAACGATGAAGTGTGTCAAAAGCTAAAGGAATACGGCTGCCAAAAATATCAGCTTTCCCTTGATGGAATGCGGGAAACGCACGATTGGTTTCGGAAACCGGGCTCCTTTGACACGACATTAGAAAAAATTGCCTGTATCAAAAAAGCAGGAATCCGAAGCGTGGTCATGACAACTGTTTCCGGCAAAAACATTGAGGAAATTCCCGCCGTCATTGACACGGTGGCTGCCCATAAAGTAGATGTGTTTGCTTTTGCACGTTATTGTCCGACCAGTGAGGAAAAGGATACAGGGATAGCGCCGCTGCGTTACCGGGAACTGCTCGCAGCCTGTGATAAAAAATTCAAAGAGCTGGAAGCGGCAGGCTGCGAAACCTATTTCAATAAAAAGGATCATCTTTGGACGCTGTATGAGTATGAAACAGGGGCGTTTCAAATTCCCGAAACTGCTCAGGCGGGTATGATCTACGGTGGCTGTAACTGCGGGAACTGCCATTTGACAATCCTGCCGACAGGTGATATTTATGCCTGCCGCCGGGTACAAAACAGCCGCGTGGCAAATGTGTTTGAGGACAGGCTCGCCGATGTCTGGGTCTGTGAAATGGAAGCTTATCGGGAATATGACAAATTTAAGAAATGCAGCAAATGTGAATTGAAGGCATGGTGCCGGGGCTGTCCGGCTGTTGCCTGCGGAACCTATGGGGATTTTTATGACGCTGATCCACAATGCTGGAAGGAGGTTGAATGATGGAACTTTTAGAATTGATAAAACACCGTCGCTCTATTCGCAAATATCAGGATAAACAGATCCCAAGATCAGACTTGGAAAAAATCATAGAAGCCGGAACGTATGCACCAAATGCCGGAGGCGGTCAACGCAGTATCATTGTGGGCATCCATGATCAGGCGTTGGTGGAGAAAATCGGCAGGTTAAATCTGGCTCGATTTGACAGGAGCAGACTGGCAGGCAGCTATGTTTCTAAAGAACAGCCCAGCGTCATTGATGATCCGAATATGAAGAGCGGTTTTTACGGCGCTCCAACGGTCTGTATTGTTTTCGCACAGAAGGATTTTCTTTACAGTATTCCCGACGCCTTTTGCTGTGCAGAAAACATGGTGCTGATGGCATCGGAGATTGGAATTTCCTCTTGTATTATCGCAAGGGGCGAGGAAACCTTTGACAATGAAATAGGCGAAGCGCTCCTGCAGAAATGGGTGATTCCCTCAAATTATATTGCCCGCTGCTTTGTTCTTTTGGGATATTGTGATGGAGAATATCCGCAGGCAAAACCGAGGAAGGAAAACCGAAGCAAGATCATTGAATAAAAGCAGACAAATATTTATGTTTCATGTAAACTCTCACGCGACATCATCCTGTAAAAAATCACTTACGGGATGGTGTATTTTTTCTTCCTGCCGTGCGATAATGATGTCATGCAGCTGCGACGACATCATGACAACCGTTGCAAAATCGCCTTTGGCGGACGGCGTGTGAAAGCCCACGACGGCGGCCTGCGAAAAACGGGAAGTGCGAAAGGAGAACATGAATGAGTTTAGGAAAAAACATACAATATTTGCGGAAGCAAAAGAAGATCACACAGGAAAAGCTGGCGGATGAAATGAGCGTTTCCCGTCAGACGGTATCGAGATGGGAGGCGGACGAGATTGTTCCCGAATTAAATAATCTTGTCGCATTGAGCGATCTGTTTTCCTGCAAATTAGATACGCTTATCCGGGAGAATCTGACGGATGACAAACATATTTATTCAGAGATCACGATCAAAACGGTTAAGGGCTTTCGCATGGCAAGGTATGTGATGGTGACGCCGAATCCGGAGGATGATGTGAACGCCTACATGGAGAATTGGGCAAAAAGAGCAGGTCTGCTTGAAAGCGCGCCAAACGCCATGCAGATCGGCTGGGATTTTCCGTTTGTTTCCGCCGAATTGCAAAACCGGTTCGGTTTAAGAGGTTATGTGTCCGCCTATGTGCTGCCGGACGGCTTTACGACCGACTGCCCCGGAGTGGAATATCACGATCAGATTGACGCGGATTACGCGGTGATCACGATATACGATCCGTTCGCCGCCGCATTTGAGCGGATCCCGAACGCTTACAAAAAAATCATGGCATATTTGGAGGTAAACGGATTTCAGGAAAAGATGAATGACAATATCCTCGCCTGCTTTGAGCATGTATACGAAAAGGACGGCATGACGTGCATGGATGTATACGTTCATGTGGACAGTGTTTCCAAAACGGCAGTGTACACGATCTTTTCATAAGTTTTGCAGATGTAATGCCGGCGCAGTATAAATGATTCCTACCCATTCGAGCATTGTGCCACTGAGGAAAATAGAGTATAATTGCATTGTTGGAAGATCAAAAAGCCGGGGGCATTCGCATGAAAAACTGTCGATTATTATTGTTTGACCTGGATGGTACGCTGCTGCGCAGCGATAAGACAATTTCAAAACGAACTCTGCATGCGTTACGACAATGCAGACAAAAGGGAATCCTGATCGGTGTGTCCACATCGAGGAGCAGGCAGAATGCGCTTGGCTTTATCGAAGAGCTGCAGCCGGATGTTTTGATCACGAGCGGCGGCGCATTGGCAGAATATCAGGGAAAATCTCTTTACAGGGCGGAGTTTACGGAAGAAGAGACAAAGGCGCTGATCGCAAGCGCAAGGCAGATCTGCGGCGCGGACTGTGAGATCACTGTTGACACCATCGACCGGCATTACTGGAATTATAAGATTGACCCAAAGAAGCAGGATGTGAGCTGGGGGGACAGTGTTTATACGGATTTTGCGGATTTTGAACAATGCGCCCTAAAAATCTGTGTGGAGATACCGGATGACGAACAGGCAAAGCGATTGCGGGAGCATCTGACGGATTGTGACTGCGCCCGTTTTTCGGACGGTTTTTGGTATAAATTTACGAAACAGTCTGTGACAAAGGAACGGGCGATAGCGGAGGTCTGCGGATCCTTAGGAATTCGGAAAGAGGAGATCGCCGCGTTCGGCGACGACTATGCAGACAGCGGCATGCTCGCGTTTTGCGGATGCGGGATCGCCATGGGAAATGCCGTTCCCGAGATAAAAGAAATCGCGGACATGGTCATCGGCAGTAATGATGAGGACGGGATTGCTGCGTATTTGGAGCAAAATGCAAGTTTTCCTGCAAAATGAGGGCGATTGGAAGGAAACGAATATAATGGAATCCATGATCCGAGAAGTGACCAGATCAGTCAACGAACTTGCGGGCAACAGAAATTGTGTGGAAAAGCCGATCATCATCGCAATCGACGGCAGGTGCGGTTCGGGAAAGACGACGCTCGCCGCCCGCCTGAAGGAAAAAAACGGCTGGCGTGTTTTTCATATGGATGATTTCTTTTTAAGACCGGAGCAGCGCACGGAGGAGCGATTTGCAAAGCCGGGCGGCAATGTGGATCACGAGCGGTTTCTTGAGGAGATTCTTTTGCCCCTGCAAAACGGTGTGCAGACAGTTTTCTACCGCCCGTTTGACTGCCACAGGCAAGATTTTGCAGAGACGGCAGCCATGACCGCGGGGGCAGTCAATATTGTGGAGGGCTCGTACAGCTGTCATCCTGCGCTTTGGGATGCGTATGATCTGCGCGTGTTTTTAGACGTCACGGAAGCGGAGCAGGAGCGGCGGATCGTTTTAAGAAACGGCGAAGACAGAGCAAAGATGTTTCAGGAGCGTTGGATTCCGCTTGAGGAGCGCTATTTTGAGGCGTACCGGATCAAAGAGCGCTGCGAGTTGTGTTTTCGGACGGATGACGGGACGCAGGCAATATGATGACAGCCGTGCCTGTGCGCGGGTACGCGCGATGCCTTAATCTTGTCTGCGTAATCATGACGAAATATAATAAAAACTGTCAGTAAGGTTTGCTGATAGTTTTTATTTTTTGCGCATTGTTGTGCGGCTTTGTCGATATTGTGCTTATGCACAAGGTCGCAGGCGGAGCATGGATGGAGGATTTAGGATGGAGCAGATGAATGTGGTTACAAGAGATGACAACGAGAGAATGTTTCAGATGCTGAGTGATTTGATCAATAACGACAAGGAAATACAGATCATGATAACGGTTCCTTCGGGAAGGACGGAGGGGATGTCTGCACAACAGGATGCCGGAACGGAATCAGCGGTGCTGCAAAAGTCGGAGAGCGTGGTACACGATCTGGAAAAGGACGTGACGGAGATCATTCATGAGATCGGCGTACCTGCACACATCAAAGGGTATCAATACTTGAGAGAAGCGATCATGATGGCGGTGGAGGATGTGGAAATGCTCAACTCCATCACGAAGATCCTGTATCCGACCATTGCCGAAAAATTTAAGACAACGCCGAGCCGCGTGGAGCGCGCGATCCGCCACGGCATTGAGGTCGCATGGTCAAGAGGCCGTTCGGAAACGCTAGAGTCGCTGTTCGGTTACACGATCAGCGCAGGAAAAGGAAAACCGACCAATTCGGAATTTATTGCGCTCATTGCGGATCGGATCCGACTTCAGTACCGCAGCTAAAAAAAACACTTCCCCTTGAGCATTTTTTGAGCTATACTGTTAATATTAGGAAAATAGAAATGCCTTGAGGAGGTAGGAGATGAAAAATATTTTATTTGTTGCATCGGAAGGCGTACCGTTTATTAAAACCGGAGGACTTGCCGATGTGGTTGGTTCCCTTCCGAAATATGTGGACAAAGAGTATTTTGACATTCGGGTAATGCTGCCCAAGTATACCTGTATTTCCCAGAATATGCGGGATCTCATGCAGTACAAGACGCATTTTTACATGGATTTTAACTGGAAAAATGAATATGTCGGTATTTTGGAAGCGGTCGTTGACGGCGTGACCTATTATTTTATCGACAATGAATCTTATTTTAACGGATTTAAGCCCTATAGCAGCAATTTTTATGAGGATATCGTGAAGTTTTCGTTTTTCTCGAAGGCAGCGCTGTCCGCAATGCCGCTACTCGATTTCCGGCCGGACATCATTCACTGTCATGACTGGCAGACGGGCCTGGTTCCCGTATACCTTCACGAGCGGTTCCAGGGAAATGATTTCTACAGGGGAATCAAATCCATTATGACGATCCATAATCTCAAGTTCCAGGGAAAATGGGATATCCGTTCGATCAAGGATCTGACGGGACTGCCGGATTTCTATTTTACGCCGGATAAACTGGAGTGCTATAAGGATGCCAATCTCTTAAAGGGCGGTCTGGTATTTGCGGATGCGATCACGACGGTATCCGACACCTATGCCGAGGAGATCAAATGCGCGTTTTACGGCGAAGGGCTTGACGGGCTCATGCGTGCGCGGAGCGGCGACCTGAGAGGAATCGTCAACGGCATTGACTATGAGGAGTATAATCCTGAGACTGACAAGTTTATTGAATATAAGTATAACGCGGTGAACTTCCGCAAAGAAAAAGTCAAAAATAAGCGGGCGCTGCAAAAGGAGCTCGGGCTGGTCGAGGATGACCGCAAGATGATGATCGGCATCGTGTCGCGTCTGACCGATCAGAAGGGCTTTGATCTGATCGCCTATGTGATGGATGAACTTTGTCAGGATGATGTACAGCTTGTCGTGCTTGGAACGGGCGAGGAGCAGTACGAGAATATGTTCCGTCATTTTGACTGGAAGTATAATAATAAAGTTTCCGCGAATATTTATTATTCCGAGGCGATGTCCCATAAGATTTATGCCTCCTGCGATGCGTTCTTAATGCCGTCCCTGTTTGAACCGTGCGGATTAAGCCAGCTGATGGCGCTGCGCTACGGAACCGTGCCGATCGTCAGAGAGACAGGCGGCTTAAAGGATACGGTCGAGGCATACAATGAGTACGAGAGCAAGGGAACGGGCTTCAGTTTCTGCAATTACAACGCGCATGAGATGCTTGGCTCAATCCGTTACGCAGAGCGCATTTATTACGATAAGAAACGCGAGTGGAACAAGATCATTGACCGTGCGATGGCGACGGACTTTTCGTGGGGAGTATCCGCACGGAAATATCAGGAGATGTACGACTGGATGATCGGATAAACATAGGGGGCGGGATTCGTAAGAATTCCGCCTTTTCAAATAGTCCGGATAAAGAAAGGAATAGATCATGGCATTTGACGGGATCACGATCGCGAACCTGACGGCGGAGTTACGCGAGGTGCTGACAGACGGGCGTATCTACAAAATTGTGCAGCCGGAGAAGGATGAGCTCCTGCTGACGATCAAAAACCACGGTACGCAGTACCGCCTGCTCATGAGCGCAAATGCGTCCCTGCCGCTTTTATATCTGACGCAGAAAAACAAGCAGGCGCCGATGACGGCGCCCAATTTCTGCATGCTGCTGCGTAAGCATTTGCAAAACGCGCGCATTGTGGAGATTGAACAGCCCGAGTTTGAACGGATTGTTGTTTTCCTATTGGAGCATTTAAACGAGCTTGGAGATGTGTGCCGGAAAAAACTGGTGATCGAGCTCATGGGAAAGCATTCCAATCTGATCTTTATGGATGATAAAGACCGCATCATTGACAGCATCAAGCACATTTCCGGCATGGTCAGTTCAGTCAGGGAGGTGCTTCCGGGGCGTGACTATTACATCCCGAAGACGCAGGAAAAACAAAATCCGCTGACGGCGGACTTATCACAGGTCAAAGAGGCGTTGTCAGTGCGTCCCATGCCGGTCTATCAGGCGATTTACACGTCGTTTACCGGTTTGTCCCCCGTGATCGCGCAGGAAATCTGCCACATGGCGGGCGTGGATGCGGACCGGGCGGCGAATACGCTTCCTGAGGAGGCGTTATCGTCTCTTGCGGACGCGTTTGCACAGGTGATGCAGAGCGTAGCGCGGCAGGAATTTACGCCGAATATCGTGTATGAGGGAAAGGAACCGCGGGAATATGCGGCAATCCCGCTCTCCATTTATGAAGGTGCGCAGACGGCGGCGTATGAACAGATGTCAGCGCTGTTGGAGGATTATTATGCGCAGAAAAGCGCCGTGACAAGGATCCGGCAGAAATCGGCGGACTTACGCAAGATCGTGCAGACGGCTTATGAGCGCAATGTCAAAAAATACGATCTGCAGGTAAAGCAGCTTGCGGACACGGAAAAACGGGAGAAATACAAGGTGTACGGCGAGCTGCTCAATACCTACGGATACGGAGCGCCCGAGGGCGCAAAGTCGCTTGACGCGCTCAACTATTATACGAATGAGATGATCACCATACCCCTTGATCCCACATTGAGCGCGGGCGAAAACGCCAAGAAATATTTTGAGCGCTACGGTAAGCTGAAACGTACGAATGAGGCGCTGCTTGCGCTGACGAAGGAGACAAAGGCGGAAATTGATCATTTGGAGTCTGTCATGACGGCTTTGGATATTGCCCGCGGCGAGGAGGATTTAACCGAGATCAGGGAGGAGCTTGTAGAGAGCGGCTATATCCGAAGACGCGGCGGGGGAAAGCGCGCGCGCACGACGAGCAGACCGTTTCATTATGTGAGCAGCGACGGCTTTCATATGTATGTCGGAAAAAACAACTATCAGAACGAGGCGCTGACATTTCAGTTTGCGACGGGCGGGGACTGGTGGTTTCATGCCAAGGGGATTCCCGGTTCTCATGTCATCGTAAAAACGCAGGGAAACGAGCTGCCGGACCGCACCTATGAGGAGGCGGCGGCGCTTGCGGCGCATTACTCCAAGGGCGCGGGACAGGACAAGGTGGAGATCGACTATACGCTGCGCAAAAATGTAAAAAAACCGAACGGTGCGAAACCGGGTTTCGTTGTTTATTATACGAATTATTCCATGACGATCGCGCCGGATATTGCAGGGTTAAGAGAACTCGATTCTTGACGCGCCCCGCAGGCTGTACTATAATATGGAACGGGAAGCGTTCATCAAAGCTTACGGAGAGGGGGACGCCGCGTGCATGTTCGGGGGAAACGCGCGGTGTGAGAGTCGCTTATGATTAAAAGTATGACGGGCTTTGGCAGATGCGAGGTCACGGAGGGGACGAAAAAGATCACTCTGGAGATGAAAGCGGTCAACCACCGTTATCTGGACGTATCGGTGAAGATGCCGAAGAAGCTGAATCTGTTTGAGGCAGCGATCCGGAATGAATTAAAAAACCATATGCAGCGCGGAAAGGTCGATCTTTTTATTACCTATGAGGACGCGGCGGAAGGAAAGGCGGTCATCAAATATAATAAAGAACTTGCCGCGGAATATTTGCGCTATTTTGAACAGATGGCGGCGGATTTTTCTTTGGATAATGATATCCGTGTATCCACGCTTGCGCGCTGTCCCGAAGTGTTAACGACCGACGAGCAGGGCGAGGATGAGGAAGAGATCTGGAAACTTCTGCATCGTGCGTTAGAAGGGGCGGCACAGAATTTTGTAGAGACGCGTATCCGCGAGGGTGAGAACCTTAGGAAGGATTTGCTTGCAAAGCTTGACGAGATGCAAAAATGCGTCGATTTTATTGAGGCGCGTTCTCCGCAGATCATAGCGGAATACCGGCAGCGTCTGGAGGATAAGGTGCGCGAACTTTTAGGAGAGCGTACGCTGGATGAGGGCCGTATTGTTACGGAGGTTACAATCTATGCGGATAAGATTTGTGTGGATGAGGAGCTTGTCCGTCTGCGCAGCCATATCGAATCGGTAAAAAAGGCCTTGCAGGATGGCGGAAGCATTGGGCGCAAACTGGATTTTGTTGCGCAGGAGATGAACCGTGAGGCGAATACGATCCTTTCAAAATCGAATGACCTGAGCGTTTCCAACTGCGGGATTGAGTTGAAGACAACGATCGAAAAGGTCAGGGAGCAGATACAGAACATTGAGTAAAAAAGATTTGCGTGTGGCGTAGATCTTTCGAAGAAATGCCTTTGGCATTTCTTCCGGATTATGAAGATTCTGTGGTTAAAAGAGTGGATTTTATATGAATAAACTGATTCACATCGGATTCGGCAATATGGTGAATACGGATAAGATCATTGCCATTGTCAGTCCGGATTCCGCGCCGGTCAAACGGCTGGTGCAGAGAGCGAAAGAAAACGGCGTGGTGATCGATGCGACGCAGGGGCGTAAAACGAAAGCGGTGCTGGTGATGGAAAACTCCCAGCTTGTACTTTCCGCCCTGCTTCCCGAGACGATCTCCCTGCGCGCAAAAGAACTGCCGGACGGCGGGGAGGGCTGAACGCAATGGACAAACAGGGCATTCTCATTATTATTTCGGGATTTGCGGGCGTCGGAAAGGGAACGCTTGTAAAAAGGCTTGTGCAAAAATATGACCGCTACGCGCTGTCCATTTCCATGACGACGCGCGCGCCGCGTCCGGGAGAGGAAAACGGCAGGGAATACTTTTTTGTGACAAAAGAGGAATTTGAGGGACGGATCAAAGAGAATGGTCTGATCGAATACGCGTCCTACTGCGGCAATTATTACGGCACGCCGCGCGCCTATGTGGAGGAGCAGATGGCGCAGGGAAAGGACATCATTTTAGAAATCGAGATCCAGGGTGCAATGAAAGTAAAGGAGCGCTTTCCGAATGCCGTGCTCGTGTATGTGCTCCCGCCGAGTGCTGTGGAATTGGAGGGCAGGCTGCGCGGCAGAGCCACAGAGACGGAGGAAAAGATCGCTGAGCGCTTGAGCCGGGCTGCAGCGGAGAGCGAGGGACTGGAGCGGTACGATTATGTGATCGTCAATGATGATCTCGATGACTGTGAACGTGAGCTTCACGGAATATTGTGTGCGGCGCATTTTACGCCGGGGCAGAATATTTCTTTTATCAATGAGCTGAGAAATGATTTGAAGAAATTCCAGAAGGGAGAAACAACAGTATGATACATCCATCTTATGCAGATTTAATGGACGTGGTAAACAGTGGGGTCGAGGAGGGCGAACAGCCGGTCATCAACAGCCGTTATTCCATCGTGATGGCGACGTCGAAGCGGGCAAGACAGATCATAGCGGGAGACGATCCCTTAACGCAGGAAACCAAAGTGAGAAAGCCTTTGTCGGTTGCCGTGGATGAACTCAATCAGGGAAAGATCGCGATTCTTGGCGATGAGGAGAATGAGAAGGGTGCATTTGAGGAAGTATCGTGAGATGCTTCCTTTTTCCGCTTCATAAGAAACACTTTATGAGAAACAAGTGAGGCACGCAAAAAACAGGAGATCAGGGAACGCAGATTGAAAAATCAAAGATTTTTCAAAAGCGAACTTGTTCGCTTTGCAAATTTTGTGCTGACACCCAAATTTGCAGGATGTTGACAGCATGGAGGATTAAAATGAAAATTCTGATGGTGTCGCTTGGCTGCGATAAAAACTTAGTAGATACGGAAATGATGCTCGGCATGCTCGCGGAACACGGTTATACGTTTACGGACGACGAGAGCGAAGCGGAGGTTGTGATCGTCAATACCTGCTGTTTTATCGGGGACGCCAAGGAGGAAAGCATCAACACGCTGATCGAGCTGGGGGCGTTAAAGCAGACGGCATGCGCGCGCGTGCTGATCGCCACGGGCTGTCTTGCACAGCGCTATGCGGAGGAAATCCGTCAGGAAATTCCCGAGGTGGACGCGATCGTCGGGACACTTGCGATCGACGAGATCGTCCGGGCGGTGGAGGAGACGCTTACCGGTAAGCGGCAGACGTATCTGAAAGAGCTTGACAGGGAGCCGGTCGCGGGAAAAAAGCGTGTCGTAACGACCGGAGGGCACTATGCGTACCTGAAAATTGCGGAGGGCTGCGATAAGCGGTGCAGTTATTGTATCATTCCGAAGGTGCGCGGCGGTTACCGAAGCGTGCCGATGGAGACGCTGGTCAAAGAGGCGCAGACCTTAGCGGACAGCGGCGTGAAGGAACTCATTTTAGTCGCGCAGGAGACGACCGTATACGGCAAGGATCTTTACGGAGAAAAAAAGCTGCCTGAACTGTTAAGAAAACTGTGCGGCATTTCAGGCTTGTACTGGATCCGCCTGCTCTATTGTTATCCGGAGGAGATCACACAGGAGCTGATCGACGTGATCCGCACGGAAAAGAAGATCTGTCATTATCTTGATATGCCGATCCAGCATGCATCCGATGAGATCCTAAAAAAGATGGGGCGGCGGACGAACCGCGCCGAACTCACGGAGCGGATCGCGCGGATTCGGGAATGCATCCCGGACATCTGCATCCGCACGACGCTGATCACGGGATTTCCGGGCGAGACAAAAAAGGAGCATGAGGAGCTGCTCTCCTTTGTGGAGGAGTCCTGTTTTGACAGGCTCGGTGCTTTTTTATATTCTCCGGAGGAAGGAACGGCGGCAGCAGAAATGCCGGAGCAGATACCCGAAAAAACCAAGAAAAAGCGGCGGGGTGAGGTCATGGCGCTTCAGCAGAAGATTGCATTTGACAAAGCAGAGTCGTTTCAGGGGCGGGTGATGACCGCCATGATCGAAGGAAAGCTTGTGGATGAGGACTGCTATGTGGCAAGAACCTATCGCGATGCGCCGAATGTGGACGGTTATGTATTTCTTCATACGGACAGAGAGCTTGTGACGGGAGATTTTGTGAACGTGCGCATTACGGGCGCTCACGAATATGACCTGATCGGCGAGCTTGTACCATAAATTTAGGAACACATATTATAGTAAAGGGGTAACTATCATGAATTTACCGAATAAACTGACGATGTTTCGTGTCATACTCATTCCGTTTTTTGTTTTTTTTGTGCTGACGGATTTTGCGGGGGCGGCGTCGAAATGGATCGCGCTCGGTATTTTTATTGTTGCGAGTCTGACCGATCTGCTGGATGGATATATTGCAAGAAAGTGCAATCTCATCACAAATTTCGGAAAATTTATGGATCCCATCGCGGATAAGCTGCTCGTATGTTCAGCGCTCATCTGCCTTGTGGATATCGGCAGGATCTATTCGTGGGTCGTGATCGTCATCATCGCACGGGAATTTGTCATCAGCGGCTTTCGGCTGATCGCGTCCGATAACGGCGTTGTGCTTGCCGCAAGCTATTGGGGTAAGTTTAAGACGACCTTTCAGATGGTGATGATCTGCCTGATGATCGCGGACATTCCGAATAAGGCGGTCTCAGTCATTACGCAAGCCGTGATGTGGGCGGCGCTGGCGTTGACCGTGATCTCGCTAGTTGATTATTTATGGAAGAACCGCGGTATTTTGTCAGAGCAGAAGTAATAGGTATCAGACAACGATAAAACGGGAGAAGACAATGACGGTTGAGATTATTTGTGTCGGAACGGAGCTGCTGCTTGGAAATATCGTCAACACCAATGCGGCGTATTTGGCGGAACAATGTGCGGGACTCGGGCTTTCCTGCTATTATCAGAGCGTGGTCGGCGACAACAGATCGCGTCTTACGGAGACGGTGAAAACTGCCATCGGACGCTCGGACATTATTTTGATGTCGGGGGGCTTGGGACCGACGCAGGACGATCTGACAAAGGAGACGGTTTCTGAGGTGCTTTCCATTCCTCTTGTAGCCGATGAGCATTCGCGCCAGCGGATCGCTCATTATTTTGAAAAAAGAGGCATGCACATCACGGACAATAACTGGAAGCAGGCACAGGTGCCTGAAGGCTGCCTGGTATTGGATAATGAAAACGGCACGGCGCCGGGAATGATCGTGGAGGTCGGAGGGCATCACATCGTCATGATGCCGGGACCGCCGGGAGAACTGAAGCCGATGTTTGAAAACAACGTCCGGCCGTACTTACAGGAGTTTACGCCGGGGGTTATTTTTTCGCAGACCGTAAAAATATGCGGTGTCAGCGAAAGCCTTGTGGAGACGAAGATCGAAGATCTGATCGCGGGGCAGGAAAATCCGACGATCGCGCCTTACGCAAGGCTGGGCGAGGTACATCTTCGGGTAACGGCGAAGGCGGCGGATGAAAAAGAAGCGAAAAAGCTGATCAAGCCGATCGTGCGTGAATTGAAAGCGCGCTTCGGTGGGGATGTATATTCCACGGATGCGGATACGACGCTGGAAAAATCGGTTGTTGATCTTTTACTTGCCGCCAATCTGACTGTGGCGACGGCGGAATCCTGCACGGGCGGCATGCTTGCGAGCCGGCTCATCAACGTCGCGGGCATATCGGAGAGTTATAAATCGGGCTATGTGACCTATTCCAATAAAGCGAAGCGCAGGCTGCTCGGTGTGAAAAAGGCAACGCTGACAAAATATGGCGCGGTCAGCGAAAAGGTTGCGGGCGAGATGGCAAGAGGCGCAGCATTATTCACAAAAGCCGACGTGACGGTGGCGATCACGGGAATCGCGGGACCGGACGGCGGGACAAAGGAAAAGCCGGTCGGCCTGGTTTACATTGCATGTCAGGTATGCGGAAAACTGACGATAAAAGAATACCTGTTTTCCGGCGAAAGAGCCAAAATCAGGGAGAGTGCGACGGCATGCGCGCTGACGCAGCTTCGCCGCTGTCTTTTGGAATATTGCGGGAGCAGGACATTTGGAAAAGACAAGAACTAACGAGGAGCAGAAAGAACGATGAAGGGGAAACGACTGGATTATTTAGATATGGCGCGGGGAATCGGCATCATTTTGGTTGTAGTCGCACATTCCCAGTATTGTGCAGAATCAGTTAGGACCGTCATTACCGCTTATCTGATGCCGTTGTTTTTTGTTGCTTCGGGTATCGTGGCTTTCACGATCGGGGAGGAGAAGCGCAGCATGCGCGACATTCTGAAGAGGAAAGCGCGCGGCCTGCTTGTGCCGTATGTGATCTTCAGTGCGATTTACCTTGCGATATACGGCGGATATTATTATGGAAAAATGCACGTCGGTACATGGGATCAGATTGAGGGGTATCTCATCCAGACGTTCGGCTTGGGCGGTATGTCCGTATTATGGTTCTTGACGGCACTCTTTTTTTCAGAGATTGCGTTCTTATTCCTGCTGAAAAAATGCGGAAAACAAAAAGTGACGGCGGTTTTCGTTTCTATTGTGCTTGTGGCGGCTGCGACGTGGATTCATCCGTACTTTGTGACACGTTTTCCACAGACGACGATACCGTTACGGCTCATTTTTGAATTGCTCTATACATGGCTGCGCAGTATGTTGGGTGTCGGTTTTCTGATGCTCGGTTATTGTATGGCGCCTCTGTTTGAACGATTGGATCAGGTTGTGACGAATATGTCCAGACGTGTGGCGCTGGTGGTTGTCTGCATGTTCGGACTGGTTCTTACTGGGTGGTTAAGCTTGTATAACGGGCACGTGGACATGCGGTATATGGTGTTTAACCGGACATGGCTTTATTATCTGAATACAGTGCTTGGCAGCACGTTTCTTTTGCTGTTTTGTAAATATGGAAAGAATGTGCGCGGACTCTGCTATTTGGGCGCGAATTCGCTGATCATTATGCTGACGCATTTAGACTGTCTGTATATGTACGAGGCGATTGAGATCGGCATGTTTTTTGCCACGATTTCACCGCGCGCAAAGGTGTATTGTCTGTATATAGGGATTACACTTTCCCTGCTGGTCATGGAACTTGTGACAATCTATGTGGTCAATCACTTTATACCGTTTGTGATCGGGAAAAAGTATCCGAAGAAAAAGAAGGCGGACAGCGCGGGTACCGGTTGAGTTTAATCTGATAAGGAGCAGGGAGAGACCGATGAAAGAGAAACGGCTGGATTATTTGGATATGGCACGGGGGATCGGTATCATCTGGGTCGTGACGGCGCATTCCGAGTATTGCTCAGAACCGGTTCGGACGGTCATCACAGCGTATCATATGCCGTTGTTTTTTATCCTTTCGGGGATCGTGACGTTCGCAATCGGGGAGGAGAAGCGCAGTATGCGCGACATCCTGATCAAAAAAACACGCGGTCTTCTTGTACCGTATGTATTTTTCAGCGCAATCTACCTCGCGATATATGGCGGATATCAATACGGAATCAAACATGCCGTTGCATGGGATGTGATCGAGGGATATCTGATTCAAACGTTCGGCTTGGGCGGTATATCTGTATTGTGGTTTTTGACGGCGCTCTTTTTTTCACAGATTGCATTTTTATTCTTGCTAAAAAAATGTGCGGAGAAAAAAGCGGCAGCTGTTTTGGTCTCAGTTGTACTTGTTGCGGCGGTGACTTGGATTCATCCATATTTCTCACAGTATTTTCCACAGACAACGATTCTGTTACGGCTTGTCTACGAATTGCTTTCTACATGGCTGCGCAGTATGCTGGGCGTTGGCTTTTTGATGCTCGGGTATAATATGGCAACTTTATTTGAGCGTCTGGATCGGGTTGTGACGAATACACGCAGACGTGCAGCGCTGATCATTGCCTGCATGTTAGGTCTGGTATTTACTGCATATTTAAGTCTGTATAACGGACTTGTGGACATGCGGGTTATGGCGTTTAACCGGACATGGCTTTATTATCTGAATGTTCTGACTGGAAGTAGTTCTCTTATCCTGCTTTGTAAATATGTAAAAAAGGTGCGCGGACTCTGCTATCTGGGTAAGAATTCGCTGATCATCATGCTGACACATTTAGACTGTCTGTATATGAGGGCCTCCATTGTGGTAGCCATGTTTTTTGCCGCCCGCGTCCCGTGGGCAGAAATGGTTTGTCTGTATCTCGGGATCGCGCTTTCTCTGCTGGTCATGGAACTTGTGACGATCTATATCGTCAATCATTTTGTGCCGTTTGTGATCGGAAAAAAGTATCCGAAGCGGAAGGAAAAAGAGAAATCAAAGTAAAGTTTGTGCAAGTTGACGGTTGTCTGCAAAGCGGGAATGTGGTACTCTCAAAAAAGACCGTGATTTTTTGTTTCTTTTGGCAGGAATGCCGTCCAAGGATGGATCAATCCGTTTTTTCTTTATTAGATCGATAATGCAAATTTGTGAAACAGATTTTCACAAAGAGAATTTTATTGGACATATTTGACGCTAGAATGAATGTAGTAAAAAAATTTGCGTAGGAACCATTGACAGAATCGAACAAATGTTTTATGATAAACCCGAAAAGAACGTTTGTTCTGTATTTGCATGGACCGGAAGGAGAACAATATGGAAAAGGATGAGAAGCTGAAAGCGCTGGATGCGGCGATTTCACAGTTGGAGAAGCAGTATGGGCGCGGGACCGTCATGAAACTCGGTGATCCGGCGGCGAGAATGAACGTTGAGACGATACCGACGGGCTCTTTGAGCTTAGACCTTGCGCTGGGACTTGGCGGAATTCCCAAGGGAAGAATCATAGAGATATACGGGCCTGAATCGAGCGGTAAGACGACCGTGACGCTGCATATGATCGCGCAGGTACAAAAGAGCGGCGGGATCGCGGGCTTTATCGATGCGGAGCATGCGCTGGATCCCGTGTATGCGAAGAATATCGGCGTAGATATTGATAATCTGTATATTTCACAGCCGGATTGCGGAGAGCAGGCTTTGGAGATCACTGAGACAATGGTGCGCTCCGGTGCTGTTGACATTGTGGTAGTGGACTCGGTTGCGGCACTTGTGCCGAAGGCGGAGATCGACGGCGATATGGGAGATTCCCATGTCGGACTTCAGGCGAGACTGATGTCGCAGGCGCTCCGGAAGCTGACGGGTGTGATCAGTAAATCCAACTGTACGGTTGTGTTTATCAACCAGCTCCGTGAGAAAGTCGGCATCATGTTCGGCAATCCCGAGACGACGACGGGCGGACGCGCATTAAAATTTTATTCCTCCGTTCGCTTAGATGTCAGAAGGATCGAGGCGATCAAGCAGGGCGGCGAAGTAGTCGGCAACCGTACGAGGGTCAAGGTCGTGAAGAACAAGATCGCGCCGCCGTTCAAGGAGGCCGAGTTTGATATTATGTTTGGAGAAGGCATTTCCACTGTGGGCGATATTCTGGATATGGCGGCTAATGTGGATATTGTGGTAAAGACCGGTGCCTGGTATGCCTATGAGGGAAATAAGATCGGTCAGGGGCGCGAGAATGCCAAGCAGTATTTGAAGGATAACCCTCAGGTATGTGATGAGATCGAACAGAAGGTACGCATACATTACGGTCTGAGCGAGGAAGGACAGGCGGAAGAAGGAACGGAGAAGACCGTATCCGAAAATCCGGCATCTGCGGAACCGGGGAAGAAGACAAAGGGCAGCGCAAAAGAATGATTCTGTGGAATCATACCCGCATAGGGGTACATGTCGTTGATAAGCCGAAGGGCATGGATGGAGTGGCATGATTGTTACAGAGATAACAGAATTGACAAAATCAAAATCGCGAGTAGCATTTGATAACGGGATGAGTGCTTCGTTATACCGGTCGGAACTGCGCCGCTATCGGCTCCATGTGGGAGAGCTGATAGCGGACGCTGTTTATGAGGAACTTCTTCACAAAGAGCTGCCTAAAAGGGCGAAGCTTCGATGTATGAATCTGCTGAAGCAGAGGGATTACACGGAGTCCGAGCTTTGCCGCAAGTTAGAAAACGGCGGTTATCCCGATGAGGTCATTCAGACTGCGCTTGATTATGTGAAGTCCTATGGATATGTGGATGACGAAGCCTATGTAAAGAAGTATATTGATACCTATCAGGACAGAAAGAGCATGCTGCGGATGGAGACCGATCTGCTGAAAAAGGGAATCAATCGGGATACGGTCAGAAATATCTGTGAGAAGATGAATTTTTCGGATGAAGAGGATGCAGAACTTCTCCAAATACAGGCGTTACTCATAAAGAAAGGATACCATGAGGACGATTGCACGCCAGAGCAGCGAAGAAAGCTATACGCGTTTCTGCTCAGGCGGGGGTATCCGGCATCCAAGATCGCACAGTGTATGAAGGGATTATTGTTTGAGGATGCATAAGAAATCCCATGTGCGACTGACGGAAGATGCCATGATGCATCCTGTAAGTAAATGGTAGAAATAGGAAATGGAAACGCGGCATCTTGACACGCAAATGCCATCTTGCTATAATCACCGCGAAGCATATATTTTTTTCGACATCTGCCTCGGCTTAGAGGAGATCTTTTGTTTTAATGTTATCTTAAAGCTGCTCCAGAGGAAAGGAATCAGGTACCATATGAAAAAGTTCAAAGTGTTAATCTTTCGCCTCGTATGTTTGGGAATCCTGTTGTTTTCTGCCGGCATTATGAACGTGAATGCAGCAGGAGGGCAAAACATGCAGGCAGAAGATACCAGACCGGATTATGTCATCTATGTAAACAGAGCACTCAATTGTGTTACAGTCATGCAGAAGGAGGCGGACGGTACACTGACACCGGTCAAAGCAATGGTCTGTTCCTGCGGGCGGGCAGGACACGCCACGCCGCAGGGTACTTTTCGAACGTCCCGCTATTATGAATGGCGATTGATGGTAGATAATACTTATGGCAGGTATGCAGTAAGTTTTACGAATAAAATTCTGTTTCATTCCGTACCGTATTTAGAAGTCTCTCCGGATTCTCTGGAGTGGGAAGAATATAATAAACTGGGTGAAAATGCATCGTTAGGATGTGTCCGGCTGTCTGTGGAAGATGCAAAATGGATCTATGATAACTGCAAAGCCGGGACGACGGTCATTGTGCATTCTGACAGTGAAGAAGTATTACCGCTCGGAAAGCCGGAGTCAATCACGATACCGGAGGATTTTTTACATAGAGGCTGGGACCCGACGGATTATGACATCAATAATCCCTGGTTTACGGAGGATAGCGACATTCTTTCCGTTTTTGATGATGCGGATGGATTTAACCATATTGCCTATGCTAACCGCTATCCTGATTTGAAGGAAGCGTTTGGTTATGATAAAAACGCATTATATGAGCATTATCTGACTTATGGAATAGATGAGGGAAGAACGGCGACCCGTTAAAAGCGTATGGGGTGTGATCAGCGGAGGTAACGCGAACGTGAATAGTGCTTGACATCACATGCATTACGGGGTAAAATTGAACTGTTGTAAAATTGAGAGTTAGGATATGCTATCATATATGGCGTATTCTATAACGCATATTCGTACAATGAAAACTAAATAAGGAGGTGCTCCTGTACATGATGGGACCAGTAGTGGTGGCGGTCATTGTGACGCTTGTCATTGCCGTACCCTTATCCGCTTTTCTTGCAATGAGTCGCCAGAAAAAGGCAATCGAGCAGAAGATCGGGAATGCGGACGATAAGGCGAGGGAGATCATTGATGACGCACTCAAAACTGCTGAGGCGAAAAAACGTGAAGGACTGCTTGAGGTGAAAGAAGAATCCATCCGGACAAAGAATGAGCTGGATAAGGAGATCAAGGAACGGAGAGCGGAAGCACAGCGTTATGAGCGCAGAGTTCAGCAGAAGGAAGAAAACATTGACAAAAAGGCGGACGCAATTGAGAAGAAAGAGGCGGGGCTGATTGCAAGGGAAGAGGCGCTGAATAAGCAGAAAGAAGCAATCGCCAGGCTGAACGAAGAGAGGGTACAGGAACTGGAACGAATCTCTGGTTTAACCTCCGAACAGGCAAAAGAGTATTTATTGAAAATTGTTGAAGACGAAGTAAAGCATGAAACAGCTATGCTCATCAAGGAAATGGAGAGCAGGGCGAAGGAAGAAGCGGACAAGAAGGCAAAGGAATATGTGGTAAACGCCATTCAGCGATGTGCGGCGGATCACGTATCCGAATCGACGATTTCCGTTGTGCAGCTTCCGAGCGACGAAATGAAAGGACGTATCATCGGACGTGAGGGACGCAATATCCGTACCTTAGAGACGATGACCGGCGTAGATTTGATCATTGACGATACGCCGGAGGCAGTCATTTTATCCGGTTTCGATCCGATACGACGCGAGGTTGCACGTATTGCACTCGAGAAGCTGATCGTGGACGGAAGAATCCATCCAGCCAGAATCGAGGAAATGGTTGAAAAGGCGCAAAAAGAAGTAGAGGTCATGATCAAAGAGGAGGGTGAAGCGGCGCTGTTAGAAGTCGGCGTACACGGTATCCATCCCGAGCTTGTCAGATTACTTGGCAAGATGAAATTCAGAACCAGCTATGGACAGAATGCGTTGAAGCATTCCATTGAGGTAGCACAGCTTTCCGGTCTCCTTGCATCAGAGATGGGCGTGGATATCAGAATGGCGAAACGCGCAGGTCTTTTACATGATATTGGTAAATCCGTGGATCATGAAATGGAAGGCTCCCATATTCAATTGGGCGCGGAGCTTTGCAGGAAGTATAAGGAATCGGCAACCGTCATTAACGCGGTGGAATCCCATCATGGCGATGTGGAGCCGACAACGTTGATCGCATGTTTGGTACAAGCAGCGGACACGATATCCGCAGCAAGACCGGGCGCAAGGCGCGAGACGTTGGAAACTTATACGACAAGATTAAAGCAATTAGAGGATATTACAAACAATTTCAAGGGTGTAGACAAATCTTTTGCTATTCAGGCAGGTAGAGAGATTCGAGTAATGGTAGTTCCTGAACAGATTGGCGATGCGGACATGGTTCTTTTGGCAAGGGATATTTCAAAGCAGATTGAAGCGGAGCTTCAATACCCGGGACAGATCAAGGTCAATGTCATTCGCGAGTCCAGAGTAGTCGATTACGCAAAGTAGAAAGAAAAAGATTTCATAAACATTGTTTATGGAATCTTTTTTTGTTATAATATGGAATATGAGAAAAAAGAGAAAGCAAAAGTCCCGCATTACATTGGCGGGCATCAGTGAAATAGGCGCAAGAGCCGAGCAGCAGGATGCGATGTGGTTTTCGGGCATGGCTGACGGTCAGATGGGGCTTGCAGTAGGAGAGCGCACAGACGGGGAAAGCGTATTTGCGGTAATTGCCGACGGTATGGGCGGATTGTCGAGCGGTGCGCAGATCAGCAGCATGATCGTGGAGGGCATGCGGGATGCATATTTTGCCGGGGACCGGGCTTCGGAGCCGGTGCCGTTTTTGCAACAGTCGCTCTGGCATGTGAACGAGACGGTCAATCAATATCTCTTGGGGAAGGCGCCGGGCGGTTCCACTGTCATCGCCGCATACATAGAAGATAACAAGCTGTATTATTGTTCTGTTGGTGACAGCAGGATTTATTGGTGGCATAAAAAGCGACTGTGCAGACTGAATGTGGAACATAACTACGGACATGAACTCGACGAGCTTGCAAGGCGCGGTGTCATCACGGAAGCGGAAGCAAAGGGAGATATTCGCCGCGCTGCACTGACAAGCTATATCGGCAAGGGCATATTAGATCAGGTGGACGGGAATGAAATCCCGATCGTGCTGGAAAAGGGCGATGTGATCCTGCTTCTGACGGACGGCGCATTCCGCACGATTTCCGATGAGGAGCTTGCGCGCTATGCAGAGAGGGAGAGTGCGGAGCAGATTGCGCGGGCAGTCGCACGCGCGGTCGTCTGGGAACAAAAACAACATCAGGATAATTATACGATCATTGCAGCCCGAATTGAGGAGTGACAAATCAGTCCATTGCCATCAGCCTGAAGCAGTGGACAGAGATATTTAAGCAGCTGTAGGTCTTGCGGTGTCGGACAAAAAGTGCTAAAATGAGGAAAGCGTGGAGACATTCACGCGCGTAAAAACAATCGGAGGCGAAGATTCATGAGGGTATGGAACAAGATCAAGTCGTTGATTTATATGGGCGTGACAATACTTGCCGTTATACTGATGAATATGGTTTCGGGCTGTGCGGGCGTGTTTGCGAGCGACGGCACGGAAGGGACGTTTGATGCACAGACAGCTTGGATCCTTGTTGGGATCATTGCGGTGGCAGTCATCGTAGCCGTGATCATTGCGGCAGTGACGTCGGTCATTTCCGGCGTTGTCGGTGCACAGGAGGACGGAAATGAATAAAAAAGAATGCATCTGCGGTGCATTCTTTTGACTATGCGGATCTCTAAACTGGCGGAACGTGAGTTTCTTTCAGTTTAGAGATTTTTTTTCTTGCATCCGTACGAAGCATGGTGTATGATAGGAAAGGCGTGCGTAGATTGTATACAATAATGCAATAATGCACGAAAGATGCCGGCTAGGGGCAGAGCATGGAAAGAATAAGCCCGGATCATTCACAATGCTGAAAAAAAAGCGGCATGAAAGCGAAAAACGATAAGGATGGTGTGCTATGAAATCTTACAAGTCGATGGCAAAGGAAGAACTGGAAGCGTTAAAGAGAGAATTGGAGCAGCAGTTTGAGGACGCAAAGGCAAAGGGATTAAAGCTGGATATGTCCAGAGGAAAGCCGGGACCTGCACAGTTAGATCTCAGCATGGATATGATGGATGTGCTGAGTGCGGAGTCTGTCTTAAAGACCGAGGAGGGAGTTGACTGCCGCAATTATGGAACGCTGGACGGTATTCCGGAGGCAAAAAAGCTGATGGGAGATATGATGGGTGTGCCTGCCCAGAATGTGATCGTCTGTGGAAATGCCAGCCTGTCCATTATGTACGACACGGTTTCACGTTCCGTAACGCACGGTGTATGCGGAAGCACACCTTGGTGTAAACTGGACAAGGTGAAATTTTTGTGTCCCGCGCCCGGTTATGACAGACATTTTAAGATAACAGAGCATTTTGGCATCGAGATGATCACGATTCCGATGACGCCGCAGGGACCGGATATGGATCTGGTGGAGCAGTACGTCAACACGGATGCATCAGTGAAGGGAATTTGGTGCGTGCCGAAATATTCCAACCCGCAGGGGTATTCCTATTCAGATGAAACGGTGAAGCGTTTTGCGGCGTTAAAGCCTGCTGCAGAAGATTTCCGCATTTATTGGGATAATGCGTATGCTGTGCATCATTTATATGAAGAAACAGAGCGGCAGGATCAGATTTTGGATATCCTGAGCGAGTGTGAGAAGGCGGGCAGTCCTGATATGGTTTATGAATTTGCATCCACCTCCAAAGTGACATTTTCCGGCGCAGGTGTCGCGGCGATCGCATCTTCGCAGAAAAATTTGAATGATATTAAAAAAACAATGACAATACAGACGATCGGTTATGATAAGATCAACCAGCTGCGTCATGTCAAATATTTCGGAAATATCGAGGGGATGCATGCGCATATGATGGAGCTTGCCGGGATCATGCGTCCGAAATTCGAGGCGGTGCTTGCCGTGCTGGAGCAGGAGTTATCCGGTCTGGAGATTGGCGAATGGACAAAACCAAACGGCGGTTATTTTATCTCTTTTGAAGCGATGGAAGGCTGTGCAGCCGCAATCGTAGGAAAATGTAAGGAGGCGGGCGTGGTGCTGACCGATGCGGGTGCAACCTATCCGTACGGAAAAGACCCGCGCGACACCAATATCCGTATCGCACCTTCCTTCCCGACCACGGAGGAGATGAAGGAGACGGCAAAGCTTTTTGCATTGTGTGTCAAGCTTGTGAGTGTGGACCGGTTGTTGTCAGCCGGCAGGTGAAAAGAGAAGGAGATTTATCATGCAGGAGAGTGAGTGGAAACGCTTAAAGCGGGATTTGGTTTATAAAGGTTCCATCATCAACTATTACCGTGATACGGTGCAGGTGCCGAACGGTAATATTGTGGAGTGGGATTTTATCGGTCATAACGGAGCAGCAGCGGTCGTACCGGTGACGGAGGACGGCAGAATTTTAATGGTACGGCAGTATCGGAATGCTCTTGACCGTGTGACGCTTGAGATTCCGGCAGGGGGATTAAACGGCAAAGATGAGCCGACAAAGACGGCAGCGGCGCGCGAACTGGAGGAGGAGACGGGCTATCGCAGTGAGGAGCTTTCCTTTTTGATCAGCCTAAATACAACGGTCGCATTCTGCAACGAAAAAATTGACGTCTATGTGGCGAGAAATTTGGTTCCGTCGAACCAGCATCTGGATGAGGACGAATTCATTGATGTCGTGCCGATGGATGTGGAGGAGCTGACGCAGATGATCTATGAGGGAAAGCTCATGGATTCGAAGACGGTGGCGGCGATTCTGGCGTATCGCAGCCGTTATTGTTAAATAAAGAATGTCCGCACGATGAGGCTCATATAATATAAAAACGAGCTGTGGGGGATTCATATGAGAGAACATGAAAGGGGGCGCCTCGCATTGCTTAGCGGGAGCGCTCCCTTTTTGGTCGGTTTTTTTGCCGGGATTGCGCTTCTGGTGCTGGGTAGAGGCTGGTTTTTGGGCAGCGGAGATATGATGGGAACAGAAAAAACACATTATATCGGCTATCTGGATATACATAAAAACCGCCTGTTATTGTATGTGCTTGGGCTGCGCATGCGAACCGTCGTACTCATGCTTTTGCTCTCAGTGACGCCGTTAGGGCGTTTTGTCCGGTATGGCTATACGGCATGGTATGGTCTGGCGTTCGGCATGACATTAACGGCGGCATATGCCGTGTACGGAGTGAAAGGCTTGTGGCTTGTGTGTATCTGTCTGTTCCCACAGATTCTTTTTTACATTCCGGCGTTCGTTCTGCTGTGCAGGACTTCGGAACGGATCTATGAACAGGCCGGGGGCGGATATGGGGGAATCGGCACGAGGCAGATCCTGACAGGCATTGGCGTGATCGTCCTTCTGGGGGTGCTCGGCTGCCTTGCGGAGGGGTATGTCAACTCCCTAATTGTTATGAAAATGTTAAAAAAATTTTAAGCGCAAATTGCTATATGTGGTAGACATAAATGGTATTGTTTCCGATATGTGGTAGTTTTGTCTAAATGTGATGAAAATGTCCCGAAATGGGGTAAAAATTGCGATTGCTTTTCTTAAAAATTCTGCTTATAATAATGCGTGAACACGCTTTTTTGATTAACATAAATATTTGAGGGTGGCACGCGGATACATGAAAGATGAAATCGGGCAGTTTATTGAATATCTGCATAACGTGAAAAAGACCTCCGATAACACGGAGCTCTCATATCGGAGAGATCTGAACAAGGTGCAGATGTTTCTTGCCGACCGCGGCGTGACAAGTCTTGAACAGATTGATGAAAAGATGCTGGAGGCGTATGTGAAAGACTTAGAGGAGCAGAAGTTTGCGCCTGCGAGTATTTCGCGTAACATCGCTTCAATTAAGGCTTTTTTTCATTATCTCAACCAAGAAGGAAAGATCGTAAGCGATGTGTCTGCGGGGCTGAAAGCGCCCAAGATTGAAAAGAAGATGCCGGGTATTATGACGATGGACGAGGTGGTTCGTCTGTTGGAACAGCCGAATGGAAATGCGCCCAAGGAAGTGCGCGACAAAGCAATGCTGGAGCTTTTATACGCGACCGGAATCCGGGTGACGGAGCTCATTACCTTAAAACTGAGCGACTTAAATATGCCTATGAATTATATTGTATGCCGTGACCGCAATAAGGAGCGTATCATTCCGTTCGGAACGGCGGCGCGGGAGGCGTTGGCGAAATACTTATCCGGTGCAAGAGTTTCCATGTTAAAAGATCCGTCCTGTGACACGCTTTTTGTCAATTGTTCGGGAGAATCCATGAGCAGACAGGGTTTTTGGAAGCTGATCAAATCCTATACCAAAAAAGCGGGCATTACGGCGGACATTACGCCGCATACCCTGCGTCATTCCTTTGCCGCTCATTTGGTGGAAAACGGCGCCGACTTAAAAAGCGTACAGGAAATGCTTGGACATTCCGATATTTCCACGACGCAGATTTACGCCAATATGAGCCATAAGCATTTAAGAGAGGTTTATGCAAAGGCACATCCAAGAGGATAAAAAAAGATTTGCGATGCACGCAAATCTTTTTTTTCGATAGAAAATATCTTGCCCCTTGAAGAATTTGCGTCCACACATTCTTCGAAAGAACGCAAAGAATGTGAAACATTCTCTTGCGTTCTTTTTTATAACAATTCCGCCACATCGTAGATCAGGCGCTCGGAGGCTTCCCAGCCGAGGCACGGGTCGGTGATGGATTTACCGTAGACACCCTCGCCGATCTTCTGACAGCCCGGCTCAATATAGCTTTCGACCATGACACCCTTGACGAGCGAGTGGATGTCGGCATTTAATCTGCGGCTGTGCAGAACCTCTTTGACGATGCGCACCTGCTGTTCATATTTTTTGCCGGAATTATTATGATTCGAGTCAATGATGCAGGCGGGATTTTGCAAATCGCGTTCCTGATACATTTCCCATAACCGGTTTAAGTCCTCATAATGATAATTCGGCGTGCTGTTTCCGTTTTTGCTCACGGAGCCGCGAAGGACGGTGTGCGCGAGCGGATTGCCCGAGGTGGATACCTCATAGCCGCGGTAAACAAAGGAGTGCGGCTGCTGCGCTGCGTAGACAGAGTTGAGCATGACGCTGAAATCGCCGCTTGTCGGATTTTTCATGCCGGAAGCAACGTCAAAGCCGCTTACGGTCAGGCGGTGCTGCTGATCCTCCACACTTCTGGCGCCGATGGCAACATAGGAAAGCACATCCTCCACATATCCCCAGTTTTCGGGGTAGAGCATTTCGTCCGCAGCGGTCAGACCCGATTCCTGAATGGCGCGCAGATGCATCCTGCGCACGGCGATCAGTCCCTGAAGAAAATCTTCTTTTTTGCGGGGATCAGGCTGGCTGGCGATTCCTTTGTAACCGTCTCCGGTTGTACGCGGTTTGTTCGTATAGATGCGCGGAACCAGCATCACCTTGTCTTTTACGCGGTCGGCCAGTCTTGCTAATCGGTTGACATAATCACAAACCGAATCTTCATTGTCCGCGGAACAGGGTCCGATGATCATCAAAAAACGATCGGATTTTCCTGTGATGATATCTGCGATTTCCCGGTCGCGCTCCTGCTTCAAAGCGGCAAAATTCGCCGGAAGCGGATATTCCTCCCGAATCTGTGCGGGAGTGGGAAGCAAACGTTCAAATGTGAAACTCATAATCATCCTCCATGCTGCTGACTTTGATCGGGGTGGGTTGTCGGGCGGATTTGAGGTCCGTCCATGACACCCGAAAAACAGAACAATTATAAATCAAAATGCGCAGATGCGCAAGCCCCGGCGAAAAAACACGAAATTCGACAAAATCAAGACGGAACAGTTGCTTTTTATGGCCGAAAGTACTATCATTTTTTATAGGTTAAGTTGCATAGATGTGTAGAATATGGTACGATAGTCACATAAAAAGGCGGTGTGAGTTATGAGAGATACCATAGCGGTCTGTTTGGTGCGAGCGGATGATGAATTTCAAAGAGATTCCCTGAAAGCGATCTATCAGCAGGCAAGAGAGCGCGACCTGTTTGTACAGGTGTTCAACACCTTTGAAGAATTAGAATTCCGTAACCTGAATGATAAGGGTGAGGAGAGCATCTTTGAACGGATCGATTACGACAGACTCTGCGGGATGATCCTTTTTTGTGAAAAGATCAAGGACCATGAGTTGAATTTACGGCTGATCGGAAAAGGAAAGGAAAACGGAATCCCGGTCGTATCTATCGACAAGGAGATGGAAGACTGCTACAGTATCTTGTTTGATTATACGAATACATTCGAAAAGATCGTTCGACATTTGGTCGAGGTGCATCAATGCAGGACATTTTTTGTGATGGGTGGTCTGCGCAACAACGAATTTTCTGATGCGCGGATTCAGGTCGTGCGAGATGTGGCGTCGGAGTACGGCATAGAATTAACGGATGAAGATATTGGCTATGGAGATTTTTGGGAGGATCCGTGCCGGGCGGTGATGAAAGAATTTTTAGCCAGTATGAGACCGCTGCCGGACGCGTTCATTTCCGTTAACGACACGATGGCGATCACCATCTGCGACTGTCTGCACAATGCGGGGTATCACATTCCGGGGGATACGATCGTGACCGGATTTGACGGGATTGAAGAGGAGCGCTATTTTACGCCACGTTTAACGACGGCGCAGCAAGACCTGCAGGCTGGCGGAAAACAGGCGGTAGAGCTGATCTGCGGGGTGATGCAGAAGCAGGATGATGTGGAGCGCTGTACAGTCGTTCCGTTCGCGGTTCGTTTTTCAGAGTCGTGCGGCTGTCGTGCCATTCAGGAGGGCAGTGCATCCGTACAGATCCACAAGATGTATAATGCGCTGACTGTTTATCGTTATTTTTCCAAAAATATGTATGATATGATCGACGAGATGACGGGGACAAAGACTTTGGGCGGCGTGCTCAAAACCCTGCCGAAATATATTTCCTATCTCGATACTTACCGGCATATTTATCTCTGCGTGGAAGGTGCTTATCTGGAAGTGTACGCCGATATCAACGCACAGATTCTGGAGCAGAACCCGGGGCTGAACGATCGCAGGGAGATTGAAATGGTCATACTCGGCGAGTGGCATGCGGATAAAGGGTTTTCCGTTCCGCTGTACTGTTACAAGCGCAGGGAGCCATTTCCATCAGAAAAAATAAATGAGGATACGGAGAATCTGTTTTTTGTACCGCTGCATGTGCAGGAGACCGTATTTGGTTATCTGGCGGTCAATTTTGATCCGGAGGAGAACGATTATCTGCAGCTCCGCAATTTTGCAACGAATCTCAGCCATATTTTGGATTCCGTGAGAAGCAGGCAGCAGATGGAGAATTTCAACTGCGAGCTCAAGCTGGCAAACGATAAGCTGGAAGAACTTTATATCCGCGATCCGCTTACGGGGATTTATAACCGCCGTGGTTTTTATCAGGATATTGACAAGCATCTCAGCGACCATGACTGCGGTTGGCTTATGGTGATTTCCATTGATTTGAACGGCTTAAAGAACATCAATGATAATTACGGGCATGGCGAGGGCGATTTCGCGATCAAGACCGTGGGGCGCACGCTGTACAGGATCATATTGGAGCGCGGTATCTGCGCGCGTTTCGGCGGTGATGAATTTGCGGTGGCGATATTCTATGATGAATATGATCAATATGCTGACGCCGAGTTCCGTAAGCAGCTTACCGAGCAGCTGGAGCAGGTGAATAAAACGGCGGGTAAGGAGTATCGGATTACCTGCAGCGTAGGAACGCAGATGACGCAAACTGACAGGGGTGTCAATATTGATGAAGTACTGAAGGAAGCCGATGATAAGATGTATCAGGATAAAAAGCATTTTTATGAGATGCTCGGACAGAGCGAGCATGAGATACGCTAGGGGTGCATAGCGGTCGGGGAAACCGCTATGATTTGGAACAGCAAAGCTTCGTGGAACGCGTTTTGTTGTTCGGACGGCGAAAATGCGCAGAGGGCATTGTTCGCTGTGGTATAAGCTTGTGTGGGGGTCGGAAAAGGGATGTTATCCAAACGGATACCATCCCTTTTCTGCGATCAACGGGATGCAGCGCAGCTCTTTTTCAGATAGTGCAGGATCGCAAACGAGTTAGAGAGCGCGCAGAAGAGCTGGCTTGCCAAAAGCCCCCACAGACAGGCTTCGATGCCGTAGACCGGGACAAGGAAAAAAACAAATCCAAGGCGGATGCCAAGCGACGCGGTGTTGATCACAAAAGAGCAGCCGGTGTGCCCGAGACCATGCAGGATGCTCGACATGGTTGTTGAGAGATAGAGAAAGGGGCAGATAAAGCTCAAGGTCAGAATGAAGCTTCCGGCCAGCGCATTGTGAAAAATGAAATTTCCGGCAAAACGCCCGATCGCGAGAAACAGGATACAGCACAGCGAACCGAAGGCGGCGCTGCACGCAGCGGTCCGATGAAAGGCGCGGCGGATTTTGTCGTAATCGACACGCTCCTGTGCCTCCGAAATGAGCGGCAGCAAAAGCACGGAAAACGAGTTGGTCAGCGTGGACGGAAACAGGATGAACGGCAGCGCCATACCGGTAAAGACTCCGTAGACGGAAAGCGCCTGCGTATCCGACATGCCAAACCGGACAAGCATCAGAGGAATGTAGACGGATTCTATGCCGGACAACAGATTGACGACGATGCGGCTTGCGGACAGCGGCAGCGCCATGCCCACGATGCGGGACAGGATTTTGTGCATGGCAGGACTTTTCCGCATTTCCGAAAGGGCATGAACCGATGGCACGGGGCGACCGAGCCGCCGGCTGAAGCGGAGCATGACGAGCGTACCCGTAAGCAGGGCGGAACAGATTTCACCCGCAAGCATTCCGAAGACCGAGCAGGAAAGATTGATCTGCATATGATGGGACAGACTGTATTTGTAAAGAAAAAATACGGTGCCTACGCGGATGATCTGCTCAAGGATTTGTGATATGGCAGGAATCTTTGTGTTTTTAATGCCGTAATAGTAGCCGTTGATACAGGAGTGCAGGGATGCAAACGGGATGGAGACGGCGATGATACGGAGCAGCGGTTCCGTGCGGGGCTCGCATAAAAGGCGCGCTGCGATCAACGGCGCATTCAGGATCACGACGCCCGAAAAAAGCACGGAAAGCACCCCGGACAGGGTCAATCCGCAGAGAAGCACCCGGAAAGAATGCCGATAGTCGCGCGAGGTCGGTTCTCCGGCCACATATTTGGAAATTGCGCTCTGAATGCCTCCGCAGCAGATGGAGAACGATAGAGCGAGCACGGGGAAGACAAGCTGATAGATCCCCATGCCCTCCGCGCCGAATGTGCGGGATAAAAAGATACGGTAAAAGAAACCGATGACACGCGACGCGAAGCCGGTCAGTGTCAGGATCAGGGTTCCCTTAAAAAGTATTTTGTTCATAGAAGTGTCCTATGATATTATGAATAATATATGTGCAAAAAAAGAATGAAAGAACAACGGAAAAAGAAACAGGAGCAGAGAAGATCATGGGCAGAGAAAAAGCAGTCGTCGGGCTTTCGGGAGGCGTGGATTCCGCAGTTGCGGCATATTTGCTGCAAAAGCAGGGGTATGAGGTGCTCGGTGTCACCATGTGCGTGCTGGGAGAGGAAAATAGGGGGGTGGAGGAGCGCATGGTCTCAGATGCGCGAGAGGTTGCAAAGGCGCTTGGCATACGACATGAGACCGTCGATTTTACGGAAATATTCCGAGAGCGTGTGGCGGATTATTTTGCGGAAGAATATTTGCGCGGACGCACACCGAATCCGTGTCTGATGTGTAACCGCTATGTCAAATGGGAAGCGGTGCTCAGTTACGCGAAAAGCGTGGGAGCGGAGTGGATGGCAACAGGACATTATGCGCGGATCGAGCGGAGGGATAATAGGAGATACGCTGTGCGTAATTCGGTGACGGCAGAAAAAGATCAGACCTATGTGCTTTCCCGACTGACGCAGGAGCAGCTTTCCCGTACGCTCATGCCGGTCGGCGGCTATACGAAGGAGCAGGTGCGCGCACTCGCGAAGGAGGCGGGCGTTCCTGTCGCGGAAAAAAAGGACAGTCAGGAGATCTGCTTTATCCCCGACCACGACTATGCCGCGTTTATTGCGCGCAGGAGACCGGAAGCAGTACGGGGAGAAGGAGATTTCGTAACGCCGGACGGCAGGGTGCTAGGGCGGCATAAAGGATTGACCCATTATACGATCGGACAGCGAAAAGGCTTGGGGATCGCGCTCGGGCAGAGAATGTTTGTTGCGCGCATCATACCTGAGAAAAACGAGGTCGTGCTCGTGCCGGACGATGCGGTGTATTGTGACAGTCTGTTATGCGGAGATGTCAGCTTTATGGGAATCGAACCGATGCGGGCGGGGGAAGTAAGGCGGCTGACCGGAAAAATTCGTTATGCGCACAGGGGAGCGCCTGTGACAGTCACCATGCTTGAGAACGGCTGTTTAGAAGCGAAATTTGAACAGCCAGTCCGCGCTGTTACGCCCGGACAGGCTGCCGTGTTTTACGATGGGGAGTATCTTGCCTGCGGAGGCATCATAGATTGAAAAATCAAAGATTTTTCAATCGCGAGATTTGTGCTTACGCCCAAACTCGCAGTTATAGTGTGAGCTTTAAAAATTCCGCCACGCGTTTTTCATAGACGCAGTAATAACGGAAACCGCATGAAGAAAGAATCTCGGCGGCTTCAGTAAAGTGGGTGCCGATGTCCTCCGGTGTATGCGCATCCGAGCCAATCGTGACGATCTCTCCGCCAAGCTCGCGGTATCGGCTGAGAATCTCGGCGCAGGGATTCGGCGCGTGAAGCCCCTTGCGGAAGCCGGCGGTATTTAGCTCGATGCCTTTTTCGTTTTCGATGAGGGTCTTTAGAATCACATCGATGACGTCGCGATAGTCCGCATAGGCATAGTTTTCATTTTTGTTCGGACCGTAACGGACCACATAATCGAGATGCCCGTACACATCGAAATTCGTGTATTTTTTGAGGTTGTCTACAATAGACGTAAAGTATTCCCGATAAGCCTCTGCCTCCGTGCGTCCTTCATAATAGGAGGGGTAATAGGGATCCTTGCCGTTTACCACATGGGAGGAGCCGATGACAAAGTCAAAATCATAGCTGTTGACATAACGGGCGTTATTTCCTGTTAAATGCGGCTGAAGACCGAGTTCGACGCCGAATAAGAGCGTGATGCGGTCTCCATAGCGTTCTTTGCAGCGGATCAGGTCATACAGATAGGAGTCTGTGTTGACCATGAATTTGCTGCCGGATTCGTTTTTCGGGTTCGGATAGTCCATATCCATATGCTCGGTAAAGCACATCTTCTTTAAGCCGAGCGCGATGCCTTTTTCGATCATCGCGTCCATGGGGGCATGGGAATCTTCCGAATGGGAGGAGTGTAAATGACAGTCAGCACATATGGGCATAAAGCTTGCTCCTTTCTTAGGTGGTTTGTATATTTCGCATAATATTCTTTTTTATCCCTAAAATACCACATTTTTCTTGATTTTTCAATTTTCGGAATTTAGAAAGTTTCTCAATATTTTTCAATTTATATCTTGAATTTTGGCGGGATATTGGTTACAATAATCGTGCTGATAGAATTTTGGTAAATCTTGGATGCATCGTGCGTTTCAGGACAAGCCAAGATAATATAAAATATGTAGGAGGATTCTTAAAATGGCAGTAAAAGTAGCAATCAATGGTTTCGGTCGTATCGGTCGTCTTGCATTCAGACAGATGTTTGGTGCAGAGGGGTACGATGTGGTAGCAATCAATGACTTAACATCTCCGAAGATGTTAGCGCATCTGTTAAAGTATGACTCTTCTCAGGGTAAATATGCAAAGGCAGATACGGTAACGGCAGGCGAGGATTCCATCACGGTTGACGGCAAGACGCTGAAGATTTACAAAGAGCCGGATGCAAACAACTGTCCGTGGGGCGAGCTGGGCGTAGACGTAGTTCTTGAGTGCTCCGGTTTCTATACCTCCAAGGAGAAGGCACAGGCACACATCAATGCAGGTGCAAAGAAGGTTGTCATTTCCGCTCCGGCAGGCAATGATCTTCCGACGATCGTATACAATGTAAACCACACGACCTTAAAGCCGACGGATACCATCATTTCCGCAGCTTCCTGCACGACGAACTGCTTAGCTCCGATGGCAAAGGCATTGAATGATCTTGCAGGCATCAAGTCCGGTATCATGAGCACGATCCATGCATACACGGGTGATCAGATGATCCTTGACGGTCCTCAGAGAAAGGGTGATTTAAGAAGATCCCGCGCTGGCGCTGTCAATATCGTTCCGAACTCCACCGGTGCAGCAAAGGCAATCGGTCTTGTTATTCCTGAGCTGAACGGCAAGCTGATCGGCTCTGCACAGCGTGTACCGACCCCGACTGGTTCTACCACGATCCTTGTAGCAACGGTTGAGAAGTCCGTAACGAAGGAAGAGATCAATACAGCAATGAAGGCAGCAGCAACCGAGTCCTTTGCTTACAACGAGGATGAGATCGTATCTTCCGATATCGTAGGAAGCACCTACGGCTCCATCTTTGATGCAACACAGACGATGGTAGGCGAGGATAATCTGGTACAGGTTGTTTCCTGGTATGACAATGAGAATTCCTACACAAGCCAGATGGTTCGTACCATTAAGTATTTTGCAGAGTTAGCATAAGTAAAGTGCGGCTCTCGTGAAGAAGTAGGCCTAGCAAAGGTCCGGTCTTTAGGGACCGGACCTTTCTTTTGAAAAAATGTTCAGGAGGAAAGAAAATGGGATTAAATAAGAAATCCGTAGATGATATTCAGGCAGCAGGAAAGCGCGTGCTTGTAAGATGTGACTTTAATGTTCCGTTAAAGAACGGTGAGATTACCGATGAGACCCGTATCGTGGCAGCTCTGCCGACGATCCAGAAGCTGGTGAATGACGGTGGAAAAGTGATTCTTTGCTCCCACCTCGGCAAAGTAAAGAATGGACCGAACGAGGGCGAGTCCTTAGCACCGGTTGCAAAGAGATTATCCGAAAAGCTCGGCAAGGAAGTAAACTTTGTTGCTGATTACAACGTAACGGGAGCGGATGCGACCGCAGCGGTAGCAGCAATGAAGGAAGGCGACGTAGTTCTTTTACAGAATACGCGTTTCCGCGGTTCCGAGGAGACAAAGAACGGCGAGGCGTTCAGCAAAGAGCTTGCTGATCTTTGTGATATTTATGTATGCGATGCATTCGGTTCTTCCCACAGAGCGCATGCTTCCGTTGCCGGTGTGACGGATGTGGTTCGCGCAAAGGGCGGCGAGTGTGCAGTCGGCTATCTGATGCAGAAAGAGATCAATTTCCTTGGCAATGCCGTAGAGAATCCGGTGAGACCGTTTGTTGCGATCCTTGGCGGTGCGAAGGTTGCGGATAAGCTCAACGTGATCAATAACCTGTTAGAGAAGTGTGATACGCTTATCATTGGCGGAGGTATGGCATTTACTTTCTTAAAGGCAAAGGGCTATGAGATCGGAAAGTCTCTGGTTGATAACGAGAAGCTTGATTATTGTAAGGAAATGATGGAGAAGGCAGAGAAGCTGGGCAAGAAGCTGCTTCTTCCGGTTGATACGACGATCGCAGACGGTTTCCCGGATCCAATCGACGGACCGATCGAGATTTCTCATGTAGATGCAGACAAGATTCCTGCTGATAAAGAAGGTTTGGATATCGGACCGAAGACGGCTGAACTGTATGCGGATGCTGTGAAGAGTGCAAAGACTGTTGTATGGAACGGACCGATGGGCGTATTTGAGAATCCGACGTTGGCAGAGGGCACGATTGCAGTTGCAAAGGCATTGGCAGCTACCGATGCGACCACGATCATCGGCGGCGGTGATTCCGCAGCAGCAGTCAACCAGTTAGGATTTGCGGACAAGATGAGCCACATTTCCACGGGCGGCGGCGCATCCCTTGAGTTCCTTGAGGGTAAGGAGCTTCCGGGCGTTGTGGCAGCAGATGACAAATGATGCGATAAGCAGAGCGAGCAGTGTTTGACAAGTTCAGGGATTCCGCGTTTACACGGAATCCCTGAAAATTGGAAAACACTGTGAGGGTGCAACGCACCGCAAAAACACAGGGTGTTTTTGCGCAATGCGTCTTAGATCAGATAAATTTGAAAGGAAAACTTTTATAATAAGGAGAATGATCATGGCAAGAAGAAAAATTGTAGCGGGCAACTGGAAAATGAACATGACGCCGAGTCAGGCAGTTGCACTGTGCGCAGAGTTAAAGGATCTGGTAAAGTCCGATGATGTGGACGTTGTGTACTGCGTTCCTGCAATTGACATCGTACCTGTTGTAGAGGCGGTAAAGGGAACGAATGTTGCGGTAGGTGCGGAGAATATGTATTTTGAGGAAAAGGGCGCTTATACCGGAGAAATCTCGGCAGCGATGCTTGTGGATGCGGGCGTGAAGTATGTCATCATCGGTCACTCCGAGAGACGTGATTATTTCAAGGAGACGGATGAGCTCTTAAATAAGAAAGTGAAAAAGGCATTTGAGGCAGGACTGACCCCGATCCTTTGCTGCGGCGAGACGTTAGAGCAGAGAGAAATGGGCGTAACGATGGACTGGATCCGTCTTCAGATCAAGTCTGATCTTGTCGGCATTACTGCAGATCAGGTAAAGAGTATGGTTATCGCTTATGAGCCGATCTGGGCGATCGGAACGGGCAAGACCGCGACGACAGAGCAGGCGCAGGAAGTATGCAAGGGTGTGCGTGACTGCATCGCAGAGATGTATGATGCTGCTACGGCTGAGGCTGTCCGCATTCAGTACGGCGGTTCTGTGAATGCAGGCAATGCTGCAGAGCTGTTTGCACAGCCGGATATTGACGGCGGATTGGTCGGCGGCGCTTCCTTAAAGGCGGAGTTCGGCAAGATTGTGAATTATTAATTTTCTTTGAAAATGAATAATCAGGAATGATTGATTTGCCTCACAATAATCAAGTATTATTAAGGAATGATCGATTTAGGGTAACATACGTTTTGTAAAAAAAGAAATGCAGAGACGGGTTTTGCCGCTGCATTTCTTTTTTTAGGTCAGGGAGGATGTTCAAAGTGGACGAATATAAGGAGCTGCTAAGCTCATTCGTATGGGAAAGCAAGGAGATATTGGGAGAGGAGCTTGTCGGCATCTATCTTCACGGTTCTGCCGTAATGGGATGTTTTCATGCGCAAAAGAGTGACATCGACCTCATGGTTGTGATCAAAGAGGAGATTTCCGATGAGTGTAAGCGAAAGTTCATGGATATGGTGGTAAAATTGAATGAGCAGGCTCCCGAAAAAGGAATCGAGGTCAGTATTGTCAGAGAAAGCGTGTGCAGACCGTTTGTCTATCCGACGCCCTTTGAACTTCATTTTTCTATCACGCATCTGAACTGGTACCGGCAGGATGCAGATGGCTATATTCAAAAAATGAAGGGAACGGACAAAGATTTAGCAGCGCATTTTACGATTATTTACCACAGGGGCAGAACACTCTGCGGAAAAGAAATCAAGGATGTTTTTTCGGCAGTTGACCCGGCATATTATTTGGACAGCATTCTGTCCGATATAGAGAATGCGACGGAGGAGATCGCGGAACAGCCTGTATATATGATCCTGAATTTGTGCCGGGTGCTGGCATACAAAAGGAATCGGCTGATCTTATCAAAAAAAGAAGGCGGGGAATGGGGGCTTACCAATATTCCCGAACAATATAGGGAGCTGCTGGTGTCTGCAATGGACGAGTATCGCACGGGAGATGCGATGCGGTTTGACAGAAAACTGGCCAAACAGTATGCCGAATATATGCTGGAGCAGATAAAGGACAAAAGCGCATAGGGGGGAAGAATTCCAAGATTGACTTGGGCGGGGTTGACAATTTGGGAAAGAAGTATTAAGATTACTTCTTGTAACAAATATTTATGAAATCAAGGGAGAATGAAATCATGAAGAAGAAATTGTGTTCTATTTTACTCGTATGCGCAATGCTGCTCACACTTGCAGCATGCGGAAGCAAGGGTACGCCGGTGTTACATTATGACCTTCCGGAAGGCTTCACGGAGCAGTCTGACGGTATGTATTATGCGCCGGATTTCCCGAATGACACTGCGAACATCAACATTATGGAGTCTCAGGAAGACCAGGTAACGTTCTCGTACACGAAGGACACCTTCTGCGAGGCAGTAGAGTATCTGTATGAGCAGACCTATGGCTATGAGGTCGATGTGAATTGTACAGAGTTTACCAAGTCTGAGTTAAACGGCTGCAAGACGCTGCTGATCAGAGCATCCTACACATTGCTTGGCATGGAGATCGAGCAGGTTCAGTTTGCGGTTGAGGTCGGAAAGAACAAAGTCACAACGATCACTTATACGCAGCAGGCTGGCGGCGGATGGACAGATGCATTTAATGCCAGCATTGATTCCATGAGCATCGAATACGTGAAATAAGTCGTTGTTCGGTCGGGTCAATACATTGCAATGTAAAGGAAAGAAAGAAAAAAGAGACTGCTGCTTTTGCGGCAGTCTTTTTTTAAGAAATTATTGTTTTTTATCGGATAAAGCATAGAAAAGTAGAAAAAATATGCTATACTGAATAAGATAGGACTGATTGCGGTCTAAGGAGTGTCTGGGGAGGATGAGTATGGAAATTCATGAGCTGTGTCCGGGTTGTATGAGCAGAATCACGGAAGAACAAATGCATAGCGGATGTCCACGCTGCGGCTATCGTTTGCCGGTCCCCGGCGAGCTTGCGTCGCATATATTAACGCCGCACACGGTTTTGCAGGGGAAATATATGATCGGCAGAATGCTGGGTGCGGGCGGCTGCGGTATTACTTATCTGGGTTATGACCTAAATCTGGAACTGCGGATTGCGATCAAAGAGTATTATCCTGTCGGATTTGTCAGCAGGGATACAGTCAGCAGCAATACGGTGATCTCTGAAGAAGGAGACAAGGGCGTATTTTTTTCGGACGGAAAAAAGAAATATATTCAGGAAGCGAGGATGCTTGCGCGATTTGCGGGACTTAGGAATATCGTGTCCGTACGCGATTATTTTGAAGAGAATAACACCTGCTATATTATCATGGAATATCTGGACGGAGAGACGCTGAAAAGCTACCTTGCGCGGAGGGGCGGAAGACTTTCCTGCGGTGAGGTCATGCAGATGTTACAGCCACTGCTTGCGTCCTTAAACGAAGTACACAGTCAGGGCATGATCCATCGCGACATCAGTCCGGATAATATTATGATCCTGAAGGATGGCACCTTAAAACTGCTGGATTTCGGTTCGGCACGAGATATGGCGGGCAGCGCCGAGAGGAGCGCATCGGTGATGCTCAAGCCGGGCTATGCGCCGGAGGAACAATATCGGATTTATGGCATGCAGGGATCATGGACGGATGTGTATGCGCTGTGTGCGACAATCTATCGATGCTTGACGGGTCGTACGCCCGTTGATGCGCTGTCAAGGAAAGAGCATGATACGCTGATACCGCCGTCGCAGTACGGTGTAGCGCTGACGCCTGTGCAGGAGGCGGCGCTGTTAAAGGGAATGGCAGTGGATGCAGGCATGCGTTATAAGACGATCGGTGAGTTTTATCGGGGATTTTACTGCAACGAGATTCCCGTGGCGCAGCCTGTTCAGGTAAACGGTCCGCAGCAGATGGGGAACGGCTTAAACGTGCCGCAGTGGGGGAGCGCCGGACAGGGGATGCCGCAGCAGGCAGGAGCCGGACAACAGAACCGACTGCAATATCCCGCGTATCAGGTGACAGAGCAGTCTTCCTATGTGTTGCAGAAAGGAGCAAACAAACGAAACCGCAAGGCTGTGATCGTCTCCGCTCTGGCAGTGGCCGCAGTTCTTTTCATTGTGCCAGTGATTGTGGCATATATGGGAAGACAAAGAGGTTCCGGGGAAGAAGAGGTATGGTCGCCGGGAGAGCAGGCAAGCGAGGAAACATACATCGGCGGAGCGCCTGTTGGAGGAGAAAATCCGGATGACGGGAATGGTCTTTCACAGGATAGCGGAACAGATAACGCGCAAAATGGGCTGCAGGGCGGCTTATCCCTGCCGAACGGATTGACACAGAATGCACAGGGCAGTGAGTCGGAAAGCGGCGGGCACGGATTGTCGCAGAGCCTTGGAGGAGATCCGCAGCAGACCGGGGGACCGCGGCTTTGCTATGAGGTTCCGGAAGGGTTTGTAGAGCAGTCGGAAGGATTTTATTTGGCGCCGAATTATCCGAATGATACGTCGAATATTAATATCATGACGTCGGAGAATGATCCTGTTACATTTCAATATACGGAAGAAACCTTCTGTTACATGCTGGAAAGTCTTTACAGTGAATATTACGACGTTGAGGTGGATGTGAAGTGCACCGAGTTTACCAAAACGACGATCAACGGCTATAATGCACTGATCGTCCGCATCAACTATGAGCTGATGGGGATTGCGCTGGAGCAGGTGCAGTGCTCGGTGGAGACAGAAAAGGATAAGGTAACGACGATCACAATGTCGCAGCCTGTGGGCAGCGGGTGGATGGATGCGTTTGAGCGCGTGCTGGATTCGATTCGGGTGGAATAAAAAAGATTTGCGCATGGCGCAAATCTTTCAAAGAAATGCCGAAGGCATTTCTTTTAGGGTAAATATAAAAAAGAAAGGATTGGGAGTAATCAAATGAGCAAGAAACCGGTAGTATTAATGATCCTCGATGGATACGGATTGAACGAAAAGGCAGAGGGAAATGCAGTCGCACTGGCGAGCACGCCCGTCATGGACAAGTTGATGGCGGAATACCCGTTCGTGCGCGGCAACGCAAGCGGGATGGCAGTCGGACTGCCGGACGGACAAATGGGCAACTCTGAGGTCGGACATTTAAATATGGGTGCCGGCAGGATCGTTTATCAGGAATTGACAAGAATTACGAAAGAGATTCAGGACGGAACGTTTTTTGAAAATCCGGCGCTGATGGATGCTGTGAAAAACTGTAAAGAGAAGCAGTCCGCGCTGCATATGTTCGGTCTTTTATCGGATGGCGGAGTGCACAGCCACATTACGCATTTATATGGTCTGCTGGAGCTGGCAAAGAGAAACGGACTGGAAAAAGTATACGTGCATGCGTTCCTTGACGGACGTGATACGCCGCCGACGAGCGGAAAAGATTATGTGGCGCAGCTTGAAGAAAAAATGGCGGAGCTCGGTGTTGGCGAGGTTGCCAGTGTTTCGGGACGCTATTATGCGATGGATCGGGATAACAATTATGACCGTGTGGAGATCGCGTACCGCGCATTGACAAAGGGCGAGGGACAGACTGCGGCCAGCGCGCAGGAGGCAGTTCAGAATTCTTACGATAAGGAGGAAACAGATGAGTTCGTAAAACCGACCGTCGTGATGAAGAACGGCGCGCCGGCAGCCACGATCGGAGACGGGGATTCGGTCGTATTCTTTAATTTCCGTCCGGACAGGGCGCGGGAGATCACACGCTGCTTCTGTGATGATGATTTTAAGGGTTTTGCGCGGGAAAAGAGACTGGATGTCACTTATGTGTGCTTCTCGGATTATGACCCGACGATTCCGAATAAGGAAGTCGCATTCCACAAGATCGCAGTGACCAATACGTTCGGAGAGTGGCTTGCCGCAAACGGAATGAAGCAGGCGCGTATTGCGGAGACGGAAAAATATGCGCATGTCACGTTCTTTTTTAACGGCGGCGTGGAGGAGCCGAACGAGGGAGAGGACCGGATTCTGGTCAATTCCCCGAAAGATGTGGCGACCTATGACTTAAAGCCCCAGATGAGCGCGTATGAGGTTTGCGACCGTTTGATCGAGGCGATCAAGTCGGGTAAATACGACGTTGTGATCATCAATTTTGCCAATCCCGATATGGTCGGCCATACCGGTGTGTTGGAGGCGGCAAGAAAGGCGGTCGAGGCAGTCGATGAGTGTGTGGGAAAAGCAGTCGAGGCAGTCAAAGAAGTGGACGGCGCGCTGTTCATCTGCGCGGACCACGGCAATGCCGAGCAGCTGATCGACTACGAAACGGGGGATCCGTTCACCGCGCATACGACGAATCAGGTACCGTTCATCCTTGTCAATTATGACGAGGGCTATACGCTGCGCGAAAACGGCTGTCTGGCGGATATTGTACCGACGCTCATTGAGATCATGGGAATGGAACAGCCTAAGGAAATGACAGGAAAATCCCTGCTCATCAAGAAATAATTGAGAGAGATTGGTATGCGTAAATATTATGTACTGTTTGCCGCACTGGTGCTTTTAATCATAGATGTCCGTATTCCGACGATCGTGTATCCGGCGTATGAGGCATTTCGGACAGAAGCGCCCGTGACGGTATCACTGATTATCGATCATGTGGTTGGTCATCGGCTGCGGGTGGATGTCTGTTCGGATCTGCTGGGGTATCTGATGCTGCTTGTGGCAACGGCATGGCTTTCCATGGAAGACAGGCGTTTTCGCAAATGTTTTCTCTGGGGCGCAGTTTCCGTGGCGGCGTATGTATACTGGCAGATCATGCCGTTTTACTTAAACGGCGGGCTGCGTTTTCGGGCGGGCTATGTGTTCTATTTTGTGGTCGCGCTCATAAAAATCGTTACGATCTTTCTTACCATGTATACCGTATCGGGACAGTTGGAGAGCACGTCCAATCACAGCTATAACAACGTGACGGTCATCCTCATGATGGTCTGCGCGGGGAGCGGCGCCGTGGCGGCGTTAATGTGGTTTTTTGATCTGATCGCAATTTTCTGCGTGTATTCTGTCGTGCAGCTTGCCACCTTCGGCGTTGTCGTATGGCGGATTTGGAATGACAGAAATTTGTTGACGGGAGGAGGTCAACATGCATAGTTTTCGATTACCCTATTGTCTGATCGTGGAGAACGGCGCGTTTATGCATATGGATGAAATGCTGCCCGCGTGCGTTGCCGATATTCGGAAGAAAAAAATATTGTTCGTGACGGAACAGTTCTTAAAGGAGCTGTTTGCGGATACGATCGCCGAGATTCAGAAAGACCTACAGCACTGCGATCTTTATCTGGTGGAGGACGCCACTTTTGACATCGCGGTCGCGCTTGCCAAATATGCGAGCGTGCAGGATTATGACGTGTGCATCGGCTTCGGCGGCGGAAAAGTGTTAGACGTTGCGAAATATGCGTCGTTTGTAGCAAAGATTCCGTATATCTGTCTGCCGACGACCTTAAGCAACGATTCCCTGGCCTCACCGTTTTCCGTGATGGCAACGGACGGGCATAACAGAAAGACGTTCGGCTGTAAGATACCGACCGGAATCATCGTGGACACCGAGATCATCCGTGCGGCGCCGGAGAGTCAGATAAAAGCAGGGATCGGTGATACGATCAGCAAATATACCGCCCTGTACGATTGGAAACTTGACGCGGCAAAGAAAGGCGGCAGAGTCGATGATTTTGCCTATATGATCTCCGAAATGGCATATAATGCGGTCGCGTTCTGCGAGGAGCGCTCGTTAAAGAGTAAGAATTTTATTCATATTCTGACGGAAGCGTTAGTATTCGGCGGGCTTGCGATGGAGATCGCGGGAAGCTCCCGTCCGTGCAGCGGTGCGGAGCATTTGTTCTGCCATGCGTTGGAGGAATTTTATCCTCAGATCAAGATTTCCCACGGAATGGCAGTCGCAATGGGAAGCATCGGCGCAGGCATTTTTCAGGAGCGCGATGTGTCAAAGCTCTATCGGTTATGCGCGCTTTACGGGCTTGACATTAAGCCGTCAGGCTATGGCATTACAAAGGAGATTTTTACGGACGTATGGCAGCGCGCACAATCGACGAGGAAGGATCGCTATACGATTTTAAGTAAGACCGATTTAAGTGCGGAGCGTTTGAGTTGTATTTATGATAATATGGAAAACGATCCAGTTTCTTGAGAGAATATAGATTGAAAAATCAAAGATGTTTCAATCGGCGAACTTGTTCGCATTGATGTTGACAGCATGGAGAATTATATGAAAAAAGACTTTCGCGTGGGTGATGAGATACCGCGGCGAGAGTCTTTTTTATGCATGTTATGCGTCTGTTCTGAATAAAACCGCCTGTGCAGGGTAAGATACAAATGATATACTTATTTTTTTCGGACAGGAGGAAGCAACATGTCATTACGGTTACGGATTACGGACGTGCACGCAAGAGAAATTCTGGATTCCAGGGGAAACCCGACAGTGGAAGCGGAAGTGGTTGTAGAGACGGAAACAACGGGTAAAAAAACGATTGGAAGGGCGTCCGTGCCATCGGGCGCAAGTACGGGACGGTTTGAGGCGGTGGAGCTCAGGGACGGAGAGGAACGATACTTCGGACTCGGAACGAGAAAAGCGGTGAATAACGTCAATACCAAAATACGGGAAGCGCTGATCGGGTTGAATGCGTTAGATCAGCAGATGATCGACCATGTGCTGATCGAGCAGGATGGAACGGACAATAAGGGAAATCTGGGCGCCAATGCGACGCTCGGCGTATCCATGGCATGTGCGCGCGCCTGTGCGCTGGCGCTGGAGCAGCCGCTGTACCGTTATCTTGGGGGTGTCAATACCAAAACGATGCCGGTTCCAATGATGAATATTCTAAACGGCGGTAAGCACGCGGATAACACGGTGGATTTTCAGGAGTTTATGATCATGCCGGTCAACGCGGTTTCTTTTTCGGACGGTCTTCGGATCTGCGCTGAAATTTATCATAACCTAAAGCAGATCTGCAAGAAAAAAGGACTTTCCACCGGCGTCGGCGACGAGGGCGGTTTTGCGCCTTCCTTAAAGGACGCCGACGCGGTTTTGGCGTTGATCATGGAAGCGGTCAAGGCGGCGGGTTATGATCCCGGATCGGACATCCGCATCGCGCTGGACGTCGCGGCGAGCGAGCTTTATCAGGAAGATTCCGGCATGTATTATTTCCCGGGAGAGAGCGAGCTGTTAAGAGCAGAGAGACAGCGCGGCGTCAACGCCATCCCGGAGGGCGCTTATGAGGCAGGCGTGTGCGGCTGCGGCACAGAGCCGGAAGCATCCTGCGGCTGTGAACAGACGGCGTCGGGCACGGGAAATACGGGAGCGGGAGGCGCGGTGTGTACCTGCAGCAATCCGGATACGAAGGAGTACTGTGTGCTGAGGAGCACGGAGGAGATGATCTCCATGTATGAAGCGCTCTGCGATAAGTATCCGATCATCTCGATCGAGGATGGCTTAAACGAGGATGACTGGGAAGGCTGGAAGAAGCTGACCGAGCGTTTGGGCGATCGGATCCAGCTTGTGGGCGACGACCTTTTTGTCACGAATGTGAAGCGTCTGGCAGCCGGGATCAAGCTAAATGTAGGGAATGCGATCTTAGTGAAGGTGAATCAGATCGGAACGGTCACGGAGGCGTTTGCCGCGATCGAAATGGCGCAGCGAAACGGATACCGCGCCGTCATTTCCCATCGTTCGGGAGAGACGGAGGATGCGTTCATTGCCGATCTTGCCGTTGCGGTCAATGCAGGACAGATCAAGACGGGCGCACCGTGCCGGACCGACCGTGTCAGCAAATATAATCAGCTTTTGCGTATTGAGGAGGAGCTGGGAAGCGTGAGCGAGTACCGCAATCCGTTCCTTTGCTTTGAAGATCACGAGTAATAAAAAAATCAACTTTTTATTGGGGAGGGCAGCAATCCATGAAGATGGCTGCCCTGAAAACCGTCAATTATATTTCTACAAAATTCTGATCATTCTAATCTATCCTGTTAGTTTTATTTCATCCTATCGTGAACTTGTTTTGGGGCAATTTTGCTCTTTGGGATTGCATTTTTTTTGATTTTAGGTTATGGTAATAGAAATGAAAAAGATGTCGTACATATGGCAATCTGAACAATAATGTTCCAAGTAATTTTGGGGCATTTTTTATTTTGAGGAGAAAGGAGGGAGCATTATGAGCGAAGTCATGAATGTTGGGGAGATTTTTGCATCGGATGTTGTTACACTCGAAAAGATCAAAGAGGTGCTTCCGGAAGACGTCTATAAGGAAGTAAAAATGGTCATGGATGAGGGCGGCGAGCTTTCCATGTATGCGTCAAACGTGGTTGCCGAGGTGATGAAGGATTGGGCGGCCGTGGAAGATTATATAAAAAAGAAGCAGCATTGTAGAAAAACCTTTGCTATGGTCGGACGGTGTTACTGTGTGTATCTATTGATTATCATGCTGCGCCTGATGATTGCTCTGTTATTGAAATGGGAAATACGAATACAGCTTGCAGCTATACTGGAGCTTTTTGGTGCGGGTATCATGATTGCGTTTATCATAGCTCTGATTTATTGGATGTCAGTGGTATTTATGAAACCGCAGCAACATACCGCTATCAGGCGATTGTGCATTTTTTCCATAATCAGCACGACTGCTGTTTCCTTGTTTGGATTATGGATTGGCTTTTGGGGGTTTGTTTTTTCGCTCAGGAATGAGAAGGTGATCATGATCGGTCAAGAGAAGTATTTAGAAGTTGAAGAATCGTATGGGCTACAACCAGCGATAGGGGTCTCGTATCATAAGGTACATGGTATTTTTTATGAATTAGAAGAAGTGGAAATAGACTTTTGATCATTCATTGCGGCAAATGTCGCAATAAATATCGTAACAAATGACCAAGAGTGGAAATGCGGTGGCGGCTGTGATAAGATAGGTTTTAGGTAACAGCAAAACGGTTACAATGGACAGGATGAAAAAGGAAGCATGATACCAAATGGCAGCGATCAAAAAAGAAGACAAGGCCGCGCGTATTTCGACACTCGCAGCGGAAATCATACAGCTCTCACGAGATCGGATTTTAATGCATATGCGCTTTTTGGATGTGGCGCTTGCGGCTCTTGCTCCGCAGGAAAAGGCGGGCGTAAGCGGTTTTGCCTGCGATGGGCGGCATCTGTATTATGATGCGCAGGCGGTCATCCGCGCCTACCGGAAGGAGCAGGCATCCGTGATGCGCATGATGCTCCATGTCCTGTTTCATTTTCTTTTCTCACACAGCTTCCGCTATGACAAGGTGGAGAAGGAAGTGTGGGATTTGGCAGTTGATCTGGCGTCGGAGCATGCGGTGGTGGAGCTGATGCTGCCGGAGACGGAGTTAAAATCGGATCTGCGAAAAAAAGAAGTGCTTTCTTATTTTGAAAATCAGGGCGTGAAGCTGACGGCGGAAAAGCTGTATCGGTATTTGCGCAGAAATCCGCTTGCCGTGGATGAACAGGCGGAGCTTGCTCGTCTTTTTTTTATGGATGACCATGACGGATGGGGAGAGCAGGAGGAGCTCGTCATCTCCCTTGCGGACTGGAAACGGATCTCCGAGCGTGCGAGGGCGGAGTTAAAGTCGTTTTCGCAGGGAAAGAATATGGAATCCGTGGAGGAGAATTTGGCGGAGGCAACGGCGGATCGGGTGGATTACCGTGCTTTTTTACGTCGGTTTGTCGTGTCGGGAGAAGTGGTAAAAAGCAATGAGGAGGAGTTCGACTATATTGCGTATACTTACGGGCTTTCGCAGTACGGGAATGTGCCGATCGTGGAGCCGCTCGAATATCGAGAGGAAAATAAGATTCATGATTTTGTGATCGCGATCGATACTTCGGCGTCCTGCCGCGGGGAAACGGTGCGCGCGTTTTTAAGGCATACGTATTCCATCATGAATACGAGCGCCTGCTTTTTTGACGAGATGCTGGTCCATATCATTCAGTGCGATCATGAAGTCCGCAGCGATACCGTCATTCACGATCAGGGTGAGCTGGATGCTTTTTTGCGTGAGGGAAAGCTTGTAGGATTCGGCAGTACGGATTTTAGGCCTGTGTTTACCTATGTGGACGCGCTGATCGAGCGCGGAGAGATCGCAAACTTGAAGGGCCTGATTTATTTTACGGACGGGCAGGGCGTTTATCCGGAAAAAGCGCCGGATTATGAGACGGTGTTTGTATTTTTAAATGAGACGGAACTGCCGAATACCGCGCCGGCGTGGGCGGTTCGCATCTGTATTGACGAGGATGCGCTTTCGGAGTGAAATAGGAATCGACAGGCAGGTGCCTCAAAAGCAGATAACAGGAAGGATAGCGGGATGAACATCGGACAAGCCAAACAGGATATTAAGGATACGGTCAGATTATATTTGAAGAAAGATGCATTCGGGGAGTACCGCATACCGGTGGTGCGGCAGCGACCGATTTTTTTGGTCGGCGCGCCGGGAATCGGAAAGACGGCGATCATGGAGCAGATTGCGCAGGAGCTTCACATTGCGCTCGTCTCGTATTCCATGACACACCACACGAGGCAGTCGGCGCTTGGGCTTCCCGTGATCTGCCACAGGGAATACGAGGGGAAGGAATATGATGTGTCCGAATACACGATGAGTGAGATTATTGCATCCGTGTATGAGGTGATGCGGGAGAGCGGCTTAAAGGAGGGCATTCTGTTTTTGGATGAGATTAACTGTGTCTCGGAGACGCTTGCGCCGTCCATGCTGCAATTTTTGCAGTATAAAGTGTTCGGCGGACACCGCGTGCCGGAGGGCTGGGTCATTGTGACGGCGGGAAACCCGAAGGAGTATAATCGCAGCGCGCGTGAATTTGATGTGGTGACGTTAGACCGCTTGAAAGTGTTGAGCGTGGAGGCGGATTATGAGGCGTGGAAGAATTATGCGGAAAAAGAAGGACTGCATCGCGCCGTACTGAATTATCTGGAATTAAAAAAGCAGGATTTTTATTTGATGGAAATGACGGCGAAGGGACGTGCGTATGTGACGGCGCGCGGCTGGGAGGATTTATCGCAGATGCTCTTTTTGTACGAGGAGGAATCGCTTGTCGTTACGGAGGAGCTGGTCGGGCAGTATCTTTCGCATGAGCGGGTCGTCAGGGAGTTTATGGCGTATTATGACCTGTACTGCAAATATAAAAAAGACTATCACATCAGTGAGATTTTACAGGGAAGCGCGTCGGAGGACATGCGCAGGAAGGCGGAAAATGCACCGTTTGATGAGCGGATCTCCCTGCTCGGCATGCTGACGGATAAAATGGACGGCATGCTGAGAGAATGTATGGAAAAAACGGATTATCTGGAAAATCTGCTGCAGGTATTAAGACATGTGAAAACGCAGATGGGGATTCCTGCGGAGCAGCAGGGGCAGGTCACAGCACCGGATGACGGGAGCGGGCAGCGTGGGCAAAACGCTGCATCGGATGGGCATGCAACGTCGGGACGTAACGGCATCTCAGCGGCGGAGGCAATTTCGATACAGATCGCGGCGAGGGAGCGTCTGCTTGCTTCCCTCTCGGCGGCGAACGCGCTCTCCGCGGAGGACAAGCGGATGCACCGGCGGGTGCTCGCATTTCTGCGGGAACAAAAAAGAAACCTGCTTCTTGAGGGAGAACAGCCCGGTGCGGGAGAGCAGTTTGCGGAGATCAGGCGGGCGTTTGAACAGGAAGCGGCATGTGCAAAGCAGGAGACGGCGCAGGCAAAGCAATGCCTTCATCATTTGTTTTCTTTTGTGGAGCAGGTCTTTGCGGACGGCAATGAGCTTCTGCTGCTTGTCACGCATATGACTGTGACGGACTGCTGTGCGGGATTTGTCGCGCGTTTCGGCTGTGAAGATTATGAGCGGCACAGCAAAGAACTGATGATCAGCGAGCGGCGCGAAGCACTTTTACGGGAGATGGAGGAACTGGAATTGTGATCATGCAGAATACCGTCTTTTTGTATGAGGACGTGTGCGGAGAGGAAGAAGGTTGCGTACGGATCATGGGCGCACAGCATATCGGCGGGGTGTTACAGATACCGGAGCGGCTTGATGAAAAGACGGTTACGTCGATCGGAAAAAAAGCGTTTTGGGGCTGTGACGGCGTACGGGAGATTGTTCTGCCGATAAGGATCCGTGAGATTGAGGATTGGGCGTTTGCCAGCTGTAAACAGCTTGAGACGGTCAGCATGCCCCATCGGCAGGTTGGAATTGGCAGAGGTGTCTTCCGAGGCTGCGAGCGTTTGACGTGCATCGAAATCCGCAAGTCTCTTTTAGCGGATGAGAAACAGGGAGTCGGTCATCTGCTCGCCGCAGGGGACAGGCTGTTAAACAATCCGTATCTTTTGGATATTGCGAGTGCGGGAACGGGCGAGTGGTATGCAAGGTGGGACGCTGCATTGGAGAAATTGATGGAAACGGCGGAGGACGAGGGGTTTTCCAAAATGCTTTTATGCGGTGAGGAGGATTACGGCAGCAGGGAAAACAATATTGACCATTATTGTTCCCAGCAGCGAAAAAAGAAGGCGCGCGCGGCGTTACTCCGCCTGCGCTATGATGACTGCCTTGGCAGCAGGCTGCGCGGGGAACTGACTGCTTTTTTGGCGGCGCATACGATGGGCTGTAAGACGAAAGAAGCATGGGAAGTGCTGACTGCAGAGCATGCGGAGGACAGAAGCTATTACGAACTATTTGAAGCGGCGGGCGGCATCCATGAACACAATCGGGAACAGTGTATTGCAGATTTGGGAGAGGCGCATACAGAGATGAAGGCGTATCTGCTCGGAAAAACAGCTAAGGCGGAAGATGCTTTTTTTGATTCACTGACGCTGTGAGCGGTTAAAAGCGCGGTAAAGAGCGCGCGAAAAATAGGGCTTGAATTTCTTTTTTTTATGTGCTATAGTAAGCGGGTGTGGTATAAATACCGCGCCGGAGCGTAGCGGAGTGCGCATGCACATTATTATGACCGCGCAGTGGTTATAATATATGAGGAGGAATGGCAATGAGTCCGTTAAGAGTAGTTTTATATGTGATTTTAATGGTAGTGAGTGTATTAGTCACAGGATTGGTATTGATGCAGGAAGGTAAGCAGCAGGGGCTTGGCGCGATCAGCGGTGCCGCGGAAACTTACTGGGGCAAGAATAAAGGACGTTCCATGGAGGGAAAGCTTGTAAAGTGGACCGCCATTTTGGTGATCGTGATGATCGTTCTTTCTGCCGTGCTAAATATCACAAGATTTTAATGACAAGGCACTCTGTTATGCAGAGTGCTGTTTTTTTCTTTTGCGGGAAAATCCTATGCGCGAGTTTTTATGAGCGCTCTTTTCCGTGAAAGAAATAGGAAAGCAGTTGAGGGAATAACGGATTGTGGAATCGCAGCAGTTAGAAGTAAAAAAACAAATGATTTGTGATCTGATGCAGGAAAAGTCCTATGTGCCGATGCGAGAACGCGATCTGGCGGTGCTTTTGCAGGTAAAAAGTGAGGATCGGGGGGCTTTTAAGCAGGCGCTGATGGAGCTTCTTTCAGAAAACAGAATCCAGATCAACCGCAGAGGGCGCTATCAGCGCGCGGATGAGAAGCTTGTCACGGGAAAACTGACCGCGCATGCGAAGGGGTTTGGATTTGTGGAGATCGAGGGACAGGCGGAAGACATCTATATTGCCGTGGAGGGAATGAACGGTGCGTTTCATGGCGACACGGTCGAGGTGAAAATTCTGCATGGAATGCGCGGAAAACGGACGCAGGGAGAAGTCGTGCGGATTCTTGCGCGCGGGACGACAAAACTTGTCGGAACCTATGAGAGCAGCAGACATTACGGATTTGTGATACCGGATAACGATCGGTTCGGCACAGATATTTTTATTGCTGGAGAGCATTCAAAGGGCGCGGTTGATGGACATAAGGTAGTCGTCGAACTGACGGATTACGGAAATGACAGGAGGCGTCCGGAAGGAAAGATTACGCAGATCATCGGACATCGTAGCGATCCTGGCGTGGACATTATGTCGATTGTGTTGGGGCATGAGCTTCCGGTGGAATTTCCCGAAAAAGTCATGAACCAGGCGGAACGCGCGGCAAAGCCCGTATCCGAGGCGGATTGTGCCGGAAGATGCGATTTGCGCGGCCTTAAAATGGTGACGATAGATGGAGAAGACGCCAAGGATTTAGACGATGCGGTCAGCCTGACAAGGGACGGGGCGTATTACCGCCTCGGCGTCCACATCGCCGATGTCAGCAATTATGTGCAGGAGAATTCCGCATTAGACCATGAGGCAAAAAAGCGTGGGACAAGCGTGTATCTGGTTGACCGCGTGATCCCGATGCTGCCGCATGCGCTCTCGAACGGAATCTGCTCGCTGAATGCGGGCGAAGACCGTCTCGCATTAAGCTGTCTGATGACGATCGATGAAAAGGGAGAGCTGACCGACTACGAGATTGTAGAGAGCGTGATCTGTGTGGACAGACGTCTCTCCTATCCGGGCGTTGCGGCAATTCTGCAAGAGCGGACGGGAGAAGCAAGGGCAGCTGAAGATGCGGAGATCGTATCCATGCTTCTGGATATGGCAGCGCTTGCAAAGATATTGCGGCAAAAAAGAAAAAAACGCGGTTCTATTGATTTTGATTTCCCGGAAACGAAGATACTGCTTGATGAAAACGGACGTCCCACAGAAATTAAGCCTTACGAGCGCAATGCCGCAACGGATTTGATCGAGGAATTTATGCTGATGGCGAACGAGACGGTCGCGCAGCATTTTTACTGGCAGGAGCTCCCGTTTGTATATAGAACGCACGAGACGCCCGACGCTGACAAGATCATGCGGCTCGGCACGTTTATCCGCAATTACGGTTATTCTTTGAAAATGGGTCGGGAAGAGATTCACCCGAAGGAAATCCAGAAACTCATTGCGAAGGTTGCGGGCACGCCGGAAGAAACGATGATCGGCAGGCTTGCGCTGCGAAGTATGAAACAGGCGAAATACACAACGGAGTGCAGCGGGCATTTTGGCTTGGCGTGCAAATATTATTGTCATTTTACATCACCCATCCGGCGATATCCCGATCTGCAGATCCATCGCATCATCAGGGAATCGCTGCGGGGCAGATTGCAGGAAGACCGCATCGCGCATTACAGGGAGATTCTTCCGGGTGTCGCATGTGAATGCTCGCGCTTAGAGCGTCGCGCTGATGAGGCGGAACGTGAAACGGATAAATTAAAAAAAGCGGAATATATGTCAGAGCGGCTCGGTAAGATTTATGAGGGCGTCATCTCCGGCGTGACGGGTTGGGGCATTTATGTGGAGCTGCCGAATACGATTGAAGGGCTTGTTCATGTATCGAAGCTGCCGGGTGATTATTTTTACTACAATGAAAGCACTTATGAAATGATCGGGGAGCGGAGCGGACAGGTTTATAAGCTGGGACAGACGGTTCGCGTTCAGGTATCCGGGGTTGATATGGCGGCGAGAACGATTGATTTTGATATCCCGTGGGAGGAGGATGCGTGAAGTGTTGTCCGGTATAAATCCGCAGGATAGAAAGGGGAATAGATATAACGATGGCACATGAAAGCAGGCTGATCGCCAATAATAAAAAAGCGTTTCATGATTATTTTATCGAGGATAAATATGAGACAGGCATTGTGCTGCACGGCACGGAGGTGAAATCCCTGCGCATGGGGAAGTGCAGTATCAAGGAGGCATTTGTGCATATTGATAACGGTGAGGTATTTGTGTACGGCATGCATATCAGTCCTTATGAAAAAGGAAATATTTTTAATAAAGACCCGATGCGTCCCAAAAAGCTGCTGCTGCACCGCGCGCAGATCATGAAGCTGAAAGGACAGATTTCCGAGCAGGGTTATACGCTTGTGCCGCTTCAGGTCTATATCAAAGAAGGTCTTGCCAAAATGGAGATCGGTCTGGCAAAGGGTAAAAAGCTATATGATAAACGGCAGGATATTGCAAAGAAAGACCAGCGCAGGGAGCATGAGCGGGAATTTAAGATAAAGAATTTATGAGGAGCGAAATACAGACTGATTTATAAAGGAGAAGGATATGAGAAAGAAGAAATTTTTATTAGCAGCAATTTTAGGTCTTTTGCTTTTGGGACTCTGCGGGTGTGGAGGCAAAGCGCCGGTGATCACCTATGACGGTTCGTTTGAACTCCGTCTGGGGAAGACGAAGGCGGGGGATGTGCTGGACGCGGGATTTACCAATTTATACTCCCATATTAACGACAGAAAGATCGGCAGCATGAGTTGGGAGAATTTGTATGCAATGAAGGACGGGAACAGTTACGGGACGATGTACGCCGGAAATAAATCCTCTCAGGAAAAAGCGTTTCGGGACGGCGTTATTTTCAGGGTCATCATTCAATATGACAATCCGGACTATCCGGTGGGTGAGGTTTTGGTGAATGGCATAAATTTTTACGGATACACCAGAGATCAGGTCAAGGAAGCCATGGCTGGGTATGAACAGACGCTGGATTATGGGGAATATCTGGATTTTGAATCCGGTAAATATAAATATACATTTTCCTTTTTGGACGGAAGTGATGTGGTCAGCAGGATCAGCATTAATGACGGAACGGAAACGGAGCTTACGATACAATAGGCGGATATTCCTGCAGGCGTATCCTATCTTGTATATTGAAGGGAAAGTATGGTATAATAGCCGCAAATGAAAAACAAGCGACGCGAAGCGGCATTTGTTTTTCATGCGGCATTAACGAGCAAACGTCCGATGAAATCGGACAAAGAGCGCGAAAGCGCGTGTTTGCGAGTTTAGATGCTATCATAAGGGGCAGTTAAGGTTTCGACAGGGGTTTTGAAGTCGGAGAAGCTATCCGCAGGCGATGCGTCAAATCGCAAAATTAAAATTAAACGCTGAAGATAATTTAGCAATCGCTGCCTAACGGCAGCCGTCAGACCTAGCGTACCTATCCGTTAGGATTCTGGCGTCGACGAGATAGGAAACGGCGTTGTCAAAGCTTTGAGACGGCGTGGCGTGAGGGAGCGAAAGCTCTCATGAAGCTACCGAAGCCGGAAGGGCGTCAGCCCCCGTCCGGCAAAGGGAAACAAAATAGGCTGACTATGATAGTAGAAGTACGGTGGATCTGCCTTTGGACACGGGTTCGACTCCCGTCTGCTCCACTTAAATCAAAACGGTCGAACACCGTTCAAATCAGCAGTATCGCGGTTCACAAGAGCGTGTTTGGCATCATGCTCGACACATCGGGCTATGGTGCCGGACAGAATGATCCTGATTGTCCGCCTACCTATGCAGCCATTCAAAAATGGATAGAGGATAATCATGGTGTCAGAGTCAGCAAGTCAAGTATCACTTTAGCAAGAGACAAGTGTGGTGCCCTATAATCGATTTTAAGGCCGGAAAGGAGCCTGATAGCGGCATCAGGACAGCGAAGGAAAAGCTTGTTTTAGAGGCATTTAAGGCGTTAGGCGTTGTATGATGCCAATTTTAAAGGTGATAAAGGATTTGCACATTTTTAAAAGTATAGTTTTTATGAAAGGTTCTGGGTTCCTAAGTTGGCTTTGAAGAACTTTTTTACTCTTGAAATATGAATAAATTTATGGGAGTAAAAATTGCTAAATTGAAGGCACTTTGTGCTTGCCACGCAGAACAGGCTTTGGTACAATTTCTCCAAGCATAGAAACACTTTTCGGGGAAAATTTTCCCTATATCTTAACGGGCAGCTGTCCATTCTGACGGGCAGACATCTGCCAAAACTCCTTACTTACAACTTAATAACCGCAGGGAACCAGATAAGTTGCATTTTTATGAATAGAGAAAATTGTATCCAATATGGTATATTTGATACATTATAAAGAAAGGAATCTGTAAAAATGATTTCAAAAGAGGAACAGCGATATGGTAGAAATAGAGAAACAATAGTGAATCACACCTATATTCAGAGCGGAGAATACCGTAAAAAGTTTGACAAACTGACAGATGATGAAAAAATAAACAAACTGCTTTATCAAAAGGCAAAAGAAATGTTATACCATAGAAGCGGCACATTGCTTGAAGATATGTACTGGGTTGACCTGATGTCGGGGGAACTTGTGGCAAGCGTACTGGATTCCAAGGACGAACAGAAAATTATTTATACTGATCATGTGAAGAAGGTGGTTGGGCAGAATAATGATTTGATAACTATGCATACTCATCCTTTCAGTATGCCGCCAAGTGTTGCTGATTTTAATTCTGTTTACAGCAATCATTATCGCTTTGGGATTATTTTATGCCACGACGGACGGATATATAAATACTATGCAGGGGAGATGCTGAATGAAGATTTGCAAAAATTGTATATAGCAATATACCTCAAAAGCGGGTATAATGAAGAAGAAGCACAGTTAAGGGCATTAGAAAAAATACAGGACAATTATGATATGAATTTTGAGGAGGTGAGCTGATATGGAAGAAAAATATGTATTGGAGGATAAGGTAATTATTCCGAAAGATTATCTGGAGATGACAGAAGAAGAGCTGCAGAAGAAAATTGACGAACAGCTCGCAAAGGATGGAAAAAAATAGGATAAGGTTTCAAAATGGGCACCAGCCATTGGCGGGTGCCTTAAATTTTTTGTGGCTTTAGAACGGAAAAAGGCAGTTACATTAATGAAAATTCAGAAATTTATAAATTTAGAAAATTCTCTTGTTTGTATAGTAATTTTGAGTAGCACTTGACTTTTCAGGGGGGCGGTAAAATAGAGATGTTAGCATTTTTGTTACAAATAGATAAAAAACAGCCAGCAAATAAAAAGCCAAGCGGAGGAAAAGCAATGAGAGGGAAGATAAAAAAATGGGCAGCGGTGCTCGCAGTGGCGGTTCTTTGCGCGGGAGCGGCAGGTATGGCTGCACCGATGCAGGCCATGGCGGCAGAGGAGTCGGAATTGACAACGGTAGTGACAACACAGCGCTGCAGTATTTGGAGCGCGCCTGCGACCGCAGAGGAAAATAGGGTGAAGTATGTGGATGCAGGGTATACGATCACCATATATCCTGAAGTGATCGAGAGCCTAGTGGGAGACGGTAAGACCTTTTACCGGACAGTGAGAGGCTCATATGTGCTGTGCAGGTGCGTGACTGACGGAAACGAAAACGGGACAGGGAGCACAAGCGGGGCGATAACCGCTAATGCAGCGGAGTGGAATCCCGCCAATAGAATAACGGTGGCAAATGTTCGGGGCACACCTCAAGAATACTATGGTGATCCTGAAGGAAGGGGTAAGGATCTCGAACCTGACTCTCCCTACAAAGCAGCTATATATGAAGCTAGAGGAGATGACATTAATAAATATAAAGCCGACTTAAATATAACAATTCCTCTCGCAAGTCACAAAAGAACACAAATTGATATTAATGATGCAAACTTAATAACGTATAGAGATGCTTATGATTATAAGATGTGGAATAATGCGGGAATGGCTAACTATTATGAACCATATAAACAGGGAGACATGATCAATCTAAGATTTTTTGTAGCAGGTAACATGATCGCGGCCGTTCGTATGCAAGGCCCGGCTTGGACTATTTTTAGACGTGAAGACCTTGATTATTGGTGGGTAACAATCTCCGCAGACCTTGAGGCATATGAGTGGGATGGACTTCATCAAGCCCTTCGATATCTTTTTCCTGATGGAGATGCACTTTATCGGGTAATTTATGAAGATTTCTACTTTGGAAGTCCTGTAATCCTTGAGTATGAGGAATGGTTTGCAGTTGGGAATAGCCAAATTTATCAGAGGGAATATGATAGAGGTGCAGGAAAAGTGGAATATTACTTCAAATAATGATAAAAGAAAAAGCTCCCTGCCATTAAGACAGTGAGTTTTTTACAAGGCATAAAGCCGGATCCTTTTTTGTGGTCTTTTCAGATCAGGCGCGGGCAACTTTGGGACTGTTTTAAGCTTTGTGTAAACTCAAAAAACCGATATAAGATATGTGAATAGTGACTGAAGGGCAGAGCCGATTTTTCATGGTTCTGCCCTTATCTGCATTATATAGGGATTTCCGGGTATGTCAATAAGACCTGCCTCAAAAACGTTTTTACAGGTTCCTGAAAGAGAGTCTTTCCTCAAAAGATATCTCTAACTTGGGACGGTTGGCACGAATTCCGATATGAATGGTAGACAAAATTATTGCTACATCTGAAAACTTCTACAATCCATAGCCCAATTTGCCGTTTTATAATTAAAAAAATCAACCGAAGCGTCGAAACACATTTTTAATTTTTTCTCGTGTGACACACGCCGTACCATTTTGGGGCAAAATTTGTTTGTTCATTTTGTGGCATTTTTGAATGAAAAGCAGAATTTTTTACAGATATTATTCGGAATAAATAGTATATCTGAAGAAGGAGAAGATTACAGGGATGATTAGGGGACTATGTAGATGAAGGAAGATTGAGGCTTTGCAGTAAATCCAAGAAAGCCCCAAAAGAAAACTGTGCTCTAAATAATATAGGAAATTTATAGGTGGAAAAGATATTGGAAACCATATGCTTGACATTTTTGTTGACAAGATATATGTTTGTAGAGAGAAAATAGTTATCACATTCCACTTTACCGATGATAAGCAGGAATTGTCTTATGAAGATACTCTTGAAATGATAGAAAATCATAAGTATCTGATGGATTGTGTGAATGATCCGGAAGCACTCGTTGTTGATAACCATACTATAGCCGAAATGAAGGAAAGCATTCTCAGTGGGGGAGACACAGATCCTGATTTTTTTCAATAAGGTGTTCGACTACTGATAATTCATTTCCACTCAAACGCACTAAGATGAACCCGGTATATGACATTGTCATATACCGGAATGTGTTTTGACTCGTGTATCGGAAAGAAATAAGAATCTTGAGTGATGAATGGGGGAGTACCCCCCGTTATTTTTATATTCTTTTAACATTAAGGAACGTAGGAAATCTGATATGCCGGATATCAGTGAAATTAAAAGTCAGGTGAGTATGAGATGAAAAAGATGGACGTTCTCATAAAAGAAATTGAATCAGAAAAGGAATTAAATGATGCTCTGATATTATGCTACCGGATTTTGGGGGAAGATCAACCGGAATTTTATCGGTATGAGGCATGGCATGAACGATGGAAAGACGGTTTGCAGCCGATGGTCTATGCGGAAATAGACGGCGAAATTGTCTCGGCTGTTTTAGGACGCGCCGAAAACGAAGCGAATCTGACAATCGGATTCGTGGCGTGCCACGAGAATTACAGAAGGCAGGGCATTACGAAACGGCTGATGGGCTATTTTGAAGAATCGGCGCGAAAAAAAGGGTTTCAATATATTACGCTCGGTTCAAAGGAAGATGCGTTTTATAAAGACTGCGGTTATCATATCATATTTGAAACAAACGGCCAGAATATTTTTCAAAAGGCATTATAACGTCAACAGCGATTCCGATGAAATCAAATGAATAGGGAGGAGGGCTCTTATGGGTCAGATTGCAAATCAGGCGTTCATGGAAATGATCTTTAAGGCGAAAGAAAAAATAAAAGCAAGGCGCGAAAGAAAACAGGAAACAAAAAAGAAGGAGAGGAAAAATCCATAAGATCATATTTATCTTGACTTCACTTTCTATCTGGAAATATAATAGAGAACGTACGACAGGTTGAAAAAATTGCATTCTTTCAACCATAAATTTGTACCTGGGCATAAATTTGCAGGCAGGGAAAGGGGCATGGAGATAAAAATGAAATCATATGGTGTAAATGAGTTAAGAAGCATGTTCCTCGATTTTTTTGAGGAGAAGGGACATTTGAAAATGAAAAGCTTTTCGCTTGTCCCGCATAATGACAATTCGCTGTTGTTGATCAATTCGGGTATGGCGCCCTTAAAGCCCTATTTTACCGGACAGGAGATTCCGCCGAGACGAAGAGTGACGACCTGCCAGAAATGCATCCGTACCGGAGATATTGAGAACGTGGGAAAGACTGCGCGCCATGGTACGTTTTTTGAAATGCTCGGAAACTTTTCTTTCGGTGATTATTTTAAACATGAGGCGATCAGATGGAGCTGGGAGTTTTTGACGGAACGCGTCGGTTTAGATGCGTCCCGCCTGTATCCTTCTGTTTACGAAGATGATGACGAGGCGTTCCGTATTTGGAATGAAGAGATCGGTATCGCGCCTGAGCGCATTTTCCGTTTCGGAAAAGAAGATAATTTCTGGGAGCACGGTTCCGGTCCGTGCGGACCGTGTTCCGAGATCTACTATGACCGAGGGGAGAAATACGGCTGCGGAAAGCCGGACTGTACGGTCGGATGTGACTGTGACCGCTATATCGAGGTGTGGAACAATGTATTCACACAGTTTGATAACGACGGAAAAGGCAATTACAGCGAGCTGGAGCAGAAAAACATTGACACCGGCATGGGCTTGGAGCGTCTTGCCGTTGTCGTACAGGATGTGGACTCTATTTTTGATATCGATACGATTCAGGCGCTCAGAAACCGCGTCTGTGAACTGGCGGGTGTTACTTATCAGAAGGATGCGGCAAAGGACGTGTCCATCCGGTTGATCACCGACCACATCCGCTCGGCGACCTTTATGATCTCCGACGGTATCATGCCGACGAATGAGGGCCGGGGCTATGTGCTGCGTCGTATCATCCGCCGCGCTGCGCGCCACGGAAGAATGCTCGGGATCGACGGCGTATTTTTGGCTAATTTGAGTGAGACCGTCATAGAGGGAAGTAAGGACGGCTACCCTGAGCTGGAGGAAAAAAAGGATTTTATTTTCCATGTGCTGACGCAGGAGGAAAATAAATTTAATAAGACCATCGATCAGGGACTTGCGATTTTAGCGCAGATGGAAGATAAGCTTGTCGCGGAAAGGAAAACGGAACTTTCCGGTGCGGACGCATTTAAGCTGTATGACACTTACGGTTTCCCGATCGATCTGACGAAAGAGATTTTGGACGAGAAGGGCTTTACCGTCGAGGAAGAACAGTTTAGGAAAGCGATGGAGGAACAGAAGACGAAGGCGCGCGCCGCTCGTAAGACGACCAATTATATGGGCGCGGACGCGACAGTCTACGAATTGATCGATCCGGCGCTTTCCACGGAATTCATCGGCTATGATACTTTGAACGCGGATGCGAAGATTACGGCACTGACGACGGAGACAGAGATCATGACCGCGTTGACGGACGGAGAGATCGGTACGATCGTTACGGACGTAACGCCATGTTATGCAACGATGGGCGGTCAGCAGGGAGACAGAGGCATCATTGAGACGCAGGACGGTACGTTTGAGATCGAGGAGACGGTCAAGCTTTCCGGAGACAAGGTTGGACATATCGGACGTATGATCAAGGGCATGCTCAAGGTGGGCGATACCGTACGCATCAGCGTGGACGAGAAAAGAAGAACTGCAACCTGCCGCAATCACAGTGCGACGCATCTGCTGCAGAAAGCGCTGCGCACCGTGCTCGGAACGCATGTGGAGCAGGCGGGATCCTATAATGATTCGGAACGGCTGCGTTTCGATTTCAGTCATTTTGCAGCGATGACAAAGGAAGAACTCTCCAAGGTGGAGCAGATCGTCAATGAGCGGATTGCGGAGGGCATTCCCGTCGTAACGGAAGTGCTTACCGTTGAGGAGGCAAAAAAGACGGGCGCTATGGCGCTGTTCGGAGAAAAATACGGCGAGAAAGTGCGCGTTGTGGAAATGGGAGATTTCTCCAAGGAATTTTGCGGCGGCACCCATGTGAAAAACACGGCGTCCATCAGTGCTTTTAAGATCGTAAGCGAGAGCGGCGTCGCAGCGGGCGTCAGAAGGATTGAAGCACTGACGGGTGCGGGAGTGGCGAAGTATTACGCGGAGCTGGAAGAAAAACTGAATGAGGCGGTAGCAATCCTAAAGACCACGCCGGCAAGCCTGATCGAGCGCTGCGAGCATCTGATGAGCGAATGCAAAGCGCTGCAGAGCGAAAACGAATCGTTAAAGAGCAAGGCGGCGCAGAACGCGCTCGGCGACGTCATGAATGAGGTTCAGGACGTGAAGGGTGTGAAGCTGCTTGCAACGAGTGTGGACGACGTTGACATGAACGGCTTGCGGGAGCTTGGCGATAAGCTGAAAAATCAGATTTCGGAAGGTGTGATCGTGCTTGCGTCCGCAAAGGACGGCAAGGTCAACCTCATTGCGATGGCAACGGACGGCGCGCAGGCAAAAGGCGCGCATGCCGGAAATCTGATCAAGGGCATCGCGGCACTTGTCGGCGGCGGAGGTGGCGGACGGCCGAATATGGCGCAGGCAGGCGGCAAAAATCCGGAGGGAATCCCGAATGCGGTTGCCGAGGCCGCCAAGGTACTGGAAGGACAACTTTCGTAAATAAATCAAACCTGTGCCATTCGCCGATACATGACGCAACTGTTATATAAAATTTAAAAAAATCAGTTGACGATTGGTAAATTTATGCTATAATGTGATATGTGTACCGCGGGGGTCTGCTGTACATAGAATAACCCAATCAGTCGAGTGACCTGAAAGGACTGAAGGGAGGTCAGGTGTCAGCGTGTCGAATGTAATCGTAAAAGAGAATGAGACTTTAGATAGTGCTTTACGTCGCTTCAAGAGAAGCTGTGCGAAGGCGGGTATCCAGCAGGAGATTCGTAAGAGAGAGCATTACGAGAAGCCGAGCGTAAGACGTAAGAAGAAATCTGAAGCTGCTAGAAAACGTAAATACAATTAATCGCAGACATAAGTCCCTGGCAGCGCTGTCAGGGATTTTTGTTTCAGACGCAGTAAATTCATTCACTTAAAAGCAGGTTCTTTTTAAGGGAGAGGATTAGAAATGTGGAACATACAATTACCAATGATTGAAGCGAACGTATATCAGATCGTTTTCTGCTTCGTTGTTTACAGCATGGGGGGATGGCTTGTAGAGTCCATTTACATGTCCTTCTGTAACAAGAAGTTGACGAACCGCGGATTTGGTTTTTTGCCGTTCTGTCCGATTTACGGGTTCGGTGCGATAGCCGGTTATTACTTGTTGCTTCCGTTTGCGGGGAGCGCGCCGGCGGTCTATCTGATCGGCGCCGTGTCAGCGACAATCTTTGAATATCTGGTCGGCATTATGATGCAGCGGCTTTTTGGCGAAGTTTGGTGGGATTATAATGACAAGCCTTTTAACTATAAAGGAATCATCTGTCTCGAAAGTACGCTTGCATGGGGCGTATATGCGCTGATCGTCGTCTACTTCCTGCATGCGCAGGTATTAGGGCTGGCGGACATGGTTGGCAGATTCAGGGGAGTCTTATTTTGCAGGATTGTGCTTTCCCTCTACATAGTAGACTTTATCTATCATTTGCTTGAGGCGATTGGTGTGAACATGGCAAAATACCGCAACAGCGTCATTGAGCGCTACAGACGGTTCAGAGAGAGATTCTGAAAAGGACGGTTTCGTAAACGGGCGTCTTTTGCAAAAATCCGGGTTATGAAAAGCAGGAGGATGTATTTTTTCCTGCTTTTTTCCATATGATGAAGAGAGAACATTTGGAAATGAGGCAAAGAGTGCGCATCCGGAATAGAAATTGCTTACGCAGAGGCAAAAAAAGAGTCCTGTCGATCCTGCTTGCTGCTTTTTTATCATGCGTGACGGCGTTTACGGCGTGCTTAGATGCCGCGTGCGCGCAGGCGCAGCCACTGACGGAGCTGCCATTTGAAATATCGGCGCCCTCCGCGATCCTGATGGAGGCATCTACCGGGCAGGTCATTTATGAAAAAGGTGCGGATGAGGAGAGAAGTCCGGCAAGCATCACAAAGATCATGACGTTACTCTTGATCTTTGACGCGATCAGCAGCGGGAAGATCGCGCTGACCGATGAGGTGACGACGAGCGCGTATGCGCAGTCGATGGGGGGATCTCAGGTATTTTTGGAGGAAGGCGAGGTACAGACCGTTGAAACACTGATCAAGTGTATTGTCGTTGCGAGCGGAAATGACGCGTCGGTTGCAATGGCGGAATATATCAGCGGCAGCGAGGAGGCGTTTGTCGAGCAGATGAATGCGCGTGCGGCGGGACTCGGCATGGAGCACACGCATTTTGAAGACTGCTGCGGATTGTCCAATTCGGACGGACATTATACGAGTGCGCGGGATGTTGCGCTGATGGCGAGAGAGCTGATCACCAAATACCCTGAAATCTACCAATACACAACGATCTGGATGGAAGACATCACGCATGTGACGAGACGGGGGGAATCGATTTTTACGCTCTCAAGCACCAATAAGCTCTTAAGACAATATGAATGGACGACTGGATTAAAGACCGGTTCGACCAATAAAGCGAAATACTGCTTTTGTGGGACGGCACGAAAAAATGATATTGATCTGATTGCGGTCGTCATGGCGGCGCCGGATTTCAGGGTACGGTTTGATGATGCAAGAAAGCTCTTAGAGCACGGGTATTCCCTGTGTGCCGTCTACACGGATGCAAATGAGGAGGGACTTGCGGATATAGAGCTGTCCGGCGGTGTTGCGGACACGGTTCCGCTTCGGGTGGAAGATGCGTTTTCGTATCTTGATCTGACGGGAGCAGACTTGTCCGCTGTTACAAAGGAGCTACGCGTCCCACCGGCTTCGGCCCCGGTCACAGAGGGCAAAAAGGCGGGAGAGATCGTCTATCTGCTGGGCGGAAGACAGATTGGAAGCGTGGATGTGCTGTACGGGGCAAGCGTGAGAAAAGCGACGTTCCGCGACTATCTGGGAAGAATATGGAAGCGTTTTTTGATTTAGAAGCTTTTGGGTTTGGCTGTCTGATACATTTGGAGAACATAACACAACTATGAGTACATTATCGATCATCATGTTAATTCTGCTGGGAATACTGATTTTATGGGGCATTTGCGATTGTATTTATGATACGATGACCTATCGTGTGACGTCTTATGAACTGACTTCCACTAAAATTAAAAAAGAGTTTCGCTTTGTTGTTCTTTCCGATCTGCACAATAAAAAATTCGGAAAAAACAACAGCAGACTGATCGCAGGTATCCGGCAGCTTCATCCCGATGCGGTGATGATTGCCGGAGACATGGTGACGGCGACGGAGGGCGAGGATGTTTCAGGCACGGTGCATCTGCTGACGGAGCTCGCAAAGGACTATCCGGTTTATTACGGTATCGGCAACCATGAAGAAAAGATCGGAAGAAAGCCGGAGCGCTACGGCAGTATGTACGAGGACTATATTTCGGCGCTTCAAAAAGCAGGAGTGAAGCTGCTTATCAACGAAAAAAGAACCTTGTCCGAGTACGGGATTTCTATCTGCGGTCTGCAGATGGAATGCAAATATTTTAAGCGTTTCGGTCTGCTTCCGATGGAGCGTGAGGACTTACAAAGGCTGGTCGGCGTCCCGGAGCGGGATAAGTACCAGATTTTGATCGCTCATAATCCGGACTATTTTCCGCAATATTCCGATTGGGGAGCGGATCTGGTGCTGTCCGGGCATAATCACGGCGGCATCATAGGCGTTCCGTTACTTGGCGGTATGGTATCGCCCCGCTGTATTCTGTTTCCGAAATATGACGGCGGACGCTTTGAAGAGGGACAAGCGACTATGCTGCTAAGCAGGGGGCTCGGCACGCATACGCTGCCGGTGCGGATCTTAAATCATGCCGAGCTTTTGTATGTGACATGCAGACCCGGATGAGCAGGGGTGTAATTCTTTTTTTGTTGCTTTTTTGAGAAAAGCCCTGTAAAATAGACGTGTTGTGTAAATCGCAGCGCAGAGAACGGAGAAAACGATGGAGCAGCTCAAGGTGAAGCTGGAGGTCTTTGAGGGACCGTTGGAGCTTCTTTTGCATCTGATAGAAAAAAATAAAGTCGATATTTACGATATCCCGATCGTGGAGATCACGGAGCAGTATCTTGCCTATGTACGGGCGATGGATACAGAGGATATGAACGTGATGAGCGACTTTCTCGTCATGGCGGCGACTCTGCTTGACATTAAATGCAAGATGCTTTTGCCAAAAGAGGAAAATGAGGAGGGCGAAGAGGAAGATCCCCGTACCGAATTGGTGCAGCAGCTTTTGCAGTACAAGTTGTATAAGTATATGTCTTATGAATTGAAGGACAGGCAGATGGATGCGCAGCAGACCCTGTACAAACATGCGACGCTGCCGAAAGAGGTGGAGGAGTACCGGCCGCCCATTGATTATGAGGAATTGCTTGGCGATATGACGCTGAAGCGGCTGTATTCCGTGTTTGAGTCCATTGTCAAACGGCAGGAGGACCGCGTCGATCCGATCCGTAACCAGTTCGGTAAGATTGAAAAGGACGAGGTCAATCTGGAGGAAAAACAGCATTACATAGAGTCGTACTTATATGAACACGGGAAAGCGGATTTTAAGGCGCTTTTGGAAAAGGGAAGCAGCAGAATGGAAGTGATCGTCACATTCCTCGTTATTTTGGAATTGATGAAGCTCGGAAAGATCTCAGTGGCGCAGGAGGATACATTTGATGTGATCCGGATCATCTGGCAGCCGGATGCCGAGATGTCCGCAGTGCCGATGCAGATGACAGCATTAGATTGAAAAATCGGAGATTTTTAGATTGAAAAATCGGAGATTTTTCAATTGTTATCGGCAATATGGAGGATTTTGGATGGAGAGAGAAAAAGCAAAGCAGGTGTTGGAAGCGGTGTTGTTTGCGATGGGGGAGGCCGTGGAGCTTTCCCGGCTTGCCGGCGTGATCGAGGAGGAAAAAGACGTCACGCGTGAGCTGTTAACGGAAATGAAAGAACAGTACCGGAGCGAAGAACGCGGCATGGACATCATTGAGCTCGACGGCGCATATCAGATGTGCACGCGTGCGGAACTGTATGATTATCTGATCAAGATTGCGAAAAATCCGAGAAAATATGTATTGACCGATTCGGTCTTAGAGACGCTTTCGATCATTGCTTACAAGCAGCCGGTCACAAAGATGGAGATTGAAAAGATCAGAGGCGTAAGCTCTGATTTTGCAGTCAATAAGCTGATAGAATATCATTTGGTAACGGAGCTTGGCAGACTGAATGCGCCGGGACGTCCGCTTCTGTTCGGGACGACGGAGGAATTTCTTCGCAGCTTCGGTGTGCGCTCCTTAGATGAGCTTCCTGAATTAAAGTCAGAGCAGCTTGCAGAGTTTCAGCAGCAGGCGGAGGAAGAAGCGCAGCTCAAGCTGGATATCTGAGACGGCGGTTTTGTGTACAAGGAAGCCGGACGTTACGACTGCAGCTTGAAGCCAGAATACGGGCGGAAGCATCCGCATATATTGTTCAGAGGTTTTTAAGACAGCGGATGGATGTGGCATGTCCGACAAGCGGGGCAAGGGAATCAAAGAAGAATGGATCAGACGGGGCACGGCAGCAGCGGTATTGACCGCGGGGCTGTTGATGCTCCTTTTGCGTGTGTACAGTGCGCAGGGAAACGGGCAGGGGACAGACGGCCTGTTTGCCGAGGCGCCAAAACAGCAGCAATATCATTACAAAGAAATTCTGCATGAGAAAACGGCGGAGCCGCCGTCGCTTTCTCTCTATGCGCGTTCGGCGCTCTTACTAGACGCCGATAACAACCGGATACTTTACGAGCATAACGGGACACAGGTTATGGCGATGGCGAGCACAACGAAGATCATGACCTGTATTCTTGCGCTGGAATACGGCAATCCGGATGATCTCGTTACGGTATCCGCGCGCGCGGCGGCAATGCCGAAAGTCAAATGTTATCTGCGGGAGGGCGAGCAGTACCGCCTTGGCGATCTGCTCTATTCCATGATGCTGCAGTCGCACAATGACACGGCGGTGGCGATCGCTGAGCATATCGGCGGCAGTATTGAGGGTTTTGCGGAGCTGATGAACCGGAAAGCGATCGACTTAGGGTGCACGGATACCCTGTTTATCACGCCGAACGGACTGGATGCGGTAAAAGAGGACGGCAGCTTTCACAGCACGACGGCGTACGATCTTGCGCGCATTGCGGCGTATGCCATTCAAAATGAAGATTTTCTGCGCATCATCGGTACGCGGTCATACTCGTTTTCCTCGGCGGACGGAAAGCGCAGCTTCAGCGTATCGAATACGGATGCGTTTCTCGATATGATGGGCGGGGCGATCGGAATTAAGACCGGATTTACGGGGCAGGCAGGGTATTGCTTTGTCGGCGCACTGAGAAGAGAAGAAAAAACCTTTATCAGCGTGGTGCTTGCCTGTGGGTGGCCGCCGAATAAAAGCTACAAGTGGCATGATACGAAGGCACTCATGGAGTATGGCATTTCCGATTATGCCTATGAGGAGATTCCCGTAACGGACGAGACGCCATTGATCGCGGTCTTAGACGGAAAAGAGAAAAACGTTCCCGCAGTCGTTAGCCCGGAACCCTTCGGACTCCTGCTTTCCGGATATGATGAAGTCGTCTATGAGCGGGAGATGAACACGGAGTTGACTGCGCCGGTCAAAACTGGAGAGATCGCAGGTTACGACAGGTATTATGTAAATGGAACGCTCTATCGCGTATTCCCGATCTATACGGGAGCCGCCGTTGAACGGATCGATTATCCGTTTTGCCTTGCCGATGTGTTTGAAAAGCTTCTTTTATAAAAAATCTTTTTCAACTTAATCGAAAAATTTATCGAAAATCCTATTTGCGATTGAAAAATTGTATGTTATACTACTATAAGTGCGAATTTGGGTATCACCATAATTTCGTAAAAGCAAATGCTTTTTTTCTAATTATTAACTATGGAGGGCTGAAAAATGAGTACTACTTCATCAGGCATCGCGAGTGACAGAATAGCTGCCTTACTCGATGAAAACAGTTTCGTGGAGATCGGTGCGCTTGTAACGGCAAGAACAACGGATTTTTCCATGAAGCAGAACGACACTCCTTCCGACGGCGTTGTGACCGGATACGGAGTGATCAACGATAATCCTGTGTATGTGTATAGTCAGGATGCGTCCGTATTGGGCGGAAGCGTCGGCGAAATGCATGCAAAGAAAATCGCGAACATTTATGACCTTGCCATGAAGACGGGAGCACCGGTCATCGGACTGATCGACTGCGCGGGCTTACGGCTTCAGGAGGCGACGGACGCCTTAAACGGCTTTGGACAGATTTATGCAAAGCAGGTAAAGGCTTCGGGCGTGGTTCCGCAGATTACGGCGGTGTTCGGTTCCTGCGGCGGCGGGCTTTCACTGATTCCCACGCTGACGGATTTTACTTTTATGGAGGAGTCAAAAGCGAAGCTCTTTGTCAATGCGCCGAATGCGCTTGACGGCAACAGCGCGGACAAGTGCGACTGTGCAGGCGCCAAGTTCCAAAGCGAGGAGGCGGGCATTGTGGACTGTCTCGGCAGCGAGGCGGACATGCTTGCGCGCATCAGAGAGCTTGTAACGATGCTTCCGGCAAGCAACGAGGCAGATTTTTCTTTCACGGAATGCACGGATGACTTGAACAGAACCTGTGCGGATCTGGAGAACTGTGCGGGTGATACGGCCATTGCGCTGTCCCGGATTGCGGATGATCAGGTATTTTTTGAACTGAAAGAAAACTATGCAAAAGAGATGGTAACAGGATTTATCCGTTTGAACGGCTCCACGATCGGCTGTGTGGCAAACCGTACGGAAGTTTACGGCGAAGATGGGAAAGCACAGAAGCTGGGCGGTGTTCTGACAGTGAAAGGCTGTGAGAAAGCCGTAAAATTCATCAAATTCTGTGATGCGTTCGGGATCCCCGTACTCACGCTCACGAATGTGAACGGCTTTGAGGCAACGGTAGATGCGGAAAAGAACATGGCGAAAGCGGCAGCAAAGCTGACAGCGGCGTTTGCGGGCGCAACAGTCGCAAAAGTCAATGTGATCGTCGGCAATGCATACGGAAGCGCTTACATAGCGATGAATTCCAAGGCGATCGGCGCAGATCTTACCATAGCATGGCAGAATGCGAAGATCGGCATGATGGATGCAAAGCTTGCGGCAAAGATCATCTGCGACGGCAAGGGTGCGGACGAGATCGACCGCTGTGCGGCAGAATATGCCGAGCTGCAATCCAGCGTACTCTCCGCTGCAAAGCGCGGATATGTCGATCAGCTGATCGATGCGTGCGATACGAGAAAATACGTGATCGGCGCATTTGAAATGCTTTACAATAAGGACGGGGAGTATTCCGACAAAAAGCACGACACAGTATAGGAAAGGGCAGGGTTATCAATCATGAAAAGAATCAAAGCGATCATCCTGACACTCGCCTGTGTCTTGGGTCTGACAGCCTGCGGCGGTTCAAATAATGAACTTGATATTACAACACGTTTGACTTATCAGAACATAGCGAACCAATGCGCACTATGGATCACGCAGGATGTACCCGATGAACAGAAAGAGATTTTCAGGAATTACACCGACAGACAATGGGATGCGCAGACAGAATATTTTGCAAATTATGGGATTTATGTAAGCGGTGAAGTTTTTATGGCGGGCTTAGAGTCATGGTGGAGCGCGCAGAAGGATATGGGTACGAGTGGCCCGCTTGACAATCCTTCCATTGAGGTTATATCGACCAGTGACGGTGCGACGGTCAATATTTCGATCACGGGATCGAAGCATGATGCGGTGATGGAAATTCTCATGGATAAGAATTATGAGATCAACAGCATTACGACGAATGTATCGTTTTCCTTTGGTGAGAAGATGGGAAAAGCGGCCTTAAATACCGTGATGGGTATGGGAACCGTGTTTGTCGTATTGATCCTCATCAGCCTGATCATTTCCTGCTTCGGATTGATTCCGAAGATGCAGGCGGCTTTTGCAGGCAAGAACGCAAAAGCGGAAGAGGAAAAGAAGGAAGCGGTTGACAATGCGATCTCACAGATCGAGGAGAGAGAAGAAGAGCTTGCGGATGACTTAGAGCTTGTTGCAGTCATCTCGGCCGCGATCGCGGCAAGCGAAGGTGCTGCGGGAACGGACGGCTTTGTTGTCAGAAGCGTCCGCCGTATCGGCAGAAGATAGTGTGAGAAGAATTTCTAATGCTCACAGCAGAGGCTGTTTCGCAAAGAAATTCTAAATCTCACACAGCAAATTTGAGCATAAGCTCAAATTTGTGGGTATTGGCAAAGTCATGAAAGTGAAATGTTGGTATGATAATAAAAATCAGGAGGAAATAACAATGAAGAACTATACCATTACTGTAAATGGCAATGTATATGACGTAACAGTAGAGGAGGGTGCAGGCGCACCTGCGGCAGCAGCGCCGAAGGCGGCTCCCAAGGCAGCACCGAAAGCGGCTCCGGCAGCGGCAAAGCCCGCAGCAGCAGGCGCGGCAGGCAGCATTAAGGTTGAGGCCGGTGCGGCAGGAAAGGTATTTAAGCTTGACACAACAGTCGGTCAGGCTGTGAAGAAGGGCGATCCGGTCGTTACCATCGAGGCAATGAAGATGGAGATTCCCGTTGTTGCTCCGCAGGACGGAACCGTGGCAAGTATCAATGTCAGTGTCGGTGACGCTGTAGAGGCAGGCGCAGTTCTCGCAACTTTGAACTAAGCTGGTCCGAATGATACCAGAATGACAAACACGGGAGGTCAAGGCAATGGATTATGTAGCAAATACGCTTGGTAATCTGCTTCATCAGACTGCGTTCTTCAACTTAACATGGGGAAATTATCTGATGATAGGGGTTGCCTGTTTCTTTTTATTCCTTGCTATCCATAAGCAGTATGAACCGCTTCTGCTTTTGCCGATAGCATTCGGTATGCTGCTCGTCAATATCTATCCGGATATTATGGCTCACACGGGAGACGGCGGAGATGGCGGCGGCTTGCTGTATTATTTTTACAAACTGGATGAGTGGGCGATTCTGCCGTCCCTGATCTTCATGGGTGTCGGCGCGATGACCGATTTCGGTCCGCTGATCGCGAATCCGAAGAGCTTTCTCTTGGGCGCAGCAGCGCAGTTCGGTATTTTCGCCGCTTACTTTGGCGCGATTGCATTAGGCTTTAATGATAAAGCGGCAGCGGCAGTATCCATTATCGGTGGTGCGGACGGACCGACTTCTATCTTCCTTGCAGGAAAACTCGGACAGACGGCGCTGCTCGGACCGATCGCGGTGGCGGCATATTCGTATATGTCCCTTGTGCCGATCATTCAGCCGCCGATCATGAAGCTGTTTACGACGGAGAAGGAAAGAAAGATCAAGATGGCACAGCTTCGTCCGGTTACAAAACTGGAGAAGATTCTGTTCCCGATCATCGTAACGATCGTTGTGTGTCTGCTTCTTCCGACCACAGCGCCCCTTGTCGGCATGCTCATGCTTGGTAATCTCTTCAGAGAGAGCGGCGTGGTAAGACAGTTGACCGATACGGCTTCCAATGCGTTAATGTATATTGTCGTGATCGTTTTAGGAACTTCCGTCGGTGCAACGACGAGCGCGGAGGCGTTCTTGAACTGGGATACCTTAAAGATCGTTGGACTCGGACTGATCGCATTTGCGTTCGGTACGGCGGCGGGTGTGCTGTTCGGTAAGCTGATGTGCGCTGTGACACACGGAAAGGTGAATCCGTTGATCGGTTCGGCAGGCGTGTCTGCGGTGCCTATGGCGGCACGTGTATCCCAGAAGGTCGGAGCGGAGTCAGATCCTACGAACTTCCTGCTGATGCATGCGATGGGACCGAATGTTGCGGGCGTCATCGGAACGGCGGTTGCAGCCGGAACCTTTATGGCGATTTTCGGAGTCTGAAAAAGATAGCTTGAGAATGGATATATAGGAGGAGAAAACATGTCTGAAGAGATAAAGAACCCGATTAAGATTACGGAAACCATCCTTCGTGACGCGCATCAGTCGCTGATCGCGACAAGAATGCCGACCGAACTGATGCTTCCGATCGTTGATAAGATGGATAAGGTTGGCTATCACTCCGTAGAGTGCTGGGGCGGCGCGACCTTTGATGCATCCCTTCGTTTCCTGCATGAGGATCCGTGGGAGAGATTAAGAAAATTAAAAGCGGGCTTCAAGAACACGAAGCTTCAAATGCTGTTCCGTGGGCAGAATATTTTAGGATACAGCCATTATTCCGATGACGTTGTGGAGTACTTTGTTCAGAAGTCGATCGCAAACGGTATCGATATCATCCGTATTTTTGACTGCTTAAACGATCTTCGCAACTTAGACACTGCAGTTAAGGCAACAAAGAAAGAGGGCGGTCATGCGCAGATCGCACTTTCCTATACGCTCGGTGAGGCATATACACATGAGTATTGGATGAATGTGGCAAAAGAGATCGAGGAGATGGGTGCGGACTCCATCTGTATCAAGGATATGGCAGGTCTGCTTGTTCCTTATGAGGCGGATAAGCTGATCCGTTCGTTAAAGAGCGCGACCAAGCTGCCGATCCAGCTGCATACGCATTATACCTCCGGCGTTGCTTCCATGACGTACTTAAAGGCGGTAGAGGCAGGTGTGGATGTCATCGACTGTGCGATGTCTCCGCTTGCATTGGGAACATCCCAGCCTGCAACCGAGGTTATGGTAGAGACCTTCCGCGGAACGCCGTATGATACCGGCTTTGACCAGCAGTTACTTGCGGATATTGCAGATCACTTCAGACCGTACAGAGAAGAGTGCTTGAAGAACGGTCTGTTAAATCCGAAGGTGCTCGGCGTGAATATCAAGACGCTGATGTATCAGGTTCCGGGCGGTATGCTTTCCAACATGGTGAGCCAGTTAAAAGAGCAGAATGCAGAAGATAAATACGATCAGGTGCTTCAGGAGATTCCGAGAGTCCGCAAGGATTTCGGCGAGCCGCCTCTGGTTACGCCGTCCTCCCAGATCGTGGGCACACAGGCTGTCATGAATGTCCTGATGGGTGAGCCGTATAAGATGGCGACCGGGCAGACGAAGGATCTTTTAAGCGGTAAGTACGGTAAGACTGTAAAGCCGTTCAATCCGGAAGTGCAGAAAAAGGTGATCGGTGATGCGGAAGTGATTACCTGTCGTCCGGCAGACTTACTTGAGCCGTCCCTGCATAAGTTTGAGGAGGAGTGCAAGGAGTGGAAACAGCAGGATGAGGATGTGTTATCCTACGCACTGTTCCCGCAGGTTGCCGTTGATTTCTTCAAGTACCGCCTTGCGCAGCAGGAAAAGGTTGATCTGACGCAGGCAGATACGAAGAACGGAGCGTATCCGGTATAAAAAAGAACGCTTCGCGTTCTTTCAAAGAATCCGCCAAAGGCGGATTCTTTTGGATGGAGAGATTTCATTTGTTATGATAACACCCGTCAGGAGGCAGATTGTCTTTTGACGGGTGTTATTTATGGAAATCGGGAATCCGTGGAGCGTGTTTTTCGATGTGGCGCAGCGTATTTTTGTTGGAGGTTGACAAAATGCGGAAAACAGAGTACAATAACGGTTGTTATCACATGTTGTTACATAACGGGATTTATGAAATGAACAAAATCCATTCACACATCAAAATTGGCTTGCGCCAAAGTTTGCGGGTTGCGTAGGAAGGGAGATTACGATGGCGAGAAAAGAAACGGTAACAAAACAGATGATATTGGATGCGGCATTTGAGATGGCAGGTACGAACGGTTATCGGGAAGTAACGGCGAGAAAGCTTGCAAGTCATATCGGATGCTCCACACAGCCCATTTTCCGGGTGTTTACGAATATGGAGGAGCTGCAGGGGGAATATACGGATCGCGTGGTTTCGTTTTTTGAACAATTTTATCAGCAGTATCCCAGAAAGTATGCGGAGCCGTTTGTTGATCTGGGTATGGCATATATTGCGTTTGCTGCAAGGGAAAGTCACTATTTTGAGATGCTCTTTTTGACAGGGGAGCGGATGGGAAAATCTCTTTATGATATTTTGAACGGGACCGGCGGCAATGTGGTGCGTGAAATCCGCAAGGCGCAGGAGGCGGGCTGTAAAAATGCCGAGGATTTGTTCATGCGTATGTGGATTTTCATTCACGGCGCCGCATGCATGACGATCACGGGAGACTATGATTTAACGGATGAGGCGACGGCAAAGCTTCTGATCGATACATATCACTCATACGCAGGAATGTAAAAATAGGTTTCGGCGGAAACTATTTTTGGAATGCGAAGCTTTTTTCAGAATTTTGAGGAAGTGTAAATCATAGATAAGGAAAAATAAAATGAGTAATCATGAGGCAGAACAGGGCGGCGCAGAAAAGAGAGACGTGCTTGCGCGCATCAATGAATGCTATGCGAAAATGAGCAAGAGCCATAAGGTGATCGCGGCGTATATATCGGATCATTACGATCAGGCTGTTTTCATGACGGCAGCGCAGCTTGGCGCAGAGGTCGGGACAAGTGAATCGACCGTTGTGCGCTTTGCGGCGGGGTTAGGCTATGACGGGTATCCTGAGTTTCAGAAGACGCTTGCGGACTGGGTAAAAAATAAATTAAATTCGGTCGCGCGCATCGGGGCGAAATACGGGAGCAGTACGCAGTCTGAGATTCTTACGTCCGTGCTTACTGCGGACATCGAAAAGATCAATGATACGATCGCGAATCTGGATCCGGTCGCGTTTGAAACGGCGGTCAATATTCTCATCGAGTCCGAGCATATTTATATTATCGGATTGAGAAGCTGTGAACCGCTCGCAGAATTTTTGAGTTTTTACCTTCAAATGGTGCGTGGAGATGTCATTTTATTAAAATCGACAAGCACAACGGAGATTTTTGAGCAGATGCTTCGTATCAATGAGCGGGACGCCATTGTCGGTATCAGCTTTCCGCGATATTCCATGAGAACCCTAAAGGCAATGGAGTTTGCCAACGACAGAAACGCGAAGGTGGTTACCATTACGGATACCGTGCATTCGCCGATGAATCTCTATTCCTCATGTAATCTGCTGGCAAGGAGCGATATGGTGTCCATTGTCGATTCCTTAGTCGCGCCGTTAAGCCTGATCAATGCGATGGTAGTCGCGCTGTGCTTAAAATGTCCTGAGCAGGTCAAGACCAATCTGGAGTCTCTTGAGGAGGCATGGAATAATTATCAGGTATACTTAAACGATGAGATCAATTTTATTGATGAGGATACGATGCTTTCTTACTCCCTCATAAAGCCGGAGGAGTGAGAATGCTTATGAGTAGGATCATTGTGATCGGCGGAGGCGCCGCCGGTATGATGGCGGCGTATGCGGCGGCGAAAAACGGACACCGTGTAACGCTGATCGAAAAAAACGACAAGCTTGGCAAAAAAATTTATATCACGGGCAAGGGGCGTTGTAACGTGACAAATGCGGGCGAGACGACGGAGTTTTTTGAGCAGGTCGTCCGCAATCCGAAAAGTCTGTACAGTGCGATTTATTCGTTTGACGCGCCGCAGGTTATGGCATTTATGGAGGAGCACGGCTGTGCGTTGAAGGTGGAGCGGGGAAACCGTGTGTTTCCCGTGTCCGATCATGCTTCGGACGTCATACGCGCCTGTGCGCAGGCATTGGAGCGTGTCGGCGTGCATGTGCGTCTGCATACGAAGGCGGAGCGGCTGCTCGTGGAAGAAGCGGGGGAATTTCAGTCCTCGGATCAGGTGAAATACCGGCATATCTGCGGTGTTTGTCTCTCGAACGGAGAAACTCTCCATGCGGATGCCGTCATTGTCGCAACGGGCGGATTGTCCTACCCGACGACCGGCTCGGACGGCGACGGATTTCGGTTTGCCGAAGAAATGGGAATTGGAGTGGAGCCGTGCAGGCCCGCGCTTGTACCGTTTGACGTGCGTGAGGAATGGTGTAAGCGCCTGCAGGGATTGGCACTTAAAAATGTGTCGGTATCCCTGATATGCGGCACGAAAACAATCTATTCCGGGCAGGGAGAGATGCTGTTTACGCATTTCGGCGTCAGCGGTCCCCTGATCTTGAGTGCAAGCAGTTATTATGCAAATGCCTGTGGGAAACAAGGAATCGGACAGGACTTCTGTAAGCGCGCCAAGGCGGGGCCAAATCCGACAGGGGAGATGATGCTTCACATCGACCTGAAACCGGCTCTGTCTGAGGAGGTATTGGATAAACGGCTGCTCCGTGAATTTGAAGAAAACAAGAATAAGCAGTTCAAGAATGCGGTGGAGAGTCTTTTTCCGGCAAAACTGATCCCTGTGATGGTGGAACTTTCGGGAATGGCGGGAAATAAGCCGGTACATGATATTACAAAAGAGGAGCGTCTTCGGTTTGTCAGACTCATGAAAGCGCTTCCGCTGACGGTTACCGGCACGCGCGGCTATGCGGAGGCGGTCGTCACGCAGGGCGGTATATCCGTAAAGGAGATCAATCCGTCCACGATGGAGAGCAGACAGATCAAAGGACTGTATTTCGCGGGGGAGGTTTTGGATGTGGACGCATTGACCGGGGGTTATAATCTTCAGATCGCGTGGGCAACGGGACATCTCGCAGGAGAAAATGCAGGATAAGAGAAAAGCCTGCCTGGGCAGGATATGAATAGAGAAAAAGAAAACAGGAGGAACGCAGCATGAGCTACAATGTTGCAATTGACGGACCTGCGGGAGCGGGAAAGAGCACGATCGCAAAGAAAATTGCGAAAAAGATGAATTACATTTATGTCGATACGGGGGCAATGTACCGTGCGATGGCATTGTTTTTGTTAAGAAATCACATCGATCCTTCGGACAGCGCTGCGATCAGTGAAAAATGCAGGGAGGCGGATATTACGCTTTGTTATGAGCAGGGCGAGCAGGTCGTACTCTTAAACGGAGAGAATGTGAACGGACTGATCCGCACGGAGGAAGTCGGCAATATGGCTTCTTATTCCAGTCCGAATCCAAATGTACGGAAAAAAATGGTTGAGCTGCAGAGGCAGCTTGCAAAGACTTCGGATGTCATCATGGACGGCAGGGATATCGGTACCTGCGTGCTGCCGGGCGCCGATGTCAAAGTATATCTGACGGCAAGCAGCGCGGTGCGTGCAAAGAGGCGCTATGACGAGCTGACAGCCAAGGGAGAGACATGCGACCTGTCCGTGATCGAGGCGGATATCATCGAGCGCGATCATCGGGACATGACGAGGGAACTGTCCCCGCTGAAACAGGCGGAGGATGCGGTTCTTGTTGATTCCTCCGACATGACGATCGATGAAGTCGTGGATACGATCATTGCGCTCTGCAAGGATAGGAGATGATTTGTATGGAGGTCATACTGGCAAAAACCGCGGGCTTTTGCTTCGGCGTGAAACGCGCGGTCGATCAGGTCTATGAGCAGCTTGCACAGGGCGGTCCGATTTACACCTACGGTCCCATCATACACAATGAGTCGGTCGTGGAGGACTTGGAAAAGCGGGGAGTGCGCGTCATTGAGACCCCGCAGGAGTTGAAGAAGCTTGAAAAAGGAACCGTCATCATCCGATCGCATGGGGTATCCAAGGAAATTTATGAGAGTCTGAAGGAAAGCGGGATGAAGATCGTGGATGCGACCTGCCCGTTTGTCAAGCGGATCCATGATACCGTGGAGAAAGAGAGCCGCGCAGGAGCGCAGATCATCATTATCGGCGATGATGGTCATCCTGAGGTGGAGGGCATCAAGGGATGGTGCGTTACGCCTGCTGTCGTAGTCGGAAAAAAGGAGGATGCAGAGGCATTTCTTTCTGAAAATATAGTGAAAAATCCGCCCGGAAACGGCATAAAACTGTGCATTGTGTCACAAACGACATATAACTACACGAAATTTCAAGAATTTGTTGAAATTTTTTCAAAGATAGGTTATGATGGTACTGTTGTGAACACTATCTGTAACGCAACTGAGGAGAGACAGACGGAGGCGGCTGAGATTGCCGGCATGGTGGATGCCATGGTCGTCATCGGTGGTAGGACAAGTTCTAATTCTAAGAAACTGTATGAGATATGCAGAAGTAAGTGCGGCAATACCGTATTTATCCGAACACTTGATGATCTGAAGTTGAATTTGAAGGGTAATGCCAGAAAGATTGGGATTACAGCTGGTGCTTCTACCCCAAATAATATCATTGAGGAGGTTCAAAATTATGTCAGAATTAACTTTTGAACAAATGCTTGAGGAATCACTGAAAACAATTCGCGCAGGAGAGGTAGTAGAGGGTACCGTGATTGACGTAAAACCGGAAGTCGCAGTCCTGAACATCGGATATAAGTCAGATGGTATTTTGACACGTAACGAATATACCAACGAGCCCAATGTTGACCTGACAACAATCCTAAAGCCGGATGACAAGCTGGAGGTCAAGGTTCTCAAGGTGAACGATGGAGAAGGTCAGGTGCTCCTGACCTACAAGAGACTTGCTGCAGACAGAGGTAACAAGCGCATTGAGGAAGCGTTTAACACGCAGGAAGTATTGACAGCGAAGGTCGTACAGGTGCTTGAGGGCGGTTTGAGCGTCGTTGTGGACGAGGTGCGGATTTTTATTCCGGCCAGTCTGGTATCCGATACGTATGAGAAAGACCTTACCAAATATGCCGGTCAGGACATTGAATTCGTGATCACCGAATATAATCCAAAGAAGAGAAGATACATCGGTGACCGCAAACAGCTTGTTGCGGCAAAGAAAGCGGAGCTTCAGAAGGAGCTGCTTGAAAAACTGCAGGAGGGCGATGTCGTCAAGGGAACCGTCAAGAACATCACCGATTTCGGTGCGTTCATTGACTTGGGCGGCATTGACGGACTGCTTCATATTTCCGAAATGTCATGGGGACGTGTGGAAAGCCCGAAGAAGGTATTTAAGGTTGGCGAGGAAATGGATGTTCTGATCAAAGAAATTTCCGGCAATAAGATTGCGCTGAGCTTAAAATTTGCGGATACGAACCCGTGGCGTGATGCGGCGGATAAGTATGCTGTCGGCAATGAGGTGACGGGAAAGGTTGCAAGAATGACGGACTTCGGTGCGTTTATCGAGCTTGAGACCGGCGTGGATGCCCTGCTGCATGTATCGCAGATTTCCAAGGAGCATATTGAAAAACCGTCCGATGTACTGAAGATCGGCGAGGTTGTGACTGCGAGAGTGGTTGATTTCAATGAAACGGATCATAAGATCAGCTTAAGCATCAAGGCTCTGACAGCACCCGAACCTGCGGCACAGGAGGAGGATGCGGATGTTGTGTCCGTTGATATTGACGAGGTGATCGCAAACGAGACGGAAGAGAATTGATCGGAGAAATTGAATATGAGGCATTGTTTCGCAGGGCGGGACAATGCCTTTTATGTGATGGAGGGTGTCTAATATGTCATATGATTATGAGGGATTCAAAAAAGAAGTCTTAAAGCTTACGAAGATCGACTTGAATGCTTACAAGGAAAAGCAGATGAAACGCCGCATTGACACGCTGATCGCCAAGACCGGAGCGAAGGAATATGCGGAGTACGTAAAACTGATCTCTACCGATAAGAAGCGGTTTGATGAGTTTGTCAATTATCTGACGATCAATGTTTCCGAATTTTATCGGAATCCGGAGCAGTGGAAGATTCTCGACCAGCAGATCATTCCGGAGCTGATCAAAAAATTCGGAAAGAACTTGAAAATATGGAGCGCTGCCTGCTCGACAGGGGATGAGCCGTATTCGCTTGTGATGGCATTGAGCAGACATCTTCCCTTAAACCAGATTCAGATTTATGCAACGGATATCGACAAACAGGTCATTGCAAAAGCGCAGGGCGGTCTGTATTCAGAAAAGAGCATTGTTTCCGTGCCGGATGATCTGAAGCGGAAATATTTCACGAAGGTAGGTCCGTCCTATCAGATTTCCAATGAGATCAAAAGCCGTGTAGAGTTTAAACAGCACAACTTATTGCTCGACACATATCCGCAGCAGGTACATATGATCGTATGCCGTAACGTGCTGATCTATTTTACGGACGAGGCAAAGGATGAGGTATTCCGCAAATTCAATCACTCGCTTGCAAAGGGTGGCATACTGTTTATCGGCAGCACCGAGCAGATCATGGATTATCGGAGCATGGGCTATGAGAGAAGAGGTTCGTTCTTCTATGAGAAATAAAAAGGATTGGCGCGAGTGCGCCAATCCTTCAAAGAATATACATTCGCAAATTCTTTCAGGATTGAGAATATTTCGATAAGCGAAAAAGAGGATTCCGCATTGGCGGAATCCTCTTTTTTAAGAAACAGTGGTATTTTCGATCATTGTCTGCAACACATGCGTCGCATAGGCGGCGAAGAAATCGCGATCCTGTCTGCGCTCGTCTGTCAGTTCGATATAGGAGTCAGGCGCATTGTAGGAAGACTTAAAGACCGGTTTGAACAAAGGAGCCCATTCCGGCACATATTCGGATTCCTTGCGGGTGTAGCAGGTAGCTGCGGTTGCGGCGACGCGGTATTCGGGATCCACAAAGGAGGACACGGATTTGTGCAGCGCCGTATCTTCCGCAGGAAGATAATAATAGTCGCGATAATTGGAATAAAAATATTTCAGTTCTCCGTCGATCAGCGGAACCTTAAGGGTCGCATTATGCTCTAACGCACTGAAAAAACAGCCTTTTGCATAATTCGATACAGAGATGGGCAGCGGGGCGGGGAGAGAAAGCTTCATGATAAGCTCCGCGCGCCCGACATTATGGAAGTCACGGTAATAATTGGCATTGACCTTGACAACGCGCACGCCCTCCTGATAAAGTCGGACATAGGAGAGGATCGGCAATAGGCGTACCATGCCCTGAATGTCCTCCGCGTTGTGCAAAAGCATCGCGTAATACGCTTCCTCTGTAGGCGCCTTGACATAATCGAGGTAGACACTGATCAGATCGCCTCCGCTCAAGGTGTCCTCGCGGTTGATACCGAGATAGGTCTCGATCGTTTTCTGTTTGCAGTTCGGCAGCTTTAAGAAATGCTTCAAAGGGGAGATCCGGACATAGAGATCCGTTCCCTGAAAGCATTCAAATCCAAACGGAAGTTCATATTGCGCGCATTTCTGCTCGATATACGGAATATCAAAATGATTCCCGTTAAAATGAACAAGATAACGATAGGAGGCGGCGAATGTAAAAAACGCCTCAAGTACCGCGCGCTCCTCCGAAGGCTGCTCCGCGAACCATTGGATCAGATAAAAACGGTCTTGCCGATAATAAATACAGCCGATCAGATAAAGGCTGCTGCTTCTGGCAGCAAAGCCGGTCGTTTCAATATCGAGAAACAGGATGTTTTCCTTTTCGCCCAACTGCTCTAAGGGATAAGCAGATTCCAAAGCAGGAAGCTCTCGTGTGATTGTTTTCATGGCGGTTTCCTCCGTGAAAATATTATAGCACATTTCTATATTTTTCAGTAGTATTTTCGACAAAAAAATAGTATATTTATAAGTAGGGTTACAAATCCGCAGGCTAAGCAGGAATGGAGGATTTATATGGGAAAATTGACGTTTCACGGGGGAGTTCACCCCTATGACGGCAAGGAGCTGTCAAAGGACAAGCCGATGAAGGCGGTATTGCCGAAGGGCGATCTGGTCTATCCCCTCAGTCAGCATATCGGCGCGCCCGCGACGCCCATAGTGCAAAAGGGCGATCATGTACTGACCGGGCAAAAGATTGCCGAGGCGGGCGGTTATGTCTCTGCTCCGATCTATGCGACGGTGTCCGGAACGGTCAAAGCAATCGAGCCGCGCCGTGTTGCGACGGGCGGTATGGTGAACAGTATCATCGTTGAAAACGACGGAAAATATGATGAGGTCACTTATGAGAAACCGGAGCCGCTTGCGGAGCTTTCCAAGGAAGAAATTGTGTCCCTTGTGCGGGAGGCGGGAGTTGTCGGTATGGGAGGCGCGGGCTTTCCGACGCATGTGAAGCTTTCCCCCAAGGAGCCGGAGAAGATTGATTATTGTATCGTTAATTGTGCGGAGTGCGAACCATACCTGACGTCGGATTACAGGCGCATGCTGGAGGAGCCGGAGAAAGTCATCGGCGGTCTGAAGGTCATGCTGGCGCTGTTTGAACATGCAAAGGGGATTCTCGCTGTGGAGGACAATAAGCCGGACTGTATTGCGAAGCTGAAGCGTCTGACTTTGAACGAGCCGCGCATCACGGTAAAATCATTAAAAACGAAATATCCGCAGGGAGCGGAGCGCCAGCTTATTTATGCTTCCACCAGACGTGTCATTGATTCCAGTAAGCTGCCGGCGGACGTCGGATGTATCGTTGATAACGTGGATACGGTGGTGGCGATCTATCAGGCGGTCGTGGAAGGAAAACCCCTGATGCACCGCATTGTGACCGTGACGGGCGATGCGATCGCCGATCCCCGCAACTTTATTGTCAGGATCGGAACGAACTACCATGAACTGATCGAGGAGGCGGGAGGCTTTGTAAAGGAGCCTGTAAAGATCGTATCGGGCGGTCCGATGATGGGCTTCGGTATTTTTGATCTGGATATTCCGACGACCAAAACGGCATCCGCGCTGCTATGCATGACGAAAGACGACGTATCGCGATGGGAGCCGTCGCCGTGTATCAACTGCGGCAGATGTGTGGAAGTGTGTCCGGGGCGCGTCGTACCGAGCCATTTGGCGGATTATGCGGAGCGCGGTGACGAGGAGGCATTCGTCGAACACAACGGAATGGAATGCTGTGAATGCGGCTGCTGCAGCTTTATCTGTCCTGCGAAGCGTCCGTTGACGCAGTCGATCAAATCCATGCGCAAGCTGGTGCTTGCCAAAAAGAAAAAGTAGGAGTATTCAATATGGAGATTATGGTTGGTTTTTTACTTGTCAGCTTAGCAGCAGGGATTGCTTTTGCGACAAGGGCAGATTGGGGATCGCATATGGGTCAGGGGTTGTGCAAAGAACATCTGAAAGACTTTGGTATCGGTGATGAACCGGAAGAATATTACGAAAAAGTAGGGGAGGGAAAAAGGCGTGAGTGATTTAATGAAGGTTTCATCCAATCCGCATGTCCGCTCGAAGGCGACGACGAGCAATATCATGCTCTGCGTGATCATTGCATTGCTGCCCGCGGCGGGCTTCGGCGTTTGGCATTTCGGCTTCAGGGCGCTGATGCACATTGCCATTACCGTTGCTTCCTGCGTTTTTTTCGAGCTTTTCTATGAGCTCATGATGAAGAAAAAAATAACGGTACAGGATTTGTCAGCCGTCGTGACGGGACTGCTTCTGGCCATGAACCTGCCCGTCGGCGCGCCGTGGTGGATCGGCATCATCGGCGGTGCGTTTGCCATCATCATTGTCAAGATGCTCTTCGGCGGGCTCGGACAGAATTTTATGAACCCGGCGCTTGGGGCAAGATGCTTTTTACTTATTTCCTTTGCTTCGGCAATGACGAATTTTGATTATGATACGGTTTCGGGCGCGACGCCCTTAGCGCAGCTTCGGGCAGGCGGGCTTGAGACGAACACCGTGTTGGATATGATCTTCGGGAACACACAGGGAACCATCGGTGAAACGTCCATGGTCGCGCTCGTGATCGGCGCCTGCTTTTTGATCCTGATGGGAATCATCGATCTGCGTATTCCGGGGAGCTATATTATTTCCTTTGTGATATTTATTATCCTGTTTGGCGAGAACCATTTGGATATGGGTTACATATCGGCGCAGGTCGCGGGAGGCGGCCTGATGCTCGGTGCCTTTTTCATGGCGACGGATTATGTGACGAGACCGATCACGAAAAACGGACAATATGTTTTCGGAATCTTTCTTGGCGTCATGACGGGCATTTTCCGTCTGTTCGGTGCGACCGCAGAGGGCGTTTCCTATGCGATCATCCTTGGCAACCTGCTTGTGCCGCTGATTGAAAAAATCACGATGCCCAAGCCTTTCGGGAAGGGAGGTGAGCGCGCGTGAAAGAGATGATCAAGAATACGCTGATTCTTTTTGCAATCACACTGATCGCAGGCGTTTCCTTAAGTCTTGTGTACTCCGTGACAAAAGAACCGATCCGCGAGCAGGAAGAAGCGACAAAGCAGAGAGCTTATCAGACCGTGTTTGCGGATGCGGAAACATTTAAGGAAACGGAGAATTTTGATCCGGAGGAGGCGACAAAGCTGCTGCATGATGCCAGTGCGGGCAGCTATGCCGATGATGAGATTCAGATGCTTGCCTCTGCTTTGGATTCGGATGGAAATGTGCTCGGAAGTGTCATCACGGTAACAACGCACGCGGGCTTTGGCGGCGACATTACGTTCGCTATGGGAATACGGGTGGACGGAACGCTTACGGGTGTGTCCATCACCGCGATTTCGGAGACGCCGGGGCTTGGAATGCGCGCTTCGGAGGTGCTTGTACCTCAATTTTCCGAAAAAAAGACGAATACACCGTTTACCGTGACGAAAGCGGGGGCGGCTGAGCCGTCTGAAATTGACGCGATCAGCAGCGCGACGATCACATCACAGGCGTTGACGGATGGAGTAAACGCAGGCGTTGCCTTTTTGCAGGCATGGACGGAACGCGTGATGGGACCTGCCATGCAGGGTGGCGTGGAGCTTGACATGGGAGGAGGTGCGGAATATGAGTAAGGCTTTGGAACGGATTTATAATGGTTTGATCAAGGAGAATCCGACTTTCGTGCTGACGCTCGGTATGTGTCCGACGCTTGCCGTCACGACCTCGGCGATCAACGGTGCTGGCATGGGACTTTCGACCATGGTCGTCCTTATATTGAGCAATGTATTTATTTCGCTGCTGCGAAAGATCATTCCCGATAAGGTGCGTATTCCGGCGTTTATCGTGATCATTGCTTCGTTTGTGACGATCGTGCAGTTATTACTGCAGGGCTATGTGCCCTCGCTTTACGACAGTCTTGGCATTTATATTCCGCTGATCGTTGTAAACTGTATTATTTTGGGGCGCGCAGAGGCATATGCGTACAGTAATCCGGTCATTCCGTCGTTTTTTGACGGCTTGGGAATGGGCCTTGGATTCACGGTTGCCTTAACCTTGATCGGCGCATGCAGAGAGCTGCTCGGTGCAGGACAGTTATTCGGATGCCAGATTTTGGGCGCGGATAACGTGTTTTATCAGGTAAGCTCGCTTCGCCCGCTTGCAATGTTCCTCGGAGAATATACGAATATCAGTATCTTTATCATGGCGCCGGGCGCGTTTTTCGTCCTTGCGTTCATCATTGCAGCCATGAACCGGCTTCGCCGCTCGGCAGAGAAAAAAGGAAAGCGGATCGCGCCCGCTTCGGACTGCATGAACTGTCTGGGAAAAGATTGCGCGGGCTGTGCGGCAAATAAGGATCAGAATACTGCCAAAGAGAGCGATACAGAGCAGGACAGTACAGATGAGGACGTCAAAGAAGAAAACGCTGCGGAAAATGAGCGTCCGGACAGCGCAGACGGTGACTCCGGGAAGGGGAAGGAGGAGAGTGACACATGAAAACATTACTGATCATTGCAATTGCGTCCGCACTAGTCAATAACGTGGTATTAAGTCAGTTTTTGGGTCTTTGTCCATTTTTAGGCGTATCCAAAAAAGTAAAGACTGCGGCGGGCATGGGCGCAGCAGTTATCTTTGTCATCACGCTTGCCTCCGCGGTTGCGGCTGTCATTTACCAATTTGTATTGGAACCGAACGGGCTTGCATATTTAGAGACGATCGTGTTCATTCTGGTGATTGCTGCGCTTGTGCAGTTTGTGGAAATGTTTTTGAAAAAATTCCTCAAATCACTGTATCAGTCGCTTGGCGTTTACCTGCCGCTGATCACGACAAACTGCGCGGTGCTCGGTGTTGCATTGACGAACGTGCAGAAGTCCTACGATGTTCTGACCAGCATAGTCAACGGATTTGCGACAGCAGCCGGATTTACGATCGCGATCGTGATCCTTGCGGGAATCCGTGAGAAAACAGAGCACAACGACGTACCGGAATCGTTCCGAGGCATGCCGATCACAATGATCACAGCCGGTCTGATGGCGATCGCATTCTGCGGCTTTTCGGGCTTGTTATAGATTGCAAAATCAATGATTTTTCAAAAGCGAACAAGTTCGCTTTGCAAATATTGTGCTGATGCCCAAATTTGCGGGCTATTGGCAGCATGGAGGATTAAAATGGAGGAAGAATATGGATGCGATTATAACAGCGACCGTCCTTGTGGGCGGAATCGGATTGTTCATCGGTTTGTTTCTCGGCATCGCAGGTATTCGGTTTAAGGTCGAGACGGATGAAAAAGAAGAAGCGGTCTTGGCGGCGCTTCCGGGAAATAACTGCGGCGGCTGCGGCTTTCCGGGCTGTTCGGGTTTGGCTGCGGCGATCGCCAAGGGAGAAGCGGAGGTCAATACCTGTCCGGTAGGCGGCGAGGCGGTCGGCAAAAAGATTGCTGAGATCATGGGCGTAGAAGCAGGTGAGAGTGTACGAATGGCGGCCTATGTCAAGTGCGCAGGAACATGTGAAAAAACAGCAGTTGATTATGAGTATCACGGCGTTGAAGATTGCACGATGCTTACTTTTATGCCGAACGGCGGACCGAAGTCCTGTAATTACGGCTGCCTCGGCTATGGTTCCTGTGTGAAAGCATGTCCGTTTGACGCCATTCATTTAGAAAACGGCGTAGCGGTCGTGGACAAAGAGAAATGTAAGGCATGCGGGAAATGTGTTGCGGCGTGCCCGAAAAAGCTGATTGAACTGATTCCGTATGATTCGTCCTATATGGTGTCATGCAGTTCCAGAGACAAAGGTCCTTTGACAATGAAAGTATGTCAGGCGGGCTGTATCGGCTGCGGACTCTGTGCGAGAAACTGCCCGTCGGGTGCGATCACATTGGAAAACAACATTGCGCATATCGATCAGTCGAAATGTACGGGCTGCGGGATGTGTAAAGAAAAATGCCCGAAAAAGATCATTCAGGAGCTTCGCTGATTTCATCAGTGATTCTCCTGAAGTCCGCTGGAATAGTGCAGTTCATAATCCTCCGTGATAAAGAGCGCTTCCGTATGGTCAAGGGATTCAATGAGCGCCATGCCGTCGGTCAGTCCGAGAACAAAACAGGCGGTACTGAGCGCATCAGCGTCCGTGGAAGAATCCGTGACAATGGTGACGGACAGCAGGCCGTTTTCTACAGGGTATCCCGTTTGGGGATGGAGGATATGATGATACCGCACGCCGTTTAGCTCGATAAAGCGTTCGTAAACGCCGGATGTGACGACGCTTTGATCGCGGACGGAAAGGGTGGTTATCACATCCTGAGCGCCGCCGAATGGGTATTTGACCGCGACACGGTAAGGAGAATGATCCGGCTTTTCGCCGATGCAGAGAACATTGCCGCCGAGATTGATGATGGCGCCTGTCACATTTTGGGAGATCAGATAATCCCGGATGCGGTCGGCAATGTAGCCTTTGGCGATAAAGCCTAAGTCAATTGCGGCATGGGAATCCGTCAGCATGACCGTGCCTGCCTGCTCGTCTATGACGATGGAATGATGATCGACATGGCTGTGAGCCTCGGCGAGTGCGTCCGCATCAGGTGGGAGCGACGGGGCAGAAGGAGGAGCGGATGTCTCCGTATCTTCGAAGCCCCACAGCAAAAGAAGCGGCGTGATGGTCGGGTCAACAAGCCCATCGGTCAATTCTGCGTAGGAACAGGCTGTCTGCAGTAAGGAAATCGTTTCGGGATGGACAACGACAGGCGTGCCAGCCTCTTCGTTGATTCTGGCAATATCGCTGTCTTTTATTGTGCGGCTGAACATTGCTTCATAGCGTGCGCACAGCGCAAAAACCTCTTCGAACAGCGGCGAGAGCCTTTCGCTTTCGCCATATAAGGTGATGGTGATCACGGTATCAAAGTAAAACCCGCTTTTGACGACGGGTTCTTTTTTTTGTCCGCAGGATGACAGGCACAGTGCAACAGAAAAAAGCAACGGAATAAGGAATAATAAAATCCATTCTCTGATAGATTGTCTCATACGAAAACCTCTGTTATAATAGACATAGCAGGTATCATTATCATCATAGCAGAAGAAGGAGAAAAGTACAATTGCGAGACTTTGACGATCGAAACAATCAGACTTCGCTTGCACGTATGGCGATGTTTATGGGCTTGGTTATGGCAGCCATACTTGTGACGGTGCTTGTCATAAATAAAAAAGATACAACGCGCGCGCGGGGGACATGGGCGCAGCAGCCGAATAAAATTGTGGATTCGGGAGAGGATACGAATGCGCCGCTCGCGCCGGAGCAGCCGGAGGGCGGCGTGACATTAAGCGGGGATACCCGCACATCCGACCAGCTCGATATATGGGATGAGGATTATGTTGAGATCTTAAGGGTGACACCGAGCGCGGCACCCGCGCCGCAGCGTGACGCGACGTCGGACGGGTATCATACGAAGATCACGTATGCGGACGGGACGCAGGAGTGGGTACTCATCAGTTCGCTCATCAAAAAAAATACTTACGATCTGTCGGGCTTTTCCTATCAGCGCCCGATCATGAGCTATTACGAGGATGATCATAAAATATCCTATGCGGGCGCGACGGTCAGTGCCGATCAGAATTATGTCGATTATATCAAACTGAAACGGGCAGGCATTGAGTTTGTGATGCTGCGCATGGGACTGCGCGACGTGGAGAGCGGTGAGCTTCAGGTGGACGAAACCTTTGGGCAGAACATGAAAGATGCGTCCGATGCGGGGCTCGATGTCGGAATATGGTTTTTCAGTGAGGCGACGACCGAGGAAGAAGTCATAGAGGAAGCGCAGATGGTAATCGAAGCGGTAAAGGAGCATCCGGTCTCTTATCCGATCGCGTTTGTGCCGGGCATGGATGCGGAGCGTTCAGCGAGACTGACAAAAACGGAGCGCACCGAGCTGGCTTTAGCGTTCTGCAGAACAATTGCCGAAGCAGGTTATCTTCCGATGATCGGCGCCAATAAAGAAAATCTGATCCTGGACTTTGATTTAACGAAGCTTTCCGAGGTGGCGATATGGCTGCGCGAGAGCGGTGATCTGCCTGACTATCCGTACAGCTATACGATGTGGAGCTATTCGCGGCGGGAGGAAATCGAAGGGATCGCGGGGGATGCCGAGCTTTGTATCAGCTTTCAGGATTACGGCACAAATTGAAGCGGTAATTCATATAGGGAAACGATGTTGGAAGGAGTACACATAAATGCTGGAATTAAGAAATGTCTCCTATGAGGTGGAAGGTGATAAGGGGGACAACAAAGAAATATTGAGCCATATCAATTTTGTGTTTGATAAGCGGTTTACCGCGATCACGGGACCAAACGGCGGCGGAAAATCCACGCTGGCAAAACTGATCGCGGGTATCATTACGCCGACAGAGGGAACGATTCTTTTCAACGGAGAGGATATTACGGGGACGTCGATCACGGATAGGGCGAAGGCGGGCATCAGCTATGCGTTCCAGCAGCCGGTACGGTTTAAGGGGATCACGGTCAAGGATCTGATCACGCTTGCCGCAGGAAAAAAGCTCTCGACAGCGGAGGCATGCGGGTTTTTGTCCGAGGTCGGATTATGCGCGCGCGATTATATTTCCCGCGAGGTCAACGCCTCTCTTTCCGGCGGTGAGTGCAAGAGAATTGAGATTGCGATGATCATGGCGCGCCAGACGGAGCTTTCCGTGTTTGATGAGCCGGAGGCGGGCATCGATCTTTGGAGTTTTCAGAATCTCATTCAGGTATTTGAACGGATGTATGAAAAGATAAACGGAAATATCATTATTATTTCCCATCAGGAGCGGATCTTAAATATCGCGGACGAGATTGTCGTGATCGCGGGCGGGCAGGTGATGCAGAGCGGTAGACGGGAAGAAATTCTGCCGAAACTCTTAAATACGCCGAACGCGGCAACAAACTGTCAGGTATTGGAACAAAAAGAGGCGGGCAGGGAACGGAAATCGGAGTGATGTCACGGGAAGGAGTGAAACGGGTCATGGACGAGATACAGAAGACGCTGTTAGCGCAGGTCGCGGATCTGCATGAGGTGCCGGCGGGCGCCTATAATATCCGGGCAAACGGTTCCCTTGCCGGACGTAACACAACGGCAAATATTGATATTGTCACAAAGGGAGACCAGCCCGGTATTGACATCATCATTAAGCCGGGTACAAAAAATGAGAGTGTGCATATTCCGGTGCTGTTAAGCGAGAGCGGCATCAAGGAAACCGTATATAATGATTTTTACATCGGAGAGGATTGTGATATTACGATCGTGGCGGGATGCGGTATTCATAACGGAGGAAAAGAGGCTTCGGAGCACAGCGGTATCCATCGTTTTTTTGTCGGCAGGAACGCGCGGGTGCGCTATGTGGAAAAGCATTACGGGCAGGGTGACGGAACCGGCGGACGTATCATGAATCCGACGACCGAGATCACGCTGGAGGAAGGCGCGCATATGGAGCTGGAGATGGTGCAGATCAAGGGCATCGATTCCACACAGCGCAAAACTGCGGCTTCTCTGGCGCAGGAGGCGTCCCTTGTCGTGAGAGAAAAGCTGATGACACATGGAACGCAATATGCAAGAAGTGATTTTGCAGTGGAGTTAAACGGCGACGGTTCGACGGCGGATGTGGTGTCTCGTTCTGTGGCAAAGGAGCAGTCAAAGCAGGAGTTTCATGCAAATATTGTCGGAAATGCGTCCTGCTCAGGGCATACGGAGTGCGATGCGATCATTATGGATGCGGCATCGGTAACGGCGCTTCCCGCACTGACGGCAAATCATGTGGATGCTGCGCTCATTCATGAGGCGGCGATCGGTAAGATCGCAGGAGAGCAGCTCATCAAGCTGATGACACTCGGCTTGACGCAGGAGGAAGCGGAGGAGCAGATCATCAGCGGATTTTTGAAATAGGGCAATAGATTGAAAAATCAAAGATTTTTCAATTGTTGGCAGCATGGAGAATTAGGTCGGGGGATCAGGATGAAAAAGAGAACGGTTTCCAAAACAATCTGTGGCAGGCTGTTATGGATTTTTGTGATGCTTCTTTTTTTGTCTGCGTGTGGAAAAAAAGAACAGACCACCGCGGCCGGAAATGCTGCGCAGGACGCGCAGAATGATGCAGGGAGAACCGAAGACGGACAAAGCGGACAAGATTCGGAGCGTGGGAATCCGCAGGATGAAGACAGTCCGGGAACAGAAGACACACGTAACGGGCAGAATGCGGAGTTACAGAGCGCACAGGACGGGCAGGAATGGGAAACGGGAACCGTGCGGAACGGACAATTTCCGGAGGACGGGCAAAACCGGGAGGCGGGAGATACACCAAGCGGAGGCAGCCGGGAAACAGAAAATGCGCAGAGCGGACAAAACGATGAGACAGCGCAGGGGAGTGATATGGCAGCCGCGCCGCAGCCGCAGGCGGCGGGAACAACACCGTACGGCGCGCACGGGGCGCTTTCGGTAAACGGCACGCAGCTTGTGGATACATATGGAGCGTCATATCAGCTGCGCGGCGTCAGCACGCACGGGCTTTCCTGGTTCCCGCAGTATGCGAATCAGGCGGCGTTTCGTACCATGCGTGATGAGTGGGGCGTCAATGTGGTGCGTCTTGCCATGTATACGGCGGAATACGGGGGCTACTGCGTAGGCGATGAGAATAACCGGAACAATTTAAAGCAGCTGGTCTATGACAGTGTGGATGCGGCGACGGAGCTTGGCCTGTATGTGATCGTGGACTGGCATGTGTTAAATGACCGGGATCCGAATACCTATATCGATCAGGCAATTGCTTTTTTCAGGGAAACCTCAGAGCGGTACGCGTCATATGGCAATGTGATCTATGAGATTTGCAACGAGCCGAACGGCGGTGTGTCGTGGCAGAGGATTAAAACCTATGCGGAGCAGGTCATTCCGGTCATCCGGCAGCAGGATGAGGACGCCATTATCATTGTCGGAACGCCGACATGGTCGCAGGATGTCGATCAGGCGGCGGCGAATCCCATCGCGGGTTACGAGAACATCATGTATACGCTGCATTTTTATGCCGATACGCACAGGGACAGCCTGCGCCAGAAAATGGTGAACGCCATTGCAGCGGGACTGCCGGTATTTGTGTCTGAATTCGGTATCTGCGATGCGTCGGGAAACGGTGCGATCAATGCTGCGGAGGCGGACAAATGGGTCAGCACAATGGATGAAAACGGCGTCAGCTATTGTATTTGGAATCTGTCAAATAAATCGGAAACTTCGGCGCTTCTCCGCTCATCCACGACAGCGACAAGCGGATGGACTTATGACGAGCTGAGCGAGAGCGGAAAATGGTTTGTGGACATGATGGGCGCAGACCATGCGATCATTGGGAGCAGCGGCGGAAATGCGGCTTCACAAAATGGCGCGACCGGAAATAGTAACGGTGGGAATGGGACGCCATCAAATGGCGGAAGCGGAACGATATCCGGCACCGATAACGGAAGCAGCGCAAACAGCAGCGGTTCCGCGCAGGGTGTGACAAGTGATGCGTCGGGTTCCCTGCAGGCATCCGTATCGCTGTCAAATTCATGGGAAACAGATGGAAAGCATTATGATCAGTATACGCTGGAATTGACGAATACCTCGGGTGCGAAAGTGAATGGATGGACATGCGAGATTTCGTTTGACCATGATATGAGTGTCAGCCAGTCTTGGTGTGGCAGCTTTTCGGCAAATGGAAGCAGTCTGACGATCACGCCCGAATCCTATAATGCTGCGATCGAGGCGGGAGCGGCGCAGGGAAATATTGGTTTTATCCTAGAGTCAGATGCCGCCTTAACGGTTACGGGGGTTTCATGTTGGTAACAAATTTTTCTGATCAATATCATATCCGGCGGCTTACGGAGGAGGATGTGGAGATCATTTTTTCGCTCTGTAAGCAGAACCGTTTGTATTATGAATACTGCCCGCCGTTTGTGACAAAGGACAGTATACGCAGAGATATGCAGGCTCTGCCGCCCAAAAAGAACATGGAGGATAAGCATTATATCGGCTGGTTTGACGGAGACAGATTGATCGCGGTAATGGATTTGATCGACGGTTATCCTGATGCACGGACAGCATTTATCGGCTTCTTTATGACGGATGTATCCGTACAGCGAAAAGGTGTCGGAGGCACAATCATCAGTGAGCTTTGCGAATACCTTCGCGTACAGCGGTATAAAGCGGTAAGACTCGGCTGGGTAAAGGGCAATCCGCAAAGTGAAGCATTCTGGCATAAAAATCAATTTGTGGAAACGGGTGTCACTTGTGATACAGACGGATACACCGTCATCGTTGCCCAGCGGAGGCTGTAGAAGCATAAAATCAGATTGTAGCGTATCGAGAGGGGAAAAGGCATAAACGCCTTGCCCCTCTTTTTTTATTAGAGATTTTATTTCTCGTGATAGAGAAGAAATTGCGCAATACCTTGTAACACATTCTATATTGAAATTTAATTTGATAAATATAAAAATAGAATTGAAATTTTGATAATACTATAGTATAATCAAAAAATGGAATGGAGGTTTGAAATACTATGGACAGAAAAATGATATCTAGAATTGTGAAAGCCAGTGGCATATCTGCCGGCGAAATGGTCCTCATTCATTTTTGGGGAGAGGACGCTGACAAGGAGATTGCAAATAATTTCATAATAGCCGTGGCGGAGCTGGGAGCGACACCCGTATTGCTGCAGCAATCCCGTTCTGTAAATCGGGATATCTTCCTTGCGGCAAAAGAAAGCTGCTTTGGCTTCACATTGCAGTTGGCGCAAATCATATGTTCGGCGGGACAAACGCGGCTTCGGATCACATTGATTTTGTCGGTCATGGAACAATCGTCTTATAACCGGAGGGCAACGATATGAACGAACAACAACGAAAATTTGAGTCCTATCTGGATGGACAGATCGAAGCCTGTAAACAACGCAGTAAGCTGCTTGCAGAGGATGACCGCATGGATGAAGGAAATGATGAAAAAATCCGTGCGAACATCTATGAGATTTTCAAGACGATTCTCTCGGTTGCGGAAAGGGTCTGTGGAAAGGACGATTTAGAGAAGAAGCGTTTTTTCTTGCAAAAAGCGGAGCAGATCCCGACGAGCTGGATGACTTCCTATGAAAAGGCCAAACAGCATGGGGATGTTGAAAAAATGCACATTGAAAGCATAAAGCTCGACACTATTCGGGAAATTAAGGATATGTGTATGCAAATTTGGGAGGAAACGATATGACAGAAGCAGAAGCAATCAGCCTATTTAAGTGTCTGGCAGATAAGTCACGGCTGCAAATATTGAAATCCCTTGCTGTCGAGGATATGTATGTTGAGAGATTGGCAGAGCGCTTGAACCTTACTGCGCCTACCATTTCCTTCCATCTGAAAAAATTATCAGATGCCGGCGCTGTGACTGCATACAAAAATCAGTATTATATGATGTATTCCCTGAACAAAGACATATTTCAGACCAGCATATTGGAGATACTGCAGCAAGAATCTGACGAGGCACAAAAACAGGCGCAGCGGGATGCGGATTACCGCCAAAGGGTAATAGATGCCTTTTTTGAATATGGGAAATTAAAATCCATTCCCACCCAGCTTAAAAAGGAACGCATTGTCTTAGAAGTGATCGCCGAAGCATTTGATTTTGACAGAATGTATTCCGAGCGGGAAGTAAACATTGTGATTGCCGATTTCTATGATGATTTTTGTACCATCCGCCGTGACATGGTCAGTGAACGGCTCTTAGGCAGAAATGGTACATCGTATTGGCGAATAAAAAACTGAAAATTTAATCACTGCTCCGCAGCATAAAAAATAACACTTGAACCGTGTTATTTTTTATGCTACAATCTAAAACAAATGTTGCAGAACAAATGTTTTAGATAGAATGGCACGTTTCCCGTATGCTTGCGCGTAATGCATTTTGAAAACGTCACATGTCCAATTGGCGTAAAAAAGGAGGATCACCATGCCGCCCAAGGCAAAATTTGAAAGAGAAGAGATCATTGAAGCCGCGCTGAACCTTGTGAAGGAGGAGGGCTTTGACGCGTTGACCGCAAGGGCGCTCGCTAAGCGGCTCGGCAGTTCGCCGCGCCCGATCTTTACCGTGTTCCAGAGCATGGAGGAGGTACAGGACGAGGTGAGGAAAGCGGCGCGGGAGTGCTATAATCGTCGTGTTCAAAAAGGGTTGGCAGTAACGGACAAACCGCGTTTTAAGGGTGTGGGGGAGCAGTATATCCGGTTTGCTGCGGAAGAGCCGAAGCTGTTTGGATTGTTATTTATGAAAGAGCAGGAAAAACAACCGAATATCAATGGTATTCTTCCGATGATCGACGAGAATTATGCAGATATTTTGTTATCCATCGTGGATGGATACGGGCTTTCCGATGCACAGGCACAGAGGCTTTATCAGCATTTGTGGATTTATACGCATGGGATCGCGACCCTTTTTGCGACAAAAATGTGCTGTTTTACGCTGGAGCAGATCGGCGGCATGATGACGGATATTTTTACCGGTCTGCTCAAGGAAATCAAAGGGGCACAAAGTTATAAAGGAGAGGAAAGAAATGATTGAATTGCAGAATATCACAAAAACGTACGGAAGCGGGGAAAGCTGCACACAGGTGTTAAAAGGAATCAATCTTACCATTGAGGAGCATGATTTTGTGGTGATATTAGGCGCGTCCGGTTCCGGAAAATCCACACTTTTACATGTCATGTCGGGGTTGGAAAAACCCGATGGGGGGAGCATCTGTTATGACGGGCGGGACATCACCCGGCTTTCCGATGATCAATTGACAACATTTCGAAAAGAAAACGTCGGATTTATTTTTCAGCAATATTATCTGCTGCCGAATATGACCGTGGATAAAAATGTAAAAATGGGCGCCGACTTGGCGGATAATGCAGCGTATGCCGAGATGATCGAGGCGGTCGGATTAAAAGAAAAACGTAATAAATATCCGAATCAGTTATCAGGCGGTGAGCAGCAGAGAGTGTCGATCGCCAGGGCGCTTGCGAAAAAGCCCAACGTGCTCTTTCTGGATGAGCCGACGGGAGCGCTTGACGAACAGACCGGCAGGAGCGCGCTGGATTATATCTGCCGTCTGTATGAAACCTACGGTTTTACGATCGTGATGGTGACACATAACCAGAACATAGCGGAGATGGCGCACAGGGTCGTTGTGATGAACAGCGGACAGATTGCGGAAACACGCACGAACGGGACGCAAAAAAGCGCCTATGAGATCGGATGGTGAGCGTATGATCGTAGGAATGAAAGATGCGGTAAAACTGGTTGGAATTTCGGTGATCGTTTATTGCGCCGTCCTTGTCTGTACGCTGTTTCTGAATTACAGAATCGATCTTTTGACGATCGCGGATCTTCTCGTGACGGAACAGGAAATGATCGTTTATAAGGCACAGAAGGCGAATTCGGTGATCGTCTGTCTGATCACGGGAGGCTGCCTGCTCCTGACGTCAGTTGTCACCCTGTGTTTTTATATCAAGCATTATATTGACACCCATAAAAAAGAGCTTGGCATCTTAAAGGCGCTCGGCTATGGAAACTGGCGCATTGCAGCAAGCTTTTGGGCATTCGGAAGCAGTGTTTTGACAGGAGCGGGGCTTGGCGTTGTGACCGCGTATCTGATGATGCCCGCGCTCTACCGCGTGCAGAATAAGGATGCGCTTTTGCCCAATCTTGCCGTGCGTTATCATCCGATACTCATTTTGTGGACGGTGCTCCTGCCGACAGCGCTTTTTTCGGCGCTCGCCATCGTGTATGCGCGCATCCGCCTAAAAGTGCCGCCGCTTCGCCTGCTCAAAGAGGACAGCATGCCGGATGGGAAAGCGGGGAGAGCCGTCGCCGGAGAACAGGATGCTTCGGATAGAAAAGAGCAGAGCAGCTTCCTGCGGGAGCTCAAAAGGGCGGCCCTGTGGGAAAAGAAAATTCTGTTATTCTTTATCGTATTTTCGTCCTTCTGCTTTTCGGCAATGACACAGATGTCATTCAGCATGAAGGAACTGGCAAGTGAAATGATGGGAGCCATGATCATGGTGATCGGCCTTGTCTTAGCGGTAACAACGCTGTTTTTGGCGGTGACGACTGTTGTGCGTGGCAATGTGAAAACGATTGCAATGATGCGTGCATTCGGGTATTCACAAAGAGCGTGCTGCCATGCGCTGCTCGGCGTATACCGTCCCGCGGCGTATATCGGCTTTGCGATCGGCACAGCATATCAGTATGGGTTGCTGCGCATCATGGTCGATATTGTATTTCGGGATATGGAAGGCATGCCTGCCTATCAGTTTTCGGTGCCGCGGATGCTCCTCTCGCTCGTGTGCTTTTTTGTTTTATATGAAATCATGATGTATGGTTATTCCGAAAAAATGAAACGCATTTCCATCAAGGAGATCATGATGGGGGCGGAGTGAGACGCTCCAGTTTTTCTGGGATCTTTATAGACGCATAAATCGCGGCGTATTCTGCGGGAGTGACATTATCAATATAATTCTGAATAAAATTATGTGTAAACCCGTTTTTCGTGAGAATATCCGCAGCCTTATTATAAGCGATGGCGGCTTCCGTTTCCGTACGGAAAACGCCGATGACATAATTGCTGCGGATATGGATCACCGCCCGATACATGGCGTGACCTGATTTCTGGATGAGCCGTACGCCGTGATAGCGGTTAATGATATGGATATTCTCATAGCGGAAATCATAGGGATCCCCGTTGATAAAGCGGTAATCGCGCCCTGCGACGGCATAAGGCCGGATGCCATAGCGGCTGCATAAGCTCACCTGCATACCGTAATCGGCAACAAAATAATGACCGCCGCGCTTCATGATCTTGTGGGAGGCGTAGTAGAACAGATCGTCCGTATCGAATTTGAATACGATCTCGCGCGACCAGAAATACAGAAAATAGCGCGGATAGGCATAGATCGGATTGCCGAAATAATAATGATTGTCACGGAAATTCATGAGCGTGACATACTTTTCAAACGAGAGCGCGCGGGGCTGATGATCCGTGCAAAAACAAAGAGAAGGAGTGGACAGCAGGGCGCGCGCTTCGCAGTATGCGTCGCCCGCGGACTGTTCTGTTTCAAAACTCCCAAGTGAAATATGCTTTTGATGATGAGTGACGGAAGCGCGATAATAGACGCTGCCGTCCTTTTTTTTTGCCGGAAAAACGCCTTTCCTTGTGGACATTGTCTACTCCTTTGTGAAAAAAACATTTTTTTAAGTATATCATTTGGACAGGCAGAATACAATTTAAGTATGAATAAAAGATGGACAGAACAAAAATATGTGATCTATTTTCTGCTGAGCGTGATGGTGCTCGGCGTGTGCGGCGGTGTATCCTATGGCGTGTCATGCTGTCAGACCGGAGATTTTCTGCGTGAGGAAACGGGGGTTGCGTGGACTGCCGGGAAAGCGGACAAGCGTTATGTTCCTTATACGGCGTCAGAGCAACGAGTGATAGAGATGGAGCTGCTTGCGTTTGAGGAAGAACATGGCGGCGGAACGCTGCGGTCAGTCGGCAATGCCGGAATTGCAGGAATGACTGACAGTACGGTTGTCGGGGCGGAGGAAGGAGAACAGACCGAAGGAGGTGTGGGAGCAGCAGGACAGGCAGAGGAGGACACGGAGGCACAGCTGCAGGCAAATACGGATACAGGTGCAACAGATCCCGCAGGAGAGGACATGGAGGCGCAGCCGCAGGCAAATGCAGGAGCAGCAGGACAGGCAGGAGAGAACATGGAGGTGCAGCCGCAGGCAAATGCGGATACAGGTGCAGCAGAACCTGCAGAAGCGCACACAGAGACAGCGTCGGAATCGGAGGACGGCGCGGATGTGCAGACCGGGGGCTGGGGCATTATCGTGTCGGCGGAGGATTACGAGGCGCTCCTTCGCATTGTGCAGGCGGAGGCGGGAAACGAGGATACAAAGGGTAAGATCCTTGTCGCCAATGTGGTATTGAATCGCGTAGTGGACGAACGTTTTCCGAACAATGTGTATGACGTTGTATTTCAGCGGGCGGGCGGAAAGGCGCAGTTTTCTCCGGTTGCAAGCGGAAGCTATTATAAGGTAGTCGTAACGGAGGATACCAGAGAGGCGGTCAACCGGGCGCTGGCAGGCGAGGACTATTCCGAAGGCGCGCTGTTTTTTGCGGCGCGGCGCTATGCGGGGAGCAGTCAGATGCGCTGGTTCGACGAATGCCTGACGAAATTATTCAGCTACGGGGGACATGAGTTTTTCACATCCTGATACTTTTTGAAAATAGAACATTGTGCCGGACTCTCTTTTGTGCTACACTAGGCATGGATTTCACGATGAGGATTCCTGTTATGGTGAGGAAAGATAGGAGAAACGAAATGGAAGTTTTATACAGAAGTACAAGAGGCAAATCCGAGCCGGTGCCGGCGTCGATGGCGATTTTGAAAGGACTTGCAAAGGACGGCGGGCTGTTTGTTCCGGATCGGATTCCGAAGCTTACATTGACAATGGATCAGCTATCCGGCATGAACTATCAGGAGACTGCCTACGAGGTGATGAAGCTGTTTTTGACGGACTTTACCGAGGAGGAGTTAAAAAACTGCATTGCCAGTGCCTACGATTCCAAATTTGATACGGAGCAGATCGCTCCGTTAAAGGAAGCGGACGGCGCGTATTATTTAGAGTTGTTTCACGGAAAGACCATCGCGTTTAAGGATATGGCGCTTTCCATTCTGCCGCACTTTATGTTGACTGCCGCGAGAAAAAATCAGGTGACAAATGAGATCGTGATTCTGACCGCAACTTCGGGTGATACCGGAAAAGCGGCGCTTGCGGGCTTTGCTGACGTTAAGGGTACGAGGATTATTGTTTTTTATCCGAAGAACGGCGTCAGTCCTGTGCAGGAAAAGCAGATGGTGACACAGAAGGGCGATAACACCTATGTTGTGGGCATTCACGGCAATTTTGACGACGCGCAGACCGGCGTGAAAACGCTCTTTTCCGATAAGGAGCTTGCGGCGCTGATGGATGAGAAAGGCTTTCAGTTCTCATCGGCAAATTCGATCAATATCGGAAGGCTGGTTCCGCAGATCGTGTACTATGTCTATGCGTACGCCAGACTTTGTGCGCAGGGAGCCGTAAAGGAGGGCGAGCCGATCAATGTGGTCGTTCCGACGGGCAATTTCGGAAATATCTTAGCGGCATTTTATGCGAAAAATATGGGACTGCCGATTGCAAAGCTTATTTGCGCATCCAATGAGAATAAAGTGTTATATGATTTCTTTAAAACGGGGACCTATGATAAAAACCGTGAATTTGTGCTGACCAGTTCCCCGTCCATGGATATTTTGATCTCCAGCAATTTAGAGCGGTTGATCTATCGCATTGCGGGAGAGGATGCGGACAAAAACGCGGCGCTGATGAAACAGTTATCCGAAAAAGGAAGCTATCAGCTGACGTCCGAAATGGAGGAGCAGCTTGCGGATTTCTATGGCAATTATGCGTCCGAGGAAGAGACGGCGCAGATGATCGCCTCGCTGTACCGGAAGACGGGTTATATCATTGATACCCACACGGCGGTTGCCGCGAAGGTATATGAGAAATATAAGGCGGAGACGAACGATCGCACAAAGACGGTGATCGCGTCCACGGCAAGTCCGTTTAAGTTTACGAAAGCCGTGATGCGGGCAATTGATGAGAAATATGCTGCGCAGGAGGATCTTGCGCTGGCGGATACCTTATCGGAGCTTGGCGGTGTGAAGATACCAGAGGCGATCGAGGAAATTCGTACCGCACCGGTCAGACATGACAGAGTCTGCGAAAAGGAGGATATGAAAGCGGTCGTTACGGAGATTCTCGGACTCATGTAAATCGAAAAAATATAATTCAAAAGGGTCTGCCGAATTTTTGTTCGGCAGACCCTTTTCTTTACAAGAAACTTCTTCGAAAGAACGCTGCGCGTTCTTTTTTAGCGTATAGGAAGTCTCACAATCCCGAAGAATTTGCGTTCGCAAATTCTTCGAAAGAACGCTGCGCGTTCTTTTTTAGCGTATAGGAAGTCCCACAATCCCGAAGAATTTGCATTCGCAAATTCTTCGAAAGAACGCTGCGCGTTCTTTTTTAGCGTATAGGAAGTCC
>CAZZNE010000003.1:140033-211212 GCA_964655525.1 uncultured Clostridium sp.
GAAGAATTTGCATTCGCAAATTCTTCGAAAGAACGCTGCGCGTTCTTTTTTAGCGCCGCTCCATCGGAACATAGTCCTGCTCCGGTCCAATCGCCTTGTATGCGGGACGGATGATTTTTCCGTTATTGGCAAGCTCCTCTAAAAGATGTGCGCTCCAGCCGGAGATACGTCCGATCGCGAACATCGGTGTGAACAGCTCCGGCGGGAGATTCAGCATGTTGTAAACGAAACCAGAATAGAAGTCCACATTGATGCTGACGCCCTTGTAAATCTGACGCTCCTCGGCAATGATCTTCGGCGCAAGCCGCTCCACGGCGCAGTAGAGACCGAATTCCTTCTGCATGCCCTTTTCTCCGGCAAGTTTTTTTGCGAACTCACCTAAGATTTCGGCACGGGGATCGGATTTGGAATACACGGCATGACCGAGGCCGTAGATCAATCCGGAGTGGTCGAATGCGTCTTTATGTAACAGCTTTCTTAAATAAGCGGAAATTTCATCTTCGTCCGCCCAGTCGTTTACATTTTGCTTCATATCGGCAAACATTTTGACGACTTTGATGTTTGCGCCGCCGTGCCTCGGACCCTTGAGCGAGCCGATCGCCGCCGCCATGACCGAATAGGTGTCGGTCAGCGAGGAGGACACAACGTGCGTGGTAAACGTTGAGTTGTTACCGCCGCCGTGTTCCATATGCAGCACGAGAGCGATGTCTAACAGCCTTGCCTCAAGCGGCGTATAGCTGCTGTCCGGTCTTAAGACGCGCAGAATATTTTCTGCCGCGGACAGTTCGGGATCAGGGCGGTGGATATAAAGACTGTTCCCGTCATGATAATGGCTGTACGCCTGATAGCCGTATATGGATAAAAGCGGAAACAGGCTGATGAGCTGCAGGCACTGACGGAGGACGTTCGGCAGAGAGGTATCGTCTGCGCGGTCGTCATAGGAATACAGCGTCAGAATGCTGCGCGCTAAGGTGTTCATCATATCACGGCTCGGCGCCTTCATGATAATATCCCGGACAAAGCCGGTCGGCAGCGTGCGGTATTCCGAGAGCATTGAGCAAAAAGAAGACAGCTCATTGGGCGTCGGCAGTTTGCCGAAAAGAAGAAGATACGTTACTTCCTCAAAGCCGAAGCGGTTCTCGGAAGTAAAGCCCTTTACAAGCTCCTTGATATTATAGCCGCGGTAGAACAGCTCGCCGGGAGCCGGAACGGAAACGCCGTCCACGATTTTCGTTGCGCGCACGTCGGAGATGTTTGTCAGACCGGCAAGCACACCTTTTCCGTTGATATCGCGCAGTCCTCTTTTGACGTCATATTTTGTAAAAAGCTCCGTATCAATCTGACCCGCGGCTTTGGAAAGCTCCGAAAGGCGCAATAAATCCGGTGTAATCTCAGAAAATTTTTGTTCTTCCATTGTTGTACCACCTTTCTAAAACGGTTGTGGGAAATACCACGAAAAACCGGAAGCATGGATGACGAAGAATCGTCGGAAAAGCACGCTTCCCGTTCAGAAGTCGAATAGGATTCATACCATTGTAATTAACATAATACCATGTTTTTGGGTTCCTGTTCAATAAAAATATCGCGGTTTTAGAAACATTTAAGAAAGTAGCCCGGAATTTGTTCGGAAAATGATTGATTTTCCCTTTTTTTTATGCGATAATTGGGCTTAGCGTAAAGCAAATTCAATATCAAAGGAGGACAAACATGTCAACAAAAGCTTATTATCCTATCAATGAGATAGGCGCAGGAAAGCCCGGCTTTTCCAAGACACGCTCTATCATTGAAGCCGCTTTTTACGGCAATAATGTAGTGAAAGTCAACACCTTAAAGGAGGCTTATGAGCTTGCAAAGAATTCCCCGGGAACCATCGTGACCGATATGCCGGTATACAGAGGCGAGGAATTCGGTCTCGAGAGCGATGCAAAGGTTCTTCTTTTTAACGACGGAGCCGTAACCGGACGTTACGCAGCAGCACGCCGTATCAAAGGTCAGGCCGGTGTAGATGCAGCAAAACTGGATAAGGTTGCTATGGATGCGATCTATGAGACACGTTGGAAGACTATGTATCATGCGCAGGTATTCGTAGGTCTGGATCCGGAGTTTATGGTAAAGGCTCATCTGCTGATTCCCGAAGGCGAGGAGAATCTGCTTTATAACTGGATGCTGAACTTCCAGTATATGTCCGATGAGTATGTAAAAATGTATAAAGAGTCCCAGCCGGTCGGCGGCGGTAAAGAGCCGGATATTTATATCTTCTCCGATCCTCAGTGGACTCCGCAGGAGCGTCCTGACGTAGATTACAGCTGCCTGAGCGATCCGCTTACGCTGTGCTACTTCGATACGGACGAGAACTGCGCATGCATTCTTGGTATGAAGTACTTCGGCGAGCATAAGAAGGGCACGCTGACGATGGCATGGGCGCTTGCAAACAGAAACGGCTATGCATCCTGCCACGGTGGACAGAAGGAGTACACGCTTGCTGACGGTTCTAAGTTCGTTGCTTCCGTATACGGCTTGTCCGGATCCGGTAAGTCTACACTGACACATGCGAAACATGGCGACAAGTATCCTGCGATCAAGGTACTTCATGACGATGCGTTCATCATCAATTCGGACACCTGTGCATCGATCGCTTTGGAGCCTACTTATTTTGATAAGACAGCAGATTATCCGACAGGCTGCCCGGATAACAAATACTTATTAACGGCACAGAACTGCTCCGCGACGATGGATGAGGATGGCAAGATCCAGCTTGTTACCGAGGATATCAGAAACGGTAATGGTCGTGCGATCAAGTCCAAATTATGGTCTCCGAACCGCGTGGATAAGATTGACAGCCCTGTTAATGCAATCTTCTGGATCATGAAAGACCCGACTATCCCGCCTGTTGTAAAGCTGAAAGGTGCGGCGCTTGCTTCCGTTATGGGCGCAACGCTTGCAACAAAGACTTCTACCGCAGAGCGTGTTGCTGCAGGTACGGACTTGAATGCAATTCGTATCGTACCGTATGCAAATCCGTTCAGAACCTATCCGCTCGTGAACGACTATACGAAGTTCAAGAAGCTGGTTGAGGAGAAGAATGTTGCATGCTACATCATTAATACCGGTGATTTCATGGGTAAAAAGTGCCAGAAAGAGGATACGCTCGGCATCCTTGAGACCATCGTTGAGGGCAAGGCAAAATTCGAGAAGTGGGGACCGTTTGAGGACATCGAGATCATGAACGACTGGTTCGGCAAGACGGGCGATTTCACTCCGAATCTTCAGGATAAGGATTATGTTGCACAGTTAAAGAGCGCAATGGAGACCCGCGTGAAGTCCGTAAAGGATTTCGGCGAGAAGGCCGGCGGTTTCGACAAGCTTCCTGACGAGGCGCTTGAAGCACTCGAGAAGCTTGTAAAAGAGATCGAGACGCTCTAAGATCGGATGTTGTTGTGCGCTGGAGCATAACAGAATAAAGAGGACAGCATGCAGAAATTGCATGCTGTCCTTTTGTATCATAGGAGATTTCTCTGCACCGGGGGAATCGCATGGCGATTCTCTGAAAGAGTGCGAAGCACTCTTTTGTTACAGTGAAAAATGCCCCCTGCTATGCAGGGGGAGGGTATTCGAAGCTTGAAATGCCTGGAAATCAGCGTTCATCCGTCAAAAAATGCCGTACACTGTTTGTCGGATGAAGCAATTCCGTTCGGAAGAATTCGGGATAAAATAGCCTTTTTTCGTCCGGTGAGATCCATGTCAGATATTCTTTACTGTCATCCTCCGTAAAGCTGTCGCTGACCGGGGAAAAAGCTTCGGGAACCTTCATGTAAAAGAAGAAGGAGATTTCATAGATCAGTTTTCCTGCTTTCGCGGGAGAGTCCCCGAGAAAATAATTTTCATGAATAAATCCGAGACGGTCAATTTCCATTTTGACGCCGGTTTCTTCAAAAACTTCCCGAACGACTGCTTCCTGAGCTGTTTCTCCGAACTTGACACGTCCGCCGACAGAATAGAGGTAATCGCTTTTTTCATTTCCGACCATTAAAAATTTTCCGTCTTTCAGGATGATCGCGCCGACGCGGATATTGATAAAACCTTGATCGCATGGCACCGTCATATCGCTGTTCATTGACAAATCCCTCCTAACGTTTCATTTATGCGCATTCTTCTCGCTAACGTTCATTGTACATTCGCCGCTCGCCGAATGCGTAAACGCATTCTTCTCGCTAACGCTCATTGTATCATAAGCGGTAATCGGATACAAGGCGCTTTGCCATAATCGAGGGAGTATAGTTCGTGCAGAATTAGCAGAGAATTCTTCATAACAGGATTGTCTTTTATAAGGAATGTATGGTATACTTAGCGTAAGAGTATTTGTGATATGCGGGACAGAAGAACGCCGCGAAAAGACAGATGGGGGAAGGGAGCACGACACAATGTTAAAGATTCAGGATTTTTGCGATATGAAACGATTTGAGGAAATTATGTATAACTGGGCAATGAGTACGGGGCTTGCGACTGTGGCGGTCGGAGATGATGGACAGTATATCAGTGAATGCTATAATTTCACGGATTTTTGCATCAAGCTGACACGCGGAAGCGACGAGGGATGCCGTAGATGTGAAAAGTGTGACAGGGAAGGTAAGGGCGTGTACTCCTGTCATGCGGGGCTGGTTGACTTTGGAATTCCGATCACGTTAGAAGACGGTACTGTATTAGGTAGTGTGATTGGTGGACAGGTTCTTCCCGAAGATCCTGATGAAGATAAGTTTCGCCGCACGGCAAGAGAGCTTGGTATTGATGAGGATGTTTATATTGATGCGCTCCGCAAGGTCAATGTGCGGTCGAGGGATCAGATCGAGGCGGCGGCGAATCTTTTAGGCGATGTGATCAATATGTTTGTGCGCACCAGTTATGTAACAAAGGTGAACATGAAGCTTTTGGAGGAACTCAAAGACGGAATCAATGATGCGGTCAGCGAGATTGACATTGCGAACGAGAGCACGAAGCGGATTGTCGGCTTTAGCAGCAAACAGCGGATCTTAGCCTTGAATGCGTCCATAGAGGCGGCAAGAGCGGGGGATGCGGGCAAGGGCTTTGCGGTCGTTGCAAACGAGGTACAGAAGCTTGCGCAGGGAATGTCTGAGGCGAGTGTGGAGATTACTTCCTCCTTAAACAAGGTTACGGAGACAATTTACAGTCTGAATAAGGGAAATATATAAATTTAATGGGGAAAATACATAAATTGTAATATAAATTTGTAATTTTCAGTTGATTTGACACGCAATTTTGCGTATAATAAGAATAACCTGAAATGCTCGATCATTCCTATTATTTTGAACCTACAGTTACTTGAAAAGGGATTCCTATATTGTCTGATGGATGCCAGGCCTCCGGATGTAAATCTATGCAGGGGAAGGCAGAAGTTATGATTGCGGTTACCCACCTGGCGTTTGCTAGGAGTCAAAAGATAGGAACCGGCATTTCGGCAAACAATAGAAAGTACGCTGAGCGCACTTTCTATTGTCATGGATACAAAAGAAAAAGCAGCCAATACATGGCTGCTTTTTCTTTTGCTGTGAATATCGGACGGGTAAAGAGGGAATGACATGGGGATGCAAAATGATGCGGACAGGAGAGAGGCGTTAAGCAGGATAATGCGTCAGTCGTCCGGTGGGGACGGACGGCGCAGCATGAGACCGGGGCACGGGTACATAGGGAGTATGCTGTTTCCCTGTCTGCTTCTTATAGCACTATTATGCGGCGGGATGATTTTATGGAGCTATGCCAATCATAAACCGCCGTTTTATGTGTTGGTGGGGGATCGGTCGGGGGACAGCGCGGATGATGAAGGGCAGGAAAAAGAGGCGGGGGATGGACAGGAAAATCGGGCGGGCGGGATGAAGGAGTTAAGCGGACAGGTACAGATTCCTTATGAGGTGCCGGAAACGGTACGCGTTCTGCTCATGAACAGCGATTTTTCTTCTGTTTATCACGATCAGCTTGTGATAAAGGGGCACGCGGATGAGATTACGATCACGCCCGCGATGCTTCGCGAGAACTTTGACGAAATGAGGGAACAGCTTTTACAGGAAGGATTTTTATTGGAGAGAGAAGGGGAACGTTATGCGCTGAAACCGCACGAAGCAGAGACGGGAACGGAGGGAAGCGCGCAGGACAGTGGGCAGATAAAGATTTCCTCGATCAGCCGGGCATGCGGGACGCCGTCCTATCGAGGGTGTCTGTATCTCTATGTGAGGGATGATCAGCTCGTATTGGTCAATGAGCTTTCCCTGGAGGAATATCTATACAATGTTCTGCCGAGCGAAATGCCCGCTTCCTATCATGCGGAGGCGCTGAAAGCGCAGGCTGTCTGTGCGCGGACTTATGCGTGTGCGGTCATGGAAAACCCGCGCTATCCGGATTTTGACGCGCATCTGGATGACAGTACTTCCTGTCAGATGTATGGAAATCTGGAGGAGCATGAGAATACGACGGCGGCTGTGGAGCAGACAAGGGGGGAGATTCTGTTGTTTCAGCAGCGCCCGGTCAGCACCTATTATTATTCTACTTCGTGCGGGATCGGAAGTGATATGAGTGTGTGGCAGGGCTTTGCGGCCGAGGAGTATCCTTATCTGCAAAGCCGCAGTCATAATGCGGCTCATGAGGCATTGCAGCTAACGGACGACACGGAGTTTGCGGCATACCTGGCAGCAGAGCACGAGGATGTGGAGCGTGCTTATCCGTGGTATCGGTGGAGTTGTCAGATTTCCGGTGTGAATGCGGACACTCTATATGAAAGGTTAATGGAGCGTTATCAGGTCAAGCAGGAGAGCGTAGAGCTTGTGGGAACGCATACGGAACCGCTGCAGATGGATGAACTTCCACAGTTAGGACGCATCCGGATGTTATCGATTGACGCGAGAAGTCCGTCCGGCTGTGCGACATGTCTTTTGATCGAGGGTGAGAATTGCAGCTACCGCATTTACGGAGAATATAATGTCCGCTATCTGCTCTGCGACGGGGATACGACTGTGACAAGGCAGGATGGAAGCACGGCCGTCATGAGGACGATCCTGCCGAGCGCCTATCTCATTTTAACCCCTTTGCTGGACAAAGAGGAATTAATAGGGTATTCTATAATAGGCGGTGGCTACGGACATGGCGTTGGCATGTCGCAGAACGGAGCGGATACGCTTGCCGCGTTAGGTGTGGGCTATCGGGATATTCTGGACTATTATTACATAGGAACCGAATGGAAGGCACCAAAATAACTGATCACATGGATGATACGGAGAGAAAAATGATTCGCTTTATCAAGGTGTTTATGGGAAAAATGAAACGGGATGATGTGGGCGCGCACGCGGCATCTGCGGCGTTCTTTATGTTTCTTTCCATTTTTCCGATCCTAATGCTTCTGTGTTCGGTGCTGCCGTATACCCATATATCCGAGGCGGATCTGCTTAGGGTAGTGACGGATTTACTTCCGTCAAGTATTGATCCGCTGGCGGTCAGCGTGATCGGCGAGCTGTATGACCAGTCGGCGACGATCATTTCCATTTCCGCCGTATTTGTCGTCTGGTCTGCGGCAAAGGGAATCCTTGCGCTACTCAGGGGCTTAAATGCTGTGCAGGAGGTCATTGAGACGCGCAATTATTTTGTATTGCGCTTTTGGTCCTGTATTTATACGGTCATTCTGCTCGTGCTCATCGTTTTTTCACTGATTGTGATCGTGTTCGGCAACACGATCATCAACAATTTTTTTTCTCATCTGCCGAACGTCCGGTATATGGCAGTCATTTTAATGCCGTTTCGCTATGCTGTCGTCATTGTCGCGCTGGCGCTTGTATTTGCGCTGATGTATGCGCTTATTCCGAATAGAAAAAACAAAATTTTTAATAAGATGCCGGGTGCCATTTTTGCAAGCTTGGGCTGGACGATATTTTCATGGGCGTTTTCGTTATATGTGGAGCATTACGGCGCTTTTGATATGTACGGAAGCCTGACGACGATCGTGATCGTCATGCTCTGGCTGTATTTTTGTATGTATATCCTGCTGCTCGGCGATGAAATCAATTATTTTTTGCAGCCGTTGCTTGCGCTGCTTCGGGTGAACCGTCAGGTACGGAAAAAGATGGAAAAGGAGAACGAAGAAAAGCATCCCGTTTCCAAGTCCTAAGGGTTTGGAACGATTGTTTTTTATTAGGGGAGGTTATCATGCCTGTTTTTGCAAAAATGATGATCAAACACCATATCAGACGCAGTTACATGATCATTTTAGGCATTGCCTGCTCGGTGACCATGATGTTCTGCATGATCCAGATGGGGGACAGTATTAACAACAAGTATAAGGAACAGGCAATGGGAACGAACCGATATGATTTTCATATAGAGGGTTTGACAAAAGAGCAGGCGGATTGGCTAAATGAGAAACTAGATAAAGAAGAGATTGAAGCATCGGGAATCCTTTGGAGCGACTATCGTGAAAAGCAAATGAAACTGGAAGCGAATACAAAAATAGAGCTTAATTTATGTGCAGGAACGAAGGAAGGGCTGGAAGAACCCGGACTGCGGCTTCAGGAAGGAAGATGGAGCGAGTCATCGGATGAGATTGTTTTAGAACAATACGTCTGCGAAATGCTGGGAAGCAGGATCGGGGATGAGGTCGTAGTTGTCTGCGGTCTGACGGGAGATACCTATCGTTTCCGGCTTGTCGGGATTATGGAGAACAGCCCGGTTTTATTAAGCAGCGATTGGAGAATGGGGTTCATGAACGTTTCCCTCTCGTTTCTTTATGAAGCGGGGCTGGTAACGCCGGAGACAGAAGAATACGCGCTGATCGTTACGGTAAATTCCGATGTGGATGCTTATGATGCTGAAGAAGTATCAGAATTAGAAGATAAAGCCAAGGAACTTCTTGCCCGGACTTATGGACTTGACAGTTATTATGATACGGCCCGCAAAGTATTTAGTGGACAGGCTTCGGAGGAAGAGAGAGAAACCGTAAAAAGAGTTGGCGAGAAATTTGGATATAATCATTCTAAAACGGAAAATATTGAGGAATATCGACTGCAGTCTGAAGTCGGGAATGCATTAAGGGCACTCGCGATCGTGCTTGCGGTTACGGTGGTTCTGCTGATCTTTAACAGCATGCATCTTGCCATTGTCGAAAACACAAAAGAACTGGGAATGCTCCGCTGCATCGGAATGAATTACCGGCAGACCGGTATGATCATATGTGCGGAAAATATGTTTTACTGCATCTTGGGGTATGGGATTGGCATTTTCTTCGGAAATATGTTGAATCAGGTGATTGCAAAAAATATCCTTTTATATCTGACCGGCGACCACGTGAAGATCAGACAGCTTGGGAGCAGTTATCTGCTGACGGCGGCGGTTGTCCTGTTTTCTTTGGTCATGGCGTTCGGATTATCCCTACATAAGATTTTCGTGCTGACGCCTATAGAAGCAAGTAAATATAACGGGTTCACTACCAAGCCTCAAAAAGTACGGACGATGGAGAAATGGTCCTGTGTGAAATTTGCCGAAAGAAATATCAGACGGGAACGGAGCAAGAGCGTGATCGTGATGCTCTCTATGATCTTCTCCATGGTGATCCTGATGGTCATCATCAATACCATGCTCAATGTAAAATTGCCGGAGAAGGATAAAAAGAGCAGGTTTTCCGATTATGAAGTGTATATTCTCCGTGAAGGATGGATCGATGCGTGGGATGGGAATTTTATCGTAGAACTCTCTATTCCGGAAATAGAAGAAGTGCGGGGTGTGGAAGGTGTAGGGGAAGTATATGCGATCGGTTCAACACTTGCGCCGGGCGCAACCATGCATCAACAAAACGGGAATGTGATTCATGAGATCATTTATGATGACGCGTTGTTTCAATGGCTGTTGGAACAAAACGGGAAAGCGGAACTTTGGGAAGCGGGAGTGGATGCTGTTTGTGTGATAACGGGAACATACGGAGAAGAGGAACAGCAACTCCTTGATGAGATAGAGGAGACAGGCACCATTGCGTACAGACTGGGCAACGGGGAAGAAGGCATGCTGGATGTCAGCGCCGTGTTGCATACGGATTATATACCGGATTATAAAGAAAACGGAAACGGAGAAGCAGTCACGGTTATTTTGTCCGAGCGGGCCGCCTTGGAAATTTATGGTGATTATAGCTATACGGACGTGATGATAAAATGCAATTCTAATGCCAACGAAAAGACGTTTGCTGAGATTGTGGCAATCTTTGCGGATAATAAGTATGCGATATGCGGGTCGTACGAGGTCGGTATGGAGAAGAGGATCACGGACACGCTGGTGATCCTATACATTGCCGCCCTGATCGTGACCGCCACGGCAGTAACAGCGGTCCTCAATATGATGATTATCATGAAAGCAAACCTGATCCTCAGGCGGAAGGAACACGGGATATGGAGAGCGTTGGGCATGACCTTAAAACGGTTAAAGAGAACGATCAGCATGGAAGTACTGCTCATGCTTTTTGCTTCCTATATGATCGCTATCCTTGTCTCTCTTCCGCTCCAGTGGTACATGTGCAATTTGATGGAAACTGTGAATGTGAAAGGGATCATGACAGGTTATTTCGGAGTCGGAATCGTTTCCATAACGCTTGTGTATTTCTTAGTCATGTCAGGACTGAAATTTAAGAAAACAAATGAAATCATTGCAGAAATCAGGGAGGAATAAGATGAGCTTAATTGAATTGAAAAAAGCAGTAAAAGAATATACAACTGGAGAGATTACCGTGCGTGCGCTGGATGAACTGAGCCTTGCGGTGCAGCAGGGAGAAATTATTGTCATTCTGGGAGAGAGCGGTTCAGGAAAAAGTACCCTGCTCAATATCATGGGCGGACTGGATATCCTGACCTCTGGGGAAATTCTGTTAGAGGGAAAGCCGTACACGAATTTTAAGGATGCGGAGATGTCGAAGCTGCGCAGACAGAAATTCGGATTTATATTCCAGGCATATAATCTTCTTCCGCTTTTGACCATTTATGAGAATATCATCGCGCCGCTCCTTTTGGATAACAAGCGGGTGCAGCGAAAAGATGTGGAAGCATTGAGCGAAAGCCTTGGCATCAAACAACAGCTTGATAAATTTCCGAACCAGCTCTCCGGCGGACAGCAGCAGCGCGCAGCGATTGTAAGGGCATTGATCAATCATCCGAAGGTCATTTTTGCGGACGAGCCGACGGGTAATCTGGATAAGGATACCGGCGAGCAGGTGATGTCCTGCCTGATCGATGCGGTGAAAAAAGAAGGAGCAACCTTAGTCATGGTAACGCATAATGAAAAGCTTTCTTCCTATGCGGACCGGGTGATACGAATGGAGAGCGGAAAAGAAATCGGGCAGAAATAAAGAGTGATGATAAAGAGGAGGGTTATCAATGTTCCTTTTTGCTAAAATGATGATCAAGCACCATATCAAACGCAGTTATATGATCATTCTGGGCATTGCCTGCTCGGTGACCATGATGTTCTGCATGATTCAGATGGGGGACAGTATTAACAGAAAGTACAAAGAACAGGCAATGGGAACAAACCTGCATGATTTTTCGGTAACCGGTTTGACCAAAGAGCAGGCAGAGTTCATAAAAGAGGAATTGGACAAGGAAAAGATTGAAGCATCAGGAATCTCCTGGAGTGATTACCGTGAAATGCGGATGAAACCGGAAGCATATCAGAAACTGGGGCTTCAGATCTGCGCAGGAACGAAAGAAGGGTTGGAAGAGATCGGACTTCGGCTTCGAGATGGAAGATGGAGCGAGTCATCGGATGAGATTGTTTTGGAACAGTATGTCTGCGAGATGCTGGGAAGCCGGATCGGGGATGAGGTCGCCGTTGTCTGCGGTCTGACAGGAGAGATCTATTGTTTCCGGCTTGTCGGCATCATGGAAAACGCACCGACTTTATTCAGCGGCGACAGGCCGGAGGGAGTCATGAACGTTTCTTTTTCGTTCCTTTATGATGCAGGGCTGACAACTCCGGAGGCCGAAGAATACAGTCTGATCGTTACGATGACTTCCGATGTGGATGCCTATGACGAGGAAGAAGAAGCAGAATTAGTAAATAAAGCCCAGGAACTGCTTGCCCGGATTTATGGACTGAATGGTTTTAATGATACGCTTCAAAAAATCGGGAATAAACAGGCTTCGGAGGAAGAAATAGAGATCATAAGGAGAATCAATAGAAATACCGTATCTAATAATGCGAAGTGGGAAAATTTTGTAGAATATGGTTTTCAGTCCGAAAGCGGAAACGCCTTAAAGGCATTGCCAATCTTACTCGCGGTATCCATGATCCTGCTGATCTTTAACAGCATGCACCTTGCTATTGCCGAAAACACAAGAGAATTAGGGATGCTGCGCTGTATCGGAATGAACTATCTCCAGACCGGTCTGATCGTATTTTTTGAAAACTTTTTTTACTGCATCTTAGGATACGGGATTGGCATTGTCCTTGGAAATATCATGAATCAGTTCTTTGCAAAGAATATCCTTTTATATATGACCGGCGAATATGTGGGGATCAGGCAGCTTCCAAGCAGCTATCTGCTGACGGCGGCGGTTGTTCTGATTGCTCTGGTGCTGGCATTTGCGCTGTCCATCCATAAGATCATAGCGCTGACGCCCATAGAAGCAAGCAAATATAACGGTCTGGCCGTCAAAAATCAAAAGGTACAGACGATGGAGCAATGGTCCTGCGTCAAATTTTCCAAAAGAAATATCAAACGGGAACGAAGCAAAAGCATGATCGTCATGCTCTCCATGATCTTTTCCATGATGATCCTGATGGTCATCGTTAATTTCATGCTCAACGTAAAATTACCGGAGAAGGATCCGAAAAGCGGGTTTTCCGATTATGAAGTGTATATCCCACGTGACGGATGGATGGATGCCATGGAGGGGATTTCCGGCGTAGAGCTCTCTGTCCCGGAAATAGAAAAAGTACGGGGCGTGACCGGAGTAGAGAAAATCTATGCGATTGGTGCTTCACTTAATCTGGAGTCTTATATGTATCAACAGAACGGGAATTCTATTTCCGCTATCATTTATGATGACGCGCTGTTTCAATGGCTGTTAGAAAAAAACGGGAAAACGGAACTTTGGCAAAAAGAACCGGATGCCGTCTGTGTGGTAACAGGAACCTGCGAAGAGGAAGAACAGGAACTTCTGAATGAAATCGAGGTGACGGGTGCCATTGCGTACAGACTGGCGAGCGGCAAAGAAGGCACGCTGCATGTGGGTTCCGTGCTGTATACAGATTACATACCGGAAAACAAGGGGACCGGAAGCGGCAGAGGTTCGGTTACGATTATTCTGACAGAAAAAGCCGCCTTGGAAATTTACGGTGCCTACAGTTACACGGACGTGATGATAAAACTGAATTCTCACGCCAAGGAGGGAACATATTCTGAGATTGCAGCGGTCTTTGCAGATAATGAGTATGCGATATGCTTATCTTACGAAATGGGCATGGACAAATACATCACGGATGCGCTGGTGATCATTTACATTGCTGCAATGATTGTCTTTGCTACAGCGGTAACAGCGGTCCTCAACATGATGATCATCATGAAGGCGAACCTGATCCTCAGACGGAAGGAATACGGCATATGGCGGGCGCTGGGAATGGCCTTAAAACAATTAAAACGAACGATCAGCATAGAGGTGCTGCTCATGCTTTTTACTTCCTATGTGATCGCGGTCGCCCTTTCCTTCCCGCTCCTATGTTATCTGTGTAGTAGGCTGATTGAAAATTTTAATGTGAAAGGGACCGTGACAGGATATCTCGGAGTCGGTGTTGTTTTCATTCTGTCCGTGTATATCTTAGTCATGTCCGGGCTGAAATTTAAGAGAACAAATGAGATCATTGCAGATATCAGGGAGGAATAAAGAGAGGGACGCTGTATCTGATAAAAACTTTGCAAATTCATAGCTTGACTTTTTGAATCACAGTGATTACAATAATTAGCATAAAAAGCGATGAACATGTAAAAGTACTTGATAACCCTGCAGAGAGAGGATGTCACCGGCTGAAAGCATCCTTAGGAAGTGTCCTGTATGATATTCCCATGTGAGCCGCCCGTTTGAAACAGTGCATCCGCACTTGAAAGTAGGATGGGACGTTGCAGCGCGTTAAGCTGATCGAGAGTCTGTGTTTGGAAACGGGGTGTGATCCGAATACAGGAATCAGGGTGGTACCGCGGAGTTTATTCGTCCCTTGCATATGCAAGGGACGTTTTTTGCGCGATAAGCAGAGAAGAAAAGAGCGTTTTGCACGCTGACTGCGCTTGCGCAAGGAAGCGTGGGAAACGTTCTTTGCGGCGAGCAACGCGAGCCTGAAATGCTTCGCATTTCAGGCTGCCTATCGAAGAGTAACGAAAAACAAGCAGTAAAAATTCATTTAGAATGCACTTTTTCGTATTTGCGCGAAGGGGTTGGAAAGGAGTAGGCAGTAAAATATGAAAGAAAAACTGGCAAAGATCAAGGAAGAGGCGCTGAAACAGATTGCGGGCAGCGATGCGCTGGAAAAGCTCAATGAGGTAAGGGTCAATTTCCTTGGCAAAAAAGGAGAACTGACAACCGTCTTAAAATCCATGAAAGACGTCGCACCGGAGGAACGCCCGAAGGTTGGTCAGATGGTCAATGAGATCCGGGATGAGATTGAGCGCGTGCTGGAGCAGGCGAAAACGCAGATGGAGGCAAAAGCGCGTGAGGCGGCAATGAAGCGTGAGGTGATCGATGTAACGCTTCCTGCAAAAAAGAGTTTAATCGGACACCGGCATCCGAATCGCATTGTCTTAGACGAGGTGGAGCGGATCTTCATCGGCATGGGCTATGAAGTGGTAGAGGGACCGGAAGTGGAATATGATTATTACAACTTCGAGGCGTTAAATATTCCGGCAGACCATCCGGCAAAGGACGAGCAGGATACTTTTTATGTGACGAATGAGATTCTTCTGCGCACGCAGACGTCTCCCGTGCAGGTGCGGACAATGGAAAAAGGAAAGCTGCCGATCCGCATGATCGCGCCCGGCAGGGTATTCCGCTCCGACGAGGTGGATGCGACGCATTCGCCGTCGTTCCATCAGATTGAAGGAATGATCGTAGACAAGGGGATTACCTTTGCGGACTTAAAGGGAACGCTTGCCCAGTTCGCAAAAGAACTGTTCGGAGAAAAAACCAAGGTGAAATTCCGTCCGCATCATTTCCCGTTCACAGAGCCGTCCGCAGAGGTGGATGTATCCTGTTTTAAGTGCGGCGGAGAGGGATGCCGGTTCTGTAAGGGAAGCGGCTGGATCGAAATTTTAGGCTGCGGCATGGTTCATCCGAAAGTGTTGAAAATGAGCGGCATCGACCCTGACGTTTATTCCGGTTTTGCGTTCGGAATCGGCTTAGAGCGCATTACCCTGTTGAAATATGAAATTGATGACATGAGACTCTTATATGAAAATGATGTAAGATTTTTGAAGCAGTTCTAAAAAAGATTTACGCGAGGCGCAAATCTTTCGAAGAATCGTAAAACGATTCTTCTGGAATTGAGGACATTCGATATATCAAATTGAGAAAGGAAAGCATGCGATGAATACAGCATTATCATGGATTAAAGCATATGTGCCCGAATTGGATTGCACGGATAAGGAATACTGTGACGCCATGACGTTATCGGGAACGAAGGTCGAGGGCTATGAGCGCACGGACAAAAATCTGCAAAGTATCGTAGTCGGACAGATCATAAAGATTGAGAAACATCCCGACGCCGACAAGCTGATCGTCTGTCAGGTCAATATCGGCAGCAAGACGATTCAGATCGTCACGGGAGCGTCCAATGTCAGGGAGGGCGATAAAGTTCCCGTTGTTTTAGACGGCGGAAAAGTAGCGGGAGGACATGACGGTGGTCCTTTGCCGGAGGATGGAATCACGATCAAAGCGGGACAATTGCGCGGCGTGCCGTCAAACGGTATGATGTGTTCGATTGAAGAACTTGGTTCGGATCGTAATTTCTATCCCGAAGCGCCGGAAAACGGTATTTATATTTTTGCGGATGACGTTGAGGTCGGCGCGGATGCGATCGAGGCACTCGGACTGCACGATACGGTATTTGAATACGAGATCACCTCAAACAGAGTGGACTGCTATAGCATTTTAGGAATTGCGCGCGAGGCTGCGGCGACATTCGGAAAGGCGTTTGTTCCGCCTGTCGTCAAAGAGACGGGGAATGACGAAAAAGCGGAGGACTATATTTCCGTGGAAGTAAAGGATATGGAACTCTGCACAAGATATTGCGCGCGCGTCGTTAAAAATATCAAGATCGCGCCGTCGCCGAAGTGGATGCAGAGACGGCTTGCGGCAAGCGGTATCCGCCCGATCAACAATCTGGTTGATATTACCAATTATGTCATGGAAGAATACGGACAGCCGATGCATGCGTATGATCTTAGCACGATTGCGGGCAAAAAGATCATTGTGCGCCGTGCAGCCGACGGCGATGAATTTCAAACGCTGGACGGGCAGATGCGCGCTTTGGATAAAGACGTGCTGATGATCTGTGATGCCGAAAAGGAGATCGGCATTGCGGGAATTATGGGCGGCGAGAATTCCAAGATCACGGATGACGTGACAACGGTTCTCTTTGAGGCGGCGACATTCAACGGCGCGAACATCAGAAAATCGGCAAAACGGATCGGACTTCGCACAGATGCTTCCGGCATTTTCGAGAAAGGACTTGAACCCCGCAATGCACAGGCTGCCATTGATCGTGCCTGCGCGCTGATCGAGGAGCTTGGCTGCGGGGAAGTGGTTGGCGGTATGGTGGACGTGAAAGCGCCGTTTCAGGATCCGGTCAGAGTGCTTTTTGAGCCGGAAAAGATCAATGAGTTCCTTGGTACGGAGATCGCGCGGGAAGAAATGCTGAAAATATTTGAGCGCATCGAGATCGTCTATGATGAAAAGACAAATGAATTGATCTGCCCGACGTTCAGACAGGATCTGCTCGGTTTTGCGGATATTGCTGAGGAGGTCGCAAGATTTTACGGTTATGATAAGATACCCGTGACGCTGCCGAACGGCGAGGCGACGGCAGGGAAGCACTCGTTTTCACAGCGGATCGGGGAGAAGGCGAGAGAGGTTGCAGAGTTCTGTGGATTCTCCCAGTGCATGTGCTATTCGTTTGAGAGTCCGAAGGTGTTTGATAAACTGTTACTGCCGGAGGACAGTCCGCTGCGCAAGACCGTGTCAATCTTAAATCCGCTCGGTGAGGATTTCTCTGTCATGAGAACCTTGCCGTTAAACGGCATGCTGACGTCGCTTGCGACGAATTATAACAGACGCAATAAGGACGTGCGGCTTTATGAAATGGGAAATGTATATCTGCCTAAGCAGGTGCCCGTGACAGAGCTTCCTGATGAGCGTATGATGTTTACGCTCGGCATGTACGGGGAAGGCGATTTCTTTAGCATGAAGGGCGTCGTGGAGGAATTTTTTGAGTATGTCGGCATGCGCGAAAGAGTCGAATATGACCCTGAGGCAGGCAAGCCGTATCTTCACCCGGGACGGCAGGCGCTCATTCGCTATCAGGGAAAAGAGCTGGGCTATCTCGGAGAGGTGCATCCTCAGGTTACGGATGCGTATCACATCGGGACGAGAGTATACGTCGCGGTGCTGGATATGACGGAGCTGACTCCGCTTGCGACGTTCGAACGCAAATATGAGGGACTTACCCGGTTCCCGGCAGTGACGCGGGATCTCAGTATGGTTGTGCCGAAGGAGATCCGAGTCGGTCAGCTGGAAGCGGTTATTTTGCAGCGCGGCGGTAAGATCCTCGAGAGCTGCGAGCTGTTTGATCTTTATGAGGGAGAGCAGATCGGGGAAGGCTTCAAGTCCGTTGCTTATTCGCTGACGTTCCGCGCAAAGGATAGGACGCTGGAAGACAACGATGTGAACGGTGCAATGAAGAAAATTCTCAACGGCCTGCAGAATATGGGCGTGGAATTGCGGTCATAAAAGAGTTTCCTAAATTCTTATGGAATTTGGAAAATCAGGGAAGAATCATAACAGGGAATAGAAAGAGAGGAATGTCAGGATGGAGCACAAAAATACATGGACGACCTATGATAAGAAGCAGTTAAAGGAGTGCGAGCAGCTTTCAAAGGAGTACCGTGATTTTTTGGACAATGGAAAAACGGAACGCGAGTGTGTGGATACGATCGTGAATGAAATCGAGAAGCATGGTTATGTGGAGCTGGAAAAGCTTGCGGCGGAGGGAAAAACCTTAAAAAGCGGGGACAGAGTTTATTCCGTGTGGATGAATAAAACCATTGTTCTGTATCAGATCGGGGAAAATCCGATGGAGCAGGGCATGAACATTTTGGGCGCGCATATCGACTCACCGCGCTTGGATGTGAAGCAGAATCCGCTCTATGAGGATGGCGGATTTGCTTATCTGGATACCCATTATTACGGCGGTATCAAAAAATACCAGTGGGTGGCGCTTCCGCTTGCCATGCACGGCGTTGTGGTAAAAAAAGACGGAACGACCGTCATGGTCAATATCGGCGACAGGGAGGACGATCCCGTACTCTTTATTTCCGATCTGCTCGTTCATCTTTCTCAGGAGCAGCTTGAGAAAAAAGCAGCGAAAGTGATCGAGGGAGAAGCGCTTGACCTGATCATCGGAAACCGCCCGTATCACGAAGAGAAGGATAAGAAAAAGAGTGACGATAAAAAAGATAAGGAAGATGCGTTGGAAAAGGATGCGGTAAAGAAAAGTGTTCTTGCCTTATTAAAAGAGTACTATGACATGGAGGAGGAGGATTTTATCTCCGCGGAGTTGGAGATTGTTCCGGCTGGAAAAGCGCGTGAGGCGGGCATTGACCGCAGCATGATCATGGCATACGGTCAGGATGACCGCGTATGCGCATTTGCATCCTATCGCGCCATGCTGGAGCTTACTCAGGTGAAACGTACGGCATGTTGTATATTGGTGGATAAAGAGGAAATCGGAAGCGTCGGCGCAACCGGTATGGAGTCACACTTCTTTGAAAATTCCGTAGCGGAGCTGATGCAGCTTTGCGGAAATTATTCGGAACTTGCGCTTCGCAGATGTCTTGCGCATTGCGACATGCTTTCCTCCGATGTATCGAGCGCTTATGATCCGACTTATGCGAGCAGCTTTGATAAAAAGAATGTTGCCTGTCTCGGTGATGGTATGGTATTTAATAAATTTACCGGCGCAAGAGGAAAATCCGGCTCTAACGACGCCAATGCGGAATATATCGCGCATATCCGTGAGATTTTTGAACGGAAAAAGGTGAATATACAGACAGCTGAGCTGGGAAAGGTCGATCTTGGCGGAGGCGGTACCATCGCGTATATTCTGGCTCTTTACGGAATGAATGTCATTGACTGCGGCGTGCCCGTACTGAATATGCACGCGCCATGGGAGGTGACGAGCAAGGCGGACTTATATGAGATGAAGCGAGGCTATGTGGCGTTCCTTGAGAATGCAGAATTATAAACATGAGAGTACAAGAATTTTCTGCGGAAACGGAAACGGTCCGCAGAAAATTCTTTTATACGTGGAGAATGCAATATGGAGCAATTACGAAAATCCGATTATGATTTTGATCTGCCGAAGGAACTGATCGCGCAGACCCCCTTAGCGGATCGGGCAGCGTCAAGGCTGCTCGTGTTACATAGACAGACGGGAGAATATGAGCACAAAACGTTTCGAAATATCAAGGATTACCTGCAGCCGGGGGATTGCCTTGTGCTAAATAACACAAAGGTCATTCCCGCAAGACTGATGGGCATTAAGGCGGATACCGGCGCTGTGATCGAGGTACTGTTATTGAAACGAAAATCGGACGATGTTTGGGAAACATTGGTGAAGCCTGGGAAAAAAGCGCGTCCGGGTGCGGTCATTTCCTTTGGGGACGGTCTGATCACCGGAACGGTGTTAGAGATCGGCGAGGAGGGTAACCGTTTGATCCGGTTTTCGTATGAGGGCATTTGGGAGGAGGCGCTGGATCGGCTTGGCGAGATGCCGCTCCCGCCTTATATTACGCAGAAGCTGGAGGATAGAAACCGCTATCAGACAGTTTACGCCAAGTATGAGGGCTCAGCCGCTGCGCCGACGGCAGGATTGCATTTCACGAATGAGCTGTTAAAGGAATTGGAAGATTCGGGCATCGTATTGGCATATGTCACGCTCCATGTGGGATTGGGAACATTCCGTCCGGTGAAAGCGGAGAATCTGCTTGAGCATCACATGCATTCCGAAAGCTATGAGATCACGGAGGAAGCGGCAGAGAAGATCAACCATGCCAAACAGACGGGACACCGCGTGATCTGCGTCGGCACGACAAGCTGCCGTACGATCGAGAGCGCTGCGGATGAGAACGGGCTGTTAAAGGCATGTCACGGAGATACCGATATTTTTATTTATCCGGGTTATCATTTTCAGATATTGGATGCGCTGATCACCAATTTTCATTTGCCGGAATCTACACTCATCATGCTTGTCAGCGCGCTGGCCGGCAGGGAGCAGGTGCTTGCTGCTTATCAGGAAGCGGTGAAGGAACGGTATCGCTTTTTCAGTTTTGGGGATGCGATGCTGATCGTCTAGTAGGAAATCCTGCAGCTCGGAAAGGAATGAAAAAAGAATGAATCCCCTGAAATACTTGCATTATTTCAGGGGATTCATTCTTTTTGTGTATCACATGGATACTGTTATCTTTTAGCCTATTGGCATTATAGCATATGCAATTCTAAAAAGTAATATTCCGCTTCATTCCACTAATTCGAAATTCGTCTGCCTGATGTTTACGATGGATGTCGTAAGACAAAAATCGGGAAATATAAGCTTTTGTTGCTGAATGTGCTAAATATCAATATCCTTGCGCGCATTATAAAGGGCAAGGATTTTTTGTATTTTTTCCGTCGGCGTCATAACATTTGTCATGGAAATATCATGATTCATAAAGTCGATAATGGAAGCTACGAACTTGCTCATATCCGCCTCAATATAATACGGGCGTTCTAACAGCTCAGGGCGGCGGTAGCTTAAATTGGTGGTGATCACCTTGTCAAAATACATCTTCTCATACGCCTGATCGAATGCATCCAGCCCGTTTGTGAAAAGACCGTAGGTGCAGCAGATGTATACGCGTTTGGCGTTGCGCTCTTTTAGCTGTCTTGCCGTGTCCAACATGCTTTCGCCGGAGCTGATCATATCGTCAATGATAATGACGTCCTTTCCGTCGATATTGTCACCGAGGAATTCATGGGCAACGATCGGATTTTTTCCGTTTACGAGCGTGGAATAGTCACGGCGTTTATAAAACATACCCGTATCGACGCCGAGTACGGAGGCAAGATAGATCGCGCGGTTTAACGCGCCCTCGTCCGGGCTGATGACAACGGTATGATCTTTGTCGATGATCATATCCTTTTCGCTGTGCAGGAGCGCGCGCGCAAACTGATAATTCGGAGTAAAATTGTCAAAACCATTCAGCGGCGTCGCATTCATGACGCGGGGATCGTGCGCATCAAAGGTGATGAAATTGGAGACACCCATTTCCGCAAGCTCCTCCAGTGCATAGGCGCAGTCGAGCGATTCCCTGCCGTTGCGTTTATGCTGACGTCCCTCGTAGAGAAAAGGCATGATGACATTAATACGGTGCGCCTTGCCGTTTGCCGCGGCAATGATACGCTTTAAGTCCTGATAGTGGTCATCGGGGGACATATGATTAGGGAAACCGTTTAAGGAATAAGTAATGGAATAATTTGTCACATCGCATAAAATAAATAAATCCTTGCCGCGCACCGATTCTTTGATGACAGCTTTTCCCTCGCCGCTGCCGAAACGGGGGCAGGAAACCTGAAGGAGATAGGAGTCTTCTGCATAGCCGTGAAAAGCGGGATCTTTTTTTGTTACATTATTGATGGTTTTCCGATAGCCGACAAGATAGTTGTTGACACGGTTCCCGAAAAGCTCCGTTCCGTTCATGGAAACGAGCTTTAAGGGGGCGACAGGAAGGGCGTGTTCCAATTCCGATAGATTGGGCATGGTAATGTTCTCCTCGTGGTAAGTTTGGGTCGTTTGCGTATCTCGTGATCTGTATGTGTATTTGTATGTGGTTGAAAACTGTTTTTCACTTATTTTATATCATTCTGCTAGTGACACGTCAAGAAATTTCTAGTAAAATAAGAAAGAACATGACAGGTTCTTTGCGGGATTTTGCAAAAGAAAGAGAGCGGGGCTTTATGGCGGCGGAGCATACGATCAAAACGGTAAAACCGGGCAGCATAGCGCAGGAGATGGGGATGGAAGCCGGAGATACCCTGCTTTCTATCAATGAGCAGCCGGTAGAAGATATTTTTGATTATCAGTATCTGCTTCAGGATGAATATATCGAGGTTGAGATCCGCAAACCGGATGGGGAAGAATGGCTGTTGGAGATTGATAAGGAATATGGTGAAGATCTTGGTGTGGAGTTTGAGAACGGACTGATGGACGAGTACCGCTCATGCCGTAACAAATGTATCTTCTGTTTTATCGATCAGATGCCGAAGGGGATGCGTGAAACACTGTATTTTAAGGATGATGATTCAAGATTATCGTTTTTGCAGGGAAATTATGTGACGTTGACGAACATGTCCGAGCATGATATTGACCGGATCATCCGTTATCATTTATCCCCGATCAACGTGTCGGTTCAGACGATGAATCCCGAGCTCCGGTGCAGAATGCTCAACAACCGTTTTGCGGGAGAGGCATTACAAAAGCTCGACCGTCTCTATGAGGGCGGGATTCACATGAACGGTCAGATCGTGTTGTGCAAGGGAATCAATGACGGGGCGGAGCTTGATGAAAGCATCCGCAGGCTGACGCGCTATCTTCCACAGATGGAGAGTGTATCCGTTGTTCCGGTCGGGCTGTCCAAATACCGCGAAGGATTGTATCCGCTTGAGCCGTTTACAAAGGAGGATGCGAAAGAGGTCCTGAAGCTCATCCACGGCTGGCAGGAGCGTATTTATGCCGAACACGGCGTCCACTTTATTCATGCATCGGATGAGTGGTATATTTTGGCGGAAGAGGAACTTCCGGAAGAGGAGCGTTACGACGGATACCTGCAGTTGGAAAACGGCGTCGGGATGGTGCGTCTGCTTCTTACAGAGTTTGAAGAAGCTTTTGCACGGTTATCAGGAGAAGCAGCGCATGGAAAGTTGACATTGACCAATAAAGTCAAAATAACGATGGCGACAGGTTATCTGGCGTATGCATATATCTGCAAGATGGCAAAGCGCATGGAGCAGTTACTTTCCGGACTGACGGTTCAGGTAATCGCTATCCGCAATGATTTTTTCGGGGAATGCATCACGGTATCAGGACTGTTGACGGGGACAGACATCATTGCGCAGCTAAAGGGAAAGGAACTCGGCAGCGTGCTGCTTTTACCGCAGAATGTATTGCGGAGCGGCGAAGATGTTTTTTTGGATGATGTGACGGTTGGGCAGATGGAAAGCGCTTTACAAGTATCCGTTGATATTGTAAAATCAAGCGGGCAGGATTTTATCGATGCGATCATGAAGCAGATAAGATAAAACAGAAACAGATAAGGCAGACTGGCAGTTTGAGAATCAGATAAAGAGGTAGTGATGAGTAAAAAAAGAAAGCCCATTGTGGCGGTGGTCGGCAGACCGAATGTAGGGAAATCAACCTTGTTCAATGCGCTTGCAGGCGGGCAGATTGCCATCGTCAAGGATACGCCGGGCATTACGAGAGACCGCATTTATGCGGATATTACATGGCTGGACCGGCAGCTTACGCTGATCGACACGGGGGGCATTGAACCGGACAGTGATGACGTGATCCTTTCGCAGATGCGCGAGCAGGCGCAGATCGCGATGGATACGGCGGATGTGATCCTATTTTTAGTGGATGTCAAACAGGGACTCGTCGATGCCGACGCGAAAGTGGCGGACATGCTCAGGCGTTCTCATAAGCCGATCGTGCTCGTCGTCAATAAGGTGGACAGCTTTGAAAAAATGATGATGGACACCTACGAGTTTTATAATCTGGGCATCGGAGAACCAATCCCGATTTCGGCGGCAAACAGACTGGGGATCGGCGATATGCTCGATCATGTGCTGGAGCATCTTGGCGAGGAAAGCTTTGAGGAGGAGGACGATGATCGGCCGAAGATCGCCATTGTCGGAAAGCCGAATGTCGGAAAATCGTCGATCATCAATAAGCTTGTTGGGGAGAACCGTGTGATCGTTTCCGATATTGCGGGTACGACACGGGACGCGATCGATACGGCAGTGACGTATCAGGGGCGGGAATATGTCTTTATTGATACGGCGGGACTGCGGCGTAAAAATAAAATAAAAGAAGAACTGGAACGGTATATGATCGTCCGTACCGTCGGCGCGGTAGAGCGTGCGGATGTGGTGTGTCTAGTCATTGACGCGGAGGAAGGCGTGACCGAGCAGGATGCCAAGATCGCGGGAATCGCGCATGAGCGCGGAAAGGGAATGATCATTGCGGTCAATAAGTGGGACGCGGTGGAAAAAGATGATAAGACGATCTACCGCTTCACGGAGAAAATCCGGCAGACGCTTGCGTTCATGCCTTATGCGGAGCTGCTCTTTTTATCCGCCAAGACGGGACAGCGTCTTTATAAGCTGTATGAGACGATCGACGCGGTCGTGGAGAATCATGCGATGCGCGTGCAGACGGGCGTATTAAACGAGATCATGACCGAGGCGGTAGCCATGCAGCAGCCGCCGACGGATAAAGGGAAGCGTCTCAGGCTGTATTATATCACGCAGGTGTCCGTTAAGCCGCCGACCTTTGTGATCTTTGTGAATGATAAGGAGCTGATGCATTTCTCCTATACAAGATATTTGGAAAATAAGATCAGGGACGCGTTCGGTTTTCGGGGAACGCCGTTAAAATTTATTATTAGAGAACGAAAGGACAAAGAATAACGATGGTTCGGATTTATTGCTTATTGATCGGCTATGTGTTCGGCTTATTTCAGACGGCATACATTTACGGGAAGCTGCACGGGATTGACATCAGAGAGTATGGCAGCGGAAATGCGGGGACGACCAATACGCTCCGTGTACTTGGAAGAAAGGCGGGCGTGATCGTTCTTTTCGGCGATATTGCAAAATGTATCCTTGCGGTGGTGCTCACGGCTGTGATCTTTGATTCCTCGCATCCTGATATGATCTATCTGTTAAAACTGTATGCGGCGGCTGGCGCCATCCTCGGACATAATTTCCCGTTTTATCTGCATTTTAAGGGGGGCAAGGGCATTGCGGCGACAGCAGGAATGATCCTGTCGTTTCACTGGTTTATGATTCCGGTCGAGATCGTGGTGTTTTTTGGTACCTTTTTTCTCACGCATTATGTGTCGCTCGGTTCGCTGCTCGTCTATGTTACCTATATGATCATGCTGATCGTGATGGGGCAGACAGGCGTATTTGCCATGCCGCAGGTATATTTGAATGAGATGTATGTGCTGGGAATCCTATTGACGGTCATGGCGTTTGTAAAGCACAGACAAAATATTGTCAGGCTGCTTCACGGAGAGGAACGAAAGACGTATCTTTCCAAGAAAAATAAAGAGGCGGCCGGAAAATAGAAGGAATGTATCACAATAATAAGAAAAGAGGAAAAATGGGATATGGCAAAAATCGGAATGATCGGAGCAGGAAGCTGGGGAATCGCATTAGCGGTGTTGTTACATAAGAACGGACATGATGTGACGGTCTGGTCGGCGCTTTCGAATGAAATTGATATGCTTGAAAAGGAGCATGAATATAAGGACAAGCTGCCCGGTGTTATCCTGCCGATGGATATGCATTTCACGAAGGAGCTTGCGCAGGCGGTAAACGGGAAGGATCTGCTCGTACTGGCGGTACCTTCGGCATTTACGCGCGCGACGGCACACAGAATGAAAGAGCTTGTGCGCGAGGGACAGCTGATCGTGAATGTGGCAAAGGGGATAGAGGAGAAAACGCTGATGACGCTCTCCGAGATCATTGAGGAGGAAATCCCGCAGGCGGTCGTCGCTGTGTTATCGGGACCGTCCCATGCGGAGGAAGTCGGCAGAGGAATCCCGACGACCATCGTGGTAGGGGCAAAGAAAAGAGCGGTCGCGGAAACCATCCAGAATATTTTTATGAATCAGGTGTTCCGCGTGTATATCAGCCCTGACGTGTTAGGAATTGAACTGGGAGCGGCATTAAAAAATGTTGTTGCACTTGCGGCGGGCATTGCGGATGGCTTAGGCTACGGAGACAATACAAAGGCGGCGCTGATCACGCGCGGTATTGCAGAGATCGCAAGGCTCGGCATGGCGATGGGCGGAAAACTGGAAACGTTCAGCGGACTGTCCGGTATCGGCGATCTGATCGTTACCTGCGCGTCCATGCATTCAAGAAACCGCCGCGCCGGTATTTTGATCGGTCAGGGGCATACGATGGAAGAAGCGATGGACGAGGTCAAGATGGTGGTCGAGGGCGTTTACTCGGCAAAGGCGGCAATGGGACTTGCGGAAAAATATCAGGTACAGCTTCCCATCATTGAGCAGGTCAATGCGATCCTCTTTGCGCATAAGCCGGCGGATGAGGCGGTAAAAGAACTGATGCTTCGGGATAAAAAAGTAGAGAACGCGCTGCTTCCGTTTGAGGATGAAACAGCAGGTACAAAGTAAAGCGGATAGGTATTTATGATGACGCATTTGCGTATGGTTTATATGTAATTGTGGTAAGTGGAGAAAGGTACGGTAACGGAAATGAATTGCTGTAGATGCGGGAAAAATTTTGATTATGAAAAGCATAACGGGATCTGCCCGAAATGTGCGGCATATAACAGGCCGCAGGGCGAAAAACCTTATGATTATAACGTAGATAAGGACTTTTCGGCACATTATGAAACAATGGATGATTCCCATGCAAAGCTGCATCGGATGTATGATTCCGCATCGGCGCATCAGCCGCAGAAGCAGCATGCGGAGTATCATCGCCAATATGACAACAATTACAAACACCCGCAGCATGCGCAGGAACAGACAGGAACGCCGAATTATAGGGCAAATCAGCCGCAGGGACAGAACGGCGTGCCAAATTACAGGGCAAACCAGCCGCAGGTGCAGAACAGCATGCCGAATTACAGGGCAAACCAGCCGCAGGGTCAGAGCGTCATACCGAATAACAGAACCTATCAGATGCAGGGGCAGGGCGGCATGCCGCAAAACGGAACCTATCGGATGCCGGGTCAAAGCGGGGGAAATGAGCCTACGGGGAAATCCACGAAAGATATTGTGGTGAAGGTCATCGTGATCATTTTTATCATTAATATTGTGACCTCGGTGTTATATACATTTATGAATGCATTTTATTGATTATGGCAGAAAGCTTTGCTGATGCGTCCATTGTCATACATAAGGAGCAGAAGCGCCTCGTGAGGAGGGGCATTCGGATGATCGGAGCATATGGAAAGCGGCTGTGCGTGACGGCGCTGTGCATAGTGACGGCGCTGTTTGTTGCTGCAGGCTGCGGAAAACAGGAGAGCGATGCGGAAGAGGTGATGGCATCGCAGAATTATGAGACCTATGCGTTATCTTTTTACCAATACGGCAGTTATATCGAGGAGGATACCGCAGAGATCGACGCGGAACAGTTTCGGATCTACCATGACAGCGAGCTGATCGGTACTTATCCGTATCGTAAGCTGTCAGATTTTTTGATCTCACTTTACGAGGAAGATGCGCAGGCGTATGTGATTTGCCGCTATGAGCTGGCGGAGAACGAAATGCATATGACGCTCGATCTGCTTGGCGCGATCCCAATGGATATGGCAGGAGATTGGGACGTTATCTATGCGAATCAGAATTCAACAGCGAAACTTTCGCTGTTGGCTGAAGGCCTCGGCAGGGAATATGATCAGTTTGACGCAGCAGGGAAAGCGGTGGGTGAGGAAACCTCCTTTTTTTATTGTTTTCGGGGAAAAGAAGGCGGTTTCAGACTGTTTTTGCTGACGACGGATCAGTATTATATTTATGAGGCAGAAGTTGACAAGGAGCAGCGTTTGTTACGGCTGACGATTGCTGAGGAAGGTACTTATATACAGAACGAGGATGGGAAAGACGAGACCGTGCAGTAGATAAAGAATTTGCGTCCGCAAATTCTTCAAGGGTAGAGAAATTTCCTATAAGTTAAGAAATCGTGGATGATTAAGGAAACACTGATTTAATCAGTGTTTCCTTAGATTGCGTCCACGATTTCTTTTGTTGTTTTCGGGCGGTTCATTGTATAGAGGTGAATGCCGTCCGCATCATGCGCAATGAGATCGCGGATCTGGGAAAGGGCAAACTCGATACCCGCTTTCCGAAGATCATCCGGTTTGTCGCTGTAATTTGCGATCAGATCGGAAAGAGCCTTCGGGATTGAGGAGCCGGACAGCGTAACGGTTTTGGTGATCTGATTAACGCTTGTGATCGGCATAATACCGGGAAGAATGGGCGAAGCGATTCCGGCGCTGCGCGCAGCCTCTACAAAGCGGTAGAAGCAGTCGTTGTCATAAAAGAGCTGGGAAATGAAAAAGCGTGTGCCCGTTTCTTCTTTTTGCTTCATATAGGAAAGATCGGTGGCAAGATCAGGCGCCTCAAAATGCTTCTCCGGATAGCACGCGCCCGCGAGCGTGAGCTCCAGACTTTTATTTAAGTGCTCCATTAAGTCGGTCGCATGCTCAAATTCGCGTGAGTTGTATTGTTCGTCCGTCATGTATTCGGGGCGGTCGCCGCGCAGGGCAAGAATGTTGCGTACGCCGCGGATCTTCATCTCGCGGATATTTTCATCGATTGATGCGATGGTTGAGCCAACGCAGGTCATATGCGCCAGTGCGTCGGTGCGAAGCGTGTTTTGGATATAGCCGGCAATATCGAGCGTTTTTTTGGAACGGCTTCCGCCTGCTCCGTAGGTGACGCTGATAAAATCGGGTTGGAGAGCACTTAACTTGTCCATGACTTCAAACGCATTGTCGAATTCGTCGTCCTTTTTCGGCGGAAACACCTCGAAGGAGAGAGTCTTTTTCTTATTTTTTAATAAATCTTCAATCATAACGGCCTCCGGTTCGGAACTTTTTCTTGAATTTCGTACCCGAATATCGTAACATGAAATCAGAATAAATTCAAGCGTCCGCAGATCATGGGCCGTGCGTTGATCATAAAAACGCAGGTGGGAAGAAAAATCAGATTTTGCATGCGGGCGGAAATGGAAAGGGCAGGGAACGATGAACGAAAATTTCAAGGGAACAAACGAATATGTGGCAAGCGAGCAGTTAATGGCAAGTGTGAATGTGGCAATCGCGCTGCAAAAGCCCCTGCTGATCAAGGGAGAGCCGGGAACGGGAAAGACGATGCTTGCGCAGGCAGTTGCCAGTGCGCTCGGTAAAAAACTTTATATATGGAATATCAAGTCAACGACAAAGGCGCAGGAGGGATTATATGTTTACGATACGATCCAGCGTCTGTATGACGGACAGTTCGGCGAGGAGGGCGTGAGCGATATTGCGCGCTATATCAAGCTCGGAAAACTCGGCGAAGCGTTTGAGAGCGAGGAACAGGTCATTCTGCTCATAGATGAGATCGATAAGGCGGATCTGGAATTTCCGAACGATCTTTTGTGGGAATTAGACCAAATGGAGTTTTATATTCATGAGACAAGGCGGACCGTTAAGGCGAAGCACCGTCCGATCGTCATCATTACATCCAATGCGGAGAAGGAGCTTCCCGATGCGTTTTTAAGACGCTGCATTTTCCATTATATTGATTTCCCTGATAAGGAGCTGATGGAACAGATCGTGCGCACACATTATCCCGATGTGGAGGAGGCGCTGTTAAAGCAGGCGATGGATGTATTTTATCAGATCCGTACGATGCGCGACATCCGCAAGAAGCCAAGCACTTCGGAGCTGATCGACTGGATCAACGCGCTTCAGATCGGCGGGATCACGGCAGACCGCATCCGAAAGGAACTGCCGTTTATCGGTGTCATCGTCAAAAAGGACGAGGATTTGGAGACGGTGCAGCAGGAGAAGGCAAAACTGTGATGAGGCGCAACCGAAAGCAGAAAGGCAGCGGCGATGTTTAGTGAATTTTTTTATCAGCTGAGAAAAAACGGACTCGAAGTTTCACTCGGAGAGTGGCTGACGCTTCAGGACGCGCTCACGAAGGGACTGCACGAATCGAGCATGACGGGTTTTTATTATCTTGCGCGGATGATCCTGGTTAAGAGTGAGACGGATTACGATAAATTTGATATGACGTTTGAGGAATGCTTCAAGACAAGGAAACTGACGCCGGGTATTACCGAAACGATGCTTTCATGGCTGAATAAAGAGGATATGAATGATCTGTTTCATGAGATGAACCGCGACTATATGAATCAGGTCGAAGGCGAGGCGATGCACATCGACAAAGAAGATGTCGAGGATACCTTTAAGGATCGCCTGAAGGATCAGGATTCCGAGCATAACGGCGGCAGCTTTTGGATCGGCACGATGGGAAAAACGCAGTTCGGAAATACGGGCGGTAACATGGGCGGCATCCGTGTCGGCGGAAAGACGGGTTATCAGTCGGCATTCGAGGTCGTTGGGGAGCGTAAGTACCGTGATTTCAGAGATGACAGAGTACTCACGAACAGACAGTTCCAGCTTGCATTTAAGAGGCTGCGCCAGTTTTCCACGAAACTGGATATTCCGGAGACGGAGCTTGACATTGACAGCACGGTGGATAAGACTTGCAATAACGGAGGCTGTTTACAGATCGTGATGCAGAAGCCGAGAAAAAATGCGGTCAAGCTTCTTCTTTTAATGGATTCGGGCGGCACGATGATACCGTACAGCTCGCTGCTAAATGAGCTGTTTCAATCGGTCAATAAATCCAATCATTTTAAGGATATGAAATGCTATTTTTTCCATAACTGTATTTACAGCAAGCTGTACCGGACGCCGGAATGCGAAAACGGCGACTGGATCGACACAGAGTGGATGTTTCGCAACTTAGACAGCGATTATAAGGTGCTGATCGTGGGAGATGCCGCGATGGCGCCGGAAGAGCTGTATGCGAAGGACGGGAATTACCGCGGACCGAATGACGGATTATCCGGTTGGGAATGGCTGCAATTAATGAAGCGCCATTATAAAAAGATTGTCTGGATGAATCCGAAGATGGCGCCGGGAAATGCGCCGTGGCGCGAAGCGGAGACAGCGATCAAGGGATTGCTGCCAATGTATAAGTTGACGGTAAAGGGCTTAAATGATGCCATGCAGAAACTGATGCAGACGCGGTGAACAAGCATTCTTATAGTAACTGTTCAGGGCCAGCCTCGAAAACACTGCGTGTTTCCTCGGCGTGGCGTATCCGCCACATGAACCTGCATGAAAATATGCTCTTGAATGCAAGCATTCACCGCATATTTTCATGCGGGTGCGCCTGGCTCTGAACAGTTACAAATAGTAGTATGGCAAAAAGAAATAACAGATCGGCCGTAATGCGGGTATAAAGGTGGAAATATCCACAAATACGGGCGCAAAGATCAGGCAGCCGAGCAGATAAAACGGCAGTAGAAACAGGATGATCGTTCTTTTTCGCAGAACGACATAAAGCAGGGTGCAAAACAGAAGCACGAGCAGCGCATAGGTAAACAGACTGAGCAGATCGTGTCCATCGTTTATTGCGCCTGTAAAAAACAGACTGAGTATAGCGGCAAGCGTCGTGAGAAGAACCGGGGGAAAGAGCTCTGCAAGGAGCAGAAACTTTCTTCCGGTTTTTGTGACGGCACAGTATACCTGCGTCTCCGCGTTGCCGGTATAATTAAGCAGTCCCAAAAAGCCACTGAGCAAAAGAAGAATGCTGCACAGGCCTTTTAAGACCTGAATGCTGAGACCGCTGCGGATTCCCTGATAGGAGGAATAAGCGCCGGTGTAGTCGAAAGCAAACGTAGAGCCGTTTGTCATATTTTCACGGTACAGAGATTCAATTTCGGATAAAGACGGATTTTCCAGCACATCGTCCTGCAAAAGATAGTCTGTCAGAATAGCAAGAGAGTATTCCTCAAACAGCTCGGCGTACACAATTTCATCCGTCACATCTCTGAGCGTGGTTTCCGCGGAGATCACGACATCGACCAAGTCCTTCTTATTTCCTTCATTCAATGATTCTAACAGACCGGCATGAAAGACATATCCGCATTCAGCGCCGCCTGTCGTGACAGTATGATAAAGTTCTTCCTCGGACGCCGTCCGTAAGAATGTGACGACGCCATCCCGCTGCGTGAGCTTTTCTGCAAGCTGTTCACAAAAAGAATCGTCCTGTTCGGCATAGACACAGACGCACAAACCCTGCTCATGGTCTGCCCCGAGCGAGCGGTACATGATTGCAAATACCGGAAAAAGAAACAGCAGCACAATCATGGCAGGGCGCTTTAGGCAGCGCTTGAGATTGAAGAACAGGTAGAGAGCATAGCGCATAGGGGACTCCTTTCGTGAAAATCATAATCAGGTAATTGCGTTTTGCATGTATTTAAGTTGTGCGAATGTGCAAAATATATCACTCAACGTAGGCACGCTTTCGCTACAATTTATCCGCGTTTTTTTGCATAAAGGATATGCGCAAGACCGCCTCCGGCAAGAAAGAAAACGGTATAGGTGGCAAGGATCAGCAAATGACGGTTTGCGGCGGCTGCGGTATGTATTGTGTGCATGGGATAGTCCAAAATGCAAAATAATGTCTGCATCCATGAGCGCACAGGCAGAAGCGCGGCAATGCGCCTGCACCAGAAAGGCAGAAATGCGTTCGGCACAAAACACCCGCTTACCAGCATCATCAGGATGGAGAGCAAAAACAATAGCAGCATGGCATATCCGGGCGCGGGAATCAGCTCATACAGGAAAAAGAAAAAAGCACTGATACTGAACAGGATCACAGCGGCAAAACAAAGCATGTGCAGACAATCTGATACGGATAACAGGCTGTACTGTGCAAGAAACGGAAGGGAAACGGCAAATAGTAAAAAAAGAAAGAACTGATAGAGCCATATGCCGCCGATACGTGTAAGAAGCACGGTTGGGTATCCGATGCCGCAGGCACGTTCTTTTGCCTGACAGGCAGCATTGCTTTTACCGTAAAAAGAAAGATAGCAGATACCGAACAGCAGCAAAAACAGCAGGATGCCGGACGCAAGATAGTAGATTAGCACGGATTCCTCCCCTGTTGCATTTGCGCGTACCGTGTGGAAGAGATCACCCCGCGCAAGCGCATAGCTTAAGTTGCGCAGATCAAGTGCCGTGTAGGCATCGGGGAGCGCATCCGTCCTTTCCGCTCTGCGATAGAGCGTTGTCATGGCGTAAGTTCCCGCCTGCGCGGCGGAGAGTGTCTTAGCTCCGGCAGCGGAAAGCTCCTGAAGCAGGATTGCTGCAAGCGCGTTTTTTTCGGATAAAAGAACCTGAACATGAAAATTGGTTCCGTCCATAATGCCGTCGATGAGATTTTTCGGAACGAGCATGACCGCAGCGACGGAACCGTCCTCTAAGGCATGATATGCATTCGGTTCTGTCATGACGCGGAATACAAAATGCTTCTCCGTGCTCTGCATGTCGGCAAGAAAGGAGAGCAGGAGATTCATCAGATCCGATTGGTCCTCGATCACAACCGCCACCGGAACGGAAACGGAGGTCTCCGATTCGTCCATTGTTTTTATGGTACAAAAAGCAATTGTACCGGCAAGAAGTGCCAGTACAATTGCTCCAAGCAGCATTTGCGGACCGTGCCGCAGCGCCCTTTTCAATTGATAAAAAAAGTATTTTCTGTGTTGTTTCATAAGCCGTAACAATGTTCCATATTTTCAGTATAGGAAACGCTCAATTCCAGAAGAATCCGCAAAGCGGATTCTTCGAAAGAGTTTGCGGAACGCAAACTCTTTTTTAATACCAGTCATCATCATTCCAGTCGTCGCTATACCAATCGTCGTCATCCGGAAAATAATAGCCGTCATAAAGCAGATCAACAAACAGGAAGCTGAGCGGACCGTTCATTGCGTTTTGTATGATTTCCTCTCCGAGAGTCTCGATGTCGCCCTCTGTCAATGTGAACAGATCATACTTTGTGCCGGACGGTTCCGAAACAGAGCCGGAGAGCTTGGAAACGCTGAAGGAAGCGGAAAGACCGATCGTCAGTTCCCCTGCCACATCAAGAGTAAGATCGTCCATATTGACCGTAAAGCGCTCGCCGGGAACTACATCCGTGTAGGAGTAATCCATATTCATGGTAAGCAGGCTCGTATACATTGCGGAAACGGATAAATCCACATGTCCCTTTTGGGACTGGGTATCAAAGGTAGACGTATAGTTCGCGTTGGCAATGGAGATGCCGGAGACATCAATGGACATTTTTGTATTCTGTGTCTCGGTTGAGCCGGTAGTAGTGGTGGTGCTTTCAAACGAAAAGCCATAAGCGTAGCCCTCGACAGTCAGTTTGATCTCGCCCGTGATATGATCTGCAGGATTGTCATTCAGACCGGTGAAATCGATCTGGCAGCTTAACTCTGCCTGAGCAAAATCGAGCGGGAAATCAAAGGAAAAACGTGCCATGCGCCCCTTATTATCGACATAAACGGTCATCACGAGATCTTCGCGAGGGAGGATCGGTGAAATTTCCGAATATTCTACAGGCGTACCAAGGGAATCTGCATAATCGCAGAACCATCTTGCAAGGTTCTCCATAGATTCGCGTGTGATGACAATGTTATATCCCTGACAGGTCTGTGTCTTGCCGTTTACCTGCAGATCTCGTTTGTCACCTTCTTCATAGCGGATCGCGTCAAAGAACTCCTGAAGTTCACGCGGAATCTCTGTTTCTGTTTCCGGAGCGGTGGTCATTAGTTCAAAAAATTGGAAAGCGATCGAGGGATCGATCGTAGTATCTAATGCCTGAGCAAGCGGAGAATTGTTGAAATCCACACCGAAATTACTTGTCTTAAATTCGATATAGCCCTCAAACAGACTCGGACAGGCAATCGCCATATAATCACCGTATGCGTACACTTCATAGTCGAGATATTTTGTGCCCTCGTACAGGATGTTGCCACTGACTGCAAAGCGCTCCGCGTCTTTGTCAAGCTCCATGCTCGTGGAAATGCCAAGACCTTCCAGCATGCTGATATCATCGGCAAGAGAACCGCTCACCTCGTCGATGGTCCAATTCGCACTCATCTGATAAGCGTTGCCTTGAGAGAGGGTGTCTAATTCCTGTGAATGAAGCCAGCCCGTCGTGGACGAAGTGTGCTCCGCAGCAAAAGTATTCGACATGGCGGACGTAATGACTTCCTCGGGATTTCGCGTTTTTTTGCCGGCAAATAAAAAGATGCAGACGCCGATTGCGATCGCGGCAACAAGCGCCACACTGACGATCGGGATCCAGATTTTTTTCTTGGATTTTTTTGCGGGCATTGCATTCGGAATAGAAGCGGGGTTTACATAATATGGATTCTGATAACCCTGCGCACCGTTAAATTGTGCGTTTGCCTGATTTGCGCCTGTGTTGTAACCGGTATTGCCTGTTCCGGTCATATTCTGGAAGCCCTGCGTAAAGGACTGTGCGCCGCCGTACGGTGCATTCGGATTCTGTTGGTAGCCCTGCGCGTTGTTAAACTGCGCATTTGCCTGATTTGCGCCTGTGTTGTAACCAGCATTCATGCCCGCACCGTATGCCGCATTCGGATTCTGTTGGTAGCCCTGCGCGTTGTTAAACTGCGTGTTTGTCTGATTTGCGCCCATGTTGTAGCCGGCATTCATGCCCGCGCCGTATGCCGTATTCGGATTCTGCTGATAGCCCTGCGCATTATTAAACTGTGCGTTTGCCTGATTTGCGCCCGTGTTGTAACCGGCATTCATACCCGCACCGTATGCCGTGTTCGGATTTTGCTGGTAGCCCTGCGCATTGTTAAACTGTGCGTTTGCCTGATTTGCGCCCGTGTTGTAACCGGCATTCATACCCGCGCCGTATGCCGCATTCGGATTTTGTGAAAAGTCCTGCGTGCTTTGCGTTTGTGCGTTTGTATCCGGCGCAGGATCAGACGCAGGCTGTTGCAGATCTGCGTCCGCCGCCTGCACGGGTATGGTTCTTTCTTCTTCTGGATTCATGATGTTCCCTCCGTTTGGTTTGTTGTTTGTTGAATCAGCGCGAGCAGTTGTTCGCCGCGCACGGTTGTATCGGTTTGATGAAGCTGCCCGTCATGCAGCAAATAGAGGCGGTTGCATAATACGAGTTCCGTTTCCTCATGAGTGGTAATGAGAACGGTGCCGCCGTTTTGGAGATATACGGACAAATAGGAGCGGATATCCGCCTTGCAGGGAAGGTCAAGCGCTGCGGACGGTTCATCCAAAATCAGGATTCTGGGGTGATTTTGGAGTGCCATGCCGATGCTGACACGTTTTTTCATTCCGCCGGATAGCTTAGCCGCGGGCATGTGCAGAAAATCGGGAATCCCAAGCAAATGGAGAAAGCCGTCTGAAAGCTCCCGATGAAACTGCTCATTGTCTCCGTGGTGCCATAGCTTCAAATTGTCCTTCACCGATAAATCCGGTATGAGCGGATTATCCTGAGGTACATAGCCCAGCATGCCGGATCGTCTGATGGCGGCGTTTAGCGGTTCTCCGTCATAAAGAATCCTGCCGCACTTTGGCGTGCGGACACCTGCGATCAGGGACAGCAGCGTCGATTTCCCGCAGCCGTTCGCACCGAGAAATCCGATGCAGTCGCCTTGGCGGATGTCAAGACTGACAGAGCGAAGAATCTTTTTTTTGTGATAAGAAAAAGAAATATCTTCTATGGAAATCATACGCGGCTCCTCTCAACGAGTTATTATAACAAAGAAAAAAGAGGATGGCAACAACGAGCATTAGGGAAAAGAATGAAAAATTGCCGAAAAGCTCTATTCTTTTTCTTCCAAATACTGTAAAATAAAGAAAATAACCATGATTAGGAACGAATCATGCAACAGGAGGATGCAGCGATGAGCGATATGAGAACCATTCCTTATGAATACCGGAATCTGCCCATTCCCGGCGGCGGTTATGTGACGGGTTTTGTGTTTCATAAGAAGAAGCCGGATATTTTATATTGCCGTACGGATATTGGGGGAACCTATCGCTATGATTATGATACAAAAACATGGAAAAGCCTGATCGATCATGTAAACATGCATGCGCTTGACGAGACATTCCCGGCAGCGCTTGCCTTAGATCCGAACAGACCGGAGCGGCTGCTGATCGCAAGCGGGATAAACGAGGAGTGGACCACGAGCGGCGTGCTTTCCATATCCTACGACTATGGGGAGCATTTTGAGAAAAAGAGCATCCCGACAAGGGTGCACGGCAACTTAAACGGACGCGGAACCGGACTGCGCATGGTGATTTCCGAGCAGAACAGCAATACGATTTATTTTGCAAGCCAGCAGGGCGGGCTGCTCATCAGCCACGATCTTGGCACGAGCTGGAAACAGACGGACATCTGCGGCGAACAGTATCTGACCTTTGTATGGGTAAATCCTGCGGATACCTGCATCGTTGTCGGAACGGCGGGTGTGACGACACGCAGGGAGAACGGGATGAGGGGGCATTCCCTATACGTTTCCTATGACGGAGGAGAACATTTTGAGCCGCTTCCCGAGCCGGAAGAATATTTGCTGACGCAGTCAAAATTCCCGGGACTTGTGGCGCAGCGTTACGATTATGACGGAAAATATCTGTATGTGACATTTGCGAATACGGGTGAATACTCCTATGTGGTGGAAAACGGCTATAGCTGTGATTCGGGCGATACGATCGGCGGAAGAGTGGTGCGCTATGATTTTTTACAGGACGGACGCATTTCAACCTTTGAGGAGATTACGCCGAGCGCTGCCAATACGGTTTTGCTCTCCAAAAATAATCCGGGGTTGGAGGATGAGCGGATCTATCCGGAGACGGACGGGAAAACGGATCGCAGACATCCGCAGTACCGCTTTGGCTTTTCCGGTATTTCAAGCTGTGCAGCAAAGCCGGGACTGTTGGTGCTCAGCACGATCTGCAGAGGGAACGGCGATAAGTTGTATCTTTCAAACGATTACGGTGAGAACTGGCAGGTTGTACTGTACGATTTAGACGTCGGTAATCTGCATTTCCACACACCCTATATGAAAAAAGAATATAACGGCGGGCACTCTCTGATACACTGGATGAGCGATGTGAAGATCAACCCGTTTCAGCCGGATGAATTGTGGTTTAACTCCGGGACAGGCGTATTCAAAACGGAGAATCTGCAAAGTACGAATCGCAGTTTTTGTGATTGTTGTGAGGGACTTGAGGAGACGGTGCACTTAAATGTCTACAGTCCGACGGGCGGAGACGTGCAGTGTATTGATATTGTCGGCGATCTGGGCGGTTTTGCGTTTGCGGACATCAATAAACCGTGTGAAAATTCCTTTGCGGACGAAGAAGGAAACCGCTATATTACCTGTATCAACGCGGATTTTTCAGATGAGCACCCCGAGTGCGTCATTGTCACGCCGCGCGGAAACTGGAAGGGAAAAACCAAGGGTGGTCTGATCTTCTCGGAAGATCAGTGCAAGAGTTTTACGAGACTGGAAATGCCATTCGGCATTTCGGAATATTTGGACGGACAGCTTACACAGATTGAACGGCCGAATGTGAATTCGGGCTGGGTTGCCATGAGTCCTGACTGCAGGAACATTGTCTGGTCGGTTGCCGAATGGATTGACCTTCCGATCAGAGGCGTGATTGCCAGCAATGACGGAGGGAAAAGCTTTTTTAAGGTGCAGGTAAATGATCTGGCGGGGAATGAGGTGACGGACGGGAAGCTGAAAGTGTTCTCTGACCGCGTGGACAGTACGCTGTTTTATGGATTCGGAGAGGCATCACAGCTCTATGTGAGCCGTGACGGCGGTGCAAGCTTCTTACAGTACGCGACTCCCGCAGGATTTCCAGGTGTGGATTTCGGCATCATTGATACGAAGAATAAGACTGAGGTGCGCGGAGAAGCAGGAAAGGTTGGGATATTCTACCTCGCATTGGGAGAATATGGACTTTGGAAATACTGCTATGATGCGGAAAATGACCGGATCGGTCTGCATAAGCTGTCGAAGGAAAAAGAAGCAGTCTATCGTATGGGACTCGGACTGCATCATAAGGGAAGTCATTATCCGACCGATGAGAAAGCGATCTATTTCTGTGGAGAGATTGACGGAGAATACGGATTTTACCGTTCTTTTGACGAAATGGAGAGTGTGGAACGCATTAATACGCCGGAGCAGATGTACGGAGAGATTAACAGTATAGACGGGGACTGCCGGACTTTCGGACGGTTTTTCATTGCGACGGGCAGCCGCGGTCTACTCTATGGGGAACCAATGTGAAATCCTCTTCACACTGAAGAATGTCTCTGGCGAGCCATTCTTCATGTTACAGGAGCGCGAAGCGATTCTTCTTCATAGGCAGTTTCGCAGCACACAAACAGGTATAACCAGCAAACCTTCTGCATATACATGAACCAGTATTTGCAGGAGGTTTTTGTATGGAGAATCGAACGGGTGCTTCCGGCACGAATACCTATGATATTTATGATGATATGAACCGCAGGACAAACGGGGAGCTTTATATCGGCGTTGTCGGTCCCGTGAGAACAGGAAAGTCCACGTTCATCAAGCATTTTATGGATGAATTGGTGCTGCCGATGATCACAGATGAAAACGAGCGTGTCCGCACAATGGATGAGCTTCCGCAGAGCTCGGGAGGAAAAACGATCACGACAACGGAGCCGAAATTCATTCCCAAGCAGGCGGTCTCGGTCAACATGGGCGGCAGCATGGAAATGAAGGTGCGCCTGATCGACTGTGTCGGCTACATGGTGGAGGGCGCTGTCGGACATATGGAGGAGGATGCGGAGCGGATGGTGCATACGCCGTGGTTTGACTATGAGATTCCGTTTACGCAGGCGGCGGAGATCGGTACCGAAAAAGTCATTCGCGACCATTCGAATATTGGAATCGTGATCACAACGGACGGCAGTTTCGGAGAAATCCCACGCGAGAGCTATCGGGAAGCGGAAGAACGCACAATACGCGAATTGAAGCAGATCGGAAAGCCGTTCATCGTGATCGTCAATACGACGAAGCCCTATGGCGAGGAGGCAAAGCAGACCGCCGCTTCCTTAAGTGAAGCCTATGGGGTGCGTGCGCTTCCGATGAATGTGGAGCAGATGAAGAAAAGTGATATTCATTCCCTGATGGAACAGATTCTCTTGGAGTTCCCGATCAAGGTGCTTCGCTTCTATATGCCGAAGTGGGTGGAGATGCTTTCCGACGATCATGAGATGAAAGCGGGTATCATTGAATATATCCGAAAGCTTGCGATGCCGATCGGCAATATGCGCCAGCTTCGCGAGACCATGGACGGAGAGAGAGAGGGCTGTGAATACATAAAGAAGCTGAAGAATGACGGAGTGGATCTCTCAAGAGGCTCGGCATCCTATGAGATTGGTGTGGATGACGCATACTATTATAAAATGCTCAGCGAGATCATGCAGGAATCCGTTTCGGGCGAATACGAGCTGCTTTCCAAGCTCAAAGAAATGGCGGCGCGCAAAAGAGAATACGATAAGTATGCCGAGGCGGTGCGCGCGGTGAAGCAGTGCGGATATGGTGTGGTGCTGCCGGAGAAAGAGGAGATCAGCTTAGATGCGCCTGAAGTCATAAGACACGGAAATAAATTCGGCGTCAAGATGAAAGCGATGAGTCCGTCGGTCCATTTGATCCGTGCGAATATCGAAACAGAGATCGCGCCGATCGTCGGCACGGAGGAGCAGGCGAAGGATCTGATGCAGTTTATGAAAACAGAGGCGGATAACGAGGGCGGCATCTGGGATACGAATATATTCGGCAAGACTGTGGAACAGCTCGTGGAGGATGGGATTCAATCCAAAATCTCCATGCTTGGCGAGGAAAGTCAGGTAAAGCTTCAGGATACCATGCAGCAGATCGTCAATGACAGTAACGGGAAAATGGTGTGCATCATCATTTGATATGGGATCATGGCATGCAGTATCATTTCAATTTATAAAATTTTAAGAAAATGTTCATTATTTTTTGAAAAATGATTGCACAAGTAAAATGAATGTGATAGGGTAGGAGAGTAGGATGACTGCCACATATTGTGGTGTGTCATATCATATTCCACCATACATAGGAAAGGGAGAGAACAAATGGAAAAATTTTTCAAAGTGAAAGAGAACGGTTCTACGGTTCGGACCGAAGTGCTCGCGGGTTTGACGACCTTCATGGCAATGGCGTATATCCTGCTTGTCAATCCCGGCATGTTCGCTGATCTCGGTACGGTGTCCTTTGACGCAATCTATATTGCGACGGCGATCTCTGCTGTCATCGGTACGGTTCTGATCGGTCTTTTGGCGAATCTGCCTCTTGCACAGGCATCCGGCATGGGCTTAAATGCGTTTTTCGTGTACACGGTATGCTTTGGCTTTGGCTTAACGTACGCCAATGCGCTGCTGCTCGTTCTTCTTGACGGTATCGTATTCATCGTTTTGACGATCACCGGTCTTAGAAAGAAGATTTTTGAGGCGATTCCGAAATGCGTGCGCGTCGCGATTCCGGCAGGTATCGGTCTGTTTATCGCCTTTATCGGACTGCAGAATGCGGGACTGGTTGTGAATGATCCGGCTACCTGTGTGAGCCTTGTGAGCTTTAATGTATTTAACGGTACTGCGACATGGGCGACGGTTATGCCGCTTTTGATCACGATCTTTACGCTGATCGCGATCGCAGTCATGTCCATTAAAAAGATCAGAGGTTCCGTGCTCTGGGGTATTCTCGGCGGATCGGTAGTCTATTATTTACTTGGTTTTACGATTTCCGGTTTTTATGACGGATTCGGCGCAAACTTCAGCATGAATCCGGTCGGTGCGTTTGGCGATTTCTTTTCACAGGCGTTCTGCAAGGTTTTCACGGAGGGATTTGATTTCTCCGGTTATCTTGCGAGTCACAGCTCGTTAGAGTTGATCGTGCTGATCGCGACGACAGCGCTTGCGTTCTGCATGGTTGATATGTTTGATACGCTCGGCACGCTCTACGGTGCATGCGCAAGAGGCGGACTTCTTACCAAAGAGGGTGAGGTTCCGAACATGGATAAGGCAATGCTCGCGGATGCGGTTGCAACGACCTGCGGCGCTGTCTGCGGTACTTCGACGGTAACCACGTTTGTGGAGTCCTCCGCAGGTGTGGCAGAGGGCGGCAGAACCGGTCTTGCAGCGATCGCAACGGGCGCGCTCTTCTTTATTGCAATGTTCTTAAGCCCGATCGCGAAGCTGATCCCGGGTGCTGCAACGGCAGCGGCGCTCATCTATGTCGGTATTCTGATGATAAACTGTGTCAGAGAGATTGACTGGACGGATATTGAGTCTGCGGTTCCGGCGTTTATGGCAGTTGCGATGATGCCGATGACCTACAATATCAGCTATGGTATTGCATTCGGACTGATCTCTTATGTCCTCATAAAACTCTTTACCGGTAAGGTAAAGGATATCAAGGTGGGAACATGGGTGATCTCGATCCTGTTTACGGTGATGTTCTTTGTAACACATTAAAAAGAGTGTTTTGCATTCTTTCAGATTTCCAGTTTTGAAGTTAAGTGAAAACGGGGCTGTTGCACTAAGTGATGATTAGTGCGGCAGCCTTGTTTTGTCCTGATAGAAATACTAGGTTATTTGTGAAATGTAGAATCGTGAGTATAATTGACAAATTGTGGAGGCGTTTTATAATTAAAACGAACAAGATGTGTAGCAGAGAGGAAGATAGATTAGTGAAAAAGAAATTATTTTATGTAATAATAGCACTCACCTGTGTATTCTTGGTTATTCTGCTATTTTATTATAATAGAAAAGAAAGTAACAGTGAGAAGTGGGATGGAACCGAAAGTCAGGAAGTGATTTCTGATTATGAAAGCTTGTATGGCTGCGATTTTGAAATTGCTACAAGGAAATTTGAAAATAAGATTTACGGGATTTGGCAGGTAAAAGATTTGGTTGGATGGGATAGTTCAAGCAGATACCAGTGGGATGGTTTTTATGGCGATATTTTGATTTTTTGTGAGAACGCATGGATCAGCAACGGCACGCCATGGTATAAGCCGGTGTATGCATGCTATTCTGCCGGAATGAGCGAGTTGGCATCAGAACAGTTTCTGAATATCACATGGGTGGATAACAGATATGATGATCAGATTGGAATATTGACGATAGCTGTCTGCACGGAAAGGAATCAAAATTTTGGCAATGCATTGGATCATGAAACGTTTTCATTTATTCTGTCCGGCGACGTCATGATTATGGAAAAGAACGGTTCTTACTGGGAATTGGAGAAAGTCGGGGAACTTGAAATGACCAGTGACTTTTCAAATGTGTCGGCAACAGGTGATGGGGATTATGATGGTTATCAGAATGTCACGGTACAGGGGGAAATAATTACGTTAAAGAAACGCCTGATCCCGTACATAGAAGGCGGTTCGGCATATATCCTTTTGGAATGGCAATCGGAGGAGAATCTGGATCTCTGTGTCTATCAGGAGGAGAATGGCAGATGTATCGGCATCGAACCGACAAAGGATGCGGGGGGAAGCTTTTTATATCGTGACAATAGCGGTGATCAAGGATATGAACTGGTGTATTTGGCGGATGCCACGATCGGAAATTATCGGATTTATGTGAAGGACTGCGACAGTATTCTGAATGACCGCGAGAGCAGAATGGAAGCGGAGGGGGTTTCAGTCAGTATCTATACGGCGCAGGGAGCCGTGTATCAAAAGAGCGCGGAAGCAGGGGAGAGCGCCGGCCTATGGGAGTGCGCAAGTCTGTGTGGTGGAGAAGTTTCCGAGCAGGACCGGTATCTTTATGACCTGACGGATTATGCATGGGCGTTGCGGGACGGGGACGACCCGGCTTCGTGGCTTGAAGGGGCATATATCAAGGAACAGGAGGTATATAAATATTCCGACAACGGGTCGAAATTGGATTCCATTGAGAGAATGTTTTATGATGCAGACGGAAACATGCTGACAGATATATTCTACTGTGCGGATGGTACGCCAAATTATAAGTATGAGTATGAATATGATGGGAACGGAAACATAACTGCAAAATATATTTTTTATTATCAAATCCTTGATTTTAATGACAGATGGAGCCAGCCAATCAAGGAGTGTGAATGGGAATATGATGAAGACGGGAACTGCAAAAGGTATCGCTGCTATGAAAGGGATGGGGCGGTGCGCTTTCAAGCGGAATATGGGCAAGAATATGATGTGTCGGGGAACCTGACCAAAGAATGGTGCATGGAAACTTTTGAAGATGACTACCAAGAGTGGTATCAATATGAATACGAATATGACGCGGATGGACACCGAATAGCATTATATCATGACAGTAACCGGGAACGGGATCGGGAAAGACGGGAATATGAATATGATGAAAATGGAAAAGAAACCGTTTGCTATATATACCGTCCATATTATGGCGACGGAGAAGATACGTTCAGATTGTCGAGATGGGATGAATCCGAGTATGATGAGTACGGAAATCTGAAAGCCTATTCCATGTATTATTACAATCAAGAAATGCAGCGAGTATTGGACACTGTCATAGAATATGAATATGATAAGGACGGAAACCGTATTGCTGGATATAGGTGCAGCTATTCCGTGGATGGGGAGATGGAAGATTGGGATAGGCACGAGTATAATGCAAACGGGGACAGTACCCTGTGGGCTAGTGGGTATGGGGGATTTTGTACAATGCAGTCGATATATGAATATGATGAGAGGGGGAATAAGACGGCATGGTATGATTACGAGTATGACGGGAATGAAGTATCATCGGTCAGCAGCTATGAGTATGAATATCGATATGATGACATGGGAAACTTGACACAGTATAAGGAATTTAGGAATGGCCTCTTATCTTTGTCTATCCAATATATATATGATGCGAGGGCAGGCATGAAGATCGAATATTACTATGGAAGCAGCAACCATTTAACAAAAACAATAACCATATATGATTTTTTGTAGTGAAAAATATGGTGGGAATAAAAAAGCGAAAAGTGGGACTGGCATTGTGTTTTATGGTCACAATAACCGCCTGTGGACAGCAGAAGGAAGGCATGGAACTGAAGGAATTGAAATAATTAAATAAGATTCAAAAAAAGGGTATTGACCCTCCTCTTAGGTCAGAAGGTACACTGATAACAGATTCGAATCCATGATCATGAAGGGAGTAAGAGAAGATGCTGCGGATCGGAGAGTTTTCCAAAATATGTCAGGTCAGTATTAAGACGCTTCATCATTATGATAAGATCGGTCTGCTGATACCGGCGGAGATAGACCGCATTACCGGCTACCGCTATTACAGGACAGAGCAGATTGATACGATGAACTATATCCAGCGTCTGAAACGCTATGGCTTTTCACTCGAAGAAGTACAGCATTTGCTTACTGTTTCGGATCATAAGGAACTCACAGATGCGCTGCGGCGGCAAAAGGAAAAACTGAAGCGGGAACAGCAGGAGATGGCCATCATCCTGAACGAGCTTCAGACACACATTTCTGTATTTGAAAGGACAGGTGATATTATGACGTATCAGAAGGGTTATACCATTGAGACTAAGCAGTCGCCGGTCATGCATGTTCTGGCAAAACGCGCCATGATGGGTGTGGATGAATTCGGTAAGTATTACAGTATACTTTTCGAGCGCATACCGAAGGAGCATGTTACGCCGACCGGATTGAACGGCACGAAGTATTATGACGAGGAGTTCAATCATGAATCCTCAGATGTTGAGGTCTTTATTGAGATTACGGAAAAGGAAAAAGCGGACGCGGTCTTGGAGTCCTGCGAATGTGCGACGACCGTTCATCACGGGGGATATTCCACACTCTCGGAGGCGTATGGCGCAATTGTGACATGGATTATAGAAAACGGATACGAAATCGCGGGCGCGCCGTTTGAGCTCTATATCAAAACACAGTTCGATTCGCCCTCGCCGGAAGACTGGGAGACGGAGGTATATTTTCCGATTCGAAAGAAAAGATAATCTGTTGCAAATCTCTTGATTCTGTATGGGATTCTCCTTGACATTGTCCTTGGGACAGGGGTTAGGCTTTATTTATAAGCCTAACCCGATAGGAGGAGAATCATTTTGAGAATCATAAAAAAACTCATTCGATCACACAAATTCCTTTTCTTAACAGCATCTATCGTTACTCTTTTATCGGTACTCACAAATCTATATTGGAATCGCTTTTTGGCGGATGCGATAGACCGCCTTGGAAGCGTATTACCATCCGGCTTTCAAGATGCGGAGACAGTCATGTTCATGCTTTTTAGGACGGCTGCCCTTATCATCCTTTTTTACACTGTGATTGAATTTTTATCCTCGTATCTGGCTTCTTATACCTGTGAAGTTTTTGCACATGAAATGCGCATGTCATATAGCAGGTTTTACTTACAAAGTGATGTGGTAACCCTCTCGAAATGTAATGTCGGAGAGGAGCAGTCGGCCATGCAAAATGAGTTAAGGGAAATTTCCGCTTACTTAAACGAAAATCTTTTTTCTTTTATGAAACAATTTGTTGCATTTGTTGTCACCGTTATCTTTTTGTTTTGTCAGAGTGGGAAGCTGACTCTGCTTACGATATTTCCGGTGATTCCTTTACTGATTTACTGTTATTTCTCCGGTAAGATCATCAAAAACCTAACAGAACGGTGTCAGAAAAACAGAGCGCAGATCAACGGACTGGCAGGGATCCTCATGGAACTCTTTCCGGTCATTCAAATCTATGATGCGTATGGGCTGATTCACAGCACGATGAATGAAAGAATGTTAGAATGGCAAAATTGCAACATCAGGAAAGAGCGGACGGCAGCCAGACTGATGTCTTTTTCCGGTCTGCTTTCCTTTCTGCCGCTTTTGCTGCTTTTGGGATTTGGCGGATTTATGGTAATAAACGGTGAGATCAGCATGGGTATTTTGTATATCTTTATAAACCTTTCGGGAGATGTTTCGGGATTTTTACAGAATATGCCGGGAATTTATGCGGGGTTTAGACAGTTTTACGCATCGGTTTGCAGATTGGAGGGGAGATTATGAATCCGTTCGCAGTTGATTTAGATCAAGTATCCTTTTCTTATGAGAATACGATGGTACTGAAAAAACTGTCTTTGAAAGTGAAATCCGGGGAACATATCGGAATTGTGGGAGACAGCGGAAGCGGCAAGAGTACGATATTGAAAATCCTTGCCGGGCTTTATGAAGCGGATGATGGAAGAGTCACTATAGCGGGTGAGATGAGGCCTGCGAAAATCAGAGAGCAGGTTGCAATGGTGATGCAGCATCATAGTCTTTTTCCGCTGTCTATCAGGGATAATATTACCTGTGGGCATGATGTTTCGGAAGACAGGATATGGGACGCCTGTCAGAATGCGGGTCTTACCAAGTGGATCAAGAGCCTTCCGGATGGTCTTCATACAAATGTCGGAGAACGGGGAGGGCAGGTGTCAGGCGGGCAGGCACAGCGGATTCAGATTGCCAGAGCCATTTGTAAAAATGCCCCGGTTGTATTGCTGGATGAACCGGCATCAGCGCTGGATCAGGATACGGGAAATCTTGTTTTAAAGGCGCTGAACCGGTTGATGGACGGCAAAACCGTGATCCACGTCACACATCATCCGGAGACTTTAGACAGCAGCTATACAATTTATCGTTTGGAGGGAGGGAAACTGGTTCATGAGTGATTTCTTTGGCTTGCTAAGGAGAATGCGCGTTTTGCGAAAATATGTATTTCTTTTACTATTAAGGTCACCTTTTGATGCGCTCAGAACATGGATGCTGGCAAACCTGCTGAAGACCACGTTTCATTGTCTGGAAATAAATGACGCTGACAGGCTTTTTACAGTATGTATGATCTACGGCTTGCTGTGTGCCCTGTTGTTTTTTTATAACGGGACCGTATGGGGGATCTATGCGGCTTTTTCTGCCAGATTGGAAGCCGGACTTCAAAAAGCAATGATACAGAGTATGATGAGCATGCCGCTTAAGCAGGTGGAAAGTCAGTTTAGCGGTGAATGGATCACAAGGTTAAACAGTGATATCCAGGAGGCGTGCATGATGATGAACGGACCTCTGCATATCCCGCATGCGGTGGTGGCTGTGATCAACACGATCCTGTCCTCTTTCCTGATGTGCAAAAGCAGTTCTCTTTTATTTTGTATCACATGGCTGCTCATGTTGCCGCATTTGTTCCTGAATGATAAAATTGTGCTGAAAGCGGTGCCGCGCTTAAAAGAAGCGTCCCAAAAGGCGATGGCGGAAAGTACCTCTTCCATCCAGCCGCTTATTACAGAGGCGGATACCATTCTGCTTTATGATGCAGGCGGCCTGATGATGCAAAAATGTGAGGAAAGCAGTCTGAAACTGATGAAAGTGAATCAGAATATGCATAAGAGGACCGCATTGAGCAGCGCCGTTTTGCGGCTGTTTGGATGCGGCGGGTACTTTGTGATACTGATGACGGGGTATCATTTTATGTTAGACGGGAGCATGTCTTTTGCGGATGTGGTGTACTGTTTTCAGGTAAGAGTCGCTATTTTGTCGGGGATGTTTATGTTCATTACTTCTATCAACAATATCAAGACAAAATTGGTCTGTGTAAGAAGAATCAAAAGTGTGTTATAAAAACGAAAAGAATGTGAACTGCTTGGAAAGAGGGAGACGGTTATGAAACATGATCTGATGCTGATTGGAGAAATAGCGGAGTTTTTCGGCGTATCGAGAAAGGCAATCCGTTTATATGAAAAGAAGGGCATCATAAAACCGGTGGAAGTGGATGCGGAGACCGGCTACCGCTATTATTCTACGGAACAGGTACGGCAGCTGAATGCATTGCTGGAGTTGAAAGCAATGGGATTTTCCCTTGACGAAATTAAAACGTTAATGGATGGAGAGACGACGAAAGAGCAGCTTCTTGCCGCTCTTCAAAAAAAGCAGCGGGCATGGCAGGAGGCTATGGATGCAGCGAAATATAAGATGGAATGTTTAGAACAGGTAATCCGTAATGTGCAAAATTCCAAAACAGCAGAAAAGATTTCTGAGATGACAGAGGAGGAACGGGCGTGGTTGATGGTAAAGATGGTCTGCATCGAGGATGTCAGGGTGCAGAAAGCCTTGAGTGAAGCATTATGGCTGTGATACGCAGCGCCGGCTGTATCATAAATGATGAATTGAAGGATTGAAACAAGCAGACAGATTGTTTATAATGACATAAAAAAGAAAAGCGTACGGACAGGAGTAGAATATGGGAAAACTTACAGGATATCGGCTTTCGGAGATTGGGGAGGCAAAGTGCAGGATATGGGGGCGTTACAGCGGCAAACTGGATCCGCTTGCTCTTTTTTGGACAGGATCGGGCATCGAATTAAACGTGCAGGCGTCTGAACTTTGGGTGGATTTGGAGACGGATTATGACTGCTATGAGCAATGGATGAGCGTCCTTGTGAATGGTGCGCATGTCAGCCGTCAGATGCTTCCGAAAGGGCGGAGTGAGATCTGCCTGTTCCGCAATATGAATCCGCAGGAGACCAAAACGGTCCGGTTGATGAAGGATGTACAGGCGATGTCAGATGATGAAGGAGCATGTTTTTTGATTCACGGTGTCCGTACGGACGGCACTTTTCATCCGCTAGAACCGCGTGCTTATAAGTTTGAGTTTATCGGCGACAGCATTACCTCCGGGGAGGGGACGATCGGAGCAAAAAAAGAATGGGACTGGATTTCCATGTTCTTTTCGAGTGTACATGATTACGCGACGCTCGTCAGCGAGGCATGCGGCGCGGAGTGTCATATCATTTCGCAGAGTGGCTGGGGAACGTTGACCGGTTGGGACAATGATCCGAGACATGCATTGCCGCTCTATTATGAGAAAGTGTGCGGTCTGTTAAAGGGAGAGCGCAATTTCGCTTACGGTGCGGGGGAGGATTATGATTTTTCGAAATGGCAGCCGGATGCGGTCATCGTCAACCTCGGTACAAATGATATGTCCGCGTTTGATCAGCCGGAGTGGCAGGATGAAAAGACAGGACAGACGTTTAAGCAGCATAAGGATGAGGATGGCTTGCTGGTGAAAGAGGACGCGGAACGGTTTGAACAGGCGGTCATCGGTTTTTTGGGAAAGCTTAGGACCTATAACCCGAAAGCGCATCTCGTCTGGACATATGGAATGCTCGGTTCGCCCCTGCTTAAGCTGATCGAACATGCCGTGTTGACCTATCGCGCGCAGACGGGGGATGAGAATGTGGCGTTTGTGCTTTTGCCGGATACGACGTCGGAGTCGGTCGGTTCCCGCGAGCATCCCGGAAAAAAGAGTCATGAAGCGGCGGCGCAGGTATTGACGAATTATCTGAAAGCGTATCTCGCGGCAAAGTAGATTGGACGATTAAGAAAGCATAGAGGAGAACAGTGTGAAAAATCAAAGATTTTTCACACGCGAGATTTGTGCTGACGCCCAAACTCGCGGGTTAAGTAAGAATGGAGGTTATGATGGCGGAAAATAAAACGTATGAGAAACTGATGAATTGTTTGGCATGCATCCGAAAGAAAACGGACTTTGTTCCGAAGGTTGCGCTGGTGCTCGGCTCGGGACTTGGCAATTACGGGGAAAAGATCAAATTGGAAACGGCAGTTTCCTATCATGATATTGAGGGATTTCCCGTTTCCACTGTTGCAGGGCATAAGGGACAGTTTTTATTTGGTTATGTCGGTGCGGTGCCGGTTGTCTGCATGCAGGGGCGGGTACATTATTATGAGGGGTATGACATTTCCGATGTCGTGCTGCCGATCCGGCTGATGAAGCTGATGGGCGCGGAGATTCTTTTTTTGACAAATGCGGCGGGCGGACTTCAGGACGGCATGACCGCGGGAGATTTCATGTTGATCCGCGATCATATTTCCTGCTTTGCGCCAAATCCGCTGATTGGAAGCAATATTGACGAGCTGGGAGAGCGTTTTCCGGACATGACGGAGATTTATGACCACGAGCTGGCGCGTCTGATCCGCAAAAACGCATCTTCCCGCGGTATTTTGATCAAGGAGGGCGTTTACGCGCAGCTGACCGGACCGTCGTTTGAGTCGCCTGCGGAGATCACGATGCTAAAGCGGCTCGGCGTGGATGCGGTCGGCATGAGCACGGTCGTGGAAGCAATCGCGGCAAAGCATATGGGAATGCGGATCTGCGGCATTTCCTGCATCTGTAATCTGGCGGCGGGTATCAGCAAGCATCCGTTGTCACATGAAGAGGTACAGGCAGCAGGCAAGGCGGCCGCGCCGCTGTTTGAGGCTCTGGTGAGCGCCTGCGTGGAGGATTTTGCGTCATGCTGACAGAGGAACAAAAAAGACAACTGATTCGGGAAGCTCTGGCGGCGCGGGAGCATTCCTACAGCCCGTATTCTCAGTATCGCGTGGGCGCGGCGCTGCTTGCCGAAGACGGCAGGATCTTTCAAGGCTGTAATATTGAGAACGCCGCGTATACGCCGACAAATTGTGCGGAGAGGACCGCTGTGTTTAAGGCGGTTTCTGAGGGCTGCCGTGTATTTTCAGCGATCGCGGTCGTCGGCGGGAAAGAAGAAAAACCGACGGGTGAGTATGCCTATCCGTGCGGCGTGTGCAGACAGGTATTACGCGAGTTTGTGGAACCGTCAGCGTTCGTTGTGATCTGTGCGCGCTCGGAGGAGGATTACAGGGAGTTTACGCTTAACGAGATACTGCCGGAGAGCTTCGGTCCCGCGCAGCTCAAAGCTTGAGAGAAGCGTATATATGGCGGGCGATATGCCGGCGAGAATGCAAGGAACAGGAAAATTAAGAGGAGGCTGCCGATGAATCTGCGTTTTTATCATGCTTATGTTCTGACGATGGAAGAGAATGAGACGGCAAGCAGTGTACGGGAGCTGTGGGTTCGCGATGACCGCATTGTCTATATCGGGCAGCCGGCGGATGAGAGTGAACGGGAGCGCAGTATGCGGTGGTGCGGAATCCTGCCGCATGGTTTTGACCGTGAGATCGACTGTGAGGGAGATGTCCTGATGCCGGGGTTTAAGAACGCGCATGCGCATTCGGGCATGACGCTTTTTCGCTCCGTCGCGGATGACCTTCCGCTTGCGGAGTGGCTGCATCAACAGATTTTTCCGAGGGAAGCGCTTCTTACGCCGCAGGATATTAAGACGTTGACGAAGCTTGCTGTCATGGAATATGTTTCAGGCGGTGTGACGGCGGTGTTTGATATGTATCTGACGCCGGATGAGATTGCTGAGGCGTTCATTGAGACGGGGATGCGCTGCGTGCAGTGCGGAACGGTCAATAATTTTACGCATTCCGCCGCGCAGCTGGAAGACTTTTATCTGCGCCTGAATGAAAAGCATCCGCTGATGGGGTATCGTCTTGGTTTTCATGCCGAATATACGACGGACTTAAAGCTGCTTGAACAGATCGCGGCATTGGCGGAAAAATATCGGGAACCGGTGTATATGCATTTGTCGGAGACCGAAAAAGAAGTCGCGGAATGCCGGACGCGTTACGGCATGTCGCCGGTGGCGTTTCTTGATTCCCTCGGCATGTTTGCGTATGGCGGCGCAGGCTATCACTGTGTGCATGTTTCTGACGAAGACATGGAGATTCTGGCAAAAAAGAAGGTCGGTGTGGTGACAAATCCGGCGTCTAATATGAAACTAATGAGCGGTATCGCACCGATCAGAGAAATGCTGCAAAAAGGTGTCTGTATTGCGCTCGGCACGGACGGACCGGCAAGCAATAACGGGCTTGACCTGTTTCGGGAGATGTATCTCCTTTCCGTGCTTGCCAAATACCGGGAACAGGACCCGGCGGCGGTTTCACCGATGGAGATTTTGACAATGGCGGTGGGAAACGGCGCGCGTATTATGGGACTGACCGACTGCGTTTCGTTAATTGAGGGAGCAAAAGCGGATATGATCCGTATTGATATGAGACAGCCGGAAATGCGTCCGCTGCACAGCATAACAAACGGGAAACTGGAACCGTCCGGATTTGCGGCAAATCTGGTATACAGTGGCAGTAAACGGGATGTGCGCATGACGATGGTGGACGGCAGGATTTTATATGAGGATGGCCGGTATCATCTGCATGTTGACAGGGATACCCTGTATGCGGAGGTGGAACAGATCGCGGGCAGGATAGGAGAAAGTTGATGGAAGTTATTGTTTTTTTGTGCATACTGGTCTTATTTGTGATCGGTTTTTACATTAAGGGAATGGTAGATTTCAGGCAGCGGCTGAAGCAGTTTGAGCAACGGCTGAGAACGGAATACGGGCGGCCGCGCATCAATGCAGATCCGCCGGATCGTTATGTTCATATCGGGAGATATTGCGAGAAGCACGTAAAGCCATATGCCGTGGATGATATTACATGGAACGACCTGAATATGGACAAGCTTTACCAGCGGATCAATTATGCGCATTCCTCCTGCGGGGAAGAATATTTGTACTATCGTCTGCGCTGTCCCGATATGTCGGCGGGAGAGGAGTGCCTGCATGCGGATGAAGAAGCGATGATCGCGTATTTGCAGGAGCATGAGGACGAACGCGTGCGCCTGCAGATGATGTTTGCGCAGATCGGCTACACGGGAAAGTACTCGCTTTACCAATATCTGGACTTCCTTGATAATCTTGGGGAGCGGCGTAATGGGATGCATTATCTGGGGCTTGCCCTCTATGCCGTGGCGGCGTTTTTCGCGCTTTTTGTGCAACCGTCCGTCGGACTTGCCATGTTTATCATTCTCATGATCTATCAGATCGCTACGTACTTAAAAGAGCACAGTGAGGATGAGCCTTACCTTGTCAGCTTTGCGTTTATCCTGCGGTTTATTTCGGGCGTGGAGACACTGACGGAGAAGCCTTCGGAAGGACTGGAGGCGTATGTGGGCGAGATGGCGGACAATGTGAAGAACTTACGCCCGATCACCCGGCATGCCTTTTTTCTGTCAAAAGCAGACACCATGCAGGGAGATCTGATGTCTTCCCTCATGGATTATTTGAAAATGATCACGCATATCAATCTGATCTCTTTTAATTCCATGCTGTCCGCGGTACGCAAAAGCAAAAAGGAGATCGATCTGCTCTACACACAGGCGGGATATCTGGAATATCTGCTCGTTGTGGGCGAATACCGAAAAAGTCTTCCCTATTACTGTATCCCGCAGTTTCAGGAGGCAGGGGGATTTTCCTGCACGAAGCTGTGTCATCCGCTGATCGAACAGCCTGTGCCATGCAGTTTCTCGGCAAAGGGCGGTGTGCTGGTGACGGGCTCGAATGCGTCGGGGAAATCAACCTTCTTAAAATCCGTCGCGCTCAATGCGATCCTTGCTCAGAGCATGCATACGGTGCTTGCGGAATCCTGTGAGACCTCCTATTGCCGCGTCTATTCCTCGATGGCGCTCAGGGATGACTTAGACAGCGGTGAGAGCTATTATATGGTGGAGATACGGGCGCTCAAGCGGATATTGGATGCGGCGAAGGACAAAGCTGCGGGGCCGGTGTTCTGCTTTATCGACGAGGTGCTGCGCGGAACAAATACCGTGGAACGGATCGCGGCGTCCACGCAGATCATGAAATATTTCGCGGAGTCAGGCGTTCGTTGCTTTGCGGCGACGCATGATATCGAGCTCTCCCATTTATTAGAGGCAGAGTACGATAATTATCATTTTGAGGAAGATGTCTCGGACGGGGATATTCATTTCAATTATGAATTGCGGAGCGGGCGCGCAACGACGCGCAACGCGATCCGGCTCTTAGAGATCATGGGTTATCAGGAGCAGATCATTGAGCAGGCGGAGCAGCTTGCCGAACGGTTTGTGACGACCGGGGCTTGGAATTAATGTAAGGAGAATAAAAATGAAAGTGATGATCTATACGGACGGTGCGGCGAGGGGCAATCCCGACGGACCGGGAGGCTATGGGACGCTGCTGCGTTTTGTGGATGCAAAAGGAACCGTCCATGAAAGAGAGTACAGCGCGGGGTATAAAAAAACAACGAATAATCGCATGGAGCTGATGGCGGCGATCGTCGGTCTGGAAGCGCTGACAAAGCCGTGCGAGGTGACGCTTTACTCGGATTCCAAATATCTGACCGATGCCTTTAATCAAAATTGGATCGGGAGCTGGTTAAAAAACGGGTGGCGGAACAGTCAAAAACAGCCGGTGAAAAACGTGGAGCTGTGGAAACGGCTTTTGGAGGCGGCGAAGCCGCATCAGGTGACGTATGTGTGGGTGAAAGGGCATGCAGGGCATCCCGAAAACGAGCGCTGCGATCATCTTGCGACGGCGGCGGCGGACGGAGAGGATTTACTTGACGATTCGCCGATAGAATGATATGCTATGTAGAAAGCGGTCAACATTTGGAACAGAGCGGTGGAGATCGTATTACACATGGAGAGGGGATGACGAAGCGTGAATAATCTGGTTGAGTTTTTGAGAATGTTCTTTAGCTATGTGCTTGTATTTATTGTATATGTTGCGGTTGCAGGAGTTGGAATTTTCTGCGGACTGACGTGGAATAAGAAAAAGGCGGTAAAAGCAGTCGTTACAACGCAGGAGCAGGAGAACGAATAAATAAAACGAAAGCACCCATAACGGGTGCTTTTTTTCAAATACTTTTTAGGAGAACAGCAATGCCGAAGTCAGAGCAGCAAAAAGCGAAGATCTTATATTTGTTAAAATTATTGAAGGAGCGTTCTGACGAAGCGCATCCGGTCACGACGCAGGAAATGATCGCCTATCTTGCCGCGCAGGATATTTGTGTAGAGCGTAAGACCATTTACGCCGATATAGAAGTACTGCGGGATTTTGGATATGATATTATTTTAAACCGCGCCAAAAAAGGAGGCGGTTATTATCTTGCGGAACGGGAATTTGAGCTTCCCGAGTTAAAGCTTTTGGTTGATCTGGTGCAGTCGTCGAAGTTTATCACACTCAAAAAATCGCGGGAGTTCATCAAAAAGCTGGAAGGCTTTGCAAGTGTGCATGAGGCAAGACAGCTGCAAAGGCAGGTATTTGTTGCCAACCGCGTCAAGACCGAAAACGAGAGTATTTACTATCTGGTGGACGAGATTTACCGCGCGATCGACGCGGGCTGTATGATCGCGTTTCAGTATACGGAGATCACGGCGGATAAAAAAGAACGCTTGCGGCGCGGCGGGAAAACCTATGAGGTCAGTCCGTGGGCGTTGACGTGGAATGACGACTGTTATTATTTGATCGCCTATGACCATGCGGTGGACATCATCAAGCATTACCGGGTAGAACGAATGCATCGGATCACACTGCTTCATGAGGAGCGCAGGGGACAGGAAGCGTTTCGGGCATTTGATCCGGCTGCATATTGTAAAAAGACGTTCCGCATGTTTGCGGGACCGGAGGAATTTGTGACGCTCTGCTTTGATGAGGCATACAGCGGTGTTGTGTTCGACCGCTTCGGAAAAGATGTGCCGCTTCACAAAAAGGCGGACGGGCGTTTTACGATCCATGTGCCGATCATGGTGAGCAACCAGTTTTTCGGCTGGCTCGCGGGACTTGGTACGGGCGTGTGTTTGGAAGCGCCTGCGCATGTGACAAAAGAATATCAGGTGTATTTAAAACGGATCTTAGAGAAATATGAGACATAGAAAATGCGTACGGAATCCTGAAAGAACCCGTTGACATGACGGAACAAGTTGTATATACTAATGATTACGGGCACTAGATATTGTGGTTTTATGTAAACAAACGGGAAATCATACACCGCAGGGGTTCTGGTGTCGGAAACAACAAAACGGGAATATCAGCGGTTATGAAAATGCTGCGGGGGTTGGGAGGAAAACGTACATGGGCAGTACATATGAGGCGAAAGAACAGGAGCAGACAGATTATCGCTCTCTTTTTATGACCAAAAGAAAAGTGAAGGTCATTAAGAAGGACGGCAGCACGGAGGCGTTTAACGTGCAGAAGGTCATTGATGCGGTCGGCAAATCGGCATACCGCGCACTGACGAAATTCTCCGATGAGGAGAACAGACAGATCTGTCAGTATGTGGTCGATAAAGTGGACGAGATTGACAACGATCTGATTCCGATCCCGGTCATGCATAATATCGTGGAGAGCGCGCTGGAGCAGGTGAAGCCCATTGTTGCTAAGAGCTATCGCGATTACCGCAATTATAAACAGGATTTTGTGCGCATGATGGACGATGTGTATAAGAAAAGCCAGTCCATCATGTATGTTGGCGATAAGGAGAATGCCAATACGGATTCTGCGCTGGTATCAACAAAGCGCAGTCTGATCTTTAATCAGTTCAACAAAGAGCTGTATCAGAAGTTTTTTATGACGACGGAGGAGATTCAGGCATGCCGTGACGGTTATATCTATGTGCATGATATGAGCGCCAGACGGGATACGATGAACTGCTGTCTGTTTGACGTTGCGGGCGTGTTAAAGGGCGGCTTTGAGATGGGCAATATCTGGTACAACGAGCCGAAGACGCTGGACGTGGCATTCGATGTGATCGGTGATATTGTATTAAGCGCTGCAAGCCAGCAGTATGGCGGTTTTACCGTGCCGGAGGTCGATAAGATCTTAGAGCCTTACGCAGAGAAATCCTATGAAAAATATATTGATAAATACACGGCGCTCGGCATAGCGAGAGAGCGTGCGGAGGAAGAGGCGCTGAAGGACTTAAAGCGCGATTTTGAGCAGGGATTTCAGGGATGGGAGTATAAATTCAATACGGTTGCGAGCAGCCGGGGGGACTACCCGTTTATCACGGTGACAGCGGGACTCGGCACAAAGCCGTTTGAGAAGCTTGCAACGATCACGCTGTTGGATGTCAGACGGGGCGGACAGGGCAAAAAGGAATGCAAAAAGCCGGTACTGTTTCCAAAGATCGTTTTCTTATACGATGAGAATCTTCATGGACGGGGAAAAGAGCTGGAGGATGTCTTTGAGGCGGGCGTGCGTTGCTCATCAAAGACAATGTATCCCGACTGGCTGAGCCTGACGGGAAAGGGCTATGTGGCAAGCATGTATAAGCAGTACGGAAAGGTGATCTCACCGATGGGATGCCGCGCCTTTTTATCACCGTGGTATGAGAGGGGCGGCATGTATCCGGCAGATGAGAAGGATGTGCCTGTATTTGTCGGCCGCTTTAATGTCGGCGCCGTATCGCTGCATCTGCCGATGATCCTTGCGAAGGCGAGACAGGAGAGCCGGGATTTTTATGAGGTGCTTGACTATTATCTGAATCTAATTCGTCAGCTCCATATCAGAACCTATGCGTACTTGGGAGAGATGCGTGCGTCAACCAATCCGCTAGCGTACTGTGAGGGCGGCTTTTTGGGCGGACATCTCGGACTGCGGGATAAGATCAAGCCGCTGCTCAAGTCGGCGACGGCAAGCTTCGGTATTACGGCGTTCAATGAGCTGCAGATGCTTTATAACGGAAAGTCCCTTGTCGAGGACGGGCAGTTTGCGCTTGAAGTATTAGAGCATATCAATCAAAAGATCAATGAGTTCAAGGAGGAGGACGGCAACCTCTATGCCATTTACGGGACACCGGCAGAGAATCTCTGCGGTCTTCAGGTAAAACAGTTCCGCGCAAAATACGGCATCATCGAGGGCGTTTCTGACAGGGAATATGTCAGCAACAGTTTTCATTGTCATGTTTCTGAGGAGATCACGCCCATTGAAAAGCAGGATCTGGAATATCGTTTTTGGGAGCTTTCCAATGGTGGAAAAATCCAGTATGTCAAATATCCGATCGACTATAACGTAGAAGCGATCAAGACGCTCATTCGCCGCGCGATGGATATGGGGCTGTACGAGGGTGTGAATTTGTCGCTTGCTTACTGCGATGACTGTGGGCATGAGGAGCTGGATATGGATGTCTGTCCGGTGTGCGGGAGCAGGAATCTGACGAAGATTGACCGCATGAACGGGTATCTGGCGTATTCCCGTGTGCATGGCGACAGCCGCTTAAACGATCCGAAAATGGCGGAGATCAAAGACAGAAAGAGCATGTAGCAGGAGAAACATCGAAATGAGGTATCATAATATCACAAAGGATGATATGTTAAACGGCGACGGACTGCGCGTTGTTTTATGGGTTGCGGGCTGCGACCATTGTTGTAAAGAATGTCAGAATCCCATGACATGGGACGCAAACGGCGGTCTGCCCTTTGATAGCGCGGCAAAACAGGAGTTATTTGAGGCAATTGATAAGCCGTACATAACGGGCGTTACGCTTTCGGGAGGGGATCCGCTGCATCCGGCGAACAAGGCGGATGTGCGAGAGCTGATCAAGGAGATCAAGAAGCGGTTTCCGCAAAAAACAATTTGGCTTTACACGGGCGAGCTGTGGGAGAATTTATATCAGGACTCGATTGTCGCCCAGCTTGACGTGCTTGTGGACGGAGAGTTTGAAGTGGATAAAAAGGACAGTAAGCTTCTGTGGAAAGGAAGCAGCAATCAGCGCGTCATTAACGTGCAAGCGACGCTGCGTTCGGGGAATGCCGAGCGTCCGGTTTTGTATTGTGGAAATTATAGATAAGAATCTGCGAAGCAGATTCTTCTGGGATTGTGAATATTTCTATACATTATTGATAGAAAGAGGAAGGTTATGGAGACGATCAGGATTAAATATTTCACAGATGCGATCGAAAAGCTCGATTATATCGATGGGAAATCCGACTGGATCGACCTGCGCGCTGCTGCAGATGTGACGATGGCGGCGGGGGAGTTTAAGCTGATCCCGCTCGGCGTGGCAATGGAACTGCCCGCGGGCTATGAGGCGCATATTGTTCCGCGCAGTTCAACCTTTAAGAATTTCGGTATTATTCAGACGAATCATCAGGGAGTCGTGGATGGCAGTTACTGCGGCGATAATGACCAGTGGTTCATGCCTGCTTATGCGGTTCGCGATACTGAGATTCATGTCAACGACCGTATCTGTCAGTTCCGTATTATGGAAAACCAGCCGCGCATTCACTTTGATGTGGTGGAGCACCTGATCGGTGCGGATCGCGGAGGGTTCGGAACAACGGGAAAATCGTAAATAAGTTGGTATCAGATGGTATAAAAGGCTTCTTTTTTGGCAATTCTTTCCTAACAAAGAAAAAGAGTTTCCGGACGGAAACTCTTGGGAAGGAATGTCCGCGGCATTGCAGCGGGCGTGCGGGAAGGAGGCCTGTTTTTATGCCTGATAATCGTAAAATCAGTACGAATATCAATGATAATATTCTATTCTTCAAAAAAAAGCTGGGAGTCGGAGCAAGCTTTGATGTGCTCTACCGGACAATCAAGATCGGCGGCAGGGACGCGATCTTTTTCTTTATTGACGGATTTTGCAAGGATGACACGATGCAGAAAATGCTGCAATACTTTCTGAGTGTGAAAGAAGACGAGATGCCTGCCGATGCATGGGGGATGCTGAAAGAAAAAATGCCCTATGTGGAGGCGGATTTAGAGGACGATAAGCAAAAGATCGAAACCATGATCTTAAGCGGTGTGTTCGCGCTGTTTATTGACGGCTATGACAGAGCGATCCTGATCGATGCGCGTACTTATCCGGCGCGTGATGTCGGTGAGCCGGAGAAGGACAAGGCGCTGCGTGGTTCCAAGGACGGTTTTGTGGAGACCGTTGTTTTTAATACGGCGCTGATCAGACGACGGATCCGCAGTACGGATCTCTGTATGGAAATGTGCACGGCGGGAAGCACCTCCCATACGGATATTGTGCTCTGTTATATGAATTCACGCGTGGACAAAAAGCTGTTAAATAAGATTCGTACGCGCATTTCGGAACTGGAAGTGGATGCGCTTACCATGAATCAGGAGAGTCTTGCGGAATGTCTCTATCACCACAGTTGGATAAATCCTTTTCCGAAATTCCGATTTACAGAGCGTCCCGATACGGCGTCCGCACAGGTTCTGGAGGGAAATATCGTCGTGCTCGTGGATAACTCCCCGTCGGCAATGATCTTTCCGGCAACGATCTTTGATCTTATGGAGGATGCGGACGATTATTATTTTCCGCCGATCACCGGAACGTATTTAAGGCTGACAAGATGGATCATTGCAATTTTTACGTTCTTACTGACACCGACTTATATGCTCTTGATGGAGCACCCGGACTGGATACCGGAAACCTTTGCGTTTATTCAGATGAAAGAAAATGCCAATATCTCGATCTTTTGGCAGTTCTTGATCCTGGAGCTTGCCATAGACGGTCTGCGGTTGGCGGCAGTGCATACGCCGTCCATGTTAAGCACACCGCTAAGCGTCATGGCAGGTCTTGTTTTGGGTGAGTTTTCCGTGCAATCGGGCTGGTTCAACGCGGAGGTTATTTTATATATGGCGTTTGTGGCGGTCGCTAATTATACGCAGTCCAATTATGAGTTGGATTACGCGATGAAATTCATGCGTATCCTAACGCTGATTCTGACGGCGTTGTTTGATCTTCCGGGATATATCATCGGCGTGGCGGTCACCATCCTTGCACTTGCGACCAATAAGACCTTTGCGGGACACCGTTATCTGTACCCGATTCTGCCGTTTAACCCGAAAGCGTTGAAAAAACGGCTGACGAGGCGGCGGCTTTCGAGCAGTAAATAGAGCAGTAAATAGACAAAACGTAAGTTGCTTTTTTCTCTTGTATTTGTTATGATAAAAAGAACGCATGGCGCAATATACGAAAAAATGGGGGAACAACATGTCTGACTTTAAGATCATAACAAATACGACGGCGGATCTTCCGCAGAGCTTTATTGAGGATAACGGTTTAGGATTGTTCTTTTTTAACTATACGCTGAACGGACAGGTCTATTCGGCGGATAATGACTTGGATTACAAGACATTTTACAGTAAGGTAAGAGAGGGCAGCATGCCTTCCACCTCGCAGGTCAATCCGGAGACGTTCCGCGAGAAGTTCACGGAATATCTGAAGGAAAATAAAAAACTGCTCTACCTTTCCTTTTCGTCGGGCTTAAGCGGAAGCTGCAGCAATGCGCATATGGTCGCAAATGAGATGATGGAAGAAAATCCCGATATCGAGATCAAGGTCATTGATACGCTTGCGGCGTCCATGGGCGAGGGATTGGTCGTTTACCGTGCCGTGCAGCTGCAAAAGGAAGGAAAGTCTTTTGAGGAGACCGCGCGTTATATTGAGGAGCATGTGATGAATTTTACGCATGTCTTTACGGTGGACGACTTAAACCATCTCTACCGCGGCGGACGTGTGAGCAAGACATCCGCAGTGCTTGGCACCATGATCAACATTAAACCGATCTTAAACGTGGATGAGGAGGGACATCTCATCCCGATCGCCAAAGTGAGGGGCAGGAAGAAATCCCTGCACGCGCTTGTCGATTATATGGAAAAAAGAATGGGAAGCTGGCGGGATAAAAACGACATTGTGCTGATCAGCCACGGGGACTGTCTCGAGGACGCGCAACTGGTCGCAGATGATATAAAGGAACGATTCGGTATTGACAATTTTATGATCAACCATATCGGGCCGACGATCGGGGCGCATTCCGGTCCGGGCACGGTCGCATTGTTTTTTATGGGTGAGGGCAGATAATACAGTAGTAGTGTTTTATATAATTGGAATTGTGATGAAAAACAGGACTTCCGTTTATTGATGCGGGAGTTCTTTTTTTGCACTCCGGGCACGATGCCCGCATATAGTACAGTAACAACTATTATATGCAGGAACCTGACGTGAGAGAAGAACTTTTCATGAGAGAATGTCCTTTTGGTGAAAATCGGGACGGTGTGAACGAATTTCCGATTGGTATGGCATATGTACCGTGGCAGAAGAATGCTGTCACCTATGAGCATCTTGAGGATGGTTTTTGTAACGGAACCATCTTTCCTGAGTTATATATGCCGTTTACCGGAAGGAGGTGCGTATGATGAACTGCGACTGCCAGAACATGATGTCAAAGGAGCAGTGCGAAATGCTGCATGACATTGATATTTTAGGGTTTACGGTCATTGATATGACTTTATATACGGATACACATCCGGACGATAAAAAAGCACAGGACTTTGTGCGGCACTATCAGAAGCTCTTAAACAGCTTAAAAAGAGAATATGCGATGAAATATGGTGCATTATCCATGTCGGATGTCGATATGTACGGCACCTCGTGGGATTGGGCGGCAATGCCGCTGCCGTGGGAAGGAGGCTGTGCATAATGTGGAATTATGAGAGAAGACTGGAATATCCGGTCAATATTAAAAAAGCAGACGCCAAAGCAGCGCAGGTCATCATCAGCCAGTACGGCGGACCTGACGGCGAGTTGGGCGCATCCATGCGGTATTTGTCCCAACGCTTTGCGATGCCCGACCGGCGTGTGGCGGGTGTGCTGACGGATATCGGTACGGAGGAGCTTGCGCATTTTGAGATGGTTGGCACAATTGTACACCAGCTGACGCGCAATCTGTCGATGGAAGAGATCGAGTCGTCGGGGTTTGCGCCTTATTATGTCGATCATACCGTCGGCATCTGGCCGCAGGCTGCGGGGGGCATTCCGTTTAACGCCTGTGAGTTCCAGTCAAAGGGCGACGCGATCGCCGATCTGGTGGAGGACATGGCGGCGGAACAAAAGGCGCGCGTCACCTATGAGAATATTTTGCGCCTGATTGACGATCCGGACATTATCGAGCCGATCCGTTTCTTACGCCAGCGTGAGATCAATCATTTTCAGCGTTTCGGTGAAGCAAATCGGGTGGGATGAAATAGGGCATCTTATGCCGCGAAAACGGCAGGATATGTTCTTGGCGCTTGATAAACAATGGATCGGGAGTACAATCAAATAAAAAGGCGGTGAGATTTTGAATATAGAGATTCATGTGGATGAAAAAGCGGCGGGTATGAGTATTTCCGTTACCTGTAAGCAATTAACGCCCGATGTGGAAAAGCTGATCGCGGCATTGCGGATGATGAACCATCAGCTGACGGCAAAAAAAGAAGATGAAATCTATTTGTTGGATATTGCAAAGATCATCTACATTGAGAGCGTAGACAGGACATGCTTTATATACACAGATGATGACATGTACGAATCGGATTTTCGTCTGTACGAATTAGAGCGGCAGCTTGAAGAGTATGGTTTCTGCCGCGTGAGTAAATCATGCTTGATCCGTCTTTCGGGCATTCAGACGTTGAAAGCGGATGTGAACAGAAAAATCCGTGTCACGATGACGAACGGGGAACAGATCATGGCATCCAGACAATATGCTGAGGAATTGAAAAAAAGATTAGGGGTGATATAAATGGAGGAAAAGAGAACCGTCTTTGATTATTTAGGACAAATCTTGATCGTGTTTGGTTTTACCATGCTGATCATGAATCTGTTATGTCTTGCGTTCGGAAATACAGCGAAGGATATCTCTGCGATGTTTGCACTTGGAAACAAGGGGGTTCCGGTCGAGACCGCATTCCAGTTTTTATGTGTGTCCGCTTTGATCGTAGGAGTCCGGTTTGTGTTCTTTACAGATATTCTGATCAAGAATATGCCGATCTGGATGAGAACCGTCTGTATGCTGATTGCGATCATTCTGATCATTGCGGCATTTGTGGCTGTATTTCGATGGTTTCCCGTAATGATGTGGCAGCCGTGGGCGATGTTCTTTGCCTGTTTTGGGCTTTCTTTTCTCGGAAGCTATTTCGTGATGGTCGTAAAGGAAAAGGTTGAAAATAAACGAATGGAAGAAGCGTTGCGGCGTTTCAAGGAAGAGGAGGGGAAAGCGGAATGAATCAAGCATTGACGGCAGAAAATCTTTCAATCGGATTTGACGGGCGGCAGGTTTTGGAGCATGTGACGTTTGAGGTACAGGAAGGGGAGATTTTTGGCTTGTTAGGTCCGTCGGGAGCCGGAAAGACCACACTGATCAAGATACTGACGGGACGGCTTTTGCAGGAGGGCGGCTATGCGAAGCTGCTCGGAAAAGATACAAAGGAGCTGGGCGCTTCAGAGCATGGGCAGATTGGAGTGATGATGGATGATTTCGGATTGTATGAGCGGTTGTCCGCATACGATAATCTTTCGTTCTATGCGAAGCTTTACCATGTTCCGAAAAGCCGGATCGACGATATTCTGGGCAGGATCGGTCTGTATGACGCCCGCCGCACAGCCGTTTCGAAGCTCTCCAAAGGAATGAAAAACAGATTGTCTTTGGCCAGAGCGTTGATGAATCATGTAAAGCTCCTGTTTCTCGATGAGCCGACTTCCGGACTGGATCCGGTTACGACGAGGGACATGCATGCTGTTTTAACGGAACAGAAGAAAAAGGGGACGACCATTTTTCTGACGACGCATAATATGTATGAAGCGCAGAACCTTTGTGACCGCGTTGCGTTATTGAGCGGGGGCAGGATCATAGAGTGTGGGAAACCTGCTGATATTTGCAAAAAATACAATTACCTGAACCGGTTTCAGATTACCTTGAAAAACGGGGAAGCCGTTACACTGGATAACAGCAGCGGCTCTGCGCTCCCAATCAAAGAATATTTGGAGCAGGATGCCATTGAGACGATCCATTCTACGGAACCGACACTGGAGAGTGTTTTTATAGAATTGACGGGAAAGGGGCTTCATGGATATGAATAACGTAGCAGCAATCTTCAAAAAACAATTGAAAGATACCGTAAAAAATAAAACCGTTCTGATCCAGTTTCTCATGTTTCCGGTTCTGACGCTCATCATGAACCGCGCAGTCAAAATCGACGGGATGCCGGAGCATTTTTTTGTCAATCTGTTTGCGACCATGTATATCGGAATGGCGCCGCTCACAAGTATTGCGGCTGTCATCGCGGAGGAAAAAGAAAAAAATACGCTTCGCGTTCTGATGATGTCGAATGTAAAGCCCTATGAATATCTGTTGGGGATCGGCAGTTATATCTGGGCTGCCTGTATGCTCGGCGCATTGGTGATCTGTGTCTCCTCAGGTTACAAAGCGCGGGAAGCGTTGACTTTTATGACGATCATGGCAGTCGGAATTTTAGCGTCGCTGCTGATCGGGGCGGCAGTCGGTATCTTCAGCAAGACACAAATGATGGCGACCTCCATCACGGTACCGGTCATGATGATCTTTTCCTTTCTGCCGATGCTGTCCCTGTTCAATTCTACCATTGCCAAAATCGCGAAATTTGTCTGGTCAGAGCAGATCAGCAGGCTGCTGGAACAGGTCAATACCCGTCAGTTCGGAATGACTTCGATCGGGATTGTCTTGATCAATATGCTTGTCTTTATGGCGCTGTTTGTCGTTGCATATCAGAAACGCGGGTTGGAGTAGACGAAAAGAGGATTTCATCCTTGATTTTTGTATTGACATTGATATAAAAGCATGAATAGAATGGTTGACAAAAGCATGTCATGTGGAGTATAGTAAAAAAAGAGTTAGCGGTCGCTAACAAAAAGCGGCCGCTTTCCTTTTTGATTTGAGGTTAGAAATAACTAACAAATATTAGTCTAGAAATCATGGGCGCGAAATAAGAAAAAGAGCAGACGAATGAAAACGTCTTTATGAGGAAGGAGGATCATGAAACATGTCAGAGGAAGAAAGGAAGTTTTTGGAGATCGTCGATCTAAAGAAAGGATTCGGAAGCGGGGATACCCGTCAGGAGGTACTTAGAGGAATGAATTTTTCCGTGGCGAAGGGAGAATTCTGTGTGCTGTTAGGTCCCTCCGGTTCGGGCAAGTCCACGCTGCTCAATATCATCGGCGGGATTGATACCGCTGATTCGGGATACATATTCATAAACGGCGATAAGTTAAAGGACATGGGAGAGAAGAAGCTGACGCAGTACCGCAGGAAGCATCTGGGCTATGTTTTTCAGATGTATAATCTGATCGGAAATCTGAACGTAAAGGAAAATATTGAGGTCGGCGCATATTTATCGGATGATCCGCTGGATATTGACGAGCTCCTGCATACCCTTGGGCTGTATGACCACAGATATAAGCTTCCCAACCAGCTTTCCGGCGGGTAGCAGCAGAGAACCTCCATCGGACGCGCGATCGTCAAAAATCCCGATATTTTACTTTGTGACGAGCCAACGGGTGCGCTGGACTATCAGACGTCGAAAGAAATCCTGAAGCTGATCGAGGATGTGAATCAAAAATACGGGAACACCGTCATTATGGTCACGCATAACGAGTCCATCAGGCATATGGCGGATCATGTGATCAAGCTCCGCGACGGAGGTGTCCGCCATAATGATATCAACACGAATAAAATCTCAGCGGCAGAACTGGAGTGGTAAGGGGCGTGGAGAAGATGAAAAACAAAAAAGTGAGAAATCCGCTTGTCAAACGAATTCCGAAAGAGCTGATTGGAGACTGGAAAAAATATCTCGTTGTGAGTCTGTTTTTGATCCTCACGATCGGATTTGTATCGGGAATGTATGTTGCGAACGGCAGCATGATGAAAGCGGCTGATGAGAGCGTAACAAAATACAGGCTGGAGGACGGGCATTTTGAACTGAGCCGCGAAGCGGACGCGGAATTATTATCCGCCATTCAGTCCGATGATCTGCAATCGGATGGAGAAGCGTTTCCGGTAACTCTGTATGAGAATTTTTACCGGAACAGGGAGGAGGATCATAACTGCGATGGTATTACGGACGGGACGATCCGGATTTATCGTAAAACAGAGGACGTCAATCTGGCGTGTCTGATGGAAGGGCGATTACCGGAAACGGAAGATGAGATTGCGATTGACCGTATGCATGCGGACAATGTCGGGATCGAAGTGGGGGATAGGATCGAAATTGACGGACTTTCCTACAAGGTTGTCGGGCTGATTGCCTATGTTAATTATTCCACGCTGCATGAAAAAAGTACGGACTTTATGTTTGACGCCCTGAAATTTAACGTGGCGATGGTGACGGAGGATGAATTTGACCGTTTAAGCGGTGTGGTTCATTATGCCTACGCATGGAAGTATGCAATCGTGCCGGCGGATGAAAAAGAAGAAAAACAGTTTTCCGATGATTTTTTAGGGGCGCTGTTTATGCTTTGTATGGCACACGGAAATGCACTGGAGGATTATATGCCGGCATACGCCAATCCGGCGATTCATTTTGCAACAGACGATATGGGAAGCGATGAGGCAATGGGAGGTGTTCTTTTGGATATCCTGATCGTGATCATTGCATTCATTTTTGCGGTCACGATCAGTAACACGATCGCAAAAGAGTCGGCGGCGATCGGAACACTGCGCGCTTCCGGTTACAGCAGGAGCGAGCTTGTCAGGCATTATCTTTCCATGCCGGTGATCGTGACAGTCATTGCTGCGGCAGTTGGAAATATACTTGGATATTCCGTATTCAAAAATGTTGTGGTATCCATGTATTATAACAGCTATAGTCTGCCGACCTATGAAACGATATGGAATCCGGAAGCATTTGTCAAAACAACATTGATTCCCGCAGTTTTAATGTTTGCCGTGAATTTGTTTGTCATCATCAGGATGATGCGTCATACGCCGCTGCAGTTTTTACGGCATGACTTAAAGAAATCAAAACGTAAAAAGGCGATCCGGCTTCCGAGATGGAAGTTTTTACACAGATTCCGCATGCGAATAATCCTTCAGAATATTCCGAATTATCTGATCTTGTTTTTGGGAATCTGCTTTATTTCGACCATGCTCTCCATGGCGGTCGGAATGCCGGATACCCTCCAATATTACCAGGATCATGCCGAAGAAATGATGTTTTCTAAATATCAGTATGTACTGAGATCCTATGAAGATCCTATGGGAGGCGTGATTGAAACCGGGAATGAGGATGCCGAGGAATTCGGTATGTATTCCCTGCAAAAAAAGACGGATGTACTGGAAGAGGAAATTGCAATCTATGGGATCGTGGATGACAGCCGCTATGTAGAGATCGATGATCTTGAGGGGCTTCGGGAAAATGAGGTATACATTTCGGATTCGTTTGCGCAGAAATACAACCTTTCGGTCGGCAGCAGCGTGACGCTGGATGAAAAATATGAGGATTGTTCCCATGAATTCAAAGTGGTGGGAATCTATGAGGAATCCTTAAGTCTGGCGGTTTTTATGCCGATTCGGAATTTCCGCGCTGAGTTTGGGTTAAAAGAGAATGAATTCAGCGGGTATCTGTCCGATACGGAAATCACAGATATAGAAGAAGAAACGATCGCGACGGTCATCACAAAGAGCGATATTACGAAAATGTGTGATCAGCTCGACCATTCCATGGGGGCGTACATGCAGTATTTTCAGGTTTTGTGCATGCTGCTGTCGGCAGTGCTGATCTACCTGCTCACCAAGATCATTATTGAGAAAAATGAGACCGCGATTTCCATGACGAAAATTCTGGGTTATGAGAACAGGGAGATCGCAGGTTTGTATCTGTTTTCCACAACGATCATGTTGTGTTTAGCGGATGTGCTCAGCGTATTCGTTGGTTCATTTGTCATGAGGACGGCATGGAAAGCGATCATGGCGGAGTATAGTGGGTGGTTTGAGTTTATGACGACGCCGTTCGGGTATGTTAAAATATTTGCTTTTGTTCTGATTGGCTATCTGATCGTCATGGTTTTGGATTTTAAGCGGATCAAGAAGATTCCGATGGATGAAGCGCTTAAGAATGTAGAGTGATACGGAGCGGCCGTTTTTCATAAAATGAAGGAAAACAGGTCATGGAGAACGTGGATGGGAAAAAGAAGCAGCGCATCCACACCCGACACCGGTATCCGGATAGACAATATGGAACTGACCGTGACGAACCGCTATCCGGTCCGGGGGGAACAGACAGAGAAAGAAGTCCGGCAGGAAATTTCCGCGCGCCTGTATCGAATCTTTCGCAATTATAACGAGTCCGATGTTTCGGGAGACGGCGATTAAATGTGCGGCGCGTGTTATGACGCATTATATGCGCGGCAGTCCATTGAAAAAAAGGACAGCATTTCCGTCGAAAGCCAGCTTGCCTATTGCAGGTACGAAACCCGCGGAGCATCTTATATCGAATATACGGACAGAGGTTTTTCTGGAAAGGACACGAACAGACCGGGATTTGAAGCCATGATGAAGGATATTCGGGAAGGGAAGATCAAACGCGTGATCGTATACAAGCTTGATCGTATCAGCCGTTCGATTTTGGACTTTGCGAATATGATGGAGAGCTTTCAGCAATATCATGTGGAATTTGTTTCTTCTACGGAAAAATTCGATACGTCCACGCCGATCGGCAGGGCGATGTTACATATTTGTATCGTGTTTGCGCAGTTGGAACGGGAAACGATACAGAAGCGTGTGACGGATGCCTATTACGCAAGGTGTAAGCGGGGTTTTTTTATGGGTGGTCGGATTCCTTACGGCTACCGGTTAATTCGAACGGTCATTCACAATGTCCATACGTCCATGTATGAGGAAGTACCGGAAGAAAGCACGCAGCTCAAGCTGATTTTTTCCATGTATGCGGACACGGATAATTCACTCGGTGATATCGTGAAATACTTAAACGACCATCAAATGAAGCATCTTCGCGGTGCGGAATGGAATACGGCGCGCCTTAGTGAAATGCTCCGCAATCCCATATATGTGAAAGCCGATATTGACGTGTATCGTTTTTTTCAGAATCAGGGGACCCAAATTGTGAATCCGGTAAGTGATTTTACAGGACAAAATGCTTGTTATCTCTATCAGGGTACCGGTTACGGCAGCGGGAAAAGGAGCGACTTGGCCGGCAAAGAGCTTGTCCTTGCGCCGCATAGCGGCTTTATTTCTTCAAAGCTTTGGTTAGCCTGCCGTGTGCGGTGCTTAAACAACAGGCAGTCCGCAAAGACCTGTAAACCCAAAAATTCATGGCTTTCCGGTAAGCTCAAATGCGGAAACTGCGGTTATGCTCTGACGATCCGCAAGGCAAAGACAAAATGGG
>CAZZNE010000004.1:0-3272 GCA_964655525.1 uncultured Clostridium sp.
GAAGGTAAGGAATACATTCCTCGGAATAGAAAAGAAATGCCTGCGGCATGTCTTTTGATGGAAGGTCACTTCTTCAGTGTTTGGTTTTGAGGGTACAGGGGAATGGGGTTCCGTGAATGATCCTCGATAGCTCAATGGTAGAGCACACGGCTGTTAACCGTGTTGTTGTAGGTTCGAGCCCTACTCGGGGAGCGCAAAGAATCATTTCAGATTCTTCGGGAGAAATCCTAAAAGGGGAGAACCCGCTAAAGACAGGGCTCCGTGGTCAAGAGGTTAAGACATCGCCCTTTCACGGCGGTAACACGGGTTCAATTCCCGTCGGAGTCATTTTTTGAGGAATGTATTATTCCTTGGAGCAGTTTAGATATGTTTTTGTCCTATGCAGGATTTTGTGCTGAAAAGTGTATGTTCATTCTAGTGCCTGCATAAGATAGAAATCATGGCGACTTAGCCAAGTGGTAAGGCGTGGGACTGCAACTCCCTGATCATCGGTTCAAATCCGTTAGTCGCCTCTTAAAAAGATCTCGATTTTTCGAGGTCTTTTTTCTTGTGTCGCTAAATCTCCTGTTTGACATGCCGTTGTTTACGTAACATGGAAAGACCAAAGCGGAACGAAAAAACATACAAAAAATCATGTAAAAAATCATGCAAAAATTCATATGAAAATCTTTGTTTCTGACTGGAAAAAAATAGAAAGTTATGATAATATAGTACTAAATAATCATAGCATCATGGGGGCATGTCTGATTCTGCTAAATTTTACTTGGTACGGACTTGGCGAAAGGGACTTTTATGGATAAAAAGAGAATCGCCAACATTGTGATTCCGGTTGTGTTGGTGTTGATCATCGGGGTTGCCTTATATAAAGTGATCACGATACAAATGGAGTATCGGGAGGCAGAGGACGAATATAGTGATCTGGCGGCATATGTTGTAGAAGAACCGGTAGAAAATATCGCAGTACAGACAGAAACATCCGAAGCGGCGGAGACATTAGCGGTTTCACAGGAAGAAAGTGTTCTGGACGCCGAAGCTGTTTCTGAAGAAGCCGCGGAGAATCGTTTGACAGACGGGGAGCAAAGAACGGTATCGCAGAACGGGAGTGCGGTCGTACATGTGGATGATGAGGCGCTGCGGAGGATTAATGAGGATTATCGTGCGTGGTTGCGTATTCCGGCCTTGAGATTAAGCTATCCGCTTGTAGAGGGACCGGATAATGATTATTATCTCCATTATACATTTGAAAAAAAATATAACGTAGCGGGATGCCTATTCATTGACTGTGAGACGGCTTCGGATTTTAGTGACCGCAATACCTTTATCTATGGTCATAACATGAAAAATGGTTCCATGTTCGGCTGCTTGAAGCGTTTTCGTAAGGAACAGGGGCTTTGTGCATCTGATCCCTATTTCTACATATATAGAGGGGAAGAGGTTTATCAGTACGAGATTTTTGCATATTATACAACGGAGTACACGAGCGACCGATATCGACTCATTTATACCGAAGAAGAATATGATGACTATGTTACGGACGCGCTGCGCTTAACAGAATATATTCCGGTTCATGATCTGGATTTTTCCGAACGACCGAATATTGTTACGCTGAGTACCTGTGCGGGATCGTATGGTACAACGGAAAGGATGGTCGTACATGGGGTTTTGATCGGTGTGAGTGAAGCGGAGTAGAAAGAATAGATGCATTCTCGGAAGACGGAACATGTTTATTTTGTAAAAATAATGACTCTTTCGAACTGATTTTTGTTCGAATCAGGTCTTTATATACAGGAAGAGTTACTGTAAAACAGAATCAAAAAATGTGATTAGAAAAGGGGGTGTAAACAAGATGAGGAAGCTAAAGAGGCTGTTAATTAGTCTCGTAGTAGCAGCGCTTGTGATGGGAAATGTAGCAGCATTGACGACATTCACGTCAAGAGCAGAGGAAGATGATCAGAGCGTGGATGAACAACTGGGCGATGAAGCAGTTTCGACAGACGATTCGGATGCGGAGAGCGAACCTGCCGTAACACCGGCACCGCAGCAGATCGTGACCGCAGGCGGTACGGCGCTGGAGGGTGCACAGGCACAGGCAGTGAAGGATTTCCTTACGGCATTGGAAGCGACGGAAGATTTTGCGGTATACGCAGATACGTTTCAGTCAGGGTGCGATCATGTAGAGGGTAACATTGCTGTTAACTATCTGGAAAATGAAAACTTTTTAGTGAAAGTGGAAGTGCCAGAGGGAATGGAAGGCGGAGAATACTCCTACATTGGTGAAGCAAGCGGATTGGTGGGCAGCACAGGTTCTACTGTACTGCATGGTGATGCCGATTTGGAAGGCAGTATCAATGATGAAGATGATGCCAAGCCTGCGGCGGGAACACAGGATGCGGACGACACGGTTCTCGTGGATGTCAGCTCTGCGATCAATCTCGAGGATGGCACCGTGGATGTCGAAGAACTTGCAAGTGTGTTGGAAAACATTGATCAGATGGATGTGGATGTAAATGAGGTTGCAGAGACAATTCAGATCAATGAGAACCTGAACAGAATCGCCGATGCAGCGGATGCAATGGATCAGGCATTACAAGACATTCAGGTAAACGAGACGGTTACAGAAGAAGGAAAGCCCGTGGATGCGGCGGCTTGCCAGGCAGTAGATACCGTAACAGGTATGCTGGCAGACAACACGCTCAGAAAAGGCGATGTGGTAGTGATTGATATTTCGGTAGCTGCACTCACCGAATGCGCACATGCAGAAAATTCTTTACAGGGCAGTCTGAGCGCACTTTATCAGGCAAACAGAGAGGTTGGTGCAACCTTGTTAGTCAGAGTGAACACGGAGGGAACCGATACGGTTACGATTACAGTTCCGATGTATCAGGACGAACATGGAAGCACAAATGGTTATTTGATTTGGGATTTTGGCTCGTTTTCAGGAACGATTAATGCAAACAGCTGTGTAACGGCAGGCGTGATTGTGGCACCGAATGCAAAGCAGGTCGTTGTGACAGGTTTGTTGGAAGGACGTGTTGTTACGGATACTTATGTTCGTGAAGGCAGTTCGGAAACACATCAGCCGTGGACAACACCGGGACCGGAATCGACACCGACACCGACGCCGACAGACACACCGGAGCCGACGCCGACGGATACGCCGGAGCCGACGCCGACGGATACACCGGAGCCGACACCGACGGATACACCGGAGCCGACGCCGACGGATACACCGGAGCCGACGCCGACAGACACACCGGAGCCGACACCGACAG
>CAZZNE010000004.1:3372-158641 GCA_964655525.1 uncultured Clostridium sp.
CCGACGGATACACCGGAGCCGACGCCGACAGACACACCGGAGCCGACACCGACAGATACACCGGAGCCGACACCGACCGTAACGATTACGGATACGCCGACACCGACAAGTGCAACACCTACGCCGACGACAACCGTGACAATCACGGATACGCCGGTACCGCTTGCGGATACACCGGAGGAGGGCGAGGTACTTGGCGCAAAGCGTACACCGGTTGTTCCTGAACAGGGCGAGGTACTTGGCGCAAGACGCGCACCGCAGACGGGAGATACGGCAGAAGCAAATATGTGGCTGGCAGTGATGTTCGGAGCCGCAGCAGGATTGGGAACGTGGGCGTTCTTAAAGAAAAGGGACGAGAAGCGTGCACAAGCCTAATGAGTGGAAGATGGGACGTTTCGGGAAAGCGATTGATTTCATGGAACCGAAGATGTTCTAAATTCTATAGAAGCAGTAAATTGGAGGAGGTGATATTATGAAAAAGTTGGTAGCGACGCTTTTGCTGGCGGTTATGATCGTTTCGACCGTTGGATGTGGAAGTACCAAAGGTGAATTAGACAATGAAGGTGCCTTTCGTGAGTTTGATCCGAATGACACAAGCGTCTATATCGACGATGAGTATACTGCCTTGATCAGTTCCGTAGAGAATGCAAGCATGACGGATGCGGAAAGACAGCGTTGTGCAGAACTTCGTGCATTGGCGGTTGAAGCGTTGGAGAAAGTGAATAGCCAGCGTGCTGCAGCAGGGCTGCCTGCACTTGTATGGAGTGATGCGCTTGCGGTTGCCGCAGAGGTCAGAGCAAATGATGAGATGGTTCGTTCCTTCTCACATACAAGACCAAATGGCGGGGAATACTGGACCGTCAACAGCGATATTATTTGGGGCGAAAACCTTGCAAAGGGTTATAGTACCGCAGATGGCGTTGTTGCGGCATGGATGGCATCCCCTACACATGCGGCCAATATTTTGGACGTAGGTTATGTGACCTGTGGAATTGCAATCTATGAGGACGCAGACGGCAAGCTTTACTGGGCTCAAGAGTTTGGATATTAAAGATTGACCCTAAAGTGTATACGAAAGGACATTTTCCGGAAACGTTATTTGTTTCCTGCGAAAATGTCCTTTTTCGCTACGCGAAAAGGCAGGTTGGTACGTTTTTTCCGGACAAATGTGTAGCATTTCTTGGCAATTCATTGTACAATGGGCATATGGATGACACGAAACTTAAAATAAACGGGAAATGGCTTACTATCATAACAATTTTATATTTATATCTGCCGATTTTTTTATTTTTATTTACATGGGTAAAATGGTATTTTGCGGCTGCTGCTACCGCATTGTTACTTCCGGCAGTAATTTGGATGGTGCGCGATTATGTAAAAGGCACACAGCAGGAGCTTAACATCAGTACCGGAACATGCTATGCGGTGGTTATTCTGATACTGGTTTTTTCCTATTATATGGGCTATACGGGAGGTGCGCCGCAGAACGCAGACTGGAACAAGCATAATGCGATTCTTCATGACCTGACGACCAGAAAATGGCCGGTTTATTATGAGACGCGGGAGAACTCCATGCTGGCCTACTATATTGCGCAGTATTTAGTTCCGTCGCTGTTTGGGAAACTTTGCGGATCCTTTTTGGTTACGCAATGGACGCTGTATTTGTGGAATACAATTGGACTTTTACTTGTGGTGCTGCATCTGTTTCGCGCTGTCAGGGCGCAGGATTGGAAAAAGCAGCTCGGTACGCTGGCAGTCTTTTTCTTTTTTGGAGGAATGTTGCCGATCGCACAGCAAATCCTATCGGTATTATTTCGGATTTCAATTGGTGCACAGTATGATTATTTTCATTTTTTGAATGTGAACGGATATTTTTTGCAGTACCGCAGTAATCTGGTGTCGATGCGCTGGGTATTTCCACAATGCATCGTACCGTGGCTCGTTATGCTTATTTTGAGCGAGCATCGGCAAAAAATAGAGCATTATGCGGCACTTATCATTCCGGTGATGCTCTTTGGTATTTTGCCCATGATCGGGTTGTTTGCTTTTGCAGCCGTTTATGTCTGCAACCTGCTCATATCGACAAAAGGGGAGAGCAGAGTGTGGAAACGGCTGTTTAGTCCGTGGAATATCATGACGCTGTGCAGTTTGGGCGTGGTGCTGCTGTTATATTTTGGCGGAAATATTTTTTCGGAAAAGCCGAAAGAGATAGGACTTCAACTCGTGCGCTATGGGGGCAAAAATATTTGGATCTATCTTGTTTTTTGCTTGTTCATGTATGGTATTTATGCCCTGTGTATTTACCGAAGAAACCGTCATGATGTGATGTTTTGGACGGCGGTGGTTTCGCTGACGGTGATTCCGTTCTTTCACATGGGGTCATGGAATGATTTTTGCATGGGAGTATCCATTCCGGCGTTGTTTTATTTGATGACAGCGCTGCTGCGTTTTCTTTGGGAGCGGGTGGAAGATGTAAGGACCGGGATGATAAAAGGGGCGTTGATCGTGTGCCTTTTCATTGGATCGATCTATCCGCTTGGAGAGCTGTATCAGATCATTGCAGATGACCGCATCCGGGAGCGGCAGGCGATGGATATGGATTTTTCGATGCAGCCGTATGCCGATCGTTTTCGTAATGACATTGGGTATGATATGCAGTATAATTATTATACTTATGATATTGAGGACGATATGTTTGTGCAGTATTTTGCAAGAAAAAAGAAGCATTGAGCTCAAGGGAGAAGAAATGGAAAAGTTATATATTGTCATACCTGCCTATAATGAGCAGGACACCATAAAAAATGTAATTGACGACTGGTATCCGATTGTAGACAAGATCGGTGGGGAGTCTAAACTTGTCATAATCAATGACGGCAGCAAAGATCGAACCGCGGAGATTCTGAATCAGTACAGTGAAAGTCATGAGCGGCTGATTGGTCTTACAAAGGAAAACGGCGGTCATGGCGCGGCGGTCTTATATGGTTACCAATATGCACTGGATGCGGGGGCGGAATATATTTTTCAGACAGACTCGGACGGGCAGACCGTATCTGCGGAGTTTTGGGACTTTTGGAAACAACGACAGTCATATGATATGGTGATCGGGCATCGGACAAAGCGGAAGGATGGCTTTTCGAGAATTCTGGTAACGAAGGTGCTGAAGCTGGTTCTATTGCTGCTGTTTCATGTGAACGTACCGGATGCGAACACGCCGTTCCGGCTGATGAAAGCGGGTACGCTTGCACAGTATCTGCCGCTGATCCCGCCGGGCTATAATTTATCGAATGTAATTATTTCCGTCATATATAAAAAGAAAAAGCAGGCAGTAAAATATATTCCGATCACGTTTCGTCCCAGACAGGGCGGAGTGAATTCCATCAATATGAAAAAGATCATCGGGATCGGCCGACAGGCATGGAAGGATTTCAGGACGATCAATAAAGTGATCGCAGGCAGCACGGAGGAAAAGAATGGCTACAAAGGCTAAAAGGAATATGGCAACCTATACATTAATACAGATTCTATGCACGATCGTGATGTTTATGGTTGTGGCGTATGCCGGATTGCTGAAAATGGAAGAAGAATTTTGGCAGCTCTTTCAGTGGTGGGGAGCGACCGTGATACTGGGACTTGCGTTTTATCCTTTAAGCGCTATGATCTTTCGACGCTTTGATGACAGGGGCTATCTGTTTTCTAAGGCGATCGGGCTTGTGGTGACGGCCTGGCTCATGTGGTTTTTGGCTTCGCTGAAAATACTGTCCTTTACAACACAAAATTGTTATTGGTGTCTCGGTGTATGCATTCTGTGCAATTATACCGGCGTGCTGATCTACTGGCTTCGCAAAAGAAAGGAATCGGCAGCGAAAGCAAGCGTAGAAGACGGAGATCCGGAAGGGGACGCGGAAGACGGCGTAAAACAAGAAGCAGACATGGAACCTGAGCAAACGAAAGCGATGGAGGACAATGAGTATACGCGTGTGTTTGCGGCGTATGAAAAGAAGGAGGAATCCGTTAAAAGCATCCGTGTAAAACCCGCAAGAGTGAAAAGGAAAAGGACGGCAGCTAAGGAGAAAGCGGATGCAGAGGCGGCCGCGCAATCGGAGGAATGTGCAGAAACCGGGGAAAAAACGGAAGTGCAAAGTACGATCAGGCCGCATTGGGAGCGGATTCTCGTTCTGGAACTGTTGTTTTTTATGATTTTCGTTGCATATATGTATATGAAGGGCTTTAATCCGAAAGCCTATGGAACGGAAAAAATGATGGACTATGGTTTTATGATGTCCATGTTTAAGACGGAATATTTTCCGGTAGAGGACTTTTGGTTTGCCGGAGAAGGACTGAACTATTACTATTTCGGACAATATATTATGACATTCCTGACAAGGGTGTCATTTAACACGGTCAACTATGGCTATAATCTGGCACTCGGAACGGGATTTGCGTTCTGTGCGACGCTTGTATATTCACTGGTTTGTCAGGTAATGAGAGTGTTTATCGCACAGAAGAAGAAAAAAATAAGCGATGCGGTTTCGCATGTCGCAGGCGCGTTAGCCGCGATTGCCGTGACGATCGCAGGAAACGGACACTATATTGTGTTTAAGTGGCTTGTTCCGATGCTGTGGGATACATTTCAGATTCCCGGAGACAGACCAAGCTATTGGTTTCCGAATTCCACGCGCTATATTGGTTATACGCCCGATACGCATGACAAGACCATCCATGAGTTCCCGTCTTATTCGTTTATTTTAGGGGATGTGCATGCGCATGTAGTAAATATTACGTTCGTGCTCACGCTGACGGCGATCCTGTTTTCTTTTTTGATGAACCGGCAGGAGGCGATGAAGGCGGCGATCGTCAAAAGAAGAAACGGGGAAAAGACAAAGGTATCCCTATTCCGGGAAACATTCCGGCTTCCCGTGATCGCAGTCGGATATTTGATCGGTATTTTCATGATGTCCAACTACTGGGATTTTCCGATTTACTTTGTGGTGGCGGGCGCGGTGATCCTGACGTCGAATGCGATAATCTGCGGTTTTGATATACGTACATGGATTTTGACCGCAATGCATGCCGTCGTTGTTTTGGCGGTTGCATTTTTAGTGGCATTGCCGTTTAACAGTAATTTTGTGGCGATGGCAAATGGCATATTGCTTGCAGAAACGCATACGGCGTTTTATCAGCTTATTATTTTGTGGGGATTACAGACCGTAATTGTGGTCGGATTTGTCACGGCGCTGATCTGGAGAGAGATACAGAGAAACAAAAAGAATCGGGCGGAGAAAACGATAGAGATAACGACGGAAAAAACGACGGAAAAAGCGGCGGAAAAAACGGCGGAAAAAACGGCGGCGAAAACGGAAGCAGCTGCGACGGATGAGGACGGAGACAGCAAAGCGGGATCGGAAGCAGTAAGGCAAAAGCGGTTTGTATGCTTTTTGGAGAATCTTGCAATCTCCGATTTGTTTATCCTGATACTTGGACTTTGCGCGATCGGGCTTGTACTCACGCCTGAGGTGATCTACATGTCGGATATTTATGCCGGGGATTACAAGCGTTCCAATACGATGTTTAAGCTGGTTTATCAGGCCTTTATTTTGTTTGGTATCTCAATCGGTTATATTTTGACGCGTTTTGTTCTGCTTAAGGAGACGCGCAGACAGTTCAAATGGGGAATCGCCGGTATTGTGCTGCTGCTATGGACCTGCGGATATTTCGGAACGAGTGTGCGGGCTTGGTTTGGCGATCTGCGTAATGAGGATAATTATAAGGGCATGCGTGCCGACCGGTATATTTTTGAGGAGCAGCCGACAGACGCCGCGGCGATTGCGTGGCTCAACGAAAATGTACAGGGGCGTCCGGTCATATTGGAGGCAAACGGAGACAGTTATACGATCGACAATCGGGTGTCCGTGCTGACCGGTCTGCCGACCGTGCTTGGCTGGCGTGTACACGAATGGCTTTGGCATAACAGTCTTGAGCCTGTCAGCGCGCGCGCCGCGGAGGTACAGACCATGTATACTTCGCAGGATCAAGAGCTTGTACGCGCGTTGTTGAATAAATATAAGGTAACGTATTTATTTATCGGTTCATGCGAATACGAAAAATACGCGCCGATCGGCATGAATACAGAGACGCTGCGGCAGCTGGGAGAGGTTGTGTACGAGGGGTATCCCGATATGCAGGGGCGCGTCGTCATGATCGTGAAGGTTCGATAATAGACCGAGGGACAGGGAGAAATATAGAAGAGGGGGAATCGCTAATGGAGGAGAAGCTTGCCACTTTACAGGAGTGGATCAATGAGAGCGGGAATATTGTTTTTTTCGGGGGAGCAGGGGTGTCTACCGAGAGCGGTATTCCGGATTTCAGGAGTGTGGACGGATTGTATCATCAAAAGTATGATTATCCGCCGGAAACCATTTTAAGTCATAGTTTTTATCGGACAAAGACGGAGGAATTTTATCGGTTTTATCGGGATAAAATGCTCTGTCTGGACGCGAAGCCGAATGCAGCGCACAAAAAATTGGCGGAGCTTGAAGCGGAGGGAAAGCTGAAGGCGGTCATCACGCAGAATATTGACGGATTGCATCAGGCGGCCGGATCTAAAAAAGTACTGGAGCTTCACGGAAGCGTGCTGCGCAATTACTGTGAGTCGTGCGGGAAGTTTTTTGACGCGCAGTATATCAAGGGGGCGGAGGGCGTTCCGAAATGTGATGCATGCGGGGGCGGGATCAAGCCGGATGTGGTATTATATGAGGAAGGGCTTGATAACAATACGCTATCTGAGGCTGTAAAGTGCATCAGCGAGGCGGATATGCTGATTATCGGCGGTACGTCGCTTGTTGTTTATCCGGCGGCAGGGCTGATCGATTATTACAGGGGAAACCGGCTGGTTCTGATTAATCGTTCCGCGACGGGAAGGGACAGCATGGCGGATCTTGTCATTCAGGGCAGCATTGGGGAAGTACTTGGAAAGCTTACGGTATGAGCATAGCGGCAAATGCGGGAGTTCGGATAGGATTTGCGTCATTTAACCGACAGGCGGGAGGCAGGACAAAATGGATATACAGGTCGGTAATATCGTTAAACTGAAAAAGAAGCATCCCTGCGGTTCGGCAGAATGGGAAGTGTTGCGCAGTGGCGCAGATTTTCGTCTGAAATGCTGCGGCTGTGGACATCAGATCATGATCGCGCGTCCGACATTAGAAAAAAGCGTACGGCAGATTTTGTGATCTTTTTGATAAAATCACTTGATTTTGGACGGGCAGTGTGGTATCCTATAAATCCGTGATATATTTTTTCCTTGCTCCTTCTATATAGGGAGGGGCCAGAGACCAAAAGGAGGTAACGAGAAAGCATGAACAAGTATGAGTTATGTGTTGTTGTAAGTGCGAAGGTCGAAGATGACGTGAGAGCCGCTGAGATTGAGAAGTGCAAGGGCTACATCGAAAGATTCGGCGGACAGGTTACGAATGTGGATGACTGGGGAAAGAAGAGACTTGCATATGATATTCAGCATATGAAGGAAGGCTTCTATTACTTTATCCAGTTTGATGCAGACGCGACTGCACCGGCACAGATTGAAAGCAACGTTCGTCTTATGGAAAACGTCATCAGATTTTTGTGCGTAAAACAGGAAGCATAAAGAAAGAGAGAAACGTATGAATAAAGTAATACTTATGGGACGTTTGACGAGAGATCCGGATGTGAGATACTCTCAAGGCGAGAGCGCAACGGCGATCGCAAGATTTACGCTTGCGGTGGATCGTCGCTTTAACCGCAATAACGGTGATGATAATAACGCGGATTTTATCAGCTGCGTAGCATTTGGCAGAACCGGAGAATTTGTGGAGAAGTATTTACACAAGGGTACGAAAGTAGTGGCGTCGGGAAGAATTCAGACCGGAAGCTACACAAATAAGGATGGCGTCAAGGTGTATACGACAGATGTTGTCGTAGAAGACGTAGAGTTTGCGGAGAGTAAAAACGCATCTGCAGGGAACGATGGGGGATATACGGGAGGAGCAAGACAGTCTGCTCCTGTAGCGCCTGCGGGAGACGGTTTTATGAATATTCCGGACGGGATCGACGAGGAATTACCGTTTAACTAACAGTAAATTTTCAGATAGGAGGCTTTAGCAATGGCTTATATCAAAGCAGCAGCAGACAAAACCGACGCGCCTGTAAAGAGACGCGGCGGCGTTCATAGAAAAAGAAAAGTATGTGTTTTCTGTGGAAAAGATAATGTGATTGATTATAAGGACACAGCAAAATTAAAGAGATATGTGTCCGAGAGAGGCAAGATTTTACCGAGAAGGATTACCGGCAACTGCGCAAAGCATCAGAGAGCGCTGACGGTTGCGATCAAGCGTGCAAGACATATCGCTCTTATGCCGTATGCTTGTGACTAAAAAAGATTGGCTCATTTGAGCAATCTTTCAAAGAACGCTCCGCGTTCTTTTGGAATTCGCGAAGCGGATTCTTTTGGGATCTGCTTATGCACGGATTCTTTTGGTGTTAAGTAAGGTAAAATGTAGTATGGAAAGACTTCCGCGTTCGCGCGGAAGTCTTTTTAAGTATTATGCATGTCCATTCGGGCGGGTATCATGTCTGGCGGCATGATACCACAATATCTATCCCGTTCTTTCGCGATAATCCACTATATTATGCTATGGAAGTTCCGATAAAATAATGTTATACTAGAACGGTATAGGCGTTATGCATATCAGAGGGGACTATTTAATGGGTACGAATAAAATACGGCTGAAAGGCCGTCTGAGGACTTATATGCAGTCAACGCTGCTGCTCGGCATGCTGCTTGTCCTTGTGAATATCATTATTTATATGATAAACGTGACGGCGGGCGTGGTGCTGTCAGCGTTCGTTGTGGCTTATTTTATCATTGTCGCGCTGCTGATGAATTATAATAAGCCGATCATCATGAATGAGCTGATCAGCTTTGCAACGCAGTACGGTCAGATACAAAAACAACTCTTGCGGGAATTAGAGCTGCCGCATGCGCTGCTTGACGAAAATGGGAAGATCATTTGGACGAATGAGTGTTTTGAGGACGTCACGCATAAAGAAAAAGGCTATCGCAAATCCGTCTGGACGGTGTTTCCCACATTGACGGCGGACAAGCTTCCGCAAAAAGAAGATACGGCGCAGCAGACGATCGAGTACGAGGGCAGTGTATACGATGTGCGGATGAAAAAAATTTCCCTGCGAGAGATGGTTGCAAACAGCGACATTGTGACGGGCAGAACTTATGACGGTTATCTGATCGCCATTTATTTGTTTGATGAGACAGCGTTACGCATCGCATTGCAGGAAAATGATGACCAGTCGCTTGCGGTTGGTATGATCTACCTTGACAATTATGATGAGGCGCTTGAAAGTATTGAGGAGGTACGGCGTTCTCTTTTAACCGCGCTGATCGAGCGTAAGATCAACAAGTACATCTCCGCGATTGACGGTATCGTTAAGAAGCTGGAAAAGGACAAATACTTAATCGTGCTGCGCAAGAAGTCCGTGCAGCAGCTAAAAGAGCAGCGCTTCGATCTCCTAGAGGACGTCAAGACAGTTAATATCGGCAATGAGATGGCAGTCACCTTAAGCGTCGGCGTCGGGGTTGACGGACTGACCTATGCGCAGGATTACGAATTTGCGCGGACGGCGATCGACTTAGCGCTTGGGCGCGGCGGCGATCAGGCGGTGGTTAAGACGCCGGAGACGGTTTCTTATTACGGCGGCAAGAGCCAGCAGGTGGAAAAAAGCACGCGCGTGAAAGCGAGAGTGAAGGCGCATGCCTTAGAAGAGATCATCAGCGCCAAGGACCAGGTGCTTGTTATGGGACACCGCCTGAGCGATGTGGACAGCTTCGGCGCGTCGGTCGGGATCGTGTGTATCGCAAAAGCGCTTGAGCGGAAAGCGCACATTGTATTGAATGATGTGACGAAATCTCTGCAACCGCTTGTGGATCGCTACAAAAGCCAGTCGGAGTATGAGGAAGATACGATCATATCAGGTCAGCAGGCGCTTGAATATGCGGGCAGCAATACGGTTCTTGTGATCGTGGATGTCAATAAGCCAAGCATTACAGAATGCCCTGAACTGCTTCATTATTGCAAGTCCATTGTTGTGCTCGACCACCACAGACAGGGCGCGGAGGTTATTGAAAATGCGACGCTTTCCTATGTGGAGCCGTATGCATCGAGCGCATGCGAGATGGTCGCGGAGATTTTGCAGTATGTCGGTGACAATGTGAAGGTGCGCAGCGTGGAGGCGGACTGTCTCTATGCGGGTATCGTGGTTGATACGAACAACTTTATGAGCAAAACGGGCGTGCGGACGTTTGAAGCGGCGGCATTCTTGAGGCGGAGCGGCGCGGACGTGACGCGGGTGCGCAAGATGTTCCGCGAGGATGAAACGGAATATAAGGCGAAGGCGGAGGCAGTGCGTCAGGTCGAGATCTTCCATGACAATTATGCCATATCCATCTGCCCGTCGCACGGGATTCAAAGCCCGACCGTTGTCGGAGCGCAGGCGGCGAACGAGCTGCTCAATATTGTCGGGATCAAGGCAAGTTTTGTCTGCACCGAGTATCAAAATATGATCTACATCAGCGCGCGTTCCATTGATGAAGTGAACGTGCAGATCGTCATGGAGCGTCTCGGGGGCGGCGGACATATGAATATGGCGGGCGCACAGCTTGAAAATACCGATATAGCGGGTGCGATCGCCCGGATCAAGGAAACGCTGGAAATCATGATAGGAGAGGGTGATATTTCGTGAAAGTCATTTTACAACAGGATGTTAAAGCACTGGGGAAAAAAGGGGATCTTGTCGAGGTCAGCGACGGCTATGCGCGCAATTTTATTTTGCCGAAGAAGATCGGCGTGGAGGCGAACAACGCCAATATTAATGACCTGAAGCTGAGAAAGGCAAATGAGGAAAAGATCGCGGCGGAGAATCTTGCCAAGGCGCAGGAATTTCAAAAAACGCTGGAGGACAAAGTCATTGCTGTTTCTATTAAGGCGGGCGAAGGCGGTAAGGTATTCGGCGCCGTAACGGGCAAGGAGATCGCGCAGGCGGCGAAAGAGCAATACGGCTATGACATTGATAAAAAGAAGATCGTTCTGAAAGATTCCATTAAGAATTTCGGCACCTATGAGGTTCCGTTAAAGCTGCATCCGAAGGTGACGGCAACCTTACGGGTACAGGTGAGCGAGAAGTAGAGGACAAAGGAGAGGAACAGTGGCGGAACTGGAAGAAGCCCTCTTAAAAAGGGTATTACCGCATAGCATTGAGGCGGAGCAGTCTGTCATCGGTTCAATGCTGATGGATAAGGACGCGATCGTGGTTGCGTCCGAGATTTTGACGGGTGAGGATTTTTACGGAAAACAATACGGCATCGTATTTGAAGCCATGGTAGAGCTTCATGACGAGGCGAAACCGGTTGATATGGTGACGCTGCAAAACCGTCTTAAGGAAAAGGATGTGCCTCCTGAGGTCAGCTCTTTAGAGTTTATCAAGGACATCTTAAACACGGTGCCGACATCTGCGAACGTGAAGCATTATGCGAATATTGTTGCGGAGAAATCGCTGCTGCGCAGACTCATCAAGACGAACGAGGAGATCGCGAATACCTGTTATGTCGGCAGGGAACCGGTTGAGGATATTTTGGCCGATACCGAACAAAAGATATTTCGGATCGTACAGAACCGCAATGTGGGAGATTTTGTGCCGATCAGACAGGTGGTTGCCGATGCACTCAAAAAAATTGAGATCGCATCTCATAATAAAGGCGCCGTGACGGGAATTGCCACCGGTTTTACCGATCTGGACTATCGGACGGCGGGCATGCAGCCCTCGGATTTGATTTTGATCGCGGCGAGACCTTCCATGGGAAAGACAGCGTTTGCGCTCAATATTGCGGAATATGTGGCGTTCCGCTCCAACCAGACAGTTGCTATTTTCAGCTTGGAAATGTCGAAGGAGCAGCTTGTCAATCGTCTGTTTTCTTTGGAATCCCGCGTGGATGCGCAGAGGCTTAGAACCGGCGGATTGGATGATAATGATTGGGAGCGTCTGATCGAATCCGCAGCGGTCATTGGAAAGTCAAATCTCATCATTGACGACACGCCGGGAATCAGCGTACCTGAGCTGAGAAGCAAGTGCCGGAAATATAAGCTGGAACACAACCTGCAAATGATCATGATCGACTACCTACAGCTCATGAGCGCAAGCGGCAGGGGCAGCGATTCCAGACAGCAGGAGATTTCCGAGATCTCGCGTTCCTTAAAGGCGCTCGCAAGAGAGCTGCAGGTTCCGGTCATCGCGCTTTCCCAGCTGAGCCGTGCCGTGGAACAGCGTCCTGACCACAGACCGATGCTTTCCGATCTGCGTGAATCCGGCGCGATCGAGCAGGATGCCGATGTCGTGATGTTTATTTACCGCGATGATTATTATAATAAAGATACCGAGCTGAAAAATATTGCGGAGATCATCATTGCCAAGCAGAGAAACGGCCCGATCGGAACCGTGAATCTCGTATGGCTGCCGGAATATACCAAGTTCGCGAACATGGAACGCGGCGATTACCGCAATCGGCAGGAATAGCCTGTAGATGCTGCGACAAAACGGTCTGTACGGTCGCGGAGCCGGATGTTACACAAAGCATAAAACCTGCATGACAGGGCGAATAGACGATACAATGACGGTAGGGTCAAGTATGCAAAAGAGAATTTTCCAACAGGGAGATTCTCTTTTTTATATGCAATCAAAAAGGAGGGCAAGCATGAATTATTATCAAATTGCGGACGCGGCAAAAAAAGTGAACGTGGAGAGCCACGTTCTGCGTTACTGGGAGGAGGAGCTGCAGCTGCCGATTGAGCGGAATAAGCAGGGACACAGATTATATACGGATGAGGATTTAAACAGATTTTTGTATATCAAGGAGTTAAAAAAAGAGGGACTGCAGCTGCGGGCGATCCGCACGAAGGTACATATGAGGGACAAGCAGCCGGAGAATACGGCGGAAAACGGAAAATGGGTTCAGGACAAGGCACAGGACAAGGCTTTATTACAGGAGCAGGCGGAAAAGCACCTGCCGGAATGCGGGGAGCGCAGTGCGGGACAGTTGGAAGAAGAAAAAACGAGAAAGGCGGCGAGACTTTGCATGATGCTTCAGCAGATGGTTGTGACGGCGGTACACGAGGAAAATGAAGGTCTTTTGCGTGAAATCAAGAAGGGGGTTGCGGAGACGGTGTCAAAGGAAATGAATTATCAATTCAGTTTGCAGGAACAGCGCGAGGAGGAGCATTATAAAAAGCTGGACGAGATCCTGCGCGAACGCGAGCGGCGAAACCGCATGACATTGGGCGACCGGAAGCGCTTAAAGAGAGAGCACCAGCGCGCGGAAAGGGAGAAGCTGCGTGTGGAAAAGGAGAACGCGCGGAGAGAAAAAGAAAAGGCGCAGCAGGAGCAGGCACGGATGGAGAAAGAGCGGGTGCAGAAAGAAAAAGAGAACGCGCGGCTGGAGAAGGAAAAGCTTCAGAAAGAGAAGGAGAGCGCACGGAAGGAAAAAGAAAAGCTGCAAAAGGAGAAGGAACAGGCACGGCGAGAGAAGGAAAAAGCGCAGCATGAACAGGCGCGAATAGAGAAAGAAAAGCTCAGGCAGGAAAGAGAGCATGCGCGGAAAGCAAAGGAGAGAATACAGCAGGCGAAAGCGCGAGGAAGCCTGTTTGGCAGTCAGGAAAAAAACAGACAGGGACAGGAACAGCAGGAAGGCCTGTCATAGAACCGGAAAGAACCGTGCGCATGCGGGAAAAGACTTGACAAATATAGGAAATCTTTATATACTTTGAATGTCAAAATAAAGAGAATGGGAAAATAGAACACTGGGGGCATTTATGAAGGGAAAAATATGCGGAACAGGCGCGTATGTGCCGGAGAATCGCATGGATAATGATCAGATTGCCGCGTTTGTGGATACAAATGATGAGTGGATCAGGGAGCGCACCGGCGTGGAGGCGAGGCATATTGCAGGCCCGGAGGAGACAACGGTTTCCATGGCAGCTATGGCGGGGAGGCGCGCGCTTGTGAATGCGGGCATCACGGCGGAGGAGATCGATCTTCTCATCGTATCGACAACCTCCTCCAATCTGATACTGCCGTGCACGGCGTGCGAGGTACAGAAGGAATTGGGTGCGAACCGGGCGACCTGCTTCGATCTTTCCGCGGCATGTACGGGTTTTGTGCTTGCTTATAATACGGCGCTTGCTTATTTGAACAGTGGTGTCTATCATACGGCGCTCCTGATCGGGAGCGAGTGTCTTTCCAATTTGATGGACTGGAAAGACCGCGGCACCTGCATCTTGTTTGGTGACGGCGCGGGAGCTGTCGTGTTAAAGGGGACGGATGGAGACATGTATTTTCCGGCAACGCATTCCGATGGGACGAAGGGGGAGGCGCTCACCTGTAAGAGCCGTCATGACTGGAGCAATTTATACGATGACAGCGGCGCGTCTGCAATGCAGGATCAGATGCATCGGATCGGCATGGACGGGCAGGCGGTATTTCGTTTCGCGGTAAAAAGAGTACCGGAGATTATCGGTGAGGTGCTCGCGCAAAATCATATGTCCAAAGAAGACATTGCTCTTTATGTTCTGCATCAGGCAAACAAAAGAATCGTGGAGGCGGTCGCAAAGCGGCTGGAGGAGCCGATCGAAAAGTTTCCGATGAATATACAGGAATACGGAAACACATCGTCCGCCAGCATTCCGATCCTGCTCGATGATCTGCATCAAAGCGGAAAGCTGCATGAGGGGGACAAGCTGTTACTGGCGGGCTTTGGAGCGGGTTTAACATGGGGTGCCGCCATCGTGGAGTGGTAATAGATAATATACATAGAAATACATAAAAGGCGAAAGACAGATACACCGTAAGAAGGAGGCATAAGTTATGCAGACAGAGATCACAAAACTGTTGGGAATCGAATATCCGATCATTCAGGGCGGTATGGCATGGGTTGCGGAGCATCACCTTGCGGCGGGCGTTTCCGAGGCAGGCGGATTGGGCTTGATCGGTGCAGCCGCGGCTCCCGCAGAGTGGGTGCGTGAACAGATACGGGAAGCGAAGAAGCTGACGAATAAGCCGTTTGGCGTCAACATTATGCTGATGAGCCCGCATGCGGCAGACGTGGCGAAGGTCGTTGTTGAGGAAGGCGTAAAAGTGGTAACGACGGGAGCGGGCAATCCCGAAACCTACATGGAAATGTGGAAGGCAGCGGGCGTGAAAGTCATTCCGGTCGTGGCGAGCGCGGCACTGGCGAAGCGCATGGAGCGATGCGGAGCGGACGCGGTCGTGGCGGAAGGCTGTGAGTCGGGCGGCCACATCGGCGAGACAACGACAATGGCGCTTGTGCCGCAGGTCGTTGACGCCGTGGATATTCCGGTCATTGCGGCGGGCGGTATCGCGGACGGCAGAGGAATTGCCGCTGCGTTCATGCTGGGCGCGCGTGCCGTACAGATGGGAACCGTGTTTGTTGTGACAAAGGAATCGCAGGTACACGCGAATTACAAGGAGCGCATTATAAAGGCGAAAGATATTGATACGCGTGTGACGGGGAGAACGACAGGTCATCCCGTGCGTGCGTTAAGAAATGATATGACGAAAAAATACTTAGAGCTTGAAGCCGCGGGGGCGGGCCTGGAGGAGCTTGAGAGTATCACGGTCGGAAGCCTTCGCGCGGCAGTCGTGGAAGGCGATGTGAAGAACGGTACGATCATGTCGGGACAGATCGCAGGCTTAGTGAAAAAAGAGGAGACCTGTGCGGAGCTGATAAGAAGGCTTGCGCAGGAAACAGACAAACTGATCGGGGGAGCGGGATTCTATGAGTAAACTGGCATTCATTTACCCCGGACAAGGGGCACAGACAGCGGGCATGGGCGCTGATTTTTATGAGAAAAGCGCATCTGCGCGCGCGCTATATGATGCGGCAAGTGAAGCGCTGTCGCTCGATCTGAAAGAATTATGCTTTGTGCCGAATGAGAAGCTCGATCTGACGGAATACACGCAGGCAGCGATGGTGACAACCTGTCTGGCGATCACCCGCGTTCTGAAAGAAAGAGGAATCGAGCCGGACATGACGGCGGGGTTAAGCCTCGGCGAATATTGTGCGATTGCGGCGGCGGGCGGCATGGAGGAATTGGACGCCATCCGTCTGGTGAGAAAGCGCGGCATTCTGATGCAGAATACGGTGCCTGCGGGGGAGGGCGCGATGTGCGCGGTCATCGCGATGGCTGCGGAGGACATTGAGCGCATTATCAGCGGCATAGAAGGTGTGTCCATTGCCAATTATAACTGTCCTGGTCAGATTGTGATCACCGGAAAAACGAAAGCGGTCGAGGAAGCGGAGCAGCGCTTAAAAGAAGGCGGCGCAAAGCGCACGGTCATGTTAAAAGTCAGCGGACCGTTTCATTCCAAGATGCTTGTTTCTGCTGGAGAACAGCTTGCCAAGGAGATGGAGCATATGGTTTTTTCACCGCTGCGGGTTCCTTATGTGACGAATGTGACGGCGGAGACGGTGAGTGATATTGAAAAGACCAAGGGTCTGCTGGCGGAGCAGGTGAGCGCGCCCGTGCGCTGGCAGCAAAGCATGGAGCATATGATCGCCGAGGGCGTCGATACGTTTGTGGAGATCGGTCCCGGAAAGACGCTTGACGGCTTCTTACGGAAAATAGATAAGGACAAGCGCGTGCTGCATGCCTCCGTATGGGAGGACGTGGACAAGATCGTGGAAGCGCTTTTGTAGGAACGCAATTTTGCATTGTAGATGCGCAAATGTGTTCTGTGCTGAGTGTATGTTTGAAATAGAGAATCTTGGATGCGCAAGACGGCAAAGGATAAGGAGATTGTGGGCAATGGCATTAGAAGGTAAAATAGCGGTTGTGACCGGAGCGTCACGGGGAATCGGCAGGGCGGTCGCACTGCGGCTTGCGCAGGATGGCGCAACCGTCATCATCAATTATAACGGTTCTGAGGAAAAAGCAAAGCAGACGCTTTCGGAAATGGAAGAACAGGGCGGAAAAGGTGCGATCTATCAGTGCGACGTATCTGATTTTGAACAGTGCGAGGCATTTATCAAAGATGTGATCAAAACCTATGGTTCTTTGGATATTCTCGTCAATAATGCGGGCGTGACGAAGGACGGGCTGCTCATGGCGATGTCCGAGGAGGATTTTGACCGTGTGCTTGACACGAACTTGAAAGGTGCGTTCCATACGATCCGTTTTGCGGCAAGACAGATGTTAAAGCAGAAAAGCGGACGTATCATCAACATGGCGTCCGTTGTCGGCGTGAGCGGCAATGCGGGGCAAGCGAATTATGCGGCGTCCAAGGCAGGGGTGATCGGACTTACCAAGTCGGCGGCAAAGGAACTTGCGTCCCGCGGCATCACCGTGAACGCGATCGCGCCGGGATTTATCGAGACGGATATGACGGCGGCGCTTTCCGAAGATGTGAAAGCGGGAACCATGACGCAGATTCCGCTCGGATGCTTTGGAAAACCGGAACAGGTGGCGGCAGCAGCCGCATTTTTGGCGTCGGAGGATGCCGCTTACATTACCGGGCAGGTACTGCATGTGGACGGCGGTATGGTCATGTAAGGGGATGAAGATGTTCTAAGGCGTCAAAGTACACCGCCTAAGAACATCTAAGTCATTCCCAGAAGAAATGCCGTTGGCATTTCTTCGTAAGGTGATTGTGGCGGCATAACAAGGCATAAATTGTTTGTGCATCTATGTTGTATGACGGAAAAAACGAAAGGAAAAGGATCGCAGATGAAAAGAAGAGTCGTTGTGACAGGTCTTGGGGCGGTAACGCCGATCGGAAATACCGTGGAAGAATTTTGGGCTTCCGTGAAGGAAGGAAAGGTCGGGATTGGTCCGATTACAAAGTTTGATACGACGGATTATAAGGTAAAAATAGCGGCGGAGGTCAAGGATTTTGTTGCAAAGGAGCGCATGGACTTCAAGGCGGCAAAACGCATGGAGCTGTTTTCCCAATATGCGGTGGCGGCTGCAAGCGAGGCGTTTGCGGATGCGGGGCTGGATATGAGCAAGGAGGACGCGTTCCGCGCGGGCGTGATCATCGGATCGGGAATCGGCAGCCTTCAGATGGAGGAGAGCGAGTACGCCAAGATTATGACGAAAGGTCCCTCCAGAGTCAATCCGCTGATGGTGCCGCTCATGATTTCCAATATGGCGGCAGGAAATGTGTCCATTCAGTTAGGACTCAGAGGAAAATGCACGAATGTCGTAACAGCATGCGCGACGGGAACAAACTGTATCGGCGATGCGTTCCGTGCGATCCAGTATGATGATGCGGATGTGATGGTCGCGGGCGGAGCGGAAGGCTGCATCTGTCCGACCGGCGTTGCGGGCTTTACGGCGCTGACGGCGCTTTCGACCGAGGAGGATCCGCTGCGGGCATCCCTTCCGTTTGATAAAGACAGGAGCGGTTTTGTGCTCGGTGAGGGTGCGGGCGTTGTCGTGCTGGAGGAGCTTTCTCACGCGAAGGCGCGCGGGGCTCACATTTATGCGGAGCTGGTCGGTTACGGTTCCACAAGCGACGCGTATCACATCACTTCCCCGATCGAGGACGGAAGCGGTGCGGCGAAAGCGATGGAGCTTGCGATGAAAGAAGCGGGCATAGCACCGAAAGATGTGACCTATATTAATGCACACGGAACGGCAACCCATCACAATGATCTTTTTGAGACGAGAGCGATCAAGGCGGCATTTGGCGAAGCGGCAAAGGAGGTTGTCATCAATTCGACCAAATCCATGATCGGTCATCTCCTTGGCGCGGCAGGCGGCGTGGAATTCGTCACATGCGTCAAAACGATACAGGAGGGCTTTATTCATCAGACCGTGGGAACACAGACGCCGGATGAGGAATGCGACTTAAATTATACGATCGGTGCGCCGATCCGGAAAGACGTGCGTTACGCTATGTCAAATTCTCTGGGCTTTGGCGGTCACAATGCGACGCTGCTGGTAAAGAAGTATGAGGAGTAAGAAGCTGTTAAAGTTGTAAGGGCGTTTGGCAATGCAGCCGGGAATACGGCAGGAGGAAAACCATCATGGAATTGGAACAATTGATACAGTTGATCGGCGCGGTGTCCGAATCAAAGTTGACAGATTTTTGCTATGAGGAGAACGGCGTCAAGCTTTGCCTGAAAAAAGAGGCCGGGGCAGTATCGGCAATGATACCGACATTGCCGGGAGTGCAGACAGCGCCGGATTTGGCAATAACCGGTGCGGTACAGGCCGTTTCGGGAGCATCAGGGAGCGTACAGACAGTAACGGGGGCAGCAGGAACCGTGCAGACCCTATCAGGCGCGGAAGCGGCAGCCGTGCAGGTAACCGCAGCAGCGGCAGCGCCCTCAATCGACGGCAAGATCGTGAAATCTCCGCTTGTGGGCGTATTTTATGCGGCACCGTCAGAGGATGCGAAGCCGTATGTATCCGTTGGTGATACTGTGAAAAAAGGACAGATTCTTGCCTGTGTGGAGGCAATGAAGCTCATGAATGAGATTGAAAGCGAATATGACGGCGTGGTGGCGGAAATTTTGGTAGAGAACGGACAGGGAGTCGGCTACGGCGAGCCGCTGTTTGTCATCAGATAGGAGCGGAGCCATGATAAAAAAGGTATTGGTGGCAAACCGGGGCGAAATCGCCGTTCGTATCATCCGTGCCTGCCGTGAAATGGGAATTGAGACGGTTGCGGTCTATTCGGAGGCGGATGTGGAGGCATTACATACAAAACTTGCGGACGAGGCAATCTGTATCGGACCGGCGCCCGCAGTGGACAGTTATCTTAAAATGGAACGGATCATCAGCGCAACGATCATATCGGGCGCGGACGCCATTCATCCCGGTTATGGTTTTTTATCTGAAAACAGTATGTTCGCAAGGCTTTGTGAGAAATGCAATATCACATTGATCGGACCCGGCTCGGAGGTTATTTCCAAAATGGGCGATAAGCAGCAGGCGCGAAATACGATGCGTGAGGCGGGCGTGCCGATCGTGCCGGGAACGACTGACCCGATCCTGGATGCGGAAACAGGAAAGCGTGAGGCTGCAGACATCGGTTATCCGGTCATCATCAAGGCGGCGCTGGGCGGCGGCGGAAAAGGCATGCGTGTCGCTGCATGTGAGGAGGAATTTGAGCAGGCGTTTCTCACCGCACAAAAAGAAGCGGAGGCGGCGTTCGCAAGCCGCGTGATGTATATAGAGCATTTTATTGAACAGCCGCGCCATATTGAATTTCAGGTTCTTGCCGATTCCTATGGCAATGTGATCCATCTCGGCGAGCGCGACTGCTCGATTCAGCGCAATCATCAAAAGATGATCGAGGAGGCACCGTCCATGGCGCTGTCCGAGGAACTGCGCGAGCGTATGGGAAATACCGCGGTTGCGGCGGCGAAGGCGGCAGGCTATGTCAGTGCGGGAACGGTGGAATTTTTGCTGGAAAAAGACGGTCATTTTTATTTTATGGAAATGAACACCCGCATACAGGTCGAACATCCCGTGACGGAGTGGGTAACGGGGATCGATCTTGTCAAGGAGCAGATCCGTATCGCGTCGGGGAAAAAGCTATCCTATACGCAGGAGGATGTGAAGCTGACGGGACATGCGATCGAGTGCCGGATCAATGCGGAGAACCCGGAAAAAGGATTCCGGCCTTCACCGGGAACGATCACGGACATGTATCTGCCGGGCGGAAAGGGCATTCGTGTTGATTCCGCAATCTATACAGGCTGCGAGATACCGCCCTATTACGATTCGATGATCGCGAAGCTGATCGTATGGGCAAAAAACCGCAGCGAGGCGATCCGCAAGCTGCAGAGTGCACTCGGCGAGGTCATCGTGGAAGGGATAGAGACGAACGTGGACTATCAGTACGAATTGATCAATCATCCTGATTTTTTGGCAGGAAATGTGGATATTTCCTTTATTGAACGCTACCAGCAGGAATCGGCCGGGAGTAAAAACGCGGAATAAAGAAAACGTTGACGCAGTGAAGCTGAATAATTGATGAAAACAATCGGTGAGGCATGTTATGAAGCTGGATCATATGTTCAAAAAAACGAAGCAGATCGCTTCCAGAAAAAATGACAGTATCCGCGGGGAAAAGCATCCGAGTGTGCCGCGCGGTCTGCTGCGTAAGTGTAATAAATGCGGCGGCGCCATTATTGCGGAGGATGCGATCGCAGATTATTATATCTGTCCGAAATGCGGCGGCTATTTTCGCGTGGATGCATACAGCAGGATCGCGCGTGTTGCGGATGAGGGTTCGTTTGAGGAATGGGACAACGGGCTATTAAACGGCAATCCGATGGCGTTTCGGGGCTATGAGGAAAAGATCAGGACGCTTCAGGAAAAAACAGGTCTTGACGAGGCAATCGTTACAGGGGAGGCGCGTATCGGCGGTCACAGAGTGGTGTTAGGAGTCTGTGACGGACGTTTTATGATGGCGAGCATGGGTGAGATCGTCGGGGAAAAAATTGCCCGCGCCGTGGAGCGTGCCACAAAAGAGAAGCTTCCCGTGATCCTGTTTGCGTGCTCGGGCGGTGCGAGAATGCAGGAGGGAATTGTTTCCCTGATGCAGATGGCAAAAACGTCAGCGGCGCTCAAGCGTCACAGTGATGCGGGGCTTTTATATATCAGCGTGCTCACCGATCCGACGACGGGCGGTGTGACGGCGAGCTTCGCAATGCTCGGAGATATTATTTTGGCGGAGCCGAAAGCATTGATCGGTTTTGCGGGACCGCGCGTGATTGAGCAGACGATCGGAGAAAAGCTGCCGAAGGGCTTTCAGCGTGCGGAGTTTTTGCTCGCGCACGGATTTATTGACGGAATCGTGGAACGCGATAGACTGCGCGATACGTTGGAGACGATCCTGCGTCTGCATGACGGCGTGGGTGTGCATGGTGAAGCGTCAGAGTGCGGCCAAACGGATGCGCATGATGAAGAAGATAAAAAGGAACATGCATCGGCGCAAGAGCGCGCGGATTTAGGTGGCGGCGAAGCTGAGCGGGAAAGTACAGATCTGTGGCGGCATATCGATGCATGGGAACGGGTACAGCTTTCACGCAGGAACGACCGTCCTGTCGGGAGCGACTATATCCGCACTTTGTTTGATGATTTTGTGGAGCTGCACGGCGACCGCTGCTTTGCGGATGACCGGGCGGTGATCGGCGGCATTGCGTTGTTCCACGGCATGCCGGTAACGGTCATCGCGCAGGCAAAGGGAAGCAACACAAAGGAAAATATTGATCGTCATTTCGGAATGCCGTCGCCGGAAGGGTATCGGAAAGCGCTGCGGCTCATGCGGCAGGCGGAGAAGTTCCATCGTCCTGTCATCTGTTTTGTCGATACGCCGGGTGCATTTTGTGGCCTAGAAGCGGAGGAGCGCGGGCAGGGCGAGGCGATCGCGCGCAGTATTTATGAGATGTCCGCGTTAAAAACGCCGGTGCTCTCCATTGTCATCGGAGAAGGCGGAAGCGGCGGCGCGCTTGCGATGGCAACGGCGGATGAAGTGTGGATGCTCGAAAATTCTGTCTATTCCATTCTCTCTCCGGAGGGTTTTGCAAGTATTCTTTGGAAAGACAGCAAACGGGCGAAAGAAGCGGCAGCGGTCATGCGCATGACGGCGGAGGAGCTGAAAGCGCAGGGGATCATTGAGCTTGTTTTTGCAGAACCCGAGCAGTATACGACCGAGCATATGCAGGACGTCATCGAGCACTTGGACAAAGAGATGCTGCGGTTTTTGGAGCAGTACGGCGCGTACAGTGTGGAAGAATTGACCGATCACAGATATGACCGGTTTCGGAGGATATAAAGAGAACAATGCAGGTAAAATCCGATAGGATACCCCCGGCTGTCTTAGCGATAGACAGCCGGGGGTTCTTCCTGTTATTTGAAAAGAACAATTCTGACTGCGTCGGAGCCAGTCTTGACACTTCGGTATCACCCATGTATAATATCCCCACAAAAACCCATATGTAATAAAATCGTAATCAGGAGCAGGAAAGCAGGGCGTATGAACTTAACCGAAATATCAAAACGACAATTGGATTTTGTGATGAAACAGGATCTGACACCGGAAGAGATCGTTGCTTTTTTTCAATCTGATTTTCAGATCCGTACGTTTTCTGATGTGATAAACAGACTTTATCCGGGCGGGGATCTGGAAGAGAGGTTGATCAAAGCTTTCGGTCAGGAACGGACTGTCAGGAACTGGCTACATGACTGCAACCTTCCCGTAAACAGGGAGAGCGTGTTTCAGATTGCTTTTGCACTGGAGCTGGACGAGATCAGGACGAACGAACTGTTGTTATATGTATTTGGAGAAGGGATTCATTATCGGAATGAAAAAGAGCTGATCTATGCTTTTTCGTTGAAAAACGGTCAAACCTATGAGGCGGCAAAAGCTTCCGCTCAGGTATTTCAAGACAGGGGAAAGCAGCATGAGGAAAACGGAGAGGCTGTCACTAATACGGTCAGGCTGGCGTTTTCGGGAGTGTCTTCCGAGGAAGATCTGATCGATTTCATGCTGACTCACAATATGGATCTTGGAAAAAAACATAATACGGCATATCGGTATTTCATGGAAATGCTTTCCTATCTCAAATGCGGGGAGAACGACGGGGATATGGTGTATTCCATTGAAAATATCACAAAGTGCTATCTGCGGATGGGAATGCCGGAAGAGCGAAAGACGGTAAACTATGATGTGTTTCAGAAGACGATCAAGAAGTACTGGCCCGGACTGCGAAGCATTAAAGCGATGAGAAACCGGCGAGAAGAGGTGAGCAGGAAAGTCCTGCTGCTTTTATACATCATCACGGGCGGCGTGCAGGGGAATGATTACGATGAGATTGACGAGGAATATGTGAGCGATGCGGACATTCTTTTAAAGCATTGCAGACAGATAAAATTAATGCTGCGGGATTGCAATATGCGGTATCTGGATCCGCGCAATCCATTTGATTTTTTGGTGCTGTATAGTCTGAATTCGGGCAGAGAAGGCGCCATGAATGACAGGATGGAAGAAATCATACGCCGTATGTTTATGTAGAAAGCAGTACTCGGGAAAGTGTTTGGGGGGATAGATATAGGGAGCAGTCTTGAAAATATCACGCTGAAAGGGCGGTATCGGGTGGATACCGTATTGGGGCAGGGCGGTTTTGCCATCACATATAAAGGATGGGACTTACGGGAAGAGGAACCTGTCGCCATAAAAGAATATTATCCGAATGGATTGGCTATCCGTGATGCTGCTTTATCCCCCGAGGTAAGCTGTCCGGAGGACAGCAGAATTTTTGTGGAAAATAAAAAGCGGTTTATGCGGGAGGCGGCTGTACTTACCCAATTTGTGAATCACGGACATGTCGTACAGATTCTGGATTGCTTTGAAGAACATAATACGGCATATATCGTGATGGAATACGTGGACGGAATCACGTTGAAGGATCATGTGCGCAAAAACGGCGGGAAAATAAGCTGGGAGGAAACCAGGGAGATGGCAAAAGCGCTGATCGAAGCGCTGATACCGCTCCACAAACAAGGAATCATTCACAGGGATTTAAGTCCTGAAAATATCATGATACTGCCGGACGGCGGATTAAAGCTCCTCGATTTCGGAGCGGTGAAGCAGATTGACGGAGCGATGGAAGTGGGGCGGAGGCTGACAAAGCCCACGGAGGCGATCGTGAAGCAGGGATATGCGCCGATCGAGCAGTATCAGAACCATGGAAATTTAGGACCGTGGACGGATGTATATGCGCTCTGCGCCACAGTTTATTATTGCCTGACAGGAAGCGTGCCGCTTGATGCACCCGCCCGCATTGTGACGCCGGTGTCGATTGAGCTGGCTGCGCGGGGCGCTGCAATCTCCGAAAAAGAAGAAGCGGCGATCGTAAAGGGCATGGAAATTCTGATCCAGGACCGCATTCAGAGCATGGAGGAACTGTATGACGAACTGTTTGTGATAACGGCGGAATCCGAAACAGAATGCGGAAATAGGAAGCGTAAGGTTTTCGTATTGGCTGCAGGAATCGGCCTGCTTATCTTAGCCGTTGTGATCGCGGTCACTGTTTCGCAAAAGGGCGGCAGGTATGTTCTTCGCGAGGGGGATGATCTGGCGGCATGCATGAGAAGGGAAGGAATCAAAGAGATCCTCATTCCGGAAGGGGTTTTCTGCGTTGTGGCGGAGGTGACGGTCGATAAGCGTGTCACGGTTGAAGACGGCGCTTCTCTTTCTGTCGGAAATCTGATCGTAACGGAAAGCGGATATGTAAAAGTGGAAGGAACACTGGATATCGGCAGCGCTGTCATGCATCTGTTTGGAGCGGAACCGCGGGTGGAGATCACGGATAGCGGGGAACTGGTCACGAATAAACACACGTTAATCTGGACGGAGAGCGCCGATAATCTCAAAATGCAGGCGGGAAGCGAAGGGTTTACGACAGTTTCAGGGCAGAGTCTTCTCTTTGACGAGGAAGAAGCGTTTCAGGATGCCGCCAGTGTGACCACTTATGAGGAGCTGAAAGCAGCTTTGGAAGCGGGGCGTCCGGTCAGCATCGATGCCGACATAGCAGTACCGGAACAGGTCAATTTCAGGGCGGCGGTGCGGGTGAGCGAAAATGTCACGCTTACGCGTATGGACGGGGACAGGGATTGGATCGTGCTTACAGAAGGCGCGGTCTTTGTCAATCATGGAACGGTCAGGGGCGGACTTCTCATCAAAGGCAGGGGGTATATTCTCAATTATGCGCATCTGGATATGCGTGATGTAAATAGCGTGTCTCTTTGGCTGGAAGGCGGGGGTGTTCTTGTCAATAAGGGGATGATAGACGCATATAATGTATGCAGAGTCTGGGCGGATGCACAGATGTATAATTTAAGCGATCTGAACGCCTATCATTTTCTGTTACTTGGCGGGAGTGTGGTGAATGCAGGAGAAATCCATGTATTTCAGACGCCCCAAGGGATGGGAAGAGCGGGGCTTACCCTGTCAAATGGCAGCGTCCTGTATAATAAAGGCAGCCTGACCGCGGAAGATGATTCCCGCGTGGAAAATTATGGATGTATCGAGAATACAGGCAGAATGCGTATGGGAGAGCGTGTGGTTTTTTGCAACAGTATTCTGCATAATGAGGGATATTTTGAGAGTGTGGGTACGGCGAATCTGAACGAGGTGAGCGGGATTTATTATGGAGGTGGCGAATTTTACCTGCCGAGGAAGAACGGGCTGCATCTGTTTGAAATGCAGGAGGAATGCCGCTCCGCGGATATTGTGCAGGTGAAAACGAAGGAGGAGCTTTATTCCGCACTGGAACGGGACGACATCACTCAGATTCTGATTCAGGAGAGAATCCGGGTGGCGGAAGATTTGAATGTGAACAAGGAACTTTTTGTTGAAGGGAGCCTGATCGTGGAGGAGGGTGCGTCCGTTACGATACAATCCTCACGTATAACGCTGTTAAACGGGGGCAGTCTTTCCGCAGCGAAAGTGAGTCTTTTGGATCAGGTGCAGATGATCGTGGAAGAAGGGGCGCAGCTTAAGATCACGGGGGGCGGGGAACTGCGGCTGAAGGAGCAGTCGCTGCTTTTAAGCAGAGGAGGGGAACTCTTCTTAGAGCAGGCATATCTTTCAGTGGAGAATGCCTCCTGTCTGGTCATGATGGAATCAGGGCTGAATGCGGATGGTGTTGCTATCCATGTTCTGGATGGGGCTGTTTTTGCAGACGCGATCTGCGATGAACGGAATGTGCGCGAGCTGAGCGTGACGATTGACAGCGGTTCAGAGCTGCATCTTTCCGGAGATGTGATGCTGCAGAATGCGGAAATTTCCGTGAAAGACGGCAGTCTGATCAACAGCGCAGGTTACCTGACGCTCGGGCAGAGCACGCTTTTCGTCGGCGAATCGGGTGAGCTGTATAACGCATTTTGTTCGACTCGCATGAACGAGACGAATGTCCGCAATGAGGGCAGCATGGAGGCATACGGTTGGAATGAAAACGGACTTACCCTGAGTCATACAAGCTTGGTAAATACGGGATATATGGAATTTAGCCCGATACTGGAAATAGATGAGAACAGTATCATTGAAAACAACGGTATCTTTTATCTATTGATCTATAACGACGAAGAGCGGGAACAGATACGAAGTCGGCTGAAAGGAAATGATTATATGAGCTGGTAAGCTTGAAAAGTCAGGCGTCAGATGTCGTAGGAGGTTGAATGGAAAAAGAGTTTCGCGTGTCAGCGGAACTCTTTTTTTTGATGGAAAAAAGTTGCCCGATAAGGAATCGGGGTATGCCATACTGGAAAAGAAACGATGATATCAAAATTAACGGAAGAAGGGATCCTATATGCAAGTGGATGAAAAGTATCCTTTGGCGCTGCCGCAGGGCGCCATACTGGCGGGACAGTATGTGATCAGCCGGGTGCTTGGCCAGGGTGGATTTGGCATTACCTATCAGGCAGCGGATCATAAAACAGGGCGGACAGTGGCAGTGAAAGAATTCTTTCCCGACACCATGGCGGCGAGGACGGATAGAACGACGGTGTCAGCTTTTTCAGGGGAGCGTGGCGAGAGCTTTGCCTATGGAAAAGCCTGCTTTCTAAAAGAGGCGGAGACGCTGGCGCAGTTTATCGGAAATGAACATATTGTCCGTGTTTTCAGTTATTTTGAAGAAAACGGGACCGCTTACTTTGTGATGGAATTTATTGAGGGAACGAGCTTCGATCAATATATCAAGGACCATGGCGGGAAGATACCGTATGAGGAAGCGGAAAAGGTCATGCTTCCCGTCATTGACGCGCTTGCGGCTGTGCATGCGAAGGGGATCGTACACCGGGACGTCACGCCGGATAACATCTATCTTACGAAGGACGGCGGCGTGAAGCTTTTAGATTTCGGGGCGGCGAGATACAGCCTTGGGGATAAGAGCCGGAGTCTTGACGTCGTGCTAAAGCACGGATTTGCGCCGAAAGAACAGTATACGCGGCGCGGAAGACAGGGACCGTATACGGATGTGTATACGGTGGGAGCGAGCCTTTATTTCGCGGTGACGGGAAGACGTCCGCCGGATTCCATTGATCGGCTGGAGGAGGATGAACTGATCCCGCCGAGCAGTCTTGTAAAGATACCGCAGGAGAAGGAGGATGCAATCCTTAAGGCGATGAACGTGCAGCCGGCGAACCGTTATCAGACGATGGGGGAATTCCGGCAGGCACTGATGGGGGCGCCTGCCACCGGAGCGCAGCGGGCAGGAGGAATGCCGCAGAGCGGAGCGCAGCACGTACAGGGAGGCGGACCGCAGACAGGGGTGCAGCAGCCGGTACAGCAGAGGGTGTTTACAGCGCCACAGAGGACGCCAAAGCCGGAACCGATGCAACAGATACATAATCAGTCGATACCGAGTCAGCCGTCGCCGCAGGCGGTATCAATGCCGCGGAGCGGGTTTTCGTCGCCACAGCCGCCGCAAAGGATGCCACAGCCGGTACCGATGCAACAGGCTTCTAAGCAGACAGCGCCACAGTCCCCGATGCCGGCAGCATCGCCGAATGGCGGAGCACAGCCCTTTCAGTCGGTTCCTGTATCGCGGCAGATGTCTGCGGTACAACCGTTTCCTGCCCAGCAGACTTCCATGCAGCAGGTACCAAATGAACCCAAAAAGAAGAAATGGCTTCTTCCTGCAGGAATCGGGGCAGGTGTTGTTGTGGCAGCAATCATCATAGCAATCGTGATACTGCGCGGCGAATCTAAGAAAAAGCCGGCGCATTATGAGTCGGAGCAGGATGTGACGGTATCGTCAAATACGACTGTGGGGCAACAGCCGGGAAGTGGTTCCGGACAGGAAGAGGCGGCTGGTTTCAACATGGTGGGACAGGTGCAGGGAAACCTTGCGGGAAATATCGTAAATGACGGATGTCTCGTAACGACCAGCGACGGGATTGCATGTTACTATCCGGGTGTGGGGCTGGTGTGGGGTGGAAACAACAACTCTTCTGTCTATGACGCTACAGAGGGACTGATCTGCAGTGTCAGTGTTGTTAATAATATCATCTACTATGTGGACAGTGATGGACGGGCGTGTCGTGTGAGGACGAATGGTGCGGACTGTGCTTATGTGGATTTACTGAGCGGATACAACCTCAGCTATTTTTGGGTTGCGTCAGAGGGGTACTATTTTGTGACGAAGGAGGGAGGACTGTATAGCTGCACGTTCAATGGGACAATATCCGGTCCGATAGCGCTTCGTGAATATTTTGCACCTGTTTTATATGACAACCGGATTTATTATTCCCCTGCGAATGATCCGCAGGCAATCTATTGTATCGGTAACGGCAGCAGTACGCCGGAGCTGTTATGCCGCATCAATGCTGCGGATCTGACCATACAGGTGGGAGATGTAACGACTGACGCGAAAGGCAACGGTATCTTTCGCCCTTTTGTGGCGGCGGATGGTTATTTATATGCTGTCTACTCTGAATCGGACAGTATGTACTGGGACGCGATACTTCAAATCGATTTAAGCAGCGGTGACATTAGCGAGACGGTTATCAGCTCTTTGCAGGAAGGAGAGATGACGACGAGCGTAAACGAAAACGGTGGGTATCTTTATTTTTCTTCTTACAATTCCCAGACGCAGGCCTCTGCGGTTCAAAGATGTCTGACGTCATGCTTTCGTTCAGGAGAGGGAACGATCGACACCCTTTGGGAGGGCGATTCCCATTATGTAGGGGGAATCACGCTGCATCCGACGGAAGGCTGGATCGCATTTTTCAGAATTAATCCTGAGAATGATCATGAAGTGGTAACAATAAGTATGGACGGTTCGGAAGAACTGGCAGTATTCAGCAGCGCAGACAATTAAATAATAACGAGGAGGATGAAAAATGGCTTTTACAGAATGTGCAAACGGACATCTATATGATTCGGATCAATACGCGGTATGTCCCTACTGTAACGGCGGGGGAAACCGGATTGAATTTGGAGGCGGTGTCAATGATATCGGAAAAACCGCACCGGTAGGTGGGTTTGGACCGTCGGGTGCCAGCGATATCGGAAAAACCGCACCGGCAGGCGGGTTTGGGTCGTCTGATATCGGAGGCTTTTCGGGTCAGGCCGCTATGGGCGGTCTGGCGGGCGTTGCCGAGGTCGGCGCAACGGTAGCGCCGCAAAGCTACCGCAAGGAAAACGAAGAAAAAGCGGAGAAGGAAGATACCGGAAAGACGGTCGGCGTATTCCAAAAAAGCATGAAGCTGGAACCGGTCGTCGGTTGGCTTGTCTGCATTGAGGGGCCGGATAAGGGAAAGGATTTTCGCATTTGGGCGAAAAACAACACGATTGGCAGAAGCGAGAAGATGGATATCTGTATGAAAGGCGACACCACGATTTCCAGAGAGAATCATGCGAGGATTGCCTATGATGATAAGCATAATAACTTCCATCTGATCCCGGCGGAGAGCATAAACAATATCTATCTGAATGACGAGCCGATTTACATACCGACAAAGCTGGAAGCATACGATCTGCTTGAGTTCGGGGATTCCAAATTTCTTTTCGTGCCGTTCTGCAATGAAAAATTTACATGGCGCAGCGGTGTAAAATCGGCAGAATAGCGGGTTTATGGAAGTCAGCCCCCAAAAAAGGAAAGCAAGAGGTCTAGGATGTCTTTATTTCAGAAAAAAGAAGAAAGAAAACAAAGAGAGACGGGAGGGTTTTCCGTGAATTCGATACAGTCGGCGCAGCCCACTGTATCGGCTGTGAAGAGACCGCCGGTGAAAAGGCTGCTCACGTATCAGGTTGCCAATCTACAGGAAGTCGGAGCGCGCGCAAGGCAGGAGGATTCTTTTACGTTCGCAAATGCGTTTGACGTGACGGAAATTCGGGAGAAAGGGCTGCTTTTTGTGGTCTGTGACGGAATGGGCGGAATGAAAGACGGAAAAGTGGCGAGCGAGACGGCAATTGCCAGCATACGCCGTTCCTTTATCAATATGGACAGGAGCGCAGATCTGGCAAAGCAGTTGAAAGAAAGCGTCTATCTGGCGGCGGATGAGGTGGAACAGCGGCTTGGCGGAGACGGCGGCAGTACGCTCGTGGCTGGGATCCTGTTTCAGGAGAAGCTGTATTATGCGAGCGTCGGCGACAGTTTTCTATATCTGAAGCGGGGAGATCAGCTTTTTCGGTTAAACAGGGAACATAATTTATGCTGTCAGACATATTTGGAGAGTATCCGTTCCGGAGAACTGGATCCGATAGCGGGACGGGAGTGTGCGGAAGCGGCAGCACTTACACAATTTCTGGGCATGACAGGTCTTGACGACGTGGACGGCTCAGTAAGACCGCTGCCGGTCAGGGACGGGGATGTATTCTTAGCCTGCTCGGACGGGATTGGCGGTGTCTTAAGCGAGGAGGAACTGCTGGGCGCATTAAGTCTTCATTCTTCACAGGCAATGTGCCAACAGATGAATCAGGGAATTATCTCCCATGCAAAGAAGAACCAGGATAACTATACGGCGCTGGTCGTAAAATGTCTGTATTAAGAAGGAGAGGTACGTATGAACAAAAGATTTTTATGTTTCGGAGCAGCTGTTATACTGATCGCCGGCATCGTATTTGGAATGCGCTCAGTTCCGGCACAGGCATCCGGGTTCAAAACGGAGGTTAGGGATAGCGTGGCTGTGGTGGCGACCAGTTGGAAAACGCCGGATGGAGGATATGAAGAACTCATAGGATATGGAACCGGTTTTTTTGTGGGAGATCCGGACGAGGATGTGGAGTATCTGATCACAAATCACCATGTAATTGAGTCTTTTTTGGAATACGGGAAAGGAGAGTATATTGAGGTTCAGTTAGTGGATGGAAGCATAATTGCGGCCAAGTTCATGATCCGGGTGTATTTCAGCTCAAATAATTATGAAGAAGCGTATGTGGTCGACTATAACGAGACAAAAGATATTGCGCTGCTTAAACTTGCGTCTGCAACGGACGAAAGGAAGGCGCTTCCTATATGCAGTCCGACAGATGATATGATCGGTTCGACGGTATATGTTGTCGGTTATCCGGGACTTTCGGATAATGCATACATTGATGCAAAATCCAATTGGGGAAAAAATGATGTATCGGTAACGACAGGAACGATCAGCCGCTTTGTGACGACTTCCGGAACCGGAGTAAAGAGAATCCAGACGGATGCTGCCATTCAGATGGGAAATTCCGGCGGACCGATGGTGAACGCAAACGGATCGGTGATCGGAATTAACACGCTGTATTATGTCGATGGTTATGAAACCAGTTACTATGCGGTGAGCATAGATGAAGCGATTTCCATGCTCAATGCGAACGGCGTGAAGTACGTGACGGAGAGCGATATGAAAAAGGGCTTTCTTTCCGGTATTTTGAAAAATAAGAAACTTTTGATCGGTATTATTGTGGCAGCAGTGGCGGTGGTCATAGCTATCATTGTTATCTTTGTCCTCATCGGCAAAAACAAAAAGAAGAAAGCGCAGTCCTCCGCGGGAAATCCGGCAGGTACGCAGACGGTGGCAATGCAGGGCACATTCCCGGCACAGATGCAGGGACAATCACAGAATGCCTCAGCGCAGATGCCGGGACAGCCGTATATGCAGTCGGCGATGAAAGCGAAGCAGGCAATGGTTCGCTCCTTGTCCGCACAGCATAATGGGGTCAGTTATCCGATCGGGGCATCCCCGATTCTGGTGGGACGCGACGGATCAAACTGTACGATCGTGTATCGGGAAGGAACGCCCGGGGTCAGCGGAAGACATTGCTCGATTGGATGGGATCCGAATGCAGAGGAGTTTTTGATTACGGATCTCCGTTCCACCTATGGGACCTTTTTAATGAACGGTCAGAAATTGCAGGCGAATGTTCCTTATCATTGTAAGTCAGGAGAAAGTATTTATATCGGGGAAAAGATGAATGTGCTGCGTGTCGAAGCGAGGTAATGTATGATTTTTGACGAGTTTACATTTACAAATCAGGGTGGGCGTTCCTATAACGAAGATGCCGTCGGTTCCAGACAGGAGGGCGGATGCGGAATCTTTGTGGTGGCGGACGGACTTGGCGGGCATCAGTTTGGCGAGGTAGCGTCAGCGTGTGTAAGAGATGTGTTACTGGAAGGCTGGCGGCCGAATGAGGCGAATCGGCAGGAATGGATCAAAATGCAGATCGCGGAGGCAAACGGGCAGGTGCTTGCGATCGAGCGGGATAGAAATTGTGTATTAAAAAGTACGGTCGTGGCGCTTGCGATTGACGAAACGCGTGCGGTGTGGGCGAATGTCGGGGATTCCCGACTTTATTACCTGCATCAAAGCGGGATTGCGGGCGTTACGGAAGACCACTCGGTTGCTTATAAAAAGTTTAAGGCTGGCGAGATCACCAGAGAACAGATCGGGCAGGATGAAGATCAGTCCTGCCTGCTGCGCTCAATTGGCGGGGAAGAGCGAAATGAGCCGGATGTGTACGAGTACAATTTTCCGCTGGAGCCTGGGGACGCTTTCTTATTGTGTTCGGACGGCGTATGGGAATATGTGAAGGATGAGGAGATTTTGATTGATTTTCTGAAAGCGGAGACAGCAAAGGATTGGGCGGAGCTTCTGCTGCTTAGGCTGATGGATCGGATCGACGGAAAAAATGATAATCTTACGCTGATCACGCTGATGCTGAAGTAAGAGCGGCGGGTAAGAGAGGGAGGTATTCTGTGCGAAAGAAAATAGGATTGTGGCTGATGGCAGTCTTTCTGTTTATACAATCGGCAGCAGCGGTTTATGCGGCGCCGGATACGAACAGTGTAGTCAGAGCAATATCAGGATATTGTCTGAGCGATGAATTGTATGCATTTATTCAGATTAATGAGGGATATGACATAGACAGTTTTTCGGTAAATCTTCAGTCCGATGCGGTGTCCGCGGCGGCAGGGGAGCGGTCCCTGGTGCCGGTCATGGAAACCGGCACCGTTGTGCGGTATGTATTTATGGTGGATCTGACTGGTTCCATGCGGAAATATGCGGATGAGGTCAATGCGTTTGTTGATGCGCTCATGGAGACGGAAAAGCTGAAGGCGTTTTATACGGTCGCAACCTTTGGGGAGTGTTTTGAAGTTGTCAGCGAAAATATGACGGACAGAAACATAGTGAAAAGGGTGCTGGGTGGATTGAAATATACGGAAAAGCTGACGAATCCGTATACAGGTGTCGAGAGCGCGCTGACTTATCTGGACGGCTGTTCCAGAAAAAGCGGTGATCTGATTCATTTGGTTGTGATCACGGATGGCGATCCGGATCTCGGAATAAATGATGAGGAAGAAAGTCGGAGCGCGGAGAGTGCGCTGGCAGAGTCCGCAGCGGCAAAAATTCAGAACGCCCCCGAGATTATTGTGAGTACGATCTGCACGGCTCAGTGGGATAGCGATTGTTTCGACGCGCTTTCCGCAGGCAGCGGCATTCATGAGATGATCGATGATGGTCAGGAAGCGGCGGCAGCAGGTAAAAAAATGGCGGGGTATGTGGACAGTCTATACCGGATTGATTTTAAGCTGTCCGCAGTACCGGAAACGGAGCGGTTTTCTGCAGTGTTAAGACTCAGGGGAAAAGCGTTGGACGGACAATTGGCCATGTTTGATGTTTTGCTGGAAAGTCTGTCGGACTTAAAGCTGTTTTCCGGGCATGTGCAGGAGAATCCCAATGCGGATGGACAGGACGAGAGCGGCGGAGTTGAAATCGAGGGAGTCATCACAGATGCGGATGAGGACGGAGACGAGTCGGGAAACGCAGGTGGAGAAAAACCGGAGGGCGGAGAGAAAAAGGAGCCGGGAGAAGAAAGCAACGGATCGGGAAATGAAGGTGCAGGCGAACCGGAAAGCGAAGAGAGCACTGACGCTGGAAATGAAGGCGCGGACGAACCGGGAAGCGAAGAGAGCACAGGCGCTGGAAATGAAGGCGCGAACGAATCAGGAAATGCAGATGCAGGCGAACCGGGATGTAAAGACATGCAGAGACTGCTTTGGATTGGCGGAATCTGTGTGCTTGTTCTTGTCGTGGGAGTCTGCCTGATCATACTGATAAGAAAACGAAATTCCGGCAAGGCAGATTCTCAGTCCCGTGGGAAAAACCGGCAGGATCAGGCTGCAGCCGTGCATGCGGGCGGAGGAACGGGCACAGGAGGCTTGAGACTTACAATGAAGCTGGAGGTATATTCAGGGGACTGTGTAAGCAGATCGTCAAACATATGTTTAACGGACTCATTTGTGATCGGCAGCGCGCCGGAGTGCGATCTGGTCTTCCGTGATCAGGATGTGTCGCCCCAGAATTCCCGTGTTTTTGTAAAAAATCAGATGATCTATATTGAGGATCTGAATTCAGCAAACGGTACAGCGCTGGGCGGAATGAGGATTCAGGGGCAGAACCGCTTGAGGAGCGGTGATGTGATCTCAATTGGAAATGTGGAATTCAGTTTTAAATTCTAGGAGGGAGAAAAGATGCGGTATGCGACAAAAGCAGCGCGCATGGGTGCGTTTTTAATTGATGAAATTTTTTTGTGGGTTATAATCGTTATCTGCGCTTATATTTCATATGGGCTTGGCGCCATTATGATATTTGCGGGTTCGACATTGTATAGCGGTATCTTAGAGGGAAGTAAGATGCATGGTACGCTGGGGAAATATCTGATGGGAATCGTAACTGTGGACGAGAACGGTCAGCCGATTGATTACGGGAGATCGTTTACCCGTGCGATATGCAGATTGTTATCCACCGCAATTTTGGGTACTGGATTTCTGATCGGGCTCTTTGACGAAGAGGGAAAAACGCTGCATGACCGGATTGCGGGGACGAGAGTCATAACGAAGGAGTCAATGGGGCAGACGGCGTTTGCAGCCTATGGAAATCAGGGCATCCAACGGCAAAATATGCCGCAGCAGCAGGCACCGGCGCAGGCAGGTTCCGCCGCACAGCCGAAACTGCTCGGCGTGGCGGGAAGGTATGCGGGGCAGGCATACCTGATCGGACCGCAGGGGTTAATGATGGGAAGAGATCAAAGCGCATGCGATTTTGTGTTTGATGCCAGCGCGAACGGGATCAGCAGAACGCACTGCAAGATTCAATACAATCCACAGACGGGGATGTTCATCTTATATGATCTTGGTTCGTCCTATGGAACGTATCTTGGAAATGGCGTGCGTGTACCGCAGGGCCAGCCGATGGCACTCTGTGCGGGGGAACAATTTTATCTCGCAGACCGCGGATGCATGTTTATGGTGAGTATGTAAGGTGGGAACTTTATAGATGAGATGACAGGGACATGTAAGAAAAGACAGGGCGATGAAGGAGGAGCCTCATAGGATGGAGTCAAATGAAGCATATCCGCTGGCGCTTCCGCAGAGAACAATCTTAGCGGGTCAATATATCATTGAAAAAACACTAGGTCAGGGCGGGTTTGGAATTACGTACAGGGCTGTGGATCATAAGACAGGACAGAAAGTGGCAGTCAAAGAATTCTTCCCTGATTCGATGGCGACGAGGACTGCACGAACCATGGTATCCGCTTTTTCCGGGGAACGGGGTGAAAACTTTGCGTATGGAAAGGGCTGTTTTCTTCGGGAAGCGGAGACTTTGGCTCAGTTCATCGGCAATGAAAATATCGTCCGGGTTTACAATTATTTTGAGGAAAACGGGACTGCCTACTTCGTGATGGAATATATTGAGGGAACGAGCTTTGATCAATATATTAAAGATCGTGGCGGAAAGGTTTCCTATGAGGAAGCGGAGAAGATACTGCTTCCTGTCATTGACGCACTTGCGGTCGTGCATGCGAAGGGAATCGTACACCGCGACGTGACACCGGACAATATCTATATCACGAAGGGCGGAAAAGTAAAACTTTTGGATTTCGGTGCGGCAAGATACAGCCTCGGGGATAAGAGCCGGAGTCTTGACGTTGTGCTGAAGCACGGGTTTGCGCCGAAAGAGCAGTATACACGGCATGGAAAGCAGGGCCCGTTTACGGATGTATATACGCTCGGAGCAAGTTTTTATTTTGCGGTGACGGGAAGACGTCCGCCGGAGGCAATCGACCGGATAGAAGAGGATAAGATGATCCCGCCGAGCAGTTTTGTAAAGATTCCGCAGGAGAAGGAGAAGGCGATCCTTAAGGCGATGAGCGTGCAGCCGGCTCTTCGTTATCAGACGATGGGGGAATTCAGGCAGGCGCTGATGGGGGCGCCTGCCGTCGGAAAGCAGGGTGCAGGACAGCCGGTTCAGAATGCGGCACAGGCATCCATGCCGCAGCCGATTCATATTCCGCAGAGACCGATGCAGGGCGTTATGCAGCAGACAGCGACGGAAAAGGAGCATGTAAAGTTAAAAGATGCCGCGCAAAAGTCGGATCGTCTATTTCATTGGGGAAAAGAGGAAGACGCTGTGTATTGCGAAGAATGCGGGTTGAAGATTCTGCAAAAAGGAAAGAAGAAGGATAAATTGTGTTACCAATGCAGTCAGAAAAGAAAAATAGGGTGGTATTTATAAAAATCCTTTCTGAAAGAAACGTTGCTTTTTATTTCGATGGCTCTTATTTTTGGCATTATTTTTTTAAATCAATCAGACCGATTCCATTAATATTTCGGGAGGTAAGATACATTTGATTCCCTTCCAAATAGGTATTGCCGCTTAATTTGAGCGGAACGGGAAGGACTTTGATTTTTTGGAATGAATGTTTATCCCAAAAGGCAATCTCACCACAGGGATGCGATACTGTCACCAGTATATCATGATAGGTTCCGGCACAATCGAACATTTTAGCGTGCGCGTTCTTTTGAACGTTCAGAATTTCAAATTGTGACAGAGCAATTTGAAATAATTTTTTATCCTGAGCGGATGCATATAATATGCTGCCTTGAGGGTCATTGTTATCTATGAAGAGACTTCGAATATTTTGCCGGCTTAAAACAAGGCTTTTTTCGATGGACAGAGCCGCCTTGTTCAATAATAATAATTGCCCGGATACGGTTCCGCAGAGCAGATGATTGTGATAGGATTTCAGGCTCCACATGCTGCTATCGGAAATGATATGTTCCGTTTTCTGAAAAGAGGTTCTGTCAATTGTTATGATTTTTCCGTTGCGGATGGAACAGTAGACCGTTTTGTCATCCATAGTCATTCCGCAAATGTCAGACGTGAGATCTTCACCAAGCTGCCATTTGCCAAGCTGTTCATAGGTATGTTGGTCGAAGGCATATAACGTGCAGAAGTCGCTTACAAAAATCTGCCCGTTATCTGCCGTTAAAATCCGCGCAAGACCATCTTTATCAAAAACCAATTTTTCGAATAAGAGCTGCCCGGATGCTTTTTCAAATTTTTGCAGTTTATTTGCACACAGGCAGTCAATGTGTTGATCCCCTACGCAAAATCCTAATACGGCGCTTTCTGTTGTTATGAAATGCTTCATATGCGGTTCCTCCGGTTATGTCAAGTCCTCCATCCGAAAGCTTTCTGTTTTCAAATCGCAGTAGTGTCTGCCTTTCTCGGCGGTAAATTTTAAGACACAATAATCGGGGTCAGTAACGCCCTGTCGGTAATACATCGTATCGCCGGTCTGCCAGATTTCTTTTTTGGTCGTGTCGTCCTGCATGACTTCTATCGTGCCGATCAGCATAATGCCCTCATAGCGAAAGCGTCCTCTTTGGTAAAAGTAGATGCTCGCTTTCGGATTTTTCATAAATTGCTGTGCGCGCATCGAGGAGGTGTTTGTTGAAAAATAAAAGCAATTGCCTTTTATCTTGCGCGGTGTAAACATGGCTTTCACATTTGGAAAACCGTCCTCGTCCACGGAAGCGAGAAAGGCGGTTTTTTGCTTTTGAATAAATTCGATGATGTGCGCTCTGGTTCTTTTCATTAGGACTCCTCCCTGTTCTCCGGCAATTTTAAGAATGGCGGTCTTGTAAAATTGTTCTATATAGAACAATTATAGCGCATCTAATAATAATAATCAACAAAAATAAAACAAAAGTGAGTGTGGCAATTGAGGTGCGAGCCGGATTGAAAACAGAGAGTGTGATATGGTATCATGTCGATAGATATGATACCGCGCAGGGGCGAAGTATGCCTAGAATAAAAGAAGGAAAATGGTGGGAGAAAGATGGACGGAAAACTAAGAAATATGACATCCGTTTACTTATCAAAAGGAGAAAAGATGCTGCTGCTTTTCAGACAGGGCGGCAGGGTTGTAAACAATGTCTGGGTCGGCTCTGCCGGAGGGCATTTTGAGGAGTTTGAATTAAATGACGCGAGGGCATGTGTGCTGCGCGAGTTGGAGGAAGAATTAGGCATAAAAGAGTCCGAGATTGAAAATCTGTGTCTGCGGTATATCACGCTGCGGAGAACTAAGGGAGAAATCCGGCAGAATTATTATTTTTTTGCGGACTTAAAAGAGGATGTGGATGAGGAACTGGAGTCCAATGAGGGGATCAGTAAGTGGTTTGCGTATTCGGAGCTTGAGGCGCTTAAAATGCCCTATACATCAAAGTTTGTGATAGAGCATTATTTGAAGATTGGACGCACGACGAAGGAGATGTATGTCGGTGCGGCGGACGGAGAAAAGCTGGTTTTTACCGGGATGCCGGAATTTTAGGGTCAAAAGGGCCATGAGGCAGGAGCGGATAGGAAATAGCATGGGATAATTCTAAATATAAAAGCTGTGATGGCAGCGGTAATGTAGGAGAATATAGGGGAGAAAAGGATACTGGGATGAAAATGAGAAGGAAAAGGGTTGTGATTTTAGCGGCTGCGGCAGTCGCGATCATTGCTGCGGTCTGGCTGGTTTGGTTTACGGATATTCGTTATTTCTTTTTTCATACGAGCAGCGCGCCGATTCATGCGAAGACAAATGAGGATTTTCAAATCGCGGATATCCACAGTGTCATTGATGCGGATGGGGACGGTATCGATGATCAGACCGACATTTTGCAGGGAACGCGCGCGTATATTGCTACAAATCCGCGGTATAAGAGCAAGTATTATGAGGGCGGTTATCCGAATGACGGGTATGGAGTATGTACGGATCTGGTGGCGTATGCGTTAAGGAATGCCGGATATGATCTGCGCGCGCTTGTGGATGCGGATATTGCGGCGAACAGGGAGATGTATGCGGTCGATGCGCCGGATGATAATATTGATTATCGGCGCGTGCGGAATCTGAAGGTGTTTTTCGGCCATACGGCGATCAGTCTGACGACGGATATTTATGATATTGCCGCATGGCAGGGCGGCGATATTGTGATTTTTGAGAATCATATCGGGATCGTGTCGGATCATCGAAACGATGACGGAATCGCATATGTTATCCATCACAACGGAACGATGCAGAAAGCGTATGAGGAGGATATTCTTGCGGAGCGTGACGATATTGTCGGGCATTATCGGATGAGTGCGGCGGAATGAGGTTTATGAATGTGTTTGATTAATTTTTATACTTGCAAGAATAGGAGAAATAGGTATAATAGACATCATATATTTAAGATCACTAGGTGCGGAAATAGGGCGGTGACGATACCGCAGAGGGCACGGAGTCCATTCATCAGGAGAAAAAAATGAAGAAAGAAGACAAGCAATCCTCATTGTCAAACGTAATGTACATGCTGGGAATTTTGTGGCATGGCAGCCGGGGATATGTGATCTATACGTTCATCAAGGAATTTGCGGAGAACGTATTCTGGACTGTATTTTCGGTATATCTGACGGAGTGGATATACAAAGCGATCGAAAACGAAACACCATTTGCGGCGCTGGCTTCCTTTGTCGGAGCCATGTGTATCGGGCATATCTGTATCCACATTACCGCGGCGATCCATCAGATTTGCGAAAAACAGTTTCTGCCGAAAATGTATCAGGATTTTTATAAACGTGTTATCCGCAAATCTATTTCCATGGAATATGCCTGTTTTGAGCAGCCCGATTTTTATGACAAGTATACCCGTGCGCTGAACGAGTGCCAGTGGCGCGGAAGTACGATTCTTTATTATTCTGCAAATCTTGTGGCGGGCATTGCCTCGGTCATTGCGGCAGCGATCATTGTCGCGGACGTCGATCCTGTACTGCTGGTGTTCATTGTTCCCATGATGGCGGTTTCCATGTTTTTTGGGAAAAAAGAAGGAGATCTGTATTACGCGCTGGAGTTCTTAAATACACGGGACGGACGAATCGGCAGCTATGCCAAGCGCGTGTTCTATGAAAAGAAATACGCCGGCGAATTACGGCTTTTCGGGATCGGAGAGCTACTGTTAAACCGCCACGAAAAGGCGTGTGATGAAATGCAGGAAAGAAATCGTAAAATAAGAAGAAAGCTGAGTGTGATCGAGCCGGTCAAATGGGTTCTCTATAACCTGTTATCCACGATACTGCCCTATCTTTACATAACCTTTGTGTTGAACACAGGCAATGCCCAGACAGCCGCTTACGTGGCAATGATACCTGCTTTAAGTACGCTTTCATGGCGTTCCTCCGAAACGGTTGAGCTGATTGTCTCGCTTGCAAAGGAAAGCGCATTTGTTGCAAATCTCCGTGAGTTTCTTTCTTACGAACCTCAAACTAGCAGCGCCGAGCGTATCAAAGCGCGGGAGCTTTCCGACATTGTAATAAAGAATATGAGTTTTACATACGAGGGTGCGGAGAAGGCAACGCTGCACGACGTCAATATTTCCATACACAAAGGAGAAAAAATCGCCATTGTTGGGCATAACGGCGCCGGTAAGACAACCCTCGTAAAGCTGCTCATGGGGCTGTATGAGGCAACCTCCGGTGAAATTACCATAAGCGGAGTCAATATAAACCGTTACGAGCCAAAATCGTTTCACCGTCTTTTCGGAACGGTGTTTCAGGATCTTCAAGTGTTTGCGCTGCCGCTCTCTCACAATGTGCTGATGAGAAAGCCGAAAAACGAAGAGGAGAGAAAGCTTGTTGAGGAATCCCTCCGCAAGGCGCAGTTCGGCGATAAGCTGGATACCCTCGAAAACGGGATCGACACGATGGTCACAAAAGAGTTTGATGAAAACGGCATGGGACTTTCGGGCGGCGAGGCACAGAAAATAGCCATTGCAAGGGTCTTTGCGCGCAAGCCCGATATTGTAATTCTTGATGAACCGTCCTCCGCCCTTGATCCCATTGCGGAGTACAATATGTATAAAAATATGCTGGGCGCCACAGAAAGCGAAACGGTCATTTTTATCAGTCACAGGCTGTCCGCGACCCGTGACGCTGACAGGATATACATGTTTGAAGATGGTACCGTTATCGAGCAGGGTACGCATGCCGAGCTCATGGCGATGAACGGAAAATACGCAGAGATGTGGAGATTACAGGCGCAGAATTATCTTGCCGGGGAGGTGAGAGCATGAGTGAAAACAAAATCGGTATAAAGCGGCTCACTTCTAATGTACTGTATGTTCTCAAATATGCCTTTCGTCATGACAGTCTGATGGCGGTATCATACATCGTCGGTCGATGTGTTTTTTTCGGTGTGCGCGCTTTTATGAATACGTTTCTCTTAAAAGAGATCATTGGCATTTTTACCTCAACCGCTGACATGGAGAGCGTGGTTAAGGTTCTTGCCGTCATGTTTGCCCTGGAAATTGTCCGTTTCGCGATTTTCAGATATACGGAAAATCTGTTCTGGACAAGAATGGTAGGATTTTCGGGAACGATTCAACGTGAGCTTATGGCGAAAGCGCAGATGATCGATCTGAAGTGTTATGACATTCCCGAATATTTCGACGACTTCATCATTGCTGCTTCTCAATCGGAGGAAATGGCAAAAAAGGCAATTATGAGCGTTGCGCAGATTCTTTCGAACATAACTGCCATGCTTGTTGCGGGAACGATGATCATTACCATGAATCCTGTTATCGTGATCTTTCCGGTAATAGGCTTCATCATTAACATTGTCACACGTTTTATTATCACAAAGCTTGAATATCAGTACGATCTTGAAAAACAGCGTATCGGCAGAAAGGCGGACTACTCTAAGCGTGTGTTTTACCAGCCGGAATATGCCAAGGAGATCAAGTTGACGGGGATTGAAGAGGCGCTTATGGAGCAGTATGATGAGGCAATTGCCGAGGAGCGGAAAATGGCGCTGAAATATTCCCTAAGAATTCTCCCGCCCACGCTCATCAACTGGATCTGCACTTATACCGTGTGCCAGTTCTTTGCCGTGCCCGTATATCTTGCGTATCTCGCACTAGAAAAGCATACGATTGAGCTTGGCGGGGTAGCTTCCCTTAAAAACGCAACGAACGACATTAAAAGCCAGCTCGATCAGATGAATTATGCCCTGATTGATTTTCAGAAGGTGGGACAGTACGCGGAGAGATTCCGCCGATTTATGGATTACAAGATCAACATTGAGGGCTGCGAAGGTACCGAGCCGATTCCTGAAAATGACTGCACCCTTGAGCTGAAAAATGTCAGCTTTAAGTATAAGGACAGCGAAAAATACGTCCTTAAGGATGTGAACCTGACGATACGAAAGGGAGAAAAGCTTGCGCTTGTGGGGGAAAACGGCGCTGGAAAGACCACGCTGATCAAGCTGATCATGCGTTTGTACGACGTCACTGAAGGCAGCATTACATTCGGCGGCACGGATATCCGAAAGCTGAATATCAGGGCATACCGCGAAAAGATTGGTGTGGTATTTCAGGATTTTCAAATTTATGGAGCAACGCTTGCGGAAAACGTGAAAATGGGCTTCGTAAAGGAAGACGATCCGAGTGACAGAGAAAAAATTGTTACCGTGCTCAAAAGAGCCGATTTCGGAAAGAAGCTTGAAAATCTGCCAAACGGAATTGATACGGAGCTTACAAAGGAGTTCTCTGATGACGGAACCATGCTTTCAGGCGGAGAATCGCAGAAAGTGGCAATTGCGAGAATGTTTATGCGCGATATGCCCATTGCAATTTTTGACGAGCCATCCTCTGCCCTCGATCCCATTGCCGAGTATCGTTTGAACAAAAGTATGCTTGAAAATGCGGAAAATCAAGCAGTCATTTTAATCTCGCACCGTCTTTCCACGACAAAGGATGCCGACAGAATCATTCTTTTGGATAATGGTTGTATCGCCGAGAGCGGCACGCATTCCGAGCTTATCGCAAACGATGGCGTATATGCGAAAATGTGGGGAGTACAGGCAGAGAAATACTGCGTGGATATTTATGCGTAGTAAAAAAGAAAATAAAAAATCGCGTTTCTGACTTAGAAGATGATCGTATCAGGGAGAAACGTTCATGAAAGAGCATGCTATCCGGTTTAAGAAAATAGGTATCTGCACAATCTTAGCAGTATTTGTGATTTTTATTGCAGTTGGTGCTTTCCGCTTTGCCGGATTGCTTAGCGTGCGGCGTGAAAATGCCAAAGACAGATGGGGACTGGGGCTGCCTGACGGACTGGAACGTATATATCATAAGCAGACAGAGTCATTTCGAGGAGATGGCTGGCATTATGATGTTTACAGCGTGCAGCCGGAAGAGGCGTGGCTGGAGAATCTGGATACGGAGGCAGATATTGAGGTTGAGGAATTTTATGACTCTGCAGTAGGGGAGCTCCATATTGAACGTGAATATTGCAGTTTTTTACGCGGATCAAAGTATAAATGGAAGCGGCATGAGAGCGAGGATGGTCTGACACAGGCGATTGCCGTTTATGACATAGGACGCGGATACCTGTATGTGGTAGCGTATAGCATATGAGGAAAAAAGGGTAGAAGCAAACAAAAAGAGCCATAACAGGCTCTTTTTGTTTGCTTCTATCTTCCTGCCAAGAGCAGGTGACTTCTGCGTATACCGGATTAGCCCTCAGAGATTGCGCCAACCGGACAGCCGCCCTCGCAAGCACCGCAATCGATGCACTTATCTGCATCAACCTCAAATTTGCCGTCTCCCATAGAAATTGCGCCAACCGGGCAGGTTGCCTCGCAGGCACCGCATGCTACGCAAGCATCGCTGATTACTCTTGCCATAATAAAATCCTCCTTTATAATGGGTTAAAAATAACGTAGGAACAAATTTTAACGTTCCTCTCAACTGATACTATTCTAATACAAAAGAGAGTCAGTGACAAGTACAAATATAAGGAAATCAAAAAAACATCCTTTGGAAAAAGCTTGATTTTACGCGCTTTTGGGTTAGAAAATACTAACTTTCGGCAAGCTCCGCACGGCGCTTCTTAATGCCGTCGATAATATGCTTTTTGCATTCGATCGCTTTTTCCTGTGTCATGGCTGGAACATCTTTTAATTTATATTCCATGCCGAGCTTGTCGTACTTGACCTTTCCCATTGTGTGGTAGGGCAGTACGTCAAGCGCCTTTAAGTTTGTCAGACCGCCGATGAAATAACCAAGCTCATAGAGGTATTTCGGATCGTCGGTGATGCCCGGAACAACGACATGACGTATCCACATGTCCACATGCTTATCGGAAAGATATTCCGCAAAAGCAAGAATCCCGTCGTTGGGCTGCTCTGTCAGTTCTTTATGCTTTTCGGGATCGATATGCTTAATGTCGAGCATGACGAGGTCGATCAACGGTACAAGCTGATCCATCTTTTCGAGAAAAGCCTTGTTGTCGGGCTTAAAGGCGATGCCGGAGGAATCAAGGCAGGTGTGGATATTTCTTTTCTTGCATTCCGTGAAAAGCTCAAGTAGAAAATCTGGCTGCATGAGCGGTTCGCCGCCCGTTACGGTAATGCCTCCCTTGGTGTAGAAGCTCTTATTACGCTCGTATTGTTCAAGGATCTCGGATACCTCCATGTTAGTACCGCCGGTCATTGACCATGTATCGGGATTGTGGCAGTAAGCACAGCGCATGGGGCAGCCCTGAACGAATACGACAAATCGGGTACCGGGACCGTCAACGGTTCCGAAGGACTCCAGTGAATGAATTCTTCCGCTCATAGTAAAATCCTTTCTGTAGAAAGATCGCGGGGAAGTAATTGCCTCGCAAATGTTTTAGAACCCGAGGAAATCATCCCCGGGTTCCTTTGTACACTTATATTTGGGTAGAGACTGTAGAAATTCCATAGTCCCAGAAGAATCGCTTTAGCGATTCTTCGAAAGAACGCGCAACGTTCTTTTTTATACAGCCTCGTGGAACGTACGGGAGATAACATCTGCCTGCTGTTCCGGTGTCAGCTTAATGAAGTTTACTGCGTAGCCGGATACACGGATGGTAAGCTGCGGATAGTTCTCCGGATGCTGCTGAGCATCAAGAAGCGTGTCTCTGTTTAAAACGTTGACATTCAAGTGATGTCCGCCTTTGGTTGCATAACCATCTAACAAATTTACTAAGTTTTCTACCTGTGCACTATTTTCTGCCATGGTAATATCCTCCTTTGATTAAAATACGGTGTCTAACGATCCATGCCTTCCTGCATGGTCGGGATGCTGCATGCGAATGCGTTTTTGGAGCAGTCAACGCAGCCCATCGTCTCCACACTCTTGGCTTCACTGCTTGTTTCATCTACATCTACATTCACATGCCCGACGCCGTTGGTCATACCGGCGTCGAGCTGTGCGATGAGATTATCAATCATCTGAGATTCATCCATTACATGATTCCTCATCCATTATTTGTTTAAGTCGAGTTCAATATCGCCTGCAAATACCTTATCCTCTTTGCCAAGCGCACCCGGGATGATCGTGAAGGTATTGGAAATACCATCCTGCGCATCATTGAACGGAAGCTTGGATACGGAAGACAGGGAAGCGACAGCACCATGCGTATCACGTCCGTGCATCGGATTTGCACCCGGAGCGAACGGCTGACCTTTTCTACGTCCGTCAGGCGTATTACCGGTTGCCTTACCGTAGGTCACGTTGGATGTGATCGTAAGGATGGACGTGGTAGGAATACCGTTTCTGTAGGTGTGATGTCTTCTGACTGCCGTCATGAACGTATGAACAACCCACTGAGCGATCTCGTCTACGCGGTCGTCGTCGTTGCCGTATTTCGGGAAATCACCGGTCGTCTTGAAGTCAACGATGATACCGTCCTCATCACGGATCGGCTCAACCTTTGCGTACTTGATCGCAGAAAGGGAATCAGCCACGATGGAAAGACCGGCAACACCTGTTGCGAAGTAGCGCTTTACGTCTCTGTCATGAAGAGCCATCTCTGCTCTCTCATAGCAGTACTTGTCATGCATATAGTGGATGACATTCAGCGTATTGACATAAACGTCTGCCTGCCACTCCATCATATCAACGAACTTGCTTACGACATCATCGTAATCAAGAACATCACCCGTTACAGGACGATACTTCGGACCAACCTGCTTCTTGGTAACTTCATCCACACCGCCGTTTAATGCGTAAAGCAGACACTTTGCAACGTTTGCACGTGCGCCGAAGAACTGCATCTCTTTACCGATGACCATGGAGGATACGCAGCATGCGATACCGTAATCATCACCGTGAACAACTCTCATCAGATCGTCGTTCTCGTACTGGATGGAGGATGTCTTAATGGACATCTTCGCACAATACTTCTTCCAGTTCTCAGGAAGTCTGGTGGACCAGAGAACCGTCAGGTTCGGCTCGGGAGAAGGTCCTAAGTTCTCAAGCGTATGCAGATAACGGAAACTCATCTTTGTTACCATATGACGTCCGTCAACACCGACACCGCCGAGGGACTCTGTTACCCATACCGGATCGCCTGCGAAGATCTGGTTGTACTCCGGGGTACGAGCGAACTTTACGCAGCGCAGCTTCATGATGAAGTGGTCAACGAACTCCTGAATCTGCTCCTCGGTAAACGTACCGTTTGCAAGGTCTCTCTGTGCATAGCAGTCAAGGAAGGTGGACGTACGTCCGAGGGACATTGCGGCACCGTTCTGCTCTTTTACGGAGCACAGATAACCGAAATAAGTCCACTGGATTGCCTCCTGTACATTAGCTGCCGGCTTGGAAATATCGCAGCCGTAGGAAGCAGCCATCTCCTTCATCATCTTTAATGCAACCATCTGCTCGGAAATTTCTTCGCGGAGACGAATGACGTCATCCGTCATTATGCGACCGGTCGAATCCTTCTGTGCCTGCTTATCTTCGATCAGTCTGTCGATACCGTAAAGAGCGACACGTCTGTAATCACCGATGATACGTCCGCGTCCGTAAGCATCCGGAAGACCCGTGATGATGTGTGCGGAACGGCATGCTCTCATCTCTGCATTATAAGCGTCGAAGCAGCCTGCATTGTGTGTTTTTCTGTGAGTGGAGAAGAACTCGGAAATCTCCGGATCAACCTCGTATCCGTTGTCGGAGCATGCCTTCTCTGCCATACGGATACCGCCGTAAGGCTGTAAAGAGCGCTTGAACGGCTTGTCAGTCTGGAAACCAACGATGGTCTCCTTATTCTTGTCAAGATAGCCCGGACCATGGGAAGTAATCGTGGATACAACCTTCGTGTCCATGTCAAGAACGCCGCCCGCTGCGCGCTCCTTGTCCTGAAGGTCGCGAACCATTGCCCATAAGTCGTTGGTGTTCTGCGTAGGTCCTGCAAGGAAGGACTCATCCCCCTCGTACGGCGTGTAGTTTCTCTGAATGAAATCACGCACGTTAATCTCTTTGTCCCATTTGCCGCCTACAAAATCGTTCCATTCTGGTCTCATTTGAAATGCCTCCTATAAAAAATTTTTATACGGTTAAAAACCGTTAGTTACGCATAAAAATATGCTTTCGATACACCATAATTATAGGTTAAATTTCATAGGAGAGTCAATAGAAGCAATGTACTTTTTCGAGTACATGAATAAAAAATTAATGGAAAAAATTGTGAAAATTGTGCAACATGTGTTAAGATAAGGACGGCACAAAAGGATGATCAAAAAAAGGAGGCATAGATATGGCACAGTTTACGAAGGACATGACGATCGGCGAGATGCTTCAGATCAATCCGGCGGTCGCACCGGTTTTGATGGAAGCGGGAATGCATTGCCTTGGCTGCCCGTCTGCACAGGGAGAGTCCTTGGAAGAGGCAGCAATGGTTCATGGCATTGATGTAGATGAACTGATGGGTAAGCTTGCAGAGCTGTCATAAAAAGAACGCATAGCGATCTTTTGGGTCTGCGGATTCCTATGCGATAAGAAAAAAGAGCCCGTCGGGCTCTTTTTTCTTATCGGGGATCCCCCTGTTGATTCGCAATGACTAAAATCTGCCGGGCGGAAATCTGCATTGCAGCCGTTAAAAGGATTGCGCGACCGCTTCTACGGCATGCGACGGAATGATCGCATCAAAATGCTCTTCTAAAAATGCAGAAGCGGAATGGGTCAGCCGTTCTCCTTTGCCGTATTCCGAGAGTGTATTGCATAAACGGTTAAACTCGGCAGGAGAGGTCTTTCCTTTCGAAACGACCAGCGAGTACTGTCCTGTTATCGTATTCTTATATAAAGCGGTATCGGTACTGATGCCGCCCGCAAGCATCCGCGAAACCCTGATCAGATGATCCAGCGAAGAAAAGCTGTATAAAATGGAAATATCCGAATCAGCTTCTTCCGCAGGGGCAGCCGGCGTATTGTCCTTTCCCTTGTCAGGGAGTGCGGACGCGGCATTCTGCATTCTGCGGAACAGGTCCAATACATCTAAGGCCGTATCAGACAGGAACGAACCTGTGCTGTTGATGACATCCATGTTTTCTTCCTCATAATCGTCGTCATCGTCGTGAATGGACGGCGCGAAATTGGAAAAGCGTGTGTCGAGCTCCTCGGGATCCTCTACTTTTGTGATGACTAACACAAGGCAGCCGGAGTTAAGGGGAATGGCCTCGATCATCAAAGGGATGTCCTCTGCCTCAAAGCCGAACTGGACGGATGCCTGCTGCATCATATCCCGAAAGAGCTTCTTGGTCTTGTCGGAGCCATACACCAATTCGCTGATCTTGATCTGCCTGTCTGCAAGGTCGTCGCTCGTCAAAGTGCAGCGGATCTGGTAGTCATTTACTTTTTCGATTTTCATTCATATCACATCCTATCTATACATGAATAACCATGCGATACTGCAATCTATCAGTAAAAGTATCTTATACTGATTAGTTTATTAAGTCAAGAGCATGGCGTGACAGTTTATATTTTTTTTATGCGTGATCACGAAAAAATCCGCAGAAAATGCGTGTTTTTCTGCTATTTGGAAAAAATGAGCATTTTATAAAAATTTGTCAAAAAAAGACTTGTAAAAGCAAAACTACAAGTATATAATATAAAACTAGAGATGCCTCGGACAATCCGTATCGGAGAGGAGGCAGATGTTTTTTTCATAGTCACATTCGTGACTCACACGTTCAAAATTATCTTTTTCCCATAGGAACCATTGTCTGTTCCATCTTAGTATGGGATTGTCTTACAGGCTTATGTGTCTGTTCGTAAAATAATTTTTTCCAATGAACGAAGAAAGAAACGAAATTCACGGTATAATTCAAAATTTTTTTGTAGGTAATTTTTTCCATCGGGACAGAATTTGTTCCGTAGGGAACGCTTTTTGTTCCCTTATTTCAGATACCGTCCGGCATCTTAAGCAAAACTGTTTCACGTTCGTCACAACACGCCCGCGCTGCAAATATCACGGGTTCCTTTTGGTCGGATGCGGGTGTGCCCTGATAGAAGCATATGGCGTTTACTGCCTGAACATGCAGGCGGCCACGATCCGCATTGATCTGCCAAATCACAAGGGAAAGGAGAAACATATGATAATTCGTACTTTTTTTACAAAAAACAACATGGCGGATCGTGCAGAACATCGGACAGTCTGGGAAAGAAAAGTCTGAATATGTCAAATTTGGTAATGACGTAAGTGCAATAGTCTGTTATAATAAGGGCGTTTGGAGGGAACAGGAATGAAGAAAAAAATAATTCCGGTGCTCATCGCAATCGCCCTTATTTGCGTGGTGGCGCTTGTGGCAATTGTACCTAAGATATTAGATCGCTACGCCTATTCGAAGGAGCGGGTGGATCTGACCGAATATTTTGAATGCGAGGGCAATGAGGCAAGGATCATGCATCAGGATACGCTGCTTACGGATCGTGCGCTTGTGCGGGACGGCGTTGTCTACTTTTCATTTGACACGGTGGCGGCATATATGGAGGATCGCTTTTATTATAATGATATGGAGCACGCGCTGAAATATACGCTTCCTGATCATGTGGAGACGGTTTTACTTGACACGAATGTCATAATAAAAACGACGCCTGACATATCGGGGCAGACGGCCATGGAGAGCGAGACGCTGGCACACGCGGCGGTTTTTGAGGAGGATGGTACGCTTTATCTGTCAGCGGATTATGTGCAGCGTTACTGCGGCATGAGTTATACGCTGTACAGCGACGAAGAACCGTACCGCGTACAGCTGTTTACCGAGGAGGATACGGTGACGACCGCAACCGTGAAAAAGGCGACGGCAGTCAGACGGCTCGGCGGCATCAAGAGTCCGATCCTTACGAATGTTGCGCAGGGAGACGAGGTCGTGGTGCTCAACCGGATGGAGACCTGGGCGGAAGTAAAAACGAAGGATTGTGTGACCGGATATATCGAGGTCAAATATTTGGAAAATGAGCATGAGACGCAAAGGACGTCTGCAAGAGACTATACGGATCCTGTTTATCCGCGGATCGCAAGGGATCATAAGATCGTGATGGCATGGCATCAGGTCATGAGTGCGGATGCAAACAGTACGTTTAACGAGATGACGGCAAATGCGGACGCGCTGAATGTGATCTCGCCGACATGGTTTTATGTGGGCGGCGGCGCGGACGGGGTTTCCATTGATAATATTGCGACTGCCGATTATGTGGCGCGTGCGCATGAAAAGGGGCTTGAGGTATGGGCGCTCGCGGATGATTTTACCCGCTCGCCCGATATCTATGGTATCCTGTCGAGCAGCACGATGAGGGAAGCGTTGGAGCTGCAGCTTGTGAATGCGGCGCTGAACGCGGGCGTGGATGGCATCAACATTGATTTTGAGAAGATATCAAGGGAATGCGGCGAGCATTTTATCCAGTTCCTGCGTGAACTGTCCATTTTGACGCACAAGCATAACCTCGTGCTTTCCGTGGATAATTATGTGCCGGCGGGCGGCAGGGGACAGTATCATTTGGAAGATCAGGGGATCGTGGTCGATTATGTCGTGATCATGGGCTATGACGAGCATTGGAAGGGATGCAGCGAGGCGGGGTCTGTCGCGTCCATCGGCTTTGTGGAGCGCGGCATCAGCGACACGATCAACATTGGCGTTCCCGCGGATAAGATCATAAACGGCGTGCCGTTTTTCACACGCATCTGGGCTACGGACGGCGGCGAGGTGACGAGCAGCGCGGGCGGCATGCAGTGGGCGAAGGACTGGGTGAATGATTACGGTGTCAATTTAATATGGGATGAGATCACCTGTCAGTATTACGGCGAGCTGACAAGCGGCGGCAAGCTCTATCAGGTATGGATGGAGAACGCGGATTCTATTCAGGTCAAGCTCAACGTGATGAATAACTATGGCGTTGCGGGCGTTTCGGCATGGAAGCTTGGCTATGAGACGACGGATATATGGGCGGTCATGGCGGCGTACGGAAATTCATAAGACATCCGAAAAATTATAAAACATGCGAAGAGAAAAAAGCAGAATCCTGTTATGAGATTCTGCTTTTTTTCATATCCTGTTATGAGAGAGGACAGGAAGCGAAGCATGGCGGAGAAAAAAAGAAACACGCAGAGCGGCGCACGGCCGTCTCATACAGAACAGCGATATCAGATATGGCTGCGGCGGATCAGGAGGTTTCGCGCCGATGTGGTTGTTGTTACGGCGGGAATCCTGCTGCTTGCGGCTGCAGCAATCGTGACGACGTTTGAAAAAAAAGAAGAGTTAAAGATGGAGGAAACGATTACAGACACGTCGGATATGGTGATCGTGATCGATGCCGGGCACGGGGGCAGGGACAGCGGAAAAGTTTCCGTTGACCAAGTAACGTATGAAAAGGACATTAACCTTGCGATCGCCTACAAGCTCAAGAGCTACTTGGAGGCGGAGGGCATCACGGTCATCATGACCAGAGAGACGGATGACGGACTATACGTGGAAAGTGACAGTAATAAAAAGGCGGCAGATTTACGACGCAGGCTCGAGGTCATTGAACGGGCTTCTCCTGTGCTTGTCGTCAGTATTCATCAAAACAGCTATCATGAAGCGTATGTGCGCGGTGCGCAGACTTTTTATTATACGACGAGCGAGGAAGGAAAGCAGCTCGCGGAAATCATACAGGAGCAGCTATGCCTTTCACTTGATCCTGAGAACGGGCGCAAAGCGAAAGCAAATGACAGCTATTATCTGCTGAAAAAAACATCTGTTCCGATCGTCATTGTGGAATGCGGGTTTCTTTCCAATCCGGAGGAGGCCGCGCTGCTTACGACAACGGACTATCAGGACCGCGTTGCGTTTCAGATTCATCTCGGTGTCATGCAGTACTTAAATCAAAGCAAAAAAAGGTTATCCTGACGGCAGCGCCGCGGGATAACCTTTTTCAAAAGAGTTCGTACAGGGACAGGATGCCGTGTATCGTGACCGGTTAATCGGGATTTTCTTCCATGTCTTCTTCACAGTAATAGCTGAAATACTGTTCCCGCAGGGATTGGTATGAACCGCGGGGAGGATAGATATTTTTCCCGTCATCCATCTGCAGTTCCTGCCTGCTTAGGCTTTCTACATGTTTGAGATTGATGAGATAGGAAACGCCGACTTTTGCGAATTCTCGATAGGGGGTAAACATGTCGAAGATTGCCGCCATCGTGATGCGCAGCAGACAGTGAGTACCGTCCGAGAAGTGCAGGCATTGCATTTTTCCCTGTGCCTCGCAGTACACGATAGAATCCACGGCTACACGACGGATCTTTCCGTCGATACGCAGAAGAATATACTTTTTGCGTAGTTCCGGTGTGTCTGCGAAAATCCGATCCAATACCGGAAACAGCATTTCCGGGGATATCGGTTTTACTAAATATTGTACAGCCTCCACGCCAAATGCATCCAGTGCATGCTCTCTTGAAGTGGTCAGGAAAAGGATCGGGCTGCTGCTGCCTATATCGCGCAGTTCCTTTGCCGCGTCGATTCCGCTTTTGTCCGGCATATAGATGTCGAGCGTGATGAGGTCCGGTGTATATTGTTTTTCTCTGATCGCGCAGATCAGCTCGTCTGCGGAAGAAAAACGTTCGATCTTGAGTTCAATTTCGGGATGTTTATTTCCGTAGCCTGCAAATATTTGTTCTGTTTTATCCAGTTCGGTTGTCTCGTCATCGCAGAGTGCGATCAGATACATTTTAGCAGCTCCTTTCGTTCCTCTCCGGCGGAAGGTTTATAATGAGCCGAAAAATGAACATACCGTTGTCATTCTTAAAGTCATATTCTCCGTCGTATTTTTCCGCCGTCTTGATAATGCTCAGTACACCGATGCCTCCTGTCGCCTCCGGTTTGGGGAGCCCGTTTTTCAGCTCGATCTCTGTCCGGCACGTATTGCTGCAATAGATGATAAGTTTACCGAGCTTTTTGCGTATCATCAGATGAATAGAGCATGCCCGTTCTCTTGCATGCTTTTGTACCTCCATGCATCCGTAGATGGCATTTTCATAAGCATTCGCCAATATTGTGACAAGATCGATACTGGGGATTCCCGGATTTTTTTCCAGCTTCACATCAAGCGAGACGGAAATGTGTTCCTTTTTTGCACGTTCGGTATACGCTGCGAGGAGATTGTTGACTGCGGTATTGGCGCAGATGGATTCGACAACGCCCGTATCGGTCTCTTTGAGATATTCCTTCAAATATTGCAGCAGCTCCTCATCCTGCCCTCTGCGCGCATATTCGGCGATGACCGCATTATGGTGCCTTGCGTCATGCCGGATTCTGCGACCCGTTTCCACGGAGGCTTCCAAAAGCTCCATATGCCGTTCCAACAGCCGTTGATTCATTTGGATCAACTGGTTTTCCTTTTGATATTCTTTCTCTTTACCCGTATGTAAATAGAGCCGGAATACCAAAAGCTGCAGGGCGCCGGTCAGTAAGAAGTTCAAGACAATCTGATAAAGACGATACGGGGTCTGTTCCAGGCCGTTCTGGCTCAAAACATACCCAATGCCGGACAGGATGCAGATGATCATGACAATGACACTGAAGCGGTCCACTTCATGCTCCACATAATAACCGAATCCGCGGATGGAGCTTTTTATTTTTGTGTTAATAAAAATTGCCATAAGGAAGATCGAAAGAATGCGCGCTGTAATATCAATCCATACATTTCTGTCGAAGAAAATAATGGAAACCTCGATACCGACGATCATAAAAACTGCCATCAGATAGAACGTGAGCGTCAGCTTATAAATGCACAGATAAATGGGATCGCTGTTCATAAAAATGGAAAAGACGGCAAAGCACAGATACAGCAATAGCGGTGCCAGCCGCACATAGCTTTCCTGATTGACGGCATACCAAACGCAGGATACCGCAGCCATGACGACACAAAGACAGGCGTAACAGACGGCAGTCTTCTTGAGGCTGTAGCGCGGCTCGCTCATTAGAGAAAATAAAATGACCACTCCTATTATATTGATTACAAACCGGATCAATGCGACGGCAGTAGAACCACCCAGCATATCGCTGTCACACCTCCCTTCTTAAATTGATAAAAACGCAGGATGCCCCAAAAAAGATAATAATGTTACCACGTAAAACTATCGGGAGTGATGCCGTTAAAATTAGCGGCAGGTACGATATCTCCTGACCTGAGCAATTCATAAGCGGCATCAATCTTTTCGATTGTCGCAGCAGATAACTGATGTCGCCCTTCCGCGTTTACATAGCCGGTGGAACCTGTATCAACCCGAAGCGTGACATTCCCGCCGCCAAAAAAGCCGACAGCGATCGCATTCAAGGTTTTCTCAACATCACTATGCATCACTTTAATGGCAGAGGTCAGTATAACGTTACGATCTCCGTCAAAGCCGTCGTCATACTGGTCAATATCAACACCGATGAACATGACGCCGTCCGCGTCCTTAACGGCATCCAGAACGCCGCTTCCGGCGGTGCCCGCCGCTGCGAAGATGATGTCAACGCCCTCTGCGATCAATGCTCTGCCTACGACCTTTCCGGTTTCGATATCAGCAAAAGAACCGATATAGTTTCCGCCCACATCCGCGCCGGTAACATCTGTTCCTGCATAAGAAGGAAGCTCCACGATCTCTACATGCGTTCCTTCTGTCCCGTTGACATATTTTACACCGCATTCAAATCCATACTGATAATTCACGTTGGAAGGATAAGCAACGCCGTTTACAACAGCCACTTTACCGGACTTTGTCTCAAGCGCTGCCGCCATTCCGGCAAAGAAGCCGGATTCCTGCTCCGCAAAACACATCGCAAAAATATTATCCACTTCCACCTCGTTGCCGTTAGCATCGGACGGGAAAGAATCTACCAAAATAAACTTTATATTTGGGTTTTGTATTGCAATATCGGAGATTCCCGCAAACTGGAAACCGCAGCATACAATGACGTCATAATCCCCCACAATATCCGCGACCGCCGCAAGAGAAGCTGCCGTATCGCCGGTAGTTTCCTGTACGGGCGTTACCGTTGAGCCCGGATGGGTTTCCAGAAAAGCCAGAATTCCGTTATAAATATCCTCATTAAAAGAATGATCATCTACTCCTGCCGGGCTGCTGACGATCGCAATCTTTAAGTTTTCATCCGCGTTTCCGGTCGTTCCTGTTGCGGCGCCATTACCGGAGTTTCCGCAGGCGGTCATGGAAAGAAGCATGACGGACGCAAGAATCAGTGACAATATCTTTTTTCTCATATATCGTTTCCTCCTGAATTTGAAAAATATGTACCGAATTAAATCTTAAAGAAAGCAACATCCCGTTCAAGCTCATCCGCAATATCTTTCAAATCTTTTGCAGCATTTGTAAGCAGGTTGACCATCGCATTCAGCTCCTGCATCGCAGCATTTGTTTCCTCTGTTGACGCAGTGTTTTCTTCTGCAACCGCGGACAAATTCTGTATGACATCGACTACCTTCACTCTTGCCTCATCGCATTCCCTGGTTTGGGCATAAATCTGTTCGGTTTCAACAATAGAGGTTTCAATCCCTTTTGTAACGGCGGCAAATTTTTTCTTTGTTTCCTCCAGCTTTTTCTGCTGTTCGACAATGATCTCTCCTGCCTCTGTCATAATTTCAACGGAAGCTTTGGAATTCTCGGCCAGCTGGTGAATAATATCTTCGATCGTTTTGGCCGAATTGTTGGAATCCTCAGCCAATTTTGAAATCTGCGAAGCCACAACGGCAAATCCACGTCCGGCCTCTCCCGCTCTTGCGGCTTCGATATTTGCGTTTAATGATAACAGGCTGGTCTCGCTGGCGATCGCCGTGATCAGGTTAACAGAATCCTGAATTTTGCCGACGGATTCATTGGTCGTATGTACGGAAGCGTCGATTTTCTTGATTGCCTCTAGCGTCCTGTCATTGGATACGCTCAATTCGTTAATGATACGCTCGGATTCCTGATCGGCATCTCTTATCTCTGAGGAGATGTTATCCAGCTCCTGCACACCCTTTGCAATTTTTTCTATCATAGAACCAATGGTCGTAACCTGCGTTGTCGCCGATTCGATATCCTGTGCCTGCGTTGCGGCGCCCTTGGCAACATCCTCCACCGAATGGCTGATCTCATCCACCGTAGAGCTGGTCTGCGACGCAACGGATTCCAAGGAATTGCTCGACTGAAGCAGGTTATCGGTTTTTTCTTTAATACTGCCGACCATGCTTTGAAGCTTTTCAGCCAGTCCGTACATGGACGAGACCATTGCACCGATCTCATCCGTTCTGTTCCTGGCTACCCGGCTGAGCTTCTCCGCTCCCTCACTCAGCTCGACCCGCAGATTACCGTCGGAAATATTGACAAGCATACCACCTGCCCGGACAACGATGGTCGCGATTCCTTTTACAAGAAACGTACAGATAACCAGCGCGGCAACCAAAATAACAAGGGAAATGGCGGCAATGCCGATGATTTTGCTGCGAATGGTTGCATCGACACCCTTCGATGGCTGTCCGGCAAAGATCATACCTACAACAGCCCCTTCACTATTTCTTACCGGTTTATAATAGGCATAATAATTTTCATCATTGATCGTGATACTGTCTGAACTATAATCGTTCCCGCCCTTCAATACGGTTTCGACAACCACATCGGAGGCCCTTGTCCAAAGCATCCGGTTTCCTGACTTGTCAAATAAAGAAGTGGCAACTCTGACATCCCCATAGAAAAGGGTAACATCCGTATCTGTGCCTGCCGTATAGCTGTCAATAATACTCTCATGTGCCGTAATATTATAATCGCCTTTATAGAGCAAATATCCCTTCACAGAGTAATCGCCTGGATCAATGGCATCATAGGAAGCAGAAACCGATTGACATACAAGAGCCAGTTCCTCCATCACTTTTTCCTTCATCCCATTCTGCAGCGCATTAATGGAATATGTGGCGATAATAACATCCGCACAAATGATCGGTAAAGCGCACATTAAGATCAGCTTCACTAAAATTCCCGGTCCCTTTTTCCCTTTTCTGTCCATATAGATTTCAGCCCTTTCTTAAAAATAGTATGAATAAAATATTATACAGTCGGATCTTGTCGAAAAAAAGAAGTTCGGTACAATTTGTACTTTTTTCGGTATCCTTTGCGTTCTAACACCCAGAAGAATTCGCCAAAGGCGAATTCACGGATAGAGTTTCCGAAGGAAACTCTGAAAGGAGCGAAGCTCCTTTTTTAGTCCTCATCCATATCCACACAGGGCAGGGAAAAAATAAACTCGCTCCCGGCGCCCTCCGTACTGATGACGTTAATGTTTTCACTGTGCGCGCGGATGATCTCTTTGGTGATGGAAAGGCCGAGGCCGGTTCCTTTTTTATCCTTGCCGCGCGATAAGTCCGTCTTGTAGAAACGGTCCCAGATAAATTTCAGACTTTCCTTGGGAATGCCGATGCCGTTGTCCTTGACGGAAATAAACACTTTATTATGCTTTTGCGTCGTCTCAATCTTAATATGCGAGTCGTGATGCGAAAATTTGATGGCATTGTCGAGCAGGTTGTAGAGCACCTGCTGAATCTTGCTTAAGTCCGCCGTGACGAGCATGCTGTCGCCGGTCAATACCAGGTCGATGACAAGCTGGCGCTCTCTGCAGATACCCTCAAAGGTTGCGACCGTATTTTTGATGACACGGTTGATGTCAAACGTGCTTTTTTCCAAAACCATGCCTTCCGTGTTCAGGTTATTCAGCGTTAAAAGATTATTTGTCAGTTTTGTCAGGCGTTCCGTTTCATTTAACACGATCTGCAGATATTTTTCATGCAGCTCGGGGGGGATGGTCCCGTCGAGCATCGCCTGCACATATCCGCTGATGGAGGTTAAGGGGGAACGGAAGTCGTGCGAGATGTTGGCGACAAGCTTTTTCTGGTTTTCACCGCCCTGTGCAAGCGCTTCCGCCATGTAGGAAAGCGAAGCGGCGAGGTAGCCGATCTCGTCCTCGCTGTCCACGGAGAGCTGATAGCTCAGGTTGCCGCTCGCATACTGTTCGGTCGCGCGCGTGATCTTGCGAAGCGGGAGATAGACCATTTCCGTGAAAAAAATTAGAATGATGAGCGACAATAGAAACAGGATCACCAACAGCAGATACGAAATATTTAAGAGGCTGTTGCTCTCCTGTTCGATCGTGCTCATCGGGGTAAGGATCACGACATAGCCTTTTACCTTAAAATCCGAGGTGATGGGGGCAAAAACGCTCAGCATATCTTCTTCGAACATGCCGAAGAAAGTGCCGACCGTATAGTAAGTACTCCCTGTCACGGTCGGGTCAAACGCTTCCACGACCACCTGATTATCGACGTCGATCGGGTTTTTGGAGTCCACAACAATTCTCCCCGACGGATTCATGATCCAAATCGTGGAAGAGAGGTAAATATCAAGCGCATCCAATTGATTTTTTGCGGTTTCCAGAGAAATGCGGTTATCGTAAAGCTCGGATGCGTAAGTGCCCGCGATCATGACAGCTTCCTGATACAGGGACTCCGCCTTTTCTTTTTTCAGATGATCCAAGGTCATGCCGGAAACAAAGTTTGCGACAACAAAAAAACCGAAAAAAGCAAAGATCAGATAGGCAAGCAGAAATTTCCAATATAGTGTGCGTTTCATGAATCGTTATCCCTCAAAATCCAATCTGTCAGCGTTACATAAGAGCATGATGCAGCCTTAACGTACCTCAAATTTATAGCCAATGCTCCAGATCGTGGCAATCCGCCAGTGGGCGTTGTCCTTGATCTTTTCACGCAGACGTTTGATATGAACATCCACGGTTCTCGTGTCGCCTATGTATTCATAGCCCCAAATCTGGTCTAAGAGCTGTTCCCTTGTAAAGACGTGGTTCGGGGAGGAGGCAAGAAAATAGAGAAGCTCCAGCTCCTTCGGCGGCATGTCCACGCGGTGTCCGTTGTAGATCACGGAATAATTTGTCCGATTGATGACAAGATCGGGAAATTCCACCTTGTCCACATCCGGCTGGACGCTTGTGTTCGGCGTGGGTGTGTAGCGGCGCAGAACCGCCTTGACGCGCGCGACAAGCTCTTTTGTATCAAAGGGTTTTTCCATGTAATCGTCCGCGCCAAGCTCTAAGCCGAGCACCTTATCAAAGATCTCACCCTTTGCGGAAAGCATGATGATCGGCGTCTGGGAATGCGCGCGGATCTCGCGGCATACCTGATAGCCGTCGATGCCGGGGAGCATTAAGTCGAGTAAGATCAGGTTCGGCTTAAAGGAACCAAAGCACGTGAGGGCGGATTCGCCGTCATTCACGATCCGGGTCTCAAAGCATTCCTTTGTCAGATAGAGGGAGATGAGCTCCGCAATATTATTGTCGTCATCCACGATCAGAATTTTCTGTTTGGCTGCCAAATGGTTTCCTCCTTTTCATTTGCGTTATTTTTAATGAAACGTTGCGATCGTAACGCCGGAGTCGCCCTCGCCGAATTCGCCGAGGCGGTAGGAGTCGATATATTTCAGTCGTTTCAGGTGCTGGTGAATGGCGCTCCTGAGCGCGCCTGTGCCTTTGCCGTGAACGATGCGCACACTCGGCACATGAGAGAGATAAGCGTCGTCCAAATATTTATCCAGCTCGGCAATCGCTTCGTCCACCGTTTTGCCGAGCAGATTGATCTCGGTGGAGATATGCATGGATTTGCTCATCTTCATGCTGCTTCCCGTGCTTGTTTTTTTGGAGGGCGCAAGGCGCGTCGCATCGTCGGAATCCTGCAAAAGAACAAGGTCTTTGATATTTGTTTTCGTGCGCATGATGCCGCACATGACAAAGAGATTTCCGGAGGCGTCGGGCAGGGTGTTGACAGTGCCTTTTAAGCCCATTGACACGATTTTCACGCTGTCGCCCGGCTTTAAGTCCGCTGCCCGGACCTTGGCGTGATGCTCCGGTTTCGCGGAAGGAATGGAAAGCTTTGCGTTTTTCTCACTGATCCTGCCGTTTAAGTTTTGGCGGGAGCTTTCCAGTTCCCGCATGTCTGCGGAGGATGCGTTCAGGCGCTGGAACTTGCGGATAGCCTCGTCGGCGATCGCTTTCGCTTCCATCAGGATCTCCCGCGCTTCCTCGTTTGCCTCGCGCAGGATTTTATCGCGGGAGGTGTCAAGTTTATCCTGTTTTGCTTTTAACTGGTCTTTTACGGACTGCGTTTCCCGCTTGTATTTATCGATTTCAAGCTGCTCGCGCTCCATTTCAAGGCGGCGTTTTTCCAAATTGGCGATCACGTCCTCAAAGCTTTCGGCCTCCTTGCTGATGTGGGTTTTGGCGGATTCGATAATGTCGTCCGACAGCCCGAGACGCTTGGAAATGGCAAAGGCGTTACTCTTTCCGGGAATGCCGATCAGGAGCTTATAGGTCGGGCGCAGCGATTTCACGTCAAACTCACAGCAGGCGTTTTCCACATAGTCCGTTGAGAGCGCAAATATTTTCAGCTCGCTGTAATGTGTGGTAGCCATGGAGCGGATTCCGCGGTCATGCAGGTAGGTGAGGATGGCAATGGCGAGCGCCGCCCCCTCAGTCGGGTCAGTACCTGCGCCAAGCTCGTCAAACAGGCAGAGCGAATCGGCATCCGCGTGCTTTAGGATCGTTACGATATTGGTCATATGAGCGGAGAAGGTTGAAAGGCTCTGTTCAATGCTCTGCTCGTCGCCGATGTCCGCGAATACCTCTTTGAAAATACCGAGCCGGGAACGATCGGCGGCAGGAATATGCAGTCCCGCCTGTCCCATTAAGGTCAAGAGTCCGACCGTTTTTAGGGAGACCGTTTTGCCGCCCGTGTTCGGTCCCGTGACGATCAAAAGATCAAAGTCCGCTCCGAGCCGGACGTCGATCGGGACAACCTGTTTGCGGTCAAGCAGCGGATGGCGCCCTTTGCGGATGTCAATGATGCGTTCGTCGTTAAAGACCGGCATGGTGGCGTTCATATCCATGGCGAGTGACGCCTTGGCAAAAATAAAATCTAATTTGGTCAGAAGCTTCGCATTATTGGCAATCTCCGCCGTATGCGCCGCCGCGCGCTCGGAGAGCGCCCTTAAAATGGCGGCAATCTCTTCCTGTTCCTCAATCTCTAGCTGACGGATCTTGTTATTATATTCGACGATGGCGGCGGGCTCGATAAATAATGTGGAACCGGTCGAGGACTGATCGTGGACGATGCCGGCAACCTGTCCTCTGTATTCCGATTTGACCGGAATGCAGTAGCGGTTGTCGCGCATGGTAACGACAGCGTCCTGCAAATAGGGACGCAGCGAAGTGTTGACATAGCCTGCTAATTTGTCGTGAATTTTGTCGTTGATCGAGAGAATGCTTCTTCGGATGGAAGAAAGCTTCGCGGAAGCGTCGTCCGCGATCTCCTCCGCGGATATGATACAGCGGCGGATCTCACGGTTTAAGTCGGGCAGCAGGACGAGCTGTTCAAAATACGGAGTCAGACAGTCCGGCTCGCTGTCCTTTGCGTCGGGATTTCCGTATGCAAATACGCGCTGTGAGCATTCTAAGATATCGGCAACACGGATCAGATCGGCTACAGAGAGCGTGCTTTCAATTTCGAGCGCGCGGCAGACCGGACGGATTTCCGTGCAGCCCGCAAACGAGATACAATCCTGGCGGAATAGTCTCGTAAGTGCAGCAGCCGTGTCCTCTTGCGTTTTCGTGATCTCTGAAAGATCGGCGCTCGGATGGAGCTTTTTACAGAGCGCCTTAGCGGGCGCGCTATCGGCCTTTGCCTCGAGCATGTCGATAATTTTATGAAATTCTAATATTTGATATACTTTTTCGTTCATATGAATCCTCTATGGCGTCAGCAAAATGCCCTTTGGCGCGAGCGTTAGAACTTCTTCACGAAGCAGCCATTACTGCGAGCGTTAGAAGTTCTTCTCACGCGTGAGACATAGAATTTCTTCGCGAAATGCCCTATGGCATGAGCGTTAGAAGTTCTTCTCACGCTATCATAGCATAAACTGTGCTTCTTTACAAGAAATCGGCAATCGGATATACTTATATAAGTATAAGAAGAAAAAACGGAACGATGCGTAACATACAAGTCGGCGCCGATACGAAACAGGAAAATGACATGGCGACATGGTGTCATGGTGTCACGGTAAGCGGGGTGCGGGATGCAGGAGAAGGGCAAAAAAACAGACGAAGTCCGGGAGCAGGAGGAAGACTCCTTTGAATTTGTAAAAGAAAAAATCAAGGAACGCCCGATCAATAAAAGAAAGCTGTTGCGACGGACGATCATTACCGCGGTTATGGCGCTGGTATTCGGTCTGATCGCATGCATTACTTTTTTTGCACTCGAGCCGATCATTTCAAACTGGCTTTATCCGGAGAAAGAGCCGGAGGTCGTCACGTTTCCGGCGGAGCAGGAGGAGACGATGCCGGAGGATATGGCACAGACGGATAATGATCTGCCGGGGGCGGAGCAGGAGGAACAGACGCCGGCCCCGCCGCAGAAGGTCACGGTCTATGAGAAGGTGGAGCTGACGGCGCAGGACTATGTGAAGCTTTACGCCGAGCTCAGCGCCATTGCGGAAAACATGCAGGAGAGCATGGTCGTTGTCAGCGGCGTGACTGCGGACACGGACTGGTTTAACGAGGTATACGAAAACGAGGCGCGAAGCTCGGGGCTGATCGTTGCGGACAACGGGATAGAGCGTTTGATCTTGGCAACGGAAAGCAAGATTCGTGATTATCAGCAGATCATGATCACCTTTCACGACGGAAGCATGGCGGAGGCGGTAAAAAAGCAGGCGGATCCCAATACGGGGTTTTGTATTTTGGCGGTCAAGTTGGCGAATATGTCGTCCGAAACACGTGAGAGCGCGATGCCGGCAGCGCTTGGGTCGTCGAATTCTCTGACGCTTCTTGGGTCGCCGGTCATTGCAGTCGGTTCTCCGACGGGCAGCACAGGTTCTGTCTGCTATGGGATGATCACGTCCAATTCGTCGAATGTGAATCTGGTGGATGCCAATTACCGTCTGCTCACAACGGATATTTACGGGAATGCCGGGGCGACAGGTGTGCTGATCAATCTTTCAGGGCAGGTCATTGGGATCATTGACAATACCTATAATGCCCGCGACATGCAAAATCAGATTTCCGCGATCGGGATCACGGAATTAAAGCAGACGATCGAGGCAATGTCAAATGAAACGGTGCGGGCAAGCATCGGAATCCACGGCGTGGATATTACGTCAGCGCTCAGTGAAGCGCTGCAGATGCCGAGGGGGGTCTGCGTCCAGAGCTTTGAGATGGGTTCACCCGCAATGATCTGCGGTATTCAGGGAAATGATATTATCACGGGGATTGGCGTGAGTGTGATCAACAGCATGAGCGATCTGACAAGGGCGCTTGCTCAATATGCGCCGGGAGACGTTGTTACGGTGACCCTGCAGCGAAAGGCGCAGGAGGAATACCGCACGATGGAGGTAGAAGTTACTCTTGGCACGTTGAAGTGAGATAAAAAAGCATACTTGATTTTATGGAAATAATGGTTTTGCAATAGACGGGAAATATTTTTATCTAAAACGATGATAGAAGAAAGGAAATCAAACATGAAGTATTTAGCGGATTATAAGGACGGGGACAGAGTGCTCGATATTTATCTTTGCAAGCACAAAACCTCCGCGGTGACAAAGACGGGAAAGCCGTATGATACGGTGATCTTACAGGACAAATCGGGAACGCTTGAGGGAAAGATCTGGGAGCCGAACAGCGCGGGGATCGCGGAGTTTGATTCCTTGGATTACATAGAGGTTTACGGTGATGTGACGAGCTTTAACGGGGCGCGTCAGATCAGCGTGAAGCGGGTGCGCCGCTGCGAGGAAGGCGAATACGATCCGGCGGATTATCTTCCGGTGAGCAAAAAAAATAATGATGAGATGTACCGACAGCTTTTGGACTTGATAGAGAGTATGGAGCATGCGCCGCTGAAAGCGCTGTTGCGCAGTTTTTTTGTGGAGGATAAAGCGTTTGTTCAGGCATTCCGGCGTTCCTCCGCGGCAAAGACCGTGCATCACGGTTTTGTCGGCGGACTGCTGGAGCATACGTTGAGTGTGACGAAGCTTTGCGATTATTTTTGCACGTCGTATCCGATCTTAAATCGCGATCTACTGCTCTCAGCGGCGATGCTGCATGACATCGGAAAGACGAGGGAAATTTCTCTTTTCCCGGAAAATGACTATACGGATGAGGGACAGCTCTTGGGGCATATTGTCATGGGGGCGGAAATGGTCGGTGAGAAGGCGCGGCAGATCAAAGATTTTCCGCAGACGATGCTCGCGCAGCTTACGCATTGTATTTTGGCGCATCACGGGGAATATGAATTCGGCTCGCCGAAAAAGCCTGCGCTCATTGAAGCGGTCGCGCTTAATTTTGCGGACAATACGGATGCGAAGCTGGAGACATTTACGGAGCTTTTGGAGGGGACGGATAAAAGCGGCTGGCTCGGATATAACAGGCTGCTGGATTCCAATGTCAGAAAGACGAGAGTGGACGGGTAAATGTATGGCTTTGTATCAAAAAAATGAATTGCTTACGGTTACGATCACCGATATAGGAAGCGATGGCGAGGGTATCGGGAAAAGCGAGGGTTATACGCTTTTTGTGAAGGACGCCGTTGTGGGGGACGTCGTCAGGGCGCGTATTACGAAGCCCAAAAAGAATTATGCGTATGCGAGAGTGGAGGAGATCATCACGTCTTCTCCTTTTCGCGTTGCGCCGCCGTGTCCGGTCTATCGTCAGTGCGGCGGCTGTCAGCTTCAGCCGCTTTCCTATGAACAGCAGCTTCAATATAAAGAGCGGAAGGTGCGCGGTAACCTGCAGCGTATCGGAGGATTTGACGAGGCGCTGCTTGACCGGGTGACGGGGCCGATCGTCGGGATGGACGAGCCGTACCGGTATCGCAACAAGGCGCAGTATCCGTTTGGCGTAACGCGCGAAGGGAATCCGGTGACCGGATTTTATGCGGGGCGGACGCATACGATCATTCCCGGAACGGACTGTCTGCTCGGCGTTCCGGAAAACCGGGAGATCTTGGAAGAGGTGCTTGCCTACATGAATGAAAATCACGTGAAGGCTTATGATGAGACAAACGGAAACGGATTGATCCGCCATGTGCTCATCCGCAAGGGATTTTCGTCAGAGCAGATCATGGTGTGCGTTGTCATAAATGGAAAAGCGCTTCCTCATGCGGAACGGTTGGTGGAGAAACTGAAAGCAATCAAAAATATGACAAGTGTGTCGTATTGTATCAATATGGAAAACACCAATGTCATTATGGGAACGGAAGTTGTGTCATTATGGGGCGAGCCCGTGATCACGGACAGCATTCGCATTTATAAGGAAGATTTATGTGAGTTCGACGGGCGTGAGGTGACATTCTGCATTTCACCATTGTCTTTTTATCAGGTCAATCCGAGGCAGACCGAAAAGCTGTATAGTCTGGCGCTTGCGTACGCGGGACTGACAGGAAAAGAAACCGTGTGGGATCTGTATTGCGGTATCGGGACGATCTCACTGTTCCTTGCGGGGGACGCAAAGCAGGTGTACGGCGTGGAGGTTGTTCCGCAGGCGATCGAGGATGCGCGGGAGAACGCACGGAGAAACGGGATTCAAAACGCGGAGTTTTTCGTCGGAAAAGCGGAGGAAGTGCTGCCGCGGTTTTATGAGGGTGGTGCCACCGAAAATGTGGGGAAGCGCAGCGATATGCGCCAACCGGATGTGATTGTGGTCGATCCGCCGCGGAAGGGCTGCGATGCGGCATGTCTTGAAACAATGCTTGCGATGGCGCCGGGGCGTATCGTATATGTGAGCTGTGATTCCGCGACGCTCGCAAGAGATTTGCGGATTCTGGCGGATGGCGGGTATGAGCTTAAACGGGTGCAGGCTGTGGATATGTTTCCGCAGACGGTGCATGTGGAGACGGTTGCACTACTTTCCCACAAAGCACCGGATAGCACAGTCGATATCACAGTGGAATTTGGATAGGGAGAAGGGAAGGTTCCGTCTGGCAATATCGACAAGAGAGCCGAAGCCTATAAGCCCAAGGAAAAAGTAACTTATGAGATGATACAGGAGTATGTAGAAGCGAAGTAGGGTTTAGGGTTTCAAAGTACATACTGCATATATCGCAGAGGTAAAGAGAGGGTTAGGTCTTCCGATGTATGATGCCCCAAATGCGGTAGAGGAATTGAAACAACCGAGCAAGCATCCGACGGCAGAGAAGGTGGAGGCGATAAAGGAGGCTTTGAGGTATTTTGGGGTTATCTAAATAGGCGGGAAGGGTATAAGCGGGGTGACAAAATGGATTATGAAAAAAGCATAAATGGAAAGTCGAATATTATAATATACACAACGGAAGATGGAGTGTCAAAAATTGAGACAACCTTTGATGGTGATACAGTTTGGTTGTCAATTGATCAAATGGCGGAACTGTTTCAGAGAGACAGAAGCGTAATAGGAAAACACGTAAGAAATATTTTTAAAGAAGGCGAATTGCAGAAAGAAGCAGTGTGGGCAAAATTTGCCTACACTGCTTCAGATGGAAAAGTTTATGATGTTGATTATTATAATCTTGATGTTATTATTTCTGTTGGCTATCGCGTCAAATCAAAACGCGGCACACAGTTCAGAATTTGGGCAACAGGAATTTTAAAGGAATATATGCGTAAAGGATTTGCACTGGATGACGATCGGCTCAAAAATCTGGGTGGTGGCGGTTATTTTAAGGAACTGCTTGAACGGATTAGAGACATTCGAGCATCTGAGAAAGTATTTTACAGACAAATTTTGGAAATCTATGCGACAAGCATTGATTATGATCCCAAAGCCGAAATATCCATACAGTTTTTTCAAAAAGTCCAGAATAAAATTCATTATGCTGTCCATGGGCAGACAGCGGCGGAAGTTATTTATACAAGAGCAGATGCGGAAAAGGAATTTATGGGGCTTACCACATTTGCAGGAAATCAGCCGACTTTGCGGGAAGTTGTCATTGCCAAGAATTATTTGAATGAAAAAGAACTTCGTGCAATGGGGCAGCTTGTATCTGGATATCTGGATTTCGCGGAACGTCAGGCAGAGCGGGAACAGGCTATGGCAATGAAGGATTGGGCAAAGCATTTAGACCGTATTTTGGCTATGAGCGGCGAACAGTTATTATCGGGAAATGGGAGCGTGACTCATAAACAGGCGGTGGAAAAAGTAACCGGAGAATATAAAAAGTATAAAGAACGAACATTAAGCGATGTAGAACAGGACTATTTGAACTCTATAAAAATATTAGGAAAGAAGACAAACAAAGATTAAAAAGTTCCACGATGGCGGCACGAATTTGTGTAACACGCAGAAACTATGATGGTTAATATGTAAAAAGTGCCACAGCCTGTGGCACAATTGGAGTGAGCAGGATGAGCAAAGAAAAAGTCAAGGTCTATACCTATACAAGAGTATCCACAGCCATGCAGATAGACGGTTATTCTCTGGATGCACAGAAAGCCAGAATGAAAGCATTTGCTGACTATAATGATTATGAGATTGTGGGTACATATGAGGATGCCGGAAAGTCCGGTAAATCCATTGAGGGAAGAATGGAATTTAACCACATGATGGAAGATATAAAGTCAGGGAAAGACGGTGTTTCTTATGTCCTTGTTTTTAAGCTATCCAGATTTGGAAGGAATGCGGCTGATGTACTTTCTACTTTACAGATCATGCAGGATTTGGCGTAAACCAGATCTGCGTGGAGGATGGAATAGATTCTTCCAAAGATGCAGGAAAGCTGATGATTTCCGTGTTATCTGCGGTTGCTGAAATTGAACGGGAGAATATCCGAGTTCAGACAATGGAGGGGCGTATCCAGAAAGCCCGTGAAGGAAAATGGAACGGCGGCTTTGCTCCTTATGGTTATCAGTTGGCGGACGGGAAACTTTTTATTAATGAAGAAGAAGCAGCGGCTATCAGGATAATCTATGATCAGTATGTCAATACGGACATTGGTGCTAACGGAGTAGCAAAATATCTTGAAAATCATGGTATCCATAAGATACAGCGGCAGAATGGGAAAAATCCGCTTTTTGATGCACATCTGGTTAGGATCATCATAAAAATTCAGTGTATTGCGGGAAGATTGCCTATGGACGCAGAAAGACGGAAAAGGTTCATGGAACAAGGAATGAATATCATCTTGTAGAGCAGGACAATTACATTCTGGTGGACGGACAGCATGAAGCAATCATTACTGAAGAAGTCTGGCAGGTAGCACAGGTAAAGTTAATTGCACAGGCAAAGAAGTATGAGCATGTGAACAAAGCAAAGGATACACGGACGCATCTTCTTTCCAGAATTGTCAAGTGTCTGATCTGCGGTGCCGGTATGTACGGCAACAAGAGCATCAAGAGTAAAAAGGACGATACGAAATACAAGGATTTTTATTATTATGGCTGCAAACACCGTACCATGACACGAGGGCATAAATGTGACTATAAGCGGCAGATTCGGCAAGAATTGTTGGACGATGCTGTAGCAGAGGTCATTGTGAAGCTGGTAAGCAATCCCAAGTTTGCTGCCATGATGCAGGAAAAGATCAACAGTAAGGTTGATACCACTGCCATAGACGGGGAACTGGCAGGTTATGAGAAACAGTTGCTGCAGTTCTATTCCGTCAAGTCGAAGCTGACGGAAGAAATAGACTCCCTTGATCCGGATGACAGACATTATATCAAGCGGAAAGCTGACCTTGATGACAGGCTCTACCGGATGTATGATAAAATTGAAAATGTGGAAACACGGCTTATTGAGGCAAGGGCAAAGAAACAAGCGGTTGAAGCCGAGAAATTGATCGGAGATAATATCTACAAGGTGCTGATCTACTTTGAAAAGCTCTATGTCGTAATGAATGAGGTGGAGCAGCGACAGCTTATGGAAGCATTGATTTCTGAAATACAGATTTATGAGGACAGACAGCCTAACGGACAGTGGCTGAAATCCATTAAGTTCAAGCTACCAATCATTGAGGAAGATATAGAGATGAGTTTGGACAATGATAAACATGTGGAGACGGTAGTTTTGATGTCAAAAGTGAACACAGTTAAGTAAGAAAACTCTTTTATTTCAAAGGCTTATAGCGGTGCTATCGTTAAACGGTAGAAAAAGCTGCTTATAAGCCTTTGAAAATCTTTATAAGAATCAATTTATCGAGATGTTTGAGGACTGTGAAAATAAACAACCTATTTCGAGTATTTGTGTTCATTTTGGAGACGGAGATTGGATAGAATCAAAGGATCAATCTGAGGAAGGAATTAGACTAATACAAACTGGCAATGTTGGTGATGGTGTGTTCAAGAATAAAGAAGAAAAAGCCCGTTATATAAGCGAAGAAACATTTGCAAGGCTTAATTGTACAGAGGTGCTTCCGGGCGATATATTAATTTCTCGATTGCCTGATCCTATATGTCGTTCGTGTATTATTCCGGAAGTACAAAAGGCAATAACTGCAGTAGATTGTACAATTGTGAGACTCGGGGAAAAAATCCTTCCAGAATTCTTTGTTGGTTTTACTAAGACGGATATGTATTCAGAACAGATTGCAACACATACAACTGGAACAACAAGAAAAAGAATTAGTAGGGCAAACCTAGGAAAAGTAAAGATACCAGTTCCGGAAATATCTATGCAAGAAGAGTTTGTTTTTATTGCAAAGCAGAGCGATAAATCAAAATTTATAGAGCTCTTTTCAAAGACAGAAAAAGGTGTATTAAGTGATGTCGCCATGATTACGATGGGACAGTCACCTGATGGTAAAACATATTATAGCACTTCAAATTTTAATTGCATCGAATTCGAGGCAATTAAAAATGAGGCGGGTGATAACAGCTTTGTTATGACTCCAAAACGTTGGATCGAATCAACAGGGGCAATCAGCATCATAAGCAAACGAAGATTACCAGAGGCTTAAACAAGATGAAAACAGTCGGCTTTCTTTAAACTGGAATCTTCGTCGTGAGATAACGAAGTTAAATTATCACATCCATACCGATGCCATCAAAGACAATCTGATACCACCAGAGCTAATATCGGAGCAGATTTCATACAAATATGCTAACGAAGCCGATCTTTTAATGTTGCATTGTTTGGGAAGACAGCGAAGCAGTGACGGGACAGCAATCCGGGAAAGAAAGGCAATATGCGTGATGAGGCAAACCTAAATCAGCTTCTTGTTCTTACAAATATGGAAAGTTATAATGCGATATTGATTGAACAGGGCAGGAAGATGTCGGAACGCCTGATCTTGCTCAGAGAGCTTGCGGTCAGGCAGATGAAGACGCTTGTTGCGGTCAGCATGGATGGATTAGAGCAACTACCGGGAGGCAATTTCAAGTGAAAAAACAATCACATCATTCCCTAAATCTATGCCAATCCATTCAATCTAAATATTTGCTATTTTATAAAAATGGCTGTAAACTTTACCTATGACAAATATTTAGTAAAACAATACAGAAAAGGAAATCGTGTATGAAAAAACTCAGTTTGGCAGTGATCGTCCTGTGTCTGATAAGTGTATTTGCAGGATGCGGCAATTCTGCAGCAGAGGAGGAATTACCGCAGATACCGCAGAATTTTTCTGATATAGAATCAGACGAATTTTTCGAGGAAACGGAATCGTCAGAACAGGCAGATGAAATACAAAGTGGTACCGAAGAAGATAACAGGCTTTCGGCAGATCAGAATAAATCGGACCAGATCCAAAGCGGAGCAGACCAGATACAAGGTGAACAAAATGATCAAAATGAAGAAAACGGATCGGAGCAAAAAGAAATGAGCATATTGATGAAGATTAATGATGAGGCCGTTACGGTGGCATGGGAAGAGAATGAGTCTGTTGCGGCTCTTACGGAAATTCTTTTGGAGCAGCCCTTGTCCATACAAATGTCCATGTACGGGGGATTTGAACAGGTTGGTCCTTTTGGAACAAGCCTGCCAAGGAATGATAAACAGACAACAACACAGGCAGGAGATATTGTTTTGTATTCGGGTAATCAGATGGTAGTATTTTATGGTTCCAATTCTTGGGCGTATACAAGACTCGGAAGAATTACGGACAAATCTGAAATGGAATTAGAGGAGCTGCTCGGCAACGGGGATGTGACGATCACCTTGGAGTTGGATTCATAGACTGTCGGTGGTGTTGAAAATATCCGGGTTATAAAAATGATAGAATACAGGCTGTTTATAACAGATTAAATGATTTGAGACGACGGAGAATTTTATTTCCGTGATCGAAATAATATGGAGGCTGAAAACATGGAGTACAGGATCAACAGGAGAACCGGTGACAGGATCAGTGTTTTAGGGTTTGGAACCGCTTACATAGCCGAAGCAGGTGAAAAGGATGCGGTTGCAACAATACAAAGAGCTTATGAGGGCGGCATTAATTATTATGACCTTGCTACGGCGGAGAGCAGGACGTTCCCCTATTTTGGAACTGCGCTTGCCGCGGTGAGAAAGAATGTGTTTTATCAGATTCATTTTGGCGCAGATTATGCTTCGGGAACGTATGGATGGAGTACGGACGGAGAAACAATCCGGCGCAGCATTGAGTGGCAGCTTGCACAGCTGAAAACAGATTATATTGACTATGGGTTTATACACTGTATAGATGAACTGTCCGACTGGCGGGAATACAGGAAAAACGGCGCGCTCTCCTATCTGATGCAGATGAAAGAAGAGGGAGTTGTAAAGCATATCGGTCTGTCCTCCCATACCCCGGCGACAATCCGGAAGGTGTTGGATGAAGCATCTGTGGATATGCTGATGTTTTCCGTGAATCCGGGTTATGATTATCAAAAAGGGGAATATGCCAAGGGCTCGGTGGACGAGCGGTCCGCCATTTACAGTCGCTGTGAAACAGAAGGAATCGGCATCTCTGTCATGAAGCCTTTTTCCGGCGGACAATTGTTGGATGCGGCTATTTCGCCTTTCGGAAAGGCGCTGACACAGTATCAGTGCATACAATATGCGCTGGACCGGTCCGGCGTGCTGACGGTGCTGCCGGGGATGTCCAGTGTGGCGCAGGTGGAGCATTTACTGGGTTATTTTGAAGCAGCCGAAGCGGAAAAGGATTATTCTGTGATTGGCTCCTTTAGTCCTGCGGAGGCGGTCGGAAAATGTGTTTACTGCAATCACTGTAAGCCATGCCCTATAGGACTCGACATTGGGATTATCAATAAATACTATGATCTTGCCAGAAATGGAGATGCTATGGCGGCTGAGCACTACCGCAATCTGGAGAAGAGGGCGGATGCCTGTGTGCAGTGCGGACACTGTGAATCCCGTTGTCCGTTTCATGTGAAGCAGGAGAACAGAATGAAGGAAATTGCTGATTATTTTCAGTAAAAGGATTGAGTGGATTGTCAAACCAATAAATTTTATTTATAATAGATTCGTATACTGTGTGAACTCGGAAACCCAATGGTAAATAGTGAAAAACGATGCCATAGTAATGAGGGTAACGAGAAGGAACAAAAAATAAGAGGGGAAATGACATGAAACAATTTCAAATCCGCTATAAAGATGATGCGGGATTCCTTGAAGAACTGAAGGAAATTAAACAATGGCGTGCGGCTCATTCGGGTTATGTTACCATATTCCGAATCTATTCGGAGGATATGGAGTTTGAACATATCCGCCATATTTGTGATTGCCTGGATGACGAAATGCCGGATGCGCTGTATTTGGGATGTACAACGAATGCCAATATCATGGATGGGGCATTGTCAGACACCAAAATTATTTTAACCTGTACCATTTTTGAATATGAGACGACGCAGGCGAAAATTCTGCAGCTTCCCTTTTCGGAGGAAAATGCGGCTCAGGATGTAGCGGCGCTGAAAAAATGCTGTGACGAAAATCCATGGGTTCATGCAGTGGAAATGCATGCCACGATCATGGATATGTCCATGATGGAGTTCTGTAATGAAATGAGCTATTTGCGGGAGGATATTCAGGTATTTGGCGGCGGTGCATTTAATCCCGATATGGATGATGATACGGCGTTCGTGTTTTCTAAGGGAAATGGCGTTTTAGATCATGGCATCATTTTTCTGATGTTGGGCGGAGAAGATTTTCATACATATAGCACACTTATTTCGGGCTGGAAGCCGTTAAAAAGAAAATTCAGGGTGACAAAGGCGGACAGGGAGATCCTGTATGAGCTGGACGGCAAACCCGCGCTGGATGTTTACCGGAAATTTTTAAATATCAATAAAAATGACAGGTTTTTCTCCAATACACTGGAATTCCCGCTTTTTTTGGAGCATGGCGATACGAATATTCTGCGTTGTCCTCTGGCGGTCAATGATGACGATTCTCTTGTGATGTCCTCTGACATGCAGGAAGATGCGATTGTCCGGCTGGCCTATGGCGATCCGGAAACAATTCTTGCAAGTATCAGGGAGGATGGGCAGAAAATAGCGGACTTTCGCCCCGAAGTGATACAGACCTTCTCCTGTGCTGCCAGAAAGGCATTCTGGGGAAATGAAAATATCAGTGACGAGACGATTCTGTTTCACAGCGTTGCGCCTACAACAGGTTTTTATACGCATGGCGAGTTTTTGCGCGTAAAGGGGGACATGCTTAATTTTAATGTGACCCTTGTGATCGTTGCCATGCGGGAAGGAGATATGCCCAAAACAGGCCAAAAAGTGAATATTGCCAGGGAGCAGATCGACAAAGACAATAATGAAAAGATACCGATCATCAGACGTTTTGTTTCCTTTATCGAGGCGTCCACTGCAGAGTTAGAGGAAATGAATATGAAGCTTGCATTAAGCTCTGTCACGGATGGGTTGACAAGGCTTTATAACCGTGCTGAGATTGAGAGAAAAATCCGCAGCGCTTTGGATAAGCGCAAAAATCAGGGGACATGCAACAATATTTCTTTGATCATGCTGGATATTGATAATTTTAAAAAGGTAAACGACATCTACGGGCACAAAGAGGGAGACCATGTGATCCAGGCGCTGTCTGACGTCCTTAGGGATGCGACAACGGAGGTATCCTCCTGCCACCTCGGTCGCTGGGGCGGCGAAGAATTTATGGTATTGCTGTCGGATAGTAATGCGGATGACGCAGCGGTTCTGGCGGAAAAAATCCGCCTGGCGTTTTCCTCGGTATCTTACGAAACTGCCGGATGCCAGACCGTCAGCATTGGAGTAACGCAGGCAAAGGATGAAAATTCCGACGCGCTTTACAGCAGAGTGGACAAGGCTCTTTATATGGCAAAGGCAGCCGGGAAAAATCAGGTGGTAAGGCTGGATTAAGAAAGAAAAAAGGTGATAGCATGAGTGATGTTTTCAATAATGAACTGTTTGAAGCATTTGCGTCGGCATCGGATAATGTTTACATCTATGTATGTGATATGAAGACTGATATTTCCCGCTGGTCCAAAGCCGCTGTGGATTATTTCGGTCTGTCAGGGGAGTATCTGAAGGATGCGGCGAATGTATGGGCGCAGCATATACATCCCGATGACCTGACGGTTTATACGGATGATATTACGGGCGTGTTTTCCGGAAAAAAGAAATATCATGACTGCCAATACCGGGCCCGGAATGCATCGGGAGGATATGTGTGGGTGGAATGCAAGGGCAGCGTGATCCGTGATGCGGAAGGAAATCCGATCATCTTTGCGGGACTTATGACAAGAATAGACGGGCAGAGCAAATACGATTCTCTGACAGGACTTTTGACAACACAGGAGATGCACCATTTTGACTTTGCTTCACAGACTGGAGCTGCGCTTTTGATCGGTATTGACGGATTTCGAAAAATTATAAGCAACTATGGCTATAAAATTGGGGACGAGATTTTAATCAGATTTTCGAGGGAGTTAAGCAGTTTAGGTAAGCCTGAATGGAAAGTGCTGCGGTTTAGCGGGGATGAATTCCTTGTGATCGCGTTTTCGTCTGACCTGCAGGAGGTAACGGATTTTTATGAGGAAATATGCCGGAGAACGGATATTGTGAACATGGAAGACGGTCGGAAGGTCGGACTTTCCATATCAGCCGGCGGCGCGCTGTTTCCTCGGGACGCAGATGCAAGAGAAGCTTTGATCAATAAACTGGAGCATTCGCTGGAGTATGCCAAGAATAACCAGAGAGGAAGCCTCGTATTTTTTTCGGAGGAGATTGCCGGAAAGTATGAGAGAGAGCTGGTTTTGCGGGAAGATTTAAAGCAGTGTGTAAAAAACGACTTCAAAGGATTTGAATTGTTCTTCCAGCCGTTTGTCAATCCGGACACCGGCAAAATTGAGGGCTGTGAATCTCTTCTCCGCTGGAAAGGGGAAAGAATTAAAGATTCCTATCCGATGGAGTTTATCAAGGTTTTAGAGGATTATGGTGAGATTCATGAAGTAGGCTTCTGGGTAATGGATCAGGCAATCAGGCAGCAGGCGGCGTGGCGTGATACCTATGGCGAGCTGCAGGTAAGCTTTAACGTATCTTATCAGCAGTTTTTAGATGATTCCTTTGAGGAAAAAGCAATTTCCTGTGTAAAAAAATACGGAGCAAATCCGGAATATATCATTATAGAGCTTACGGAAAGCTGCCAGGTAGAAGCTCCGAAAGAGCTTGCGGCCATGTTTGGCAGACTGCGGGCGCAGGGCTTCAAAATCGCGTTGGACGATTTTGGAACGGCGTATGCTTCCATGGAGATGTTAAAATGGCTTCCCGTGGATTATATTAAAGTGGAGCATTCGTTTATCCGCGAGCTTGCACAGCCGGGGCACGACGTAGATTACGTGATTGTTGACAGTCTGCTGGAAATGTGCAAGCGCTTAGGCTATCATTCTATTATCGAAGGTGTGGAGGACAGTAAGGTGGCGGATATTGTCGGAGCGCTGAAGGCCACGCTTTTGCAGGGATACCATTATTCGCGTCCGGTCTGCCGGAATGATTTTGAAAAATTGTTGGATGAAAATAGAAAATAATGTAAGGCGCATATCATACCGGAGCGGTGCGCGGTATGTCAAAAGGAGATTCCCATGACCTCAAGTGAAAAGAAAACGCTCGTCCTGAAGGAAGTCGTCACACCGATATTCAAGGCGGCAGGCTACCGCACGATCGGGCAGACCTTCTATCGTGTGCAGGAAGACTGCTGCATGACGGTCAAAATTCAAAGCTCGCAGTTTAATTCCGTGGCGACGGGATATACGTTCTGGTTTCACATCGAGGCGTTTCCGAAAGAGACGACGCGGGAAAAACTGAAAGAGTGGAATTCGTGGGGATCGTCTACGATAAAAGAGTCTTCCCTGCTGCCGGACTGCGGCTATCTTCATCCCTATCGGAATGCGTTAGGTTATTGTATTGACGGATACAAGAATTATGTACCGCAGGATATGGATATAGAAGGTATCAAAGAGCGGATCGGGAGCGATCTGCGGGATGTGATCCTGCCGCAGCTTGACGAGATCAAGAGTCTGGATGATTGGGACAGAAAAAAAGAGGAATGGACGGAGCGGGACTGGAATTCAACAAGAATTCTTTTGATTAGATATTTTGGTTCCGCACAGATGAGCGCCGATGTACCTGAAATGGCTTTAAAACTGCAGGATACCCAGCGCCGTTTCGGCCTGTCATCGGAAACGATACGGGAAAATGAACCGCTTTACCACGAGGTCAGGGCATATTCCGAGTGGCCGGAGGATAATAAATGGGAATTTATTCTCTCGGCACTGGAGTAGGAACGCGGCAGGGGGGAGAAGATGTATCGTTTATTGCTTTGGATCATCACGATCTTGTTTACCGGTGTGCTTCCGTTCAGGGGATTTAACGGAGGGAGAGATTATATCGACCCCGTATTCGGAGAGAGCGGCTATTATATGCAGTCGGTCGGGGAGGCGCGTGTTCCTGTATTCATGGTGTCTTTTCAAGACGTGACGTATCGACGGAACCGGGTGACGAAAGATGATTTAACGGAATGGCTTTTTGCGCAGGACGGCAGTGTCACAGCGTATTATGATACCGCATCTTACGGACGGCTGCATATCGGCGGGGACGTTTATTTTTATGAGGCGGAGGGAGAGATCGCTTCCTATGAAAATGACGATGGATTCGAAAATCTTGTGATGGAAGTGCTCACCTATTATGATGAGGAGATTGATTTTTCCGAGTATGACTGCAACGGAGATTCGATCATGGATGCGTTAGTGATCTCGGTGCCGTCCGGCGGGGATGTGGATTTTTGGTGGGGCTGTCAGGCGACATGGTATCAGAATCCGGAATTTCGCGTGGACGGGATCTCGGTCAATACGTATATCATCAATGACGAGCAGCCCTATGTAGGCGAGCGGGCGGTTTATCAGGGAACGATAGAGCATGAGCTTGGACACTGCATGGGTCTGCCGGATTATTATAAATACTATTCCGACGACTCGGAGGGCTTTCACGGGATTGCCGGAATGGAACGTATGGACGATTCCAGCGGAGATTTCTGCCAATTCTCGAAGCTGATGCTCGGATGGCTGAGAGAGGATCAGGTACAGATGATGGGACCCGATGTGGAGAGCGCTTCGTTCCGTCTGCCGAGGGCACACGAAGGAGGCTGCGTCGTGATCTTTCCGCAGGGCGGGCAGATCGATTTTAACAGCGAGTATTTTTTAGTGGAATATAATACGCCGGATGGGAATAATGAGGGAGTGTTCGAAGCGGAACAGGCGGGCGTGCGCGTCTTTCATGTCAACGCAAGAATAGAAACAGATCCCTATGACGGCGAGCCCTATTTTCGTTATGAGAATTACAGTCCCTATTACAATGAATCCGATGAGGGGATACGGGTTCTGAAGCTGGTCAATGACGGCGAAGGCTTTTACCGGACGGGCGACAGCGTGGTATATGGGGAGGCATCCGATTTCGGATGGTATACGCCGGCGGGGTCGCTTTCTGATCCGAAGCTGACGATCCGGATCGGGGAGGTCACGGATGACGGGATTGAGATCGAGGTTGTACGACAATGAGCAAAATGAGGAGATCAAAAACAGAAAGTCCGTTGGGGAGATTCCGCTGGAGCGGTAGGATGCAACGGGTCGGTATCATGCATGCATCCTTCGATATTCCTTCGGAGTAACGCCATATTTTTTCTTAAATAACGTATAAAAATGCGTGCGGTTTGTAAATTGAAGCCCGGCGGCGATCGCGCTGATGGAGTCGTTTGTCTCCCTCAGGAGCTGCGCCGCTTTTTTCATGCAGAAAGTCATGCCGTAATCATAGAGGCACATATCGGTAAATTTGTTGACGATGCGGTTTAGGTAGTCTCCGCTGTAATGCAGGCAATGTTCCAACTCGGCGCGCGTCATCCGGCCGTCGCTTTCCTCAAAGAGGCGGGTAATGCGCGAAAAAAGCAGGAAGTCGCTGTTCGTATCGAGCCGGACATTCGAACAGTGGTAGTATTTCGGCAGCGACAGATTGGATAAAAAAGCACACAACAATCCCTTGATCTGATGGGAAGCGCCAAATTCGGGATAAAGAAGCGTCCGTATCATGATCTCGGCCATGGAGTGCAGCTGTCCCTCGTGCAGATGGTTCCGATATGCCGGAATAAAGTCAAGATAAGCACGTTTTCCCGGTTCTTTCAGATCGGAAGTGATGAAGCGATACAAAATGCTGTTGCAGATTTCTTTTTCATTCGGAAACAGCGAGTTCTGCACAGTGGCAAATAAATCTGTAACAAAATCGGGAGTCAGACCGATATACAGGATCCTGCTTTTGGAATGATAATATTCCATATGACGCAGATTCCGATTGATCAGGCAGCAGGAGCCGGCGGTGTAAAGGTATTCCGTCCCCTCGATCTTCTGTATGATACTTCCCTCCAAAACAATCACGAACTCAAAAAAGTCATGAAAATGCGGCGCGTTTTTTGCATAGGGCGTATTTTTCTGGGCGAGGGATTCCTGATACAGAACGGCTTTCGTGGGGGACAGGGTAACGATATTCACATAGTCCCCGGGTTTTGAGCCGTCGCAGTATTCCAGCGTAAGCTGGAGAGGCACATTCATATGGTAAAAGCGGCTGAAATCGCTCTCGCCGTTTTGCACATTAATTGAGGAATCGCGGCTGTCCAGCGCCGCTAACATATCTAACTTGGTATCTTGTCCCATAAAGAGATCCCTCCGCGAATGCTATTCCCGAATATGATACAAATACGATCATTCAAATCGCATTCCGATATTGCTGTGCGAAATGCGAATTACCTATAATATTCTTTATCTATAAGAATGATTATAGATAAAATTTGTAAAAGAGTAAAGAAGTTAAAATTGGGAGGCAGATTGAAAAATCAGAATTTTTTTAACTGCCATCAGGGAGGATCAGTATGATGAAGCGATTTCGAACAAAATTAACGGCTTTCGGCGTCAGCCTCAGTCTTTGCATTGCTGCTTTGTCAGGATGCGGATCAAAGGACACGGACTCCGAAACGGGAGCACAGACACCTGCGGAAACATCGGCGTCCGTCGAGGGTCAGGAACAGGATGGAACACAGGGAGCAGCACAGCAGGAAACGGACGACGCAGCACAGCCGGATACGTTTGAAATAACCACATTTGCACTGCCGGACGGCCCGGAAGAATCCGAGATTTTTATCGCGCCGATCGAAAATATTTCCGATGACTTTATCCGCGGCATGGATGCATCCATCGTGCTTGTTGAGGAAAACAGCGGCGTCAAATATTATAACTATGACGGCGAGGAGCAGGACGTTTTTATGACGATGGCACAGTCGGGCGTCAATTACATCCGCCTGCGCGTATGGAATGATCCCTATGATGAAAACGGCAACGGATACGGCGGCGGCAATAACGATGTTGCGAAGGCAGTCGAGCTCGGAAGGCGCGCGACCATGTACGGCATGAAGGTCTGCATTGATTTCCATTATTCCGATTTCTGGGCGGATCCGAAGAGACAGCATGCGCCGAAGGCATGGGAGGGCATGAGCGTTGAAGAAAAGTGTGAGGCGCTTTATGATTTTACTAAGGAAAGCCTTACGGAAATCTTAAATGCCGGTGTGAATGTAGGTATGGTACAGATCGGAAACGAGATCAACAACGGGATGTCCGGTGAAACGGATGTTGACAATGTCATGGAGCTGTTACATGCAGGAAGCCGTGCGGTGCGTGAAATATCCGAGGAATACGGAAAGGACATTCAGGTTGTCGTACATTATACGCATATTAATCAGCCGGATGAAATAGACTGGATCGCGTCGAAGCTCGCGGATTCCGGCGTGGATTATGATATTTTCGGATTATCGTATTATCCGTTTTGGGATGGAACCAATGAAAATATGCAGGAGGTTGTCCGGAATATTCGGGAAAATTACGGAAAAGAGGCGATGATCGCGGAGACCTCTTATTGCTATACTTCCGAGGACGGCGACGGCTGTGGCAACAGCTTCCTTGGTACGACCGATCTGGTTGAGGGATATGCCGCGACCGTGCAGAGTCAGGCGACCATGATCCGCGATATTTGCGAGGATGCAAATGAGGCGGGCGCGCTCGGTATCTTCTATTGGGAGGGGGCATGGGTTCCGGTTGGTAAGGCAACGGCGGATAATTCCCCTATCTGGGAAGAATTCGGAAGCGGCTGGGCAAGCAGCTATGCGGGTGATTATGATCCGGAGGACGCCGGCTTATATTACGGCGGCAGCTCTTGGGACAATCAGGCGATGTTTGATTTTAACGGTTATCCGCTTGCATCCTTAAACGTATTTAAGTATTTACGGTACGGTTCGACCGCGCCACTGGCGATCGATGACATTCCCGGAGTGAATGTGATCTGCGATGTAGGCGGCACCTTATCGCTTCCCGAAACGATTCCCGTGATCTATAATGACCGCTCGGCAAATGAGGAAGTTCCCGTGACATGGAATGAGGAACAGCTTGCTGCGATCGATACGAATGTCGGCGGTACCTATGAGGTGACGGGTACGCTGGAAGACGGCACAGAGGTTGTTTGTCAGATTGAGGTCATTATGATCAATCATGCTTTGAATCCGGGCTTTGAGGATGCCGATACGTCCATGTGGAAGGTAACCTATGCGGGCGATACGAATCCGACGGATTTCCAGGTAAAGGCGGACGATGCTTATACCGGCGAGGTTGCGTTCCACTTCTGGTCGGAGGATTCCAATATGGAATTTTCCATTGAGCAGGAACTCACGGACTTAGAGCCGGGAACCTATCAGCTCTTAGTTTACGCACAGGGCGGAGATGTGTCTGCGGACTGTGAAATGGAATTATATGCGGTCGTGAACGGCGAGGAGCTGACGGCACCTTTTATGGTAACGACATGGGTGGATTGGAAAGTTCCGACGATCACCGACATCAAGGTTACGGACGGTACGCTTGTCATCGGCGTGCGTATGAAGTGTAACGCGAGAAGCTGGGGAACGGTGGATGACTTCACCCTAAACAGAGTGTCTGATTAAGTAGAGGTTTTGATGAAATAGTATTTGATAAAAAAGGAGGTCTGCCGACCTCCTTTTTTATACGAAATTTCGTGATACCGGAAGAATTTTGCGGTTTGCAGAACCCTTTAATGGAAAACGAAATAACGAATAAAAAAACCTGAAATTCAGAACAGAATTTCAGGCACAACTCGTATATACACTCTACCATACTTCGAAATAAAAGTCTAGTAATAATTTATTTTTTCTGTATACTTTTTTGTGTACTCATCATATATTTCTCATTTCTGTAAAAATCATGATGTGATTCTTTGCAGATGAAACAGGGAACAACACAGAAAGGGAGGCAGAAGATGGACAGGGAACGGCAGGAGGAACAGAAGCATTTTGACGCATGCAGGGAGCTGATCCGTAAAAATGCCGCGGGATACGAGGCGGAATTTGAGGAACGGCATCAAAAAACGCAGGCGCTGTTTCGGGCGATGCAGGGCGGCGACGTGGAACTTTACAACCAGATGATGACGAGTGCGAGTCTGGAGGAACACGCGTTAAGCCAGCTGAAGAAAAACCGTGCGGCGTATGAAAATCCTTATTTCGGAAGGATTGATTATCTGGACAAAGAAACCGCCCATGAGGAGAAGGTCTATATCGGAAAGAACGGTATCTTCCGCAATAAGACGGATGTTGTGATCGCAGACTGGCGTGCGCCGATCTCCAGTGTTTATTACGAGAATGAGATCGGGGACGGGAGCTATCATCTGCCGGAGAAAGTCTCTGACTATGGACTGGAAAGTCCCGAGATTCCGATCAACCTGCATCTAAAGCGGACATACGATGTGGAAAAGGGCGTCTTGAAGGGATATTATGACAGCGACGTCGCGGCAAACGACGCGCTCTTGGTGCAGTATCTCTCTCAAAATAAGGATGCGGTGCTTGGGGACATCATTGCCACCATTCAGAAAGAGCAGAATGAGATCATCCGGGAGTCCCCGTTTAAGAATATCCTGGTGCAGGGCGTGGCGGGGAGCGGAAAAACCACGGTCGCGATGCACCGCATTTCCTATATTCTCTACAATTACAAGGAGCGCTTTACCTCCAATGAATTCTGCATTATCGGCGGCAGCGATCTGCTGCTTTCCTATATTACGAGCGGTCTGCCGGAACTGGATGTACACGATGTGAAACAGAAGTGCATGGACGAAATGCTCACATATCTGTTAAAAAAGGAATGGACAAAAAAGCATAAGTTGACTGCGCCGCTGCCGGACGCTTCCGTTCGAAGCCGCATGGATTTTATTCTTTATTTGGAGCAATGGCTCCTGCGTCTTAGAAGGGATACGGTTTCGGCAAAGACGCTTGCAGATCGTGAATTGGGAACGATCCTGACGGACAGCAGCATTGAGCGATTGCGGGAAGAAACGCCGGAGTACAGTATTTACCGACTGCTCGTTACCCTTGACGAGCGCGCGCGGACAAGGATCAAATTTTTATGCCCCGAGGGGGAGCGGGATTATTTCCTGAAAAAGTGCAGGGAATATAAACAGCATTATAAGAATCAGGCGATCGGAAAAAGTGTCTGCACGCTGTATGGGGAGTTTCTTGCGGATTATGAAAGGAAGTTTCCGGGAAATGTGGATCTTGCATTCCATGAAAAGCGGGCGGCTGCGGGAGAATACGATATTTACGATGCGGCGGCGATGGCGCTCATTTATTACCGTGTGAAGCAGAAAAAAGAGGACGAGGAATTCGGACAGATTTTCATCGACGAGGCGCAGGATTTCGGCGCGATGATCTATTATGTGCTGCGGACGCTTTTGCCGGCATGTTATTTTACCATTATGGGGGACGTCTCCCAGAACATCAATTATGAAACGGGCATGAACGACTGGGAGGAAATGAGAATGTGGGTGCTCACGGGAGAACGGGACACGTTCCGTCTCTTAAAAAAGAGTTACCGCAACACGATAGAAATCTCAGAGTATGCAGGGAAAATTTTGAAAAAAGCATCCTCAGGACGTTATCAGATTGAGCCGGTCATCCGTCACGGCATTCCCGTGCAGGAGTACAGGGAAGACGATGAGGAAGCCCTGTATAAGCGGGCGCAGGGGATTGCGGAGTCTGTAAAGAAAAAAGGCTATGGCAGCATCGCCGTGATCTGCAGCGATGATGCCGAGGCGGAATGGATCGGGAAGTGGATGGAGGGCGTGACGATCCTTCCGGTACAGATGGTAAAGGGATTGGAGTTTGATGTCGTAATCTTATGGAATCCGCCCGATGAAATTGATGGTGTGAAAACGGCGAAGCTCCAGTATGTTGCCGCGACAAGAGCGCTGCATGAGCTACATGTTTTGAGGGTATAGTGTGAGAAAGGTTCGGTGGTAAATTAAGATATGTCTTTCTGCAAAAAAATGGTATAATGATATAAAAGTGAATGGGTGCAGATATCCGGATGGTGAAGTTCACCAAAAAGTTCACCAAAAAGTTCACTATAAAGTTCACCAAAATGGTTCGATAAAATAGCAGAAGGAGAATCAGCATGGACGCAATTCAAACAGTTGCCCTGACAAAATATTACGGCAAAGCAAGGGGAATTACCGATATACATTTGACGGTGCCGGAGGGAGATTTTTTTGGATTTATCGGCCCGAACGGCGCGGGGAAAAGCACGACGATCCGAATCCTTTTGGGGTTACTGTCCCCGTCCGGCGGAACGGCAAGCATCTTTGGGTGCAATGTTCGCGATAAAAAAGAGGACATCCTTCCGGACATCGGCTATATGCCGTCCGAGGCCAATTTCTACCCCAATATGAAAGTCGGAGAAGTCATCCGCTATTCCGCCGAACTGAGAAAAAAGGACTGCAAAAAAGAAGCGGAGCGGCTCTGCGAGCGACTGGAATTACATACGAATAAAAAAATCAGAGAGCTGTCGCTCGGCAATCGAAAAAAAGTGTCGATCGTCTGCGCGCTGCAGCACGAGCCGCGTCTTTGTATTTTGGATGAGCCTACAAGCGGACTCGATCCGTTGATGCAAAGGGCGTTTTATGAGATTTTGGAGGAACGGAATAAGCAGGGCGCGACCATTTTTCTTTCGTCCCATATTCTTTCGGAAATACAGCGCTATTGTAAACATGCCGCGGTCATTCGGGAAGGGAAAATTCTGATCTGCGACAGTATCGAAAAGCTGGGACATACACATGCCAAAAATGTGATGCTCACAGGAGTTTCGGCGGCGCCGGCGCTTGATGGGATAAGGAACGTGGTGGCGGAAGGCGATACCGTGAAATTCCTGTACAGCGGAGAGCCGGGGGAGCTTCTGAACGCGCTTGCCGCAATGCCCGTAACGGACCTAAGTATTACGGAGCCGGATTTAGAGGAAATTTTTATGCACTATTATATTTCGGGGGAGAAAATGTGAAGAAAAAGAAGAAGTTCTAAGGCGCCGAAAGACACCGTCTAAGAACATCTAAGTCATTTTCTGAAGAATGGAGGATTCCTATGACGATTTTGAAACACGAGATCAGGCAGGGAAGAAATTCGCTCATCATATGGGCAGCGGTGATCGCATTGATGCTTGGAGTATGTATTTTGATCTATCCCGAAATGGGAGAGCAGGTGAACGAATTGAGCGGGGCGTTTGCCAATATGGGAGGATTTTCCGCGGCGTTTGGAATGGACAAGATCAACTTCGGCGAATTTATGGGATTTTTCAGCGTGGAGTGCGGAAATGTACTCGGGCTCGGCGGAGCTTTTTTTGCGGCGCTCATCGGTATTTCCGCTCTTGCAAAAGAAGAAAAGGAGCATACAGCAGAGTTTCTTTTGACACATCCTGTCAGTCGCGCGAAAGTTGTTTTACAAAAATGGGTGTCGGTGCTTGTGCAGATCATCATCCTGAATTTGGCGGCGGTTGCAGTTACTGCGGTCACGATGCAGATGATTGGTGAATCCGCGGATTTAAAGCCGATGGTCTTGCTGTTTTTGGCCTACCTGATCATGCAGGTGGAAACGGCGGCGGTCTGCTTCGGCATTTCCGCTTTTATCGGCGGGGGCGGGCTTGGGCTCGGATTGGGACTCGCCGCACTGTTCTATTTTTTGAATATCATTGCGAACCTAACGGAGAGCGCAAAGTTCCTGAAATACATCACGCCCTTCGGCTATACGGACGGTGCGAATATTATTACGAACGGGCGGATTGAAACGGGATATTTGGCGGTAGGGATCATGATAACGATAGCAGGCATCGCGGCGGCGTTTGTGAAGTATCGGCGGAAAGATATTATGTGATCAGGATTTGAATGAAAAGGAAATATTATAAAAATACAGAAAAAAGTATTGGATTAAAATTATTGATGGATTTTGAACAACATTCGAGGAAAAAAGAATGAAAAAACTGCTTTTGATCACCGGCGATATCGCTGCGGGAAAATCAACTTTTTCAAAAATATTATCAGCAAGATACCGCGTTGCTGCATTTCAGAAAGATTCGATCAAAGAGGTATTAGGAGATACGGTCGGCTTTCACAATCGTGAAGAAAACTTAAAGCTGTCCAATGCAACGATGGGTATGCTGTATCATTTATTTTCCGGACTTGCGGTGACGGGAAACGATATTATTCTGGAAGCAAATTTTCACGAAGCGGAATTGCAAAAATTACACGAAATCGCGGGAGAAAACCATTATGAGGTATGTACGCTTGTGCTCAGGGGAGATACGGATGTTTTGTATCAAAGATATACGAACCGAATGAACAATGAGAACCGCCATCCGGTACATTTAAGCACGACGCTGGACGTGAAAGAAGATTTTGTCCGTTGCGCAGAGTGGATGAAACAGGAAAAGATCATCGGTCATACCATTGAGATTGATGCGACGGATTTTTCCTATCAAAAAAATGAGGAGTTGTTAAAGCGGATCGACGAATTTATGGGATGAGCGTTTGGCGCTGGCGGTGATGAGAAGAAAATGGAAGCAATTCTAAGATGATGTGGAGGAGTGATGTAAATGTTCCAAATAGAATCTTACATAGAAGAACTGTTAAAGCTCCTTAAAAATAGCTTTGGGGAGCGGCTTGTTTATGTGGGTTTGCAGGGAAGCTATCTGAGAAACGAGCAGAATGAGAACAGCGATATTGATATTATGGCAGTCATCGATCACATGACCGTTTCGGATTTAGATTCCTATAAAGAAGTCGTTATGCGCGTCGGATACTATGAAAAGTCCTGCGGATTTATCTGCGGAAAAGACGACTTGGCGGCTTGGAATCCATTGGAGGCCTGCCATTTGTTACACACAACAAAGGATATTTACGGGACGTTATCGGAGCTGCTTCCGAAGTATACCCTAGAGGATGAAAAAAATTTTATCAAATTGAGCATCGGAAATCTATATCATGAACTGTGTCATCGGTACATCCATGCGGATCGCGAGAAAAATAAAACGAAATTACCGGGAACCTGTAAAGCATTATTTTTTATTCTGCAAAATAAAATGTTTTTGGAGTCGGGAGTGTTTTATGCAACCAAAGCGGAGCTGTTCGACCATCTGAACGGACAGGACAGGGAAGTATTTGCCATGCTGTTAAAATTTCAAAACGGTCAGGAAGTTGACTTTGATGAAGCGTTTTCCCTGCTGTTTTCATGGTGTCAGAATGCGTTGATGAGATTGGGAGTGGAGGAATAATCTGGGAAAGGAAAGATAATTATATCAAAGAATATAAGGAGACAGTACAAGATGAAAATAGAACATATTGCCATGTATGTAAATGATCTGGAAGCGGCAAAGCAGTTTTTTGAAATATATTTTGACGCAAGCGTCAATGATGGATACCATAACAAAAAAAACGACTTCAGATCTTATTTTTTATCTTTTGACGATGGTGCAAGATTAGAAATCATGAATAGACCAGAGATGGAGGATGCTGAAAAAACCATTCAAAGAACGGGCTATATTCATATCGCTTTCAGCCTTGGGAGCAAAGAGCGGGTTGATTCACTGACAGCGAGGCTGAAGGCCGACGGATACGAAGTCGTCAGCGGTCCCAGAATGACCGGCGACGGGTGTTATGAGAGCTGCATTGTTGCGGTCGAGGGAAATCAGGTTGAGATTACTGTCTGACCAATGAGAGAGGAGCGACATGATCGGAATCTATTTCAGCGGAACCGGAAATTCCAAATATGCGCTGGAGCGGTTTCTTCGTAAATATGACGAAACAGCAAAAACATATGCGGTAGAGGATGAAAGGATAACGGAACTCATTAAACAAAATGAGGAGATCGTTTTTTCCTATCCTGTGCAATTCAGCAATATTCCCAAAATGCTGAGAGATTTTATAGAAAGAAATCGGCAATTATGGCGGGGTAAAAAAATATTTGTCATTGCAACGATGGGCTTGTTCAGCGGAGACGGTGCAGGTGTTTTAGGAAGGAATCTCCGCAAACATGGCGCGCGGATCATAGGCGGTCTCCATTTAAAAATGCCGGACAGCATTGCCGACGAAAGGGCACTCAAGCGTTCTTTTGAAAAAAACAATGCGCTTGTCAGGAAGGCGGAAAAGAAAATTGACAGGGCGGTGGAAAACATAAAAAACGGAAAACCGCCAAGGGAAGGAATTGGCTTGCCCTATCATTTGGCTGGATTATTTGGTCAGCGTTTATATTTTTCGTATAAAACGAAACTCTATACCGATCAATTAAAAGTGGATCCGCAAAAATGCGTCGGTTGCGGGAAATGCGTATCGCTGTGCCCGATGAAAAATCTGAGTATGGAGCGTAATTTGGCGAAAGCGGCCGATCGCTGCACCATGTGCTATCGCTGTGTCAATGTTTGTCCGAAACAGGCGATCACTCTTTTGGGAAAAAGGGTTATAGAGCAGGGAACAATAGAAAAGTACTTATAACGTCTGTATTAGTAAAATAAAAACGCAGTCGATGAAAAAGCGGAGTTACGAATCCGGAAAATCCGGACAGGAGAAATACATGGAGTACAGAAAAGCGGCAGATAAAAATATAAATAGTATCTTTGAGTTGGTCCAAAAAACAATCCGTACAGTTTATCCTAAGTATTATCCGGGGGAAGTTGTAGATTTTTTTTGCGAACTCCACAGCAGGGAAAATATTGCCAAGGATATCGAATCAGGGAACGTAGGAATACTGGTTGTTCAGGATCAGATTGTCGGAACCGGAAGTCGTGATAAAAATCATATTACGAGAGTATATGTTTTGCCGGAATTTCAGGGAAAGGGATATGGAAGTTTTATCATGCAATGCCTCGAAAACGAGATTGCACCAAAATATCATGCCGTGTCGTTAGAGGCGTCTCTTCCCGCTGCTCATTTATATGAACAGAGAGGGTATTGTACCGTGAAGCATGAAAAATGGAATGTGAAAAATGATGTGGTTTTAGTATATGAAGTGATGGAAAAGAGATTGCCGTAACATAAATTCCTGCTTGACCCGACGAAGCTGACCGAGTCCGGTTACCGGCTGTATGACGATACGGCGTTGGATCGCTTGCCAATTCCCTGTGCATCGTTTATAATATCTGATAGGTGATTTCGTACGTGACTGTCTCGGGTTTGTCACGCAAAAACGCGTGAAAATGCCTCGCGGCATTGGCGAGTGAGCAGTTACGAATTTTATAACACAAAAAGGAGGGTATTTACATGAGTAAGGCAATTGCAGGGGATAGCGAGGGCTATTCAAATAGACGATAAAATCGAAGGATAGCCCTTGCCTGTCCGAAATCGTTACATGCCCGTTTGGGTGTGGGGAGGCAAGTATGAGCTATAGGAGGGCGGAAGAATTATTCCCGCGTGAGATGGTTGAACTGCTCCAGAAATATGCAGCGGGGCAGACTGTCTACATTCCGAGAAAACCCGGACAGAGAGCCGTCTGGGGAGAAAAAACAAAGCTCCGGGGAGAATTAAAGGAGCGTAACCGGCAGATTTACCGACGTTATTTAGAGGGAATGACAACGAGGGAATTATCCGGTCAATATTATCTTTCTGTCAAAAGTATTCAAAGAATCATTCGTCAGGAAAAATAAACGGCATCCGGTATCGTGCGCAATGGTTTCAGCGCGCGGTGCCGGATTGTATTTTTTTTAATAAATATTTGAGGTTGCCGGGCACAGCCGGCACGCGCTATCATCAAAGTATAGTCGGCTATGCGTTGCAGAAAATGTACCGGTCATCCGGGCGGTACATTTCGCAATACGAAAAAATGGATAGAAGGAGGGCTTTGTTTTATGTTAAAAAATAATAAGAAGGAGACCGTTCGCTGACCGGGAGGTTTGCGTAAAAAGCATTCCTCCCAAAGAAGATTGAAAAATCTTTTTTCAATCGCAAAATTTGTGCTGGTGCACAAACTTGCGGTCTGAGAAAAAAGTTCAATTTATGGCAGCTTTCGGAGGAAAAAATGAATAGAGAAAATAAAAGAAGACAGTATGAAAAAGGCTACGATAAAACGCATCCGAGCGATCGTGAATTTGTCTGTAAATGCTGCGGAAGAGTAGTCGTTCCGCAGGGCGGGGGGACGGATCATCGAAATCACTGTCCGAACTGCCTTTCCAGCATGCATTTGGACATAGAGCCGGGTGACCGCGAGGCGGACTGCGGCGGTATCATGGAGCCGATCGCGGCATGGGTGCGGAAAAACGGTGAGTGGGCGATCATTCATCGGTGTAAATGGTGCGGAACACTCTCATCCAACCGGATTGCGGCGGACGATAATCCGATGAAATTAATGAGCATTGCATTAAAGCCATTGTGTATGCCGCCGTTTCCGTTAGAGCGCATCGAGGAAATGACAAAGCTGATGGGCGGCAGTGGAACGACGGGCATGTGAACGGGAGAGTGAACGATCAGGATATCTGAAAAAGTATAAGGGAACGCTGATGAAAACGGCTGTGCAGGTGGTGTCATAATTGTAATGACACGGCTGCGCAGCCGTTGTTATGTGCAATCGCCCTAAATGCATCGGGTACTGAATGAACGGAAAGCGTTCGACTGCTGTATGAACCGATCAATGGTCAGTATCACCAAGCACAGCGTGAACAAAATCGGCGACCTTCTGCGGGTCCTTTCCGATGCGCCCGGTGTATTCGACGGCGGAGGAAACGTCTACGCCATCGGGATGGACGCATGCAATGGCGTGGGAAACATTATCGGGGGTAAGTCCGCCTGCAAGCAAAAACGGTTTGCCGTCGCGGGGAAGCGTATCGAGGATGCCGAGATCAAAAGTCTTTCCGCCGCCCGGCTGCGGCGCGTCAAACACATAGCCCGCAATACCGTCACAGCCGCGAAAACGCGGATATTGTTCTAAATCACTGACATTAAAGGCTTTCAGGATCGGCAGTTTAGCGGCGCGCAGCACCTCGTCGGACAATTCGCCGTGTATTTGGATAAGATCAAAATCAAGCGATTCGATCGTGGTGATTTCCGCGACGGACGGAGAAACCACAACGGCCACCTTTTTGATATCCGGGCGAAGCGCCTGAAGAATGCGCCCAGCCTCCTGCGGCGTCCGACTGCGTCTGCTTTTCGGATAAAAAAGCACAATGCCGGCAAAATCTACTTGAAATTGGTTGATGAGCGCGGCGTCATCCGGTGAGACGAGCCCGCATATCTTGATCATAACAGACATTTTAATTCTCCTGCGGATATATTTTGCAATGTTCCTAAATCCATGATAGCATATTTTTAGAATACAATAAATCGAAACCTACCATTTTCATCGAGGAATATGCTATTTTCCCCGAAGGAGGTTGTGTATAGTAGAGAAAACCTGATCACGGTGCGCCGGGGGAAAAAGGCGGCTCATGATGTCAGGCGCACAGGAAGCGATTCAGAACAGGAGGACATGCCATGCAGACAGCCATCATTCCGGTCAATCCGAACGCACATGAGGAAGTAAAACGTGTGCTTTCTTATTTGAAGACTATCGAGGGAAAAAAGATCGTTTTGGGACAGCATACCCAGACAATGGGGCAGGAGGAGCTTGTCTACATATATAAAATAACGGGGGAGCTGCCGGCGCTTTGCGGATTTGAACTGCTGGCATATTCGCCGAACATTTCCGCGCAGAGCGATGAGGAATGCGTAAGCGAGGTGCGCGCGGCAAAAGGAACGCTTGAGAAAGCATGGGATTGGGCCAGGAAAGGAGGGCTAATCACCTTTACATGGCATTGGTTTTCTCCGCTTGGCGGCTGTCATAAATCATTTTATTCCGCGTGTACGGACTATGATGCGGATCGTGCCGTGACAGAAGGAACGCCGGAGCATGCCGCGCTTTTGTCCGATATGGATTTTATGGCGGGGCTGTTAAAGCCGTTTTGTGACGCGCATGTGCCGATCCTGTGGAGACCGTTCCACGAATGCGACGGAGATTATTTCTGGTGGGGAAAAAAGGGAGCAGACGCAGTAAAAAAACTGTACCGCCTGATGTACGAGCGCTACACGAATCATTTTCATTTAGACAATCTGATCTGGGTATTCAATTCGTCGGATGTTGCCTGCTATCCGGGGGATGATGTGGTCGATATGATCAGCCGTGACATGTACCCGGAGGCGCACTGTCATACAAGCTGTGCAAAGGAATACGAGGAGTTAAAAGGAATGACACCGTCGCCGAAGCTCTGCGCGATCGGAGAGATCGGATCGTTGCCCGATGTGGACGCTATCATAGCGGAAGGGCTCGGATGGACGTATTATATGACCTGGTCGCATGATTTCGGTATGACGGAACGATTTACGACGAACGAGGTGCTGCGGCGGAATTATTTGAGCGGAAACGGCGTTACGCTGTCGAAGCTTCCGGAGCTTTACCACATCAAAGAGGCGTAGGCTTTTCTTTGTTACAGGCACAGGAATACGACAAGCGGTATCGTTGCGATGGAGAAAAACGTCGTCAGGAAAACGCCCCTTGTGGCGAGCTTTTCATCCGCGCGGTACTCAATGGAAAAAAGTACGGCGGAGTTGGCAACCGGGAGCGACAGCATGATAAGGCTTACGTTTAAGAGCAGCGCGTCCTGAATAAAAAGACAAAACAGCGGATAGAGACAGAGCGGGAGCGCGATCTGCTTTAAGAGGATAAACGGATACATGCGCCAGTCCCGCAGCATTTCCGGGAGGTTCATGGACGCGATGGACGCGCCCGTCAAAAGCATGGCGAGCGGCGTAGTCAGACCGCCGATATAGCCGACGACGTCCACGACAGGGGCGGGAAAGGACAGATTGGCGAAATACAGGACAATGGCAAGCAAGGACAGTAAAATCCCCGGTGAAAGCAGCATGCGGAGCCGGGGTTTTTCTTTTGCTCCGCTGCGGGAATTTTGTGCGCCGCCGGAGCTGATGAGCAGAATGCCGTAGCTGAAGCTCGACAGGTTAAAGATCATATTAAACAGCGCCGTATAAAACACCGCCTCCGCGCCGAGCAGGGCGGAAATCAGTGGAAATCCCATAAAACCGACGTTGGAAAACGTCGTCATATAAGTATAAAGACCGCGCTGTGCTTTCGGAACAAATAACAGCCGCGCGATCAAAAAACCAAAGAGCGGCAGGATCAGATAAAGAACAACCGCAGCGGCGAGCACGAGAAAAACCGTCGAAACGGGGGCGCGCTGTGTAAGCTGCAGAACGGAATCGATGATCAGAAACGGCATGGTGACATTGATGAGAAGCTTTGTCAGCGTGCGGTTAAATTCCGCGTTAAGAAATCCAAGCCGAAACAGGAGAAAACCGGTTCCCATCAAAAGGAACAGCGTAATGAGCTGGTGCAGGATGATCTGAATATCCATGAGGGGGGTCCTTTCTTTTTGAATTGCGAAGGGCATGCATTTCGCGAATGTTACTTGCGTGCCGCGCCGATCCGCGTATAATGATGGTAGATCGGTATTGCTGTAACCGAACGGTAATAGTATGCCCGAATAAAATTGCCGTAACGTATTGTATCCGTTATGTGCAAATTAAAAGCAGTAACAGAAGGGGAATAGAAATGAAATATTGTGTGATCGGCGCCGGCGGAACGGGAGGCTGTATCGCGGCGTATATGGCAAGGGCGGGAAAGGATGTCACGGTGATCGCGCGGGGCGAGCATCTTGCGCAGATTCAGAAGCAGGGAATCCGCTTGGAGACGGTGAAAGGAACGGAGGTTGTTTCATCGGTTACTGCATATGAGATGCGTGAATATACGAACCGGCTCGCGCAAAGGTCTGGGGAGAAATCCGAGGAAATATCCGCGGACAGACCCGATGTGATCTTCGTGTGCGTCAAAGGATATTCGTTAGAGGACGTGGTTCCTTTTATCAGAAAGGTGTCAAAAAAGGAAACGATCGTGATACCGATCCTGAACCTGTACGGAACCGGTGCAAAACTGCAAAAGATGCTGCCGGAGCTTTTAGTGACGGATGGCTGCATTTATATTGCGGCACAGATCAGGGAACCGGGCACGATCCGAATGAACGGCATGATCTTTCGAATTGTGTACGGCGTGCGTGATTCCGATGAACTTCGGCGGGAATTATTTATTGTGGCGGAGGATTTGCGCCAAAGCGGAATTGAAGCGGTACTTTCCGAAAATATCAGGCGGGACGCTCTGCAAAAGTTTTCCTATGTGTCGCCAATGGCGGCAGCAGGGCTGTATTTCCATGCCAATGCCGAACGTTTTCAGGCGACGGGAGACGAGCGGGATACGTTTGCGGCACTGGTGAAAGAGATTGACAAGCTTGCGGAAGCGATGGGCATATCGTTTCAGGTTGACATCGTCAGAAACAATCTGGCAATCCTGGATGCGCTTTCTCCCGAAGCGTCTACTTCCATGCAGCGTGATATTGCGGCGGGAAAGCCCTCGGAAATCGACGGACTGATCTTTGAGGTTGTGCGACTGGCGGACCGATACGGAGTGGAACTCCCGATCTATCAGAAGATAGCGAAAGAATTGAAATCTTATAACGTGTAAATGGTGACTGCGGCAAAATGTCTGCCGCAGTCACCATTTGTATTACATTGTGGTATTTACCGGAGCGGTCGAGTTGCGCTCGATCAATTTTGCGCGCATAACGGTGCGGCTGATCGAAACATGATTGATCAGGTTGTTCAGTACATGATAAGCACCCTTGCCGAGATCAAGGCGGTCCTGCCGCACAGTCGTAAGCGGCGGCGTGAGCGTGGCGGCAAACGGAAGATCGTCGAAACCGATCACACTGATGTCCTGCGGAATGCGGATGCCGCGATTTGCGCATTCCTCGATCACGCCCTCCGCGATGCTGTCGGAACAGCATACGATCGCTGTTGCGCCGCTTGATAAAAGTTTGGGAACATGATATTTGGCGGAATCCTTCACATAGTGTCCGAATGTGACAAGGTCGGGATTGATCGGGATATGATGGGCCTCCATGCTGGTGATAAACGCATCATAGCGCCTCGCGGTGATCATGGAGTGGGGCGAGCCGTTAAAAAAAGCAATCTTTGTATGGCCGAGCCGGATCAAGTGCTCCACCGCTAAGTCAATGCCCTCTGCACTGTCTGTTTCCACGGAACCGACATAGGTGTTTCTTTCAATAAAATTATCGAGAAGAACGGTCGGCACTTTACAATGCGTAAGCTGTCCCATCCAAGAATCCTGAAGGGCAAAGCCGACAAGAAATGCGCCGCTGTAGCCGTTTTTCAAAAGATAGCTGTCATATTTGTTCTGCGTTTGAAATTCGGGGGTGACGGGAAAGATCGTGACGTCCCAATCGTCGCGCAGCGCAACCTGACGAAAACCAAGTACGAGATCATAGCCAAAACTCTCCGGCGTATCGTAGTTCATATTTTCTATAAAAAGAGCAAGCTTTTTATTTTCCGCTTTTTTCATTTTCTTCGTCTGATACCCCATTTCAATGGCAGTATCGAGGACAAACTGACGAAGATCTTCACTGATGTCGCTCGCGCCGTTCAGACCCTTAGAGACGGTGCTGATAGAGACGCCAAGTCGATTCGCAATGTCTTTGATCGTTGTTGCCATAGGTGTTGTCACGCCCTTTCGAATCTGCAATTTAATAGTAATTATAGTTACCAAATGTAAAAAAATCAACTAAATAAGGCAAAAACGAAAATATGCGAAAAAATTTTGTAAAAAATACACAAAATTACCATAAAAAAGCTATAGAATAACACTAAATCCAGAAAAATTGCGCAAAAGAGCTTGCAATTAAATGGAAAAAGTGCTAAATTTACAAAAGGAACGAAAATAAGCGAAAACAATTGGAAAAGGTTTTCGCAATCCGAAAAACAGTCAGAAAAGAAAGAGCGCGATTTTCGAGGAGGAAAGCAGAGTGAAAGGGACATCGCTGACAAGAGGAGCCGGGATATTGCTTCCGGTGGCCAGCCTGCCTTCCAAATACGGAATCGGCACATTCGGCAGAGCGGCGTATGAATTTGTAGATCTGCTTGTGGATCTGCATCAAAAATATTGGCAGGTGCTACCGCTTGGTCCGACGAGTTACGGAGACAGCCCTTATCAGTCGTTTTCCGCGTTTGCCGGCAATCCGTATTATATTGATCTGGATATTCTGAAAGGGGACGGGCTGCTGACGGCAGAGGAGATCGAGGCGTTCTCATGGGGGGATGACGAGGAAGATGTATCCTATGGAATCCTGTTTGAGAATCGGTTTCCGGTATTGAAGAAAGCATTTGAACGGTTTGATACGGAGGATGTTTCGTTTCGGGAGTTTTGCAGGGAGCAGGAGAACTGGCTGGACGGTTATTCTTTTTATATGGCTTTGAAAACGTTTTCTGGCAATGTGGAATGGACGGCATGGGAGCCGGACATCCGCGATCGGAAATCGAAAGCATTAGAGGAATACCGGGTGCGGCTTGCAGATGAAATTTCGTTTTGGAAGTTTTGCCAGTATCAGTTTTTTACCCAGTGGGGAAAACTCCGCAGTTATGCGAACAGCCGCGGCATCCGTATCATTGGCGATATCCCGTTGTATGTTTCGATGGACAGCGCGGATGTGTGGGAGCACCGGGAATTGTTTCAGGTGGACCACAGCGGGAAGGCAGAGCTTGTTGCCGGATGTCCGCCGGATGCGTTCTCGGATGACGGGCAGAAGTGGGGCAATCCGCTGTATGACTGGGATAAGATGGAGCAGGAAGATTTTTCGTGGTGGCGCAGGCGGATCAAGGCGAACGCAAAGCTTTATGACGTAATCCGGTTCGATCATTTTATCGGGGTGGTTCGCTATTACAGCGTTCCTGCAAAAGATACCCATGCGAGGAACGGGCATTGGCGGAAGGGTCCCGGTAAGAAGTTGACGGATGCGATGGCGGAGTCGCTTGGAGAAAGCCGGATGATCGTCGAGGATCTGGGCGTTGTTGTTCCGGGAGTGAAGCGGCTTGTGCAGCGTACGGGATGGCCGGGCATGAAAATCCTGCTGTTTGCTTTTGACGGAAACGCCGATCATGAGTTTTTACCGCACAATTATCCAAATAGTAACATGGTTGTATACGGGGGCACACATGATAACGAGCCTCTTATGGGATTTTTTAATGAAAAGTGCGAGTATGAACTGGCGTTTTTATATAATTATCTTAATATAAATAATAAAGAGGAGATTGTGGACGCGATCATCCGGCTGGCATACGGAAGTGTCGCAGATGTTGCGATCTTTCAAATGCAGGATCTGCTAAAGCTCGGCATGGAAGCGCGCACGAATCTTCCCGCAACGATTGGGACAAACTGGCGTTGGCGCCTTGGAAAAAAAGAATTATCTGAAGAGCGCCGCGAGTGGCTTCGGACACTTGCTATCGTGTACCGCAGATAAAACGCACAGAAAAGCAGTACCGCTAAAAAGAGTACGTACTCCATTTAGTATTTAGGTAATCTTTGATTACCTAAATACTAAATGGACGGGAAACACCGCGTTGAGCGCGGTATGACCGTAAGTAATGAAGTAAAATGCAGCAATGCATTTTATGATAAACAGGTAACTTGATATGGCATTCATATCAACAAGAAAATTCTAGGAGGAGAAAGATGAAAAAGAAATTATTGGCAATGCTCCTTTCCGCAGCAATGGTATTATCCCTTGCAGCATGCGGAGGCGGAGACGACAACAAAGGCAACGATGGTGGCAGCAGTAACGACAACCCGCCGGCAGCATCCGGCAATGATGATCAGGGCGGCGCTCCTGATGCAGGCAATGACGATCAGGGCAGTGCTCCTGCGGACATTGACTACGGCTCAGGCGTAATCACGATCTGGGTTGCAGAGGCAGTAACAGAGTTCACACAGCAGAAGGCAGATGAGTTCTTTGCAGCTCATCCGGAGATGGCAGGCTACACGGTAGACATCCAGCCGACCGGTGAGGGTGATGCGGCAGGTAATATCATCGCAGACGTAGAGGGCGGCGCTGATATTTACGGTTTCGCACAGGATCAGTTAGGACGTCTTGTATCCGCTGGCGCATTAACACCGATCACAGGTGATTATGCAAGCTTTGTTGAGAGCGAGAACGATGCGGGTGCGGTTAACGCTGCAAAGATGGGTAATCAGATCTATGCGTTCCCGCTGACATCCGATAACGGCTATTTCTTATATTATGATAGCAGTGTCGTTACGGATCCGAGCACCTTGGATCAGATCCTTGCAGACTGCTCTGCAGCAGGCAAGAACTTCTACATGGAGATCAACTCCGGCTGGTATCAGACCGCGTTCTTCTTTGGAGCAGGCTGTACTCTGACTTATGATACGGATGATAGCGGTGCACTGGTTTCCTCCAATATCACCTATGCGACGGATAACGGTGTGAAAGCGTTAAAGGCAATGATCGCTCTGGCTGGCAACAGCACATTTGTAAACGGCTCTTCTCTGAACAGCGCAACAAATGTCGGCGCGATCATCGACGGAACATGGGACAGCGGTATGGCAAAGGATCTCTTTGGTGAGAACTATGCATGTGCGAAGCTTCCGACCTTCACGGTAGATGGCGAGACCTTCCAGATGGGCGGTTTCGGTGGATTCAAGCTCTTAGGTGTTAAGCCGCAGACAGAGCAGGGCAAGATGCTCGTATGTCTGGCATTGGCTCAGTATCTGACGAATGCAGATACCCAGATCGCAAGATATGAAGCAGTAGGCTGGGGTCCTTCCAACTTAACGGCACAGGGCAGCGAGGCGGTACAGTCTGATGAGGCGCTTGCAGCATTGGCAGCACAGCTGGCAAATGCAATTCCGCAGGGACAGTATCCGGATGCTTATTGGCAGGATGCAACGAGTCTTGGAGATGACGTGATCGCAGGAACCTATAACAATATGAGCGATGACGAGCTGATGAATGTATTGCAGGGCTTCCAGGAGCTTGAGCAGTCCTATGCAGGTCAGTAAAATAGGAACGGTTATTTGACAGACTGACAGAGCAATAGAAATCAGGAAAGCAGTAAGAATACGGGCAGGAGGGGGAAACCCCTCCGCGCCCGACTTTCAGGCAAAAAATGAGCGCTCTTCCGTAGCGCGGGAGCCGGAGGGGGTCAAGGATGGAAAAAACGAAAAAGGGTCTTGGGAAAAAGATTTTGGGTGTACTTCAGGTGCCGGTAAAGGACTGTAAAGAAATCGGGCAGACCTTTGTACATGGAGATTGGAAGACGAAGGTATCATTTCTCATCATGGGCTTCGGACCGCTGATGAGGGGACAGATTTTAAGAGGCGTCGCATTTCTTGCAACCGAGATTGCATTTATCTGGTATATGGTCGTAGTCGGCGCGAAATATTTGAAAGACATCGGAACGCTCGGAACCGTACAGGGCGGTTTTGATGAAAATTATGTATATACGTATGGTGATAACAGCTTTTTCATATTGTTATTTGGTGTATTGAGTCTGTTTGTTCTTGTGGCTTTTCTGTTTGCGTGGAGAATCAATGTCCGTGTGAACATGAATGAGGAAAAGCGCCTCAAGGAAGGCAGAAAACTTGCGACAGTGAAGCAGGATTTACACTCGCTGTTGGATGAACATTTTGATAAGACGCTGCTGGCGGTGCCGGTAACGGGTGTATTCTTATTTATTTTGCTGCCGATCGTATTCATGATCTGTGTGGCATTTACCAATTATGACGCGAATCATCAGTCACCGACGAATCTGTTTACATGGGTGGGGCTGGAAAACTTCAAGAATATCTTTTCTCTAAGCACCGGCGGATTCGGAAAAACGTTTGTGACGGTGTTAAACTGGACGTTGGTTTGGGCGTTTTGTGCGACCTTCCTGACGTACTTCTTGGGAATGGCGGTTGCCATCCTCATCAATAAAAAAGGTATTAAATTTAAGAAAATGTGGCGTACCATTCTTGTCATGACGATCGCGATCCCGCAGTTTGTATCGCTGTTGTATGTCAGCAAGATGTTTGCGGCGGACGGTTTGGTCAACTCCTATTTGATGAAGTGGGGCTGGATCAAAACAGCGCTTCCTTTTTGGACGAAAGCGTCTTGGGCGAGACCGACGATCCTGCTTATCAATTTATGGGTCGGAATTCCGTATGTCATGTTGATCACAACGGGTCTTCTCATGAATATCCCGGAGGAGTTGTACGAGAGCGCGAAGATCGACGGCGCAAGTCCGTTCCAGACATTTCGGAAGATCACGCTCCCCTATATGTTGTTCGTAACAGGACCGTATCTGTTAACGCAGTTTACGGGTAACCTGAATAACTTTAACATCATTTACCTGCTCAGTCAGGGAAAACCGCAGTCGTTGGAGCTTACGGGAGGAGCGGGATATACCGACCTGCTTGTGACATGGCTCTATAAGATGACGGTGAATGATACGAACTATAAGATGGCGGCGGTCATCGGTATTATGGTATTCTTAGTCACGGCGGTCGTATCGGTAGCAGTATATAATATTCTGCCGTCAGTCAGAGATGAGGAGGGCTTCCAATGATGAAAGAGGAAAAGAAGCTGCACAAGCAGCATAAAAAGCTGTCCAATGCAATCGTCTATGCAATATTGATTGTGATCAGCATCGTTTGGCTGTTTCCATTCGTATGTCTGGTTCTGCAGAGCTTCCGTTCTTATAAACCGGAAGTGGAATTCGGCGGAATGGTCGATTACCTGCTCCCGAAGCATTTTTCGCTTGATTCGTATACATTCTTATTGAGCGGCGAGAGCAACTTTTTAAGATGGTATGGAAATACCCTGATTATTGCGATCTTTGTTGCAATCGGTCAGACAGTCTTTGTATTATGCGTCAGCTATGCACTTTCAAGAATGCGCTTTAAGCTGCGCAGAGCGTTAATGAACCTGTGGCTGGTACTGGGCATGTTCCCGGGCTTCCTTACGATGATCTGCTTATACTTCCTGTTAAAGCAGATGGGCTTGACGCAGGCCGGAGCAGTACCGGGCTTGATCTTGATCTCGGTAGCAAGTTCCGGAATGGGTTATTATGTGTGCAAGGGCTATTTCGATACGATTCCGAAGTCCTTGGACGAAGCGGCGAGAATCGACGGCGCATCGAGGGCGAAGATTTTTATCGGCATGATCGTTCCTCTCTCAAAACCGATCATTATTTACACTGCGTTGGTTGCATTTATGGCGCCTTGGTGTGATTATGTATTTGCTTCCTATGTAGCGTTCGGTTATGAGAAGGGCTACAACGTTGCGGTCGCATTGCAGAGATGGGTGAATACGAACGATTATCAGGGATATTTCACAAGGTTCTGCGCGGGCGGCGTATTGGTAGCCGTACCCGTAACGGCATTGTTCATGGCATTGCAGAAGTACTATGTGGAAGGTGTGACCGGTGGTGCAGTCAAGGGCTGATACCGGAAACCATTTGAGTTATGCACAGCATTCAAGTGAAATACCCCGCAGCTTGCTGCGGGGTGTTTCACCCTCGCGGCATTCGCCCAATGTCTGCTGCGCAACCGCTTGGCTCATTGCTCGCGGGAATAAAAATCGGCAGTCTCCGTATGGGGGCTGCCGATTTTAGCAATGTGCTGAACAATGTATGTTTTATAGGGCTGTTATGAAAAGCAAAATTGTGTTAGAGTTGTTTATAGATAAAACGTCTGCGGCACGATGCCGCAGTTCGTGGGTATTGGGAAAGGAGAAAGATATGAAAAAAAGACTACTTTGCATGACGTTAGTCGCAGCGCTGATCATGGGGCTGCCTGTCGGCTGCAGCAAAAAAGAAGGACAGGAAATGCCGACAGAGCAGATCGATCAGGAGGGAGAGACGGGACAGGAAGGATCGGAAGACTCGGTTGATCAGACCGGTTATCTGTATGAGCAGGAGCTCAATATCATTGATGATAATTACAGAAATTATTATGAGATTTTTGTATACTCTTTTTACGATTCGGATGGCGACGGAATCGGGGATTTAAACGGCGTGACGGAAAAGCTGGACTATATCGCCGATATGGGATTTAACGGGATATGGCTTATGCCGATCATGTCATCCACGACCTATCATAAATACGATGTTACGAACTATTATGAGATTGACAGCGAATATGGCGGGATGGAGGATTTTCAGCGTCTGGTGGATGAGTGTCATAAAAGGGGAATCCGTGTCGTCATTGATGTGGTGATCAATCATTCCTCCTCAAAGCATCAGTGGTTTTTGGATGCCTGTGCGTATCTGCGCGGTCTTGAGGAAGGCGCGGAGCCGGATCCTGCGGAGTGCCCGTATGTGGAATATTATCATTTTGCAAAAGAAAAGGTGAACAGTGATTATTATAAGGTCAGCGGCTGCGACTGGTATTATGAAGGCGTATTCTGGTCGGAGATGCCGGACTTAAATTTAAGCAGTGAGGCATTGCGGGGAGAGCTTGAGAACGTCGCAAAATATTGGATTGACATGGGGGTTGACGGATTCCGTATGGATGCGGCCCTGCACTTCGAGGAAGGGGATACCACCTTTAATACGGAAGCACTGAACTGGCTGTACTCTTATTGTAAGGGACTAAATCCCGATTTTTATATGGTATCCGAGGTATGGGCGGGGCTTAACACCATTCAGGGTTATTATGAGAGCGAGACCCCCAGTATGTTCAATTTTGATGCGGCGGGAGCGGAAGGAAAGCTGGTCAAAGCGGCGCGCGGAACTTATACGGCGAGCAGCTTTGTCAAGGATATGCTGCGCTATCAGGAAATGTTCAGCGAGGCGAATACGGATTACATCGACGCGCCGTTTATCACGAATCATGACATGGGACGGGTGTCCAATGTCCTGCTGAGCAATCCGGATGATCTGAAAATGGCGTGCGGTTTGTTGATGATGATGAACGGCAGTCCTTTTGTGTACTACGGAGAGGAGATCGGCATGAAAAGCTCCGGCACAAAGGATGAGAATAAGCGGCTGCCCATGATCTGGTCGGATACCGATATGACAGGAATGACGAACGGACCCAAGGACGCGGATAGCGGAATCACGTCTGCATTTCCGGGCTTGGAGGAGCAGCTTATTGACGAAGCAAGTATCTTAAATTATTATAAAAGAGCAATCAGGCTGCGCAATGAAAATCCGGAGATTGCGAGAGGAACCATTGCGATCGTGGAGTCGTTATGTGACGCGGGTCAGGCAGCGATCACAAAAACCTATGAAGGAAGCACAATCGGCATCGTATATAACAATTCCAAAGAAGAGATTCAGGTGACGCTTACGGGAACGGAGCTTGCCGATATGCAGATCCGCGGTTATCTGACCCTCAACGGGGAAGTCATCACGCTTATCGACGGCGTGCTCGTGATGCCTGCGCAGTCAATCTGTATTTTGAAATGATCCTATGATGAGCGGCATAAAGTGACGTGCGTGATGGAAAGATGCCGAGGATCGTGTGATATGAAGAGCGGCATCGCGGGAAAATTTTTACGTTATGAGAAAATGGGAAACACCATGAAACAAACGCTGTTGGATTTGCTGAACAAAACGATAGAGGAGCATAATGCCAATCAGTCGGAGCTGTGCAGAGGGCTTTGTTCCAATGCCGCATTCTCGCGGTATATTAACGGGGAGCGGCGTATGGACAGGCTGCTCCTGTCTGCGATGATGCAGAGATTGGGAAAGTCGCCCGATAAGTTTGTATCCCTTCTGACAGATGCGGAATATCGCTATTTTGACTGGAGGCTGCGCCTGCTCAATCTGGTTGTGGATATGGACTGGGAGGGAGCGGAACGCCTGCTTTCTGAACGGGAGATTCCGGACAAGGAGCTGAATGAGCCGCTGCAGGAGCAGTTTTATCTGATGATGTGTGGACTGCTGCAGGAGAGGATCAGGGGAGACCGGGCGGGCGCGGCGGCGTTTTTTTACCGCGCCATCCGCGCGACGATTCCCGGCTTTACGGGAAAGCTGCGCCCGCAGAGTGTGCTGTGCGTGCAGGAGATTAACGCGCTCCTTCTGTGGCAGGAGTGCTTGGGGGATGAGGCGATATCGGCTGAATTGCTTGAATTTCTAGTGCATTATGCGTACCGCCATTTTGAGGATGAACAGGAACGGGTGAAGGTCTATCCGAGGCTGGTGGCGGAATGTCTGCCGTATTTCCTGAAAGAAGAACGCTATGAGGAGATTTATACGATCTCAAAACAGGCATTTTCCATGATGATGTCTCTGCGCTATTTTGTCTGTGGGGAGCAGGTGCTCGGCGCGTACATCGAAGCAGCGGAGAAGCTGGGAAAAGCGGAGGAAGTAGCGAAACGGAAGGTACAGCTTGCGTCTTGGTATGCGATGCGGGAAGAACTGCACTCTGACGGCGGGATATTTGAGGGCGCGTGTGTGGAAAGCCGGGGAAGCGCGCAGATTGCAGAGGCGCCCCATTCTGCCTTGACGGGCCGGGGAGACGAGTGGCATGTGTGGGATTTGTGGCAGGAGCCGGAGCTGTTACGAGAGGTCATTGAGCGAAGGAGGCGGCAGAGAGGGATTTCGCAGGAGGCGCTGAGCGAGGATATCTGCACGCCGGAGACACTCTCAAGGATTGTGACGGGAAAGCGCGCGCCAAGCCGGAGGAACTTTAAGGCGCTGGCGAAGAAGCTGGCGGTGCGGGAGGACTATTATTACAGTATGATCGAGGCGGATGACTTTCGCCTGCTGGAGGAACGGTTTCGCTTAGACTGGATGATCGAGACCAAACAGTGGCAGAAAGCGAAGGAAGCCGCGGAACAGCTGGAACAGCGGCTGGATATGGAAAACTGCTATAACCGACAGTATCTCGGAGAAATCTGCTATATCATAGAATTAGTTCAGTCCGGAATCCCGTGCGGGGAGCGGATGGAGAGGCTGTTATCGCTCCTGAAGCTGACGATACCGGATTTTGTGCTGACGGAGCATGTGCGGGAATGGCCGGAAGCGTTTTGGTGTACGGTCTTTGCCAGTACGGAGATTTCTATTTTAACGCAGATGACGACTGTCCTGCGCCAAAACGGAAAGAATGAGGATGGCATCTACCTTGCGGAAAGGCTGTATGGATATTATAAAAAGAGCGCCGTAAGACCGGAATTTCATTTTCGGACATTGCTGGGTATTTTGGCACAATTAAGTATCATGCTTGCAACATCGGGGTATTACGAGGAGTGTATTCAGTATTCCCGGGAAGGCATTGCCCTGTGCTTTGTGAGCCGCAAAATGTCCGATATGGGGTTATTTGTCAACAATATTGCCAACGCAAAGGAATGCCTTGGTGACAAGGCATTCGCATTACGTTATTATCGATATGCATTTTATTGTGAAGAGCTGTTTGGAAAAAATTCGGAAATACCCAAACGATCCTACGAAAAGCTGAGCAGAGAAGAACAAAAGTGGTATTAGCAGCGTTTATAGTCGCTTTCTTCATAGGGATCACACAGGAGAATTGCCGATCCGCCATCGGCATGTTTTGCCTGCTTGGCGGGTGCAGCAAATACCAGGGACAGAGCTGCGGCAGTGACCAGACATAATGCAATAATACGTTTTTTGAAATTCATACGGAGACCTCCTTTGTATTAGGGAATGATTTCACGCTTTGCATGAAATACATGACCAGTTTCAAGCAAAGTATAAAAGAACTATGAAGAAAGAACCATGACGTTTTTGGAAAAATCACTAAATATTTCCGAAAACGTCATGGCTCTTTTATTAAATGGTAATTACAATGGAAAATACAGAAGAAACGCAAAAAAGTGATAAGGCGCGGATAGTGAAAAGAAGGCAGGGGGGATGAAGATGAAAAAGAAAATTGCGTTGCTGGAAATACTGGGCATGCTTTTGCATATGTTATTTTTTACGATTTTATATTATGCAGGATTTCACATTTCAATCGTAATGGTGGTTTGGATGGCGTATTTGGTTCCAGCCGCGGTCAACGCCATGCTCTTTTGGAAGGCGGTAAACAAGTGGCCTCTTAAAGAGCAGTTTGTTGTGTTTGGCATTATATCAGTTATTACAGATATTTGTTACGGGGTTTTCGCATACTTTTTTGAGGCGAATCCGGGATATGTCGCTTATTATCAAAGCCAGGTGAGGTTACCGGCGGACATGCAGGTGCCGGCAGAGGGACGATTTTTCGGCGTGATCCCGTTTGTGTTCATCCTCCTATTTAATCTTTCGTTTCAATTTTTGATAAACGGAACAAGAAGGGAGTTTACCAAAGAGGAGATTGAAAAGATTTTCAAGGACTATAAGTGATGGGGTGGAAACTGGGCATCGTATTATGTCTTTCAGCAACATTGCTGTTCGGGATGGGGCTCAATGTCTGCGCCGGTTCCGGCACCTACAGATCAGGCAATATCATCGTAGGTTACGGCAGTAGTGTTACCACTAAAACAGGATATGCAAATACCTCGATTGCGGGGGGCGGTACGGGAACAGCTTCGGTCAGTGCAGAATATCACTCTCATTATAATGGAAATTATATGGAAGTAGGTCCGCAGACCAATACGGCTAAAAATGCAACGGCGGCTTCTCTTAACTTTTGCGCGGCGACCGGATGTTCCTCAAGCTATATTTCTGCGACTCATGACGCGACGGTCGGCGGTACGACGATTCCGACCCAGACAAGCTCAGGGAGTTAAGATGTAAAGGATTTGTTGACGGTAACCAATGTGCATGGTAAAATAAATTCATATCTATTGATTAATATCGTTAGGTTTTTAATGCGGGGGCAGGGATATGAGGAGAACATTCTTGCGGGGCAAATGCATGATATTGCTGTTATCAGTTTTGTTAACCGGCTGTGGGAAAACCACAGCCGGTTCTGTTGGGGAAAGCGACCGGTTTACCGCCAGGTCGATCATATTTGATTGTTATTCGGAAAGCGGGATCCTGTATGAAAAAGACGGGATTCTTTGTTTTGTCGATTATGCCACGGGGGAGGATGTTGTCCTGTGTACGAAGCCGAACTGCGTGCATGTCCCCTATTCCGCGGTTAATAACCCGGATCCCTACTGCGATGCGGCGCTTCCCTGGGATGATATAATTGAAACCATGATTTACGGGGACAGGCTGTATGCCCTTGTGACAAATTTTGATTCCACATTCGTGTATGAAAAAGGCGTTTCCGAGAGTGAGTGGAAGGAGTTTGCGGAAATTCCCTACAGTTATTATCAAGCGGTCAAATGGATTGCCTGCAACGACCGAATCTACTATGTGGCAAATCAGATTACGCAGCAGGAAGAGACTCTGGAATTGAAAGATGCGATCTTCCTTGCGTATGTGGATCTGACGGATGGTACCTACGGCAGTCTCACGGACATCCATGAGGATATTGGTATCATCAGCATTTTGTATGTGGATGAGAAAAACCTGTATTATGAGATGGGGTATGAGCTGGATGTCGCCGCGCCGGAAAATGAGGGGCAGGTTTATCGGATGAACCTTGAGACGCGGGAGAGCGAGCCTGTTTTTCAAATAGAGGAAAACAAACGCTTTGCGGGAATGTGTGGAGAGAACCTCTATTATGTAGAGAACGGCGAGCTGCGTCGGGTAGATGCAGAGGGAGCGGATGAGTCTGTCTATAACATACCGGAAACCAATTTCGATGTGCGGGCGGCGGCTTCGGGATTTCTTCTTCAGTATTACCTTAGAGATGCGGAAAAGTTTATTGATCTTTATTTAGATTATGAGAGCGGAGAGATCAAGGAGATGGAAAGAACGGGTACAGAGGGACCGGTTGCGGATATCGTAGGAGAAAATGTGTTGGTTTTTGGAGAGGCGATACAGGTGATCCGGCTTACCGATTTTCTTGCGGGTAAGGATAATTATATTGCACAGCATGAGATTCCTTGAAAGTGAGTTACATTTCTTCAAAGAGAAACATACATAAAACGGAGGCGTGGGGTGAATGAAACGGAATCCATTCAAAAGGGGATTGTGCGTGTTTATGGCACTTTTATTTCTGTGCGCCGGCTGTGGGAAAGATCCCAATGAGGCGGCGGGGGACGGCGCCGAAAGTACAGATCAGGAAGTGACATTGACCTGGGTGTATTTTTCTGCGTATGGAGAAATTGCCGAGGAAACCCTACAGGAGTTGAACAGACTGCTGAAGGAAAAGTACCACTGCAATTTTACGGTTGAGGCAGCTTCGGTCGGGCTGGAAGAAGCGCGGGATATTACGGATTATAACCGGATCATACGGGAAAGATATGAAACCAAAGAAGCAACGGACATTCTTTTTACGGGATCTTCGTATGCAGGTGAAGTGCCTGCATACGATCAGGCGGTGCAGGACGGGCTGCTGATGCCCTTAACTTCCCTGCTTACGGAAACGGAAAGCGGACAGCGGTTATATCACGCGTTCAGTGAATCATATTGGACCACCATGCAGTATGGGGAGGATATATATGGTTATCGGACGGCGGATGAACAGTTAGTCTATGACAGTGTATGGATGTCGAATCCGTTATATGTATCGGATCTTTCAGAAAGGGAAAATGTATCTTTGGAGGATGTCAAGTCGGCACTGGAAGAACTGATGGATCGAAAGGAAGTGCCTTCCGGAGTCTGCGGCCTGTTCGCAGACCCTACGGCGTTATGCAGTATGGAGGGCTATATTCCGGTATGTTATGGGTTTCATGGTCTTTATTTTGTTCGGGAGAACGATCATTTCCGTGCGGTAAGCGCAGCGGAGGAAGAACGGTTGATACAGGACTGGAGAACCATCAGGGAATGCAGGGAACTATGCGGTGATTTTACGGAGGATCCCTATACGCAGTTTTTGAACGGCAATTTTATTTTTGCGGTGACGTCTTGTAATTTACGGAAGCTTTATGACGGCAGGTGTTTATACGGCGCCGTTGTGACGGACGTCGATGTGCTTTTGTCGAAGCCTCAGGCAGCAATTTATGCCTTAAATGCCGTGACGGGGATCGCATCCTGGTCGGAACATCCCGAGGAAGCGTTAGAATTTCTAAGCTTAGTCGCTACGGAGCCGGAGCTGTCGAATCTTCTGACCTATGGAATCGAGGGGGAGCATTATCAGGTCGATCCGGTAACCGGCAATCTCGTGATCTTACAAAACGGAGGTATGAGTCCATATGCGCAGACAACCATCGCCAATAAGATGATCACGCTGCCCACAGGACTGGAACCGGAGAATAAGGCGGAGATTTATGCTGAGCGCAATGACAGCGTCGAGTTCAGCCCCGAAGTATTATATGGAATACACACCCTGTATTCGGACCCGGATATTATGGCGATCATTGCTGTTTATGAGAAATACAGAGGGCTTTGGGACGGGGATTATGAGGATGTGGACCAAACGGTGGAGCAGCTGAGGCAGGAGCTTGAGGAAGCAGGGATTGAGGAAGTTCTTTCTAAGCTGAATCAATTGCTGCCGTAAAAAGAGGTTGGCGCGTGTGCGCGGTTCTTTTTGGATTGAGAAAATTCCCATAGGTTATGAAGGAGCGTCCTTATATGGAATTGAAACTATCAAAGGTTACAAAGAGGTATGGACAATTTACAGCCCTTGACCGATTTGAATATTGTTTCCATGAAGGAATCTACGGGCTTTTGGGACCGAACGGAGCGGGCAAGACCACATTGATGAATCTGATGACGGGAAATCTGCTGCCGGATGAGGGCTGTATTTGTCTGGACGGAACCGATATACAGAAGCTGGGAATCCGGTATCTGAAAAATATCGGGTTTGTTCCGCAGCAGCAGAATCTGTATCCGACGTTTACTGGGAAAAGGTTTTTATATTATATGGCGGCGCTAAAGGGTGTGGATAAAAAGACTGCCAAGCTGGAAATACCGGAGCTGCTTAAGAAGCTGAATCTGACGGAGCACCAAAATAAAAAGATCCGGGAGTATTCCGGAGGCATGAAGCAGAGGCTGTTGATGGCACAGGCGCTGTTGGGCGATCCGGCAATTTTGATCTTGGACGAACCGACGGCGGGCGTGGACCCGAAAGAGCGGATTGAGATCCGTAATATCATAAAAGAGCTCTCCGGGGATAAGCTCATCCTGTTTGCGACTCATGTGGTATCCGATATTGAAAAAGCAGCGGATGAGATATTGCTTTTAAAGAGGGGAAAATTGCTTGCGCTTCCGGAATACATAGACGGCTGGCATCAGGGGAAGTTTTCACTTGAGGACATCTATCTTCGTGTGTTTGAGGAAAAAGAGGAAGAGAAAGAGTGATGCGCATGTTTGGAAGTGAGATCAAAAAGATCTTTACCGGAAAATTTATATTGATACTGCTGTCGCTCTGCGTTCTGAACGTACTGTTGATCTATTATAACGAGATAAGAACAACGCCCTATCACGGAGAAGGCGGATATAAAGAAACGTGGGAACAGGTACAGAAAGAGCTGGAAACATCGGATATTCTGACCGTATATGAGCGGGAAAAGCAGGAAGCTCAGGAAGCTGTTTTTGCCGGATATATCAAAGAAGCCGCTGTTAAAAAACAAATAGTGAATGAACTGGAGGGAATTATCGGCTATACGGATTACCTTCGCAATATGCGGGAGACAGCGGAGCTGACCGGGAGCATTTCCATATTTCGAGATAACGAAAGCGGATATTCGGCCAGAAACCGGGAAAAGACGATCAGGGTCTATGAAAAAATGGAGTCGGTGATCGTGCAGCCCTCACCCTCTTTGGGCATAGAGCTTTTTTCTACATCAACGCTCACAGATTTTTTTGCGCTCATTTTGATCATTTACGCAGTGTTTTCTATTTGGATCAAAGATCAGGAGGAGGGGATGCAGAATCTTCTGCGCTCCTGTTTTAGGGGAAGAAAAAGCCTTGTTGCCGTGAAAGCGGCGGCGGGCGTTTTTGTCTGCCTATTGATTGAATTGTTTTTGTACGGGGGGACTCTCTTTATTTCATGGAAATTGTATGGGCTTGGGGACCTTACGAGATTTTTGCCCTCGGTATCCATGTTCCGGCAGACGGCGTGGCCTGTCAGGGTATGGGAATTTTTGATTCTTTTTTTAATCGTTAAGCTATTAGCATACAGTATGTGTATGCTTCTTTTTGGCTTTTTTGCGGGGAAAGTGCATACTTCTACCGCCACGATTCTGGTATCAGGAATTGTGATCGGGGGCAGTTGTCTTACGTATGGACAGATTTCGGGGGATTCCTATGCAGGTGTGTTCAAATATCTGCTGCCCTATGGTCTTTTGCAGACGCAAGATATGTTCTGTATTTACCGCAATCTCAATCTGTTTGAATATCCTGTGAATCTTGCGGCGGCGTATGGGGTGGTTTTGATTTTTGGAATCGCTGTTCTGATTTTTTTTCTGTTAAGGGGAGCAGATCAGAAAAAAAGCCGTGTATTACGACATAGAGTATTCGTATTGAAATGGCGGCGTCCAAAACGCGGACTCCATCGGCTGGATGAGTGCGGGGGAGTCCTGCTCAATGAACTCAGAAAACTCTTCATTGATCGGAAGGTACTTCTGATCCTGGTGGTACTGGGACTTTTGCAGGGGTATTTATACAGGGGGGAAGCAGCCAGGTATTACAACTATACGGAATATTGTTACAGGCAGTATCTGGACGTTCTTTCGGGGGAGCTGACACCCGAAAAAGAAGCATATATAGAAAAGGAAAAAGAGCGGTTTGCAGAACTTCTGAATGTGCAGGATCAGACTGCGGCAGGGCTGGGAGCGGATTTTGAGAAACAGTTGCAAGCCTATGAAGCTTTTTGCCGGGTGCTGGATTACTGTGTTTATTTACGTGAAAATCATTTGAACTATATGGTGTATGAGCCGGCTTATGAAGAATTGACAGCATCGGCGGGAAACGGAAAGGATGCGTTTCTTGCCTTTGAAATGATGGCGTTTATGGTTCTTTGCGCAACGCAGATTTATGGACCGGACGACCAGCTCCATATGAGCAGACTGTGCCGTATGACGTTGTACGGAAGAAAACGGGCAGAGATGATCAGGGTGGGAATCAGTGCATGTATCGGGGGAGCGATCCTGTTTCTGGCGTACCTGCCGTTTTTGCTGAATGTTGTAAAAACGTATCAGATTTCAGCAGAAGAGTTTTTTTATCCGGTCGGATGTTTAAGATCGTTACATGCGTATGGGGATCATATGACGCTCGGCGGATATTTGCTGCTTCTGTCTGCGTTTCGTTTCCTGTTTCTGAATTTTGGAGGATTTATCGTCTGCTTTCTCTCCGAAAAACTGAAGAGTGTTATGAATACCGTTATGCTTGGATTTGTATTGCTGGCGCTGCCTTTTGGCGTTTTGATGCTGGTGGAAGCGGCCGCACCTTTTTTGATGCTTTACAGTCCCTTACTGGGAAATTGCCTTATGAAACTTCCGGTGTTTGCGACTGTCGGGATTCCCGCTTTTATTTTGATCGTTATGTGGGGAATGCTCTACAGAAGAACTTCTGTCCGAAAATTGTGAACATACAGGTAGCTGGGTAAGCGGAATAAGAAAGAAAATTACCAAAGAGGAGATCGAAGAGATTTTCAATAATATAGAAGAGATATACTTGACAATGACAGGTGCAGGATGCCAAAATTAATAAGAAGCAGGTGTATTAAGATAACAATGGGGGGGCATTCTGAATGATGAAAGAGGAAAAGAGGACGATCAGCATATTGGCGTTTCAGATTTTCTTTCTCCTGTTTTGCTTTGTGATCCTGCCGGTTACCCTGTATTTAATAGGACGTTCTCGTTTCAGTGAGAAGAAAATGTACGAGGTCACATGGGACATTTCCCTGCCGGATCATATGGAGCTTTTATATGATGAGCATACGCCCCGCGGCTTTCACGGAGATGGAATCAGGCATACTATCTATAGCGTAGAGCGTGGGGAGATCAATCTGCGGTTTCTTGTTGGCAATAGTCCTGAGGTGGAATCTTTCTGCATGACGATTTGTGACGATCTGGAAACGGAGGACGAGTATCTGCCTGATTTTGAGGAAAGGCATGCATGGATCAAATATGAAAAGCAATCGCAATCGGATATGCTGATCATGGTATATTTTCCTGATCTGCAACAACTGCACTTTTTTCAAAAATTGATTTAGTGAGAGCCTAAATGGCAAAAGAATTTTATGACAAAGCATCTTAAAACAACGGTTATGAGAGGAGGGGTCTTATGAGAGCTGTGAAAAAGCAGTATTGGAAATTTGTCCCTTTTTTACTTATGGTTACGATGTTGGCCGCCTGTGGCGAAAAGAAACCCGAGACTGCTGCAAACCTGTCGGATACTGTTGTTGCGGAACCGGATTCCGGAAATGGAGAAACACCGAAGGAAAATGGGGATACACTGCTGACAGAGCAGTCAAATGGGGAACCTTCCACAGATTTGGTAAAGGGAGACGACGGTGGTTCCGGACAGATGTCAGGGACATCAGAGAACGAGCAGCAGGCACAGCCGACAGAGATATCGGAACAGGAAGAGAATCGGGTAATACGGGATCTGTCTCAGGAAGAGTGGGAGCAGATAGGACAGGATGATACGTTGATCGTGTTTCATTCCGGCGACGGGGGATACTATTATGTAGATCCGATAGAGGAAACGATCTATTGTCGGGAGATTTATGCCCACGAGAGAGCAGAAGGTTCGGAATCTTCTTATTTTCACCCGGCTTATAGCTCTGCGAGTGATGATACAATGTTCGCCCCCAGCGGCACCGATGAAAGCGGAAAACAGTTGTATGATGTGTATTATGGGAAGGAGCTTTTGATCAGCGGGTTGACGATCATTGAGGGCGCGAATGAGTATCCGTTAGATGTGTGTTACGATACGGAAGCACAAGAAATTCTTGTTTTGACTTATCATAAGGATTCGGAGAAAAAGCAGGAGGGATTCATGATTTATCATGCTTCTGAAAAGGATACCTGTGTGCAGCCGCTTTCTTTTTATCCGATATTGACGGGGGAAGATTATCAGGAATTTGTTAATTATGACTGGATCTGGTCGGCGATTCTGACGCCGGAGGCGATTTACTATGATATTCTGCCGGTGCGGCGGATTGATCTGGATACCGGAGATAACATAGAATGGGGGCTTACCGAAGAGGCGTATACGGAAGTGACCGGGATTGACAATCCGATGCGCTTTCAGGACACTAAGGTAATTGGAGACGAGTACGTCATGACGATTGTGGTAAATCCTGATCCGGCGTTTGACGATATGCCGGAAAATACCGTAGATACCTACATGATTTATAATGAGGATGGAGAATTGGTGTATATGATTCCGAATGTACATTAGGATTGTGTTGATGCATGAGGGGTAATATCCGAGCCTTTCGGAGGCGGATATTACCTCTTTTGTATTTTCCTGCCTGTGACGGGATGCTGCCTGAAAAGGTGGCAATTCGTTTCTTCCGTTCTGACGCATGGACAAGGCCGTAGCCTAACGCGTAAAATCCAAATGAATTGAGTAATTGTATTTTGCAATGAGCCATGCTATAATACTAAAAAAATAAACAGATAAACATTAGAATGATAAATAATCTCCACTAAAACATTTGCATTACAAAAGATGTGCATTATGTTTGTGACGATCGCTGTATGTTAAGCAGCCATTTCACATAACGGGAACAGGGGAAGGAATAATGGCATTGTATCAATTGTTTCAGACACCGAACGCGTGGTATGTTTTTGACGCGGTGAAAAGTAAACTATTAAACATAGGGAAGGATAAGCCAAAAGAGCTGGAAAGGCTCAGAGAGCAGGGATATTTGTCTGATATCAGTCCGGTTGAGCAATTTCAGCATCCGTATATGGGGGTTTTGAATGAAGTACTGACGCGTAAACTGGCGCAGATGACACTGCAGATTACGCAGGACTGCAACTTCCGTTGTACGTACTGCATTTACTCCGAAAAAAGAAACGAAAGGCAGCGCAGTCATTCCAAGAGGGTCATGTCATGGGAGACGGCAAAGCGGGCAGTGGACTTCTTTTGGGAACACACGATTGACAGCGAGAGCGTCAATATCGGATTTTACGGGGGAGAGCCGTTGCTGCAGAGCGGTCTGATCAAAAGGATCATTGAATATGCAAAAAGCCGTTTTGCAGGGAAAATACTAACGTTTGGTATGACCTGCAACGGCTCACTTTTGACGGAAGAGAATGTACAGTTTTTGGAACAGAATAACGTTTCCCTCTTGGTGAGCCTGGACGGACCCAAACAGATTCAGGATCAGAACAGGGTGTTTGCAGATGGAACGGGAACCTATGATATTGTCATGAAGCGGCTTGCGGATATAAAGGAGAAGCATCTTGCGTATTGGGAAAAGATTCATTACAGCATGGTGATAGACCCGAAAAATGACTTCGATGAGATTAACGGGATATGCAGCAGTGATGCGATCAATCCCAGGCAGATAACAGCCTCTCTGGTGGACAATGATTATGACGGGACACCGCTTGAGTTTTCCGAAGAATATGTATGGAAAGAGGAATACCAGCGTTTCCTATCCTTTCTTTCGGTATGGGGCAGATTTCCGGAAGAAAAATGTTCGCCACTGACGATGAGGAGCATAGACCGGCTGCGCAGCGAGAAGGAGAAAATCGATTTTGCAGTTCCGCTACATACGATTGATATTCCGTCGGGACCTTGTGTTCCGGGAAAACTCCGGCTGTTTGTGGACACGGACGGCAGTCTGTTTCCATGTGAGAGGGTAAGCGAGTCTTCTCCCAACATGCATATCGGTACGCTGGCGGAAGGGTTTGATCTTGAAAAAGCAGGAAAAATTCTGCAGGTCGGGGAGCTGACAAAGAATGCCTGCAGAAATTGCTGGTGTTTCCGTTTCTGTGACCAGTGTGCCAAGAAAGCAGACTGTTGCGGGGAACAGCTTTCCGCGGCGGAAAGGCTGCACTATTGTGAAGGCACCCGGTATGCAGCCAGACGGACGATTCAGGATATTATCCTGCTCAGTGAAGTCAGGGAATACTACAAGGAGCAGCTTAGAATAACGAAAGCGGAGGAAACAGAATGAGCAGAGTGGCACTGTACCCATATGATGCGGCACTGCTTCCGATAGTCCGGCATTTTGAAGCAATGCAGAAGAAGGATACCCTTTGCAGTGTCATTGCAGTCCACGGATACGGGGGAATCGGAAAGGATGCGGCATATGCCTGTAATCAGCCGGATATCGGAATTTCGGTGAAGCAGGAATCAGAGGAAGCCTTTGAAAATTGGGATGTTCTATATCTGGCACTGCGTCACCTGCCGCAGGCAGGGGGAACGAAGACGGTATTAAAACATGCGTTGAAGCAGGGGAAACAGGTTATCGGCATTGGAACCAAAATGGAAGTGCAGTATGAATGGGTGAAAGAACTGAGGAAAGAAATGCCGGAAATACAGATGCTAATATCGGACGAACTTCTGCCCGAGGTGCAGTCCGGACAGGAATATCAGCCGATTCGGACACCAGTCGTGCTTGTGGGCGGCATTGCGGGAAGAGAAGACGTGTTGGAAGTGGTATTGACTCTTGCGGAGGAACTGAGGAGCAGTGGGAAGACCGTTGCGTGTATCACCAATGAACCAGTGTGCACGCTGCTTGGATGTTATGATTATTCCATCCTTTTCAAAGAATGCTTAGATTTGCCGATCGCAATTACAAAAATCAATCAGACGGTGCAGGAAATAGAAAAGAAAATACTTCCCGATGTGATTCTGATGGAGGCGCCGGATGCGCTCATCCGTTACCACAGCCTGACGCCGAATGGTTTCGGGATTTATTCCTATATGCTGGCGCAGGCCGTGAAGCCGGACTATCTTGTCTGCTGCATGCCGGCCGACATGGCTTACGGGGAGCTGGCAGAATATTTCAGCAGAGATTTCAGAATCCGATACGGGGCGGGTATTGATGCCATACATATCAGCAATATGCTCATTGACGGTGCAGAGGTTGCGCATATGAAAAAAATGTCGGTCTTTTATGGTGATATGCGTTTGGTACAACAGTCGATACAAATGATGGAGGAAAACTCAGAAATGTTTGCATTCAATGCAGTACTGCAGCGGGGGCAGGGGATTGCGCGCAGGTTGTTTGAATAAGGAGACGGATATGGGAATACAGGATGAAGTGTATAAAAAAATTTGCAGGATTTTGAGGAAATGCTTTGATATATCAGAAGAAAAATTGGATGAGAAGTTTTGGAAAGAACCTCTTACCGGTGTTCACTTTGAACTGACAGGTGCTGACATGGTATACCTGCTGTTTGAAATTGAAAAAGCATTTGATATAAAAATTACGGAGAACCAGCTGGGGGGTTATGGTTTCAGCACGATAGAAAAGGCGGCGAAGTGTGTTGCCGAAAGCATAAAGGGCGAAAAGTCTGAAATGAAGGAAGCAGCATTTCGATAAATGTTAACGGGCAATGGGAAAGGGGGTGAGCGTATGAATATCAGAAAGCAAAATGCCGATGAACATACGGTAGTAGGCTATGCCGATTTTTGTGCCTGTGCAGCCGCGCGGGCGATGTGCGGATGCAGCATACAGGCTTGTTCGACGTGTGGCTGTGATTCTTCTGGGACAGTTAACACAAAAGCAAACGTGACACAGTATGGATATGACGCTTTGAATTCAGGACTTAGGGATCAGGCAAGTTATTCGGCACAGGCAAAAATGATACACTAATTATGTAGGAGGGGGCACATGGTGACAGGAGCTCCCTCCACCACATAATAATCGGTGGTATTTCGGTTCAGAAGAAGTGAATCAGTGCCTTGAAAGGGGGGTATTAAATGAACGTATTCCGAAAAGAGAATCGACGCAGAATGTTGTTTACACTTACACTGACGCTGCTTACAGCGGCGCTGTCGTTCGGGTTTGTCTCACGAGCGGTGGAGTATCTTGCCGTCAGACAGGAACTGGAGCGCCTTTCCTATTATTACCGCACGATTGGTTGGCTGACATCGGAAGATGAAAATATTGCTGTAGGTGCAGAAATCTTAAAAGAATCCCCTTATGTGGAGACGGCAGATGGACTGGGGTATCTGTGGGGAACCCTGACAGATCTCTATAATGCGGATCTGCAGGGGAAAGCGGTGGGTTACTGGTACAACGAATACGGCATTAATAACTCGGAAGTCCTTTTTTGGGGCACCTTAAAATCTGTGGACGAGGAATGGCACGAAAATAATTGGACGGATAGCAGGATACAGATGGATGCCACTCGTCTTGTGTTTACTGTATCGGAACGTATCAGCGGATATCCGGATTATGCGCCGGAGAATGGAGACATCAGTCTTGTCTTTACCGATGCGATGGTGGAAAGTGAGGGATGGGGGCTGCCGGAATTGACGGTCGGGAAACGCTACCTTGTCAGGGCATATTACAGTACTGACAGAAACGGACTTTGGCCGGGGTATGAGACGTGGGTGCGGGCGGCAGGAGGGCATGCGCTGACGGCGATACCTGTGCACGAAAACCGGCTACTTTTGACGGAGGAAGAAGGGATCGGGGCGCTTCCGGACCTGCTGTCGGATCAAAAATTCCAGCTTGATGAACTGAACCGCCATGCCATGTATGTAATCGCGACAAGGGATATGAGTGCCTTGCCGAAAGCACAGGAGGTCTCAAAGAGAATGTTCCTGACGGAAGGGCGGTGGCTGGACAGAATCGACAGCGATACCGGCGCGGCAGTCTGCGCTGTGCATAAAGACTTTGCCGAAGCAAGGGGACTTCAAGTGGGAGACGTGGTAGAACTCACGTTTCGGGTGGCACAGCTTCAGGGAGCCGCCTATGCGATAGGAGAGCAGGATATATCAGACTGGCAGGGCTATGAAACGGAAACGCGGCAGTATACGATCGTTGGGATTTTTGATTACATGCCCTTATATACGCAATTCCATAATTACAGCGAAGAGAACCTGCAGTTGTATATTCCTTATGGGAGTGCGCCTGAGGCGTATGTCGTGGATATGGGCATGATTGCGCAGAATTTTAGTTTTGTTTTAAGGGATCCGCAGGATGCGGAGGCATTTTTAAACGAAGTGCGGGAGCCGCTTGCTGCCTTGGGCATGCAGATTCATCTGATCGAAAATGACTGGGAGCACTTTGCTGTCTCCGCGAATGCGATGGAGCAGACGGCGCGTACAGGCGTGCTGGTATTTGCCGGGGTGCTGTGCCTTGGATTTGCGTTAATTGCGTTTTTGTACGGCAGACAGAACCGAAAAAGCTTCGGTATTGCAAGGGCGCTCGGCGTGCCCAAGGGGAAATGCGTCCGCATGTGCCTCTCACCCATGCTGTGCATGAGTGTGGTCGGAACCGGCGCAGGTGCGCTGCTGTCCTGGCGTTATGCGCTTGGGGAGGCGGAGCAGATGCTGATCGGTATGCAGGAGCATGCGGAGATGAGCCTGTCCGTCTGGTGGCTTGCGGCGCTGGTGGCAGTGTTGGCAGTACTGTTATCGGCAGCGGCGGCGGCAGGGATACTGGTCACGGCAAGCAGAGCGGTGCTGGAGCTTTTACATAACGTATCCGGCGGACACAAGACGGTGGACCATACTGGAGCGGAGCACAGGAAGAGAACGGCAGAAGGCATCTATGAAGAGGTGAACGCTGGCGGAGCGGAAAGTAATGGCAGAAGCTTCGTGCAGGAGGTACAATTATCCCTGCCTATGGAGACAGGAAAAGGGAAAGGAACTTTGTCTGCGTGTCGTTTTGTCTGGCGGCATATGAGAAGGAGACCGGTTCATACGACGCTGGTATGTGCGGTGGCATTTGCCTTTCTTGCTGCGGTCACATGGATGCAGGCATCCATCCTGTGGGATACCGCAGAGGTGGAACGGTTGTATGCGGCAACCGAGGTTACAGGGGAGCTGCTGAAGCAGGATGCGGCATTCGCTTCCAGTGTGGGAGATGCGTTTGTGACAAATGATATGCTGGAATGGCTTATGGAGAGCGGTTATGTATCTGACCTGTACACGGAGGCGGCGGATGTAGTCAGCATAGAGCGTACAGATATTGCTATAATGACCGGGAAAGTCCTAAACAGTCAATTTATCGGTTCGAATATCCCGATGAGGAGTACTGAGGACATTGAACGGTTCTGCGAAGAAAACCATGTGGAGATTGATTATGCGCAAGGGTATGGACCGGAGCTTTTTACAGCAGATTGGAAATACTATGTTCCTGACAGGAATGCAGTTACATTGAAAGATGGTGTGCCGATCCTGATTCCTGAAACATGGTTGGAACAGTATGGTCTGGAGTATGGACAGAGAATGTCCGTTGATATTGCCAGCGGCGGGCGTGTGCTGTCGTCTTACCTTTTCATAGGGGGCAGTATCCGGAACGTGGAAACGGGCGACGGTCTCTATAGAGCTGCATGGGATAAAGTAATGATCCCGCCGTCGGCGTTGGAGTATGTGATAGAAAAAAATAACTGGTGCTATTCCACCGTGGAGTTCACCATTAACCCGGCTTATAACCGGGAGCTTGATACGATAAAAGAAGAAATCACAAAGCAGCTGGGGAGATCCCGCATGGCGATACAGAAAGCAACGGTGATGCTCTGGACGGGTGAGCTGCGTCAGGTGGCGGAGCCATTTGAGAAAAACCTTGATCTGATGAAGCTGCTTTTTCCGGTAACGGTGGCGGTGTCCGTCGTCGCGGGAGGCGGATTGATCTTCCTGTTATTGTTGCAGCGAACGGAAGAAGCGGCGCTGCTCCGGGTGCTCGGAAACAGCCGCGGACGGACAAGGCGGATGCTGCTTGCGGAGCCGGTGCTGCTGAGCCTGCTGGGGATGTTCATAGGCGGCTGCGCGGTATATTATGGCTTCTCTGAAATTTCAATACAGCAGATATTGATGTTTGCGGGAGCGTATCTCGGAGGCTGCGTGCTGGGCGCGGTTTTAGGAACGGTTCATATCACGCGGAAAATGCCGTTAGAGCTGTTACAGGTGAAGGAATAAAGGGAATGAAGAGGAATAGGAGGACAACTTATGTCGGAATTGGAATTGAAATCGGTGAGTTATCAATACAAAGGAAACAGAAGAAACGTGTTAGACCATGTAAGCTGCACATTTGACAAGGGAGAGGTCACGGCGGTCATCGGACCGTCGGGAAGCGGAAAGACCACGCTGCTCTCACTGATGGCGGGGTTGGATGAGCCGACGGGCGGGAGCCTGTGGGTACACGGGGAAAAGATGGAGCAGATGGATATGGATGCCTACCGCAGACAGAAAGCGTCGGTCATCTTTCAGGCGTTCCAGCTGTTTCCGCGCCTGACCGTCTTGGAAAATGTCTGCTATCCAATGGAACTAAACGGGATTGCCAAAAAGAACGCAAAAATGCATGCGATGAACAACTTAAAAGCAGTCGGAATCGGGGAGGAAAAATATAAGCGTTTTCCGTCCCGCTTATCGGGCGGCGAGCAGCAGCGTGTTGCCATCGCGAGGGCGCTTTCTTCCGGCGCGGGAATCCTGCTTGCAGATGAGCCGACGGGCAACTTGGACGGAGAGAACAGCCGCAACATTGTATCCATCCTCACGGAACTGGCGCATAAGAACGATTACTGTGTCATCATTGTCACGCACGATATGGGGATAGCCGAGGTTGCGGATAAAGTGTACCGGATGGAGGACGGGATACTGACGCTTCAGGAGAAGAGTGTATCCTAAGGCGGGAAAACACGCAAACAACTTATTGGTGAGGTATGCAGGTGGAAAGGGGGATGAGAATATGAATATCAGAAAGCAAAATGCCGATGAACATACGGTAGTAGGCTATGCCGATTTTTGTGCCTGTGCGATGCCGCGGGCAATGTGCGGATGCAGCATACAGGCTTGTGCGACGTGTGAATGTGATCTTTCTAAGACAGGTAACGCAAAAGCAAGCGTGACACAGCATGAATATAATACCTTGAATTCAGGAATTAGGGTTCAGACAAGCAATTTGGCTCAATCAAAAATGATACACTAGTTATGTAGGAGGGGGTATGTAGAACGGGACTCCCTCCTATCACACAGTAATTGGTGGTATTTAGGCTCAAAGGAAGTTGATTAGTGCCTTGAAAGGGGGCATTTAAATGAACGTATTCAAAAAAGAGAACCGGCGCAGGATATTGTTTACATTGACACTGACATTGCTTGCGGCGGCGCTGTCGTTTGGGTTTGTGTCAAGAGCGGTGGAATACCTCGCCGTCAGACAGGAGTTGGAGCGCCTTTCCAAACATTACCGCACGATTGGATGGCTGACATCAGGAGACGGGAATATTGCTGCCGGAGCGGAGATCATAGAGGCATCGCCCTATGTGGAGACTGCGGACGGGCTCGGTTACCTTTGGGGAACGTTAACGGATCTGTATAATGCGGATCTGGAAGGCTCGATATTTGAAGAATACGGAGTGCATAATGCGGAAGTTTTGTTTTGGGGTACTTTGAAAAATGTGAACGAGGACTGGACTGAGAGGAGAAGTAATTATGATAGAGTGGAGATGGAAGCAAGCCGTCTTGTATTCACCGTGACTGAGCGCATAAGCGGTTATCCCGATTATGCGGCGGAGGGAAAGGACGTTAATGTTGTCTTTACCGACGAACTGGTACAGAGTGAAGGCTGGGAGCTGCCGGAACTGACGGTCGGGGAACGCTACCTTGTCCGGGCGTATTATAGCTATGATCGGAACGGATTTTGGCATGGATATGAGATGTGGAAAAAAGCGGAGGGCGGTCATGCGCTGACGGCGCTTTCATTACCGGGGAACAGTCCTGTTCTGCCTGAGGAGGAAGGGAATCAGGCGCTCTCTGTGCTCGTTTCGGACGCACATATGTTGTTGGATGAGTTGAACCGCCATTCCATGTATGTGATCGTGACAAAGGATATGAGCGCCATGCCGAAGGTACAGGACGTTTCAAAAAGGATGTTCCTGACGGAGGGACGGTGGCTGGATGGATATGACGATCGTAGCGGTGCAGCGGTCTGTGCAGTGCATACGGAATTTGCCGAGGCAAGGGGGCTGCAGATTGGGGATACGATTGAGCTCACGTTCCGGTCTGCGCAGACTCAAATATATTCTTATGCTATGGGCGAGCAGGATGTGTCGGACTGGCAGAGCTATGATTCAGAGACGCGGCAGTATACGATCGTCGGAATTTTTGATTATATGCCGTTGAATGAAGGAGTTCACAATTTGAGTGTCAAGAATCTGGAGCTATATATTCCCTATGGCAGTGTGCCGGAGGCGTATATTCATGACGCAGGGATGTTTGCAACGAATTTCAGCTTCGTGTTGAAGAACCCACAGAGCACGGATGCGTTTTTGAGTGAGGTACAGGAGCCACTCGCCGCTTTAGGAATGAAGATCCAGTTGATCGAAAATGACTGGGAGCATTTCGCGGTGTCCGCGAATGCGATGGAGCGTACTGCATGTTCCGGCGTACTGGTGTTTTCAGGCGTATTGTGCCTCGGTTTTGCGTTGATCGCATTTTTATATAGCAGGCAGAACAGAAAAAGTTTTGGAATTGCACGCGCGCTCGGCGTGTCGAAAAGAAAGTGTATCAGGATGTGCATTTCTCCCATGCTGTTCATGAGTGCGTCCGGGAGCGGCATAGGAGCGCTATTTTCGTGGCGTTATGCGCTTGGAGAGGCGGAACAGATGTTGGCGGGCATGCAGGAGCATGCGGAGATGAGCCTGTCTGTCTGGTGGCTTGTGTGTTTGGTTTTTGCACTGACTTTTCTGCTGACAGCAGAGGCTGCGGTCGGCATTCTGATCATAGCGCGCAGACCGGCGATAGAGCTTTTGCATGATGTATCCGGTGGGCGGAGAGCGGTGAAAACCGTTGATGACGGAAGAAACCAAAAGAGGAATGCGGGAATCGTCGGAACAGAGAACGTCAAAGGGATGACGGAAGAAATTTGCGGCGAAAGTGTTAGCCAGACAGGAACGGTTTTATGCATGACGGGACAATTGTCCCTTCCTGCGAAAATCGGCAGGGGAACAGGAAGCGTTTCCGCATGCCGGTTTGTGCTGCGCAATATGAAGAGAAGACCGGTACATACGGTGCTGGTGGCTGCGGTATCACTGGCGTTTCTTATGGCAGTAACGTGGATAAAGACATCCATTGTGAAGGATACGGCAGAGGTGGATTGGTTGTACGAGACGACGGAGGTTGCAGGGGAACTGGTAAAGAAGGAGTTGGATTATGCCGTTGAAAATAATCGCGGCGGCGCATATCTTACGCAGAGAATGCTTGACTGGTTTGCGGAGAGCGGTTATGTGAGTAATCTGTATGCGGAGGCAGGGGATTCGATCAGAGTCGAGTACAGAGTCGTCGATGAGAGTACGGATGAGATTTTACAAAGATTGTTTATCGGATCGAATATTCCAATGAGGAGTACGGAGGATATTGAGCGGTTCTGTGGGGAAAATCATGTGGAGATCGACTATGCGAACGGATACGGACCGGAGCTTTTCGTGACTGACTGGCTGGCAGATACACCGGCTACGGATAGGTATACAACGGAGAAAGATACGCCTATTCTAGTGCCGGAAGACTGGCTGGAGCTGTATCATTTGGAATACGGGCAGAATCTTACGGTCTCTAAGATGATCGGAATCGTTAGATACGAATGTAATTTTGTGATAGCCGGGAGCATCCGGTACGTTGATTTTGGAGATGGAATCGAAAGAAGCGGGTGGAATAAGGTAATGATTCCGCTGTCGGCATGGAAATGGATCAAGCATGATGAAGAATTGACATATTCTTCCATACAGTTTACGGTCGATACTGCTTTCAACAGAGAACTTGATATGGTGAAAGAAGAGATGGAGGGACAGCTAAAAAATCCCAACATGGCTTTGCTGGATACAGACGTGATGCTTTGGACGAGTGAGCTGCGTCAGGTGGTGGAGCCATTTGAAAAAAATCTTGAACTGATGAAACTGCTTTTTCCGGTAACGGTGGTGGTGTCCGTCGTTGCGGGGGGCGGATTGATCTTCCTGTTATTGTTGCAGCGAACGGAAGAAGCGGCGCTGCTCCGGGTGCTCGGAAACAGCCGCGGACGGACAAGGCGGATGCTGTTTGCGGAGCCGGTGCTGCTGAGCCTGTTCGGATTACTTCTGGGAATAGCGGCGGTATATTACGGTATGCCGGAAGTCTCAGTGAGACAGATATTGACGTTTGCGGGAGCGTATCTCGGAGGCTGTGTGCTGGGCGCGGTTTTAGGAACGGTTCATATTACGCGGAAAATGCCGCTGGAGTTATTACAAGTGAAGGAGTAAGTAAAGCAGGTCGTGTAAAAATATTTTTTATGCAGAGGTTTGCGTTTTAAGAATGGAGAGGATCCTATGTCAGGATTGGAATTGAAATCGGTGAGTTATCAATACATATGAACAAAACAAAAGAAATTAGAAAATCTGAAAGAATCAGGAGTTTCTTACTTACTTTGCGCGACTGCCTTGTGTTTTCGTGGAAAACATCCCCTTATTACACAGTGGCGCGCATTGCGGCAGATCTGATTCCAACCATATTTATGATCGCAGGCGCTTATATGGGAAAGCGTGTATTGAATCTGCTGTCCGTTGACCGTACGCTTCCCCATGCAGGGCGTGATATTGTGATTCTGTTGGCAATGCTTTTTTTACTTCGCGCAGTAAAAGGAGCCCTGCAGGAATGGAACCAGTACTGCAGGATGATGCATGAGGAGCAGATGCGGGCAAAGCTGTCACTGTTTCTCATGGAGCGTGCGGTATCGGTTGATATTGCATGCTTTGACAATGTGAAATACTGCGATGCATTCCAACTGGCATCACAAAACACGGGAGCCATGCTGAGCCTCACATGGAATACGGTTTCGTTTGTGGGGGCATTGGTGTCTTTTCTGAGTGTTTTGATACTCATGTGTACGGCGAATGCGGCTTATGGAATCGTGATGACCGCAGCGTCAATTCCGGCCGCCATTGTGGCGGTCTGTTATGCAAAGACCCTGTATCAGTTTCAGGAATCGCAGATCAACGTGTTAAGACAGGAAGGTTATCTGCAGGGGATTGCCATGCAGAAGGAGCATGCACTTGGAATACGCCTGTATGATGCGGGGAGAATGCTGAAGACAAGGTACCGGAATCTCTGGCAGACCTTTTTTGATAAGCGGTGTCAGACATCAAAAAAGCAGAGTATTCGGTCGGCATTCTGCGGAATCCTGCCGGAGCTTGCAGCTGCCGGTATTGGCGTGCATATCGCGTTCCGGATTTTACAAGGAAAAATGACGGTGGGCGATTACTCGTTGTACACGGGGTTTGCGGACAGCCTGTGGGGAAATATTTATCTGCTCGCGTCTGCGGTCATGAGCATTTATGATGACCATCTGAAGATTGACAGCTTCCGCGCGCTCATGCAGTTCCAAACACGGATAGCGGATACGGGAAGCGCAGAATTGCGGGAGATTTACAAAATTGAGTTTGAAGACGTCTCCTTTACTTATCCTAATACGGAAACACCGGTTCTTTCTCATGTGAGTTTTTCGGTTAAGAACGGAGAAAAGCTTGCACTTGTGGGGGTGAACGGTTCGGGAAAATCGACGCTGGTGAAGCTGCTGCTCCGCTTTTATGAGCCGGATAGCGGCAGGATATTAATCAATGGCAAAGTGCTGAAAGAGTATCGCCTTGCTGCCGTAAGGCGCGCGTTCAGCGTATATTTTCAGGAGCAGCCCAATTATTGTTTTTCCCTGCGGGATAATATCACAATTGCGGATGAAGAACGTCACAAAGAGACGGCGGATAGAGATGTGGAATCTGTTCTTAAAGAATTTGCCGCGGATATCCGGTACAAAGCGGGAGCGGATCTGGATACATTCGTGATGCGTTTCCTCTCGGATAACGGTATCGAGCTGTCCGGCGGGCAGCATCAGAAGCTGGCACTGGCACGCGCGCTTTACCGGCGCAGTCCGGTAATGGTTTTAGATGAGCCGTCCTCGAATTTAGATCCGGAGGCGGAGCATGCGCTGTTTCAAAAGCTGGAAGAACACATGAAAGACAAAATCGTAATTTTTACGTCACATCGCCTGTCCACTGTTTTTTTGGCAGATAAGATCATCGTGTTAGAGCAGGGTAAAATCCTGGAGCAGGGAACACAGGCGGAACTGCTGCGCGCGAAGGGACGTTATGCGGAACTGTTCGGTTATCAGAGTAAAAAGTATGAGGCGGCAAGAGAGGAAGGGTAACAAGTGTTGGTTGCGTTGTTGGACGACGGACTTGATTCCTGCTTCGTCCCGAAAGAAAAAATAGCCTGCGACCTGTGTGTCGGGGAGGATGGGAGCATACGGGAAAGAAGCGGGGAGGATGTTCTTCTGACGCACCATGGAAGTACTGTGGCAAACATCATTCTTCAATATGCGCCGGACACGGTTTTCTGCAGCCTCCGCATTTTTTATGATGATACGCTTTCGGCGACGTGCAGGCAGTTGGAAGCAGGACTGAACTGGTGTTTCGAGCACCGGGTACCGGTCGTGCATCTGAGTGCGGGAACAAAAAACATGGCGGATTATGACAGCCTTCGGCCGATTGTGGCGCGTATGGTTTTGCAGGGACAGATTCTGGTAGCGGCGCACAGCAATTCGGAAGGCTACTGTATGCCGGCGTGTTTAAGCGGCGTGTTCTGCGTGCGTGCGGATGCTTCCATGACGGGCTTTTCCTATGTGGCGGATACGCAGGAAAACGGTATGGCGTTTCTGGCATCTTCTTTTCATGGGAAGATCTGCGGGGAAGATACGGTTTTGGCAAACAGTTATGCCGCGCCGACCGTGACGGCAGCAGTCTGCTTGCATTATGGAGAATACTCTTCAGCGCGGAACCGCGGACAGGCTCTTTATAGGAAGCTGACCGGAGAGGAGCCATGCTATCGGACGCCGGATTTTACGGAGAATGCGATTGTCGTAAACCGAAGCGGAGTGAAGCTGCCGGAAGAGGCATTCTTTTTTTCGCAGAGCAAAGAGCAGGTGATTGCTGTATGTGGCGGTGCAGATCAGCGGGGCGGTTTGGTCAACAGTTCCCCAAAAGTACTGGTATGGATACCTGAAAAGCAGGGAGATCCGAAGGAAGAAGGGATGCTGATACAGGCTGCAGGCATGGCGGATGTCGTGGGTGTCGCGTATTGCGGCATATTGTCGCAGACTGCAAGAGTGCGGCTGCGTGACCATCTGGTATGGGAGGAGACCGGAAAGCAGGAAACAGAAGAATTGGAGACGTATCAGTTGAGGAAACGCGAACCGGAAGGAAATGAGGGAGGACAGGAAGCGGCTTTTGGGTTGGCGGACAGTGATACAGAAGAACCGGCCATGCTGCCGCTGGTGATGATACTGGGGGAACGAAGTGAAGCAGTACGGTTTACGACGGCGCTTCGGAGCCGCTTTTTGCAGGAACGGTATGCCTGTGTCTGTGTCAGCGATATTCCTATGCCTTATCTGTATGGAATGTGTGATGTGCCCTCCGGCATCTTTGGCATCAAAGAACTTGAAATGATGCAAAGAAACTGTCATCCGGATATTGTATGCTGCTGTTCGGAGCATAGTCTGAAAGGAATCGCGATTGAAAATTATTTTGTCATAGACCTGTTAGGGATTTGCAGAGAGGAAGGAGTCGTCGCAAATTTGGATTTCACAGCATCAAAGCCGGAGAATGCAGTGGAAGTGGCGAAGGATAGAATTTTGGAGTACACTTGGCCTGATTGAGAATGAATCCAAAAAACCGCCGCACAAATCTGTGCGGCGGTTTTTATCTTTTTATACATCAGCGTGATGCTTATGAAGAGCAGCAGATACAAACCCTTTGAACAGGGGATGCGGTCTGTTCGGCCTTGATTTTAATTCCGGGTGCGCCTGTGTGGCGATAAAGAACGGATGCGAGGGAATCTCGCACATTTCCACGATCCTTCCGTCGGGAGAAAGACCGGAGAGGCGCATTCCTTTCTCTGTCAACACCGCACGGTAATCGTTGTTGACTTCGTAGCGGTGTCTGTGGCGTTCCTGGATGGTTTTTTCGCCATAAAGCCGATATGCGAGCGAAGATTCATCCAACACGCACGGATAAGTGCCGAGCCGGAGTGTGCCGCCGATGTCCTCCACACCGTTTTGGTCAGGCATTAAGGCAATGACCGGATGAAGCGTGCCGGCGTCCAGCTCGATGCTGTGCGCATCTTCATAGCCTACCACATTTCGCGCATATTCAACGATGGAAAGCTGCATGCCGAGGCAGAGTCCGAGATACGGAATCTCATTGGTGCGGGCATATTGGATCGCGAAAAGCATGCCGTCGATCCCGCGGTCGCCGAAGCCGCCCGGAACAAGAATCCCGTCCACGCCGGATAGCAGCCCGCTCACATTTTCGGCAGTCACGGTCTCCGAGTCGATCCACTTGATATTGACGGTCGCGTGATTGGGAATGCCGCCGTGCTTGAGCGCTTCTACAACGCTGATATAGGCGTCATGCAGGGCGGTGTATTTGCCGACTAAAGCGATCGTGACCTCTTCGGTCGGATTGCGAAGGTCTTCCACCATAGCGCTCCAATCTTTTAGGTCCGGTTCGCGCTGCTCTAATTCCAGACACTCGCAGGCAACGGAAGCAAGGTGCTCTTTTTCCATTGCAAGGGGCGCCTCATAGAGGTGCTCCACATCCAGATTTTGTAATACATGACTGTTCGGCACGTTACAGAAAAGAGCAATCTTGTCCTTGATATGCTGATTCAGGGGGTACTCGCTGCGGCATACGATGATGTCGGGGCGCAGTCCCAGACCCTGCAGTTCTTTCACGCTGGCCTGCGTCGGCTTCGTCTTCATTTCCTGAGAAGCGCGCAGATAAGGGATCAGCGTCACATGAATGAGGATGGCATTGTTACGTCCGACCTCATGCTGAAACTGACGGATCGCCTCAAGGAAAGGCTGTGATTCAATATCGCCGACCGTGCCGCCGACCTCGATGATGGCGATTCTTGTCTCGTCATCAGTGAAATTGCGGTAAAAACGGCTTTTGATCTCATTGGTAATATGGGGGATGACCTGAACGGTGCCGCCGCCGTAATCACCGCGCCGTTCTTTTTGCAGGACGGACCAGTAAATCTTTCCGGTCGTCACGTTGGAATTCTTGTCCAGATTCTCATCGATAAAACGCTCATAATGTCCGAGATCTAAATCGGTTTCGGTACCGTCGTCCGTGACGAATACCTCGCCGTGCTGAACCGGGTTCATCGTTCCGGGATCGATATTGATATAAGGGTCAAACTTCTGCATGGTAACTTTGTAGCCGCGTGCCTTTAATAATCTGCCAAGCGATGCGGCGGTAATCCCTTTTCCGAGACCGGATACAACGCCGCCGGTAACAAAGACGTATTTGACTGCCATAGTGTTCCTCCTAAAGTGTTGTATAAAAACAATACATCACCATTATATAACGGTTCGCAGACAAAAATCTACTCATTTCTTAAAAAAAGACAAAGATTTATGGGGTATCGATCCGGCTCAAATGAAAACCGTATGAGGACTCTTCCACAGCATAAAGAATATCCCATTCCGCACATCCGGGCGGATAAAGGGGGGACGGATCGATATTGGTCGTCGTGAGCAGCCATGCGGCGAGCGGATAACCGTCCTTCCACCCGATTGCACCCCCCAGCATGTCATACCATATGTCATTTTTTAAGATATAAATATCCGTCGGAATCCGGTCGGGATGCAGGCGGTAATAATTGCCAAGGCGGTCAAGCAGAAGGTCGACCGCCATACTTCCTGAGGCGGAAAATGTCGAGATCCATGAGGAATACACGCCGTAAGGGCGGTTTGCGTATAAATAGCACCACGGGCTGGATGTGACAAACAATACGGGTTCGGACGAGCCGTTCCGGTAGTCGCGGATTTCCGCAAGCAGGGTGTTGTAAGCGTCCGCGTGCTCTTTTGTGGTGCGGACACCGGCAAGCGGGCCCTCCATGATCTTCGTATCCAGCGCGGCGACGGAAGGCTCCCAAAAGGCGTGAACCGATTTTGCATAGCATTCGGTGCAGAACTGAGAAAGGAAGAGCAGGGCGGTGGCGCAGAGCACGAGCGGCGTTGTGAAACGGCTGCTTTTTCTTTCGGTCAGGATGGATCCCTTTGCAGATGTCATCGTTGTATTCGCGCAGGCCTGCTCTTTTAAGAAATCCCAAATAAGAAGCACGCTGCCGATCATCGCGACGGGCATTCCCATGCAGATCGCATTTTCCCCCTGATTGGACGCCGCGCCGAGGCAGAACGCATAAAGCATGCCAAGGCACCAAAGGAAAAGAAATACGCGGTGATTCTTTTTTCGGGTGAGCAGATAGGCGGAAAGACCGCATAACGTGATCGGGAACATGATGTAATTATAGTCGGTCTGAATGGACGGAATATGGATCATGACCGCCGTTGCCGTGGTGAGTGCGGTCATGCTGAAATACATCCATGCATGTGTTTTTTTACGGTCAATAAGTGAGAGTACGGTCAACAAAAGCCATATGGCGACAAAAGAACTGAACGTGGAACGCATGACGTACCAGGTGCTGTAAAGGATATCTTTTGCAGAGCGGGAGGCATGTTCGGGATCATGAAGGATCGCGGGAAGATTTTCCATGATCGTTTTGATGTCGGCCCGGCATAATATAAAAAGGAAAAGACAGGCGGCGGGAAGCGCCGCGCCGAGCGTAAAAATAAGCAGGCCGCGTCCGTATGTGCGGAGAGAAGCGTTTACAGCCAGTGCGATGAGAAAGACCGCCACGCACAGCAGATATAACAGGATGATATAAGGATTGGCGATGACGGCGACGGCATAGAAAAAGCCCGCAAAAAGAAATCCGATGCGTCCCTCTTTCTTACAGTGGGAGAGCAGCGACAGGCAGAGCGCCATTGCCATCAGCGCGAATGTATTATAGGACAATGCCATGATGTCATAGGGCGAGTAAACGGCGAACAGCAGCACCGCGCAAAGTGCGCCATAGCGATAACGCCGCAGGATAAGATAAAGAAGCACGGTGATGAGAAGCTGCATGGCAGTATAAATGTAGCGGAAATGCAGGATGATCCCGTCCGTTCCTCCCGCGATCAGCGCATGGAGCCGGTAAAAGGGTAAAAGAAGAACGCCGCCGAGCTGCGAAAGGTTCCATTCTTCCGAAAGCAGGGCGTCGCCGAAGGAGAGCCGCTGTGCCAGCGTCAGATAAAAAGGCTCGTCGCAGCCGCCGTAACCATAACGGCATTTCCATAGAAAAAAGAAAAGCAGCGGCACAAGCGTGCACACAAACAGCAGGTCGCAGAGCGGAAGGCGTTGTTTTTTCATAAACCGTAATCCTTTCTTTCAAACTCTTATCTATTTTATCCCATTCCAAACATGGGAACAACCATAAATTCATTTTCTTTTCACAAAAGAATAGTTGATTTATAGCGGCGCTATCCATATAATAAATGGGGAATCGTCTGATCGTGAATGGGATGAAGCGTTTTGGACGAGACTGACTATCGAAGGAAGAAGCGTGTGTGATTTGTACGCGGGGAATGAGAATGAAAAATAATCTGAACGAATATGATAACCGCTCCGGCGGGTCGGGCAGCGGGGGCAATGGCTCAAACGGCAGCGGCGGGAACGGAGGAAACGGAAACGGCGGCAACGAGCCTCAGAAGCGGCAGAACTTTTTGTTTGTGTTGTTGGCGAGTTTGGCGCTCGTGCTCATGATCAGTTGGTTCATGCGTACCATGGATACGGGAGCCAATGAGGAGATACCGTATAACACTTTTATTGAGATGCTGGAAAACGGGGAGATCGAGTCCGTAGTGATCTATGACAACCAGCTTGCGATCAAGCCGAAGCAGAATGAACAGGACAGTTATCTGCCCGCGCAGCGGTATTACACGGGCACGGCGGAGGATGCGGACAGACTGACGGAACGCCTTACGGATGCCGGGGTGGAGTTCAGCAAGGAAATACCGGATAATTCGGGATGGTTCCTGTCGCTGCTTTTGACGTACGGACTGCCCGTATTGGTGCTTTGTATCGGCTTAAATTTTGTGTTTCGGAGAATGTCGGGCAGCGGCGGACCGATGGGGATCGGTAAGACCAACGCAAAGCTTTACGATGTGCAGAAAGAAACGGGTATTACATTTAAGGATGTAGCAGGCGAAGATGAGGCGAAGGAGTCGCTTGTCGAGGTCGTTGATTTTTTGCATAATCCCGCAAAATACAGCAAGATCGGCGCAAGACTGCCGAAAGGCGCGCTGTTGGTGGGACCTCCCGGAACGGGTAAGACGCTGCTGGCAAAGGCGGTGGCGGGCGAAGCGCATGTGCCGTTCTTTTCACTGGCAGGCTCGGATTTTATCGAGCTTTATGTCGGCGTCGGCGCATCCCGTGTGCGAAAGCTGTTTGAGGAAGCGGAAAAGCACGCGCCCTGTATCGTTTTCATCGACGAGATCGACGCGATCGGACGCAGCCGTGATTCGAAATACGGCGGCGGCAACGAGGAGCGGGAGCAGACGTTAAATCAGCTTCTCTCCGAGATGGACGGATTTGACGGAAAAAAAGGAATCATTATTCTGGCGGCGACGAACCGCCCGGAAATTTTGGATAAGGCGCTGTTAAGACCCGGGCGGTTTGACCGCAGGGTCATCGTGGACAAGCCGGACTTAAAAGGACGTGTGGATATTCTGCGCGTGCATGCAAAGGACGTGCTCATGGACGACAGTGTGAATCTGGAGGAGATCGCGCTTGCGACGAGCGGCGCAGTCGGCTCCGATCTTGCCAATATGATCAATGAGGCGGCGATCAATGCGGTCAAGGAGGGCAGGGAGTTCGTCTCGCAAAAGGATTTGTTCAATGCGGTCGAGGTGGTTCTGGTCGGCAAAGAAAAGAAGGACCGCATTATGAGCAAGGAGGAGCGCAGGATTGTTTCGTATCATGAGACGGGGCATGCGCTGATCGCGGCATTACAGAAAAATTCTGAGCCGGTGCAGAAGATTACGATCGTACCGAGGACGATGGGGGCGCTCGGATATGTCATGCAGGTGCCGGAGGAGGAAAAATATCTCAATACGCAGGCGGAGCTTCATGACATGCTCGTGGGTCTGCTCGGCGGACGCGCGGCGGAGGAGATTGTGTTTGATACGGTGACGACGGGCGCATCGAATGATATTGAGAAAGCGACGAATATTGCGCGCGCCATGGTGACGCAGTACGGCATGACCAAACGTTTCGGTCTGATGGGACTTGAGACGGTGGAAAGCAAATATCTCGACGGAAGGACCGCAATGAACTGCTCCGACGTCACGGCTGCGGCTGTGGATGAAGAGGTCATGAAGATCTTAAAGGAGAGCTATAAGGAAGCAAAGAAGATGCTCAAGGAAAACAGGGAGCTGATGGATAAGCTTGCGGAGCATCTGATTGAAAAAGAGACGATTACGGGCAAGGAGTTTATGAAAATATTCCGCGAGGAGAAAGGACTGCCCGAGCCGGAGGAGAAGCCGAAATCAAATGTGTTGGAAGACGGGGCGCGTCCCGAAAAACAGGCAGTCAGCCTCGGCATGACGGGACAGTCAGGGCAGAATCCGTCAGGACAGGCGGGCAGTTTTGGCACGACGGGACAGTCAGGGCAGAATCCGTCAGGACAAGCGGACAGTTTTGGCACGACGGGACAGTCAGGGCAGAATCCGTCAGGACAGGCGGACAGTCTCGGCGCGACAGGGCAGAACACGCACCTCAGCGGCAATATGCCGGATTATGAGCGAGAGCAGCTTCTTCGCAATGCATGGCCGCAGATTCGGGGATTGCAGGAGCAGGATGGTACTGCGCCCCAATCCGAAGATATGCAGGAGGTTTCTCCGAAAGTGGAGAATGAGTTTGCCGAGGCTTTAAGGAACCGTTCGTATGCACGAAAAGATGAGCAGAATGAGACAGACGGGGAGCAGGGCAATCAGAAATGACAGGGCAGCAGATCAGAAAAAAATATATCGGGGACAGGGCCTTTTATCAAAAGGTCCTGTTCATTGTTATTCCGATCATTATTCAGAATGCCATCACGAATTTTGTCGGGTTGTTGGACAATATTATGGTCGGACAGGTCGGAACCGATCAGATGAATGGCGTTGCGATCGTGAATCAGTTATTGTTTGTGTTTAATCTGTGCGTATGGGGCGCGCTTTCGGGTGCGGGTATTTTTACGGCGCAGTATTACGGAAAGGGAGATCATGAGGGTGTGCGCAACACGTTCCGCGCCAAGCTGGTGCTGACGAGCGTTGTTGCTGTGGCCGGCATAGTTCTTTTTTTGACAAAAGGAGAGTGGCTGATTATCCGGTTCCTGCACGAGACGGATGGAGTCGGGAACGCGGAAAACACACTGTATTACGGCAGGGCATATCTTCATGTCATGCTGATCGGTCTGATTCCGTTTGTTATTTCGCAGGCGTACGCGAATACGCTGCGCGACGTCGGGGAGACTGTGCTTCCGATGAAGGCGGGTATTGCGGCGGTGGTGGTCAACGTCGCGCTCAATTACATATTGATCTTCGGACATTTCGGCGCGCCGCGGCTCGGCGTGGCCGGGGCGGCTGCCGCGACTGTGGTTTCGCGTTTTGTGGAGATGGCGATCGTGGTGATCTGGACGCAGACGCATAAAGAAAAGCATCCGTTTATCGTGAGCGCGTTTTCGAGTCTGCGTATCCCGCCGCAGCTCATGCGGCAGATTTTGATCAAGGGAGCGCCGCTTGCGTTTAATGAGGGGCTTTGGGCGCTGGGCGTTACATTGTTAAATCAGAATTATTCCATGAGGGGCTTATCCGTGATCGCGGCGCTGAATATTTCATCGACCATCTCGAATCTGTTCAGCGTGGTATATCTTGCTATGGGAGATGCGATCGCGATCATAGTCGGCCAGCTTTTGGGGGCGCAGAAAATGGAGGAGGCAAAGGATACGGATCGGAAAATGATCTGTTTTTCCGTCCTGTGCTGTCTGGTGATCGGATTTACGATGTCGCTGTTTCGCAATCTGTTTCCGGCGATTTATAAGACGGAGCCGCAGGTGCGCAGTCTCGCGGCGGATTTTATATTGATCACGTCCGTGATGATGCCGTTTTATGCCTTCCTGCACGCGTGCTATTTTACGCTGCGGACGGGAGGAAAGACAATCGTGACGTTTTTATTCGACAGTGTGTTTATGTGGGCGCTTGCCGTCCCGTGCGCCTATTTGCTGACGCACTTTACGGCGTTGCCCATCCTTGCGCTGTATGCCATCGTGCAGAGTCTGGATTTTATCAAGTGCATCGTCGGAGCTGTTTTGGTAAAAAAAGGAGTCTGGCTGCAAAATATCGTGCGTGAGATCTGAATGGAGTAAGTTTGAGAGTATTGATGATTGCGAAATGTCTGGAGTAAGATTTACGGTTGTGCGAAATATGCATATCCGAAAGCGGGTACTGTGAGAACGCCGGTACTTACATGCCGTGTTTTGGCATGTTAGGTACCGCTGCGGTCGAACTGTAGCGAAAGCGTGCCCGCGTGGATTGCATATTTCACACATGCAAAACGATTAAAAAGACATTTCGCAATCATGTGAATGATAGAGCAAAGTTGGGAGAGAAGAAGCCTTGTTTGATGTAGAAGAGGAATTAAAAAAGCTTCCCGCAAAGCCGGGAGTATATATTATGCATGATAAGGATGACACGATCATGTATGTCGGCAAGGCAGTCAATCTGCACAATCGCGTGCGTTCTTATTTCCGGAAGATTGTGGGACGCGGACCGCAGATCGATCAAATGGTCCGACAGATCGTGCGTTTTGAATACATCGTGACGGATTCGGAGTTAGAGGCGCTTGTGCTGGAAAACAATCTGATCAAAGAGCATCGCCCGAAATACAATACGATGTTAAAGGACGACAAGACCTATCCTTATATTAAAGTGACGGTTTCGGAGGAGTATCCGCGGATCTTATTTTCTCGCGTGATGAAAAAAGATAAATCCAAATATTTCGGTCCGTATACGAGCGCAGCGGCAGTCCGGGATACGATCGAGCTGATGAATAAGCTGTTTTTGCTGCGAACCTGCAACCGGAGTCTGCCGCGGGACATCGGCAAGGACCGCCCGTGTTTGAATTACCATATCAAACAATGCGCCGCGCCGTGCGCGGGCTATGTGACGAAAGAAGATTATCGCGCGCATATCGAGCAGGCGCTTGATTTTTTGAACGGTAATTACGCGCCGATCTTAAAAGACTTAAAGACGAAAATGGAACAGGCGTCAGAGGCGCTTGATTTTGAGGAGGCGATCCGGTACCGAGAGCTGCTCACCAGTGTGAAAAGCGTTGCGCAGAAACAAAAGATCACTGACAGCGACGGCGAGGATAAAGATATTATCGCGATGTGCATGGAAGGTACCGACTGTGTCGTGCAGGTATTTTTTGTGCGGGGCGGAAAACTGATCGGACGCGAGCATTTTTATATGACACATGTGTCGGAAGGGGAACGGAGTCAGGTATTAACGGACTTTGTGAAGCAGTTTTATTCGGGGACGCCGTTTATCCCGCATGAGCTGATGCTGCAGGAGGCGATCGAGGACATGGAGCTGATCGAACAGTGGCTCTCCTCAAAGCGCGGCGGGCGCGTGTATCTGCGGGTTCCGTTAAAAGGGGCAAAGGAGAAGCTCGTGGAGCTTGCCGCGCAGAATGCAAAGCTTGTGCTTGACAAGGACCGCGAGCGGATCAAACGCGAGGAGGGGCGCACGATCGGCGCCGTGAAGGAAATTGCAGAGCTGCTCGGATTAAAGAGCGTCTTACGCATGGAGGCATATGATATTTCCAATATCAGCGGTTTTGCGAACGTCGGTTCCATGGTCGTATATGAAAAGGGAAAACCGAAGCGCAGCGATTACAGGAAATTCCGCATTAAGACCGTGGCAGGACCGGATGATTACGCCTGCATGCGGGAGGTGTTGACAAGGCGTTTTCAGCACGGGCTCTCCGAGCGCGAGGAGGCGTTTAGCGAGGAGCACGGAACGGATTTCGGTTCGTTTACGCGGTTTCCCGACCTGCTGCTTATGGACGGCGGACGCGGTCAGGTGAACATTGCGCTTGAGGTGCTCTCGGAGCTTGGCATTGACATTCCGGTATGCGGGATGGTAAAGGATGACAATCACCGCACGCGGGGCTTATATTTTCATAATCGGGAGCTGCCGATCGGAAAGGACAGCGAGGGCTTTAAGCTGATCACGCGCATTCAGGATGAGGCGCACCGGTTTGCCATTGAATACCATCGTTCCATACGAAGTAAAAGTCAGGTGCATTCGGTGCTGGATGAAATACCCGGCGTCGGTCCCGAACGGAGAAAAGCGCTCATGCGCAAGTTCCGATCCATCGAGGAGGTACGAAACGCCACGGAGGAAGAGCTTTCGGCGCTTCCGGAGATCCCGGAGCATGTGGCGCAGCAGATCGTACAATTTTTTGAGGGACAAAAGAAATAACCGCGAAAATTTTTTTACCAAAAAGAGGAAATGTGTTATACTGAAAAGGAATGTAACAAATGCGGCGCATTCGTTACATTCCTTGTGCGTAAGAATGAAGATTAATATGAAAATATATGAGGAGGGAGCACATGGCAAGCTTAAGTTTAACCAAGATCATCGAGAAAGAAAAACTGGAGAATCTGACGCCGGATATTGACATTTCCAAAATCAAGATCACCCAGCCGGATATTAACCGTCCGGCACTGCAGCTTGCGGGATACTTTGAACACTTTGAAGCAACCCGCTTACAGATCATCGGTTTTGTGGAATATACCTATATGCAGTCGTTAGGGCCGGATCAGAAGCGGGAAGTGTTTGAAGCGCTGCTGAATCATCATATTCCTGCGATCGTATTTTGCCGCGAGTTGGAACCCGACCCGCTGTTTTTGGAGATTGCGGTTTCTCATAATATCCCGATTTTAATGACGAAAAAAGCGACCTCGGCATTTATGGCGGAGATTATCCGGTGGATGAACGTGAAGCTGGCACCGATGATCTCGGTGCACGGCGTACTGGTTGACGTTTACGGCGAGGGTGTGCTGATCACGGGTGAGAGCGGCATCGGTAAATCGGAGGCGGCGTTAGAGCTGATCAAAAGAGGACACCGTCTGGTCACGGATGATGTGGTGGAGATCCGCAAGGTCAGTGAGGATACGCTGATCGGAACCGCGCCGGATATTACGAAGCACTTTATCGAGCTGCGCGGCATCGGCATCATTGACGTCAAGACGCTGTTCGGTGTTTCGAGCGTCAAGGATACGCAGAATATCGATCTGGTCATCCGGCTGGAGGACTGGGATAAGGATAAGGAGTATGATCGCCTCGGTTTGGAGGAGGATTATACGGAGTATCTCGGAAACAAGGTCGTCTGCCATAACATTCCGATCCGGCCGGGACGAAATCTGGCGATCATCTGCGAGTCGGCAGCGGTCAACCACCGTCAGAAGAAGATGGGCTACAACGCAGCGCAGGAGTTATATCAGCGTGTGCAGAACTCGCTGGCAAAACGGCGTGAGGAAGAAGAAGCATAAAAAAGAATGGCGCAAAGCGCCAATCTTTCGAAGAATTGCTGTCGCAATTCTTCCGAGACCACGAAAATTCCTGTAGGTCAAGAGTAATAGAAAGCGTGTGGCAGAGAGGAGAGAGAAGGTATGGCAAAGGCGATATTCGGAGTGGATCTTGGCGGAACAACGGTCAAGCTTGGCTTATTTGATCCGGAGGGGAATGCGTTTGATAAGTGGGAAATCCCCACAAGAAAAGAGGAAAACGGCAAATATATCCTGCCTGATATTGCACAGTCCGTCAAAGAAAAAATGAGCGAAAAAGGGTATGCCGGATCAGATGTTGCGGGGATCGGTATCGGGGTTCCCGGACCGGTGGACAGCGCGGGGACGATTTATAAAGCGGCAAACTTAGGCTGGGGCGTAATGAACATTAACGACGAGCTGGGGGCTTTGACGGGCTTAACGGTCAAGGCAGGAAATGACGCGAATGTGGCGGCGCTCGGAGAAATGTGGAAGGGCGGCGGACAAGGATACAGTAACATGGTGGCAGTCACGCTCGGTACGGGCGTCGGCGGCGGCATCATTGTGGACGGACAGCTTCTTGCAGGCGCGACGGGCGCAGGCGGAGAAATCGGACATATTCATGTGAATGATGAGGAAGAGGATGCATGTGGATGCGGCAATCACGGATGTCTGGAGCAATATGCGTCGGCGACCGGTGTTGTGCGTCTGGCGAAGAAGGCGCTTGCTGAAAGCGACAAGGACAGTGTCTTACGGAGCGGGGAGCTTTCCGCAAAGTCGGTGTTTGACGCAGTGAAGGCGGGCGATGCGCTTGCGATGGAGGTTGCCGAAAAATTCGGCGAGTATCTCGGTAAAGGACTTGCTTCGGTTGCATGTGTTGTGAATCCGGAGATTTTTGTCATCGGAGGCGGTGTGTCCAAGGCAGGACCGGTTCTGTTAGATTATATTGAGAAATACTATAAACCCTATGTGTTCCACGGCAGCAGGGATGCAAAATTTGCTCTGGCGACACTCGGAAACGACGCGGGGATTTACGGCGCGGCAAGGCTGGTGCTCTCGTAGGACTGATAAAAGCCCTGCGCGCATACAATGAGGTAAAATGATCAAGGGAAAGCACAGATTTGTGCTGGCGCCCGAATTTACGGACGGTTGGCATCATGGAGGAGCAGAGTGACAGAAACAGTGGAACGTTTTATTCGGCAGCTTGTAGCGCCGGAGCATTTGTTACAGGAAGAACCAATGGCAAAGCACACGACCTTCCGGGTCGGTGGAGCGGCGGATATATTGATACGGATACAGGGCGAGGAACAGCTTACAAAGCTGGCAGCCTATTTGGGACAGCTTCATCAGCCGTATCTGGTGATCGGAAACGGCAGTAATCTTTTAGTCAGCGACAGAGGGTATCACGGCGTGGTGCTCCAGATCGGCGATGGCATGAACGCTGTGACGGTGGACGGAGAGCGCATGTGTGTGCAGTCGGGCGCGCTTTTATCGAGCGTGGCGTCTCAGGCTGCGCAGCATGGGTTAAGCGGACTGGAATTTGCGGCGGGAATACCCGGCAGCATGGGCGGGGCCATCGTGATGAATGCGGGCGCTTATGAAGGGGAAATGAGCCAGATCGTCGAGAGTGTAACAGTGTTAAACGAGCAGGGAGAGCGGATGGTGCTTGACCGTGATACGATGGAATTCGGCTATCGCACAAGTATTATCAGAAACAGACCGTTCATCGTGGTGGAGACCGTGCTGCGTCTGCATAAAGGAGACGAGCAGGAGATCCGGGCACGGATGGATGACTTTAATGCCAAAAGACGCGCCAAACAGCCGCTTGAATATGCAAGTGCGGGAAGCACGTTTAAGCGTCCGGAAGGCTATTACGCGGGGAAGCTGATCATGGATGCGGGAATGCGTGGGTATCGGATCGGCGGCGCGCAGGTTTCGGAAAAGCATTGCGGCTTCATCATTAATGTCGGGAATGCGTCGGCTCAGGATATTTATGAGCTGATCGCAGAGGTACAGGAAAAGGTGAAGCAGCGGTTTCATGTGGAATTGGAACCGGAAGTAATACGGATAGGTGACTTTTTATGAAATTTGTGATTGTGACAGGTATGAGCGGAGGCGGAAAGAGGACGGCATTAAAAATGCTGGAGGATATTGGCTTTTATTGCGTTGACAATCTTCCTGTAGCATTGATCGGCAAATTTGTGGAGCTGATCGTTACGCCGAACAGCGAGGTAACAAAGGTTGCGCTCGGTATTGATGTACGCGCGGGACAGTCCTTTGATGAGCTTGCGGATATACTGAACGGTATCAAAGAGGCAGGCTATGCCTACGATATGCTTTATATGGAAGCAAGCGATGCGGTGCTGCTCAAACGTTATAAGGAAAGCAGGCGGATGCATCCGCTCTCGCCGGAGGGACGTGTGGAGGAGGGCATTCACAAGGAGCGCGCGATCTTAAAGCCGATCCGCGAAATCTCCGATTATGTCATTGACACGTCGAAGCTGCTCACGCGGGAACTGAAAGAAGAATTAGACCGTATTTTTATCGGAAATGAAGCGTACAATAGCCTTATTGTCAGTATTTTATCGTTTGGCTTTAAGTATGGGATTCCTGCGGATGCGGATCTTGTGTTTGACGTGCGCTTTTTACCGAATCCTTTTTATATCGATGAGCTAAAGCATCAGACCGGTCAGGATCAGGCTGTGCAGGATTATGTAAAATCCTTTCCGGAGACTGAGGAGTTCATGGAAAAGCTGACCGATATGATCCGCTTTTTGATACCGAACTATGTCAAGGAAGGAAAATATCAGCTGGTGATCGCGATCGGCTGCACAGGAGGAAAGCATCGCAGCGTTACGCTTGCGAACGAACTTTACAAACGGCTGAAGGATCAGGGCGAGTACGGGCTGACGATCGGACATCGCGACATCGGGCAGGGGGTATAAATGTCTTTTTCGGGAGAGGTCAAGGAGGAGCTTGCGCGGCATGTCGGGCAGGCGAGGCATTGTCAGATTGCTGAGCTGGCGGCAATTTTAGCCTGCTGCGCAGAGTGCGGTGAGGGGGAAAACGGTGCGCGCAGATTGGAAATTCGCACAGAAAACAGCGCAGTAGTAAGAAAATGCTTTACATTATTGAAAAAAACATTTAATATAGATACGGATATTTTCGAAAAAACATATGCAGCGCAGGAAAACACAGGAATTTATCAGCTGGTTTTAGAGGGCGCGGACGCAGAGAGTGTGTGTTCGGCGTGCAGGCTGACAACGCGTCACGGACAAGTGTCGCCGCTTCTTTTAAAGAATGCCTGCTGCAGGAGATCGTATCTGCGGGGAATCTATTTATCGATCGGTTCCATGAGCAATCCGAAAAGAAGCTATCACTTGGAATTTGTCTGTGTCGATATGCCGCAGGCGGAGCAGTTATGCGGAGTGCTTGCGGATTTTGAACTGGAGGCAAAGATCACCCGCCGGAAACGGTACTATGTGGTTTACATGAAAGAGGGGGCGGGTATCGTCGATCTTCTTAACATCATGGAAGCGCATGTCGCGCTGATGGAGCTGGAGAATCTCCGTATTTTGAAGGATATCAGTAACCATGTGAACCGGAGGGTGAACTGTGAAGCTGCAAACATTGTGAAGACTGTCAATGCGGCAAGCAGGCAAGTAGAGGACATTAAACTGATACAGGAGAAACGGGGGCTGTCTTCTCTGCCGGAAAATCTGCAAAGGACAGCACAGCTTCGTTTGGAGTGGCCGGACGCGACACTTGGCGAGCTGGCGCAAAAAATGACGCCGCCGATCGGAAAATCAGGGATGAACCATCGGCTGCGAAAGCTCTCGGAGATCGCGGAGGAGCTTAGAGCGTCCATGCCGACATGAGAGAAACGGGTATAGGGGAAATCTGTAAGGTAAAAGGGATTTGTAAGGAGCAGGAAAAGAGGAGAGGCTATGAAAAAGGAAACAATGTCGATTCAACTGGCAAATGGTCTTGAGGCAAGACCGATTGCCGTATTGGTGCAGATCGCAAGTCAGTTCGAGAGCAAGATTTACCTTGAGGCAGAGGGAAAGAGAGTCAACGCAAAGAGCATCATGGGAATGATGAGTCTCGGAATGGATGTAGGGGAAAGTGTGACGATCGAGGCCGACGGGGAAGATGAAAATGCGGCGGTTGCCAAGCTTGCGGATTTCCTGAGCGGTAAAGATGTGAAATAGGATAGAATCAAGAGCTGCCGAAGGGCGGCTCTTTTCAAACAATCGTAATTTTTGAGGATACAGATATGAAAAAAAAGGCATTGTTTATTTTTAATCCGCATGCCGGAAAAGGGCAAATCAAAACAAGGCTGTTAGATGTTGTGGATGCGTTGACAAAGGATGGCTACGATGTAACCGTGCATCCCACACAGAGCAGGGGAGACGCGGTGACCATTGTTTCCGAGAACGAGGGTCTGTATGATCTGTGCGTCTGCTCGGGCGGGGACGGTACCTTGGACGAAGTCGTGACGGGAATGATGCAGAACGAAGTACGCGTTCCCATCGGCTATATTCCGACCGGTTCCACCAATGATTTTGCGAACAGCTTAAAACTCCCCAAAAAAACGGCGCTGGCGGTGGAGACCGCCGTGCGGGGCAGGGCGTTTTTGTGTGACATCGGAAGATTCAACGAGGACGTGTTTGTCTATATTGCGGCGTTTGGGTTGTTTACGGATGTGTCCTATGAGACGAAGCAGGAAGTGAAAAATGTATTGGGGCATATGGCGTATATTTTGGAGGGCATGAAACGGCTCTCCTCTATCAAATCCTATCAAATGACAGTGACGGCGGACGGAAAGCAGATGGAGGGAGATTATCTTTACGGAATGGTGACAAATTCGCATTCCGTGGGAGGATTTCAAAATATTACGGGCAAAAATGTGGAACTGAACGATGGACTTTTTGAGGTTACGCTGATCAAGCGTCCGCGTAATGCCGTGGAGCTGAATCAGATCATGGCGGCGCTCATAGGTGCGCACTTTGATACGGAGCTGATGAGCAGTTTTAAGGCGGCGGACGTTATTTTTGAGACGGAGGAAGCGATACCGTGGACGCTCGACGGGGAGTTTGGCGGCGAGCACCGCAGGGTGAAAGTGCATAACGAGCATCATGCGATTCAGTTTTTGGTGCCATAAAGATAAGAAAGATAAAAGAATGCAGAGAATATCACCGGGACATACACTTTCTGTTTGGCAGAATAAAAAAGTTCATAAAATCTTTATGAATGCGATAGAATAGTGCATCAACGGGAAGGGGTCCGAGGATGCATGATAGTTTTTGATTGAGGAGACATATAGATGTTGACACAGTTTTCAAGGACGGAATTATTGCTTGGAAAAGAAGCGATGGATAAGTTATCCGCATCCAGAGTTGCGATTTTTGGAATTGGCGGTGTGGGAGGATATGTCTGTGAAGCCCTCGTGCGAAGCGGGGTAGGCGCATTTGATCTGATTGATGATGATAAGGTCTGCCTGACCAATCTGAATCGTCAGATCATAGCGACGCGAAAGACGATAGGAAAATACAAGACAGAGGTGATGAAGGAACGGATCCTTGAGATCAACCCGGACGCGGATGTGCAGATCCATTCGTGTTTTTTTCTGCCGGAAAATGCGGACACATTTCCTTTCGGAGAATATGATTATATTGTCGATGCGGTGGATACGGTCACGGCCAAGATTGCGCTTGTCATGAAAGCGCAGGAAAGTGACGTGCCCATTATCAGCAGTATGGGTGCCGGCAATAAATTGGATGGCAGTCAGTTTCGGGTTGCCGATATTTATCAGACAAAAATGTGTCCTTTGGCTAAAGTCATGCGGCGTGAACTAAAAAAACGCGGCGTTCAAAAATTAAAGGTCGTGTATTCGGAAGAAAAACCGACGAGACCGTTTGAAGATATGTCGATCAGCTGCAGGAAAAATTGTATCTGTCCGCCCGGAGCACAGCAAAAATGCACGGAGAGGCGGGATATACCGGGGAGTGTGGCGTTTGTGCCGTCCGTGGCCGGATTGATCATTGCGGGAGAAGTAGTGAAGGATTTGTGTGGGATAGAAAAAAATAAATAAATTCCTATATTACCTATTGACATAGTAGGTAAATGGGTGTAATATCTCTGTATTGGATTTGAGCAGTCTGTTTGAGAAAGGAGAGGAATGCCATGTATCAATTGAAAGATTCTTATATTGCTATCATGTGTTGTTGTCGAATGGTGTTTGACCGGGCATATCAAAATGGTCAGGTGCATTCGTCTGCTTTGTGTTGCACCGATGTATGACATTTCGATGAGAAATGTGATATTGCCATTTGCCCGGGAGCTGATCAGCGGCCCGGTTTTTTTATGTATAGGAAATTTCCCAGTTCCAGAAGAATCGCTTTAGCGATTCTTCGAAAGAACGCGCAGCGTTCTTTTTTTGCTCAAATTCCATACATGATACAACACACACTCAGCAAATATAAGGCAAAAAAGAGGAGGAGTCATATTATGAAAAAAATTACATGGAAGCGGTTAGGAGCCGCGGCACTTACACTTGCGCTTTCGTTAGCGGCGTTTACAGGCTGTGGCGATAAGCAGGAAAGCAGCACAACGGGAGCAAATAACGGTGCAGAAGAAAATAATGAAGTAGGAAGCAATGCAAACACCGTTTACAGAACGGTAGATGAGATTAAAGAAAGCGGTGTCATTAACATCGGTGTATTTTCCGATAAAAGTCCTTTCGGCTATGTGGATGAGAACGGCGATTATCAAGGCTATGATGTTTATCTTGCAGAGCGGATCGGTAAAGATCTTGGCGTGGAAATCAATTATGTGTCTACAGAGGCTGCAAACCGTATTGAATATTTGCAGACCGGCAAGGTTGATATTATTTTGGCAAACTTCACGGTAACGGAGGAACGCGCACAGGAAGTTGACTTTGCGCTGCCTTACATGAACGTGGCTCTGGGCGTTATCTCCCCGGAAAATGCGGTGATCACCAGTCTGGATGACATCGGTGAGAACGATGAGGTGATCGTCATTTCGGGAACGACGGCAGAAACCTATCTTGAGAGAAATTATCCGAATATCAGGCTGCAAAAATATGACGCCTATGCACAGGCAAAGACAGCATTTGAGAATGGAAACGGTGTGGCATGGGCGAACGATAACACTGAGGTCATCGCGTTCTCCATTGAAAATCCCGGTTATGTGGTCGGCATCCCGTCGCTTGGCAGCGCAGACACGATCGCACCTGCAGTTACCAAAGGCAATACAAGTCTGCTGGATTGGTTAAATAATGAAATTAAGGCGCTGGGCGAAGAAAGATTTTTCCATGCAGATTATGAAGCGACCTTATTGGATACCTATGGCGCAGATTATGAAGATACGCTGGTTGTTGAGGGCGACACAGCTGCTTCTTTAGAGGATTGATAAAAACAGTGGGCAGTGGATTAAATGCCACTGCCCGCTTTCTGCGTAAATAGATGAAAGAAGATTGATGCAAACAGGAGACGGATCATGGATTGGGAAGTGATAGTATCATATTTGCCGCGTTATAAAGACGCGCTGCTGCTCACGATCAAAATTGGATGGCAAGGCGTTCTTTTGGCGCTTATCATCGGTGTGTTTTGTGCGGCCGTCGTTCATTTGAAGGTGCCGGTTCTTCGACAGATCACAGGGATTTATATTGAGCTGTTTCGGAACACGCCGCTTTTGGTGCAATTGTTCTTTCTGTATTTTGGTCTTCCCAAAATGGGAATCCGCATTTCCGCACAGGTCTGCGGCTGTCTGGGACTTGGACTTTTGGGGGGCGCTTACATGGCGGAAACCTTTCGGAGCGGTCTGGAAAATATCGCGCCGATCCAGTCGGAAAGCGCGCAGAGTCTTGGCATGAATAGCGTGCAGGTATTCCGGTATGTCATTCTGCCGCAGGCGGTTTCCTCCAGTGTGCCCGGGCTGATTGCCAATGTGATCTTTTTGCTGAAAGAAACAAGTGTGTTTTCCACCATCAGCTTGATGGATCTGATGTTTACTGCAAAGGATTTGATCGGGATGTATGCGAAAACCATTGAATGCCTAACGATGCTCGTTGTTTTCTATCTGATCATGCTTCTGCCGGTATCGATATTGGGCAGCTTTGTGGAAAGGAGGCTGCGCCATGCGGAATTTGGGAATTGATGTTCTTTTCAAAGGGAAAAACTTTGCGCGCCTGCTTGGCGGTCTCTGGGTTGCGGTCCGTATCAGTCTGATCGCCGTTGCGATTAGTATTGCGTTAGGGCTTGTGATGGGAATGCTGATGGCATCCAAAAATAAGATATTGAAAGTCGTTTTCCGAATTTATTTGGAGATTGTCCGTATTATGCCACAGATGGTATTGCTGTTTATTGTCTATTTCGGCACAACGAGAGTATTTGGCTGGGACTTGTCTGCGGAACGCTCTGCGGTCATTGTTTTTAGCTTTTGGGGTGTAGCGGAAATGGGTGATCTGGTGCGCGGCGCGCTCATCAGCATTCCGAGGATTCAATATGAAAGCGCACAGGCGCTGGGAATGAGCGGACTTCAGGTTTATGTTCATGTGATCCTGCCGCAAACGGTCAGACGGCTGATCCCGCTTTCCATCAACCTGATCACGAGAATGATCAAAACAACAAGCCTTGTCATGATGATCGGAATTGTGGAGGTATTGAAGGTAGCGCAGCAGATCATTGAGGCGAATCGGCGGTCTTCACCGAATGCGGCGTTTGGCGTGTTTGCAGTTGTTTTTCTATTGTATTTTCTTATCTGTTGGCCGATCAGCAAATTGGCAGGATATCTTGAGAAGAGGTGGGCATAGGCATGGAACAGACACTCTTAAAAATCAATCATCTTCATAAAACATATGGAGAACATGTAATACTCGATGATTTTAGTCTTGAGGTCAACAAGGGAGAAGTAGTCGTTATCATCGGACCGTCCGGCTGCGGAAAAAGTACGCTCTTACGATGCATCAATGCATTGGAGGACATTCAGGGCGGAGAGGTTGTGCTGAATGGGGAACCGGTTTTAAAAGAGGCAAAAAGCATTTCTAAAATGCGGCAGAAAATCGGTATGGTTTTTCAAAGCTACGACCTGTTTCCTCATAAAACAATACTGGAAAATATTTTGCTGGCACCGCTGAAGGTCCAGAAACGCAAACGTGCCGAAGCGGAAAAAGAGGCGATTGAGCTCTTGACAAGAGTGGGTCTTGCAGACCGGAAGGACGCCTATCCACGCCAGCTCTCCGGCGGTCAAAAGCAGCGCGTCGCGATCGTTCGCGCGCTGATCATGCATCCGGAAATTTTGCTGTTAGACGAGATCACCGCGGCGCTTGACCCGGAAATGGTACGGGAAGTTTTGGAAGTAGTTCTTTCTCTTGCAAAAACAGGAAGCACGATGTTGATCGTGACGCATGAGATGGCGTTTGCGAAAGCGATCGCGGACCGCGTCCTGTTTTTGGAGGGTGGAAAGATCGTGGAAGAGAGCGACCGTCCAAAAGAATTTTTCGTACACCCTGCGACAGACCGGGCAGGGGAATTTTTGAAAACGTTTGATTATGAATAATAAAAAAAGAAGATTTAAGGCCGGTTCTTTTGAAACTGCCGAATGTCCCCTGCGACCTCTCCGCTTAAGGCAAGAAGACAGATCAGATTCGGGACAGCCATGAGCGCGTTTGCAATATTGGAAAAATCCCATACCGGTTCGAGTGCGGCGGTCGCGCCGACATAGGCGGCAAGAGAAAACATCACGCGGTAGAGCATGTTGTACTTGTGCGTCTTCATAAGATATTCCCAGGCTCTTTCTCCGAGATATTCCCATCCTAAGATTGTTGAAAAAGCAAACAAAACAATACTGATTGAAAGAAAATAAGCGCCGGTATTGCCGAGCCCGCTGCGAAATGCGGCGATCGTGAGCGCGGCGCCCGTGAGCAGTTTTGCATACTCATAAGTGCCGTCCGCATAGAACGTGTAGACGCATCCGTGCGGGCCGCGCCAGCTTCCGGTGAGCGGGATGGAGGAACGCCCTGTGATGTCGCCGGCAATTTGTGGACGTTGTGAGGCGGCTGTGTCGTCGGACATAAAATGCGGAGATGCGTCGATGTCGTCGGACGTAAAATGCGGAGATGCGTCGGTGTTGTCGGACGTAGTCTGTGGTGAAGAGGCGGCACTGTCAGATATGAGTCTCGTCAGCGTGATCTCGGCGTCATTACAAAATGCAGCGCCCGCATCCGGGTCTGTGGCGTTCTTGTTTGACACGAGGGAAAGCGAGAAGCCGTCGTAAGCCGCAATATCATAAACGGCCGGGCAGTCCGCGGACGCGCTGCTAAAAAACAGAAGCTGTCCGGAATGATTTGCGTAGCTGCCGGAATCCACGGTCTCGGTGCTGCCGAGTACGCCGCTGCTCACAATGCACAATCCGGTGATCGTGCATACGATGATTGTATCCCAAAAGGTGGCGGTCATATTGAGACAGCCCTGACTGACCGGATGGTCGCAGGCAGCGGAGGCGGCGGTGATGGCAGCGGAGCCCATACCCGCCTCGTTGGAAAAAACGCCGCGTGCGACGCCGTAGCGCATGGCGCGCAGCATGGAGGCGGTGACCGTACCTAAAAAGCCGCCCGTAAGGGCATCGGGGGAGAATGCCATGGTGATGATCCGGACAAGGCTGTCCGGGATATTTCGGTAGTGTACAAGTAACACAAGCAGCCCAGCGGCAACATAGAGAACCGCCATGGACGGTACGAGCACGGAGGCGATCTTGGAAATGGATCGGATGCCGCCGACAATGACAAACAAAGTAAGCACGGTCAGGGCGATACCGACCGGGTGAGCCGGAAACGCAAAGGCGTCGCGCAGCGCGTCCGCAATGGAATTCGCCTGTGTCATATTGCCGATGCCGAAGGAGGAGATCGCGGCGGACAGGGCAAAAAGAAACGCCAGTATGGAGCCGGCGCGACGGCGGGGAAATGCGTTTTTGAGCGTGTACATGGGACCGCCCACGACGTCGCCCTTCGCATTGTGTTCACGGTATTTTACGGCAAGCATGCATTCGCTGAATTTGGAGGCAATGCCGAAGGCTGCCGCGATCCACATCCATACAAGCGCGCCGGGACCTCCCAGGACCATTGCGGTCGATACGCCGACGATATTGCCAGTACCGATGGTTGCAGCGAGCGAGGTCATCAGCGCGGCAAAAGGAGAGATGCCGTCTGCGCCTCTGTCTGTTTCGCGCGGGTTTTGCGCGTTCCGACTAAGCGTACTTTTGATGGCGCCAGGGAGCATGCGCCACGGAAGGAAGCGGGTGCGCACGGTCAGCAGGGCGCCGGTGCCGACAAGCAAAAGCAGCATGCAGGGTCCCCAGACAAATTCATCGATCGTATGCAGAGCATGGGACAGGGTATTCATGATGGCTGCGCTTTCTTTTTTTCGATCATTTATACTTATCAAAAAAGAAAGGAAGATATGCAATAAAAATGCCCCATAAAAGGGAGGATGCCAGATAACCTGCGTTATCTGGCACTTATTATGAAAAAGTTTATTTGAAAGTGTGATACTGTCATGCGTTTTATGGTTTAAGTATATCCCCGAAGTATGGATAAAGAATGTTTTTGAAATTAATAATCTTTGAATTAAAAATGAACAAAATGTGAACGCGCGGATTTTAACGGAAAGAATCTTGCTTTTTTTTCTCGTTTTGCTGTTTTCATTTTGGAAGGAATAGGATATAATAGGTATGACTAAGAGCCAAAGGGCTGTTAAGAAATCATAATAAAGAAAGGAAGAAAGAGTATGCCATTAGTTACAACCACTGAAATGTTTAAGAAAGCATATGAAGGCGGCTATGCGATCGGCGCTTTCAATGTCAACAACATGGAGATCGTGCAGGGTATCACGGAGGCATGTGCGGAGGAGAAGGCACCCGTTATTTTACAGGTATCCAAGGGCGCTCGCGCTTATGCAAATCACAATTATCTCGTAAAGCTTGTTGAGGCTGCTACGATCTGCTATCCGGAGCTGCCTGTTGCGCTGCATTTGGATCACGGCCCGGATTTTGAGACCTGTAAGTCCTGCATCGACGGCGGTTTTACATCTGTCATGATCGATGCTTCCTCCAAGCCGTTTGAGGAGAATATCGAGATCACCAAGAAGGTCGTAGAATATGCGCATGAGCACGGCGTTGTTGTTGAGGCTGAGCTCGGTACATTAGCGGGCGTTGAGGATGATGTGCAGGTAGCTGCGGAGGATTCCTCTTATACGCATCCGGAACAGGTAGAGGAATTCGTATCCAGAACGGGCTGCGATTCCCTTGCGATCGCGATCGGTACAAGCCACGGCGCATATAAGTTTAAGCCGGGCACGAAGCCGCAGCTTCGCTTTGACGTGCTGCATGAGTGCGAGAAGAGAATCCCGGGATTCCCGATCGTACTGCACGGTTCTTCTTCCGTTCCGCAGGAATATGTGGAGATGGTAAATACCTACGGCGGCGCAATGCCGGGCGCGATCGGTGTGCCGGAGGATCAGCTTCGTGAAGCTGCACGTTCCGCAGTATGTAAGATCAACATCGATTCCGATTTACGTCTTGCAATGACCGGTACGATCCGTAAGTTCTTCGCAGAGCATCCGGACAAGTTCGATCCTCGCGAGTACTTAAAACCGGCGCGTGCGAACATCAAAGAGCTTGTTCGTCATAAACTGATCGACGTACTTGGCTGCAACGGCAAGGCATAAAAAAGAACACTGCGTGTTCTTTCAAAGAATGCTCCGCATTCTTTCAAGGAAATGTCATGGACATTTCTTTTGCCATCGGCATTTCTTTTGGGATCCCCGAAACGGATTCTTTTGGAAATGTCAGAGACAGGGATGTTAGAATATGTGGTGTAACCTCATGAATGGGGTTACACCCTTTTCTTTTGCTCACATGTAAAATGGTGCAAATAATCAAGGAAAAAACTTGATAAAAGGTGCATATTATATTATGTTTACATGTGGAGGATGCGGGATATGCCAAAAAAACGAATGATACCCGTGATTTTGCCGGTTTTGAATCTGCTCCTGATTCTTTTGCTGTTTGTCTGGGTAAAAAACAATGTGGAAACCCACATGGAGGATGCGGCGGACATAAAAGCAGCGTGGCGTGAAGCGGAAGCTGCAGGCGGGATGCCGTTGCGGTATGAGAGTCGTTTTTTATTTCGACCGCAGAACCGCTATTTAGATCATGTGGAATGCATTTTAACAGAGCTGACGGAGAATGCGTCCGGCGGTCTGCGTGTAGAGATTTATGAGGGTGTGAATTTAAGCGGGAAATGTGTGGCAAGGAATAGTGTGGGGCTTTCTGAGGTCACGGAAGGGGAGTGGCAGAGCATACCGCTTCAGGTATGGCTGTCCCCGTCGAAAACGTATCTTATGCTGATCAGTATTTACAATACGGAGGCGGATCCGAAGCTTGTTTATGCGGACAGCATGTTTCCGATCGCAGAGTATATAGAGACGATCCGGCCGGAGGTGTATTTGTCGCAGAAAGGACTGTCTGCGTATCAGTCAGAGCAGTTATCGTCCATGGAAGATACGAATCAGCCGCTGATCGCATATTGTTACGGAAGACAGGTCAGCCCGGTTCTGATATTGGCAACTCTCATGCTGATGATCGGTGTGAATGCTTTTTTGATTTATCAGTGGATAAAACGAGATCATTGCAGATAACGGATGCGATAAAGGCCCCCGTTTTTATCATGGATGCGGACAACGTATTTACGATCGGGGTCAATTCAGCCTGAGCGTAAAAAGCAGCATGTCAGAGTCCTCCGCACGGGGGACGGGCTGAAATTGCAGTTTTTCGCAGATGCGGAGGGATGCGGCGTTTTCTTTTTGCACACGTGCATAAACCTCCGGCAGACCAAGCCTGTCCGCAGCATAGGTAAGGATCGCGCGGCATACCTCGGTCGCATAACCCTGATTCTGATATTCCCGCGCGATGACGTAGCCAAGCTCGGCGAAATCTTCTTTTGGCTCAATGCCTGCGCGGCCGATAAGCTGTCCGTCTGCCTTGTTGATGACGATCCACATGCCGTAACCGAAAAAACCATAGACATTGTCGATATAATCGCGGATATAGGAACGCTCCGCGGTTTCATCGGCATAGAGCGCCTCGATGTAGCTGGTGATAGCGGGATCTGCATAGATTTC
>CAZZNE010000005.1:0-56988 GCA_964655525.1 uncultured Clostridium sp.
CGAACACCAAGGTGATGATGCGGACATTATGCGACACCACGGAGCTGGAGGTGGAACAGAGCCGCCTGCTGACCGAGATGAAGACGGTGGCAGAAATGGTAAAAAGGATTGTGGCGGAGAACCAGACCGCAGCCGCAGACCAGGGGGAATACCAGACGCGCCGCAATGAACTGGTCGCTCGGTATGAGGCGGCCAGGGACAGATATGAAAAAGCATCCGGGGAGATTTCCGACAGGCGGGGGAAGAGGAAAACCTATATGAAGTTTATCGGCGAACTGCAAAAGCTGGAAGGCTTCTGCGGAATGTTTGATGAGGAACTTTGGACGGCACTCCTTGACTACGCCACGGTTTATGACAGGGATGACATCCGCTTTACTTTCAAGAATGGATTTGAGGCAAGTTCATAGATAGACGTTGGAGCAATTGCACTCAGGTATAGCAGCCTGGGTGCTTTTTAGTGTGTGGTAAAAATGCGGTTATTATGGTATGATATAAAATGTAGTCAGAGTGATGCTCTGCAGCAAATCGGTATTTATGGAGGAGTTTATTATGGATGCACAAACTTGCTTGAAAAAGTTGGAATACGTCGGAGTGTTAGCTTTTGCCACAGTAGATGAAAACGGCGCTCCACAGATAAGGAATATCAGCGCAATACATTATGAGCCTGATAGAATGATCTTTTTTACAGCAAAGGGCAAGGCTTTTTGCCACGAACTTTTGTCAGATGGTCGTGTACAGGTACTTGGTTATACAAAATATAAGGAAATGATACGCCTATCGGCAAAGGCAACACCCGTTGTAGAGGGTGAGCAGCAGAAATGGATTGATACCATTTTTGGGGAGCAACCATATCTTTATAATGTCTATCCCAACGAAACTCGGATATTGGCGGGTATTGTTTTTGAAATTAAAGATGCCGAAATCGAGTATTTCAATTTGGGAGTCAAGCCGATTTTTCGTGAAAGCTATACCATTGGTTTGGGTAATATTAGAAATAAGGGGTATGCTATTTCTGCTGACTGTATTGGCTGTGGTAAATGTGTAAAAAATTGTCCACAACAATGTATTGATGCAGGTAAGCCATATCATATTCAGCAAAATCATTGTTTACATTGTGGAAATTGTTTTACCGTATGCCCTGTAAATGCGGTAGATAAGTTGTAAAGAAGAAATCCATCAATTCCGCTTTGTAAGGATGAGGAAATAATAGAACTGTTTTTTGTGACTTAATAATTTTAATATAGAAGAAACTCGTTTTTAAGGGGCGTTCATTTGAACCCCCTTTTTGTATGCAGAAGGGTTCATCGTTGAATTGTATCAATTTCGTTGTACCGATGAATCCGTGTCCGTGCGGCTACTATCCCGACCGCAACCGATGCAGCTGCACGTCGGGGGAGGTTCGGCGTTATCTTTCGCGGATTTCAGGACCGATCTTAGACCGGATCGATCTTTGTGTGGAAGCGCCGCGTCTGTCCATCGGAGAAATTTCCACGGAGCAAAAAAATGAAAGCTCCGCCGCGATCAGAGAGCGCGTCATGGCGGCAAGAGAGAGGCAGGAGCATCGTTTCCGTGGAACGCCGTACCGCTTTAATACGGATCTTGGGGCGGGAGACTTAAAACGCTATGCGCCGTTAGGATCGGCGGAAAAGAACATGCTGGAACAGATTTTTCAGACGATGAACTTAAGTGCAAGAGCGTATCATCGTATCATCCGGCTTGCGCGCACGATCGCTGACTTAGATGGAAGCGGGGACGTGCTGGAGCGGCATATCAGCGAGGCGGTCTGTTACCGCGTGGCGGACGCAAATGAGTGGATCGCTGGAAGGTAGTGTGAAAAAGGAGGAAAACCATGAGTTTACATAACATTAAATCAACAAAGCATGCGACAAACAATAGCGGTACTGGAACCGGTCATCGCAGGGATACAACGGATCGATCAAAAACGATCTATGCATGTTGGCTTGACCGTATTCCGTCGATCGGGACGGTCAGCGCAAAACGCCTGCTTGCTGAATACGGAAACGCGGAGCAGCTCTACCGGCTGCCGGAAAAGGAGGTAAAAGAGCTTTCCGAGCGCAAATTGCTCACGACGGCACAGGCGGGGAGGCTGCGGGAGTGGCAGACAGATTTTCGATACGATCCGCACAGACTTTATGAGGAGATGACCGCGCAGGGTATCCGGGTTCTTTTGTGTGAGGATAGGGAATATCCGGAAAAGCTGAGAGACATTCCGGAGCCGCCGAATATGCTCTATATCAAAGGAGATGTCCCCGACGGTGCGAAGCCGGGTGTCAGTATCGTCGGGGCGCGGCTCTGCTCTGACTATGGGCGGTATACGGCGCGAAAGTTTGCGCATGCGCTTGCGGAGGCGGGCGTACAGATTATCAGCGGTATGGCGCTCGGTATTGACGGCATCAGCCATCAAGCGGCAATGGAGGCGGGAGGCAGGACGTTTGCTGTGCTTGGGTGTGGTGTTGACGTCTGCTACCCTGCACAAAACAAGGATATTTATGAACGGATTCCGGCACAGGGCGGTATCCTGTCGGAATATCCGCCCGGTACGGCGCCCTGCGCGGGACTTTTTCCGAGAAGAAACCGTATTATCAGCGGACTGGCGGATGTATTGCTCGTGATAGAGGCGCGCAAAAAAAGCGGTACGCTCATTACAGTGGATGCGGCGCTGGAGCAGGGAAAAGAGGTTTACGCCCTGCCGGGAAGGGTGACGGACGCGCTGAGCGGAGGCTGTAACGGACTGATCGCGCAGGGCGCAGGGATCGCCACTTCGCCGGAGCAGCTTTTGGAGGAATTATCGGGGCTTTGGGGACGGAGTACTCTGCGTGCAGGCGGCAGAGCAGCAGGGAATGAGAACAGGGGGATGCTTGACAGTGCCGGGGAAAATACCGAAACGTTTGGCGGAATCGGGGGATGTGGCGGGGCATCGGGCAACGAACCGGAACGCCTGGTTTATGCTCTTTTATCCGAGGAGGGACAGACGGTTGATATGTTGATGAGCCGGAGCGCGCTTGCACCGGGAGAGTTTTCTGCCGCGCTCATGCATCTTTGTATCAGCGGACGTGTCGTGTGCAGACAGGGGAGATATTACAGGGACGGCACAGGGGATTAAAAAAGAAAATTTTTTCAAAGTTTTCAATTTTCCCTTGAAACAACATAAAATTTGGTGTATAGTCGTACGCGTTACTTCTTATATTAGTAGAGGGGCAACAAGCTTCCGGTAAGATGAGGAAGCCGTAAGGAAAGTGAACAGGGGAAAACAAATGGCAAAAAATCTGGTAATCGTGGAGTCACCCGCAAAGGTGAAGACCATCAAAAAATTTCTGGGAACCAATTATGAGGTCATGGCGAGCAACGGACATGTCAGGGATCTTCCGAAAAGCAGACTTGGCGTGGATGTGAATAACGACTATGAACCGCAGTACATTACGATCAGAGGTAAGGGCGATATTCTTGCAAACTTGAGAAAAGAAGTCAAGAAAGCGGATAAGATCTATCTCGCAACCGACCCGGACCGCGAGGGGGAAGCGATCTCATGGCATTTGATCGCTGCGCTCAAATTGGAAAATAAAAAGGTGTACCGCATTACCTTTAACGAGATCACGAAAAACGCAGTCAAAGAATCGTTTAAGCACCCGAGGGAGATCGATCTGGATTTGGTGGATGCGCAGCAGGCGCGCCGCTGTCTGGACCGGATGGTGGGCTACCGCATTTCTCCGCTGCTCTGGGCAAAGGTGAAGCGGGGCTTGAGCGCGGGACGCGTACAGTCTGTCGCGCTGCGTATCATCAGCGACCGTGAGGAGGAGATCAACGCGTTTGTTCCTGAGGAATACTGGTCGCTGGACGCTTATCTTGCCGTGGCGGGAGAAAGAAGACAGCTCATCGCTAAATTTTACGGAGATAAAAACGGAAAGATCGACATCCATTCCGCTGAGGAAATGCAGGCGATCACCAAAGCGCTCGCGGGAGCGGAGTATAAAGTGGATGAAGTGAAAAAGGGAGAGCGCGTAAGGAAGCAGCCTCTGCCGTTTACGACATCCACACTCCAGCAGGAAGCGAGCAAGGTGCTCAATTTTTCCACGGCAAAAACAATGCGTCTTGCACAGCAGCTTTATGAGGGCGTTGACATTAAGGGCGCGGGCACGGTCGGACTTATCACCTATCTGCGTACCGATTCCACGCGTGTGTCCGAGGAAGCGGAGCGTACGGCGCACGATTATATCGAAGAGCAGTACGGAAGTGAATATAACTTGAAAGAGGATAACAAGGAGAAGCAGACCGGTAAAAAGATACAGGACGCGCATGAAGCGATCCGTCCGACAGATCTGACACGCACGCCGATCGCGCTAAAAGATTCTATTCCGAGAGATCTGTTTCGGCTTTATCAGCTTATTTGGAAGCGGTTTGTCGCGAGCCGCATGGCAGCTGCGCGCTATGAGACAACTTCCGTACGGATCGCAGCGGGTGATTACCGTTTTAACGTTTCGGCATCGAAACTCGTTTTTGACGGCTTCTTAAGTGTGTATGTACAGGAGGATGAGGAAAAAGAAGAAAGCAACACCATGATGAAAAGCTTGGATAAAAACTCGCAGCTTTCATTCGTACAGTTTGACGAGAAGCAGCACTTTACGCAGCCGCCGGCACATTACACGGAGGCTACGCTTGTGCGGGCATTAGAGGAGCTTGGTATCGGAAGACCGAGTACCTATGCGCCGACGATCACGACCATCCTTGCGCGCCGTTATATCGTTAAAGAAAATAAAAATCTCTATGTGACGGAGCTTGGCGAAGTCGTCAACAATATGATGAAGGACGCGTTCCCGACGATCGTGGATGTGAACTTTACCGCTAATATGGAAATGCTTTTGGACGGCATTGAGGAGGGAAACGTCAACTGGAAGACCGTTGTATCCAATTTCTATCCTGATCTGGACGAGGCAGTAAAGCAGGCGGAGCAGGAGCTTTCCGAGGTCGAGATCGCAGATGAGGAGGCGGATGAGGACTGCGAGGTGTGCGGAAGAAGAATGGTCATTAAATACGGGCCGCACGGCAAATTTCTTGCATGCCCGGGCTTTCCGGAGTGCCGTAATACGAAGCCCTATTTTGAAAAAATAGGCGTTCCCTGTCCGAAGTGCGGTAAAGATCTTGCGATCAAGCGCACGCGCAAAGGAAGGAAGTATTACGGCTGTCTGGGCTATCCTGACTGCGACTTTATGTCATGGCAAAAACCGGAAATGCCGGAAGAAGCAAAAATCTCTAAATAGTGGACAAATAATAAGCCTTATGCTACAATTGTTATGCATAAGGCTTTTTTGTCTGATAATTTCAAAAGTGTTCCCATGAAGCGCTGCAAAAGATGAGGAGAGTCCCATGAGTAGTGTACAATTGCTGGATAAAACAAGAAAAATCGGTAAGCTGTTACATAACAATAATTCCAGCAAGGTTGTGTTCAGCGATATTTGCAATGTGATGCAGGATATTCTGCAGTCCAATGTGCTGGTGATCAGCAGAAAAGGAAAGGTACTCGGTATCGGGAACTATCCGGGGATTGAGAACATTACCGAGCTGATCGTGGGAGAAGTAGGCAGATTCATCGATACGCTTTTGAATGAGCGGATGCTTTCCGTGCTCTCGACAAAAGAAAATGTCAATCTGGAGACGCTTGGCTTTGAAGGGATTGATACAACGCGTTTTCAGGGCATCATCACGCCGATTGAGATCGCGGGAGAACGTCTTGGCACGCTGTTTTTATATAAAAGCGATGGCGCGTACGATATTGACGATATTATTTTATGTGAATACGGGACGACTGTTGTCGGGTTGGAGATGCTGCGCTCTGTTAATGAGGAGAATGCGGAGGAGGTTCGTAAGACGCAGGTTGTGCGCTCGGCGATCAATACGCTTTCGACATCAGAGCAGGAGGCGGTCGTTCATATTTTTGATGAGCTGGGCGGCATGGAGGGCATTCTGGTTGCGAGCAAGATTGCGGACCGTGTCGGCATCACACGTTCCGTCATCGTCAATGCGCTGCGGAAGTTTGAGAGCGCGGGCGTGATCGAGTCCCGTTCATCGGGGATGAAAGGCACCTATATCCGTGTGTTAAACGACGTGGTGTTCGATGAGATCAGAGAGCTAAAGGAGAGCCGGCAGGGCGGATTTCACTGATAGTAGAGCGGGAGGTATAAATTTATGAATCCGCATGGAAAAAATCGGAATGATGTGTTACAATAAAAAGTGGTTTTTAAATAAAAATCTATACATAAAGCAGGGCTGATTATGGCAGGGTTAAGAAAAAAAATACGAATTGGTGATATGCTCGTAGATGCCGGTGTCATTACACCGGAAGACTTACAGAGAGGATTGGAATTACAGAAAAAGAGCGGAAGAAAACTTGGAGAAACGCTCGTTGAGGAAGGAATCGTCAGTGACGAGACGCTGGCGACGCTGCTCGCAGAGCAGCTCGGCATGGAGATGGTGGATATTCAAAGCATCTCGATTCCGGAGGAGGTTCTAAACCTGGTTCCCCAGCATATGCTGCGAAGCAAGAAAATGATTCCTTATGCGGTCGATCCGGGAAATATGAACGTGCTGCTCGTGGCAATGGCGGATCCGATGGACTTCTCCGCGATGGACGATATTTCCATTATCACGAACTATCAGGTCGAGCCTGCGATCGCAACGCAGCAGAGCATCATGGTCGCACTGGACCGTCTTTACGGTGGCAGCGATGCGGATGAAGCGCTGGAGCAGTATGTGAAGGAGCGTGAGCAGAAAGAGACCGACGTGGAGGAAGAACTGTTAAACGAAGATATTAACAATTCCCCCATTGTCGTTTTAGTAAATGAAATGATCGAGAAGGCGGTGCGTCAGCGTGCATCCGATATCCATATCGAGGCGCTGGAACGCAAGGTGCGCATCCGATACCGTATCGATGGTGCACTCTATGAGAGGGCCACTTATTCCACTGCGATCCTTCCGGCGCTGATCGCACGTATCAAGATCATTGGCGGTATGGATATTTCGGAGAAGCGCAAACCGCAGGACGGACGTATCACTTCCATTGTGGACAGGATGGAGTACGATATTCGTGTATCGATCCTGCCGACGGTATACGGCGAGAAAGTCGTTATGCGTTTGACGAGTAAGACGGCGCTCTCGAGACATAAAAGCCAGCTCGGATTTAAGGAAGGCGAATTACAGCAGTTTGATCATATCATGCGCAATCCGCACGGCATCATCCTTGTAACCGGACCAACCGGAAGCGGAAAGTCAACGACGCTGTATACGGCGCTCAGCGAGCTGAATACGGAGGACGTGAATATCATCACCGTTGAGGATCCGGTCGAGGCCAATATCAACGGTATTAATCAGGTGCAGGTCAACAATAAAGCGAACCTGACCTTTGCCTCGGCATTGCGTTCCATTCTGCGTCAGGATCCGGATATCATCATGATCGGTGAGATCCGAGACACGGAGACGGCGAGCATTGCGGTACAGGCGTCCATCACAGGACACTTGGTCGTCAGTACCCTGCATACCAACTCGGCGGCGGGCACCGTGACGCGTCTGATCGATATGGGAATCGAAGCGTATCTGATCGCGGACTCCGTGGTCGGTATTATCGCGCAGCGTCTTGTCAGAAGGCTCTGTCCCGAATGCAAGAAGCCGCATGAGGCGACGGAGGAACAAAAGGAGCAGCTTGGTGTTCCTGTAGAACAACCGCTCACGATCTATGAGCCGTGCGGGTGCCCGAAGTGTGATCAGACCGGATATAAGGGGCGGATCGGTGTTTATGAGATTTTGGAAATGTCCCAGACGCTCAAATCGATCATTGTAAAAGGCGCCGGTGCGGAGGAGATCAAAGAGCAGGCGTTGAAGGAAGGAATGCATACCCTTCATATGAGCGCGTCGGAGTATGTGGTCGATGGGATCACTTCCTACCACGAGATGATGAGGGTATCGTTTGATCTATAAAAAATCCTTTTAGAAAAGGCAGTTGCAGCAACGAGAAAAGAACAGGGGAGTACGATATGGAAAGCTTTGGCTATGTGGCGGTCAACAAGGCGGGAAAAGAAGTTAAGGGAAGCATTGAGGCGGATAATGAGGCGAAAGCGCTTGCCGAGATCAAGAACAGGGGCATGATGGTTGTTTCCCTGACCAAGCAGGGTATGCTGACAAAAGACATCAGCATTGACATCGGAGGCGCTCCGAAGCCGAGAGACTTGAGCGTGTTCTGTCGTCAGTTTGTCAGTATGACGAGGGCGGGCGTTACGATTATTGACGCGCTCAAGATGCTTGGTGAGCAGACGGAGAATAAGAAACTTCAACAGGCGGCGGTTGCCGTTCGTGTAGATGTGGAAAAGGGTGAACCGCTTGCGGAAGCGTTTGCAAAGCATCCGAAGGTGTTCCCGAATCTGCTCGTCAGCATGACACAGGCGGGCGAGGCGTCCGGCTCTCTGGATGTGGCGATGGAACGTATGGCGGCTCATTTTGAGAAAGCGGCAAAGACAAGCGCGCTGATCAAAAAAGCAATGATCTATCCGGTGGTATTGATCATTGTAGCGATTGCCGTTATGGTTGTTATGCTGATCGTTGTCATTCCTTCTTATATGGGTATGTTTACGGAATTGGGAACAGAGCTGCCGGCGGTCACGAAGCTGATGGTGTCGGCGAGCAATTTCCTACAGGAAAACTGGTATTTTATCGCGGCAGCTGTGATTGCTGTGGTTGTGGCGATTAAGATGTACGCAAAAACAAATTCCGGCAAGCATGTGTTTGGTAAGCTTGCTTTGCTCATCCCGGCGATGAAGAACTTAAAGCAAAAGGAGGCTTCCTCCATGATGGCGCGTACGTTGAGTACGCTGATGGCGGCGGGCGTTCCGTTAACGGAAGCAGTCGGCATTGTATCAAATACCATGCAGAATATTTGGTATAAAGAAGCGCTGCTCGATGTGAAAGATCAGATCACACTCGGCGTGCCGCTTTCCCAGCCGCTTGAGACCTGCGGATTGTTTCCTCCCATGGTGTACCATATGACGAGGATTGGTGAGGAATCCGGTAACACGGAGGAAATGTTGGATAAGATTGCGGATTACTATGATGAAGAAGTAGAGATGGCGGTACAGTCCCTCATGGCGGCCATGGAGCCGATGATCATCATTGTGATGGCGTTGATCGTAGGTGTCATGGTATATGCGGTCATGTCGCCAATGATGGATCTTTACAATTCGATCGGATAAAAAAGATCGGCGCGTATGCGCCGATCTTTCAAAGAAATGCCAAAGGCATTTCTTTTGGAATTTGCCAAAGGCAGATTCTTCAGAGGTTGAGAAATTTCGATCAGATAAAATGGGATATATGGGGAAAGAGGGGGTTCTATGACTCATAAAGAAAAGGCCAATGAGCTGTTACAGCAGGGGTATCATTGTTCACAGGCACTTTTCGGGGCATTTGCGAATGATTTGGGAATGGACTTAAAAACAGCATTTAAGATCAGTACATGCTTTGGGGGAGGCATGCGGCAGGGCGAAACCTGCGGCTGTATTACGGCGGCGATGCTCGTGCTCGGTATGACGCTCGGTTTTTATGACGCGCAGGATAAGGAGCAGGAGATTTACGGAAATAAAAAGACCGATGAGTTTGTCAAACGTTTTTCGCAGAAAATGGACGGTGATGTTTCCTGCCGTGATATTTTAGGAAAGGATATTTCTAAACCGGAGGGACTGGCGGCGATCCGAAAGGAAGGACTGATCTTAAAAAAATGTCCGAGGGCGATCAATATCAGCATTGAGCTGTTGGAGGAGATGCTTGCGGAATATTTGAAATACAAGACAGAGAGCAGCATCCGGCCGGAGGATATTCCGCATAATGACGAATTGCAGAGTGTGCTAAAACGGATGGGGAAGCTGAATCGGTTTCGGAGAAATGTCAACAGTCTGATCCATACATCGGACAAAAATATCGGTTTTATCCAGTTTGATATCCGTAAGTTTAAGATCGTCAATGACTTATATGGGGAAAAATTCGGTGATGAGATTTTAGATTTTGTGATCAAACAGTTGAGCGAATGCTGCCATCAGGAGCAGTTTTTTGTCAATCTGAGAAGCGATGTGTTCATGGTTGTCACGGAATATGAGAAAGAGGAGGATCTTGTGGCGTTTATCCGTGCGCTGGATGCGCGGCTCAGCAGTTTTAAGAATGTAAAGCTGCAAATGTCCTACGGTGTCTACATGGTAGAGGACCGGAAGATGGAGCTTAGGCAGATGGAGGATCGCGCGGCAATGGCGCGTAAAGTGGCGAAACGGAATGTCTTAAGCAATATTCTTTTTTATAAAGAGCAATTTAAGGACATGCTGTATAACAGAAAATTTATTGAGGAGAATATGCAGGCGGCCATCACGGAACGGCAGTTTATCATGTATTTGCAGCCGAAGTACAGCATTTCCAAAAATGAGATCATCGGTGCGGAAGCGTTGATCCGGTGGCAGAATCCGGAACGCGGGATGATCTATCCGAACCAGTTCATTCCGGTGATCGAAGAAAACGGCTTTATCAAAGAGGTGGATTATTACATATGGACGGAGGCGTGTCGGTTTATCAAGCGGTGCATCGATTTCGGGATGCCGCGCTGCCCGGTTTCCGTAAATGTGTCGCGGATTCATTTACAGGATAACGAGTGCGTGGAATTTCTCTCGAATCTGATCGAGAGCAGCGGGATTCCGAAGGATTATCTGGAGCTGGAGATCACGGAGACCGCGGATGATCAACAGATCAGCATGAAAGCGATGGAACTGAAAGAGGAAGGCTTTAAGCTGTTGATGGATGATTTCGGAAGCGGGTATTCCTCTCTGAATATTCTGTTAGAGACGCCGTTTGACGTGATCAAGCTTGATAAGAAATTTATAGAGAATATGATTCTTTCCGCTAAGGGGAGAATGATTCTCGAAGAGGTCGTGCATATGGCGGATGGACTGAAGCTGGGGCTTGTAGCAGAGGGCGTTGAGACGAAGGAACAGATTGACCTGTTGAAGAGCATTGGCTGTGATCAGGTTCAGGGATATTATTATGCAAAGCCGATGCCGGAGGAAGATTTTTTTGCATTGTTAAGCAAACAGAAATGACAGAAAAGGGTGGATATGCGGAGCGGTTTTTCTTGACAGCTCCGCATATTTGTTTTAATATATACTTAGTAATACTAAATGATTGCAAAATGCAGGAGGGCGTTATAATGGGATTTTGGATTTTTATGCTGATCATGGATCTTCTCACGCCGCTTTTGATGTGGGGATTTGGGGTTCTGTCTCTGAAACGGGCACCGAAGGAGATTAATTTTGTATATGGGTATCGAACAACCATGTCCATGAAAAATAAGGATACGTGGCAATTTGCGCATGCCTATTTCGGCAGATTGTGGTCGCGGATCGGATTGATTCTGCTGCCCGTTTCGATCATTCCCATGCTGTTTGTGATAAATCGGGATACGAATACGGTCAGTATTGTCGGAGGGGTCGTGTGTGCGATTCAAGTCGTTGTTTTGCTTGTTTCGATCGTTCCGGTGGAAAAAGCATTGAAACGAACCTTTGACAAGGACGGAAACCGAAAGCTTGACTGAAAAGCAGAGCGGCGGAGTATAGGAGCAGGTTGGTGCGCGAAAGGGTGCGCTCGTAAGCAGACAGGAAGGTTACCATGGAGTGTACGAAAAAGTGCAGCCATGAAAGAAAGCGGTGGAAAATTGATCGAACGGTATGAAAGACAAATGAAAAAGGGAGTTCTGGAAATTCTGGTGTTAAAGCTGTTGGAGCATCAAGAGAAATACGGCTATCAGCTCATCACGGAGCTTAAGGACAAAAGCGGCGAACTCTTTTCGTTGAAAGAGGGCACGCTTTATCCAATCCTGTATCGACTGGAGGAGGAAGGGCTTGTCACGAGCAAATGGAGTGTTCCGCAGGGAAAAGAACTCTCCAAGAAATATTACACCATATCCGATGCGGGACAACAGACCTTGCAGGGTGCAGTCACGCTTTGGAAAAATTTTTCGGAGAGTGTCAGTCTGATTTTGGGGGTGAAAGAGCATGGAACAAAAGAAGTATCTGAAAGCAATCTATAGGAAGCTTCGCTGCGGATCGGCTAAGAAAAAAGAAATCGTGAAGCAATTGGGAGCGGACATTGAGGCGGCGCTTGAAAAGGGCGATTCCCTTGCGGACATCATCAGTCAGATCGGAACGCCGGAGGCTGTTGCGGCGGAATTTAATGAGGAGATCACCGAAAAGGACAGGAAGCGCGGGAAATATGAGATTTATGCAAAGTGCATCGGGATTGTCGTCGTGATTCTCTGTCTGCTAGCGGCTGCGGTGTGGTGGTTTCTGCCGAAGTCGGACAACGTGGACGAAAGCGGCAGATTTTCCGAGGAGGCAGTCATAGAGCAGGCAAAGAAAGTCATTGCGTACTTGGATGCGGATGATTATGAGGCGATGCGCGCGTTGATGCAGGAGCAGGTGGCAGAGTTGGTCACGGACGAGCTTTTAACGGAAGCGAAGCAGTACATTGCGGAGGATTTCGGCACGTTTGTGGCGTGGGGAAACGCTTATGTAGCGGAGATCACCGAGCAGGGACAGCATGCGGCAGTCATTGAGATCAGTGCTTCTTATGAAAAGGTCAGCGCGACCTATACGTTGTTTTTTGACGAAGAGATGCAGTTGACGGGAATTTATATGAGGTGATTGGATATGACGGCAGGAATGTGGGCTTTTGTAATGTGGGCGGTGTTCGGCGCGGCGTTCATCGTGTTAGGTATTTATGTGGCGTTCAGCAGAAAAGAAAAGGCATTCGGTTTTTGGGCGAATGCAAAAACACCGCCCGTGACGAACATAAAAAAGTATAATCGTGCGCTGGGAACACTGGAATGTGCTTATGGCGTGGTGTTTATTCTGATCGGATTGCCGCTGCTTTCGGGGCAGAACTCACCGCTTTTCATCATAAGCATACTCGGCGCCATGTTTTCCACCATTGCGGCGATGGCAGTCTATGAGCTTGGCATTGTGAAAAAGTATCGAGCTTAAGTCGGGCGATTTCAGATAGCATATGTTATGCAAGGAAGCATGCATGAGAAAATGCGTCACAAGTTAAAATTAAACTTAATAAGTGCGTTAGTATACGAAATTAGTAAGCCTCTCAAGTAATTCGGAAGGGTTGATAGCAGGGATCTTGCTGTCCGCAAAGTCGCGAATATTTCTCGTGACAATAAAGTCAGCATGGATGCGATCCGCACAAACCGTTTGTAAGGCATCCTCATAATCAAGTGATTTCATTTTACCCGCCTTTCTTAGGTCGTCCGATTTCAGATCGGCAACCGAAAAAATTAGAAACAGCCGTTCAATGACCTGCTGAGTCTTTTCCGGTGTCAGTTCCTTTCGGAGAATGTATACAATATTGGGAACGGAAAGCGCGGAAATACTGCCGTCAATCTGATGGATTTCGCAGTATTTCCAAACCTTTGAGGATGCTTCCACAAATTCTTTTCTGGCGCATAAGACATCTAAGATCACATTTGTATCAATCAATACTTTCATATTTCGTAGCCCTTTCTGATCTGATAGAATCCTCATGATAATCATTTTGCAATATGCCGGTGAGAGAGTCCGTTAAAAAGGAAACGCTGCGCTCTTTTGAAATTAATCTTGCGACTTCAATGCCGTTTTTAAGGATGATGATTTCGTCTCCCATTTGGGCGGCCTGTAAGTACTTGCCGAAATTGTTTTGTAAATCGGTTGCGGTCACAGTCATCATAATAGCACCTCCTGAATCTGTCTAAAATTAGTATGTGTGATTCTAGCTGATTCGTCAATAGATTAGATAAAAATAATATATGATATTTTTGCCAATTCATGCAAGAAGTGTACTGAAAAAGACTGGATGTTATGAAAGATGAATCGAAGAAAGATAAAATAAACTTAATATTTTGAAAAGAATACAGCTACGAAAAGCAGGCCTGACACGCCTGCTTTTTTGAGGGATTTTGATATTGACAAAAATATTGCGGGGGGGGGTATGATAAAACTGTGTATAGAATTGTAGTCGAAATGGCTTGTTGATCGGAATAGGAGTGAGAGAGGAGCTTAGAGCGAAAATGGTAATCGGATTTATATACTGGACTGCGGGGGTAGAGGCGCTTTTATTTGTGATGTTACTTATTTGGGCAAGGAAGTGCAATAAGATGGTTGCAGCGGGACAGGAGCACAGCTCTATTAAATGGACAATCTCTATGCTTGAGACAGGAAATGTTGTATTTGTAACGATTGTATCTATATTCCCCCTGCTGGGAATGTTAGGGACGGTTATGTCTTTATTAAACCTTGATATGGCGGGTAATATGGAAGGATTAAAAAATAATTTTTTTCAGGCATTGGATACAACAAAATTAGGAATTATCTTTGCTATTGGATATAAGTTTTTATATGCTCTGCGTCAAATTTATATTGAGGAGCAGATAACCAAAGGTAAAGAAATGAGTAAAGAATACACGAATAAAGGATTACAATAATGGGTAAAAAAGAAATTATCTTAGACTTTACATCTCTTTTAGATATAATGATGATCATTCTATTCTTTTTTATTCTGTTTAGCCATGTGGAGACGGAGAGCGAAAAAATTGCCTTGCAGGAGATGAAGGAGCAGGCAGAACAGATTCTTTCGGAGGCAGAGCAGCGTCTGGGAGAAGCGGACAATATGGCGGCCGAGGCGGAGAAAAAAGAGGCGCTTGCAGAGGAGAAGTTGGCAGAGGCGGAGCTTGCAGAGGAACGGGCGGGACAGAATGCTGATGGGATTATAGAGTTTTCACGAGGAACCAATATCAGAATAAGACTGCAAATGAAGGAAGAAAAAAATTGGAGCCTGATGGTTTATCAGGGCGATGAACTGCTTTCCGAGATAGAAAAAAGCAGCGCACAGGAAATGACGGAAAACATTTTCAATATCATCACGGAAGCGGGATACAGCGAAGAGGATACCTTACTATGTGAGTTTATTTTCAACGGGACAGAATCGGGTACGAATTCTGCGTATCATACAGTGAATAATATGTTTGAACTGCTAAAGAATGAGTACGGGCATTTCTTTTATTCTATGATTGACCTGTCTGTATTTGAGGGGAGTGATATGTAACATGTGGAGGGATCAAAGAGGGTTTGGATTACTCAAATTGATTATTGCCATCGTCGTAATTGCTGTTGTTGGCCTGGCGATTTATGGTTTCGGATTCGGGGGCTTTGGTCGCGGAGGCGGAAAGGGGAATAATGAAGGAGATGGAAATATCATTGACATTTTTGAAGAAGCAGAAGAAATCACACCAATCATCGAAGAAATGGAATATGTGAATGTTTCTGTCTCGGGAAATGAATACATTTATCAGAACAATAAAGTGTCGTTGGATGAACTGATCACACAATTGACAAATTCTACAGAAAAAATCCCTGTTAGAATCACGGATGTGGATGCATCGCGAAATGCGTATACGAACTTGGTGGAGGCGTTGAGAGAAAACCAAATCCGATACATAGAATAGAGTAAAAAATAAGGTGGCACAGGATGAATAACACATTGAAAAGGATGCACAGAAAAACAGTATGCTGGTTGATAGTCTATGCTTTTATAGGGGGGTCTGTCTGCACATCATGCGGTTGTGATGCATCCGGAGAAAATAACAGTGAGATACTGAGCGTATGGACAGAGGGGGCATTAGAATTGGTGGCCGCAGAATGTAATGCAATAAACGATACGGAGACGGCACAGGAATCCTATGCGGAATCGGAAACAATGAAGGAGGCATTTGCGGATGAAACAGGTGGAAATCCTGCGGAGAGCCATAGTCGTGTCCTCGAGATCACTGTTTTCGAGGACAATTATTTTTATGAAAGCCATGAAGTGTCCTATGAGGAGCTACTTTTGATTTTTGAAGAATTGAAGGAGGGGGACATAGTAATCATATATGATGAGAATGCATCATTGAATGCCTGTCAAAATCTATTAGTTATATTAGAAGAACGAGAAATTATGTATATGTATAGTGATACATAAATGTAAAAAAGAAACTTACATAGCGGTTCTTTATTCTCCTGTAGTATCCATATATCATTTCTCCATATCATCCTTAAGATGCCGGATACGTCCTTTGATTTCTTGAATATGGGGCGGCATATCTTTTAGCGGCACATGGTTATGGAAATTATGAATGGCGGTGGTTCCGGCATCAAATGTCATCTCATAAAGCCATGTCTTAAATTTTAACACATCCGGAGCGGAATTCAAATAGCAGACGTTACGAAAAGGATATTGTATAGGATTGAAATAAGTTGTATTACGGTTTAATTATTGCGCAAAGCCGCGATATTACTGGGTTCGAAGAAGGATATACTTCCGAATCTTGGGGTAAATCTGGGGGTAAAACAATCTTAGCATTGCGACCAAGTAAATAAAAAACTGGATTTCGCGAATGAAAAATGAATAAAGACGATATTAAATAGTGTGATGCGAGACATGAGCAAAATCGTAGAAGAATTAAAAACACATGTTATTATTAGTTCTCTAAATCGTACAAAGTTTTCCGGCCTTTGTTTTCCAAGATGTCCAGCCGTTTGTACCTTCGCCGATAAGGCGGAGGCAAAAGAAGAGGATTAAGAAAAAGACTTATAAAAAGAAACCTCCTGCGGGTTTCTTTTTTTTGAGGAATCCGCTATAATAGGAACAGAGCAAAACGATCCGGTTTGGATCATACGATTGTGGGATTTGCGACGCGGGAGGTGTGTGATGAAAAGAGCATGTCGGAATTGGCTTAAAATCGCTGTGGCAGTATTATTCGTTTGTTTCCTGCCGGGAATGCCGGTTGATGCACAGACAAAAGTGATGCCGGACGGCGGGGTATTTGACCCGGCCTTTTATGCGGCGGCATATCCGGATGTGGTGGCGGTGCTCGGAACGAATGAGGCGGCGCTGTATCAGCACTATGTGACATGCGGCAGAGCGGAGGGAAGGCAGGGGTGTGCGGATTTTGACCCTGCTTTTTATGCGGCGACATATCCTGACGTTGTGGCGGCATACGGTTATAATGAGGCGGCGCTGTATCAGCATTATATCACGCTCGGAAAGCGAGAGGGGCGGCTTGGTGTCACACCGGGGTCTGCGGCGAGCAAGCCGGAGGCTGCGGGCGTCACTGCCACATCGGTCGTAAGGCGCGACAGTATGCAGGTTTATCTGGGTTATCCGGGGGAGGCGGCTGCAGCGGTGGAAACAGCTGCCGACTGCTATGTCACAAAGATCGAGTTTTATGCGGATTATGACGTATCCGATGAAATTTGGCATGAGGCGGTCAGAATCGTTGAAGCAGAGCTTCGCGATTACGAGCGCTGCCTGATCAGCGGAGCGCGGCTGACACGGAGATCGCGTAACCGCTGGGATTTAACGTTTGATCGACTGAGTACGAATGCGGAGGAGGAGGCGGTTGACGCTATGGTTGCCCAGCTTCTGCCGCTGTTTAATAAGGGTACGGATTATGAGAAGATCCGTGCGGTGCATGATTATCTCTGCCGCACAATCTCGTATTCGTTTGACACAGTATATAATGAGGCAGACGAGCGCTCCGGGTATGACGGATTATATCACTATACGACGGTATGCACGGGTTATGCGCTGCTGTTCCAGAAATTCATGGATGAGATGGGAATACCGTGTTATATCGGAACGGGCAGCAACCATGCATGGAATATCGTAATGCTGGACGATCAGTGGTATCATGTGGACTGCACGAACGACAGGCAGAACGGAAAGGTCGTATATAATTATTTTCTGATCGGATCGGATAAGACGGGCTACACCGCGTGGAGCTATATTCCGCTCGCATCGACGGGATACGCTTATTAAGTAAAAAAGGAAGTGGAAGGCATGGCGGAGGTAACGGCAAGAGAACAGAAGATTTTTGACATTGCAAGACTGGAATGGGATATGTTTCAGCATGTATACAATACGGGCGGACGGGCGTCGTGTCAGGACGATCCCGATACGTTTTTCCGCATGCGGATGAGCCAGTGGCTCGTCTATTCGGATGCGCTGCTTGAGAGCTATTATGACGATTGTGTCCGCGCACTGACCGAGGAGGGCAGGAATTTTTATTTTGAAAAATATACGAGAATGATGCGGACGACGTATCCGGACGAATACGAAAAGGTGAAGCAATATCTTCCGGAGACAACGGAGGAACAGTTGGAAATGGTGGAGGAGATCGTGCAGATCCACTTAAAATGGGATGCGTGGATGCTTGCGCACTATCCGAATATCCGCAAAAACGGGCGTGCGCTCCGCACGGAGCAGGACAGCCCGGAGGAAGGCTCCTCCATGGAGAGCTATCTGCGCGCGGAGCTTACGACTTACTCTGTTAAGACATTGAGGCTGATGCTGGAGGAGACGAAAGCGGCGGATCAAAACGGCGAAAATCTGCTTCGGGACATCATTGCAGCGGAAACGCGTTTTTACGGGTATGCCTCGCTGGATGACGCCGAGGTGAAGCATGCGGATGTGGTATCGGATGGAAGCTGCCCGATTTAGGCGCATTTCCCTTTTTCAGTGGACAGGGGAAAACGGATATGCTACAATAAAAAACGAGTTTTTTGATAAGAAAATAAAAGAATGCTGTAAGGCAGACTGATAAGCAGGAGGATGAGAGATGTATTCACTGGATGAAGTAGTGAAAGTGGATCCCGAAATCGCGCAGGCGATCGTGGATGAGCAGAACAGACAGAACAGCCATATCGAGCTGATCGCGTCCGAGAACTGGGTGAGCAAGGCTGTGATGGCAGCGATGGGGAGTCCGCTTACGAATAAATATGCCGAGGGCTATCCGGGCAAGCGTTATTACGGCGGATGCGAGTGCGTGGACGTGGTGGAGAACCTTGCCAGAGAGCGCGCGAAGAAGCTGTTCGGCTGCGAATATGCAAACGTCCAGCCGCATTCCGGCGCGCAGGCAAATATGGCGGTATTTTTTGCATGCATGGAGCCGGGCGATACGTTCATGGGAATGAATTTGGATCACGGCGGTCATCTTTCCCACGGTTCACCGGTGAATATGTCGGGCAAATACTTCAAATGTGTGCCGTATGGCGTGAATGATGACGGCTTCATTGATTATGACAAGGTGAGAAGCATTGCGTTGGAATGCAGACCGAAAATGATCGTGGCGGGTGCTTCCGCATATGCCAGAACGATCGACTTTAAGAAATTCCGTGAGATCGCGGACGAGGTCGGCGCAATCCTGATGGTGGATATGGCGCATATTGCGGGTCTGGTTGCCGCAGGCATCCATCCGAGCCCGTTCCCGCATGCGGACGTCGTGACAACGACAACGCATAAGACGCTGCGTGGACCGAGAGGCGGTATGATCCTCTGCAATCAGGAGGCAGCGGATAAGTATAACTTTAATAAAGCGATTTTCCCGGGCATTCAGGGTGGACCGCTCATGCATGTGATCGCGGCAAAAGCAGTATGCTTTCAGGAAGCGCTGACACCGGAATTTAAGAAATATCAGCAGCAGATCGCGGACAATGCGCAGGCGCTCTGCAAGGGACTTATGCAGCGGGGCATCAGCATCGTATCCGGCGGTACGGATAATCATTTGATGCTCGTGGATTTAAGCCCGCTCGGACTGACCGGTAAGGCAGTTGAGAAGCTGCTTGACGCAGCGCATATCACAGCCAATAAAAATACAATCCCGAATGATCCGCAGAAGCCGTTTGTGACAAGCGGTATCCGTCTTGGTACGCCTGCGGTCACGTCGAGAGGAATGAATACGGATGATATGAATGAGATCGCGGAAGCGATCGCGCTGGTGATCAAGGGCGGCGAGGAAAAGGTGCCGGAGGCAAGAGCGATCGTGAAAAAGCTGACGGACAAATATCCGTTGAATTAAAGAAAAGAGTATGGGAATGCGGTGGGCGGTACCCTGAGGTACCGCCTGTTTTTCAACGTATAGGAAATTTCACAATCCGTAAATAGCGTGTGTGACAGTAAAAACAGCGGGGGATAGCAAAATGTATCATGTGATCATCAATCCGGCGGCAAAATCCGGCAGGGGAAAACAATTATGGGCACAGCTTGAGAGTGTCTTCAAAGAGCAGGGTGCCGCTTATCAGGCACATTTTACGAAGCAGGAAAAGGATGCAGGGCGGTTTGCCGAAGAACTGACGAAATGCGGCGGCACCGTGCGGCTTTTAGTGTGCGGCGGGGATGGTACGCTCAACGAGGTGCTGCAGGGAATCCATGACCTTGACGCCGTGGAGCTTGCCTATATCCCGCAGGGCTCCGCCAATGATTTTGCCAGAGATTTTCCGGAGCAGGGAAGTCCGACGGAGCGCTTAAGGCGCATTCTGAATCGGGAGCCGTATCGGATGGATGTCGGTCTTGTCAAAATATTGGCGCAGGATGGCAGGGAATATGTGAGGCGGTTTGCCGGCAGTTCGGGGCTCGGTTATGATGCGGCGGTCTGCGAGGAGGTCGATCGTTCGGCGCTGAAGCGTTATCTGAACCGGCTGCATCTCGGAAAGATTGCCTATCTGGCCATTGCACTCAAACAACTGATGCAGCTTTCTCAGTATCCGGTTCAGATTGAGATCGATAAAGAGCAGAAGCTCGAAATGAAGCGCTGCATGTTTGGGGCGTTCATGGTGCACCGCTATGAGGGCGGCGGGTTCATGTTCTGTCCTGATGCGGATGCCTTTGACGGCGCGCTTGATCTTTGCGTGGCGGAAAATCTGACGAGGCGGAAGATTCTGCGCATTCTGCCGAGCGCATTTTCAGGAAAGCATGTACACTACAAGCAGGAAATTCACATGCTGCGCGGGAAAGAAATTGTGGTCCGGGCAAAGGAGCCGATGTATTTCCATGTGGACGGAGAGGTGGTCTGCCGTGCGAAAGAACTGCATCTGACCTGCCTGCATCAAAAGCTAAAGCTATATTTATAAAGAGAGGAAGAACCGGCAATGAAGGAGCTTATCAGAAAATACCGTCATGGCATACCGATGGTGATCTATCTGATCGTCTATTTGATTCTTTTTTTTATTGTGGAAAGGATGACGGAGAACAATTATCATCTCGTTCATATGAAGCTGGATGACATGATCCCGTTCTGCGAATTTTTCGTGATCCCGTATTTTTGCTGGTTTGCTTATGTGGCAGGCTTCGTGCTGTATTTCATTTTTATTGATAAAGAAAGCTATTGGCCGATGTTCTGGTTTCTGGTTACCGGAATGACCCTGTTTTTGATCGTGTCGTTTCTTTACCCGAACGGGCATGAGCTTCGCCCGACGGAGTTTGCGCGCGATAATGTCTTCACGCGCATGATCGCGGATCTGTATGTGACGGATACGGCGACGAACATTCTGCCGAGCATTCATGTATATAACTCCCTTGGCATTCATATTGCCGTGCGGAAAAGTAAGCGGCTGTCCAAGCATCGGGCAGTTCAGATCTTTTCTGAGATTTTATGCATTTTAATTATTATGTCAACCGTTTTCATCAAACAGCATTCTATGGTGGATGTGATCTCCGCCTTTATACTGGCGGCAGTCATGTACGTGCTGATCTATGTTTTTCATGTCGTTCCTCAAAAAAATGAGATTTAGAAAAAAAGGAAATAGGCGATCTGTGCAGAATATGTATGAATAGAGAGTGTGCGGAGGATAACCTTGACGATCAGAGAAAGTTTGGAAGCAAATGAAAAAGAAATATTGAGTCCGTATGCTGCGCTGAGCGTGAATTCGCGCGGCAGGCAGAAAGAGGAGGAGCAGTGCGATATCCGCCCCGTTTTTCAGCGGGATAGAGACCGGATTCTGCATTGTAAGTCTTTTCGCCGGCTAAAAGATAAAACGCAGGTGTTCCTCACGCCCGACGGCGACCATTACCGGACGAGGATGACGCATACGCTCGAAGTGTCGCAGAATGCGCGTACGATTGCAAAGGCGCTTCACTTAAATGAGGATCTGGCGGAGGCGATCGCTCTTGGGCATGATCTGGGGCATACGCCGTTCGGACATGCCGGTGAACGCGCGTTAAACAGCATTTGCCCGCTTGGTTTTAAGCACAATGAACAGAGTCTTCGTACGGTGGACTGTCTGGAAAAAGACGGTCAGGGTATGAATCTGACCTATGAAGTGCGCGATGGCATCTTAAACCACCAGACCGACGGAAATCCGCAGACCTTAGAGGGTAAGATTGTCAGGCTTTCCGATAAGATCGCGTATATCCATCATGATATGGATGACGCCATACGCGGACAGATTCTCACGGAGGAGGACGTGCCTGCGCAGATTCAGGAAGTGCTTGGGCGCACCTGTGGCGAGCGGCTGGATTGCTTTATCCATGATTTGGTGACGAACAGCATGGGAAAAAACGATATTTGTATGTCGCCTGAGGTGGAGGACGCCATGAGGAAGCTCCGCCAGTTCATGTTCGTGCATGTTTATCAGAATCCGAGGGCAAAGGGCGAGGAAGGAAAAGCCGAGGGCATCATTGAGACGCTCTATACCTATTATTTGAATCATATCGAGCTGCTGCCGAAATTTTTGCAGAAGCGCTTGGACGAGGGCGAATATCGGGAGCGGATCGTGTGCGACCATATCAGCTCAATGACGGATCGTTTTGTGCTGGAGCAGTACGAGAATTTGTTTATTCCGAAATCATGGCATTATTGAGCATACATAGCAGAAAGGAAGGCGGCTCATGTACTATCCGGATGAGCTTGTAGAGGAAGTTCGGGAAAAAAATGACATTGTAGACGTCATTTCCGGTTATGTCAGATTAAAAAAACAGGGCAATAACTATTTCGGATTATGCCCCTTTCATAATGAAAAATCACCGTCCTTTTCCGTTTCGCAAAATAAGCAGATGTTCCATTGTTTTGGCTGCGGCGCCGGAGGAAACGTCTTTACTTTCGTGATGCAGTACGAAAATTATACATTTCCTGAGGCAATCGGGTATCTGGCGGAGAAGGCAGGCGTGGCGCTTCCGGAAGTGTCCTACGACGAGGAAGCGAGAAAAAAAGACAACCGTCGCGCGCGCATTTTGGAGTTAAACAAGGCGGCGGCGAAATTTTATTACTATATGCTCCGTTCCCCGCAGGGGGCGTACGGTATGGAGTATTTGAAAAACAGAGCCTTGAGCGAGGAGACGATCAACCGGTTCGGGCTCGGCTGCTCAAGCAAATACAGTGATGAACTTTTGAAATACCTGCGAAAGCAAGGGTATTCGGACGAACTGATGCGCGAAGCGGGACTTGTTAGTTTTGATGAAAAGAACGGTTTGTACGATAAATTCTGGAACCGCGTCATGTTTCCGATTCAGGACGTCAATCACCGGGTCATCGGGTTTGGCGGGCGCGTGATGGGGGACGGTAAACCGAAATACTTAAATTCCCCGGAGACGATCGTGTTTGATAAGAGCAGAAATCTGTACGGGCTCAATCACGCCAGAACCTCGCGCAAGAACCATATGATCCTCTGCGAAGGGTATATGGATGTGATCGCAATGCATCAGGCGGGATTTACCGAGGCGGTCGCTTCTCTCGGCACGGCGTTTACATCAGGACAGGCGAGCCTGCTAAAGCGCTATGCCAAAGAGGTGTTATTGACCTACGACAGTGATGAGGCAGGAACAAAAGCGGCGCTCCGTGCAATTCCAATCTTAAAGGAAGCAGGATTGACAGCACGGGTCATTCATTTGGAGCCATACAAGGATCCGGACGAATTGATCAAAAATCTGGGCGCGGAGGAATTTCAAAAACGGATCGATGCGGCGGAAAACAGCTTCTTTTTTGAGATCCGTGTTCTCCAAAAAAATTACCGCATGGACGATCCGACGTCGCAGACGGAGTTTTACCGGGCGATCGCAGAAAAGCTCTGCGGCTTTCCCGAGGAGCTGGAGCGGGAAAATTACTTAACGGCGGTGGCGCGGGAATTTATGATACAGCCGGATCAGCTTCGCAAGCTGGTCGTTTCCTATGCCGCGCGCATGGGGGGGATACCGGAGGCTGCGGCAAGACCGAAGCCGACCGCGGGTAAAAATAAGCAGGAAGACGCGGGGCGGACAAGCCAGAAACTGCTGCTGACCTGGCTTGTGGACGAGCCTGAGGTGTACCCGATCGTACGGCGGTATATACAGCCGGAGGATTTTACCGTAGAGCTGTACCGAAAAACGGCGGAACGTCTTTATGCGGATATGGACAGGGGAGCGCCAAATCCTGCGGCGATCATCAGCATGTTCACCGAGGAGGAGGAACAGCGCGAGGTGGCGGAACTGTTTAACACGAAGTTGAACGAGCTTTCCGAGGGCGCGGAGAAGGAGCGTGCGCTGCAGGACATCATTTACCGGGTCAAGCAGGCAAGCTTTGAATATGCGAGTGAAGGACCCGGCGAAGGACCTGAGGCGCTCATGAGATCGATCGAGCGGAGGCGGGAGCTGGAAGAACTGCGGAAAGTGCATATTTCCCTAAAATCAGGCTCAGAATAAAAAAGAAATTTGCGATGCAAATTTCTTTCAAAGAATCGCAGGGCGATTCTTCTGGGGCGCGAAACTCACTAAAAGCATCGCAGAGCGATTCTTCCGGGATTACGAAAATTCATTAAGAATAATAAATTTTTTGAAATTATGAAAGGACGGACATTCGAATGGATGAAGCTTTACAGGCAAAGTTTGACGAGAAGATGAAAAATCTGTTAAGCCTTGCAAAGAAAAAGAAAAATGTCTTGGAATATCAGGAGGTCATTCATTTTTTCTCTGATATGGCATTGGAGGAGGAACAGATCGATAAGGTTTTTGAGAAACTGGACGCAAACGGCGTGGACATTTTGCGCATCACCGAGGAAGAAGACGACATTGATGAGGAGGAGATTACCCTCACGGATGAGGAAGTTGATCTGGAGAATCTCGATCTGAGCGTGCCGGATGGCATGAGCATTGAGGATCCCGTCAGAATGTACTTAAAAGAGATCGGTAAGGTGCCGCTCTTAAGCGCGGATGATGAAATTGCGCTTGCACAGAGGATGGAGGACGGCGCACAGGCGGCGGAGATCATTGAAGTGCTTAAGGAGGAGCTTGCCGAGACAAAGGAAGCTGCTGAAAAAGAGGATTTAGAGCGCAGGATCGCCGAACAGCAGGAATTGATCGACAGCGGCGAGGACGCTAAGAAGAAGCTTGCCGAGGCAAACCTTCGTCTGGTCGTCAGCATCGCAAAGCGTTATGTCGGGCGCGGCATGTTGTTTTTGGATTTGATCCAGGAGGGAAATTTAGGACTCATCAAGGCGGTTGAGAAATTTGATTACCGCAAAGGTTATAAGTTTTCTACCTATGCGACATGGTGGATCAGACAGGCCATCACAAGAGCGATCGCAGATCAGGCGCGGACCATCCGCATTCCCGTTCATATGGTAGAAACGATCAACAAACTGATCCGTGTCAGCAGGCAGCTCCTTCAGGAGCTTGGACGCGAACCGACCCCGGAGGAGATTGCCAAGGAGCTGAACATGCCGGAGGATCGTGTGCGTGAAATCTTAAAAATCTCGCAGGAGCCGGTCTCGATGGAAACGCCGATCGGCGAGGAGGAGGATTCCCATCTGGGCGATTTCATTCAGGATGATAATGTCCCCGTTCCCGCGGACGCGGCGGCGTTTTCTTTATTAAAAGAGCAGCTCGGAGAAGTGCTCGGAACGCTGACGGAGCGGGAACAGAAGGTGTTAAAGCTCCGGTTTGGCCTGGACGACGGCAGAGCGCGTACCTTGGAGGAAGTCGGAAAAGAGTTTAACGTGACGCGAGAGCGTATCCGGCAGATCGAGGCGAAGGCGCTCCGCAAGCTGCGTCATCCGAGCAGAAGCCGCAAGCTGAAGGATTACCTGGATTGAGTGCGAAAGAGCCGGCGCTGTCGGAGCGTATGAAGCATGTATTGATGCTTGTTTCCCCTCATAAGGCAGTCGCGGATGTCGGATGTGACCACGGTTATATGGCGATAGAACTGATTCGGTCGGGAAAGGTTGGACGCGTTATTGCCATGGACATTCACGAGGGACCGCTTGCACGGGCAAGGGCGAATCTGACTGCATATGGACTTTGCGATGAGATCGAGACGAGACGAAGTGACGGGATGGAGGCGCTTTGCCGGGGTGAGGTTCAGGGTGTGATCTGTGCGGGAATGGGCGGAAAAACGATATGCGGGATCATGGAGCGCAGTCGTCTGCTCGTACGGGAACTGGATGAACTGGTGTTACAGCCGCAGTCCGAGTTACATATTGTAAGAGGCTATTTGCGGGAAAATGGATTTCTCATTGCGGCGGAGGACATGGTATCGGAGGAAGGGAAATTCTATCCGATGATGAGGGTGATTCCCGTGCGTGGCGCGAAGCCGAGGGCGGAAATGGCAGGGGACATCGGTACGGGAGCAGCGTGTGAAGAATGCGCGGGGAAGCAGTTGGAAATCCTTGGCGAAAAAGGACTGTGCGGCATGGAAAAGAAAGTGTCGGGCAGTATGGAAACGGAGAATGCCGAAGCAGGCGCACAAAGACAGCGTGTGGAAGACAAGTATGGTCCGTGCCTGCTTGCCGAAGGACATCCCGTGCTGCGGCAATATCTGCAAAGAGAGAGGGCAGTCTGCGAGGAGGTTTTGCGGAATCTGTCGCAGACAGACACAGAAAGAGGCTTATCACGCAGGGAAGAATTGGTGCAGCGGCTTTCCGATATTGCGATCGCGGAGAAAATCTGTGCGCAGCACGTATCATAATGACAGGAAGTAGATGCTTGGGAGGGGGATTTCGCGTTGGAAGAACAGAACATAAGCATTCGGCCGTTAAGCCCGGAACTTTGTGAAGACTGGTTGTGGTTTTTTGAAAAAATTGCGTTTCAAGATCATCAAGATTGGGCGTTCTGTTATTGCTTGGAGGGACATTTCGATCGGGAAACAAATGAAAAATGGACGAATCCGGAAGAACGAAGAGAAAAAGCGGTCGAATTGATCCGTACAGGCGGGATGCAAGGGTATCTTGCCTATTTCGGGGACAATGTGATTGGCTGGTGCAATGTCAATGATCGGGAGAACTATCGATATCTGACCGAAATGTTTCTGGAAAGTGGGTATCAGACCGAAGAGGCAGACAAAAAAGTGAAGGCGGTTTACTGCTTTTTGATTGCTCCGCAATACCGTGGAAAGGGTGTTGCACAGCGTTTGCTTGATCGGATCTGCGAGGATGCGGTGCAGGAGGGATATGCCTGTGTCGAGGGCTATCCGTTTGCAGACGAAAAGTTTGAATTTCAGTATCACGGCACCGCTAAGATGTATGAGCGGTGCGGATTTGCCGAAGCTGCAGATTTAAAATTTGTAAAGATCATGCGGAAAAGATTACAATAATTTTTTTGTATAGGAAATTGTGTACACGCAGGTTTTGCAGGATCACGTGCAGGAGGTGTCCGGATGCGATGCAGTGAGTTAATTACCAGACTGGAAGAATTAGCGCCTCCGCATTATGCGGAGGAATGGGATAATGTGGGGCTGCTTGCAGGCAGAAGGGATAAGGAGATCAAAAAGATCATGGTAGCAGTGGATGCGACGAGCGATGTGATCGAGCAGGCTCATCTGGCACGTGCAGATCTTCTTTTAACACATCATCCGCTGTTGTTTCGCGCACAAAAACAAATATGCAGCGATGACTTTATCGGGAAGCGCCTGCTACGCCTCATACAGAGCGACATTTGTTATTATGCCATGCACACGAATTTCGACGTCATGGGGATGGCGGATGCGGCGGCGGACGAGCTGGGATTAAAAAATCCGGGCGTGCTGAAGGTGACCTGCGAGGATGAGATTTCCTGCGAGGGAATCGGCAGATACGGAAAGCTGCCGAGTGTGATGACGCTTGCCGAATGCGCGGAATATGTAAAAACGGCATTTGCGCTGCCACAGGTAGCGGTCTATGGCGATTTGGACCGCAGGGTGGAAATCATGGCGGTGCTTCCGGGCTCCGGAGGAGATGAGATCGCGGACGCGCTGCGCGTAGGTGCGGACGTATATCTGACAGGGGATGTTTCCCATCATGACGGGATTGACGCTATGGAGCAGGGGTTATCCGTGATTGATGCAGGACATTTTGGTTTGGAAAAATTGTTTACCACGTATATGAGAGATTATTTTTTCAGGGAGCTTCCCGAACTCGTGCTGTTAGAAGCAGAGGAGAAAGCACCGTTTCAGATGATGTAGTGGTATCGGATAAAAGAAGCTGGTTACGAAGCGCAGGGGATGATGTCTTCTGCCATACGAATAAATAATCTGATGCAGGTGATTGCGAAACGCATGTAATCAGGTTGTGTAGTTGTGCAAAATATGCAATCCAACGTAGGCACGCTTTCGCTACAATTCAACCGCAGCGGTACATAACATGCGAAAATACCGCATGTAAGTACCGGCGGTTTCATAGTACCACTTATGGAATTGTATATTTTGCACAATCCCAAATATCATTCATTGCGTTTCGCAATTACCTATAATCGATGAAAAGAAAGGGGCGCATTATGGTTATGAATCCACAGTATCATCCGGCTTACGGGGGAGCGTCAGCGACGCAGAATATGCCGTACGGAGTGAATGCGCCATACGGCCAGAACGCGCCGTACGGGATGAATCAACCGTATGGACAGAATGCGCCATACGGAATGAATCAACCGTACGAACAGAACGCGCCATACGGGATGAATCAACCATACGAACAGAACGCGCCGTACGGAATGAATCAACCATACGAACAGACCGCACCGTACGGAATGAATCAATCATACGGCCAGAATGCGCCATACGGGATGAATCAACCGTACGGCCAGAACGCGCCATACGGGATGAATCAACCGTACGGCCAGAACGCGCCATACGGAATGAATCAACCATACGGCCAGAACGCGCCGTACGGAATGAATCAACCGTACGGCCAGAACGCGCCGTACGGGATGAATCAACCGTACGGCCAGAACGCGCCATACGGGATGAATCAACCGTACGGACAGAACATGCCGTACGGAGTAAATGCGCCTTATGAGATTGCGCCGGTTTATGGAGCGAATCTGCCCTGTGAAGTGAATCCGCCGTTCGCAGGCGCGGCATCCCATGGACTGCCCGCCGTATATACTCCGACGTGGCAGCAGGGGGTGATGGAACCGTATCAGAGTCCCTATCGCTTTATGCCGAACAATCCAAAGCATACCGAAGGCGGAGCGAAAGAAGGAATCAATCAGCTTTTATGGTTTAGTATCGCAGGCATTATGATCGCGGCTTTTCTTGCCATTATGATCGGCATTGCGATTCATGACGACGGAACGGGGATGAATGTGTCGGAGGCGTTTTCCTCATGGATCGCCGGCTTCTCAGATAAGGAGGAGGGCGGGGAGGAGGATCCGCCCACGGTCAGCTTTATGACTGAGAGCTCAGAAACGATCAGAGGAGACCTGTTTGCTGTCGGGGAGGACGGTTCTGTTTTTGTCCGTACGGAATACGGCGTCTGCCGTGTCGCGAAAAACGGAAACGGCTATGAATATAACGGCTGGGCTGCGGAGCTTGCACCGGATGTTACCGTCCGTTCCATGGCAGTCTATGGCGATTATCTGTATCTTGCATGCGGCGAGAACGGAATTTACAGAGTGAACACCGCGCGCAGCAATACGTTGACACAGATCATAGATGATAATGTGTGGTCCTTTGTGATCGCGGAGGACAACCTTTTTTATATTTCTATGGATCATGTGGAACCGAGTTATGATGATTCGTATGTGGCTTCCTGGGGGAAATTGCACATAGCCGGATTAAACGGCAAAGGACAACGGTCGCTTAACGAGAAGGTCCTTTGTCATTCCAAATACTTGAGCAGCGCCGACTTTGTATACGTGGACGGTTATCTGTATTATTTTGATCAGAATGAGAATCTAAAGCGGATGCGTGCTGACGGAACGGGCAGCCGCGTGGTCGTGGAGCGGGAGAGGCAGAAGCCTTCTTTTTCCGGCTGCGGGCTGTATGAAAACGGCGGCATTCTGTATCTTCCGTCACGAAACGGTGGCATTTATTCTTATGATGTGCAAACGGATAAATTAAAAAAAATAACGGTCGTTACCATATCGCCCGGTTCACCGATTTTGTTTGTGGGCAATGCATTGCTTTACAAGGAGGAAACGGAGTGTGTATGGCACCAGATCAAAGATGGGCAGGATACCGTTTATGAAAGTCCGTTCAATGATGCGGAGCTTTGGATGCAGGCAGTCGGGACCGGAGAATTGTTTGCGTTCCATGAACCAAACGATTATTATTCTATTTCTTTTTGGGGCGGGAATATCCACTCGGAAGATCTCATTGCGATAGACTGTGAAACGATGCCCGAGGTGGACATCGAGGTAGAGCAGGATGTGCTGTTACAGGGCACAGAGCAGGATGACTGCCGTGCGGCACAGTTTCTCTATGTTGGACCGAATGGGGTTTCCGCGTACGATCACTATGCCATCTTTCGATATTGGTATTCCGGATATAACGAGGAGATTTCCGGGGAATATGCAGGCCCTCTTATCTGGATTTATGAGGATGAGGGCGGGGAGCATACCGAGCAATTGGTGGAAGGTGAAGTCGGTGCGTTCTTTGTCGAAAATGATATGCTGTATTATACACTGTGGGATGAGAGGTCAGCGAGCTATGCTTTCTATAGCATGGATCTTACAGAACAGGCGGAAGCGTGTCTGATCCCTGCGGGAATGACGAGTAAGTTTGCCTGCTGTAACGGTATGATCTATTATGTGGCAGCAGACGATGGGAGACTGTACGGATATCGTTTGTCGGACGGAGAAAGTGAGCCGATCAGCGAGAACGAAGTCGGATGCTATGATATTTATAATGGGATGATCTACTATGAAAACCTCTCGGATTCGACGATCTGTAAGATGCGGCTGGATGGGACACAGGCAGAGGAAATCGATGCGCCCATTGATTGCAGGGAACCCTTGTGGCAGTTGAAGGTATGCCCGTATGGCGGCAGCATTTATCTGGCAGTGATCATGGATGGGGCGGCGGAATACCGCGGAAACAGCATGTGTCTGTTTGCGGTGGACGGTCAGATGGAGCTCTTTTTCGGCGATGACTTTGGGAATTTTGACAGAAGGCAGACGCTTTATTACAGGGATAACCTTTTATATTATTCCTCAAGTATCGCTTATGAGATCCGTGTATTTGATTTTGAAGAATATTTTGACGGCGGCGGAAGCGGTATCCGTGCAGATTCTTATGATACGGTCTTCTGCGAGGAAAATATCAATACCTTTGTGGTGACGGATGAGTTTGTTTACGTGCAGCTGTATCTGGATCAAGATACCATTGCGGTGTATGACAGGGAGACAGGCGAACTGGTAGAGGAGATCGATTGCAGCGATTTTTGGAGATTCGTCGTTTTACGCTATAAAAAAATTTGACGAAATAAAAGCCGTATGCTATTTTATGAAGTAGGGATGCGAACATGCGAGGGTTACGCAAACTCTTCTGTAAGCAGAATGAACAATCGCGGCTGCATTCGTGCAGGTGAGGAAAGTCCGGGCTTCACAGGGCAGGATGCCGGATAACGTCCGGTGGAGGTGACTCTAAGGAAAGTGCAACAGAAATATACCGCCGTTCGGGGCGAAAGTCCCGTTCCGGTAAGGGTGGAAAGGCAGTGTAAGAGACTACCGTGTGGCTGGTAACAGCCATAGCCATGTAAACCCCATCCGAAGCAAGACCAAATAGAAAGCCATAGACTTGCCCGGTCTGCTTTCAGGTAGGTCGCTTGAGGCTGTCGGTAACGGCAGTCCTAGATAGATGATTGTTCTCGACATAACCCGGCTTATAGTTCTGCTTACTTAAAAGGCAAAGAGAGCTGCGCGCGAGCGGAGTTCTTTTTGTTTTCATAGGGAAATGGGAATCGTCTTATTGTATGCAATGATGTAAATACTGATTAACACAAAAACGAAAAAGGAGGAGTTGACAATGTGTACCTGTATCGTAATGGGAAAAAATCATCGTTATTTTGGAAGAACCTTAGATTATGAATGCCGCTTCGGAGAAAGTGCTGCGATCACGCCGAGAAACTATCCGTTCTCACTCAAAAACGGTTCGGCGATCCGCACGCGATATGCCATGAACGGTATGGCGACGGTCGTGGGTGACTATCCGCTATACGCGGAGGCGGTCAACGAAAAAGGCCTGGCGATGGCGGGCTTAAATTTCCCGGGAAGCGCAGTCTATTTTGATCCGGCTGAGGGAAAGCTGAACCTCACGCCTTTTGAGCTGATTCCATGGTTTTTGGGACAGTACGAGACAGCAGCGCAGGTGCGGGAGTGCCTTCCGGGGCTGGTCATCACGAATGTGCCGTTTTCCGAAAAGCTTCCGCTTAGCTGGCTTCATTGGATGATATCCGACAAAAACGAGTGCATTGTGATAGAGCAGACGAACGAGGGCTTGCGGTGGTATGAAAATCCGACCGGTGTCATGACGAATAATCCGCCTTTTCCGTTTCAGATGATGAACCTTCGAAATTATCTGAATCTGTCGCCGAATGATCCGGTCAACCGCTTTTCTGACCGACTCACGCTGCTGCCGTATGGGAGGGGAATGGGCGCGATCGGTCTGCCCGGAGATAATTCCCCTGAATCCAGGTTTGTGCGGGCAGCGTTCAACAAGCTCAATTCCGAATGCGCGGAGGATGAGATCAGCTGTGTGACACAGTTCTTCCATGTGCTGGAATCGGTTTCACTCGTGCGCGGAGCGACGATCACGGAGGACGGAAAGCCGGATATCACGAACTATAGCTGCTGCGTGGACACAGAGAGCGGAACCTATTATTACAGGACGTATACAAACAGTCAGATTACGGCAGTCAAAATGACCGAGAAGGAAAAAAATGCCCCAGCGCTGATCAATATCCCGCTTGTGGAAGAACAACAGATATATTATGTAAACTAGACCGTAAAACAGGCCGGCCTACGCAATGCTTTGTAAAGAAACAGCCCATTTCAGCCATTTTTCTTTGTTGTCCATAGGGATCCACCTCCTGTCATCTTGCTTTGATCGACAAATTATTGTATCATAAAATGTAACAGTTCAAAAGAGGCAGGAGAAAACGGATGATACTGGAAAAGAAAGAAACGATCAAGATCAAAGAGCGCGGGAACAGAAAAAAAGCGAAAAGAGGACGGAAGATTCTTTGTCTCTCAGCGCATATCGTACTGCTTGTCCTGACATTTTTATTGCTGCCGCTCAATCTCTTTGTTGTCAATTTCCCTGAATGGCTCGTCGTGCTCTGCGGGAGCGCGGCGCTGGCACTGTTGATCTTTTATCTGATCATGTTTCGAACCAAGCTGGTCACTAAGATTTTGCTGCCGGTATTATCCGTCGTTATCGTGGTGCTCTGTGTGCTTGTGACGTATTGTTGTCCGTATTGGAATTCCTATTCGTTTAAGCAGGTTGATACGGTGTGGCTGAATTTTGATGAAGAATTAACTTATCAACAGGCTGCGGAGGACTTAGCGGCGGCGATGCGGCATCTTGCGCATGTGCATCCGATGTTTCGAGGCGGCTTAACGCCCGAGATACAGGAACGGTATGACGCTTCACTGGGGCGCTTAAAGGAGATGCAGACGATCACGGTAAACGATTTGCGGCGGGAGCTTCAGACGGTGCTCAATCCGATGCATGACGCACATACTACAACGTATAACAGCTGGCCTGAGGACCGTTATCTGTCGGATATTCCGATGATGCAGCAGGGAGGATATACTGTATATTCCGTAAATGGCAGGACAACGGAGGAAATTGTGGAGGCGGCAGCGCCGTACTATTCTTATGAGACAAAGGACTGGATCACGGTGGATGTCGGCAGCCTTGCAGCGCTTTCGTTTTGCGGCTATGAGGAGCCGTTTACCTTTGTGTGGATAAACGAAGAGGGGGACATGATAACGGAAACCTATACCGCGGACGATTTTGTTCCGTGGGAATCCTTATTTACGCCGGAGGATGGTTATGACGGGGAACCGGATGCGGAGGCGGACAGCCCGTTTGTTTTTTATGAAATTGACGAAGAAAAGTCCCTTGCCATCCTGACGCTTACCGCCTGCAATTACAACGATGAATATATCCGTTGTGTGAGGGAGATGTTTCAGGAAGTAAAAGAAAAGCACATTCAAAATGTGGCAGTCGATGTTCGCGGAAACGGCGGAGGAAATTCGCTTGTCGCCAATGAATTTATTAAATATCTGCCGGTTGCGCGGTATCGTGATATGCCGTGTGACTGGCGGTGGGGATGGTTTGTTGTTTCGTTTGACGGCTCGGTAAAAAATAAACAATACGTGGATTTGCTCTTCGACGGAAAAGTTTATGTGCTGACTGACAGCAGTTCGTTCTCTGCGGCAATGGATTTTGCGCTGATCATTCAGGATAACGGGCTTGGGGATGTCGTAGGAATCGCTCCGGGGAATGCCGTGAACAGCTACGGAGATGTAGCGGTGTTCTCGCTGCCGAACAGCGGACTGCTCATGCAGATTTCCACAAAGAAATGGTACCGCATTGATGAGACAAATACAGACGATTATGTGGTGCCGGATTTTCCGGGAGAGGATGCGCTTACCGTGCTGTATTCTGTTTTGGAGGCGGAAAGATGACAAGAAAAGAAGTGTTTTCGTATAGCAGGAAAGCTTATCGGATCGAGCCGGATTACCCGTTTCGCGAGGATTTCGATTCCGCCGTGCTGCGGCATCGGGATACAAAAAAGTGGTTTGCGCTCGTCATGCATGTAAAGGCGGATAAGCTGGGATATGAGGGAGAAGAGCAGATCGACATCCTCACCATGAAATCGGAGCCGATGCTCATTGATTCCCTTGTGCTGCGTCCCGGCTTTCACAGGGCATATCATATGAATAAAACGAAATGGTTCAGTGTAGAATTAAAGGATACGGTTTCCGCAGAGGAAATCAAAAGCCTGATGGATCTAAGCTATGAGCTGACGGAAAAATCTATGAAACGGAGGGGTGAACAATGTGTATCGTGACAATGGATGGGGTTCAAAAAGAATATCCGCAGGGCATCACCTATGAGGAAATCGTGCGCGAGGGTGAGAGCGAGCCGGGCGATGAGGCGGTGCTTGTCAGGGTAAACGGTAAGGTACGGGAGCTGTGTAAGCATTTAGAGGGAGATTGTATCATAGAAAAAATCGGGCGCAGCGATACGATGGGGCACAAGACCTATGTGCGTTCCGCTATTTTTTTGTTTGTCAAAGCGGCAACCGATACGATCGGCGCGGAACATATTGAGGAATTAAAGGTCGAATTTGCGATCGGTAAGGGATATTATATTTCCGCCAGAGGAAATTTTACGCCCTCGGAGGAGCTTGCAGAGCGGATCGAAAAAAGAATGCGTGAGATGACGGAGGCAAAGCTGCCGATCATAAAGCAGACCTATCCGTCGGCGGAGGCGGTCGCCATGTTTGCCGAAAACGGTATGAGTGATAAAGAAAAACTGTTCCGCTACCGTCGAAGCTCGTCCATCAACGTATATACGCTTGACGGCTACCATGATTATTATTATGGATATATGATGCCAAACACCGATTATATCCGCTATTATGAGGTGTTGTGCCACGAGAACGGCTTTATTTTGAATCTGCCCGACATGGGGAATCCGAAAGAGCTTGTTCCTTTTGCACCGCAGAAAAAGCTGTTCGACACGCTTGTGGAGTCGGAGCGATGGAGTAATTTGTTCGGACTTGACACGATCGGCGATTTGAACGATCAGATTTGTTACGGGAATATCAGCGACCTGATCCTTGTGCAGGAGGCACAGCAGGAGCGCAGGATCGGTGAGATCGCGCAGGAGATCGTGAAGCGGGGCAATGTCAAATTTGTGATGATCGCGGGACCGTCTTCGTCGGGCAAGACGACATTTTCCCATCGCCTTTCGATCCAGCTTCGGACACTCGGCATGAATCCGCATCCGATCGGCGTGGATGATTATTTTGTTAACAGGGAAAAAACGCCGCTTGATGAGAACGGCGATTATAATTTTGAATGTCTGGAAGCGATCGATGTGGAGCAGTTCAATGAGGATATGACAAGACTGCTTGCGGGGGAGACTGTGGAACTGCCGAGCTTTAACTTTAAGACGGGGCAGAGGGAGTATAAAGGCAATTACAAAACGCTCGGCGAAGATGATATTCTCGTGATCGAGGGCATTCACTGTCTCAATGACAAGCTCTCCTACACGCTGCCGACGGAAAGTAAATATAAGATTTATATCAGTGCGCTCACAACCTTAAATATCGATGAACATAACCGGATTCCGACAACGGACGGGCGTCTGCTGCGCCGCATGGTGCGCGACGCGAGGACGCGGGGGGCGACGGCAAAGCGGACGATCCAGATGTGGCAGTCCGTTCGCAGGGGCGAGGAGGAAAACATTTTTCCGTATCAGGAGAGCGCGGATACGATGTTTAACTCCGCACTTATTTATGAGCTTGCTGTGATCAAGCAGTTTGCGGAGCCGTTATTATTCAGCATCCGACCGGAGGAGCCGGAGTATGACGAGGCGAAACGCCTGTTAAAATTCCTCGGCTATTTCCTCGGCATCACAAGCGAAAAACTGCCGTATAACTCCATTGTGCGTGAGTTTGTGGGCGGAAGCTGTTTCCCGGTGTAAAAACGAATGGCATAAAACGCCATTCGTTCGAAGAATCCGCTTTGCGGATTCTTCTGGCTTGAGAAATTTCTACGGGTTAAAAAAGAACGCGTTGCGTTTTCAAGTGATTTGTCGTGGGTAGAAAAATGAACAAAATCAGGCGGACGGTCAGGAAAAGAGGACAGAAGGGAATCGTGCGCGCGCGGCTTCTTGCTGTTGCGCTTTTTCTGGCGCTTGCGTGTCTGTGCGGGGTGCTGTATATGACCGGTTTTTTGTCTGTGCAAAAAACCGTTTTCGAGGAGGCTTATGACACGCGGGCGGCTTCGCTTGGCGTTGTTAAGATTGTATGCGGCGATTTTCGCGGCAGCGGCGTGGTGATCGCGCAGGATGAAGAAGGTCTCGTGATCGTTTCGGCAAAGCATTTGCTCATGTATGATGTGCGGGCGAAGGTGAGCTTCATTGGGATGGAAAGCGGAGAACATGTGGCAGGGAACGTGATCGGTTACGCTGCGTCTTATGATCTTGCTTTTCTGCATGTACCGCTGTCGGCGCTTCCGGCCAAACTCGCTGATGATGCGAAAAACATGTGTACTGCGGAAAATGAATCCGATATGACGTGGGCTGCGACGCCGGGTGCAGGCGGGCAGCAGGCAGTGATCCGCACAGACGATGCCTACCGGGAGCTGCGGGCGGGAGATTCCGTCATGCAGATCGGTCTTTCCGAGGATGCGGAATTGGAATACTATATAGGCGTTGCACAGGCAAAAGAAGTTCTGATCAGCGATTACAACGCGTGCATGCTCTTAAACGAATGCTATGCCGAAGCGGGCATGAGCGGCGGCGGCGCTTTTGACGAAAACGGGCGTCTGGTCGGTATCATCATTGCGGGAGATGCACAGGGAACAGTCTGCATGCCGATGACGACGGTGCTTGAGGAGTATCGGGAGCTTATATGGTGATATGGCAAGTCATTATTGCTTTTGGATGCGCTATGTTAATAAAATGCAAAAGGGCGAAAGAAATTATCCTGAGACATGTATGGGAAGAATAAAGCGAGGCAGGCTATCATATCGGAGGGATTTATGATTTTGTATCATGGAAGTAATGTAGTTGTTTCAGAACCAAAGCTGATTCCGCAAAATCGTTTTCTGGATTTTGGTTACGGGTTCTATACTACGACGAATAAAGCGCAGGCTGTCGCTTTTTCGGATAAGGTATTTAAGCGCCGCAAGGGTGGTAGTAAAGTTGTTAATATTTATGAAATTGATGAACAGAAAGCATTTGCAGAATGCTCTGTCCTGCGATTTGATGCACCTGACGAGACATGGCTTGATTTTGTATCTGAAAACAGGTCAGGAAATTATAAAGGAGAAATATTTGATTTTGTATATGGTCCTGTTGCGAATGATGATGTGTATACGACGTTTACGCTTTATACAGCCGGAGTATTAACAAAGGAGCAGACCTTGGAGAGTCTTAAAATCAAGAAGTTATATGACCAGTTAGTATTGACTTCGGAAAGGGCATTACGTTTTCTCAAATTCAAGGGAACCGTGTCAGGGGAGGAGAAGTAATGGAGAAGAAAAAGTTTGAGGCGATGCTTGTACTTCTTGTCCCGCAAGTTGTCCATTTGATAGCGGAGCATTATTCTTGTGATGAAATGGCGGCCTCAAGAGAATTTTACGATTCTAAGGTATATTCTTTTTTGGAACAGGAAGATACAAAACTGTGGCATTTGAGCGCGCTGATGTTATTTACGATGTTTGAGGAAGAAAAAAGAACTGGCACAGTTACGTTCCCGGAGGAGGCGTGATCATGAGTAAAGAAGGACATTTTTTAATCTATTGTACCGAACAGTATAAGTCTGCAAAAGGCTTAACGGGCAGACAGGTTTCCGAATTGTTCAGCCAATACAGTGTATGGGATTATATTTACTCCTGCTTTGAAGCATTGCATACCACGGGAGAAAACTATATCATAGATGACATAGACCAATATATTGAAGCACGGCGGCAGGCAACGGCGTGAATAGAAAAGTTCCGGTGTGGGAACACTGGGGCATTACCTTTTACAACATATTCCAACCATCTTTGAAAAGGCCATAATAATAGAGGTCTGCCCAATTTCCATCATTGTCTTTTGCCTGACTTCGCTGGATTCTTTCCAACTGCATACCGAATTTTTTCATCAAGCCAATTGACTTTACGGTATCAATGGATTCAGCCAATATCTTGTGTGCATCCAGTTCATTGAAGGCATAATCGATCACTGCTTTGCATGATTCATATGCATAACCCTGCCGCCAGAAATTTTTGTTGAAAATCCAGCCAATTTCGTATACGCCTTCGTCAAACATATTGAACAGAATATATCCAATCATCTTACCGCTATCTTTATGTACCGCAGCGACAGCCCCTCTTTTTCTAATACAAAACTCCGACAAGAAATTAGACGTTTTTTCAAGGCTATATGCAGGTTCACAATTTTTCATTACTTCAGCATCGCTAAAAATATCATGTAAATCTTTAACGTCATCCATTGTATAGTCCCGAATGATCATTCTTTCAGTTTCAATATACATCTGTATTACTCCTTTAGATCCCGATTTGTTGTTTTTCACATTATCATAAGCATCCGTTAAATTCAATAGGAGCTGGTGAAATTGCCGGGGGGTTATTCTGGCAAACATGATCCAAGAGACAACTGCAACCGGTACTGGATTTTTAGAGACAAAGATGTTATGATATGAGGTTAGAGAGTATTTGAAATAAGAAAAAAGAATGAGGTACTCTGAACCGGTGCATGATACTGTGTGAAGGAGTCAAAAAGAATAGGAGGACGGTTATGACTAAAATTAGTGTTTTCTCCGGTTTTTTGGGAGCGGGAAAAACCACATTGATCAAAAAGCTGTTAAAAGAGGCATTTGCGGGCGAACAGGTCGTGCTCATTGAGAACGAATTTGGCGAGATCGGAATTGACAGCGGGTTCCTAAAAGAAGCGGGAATTGAGATCAAGGAAATGAATTCCGGCTGTATCTGCTGTTCCCTTGTCGGAGATTTCGGAACGTCGTTAAAAGAGGTGCTTGCCACCTACCATCCTGAGCGGATTCTGATCGAGCCGTCCGGCGTCGGCAAGCTTTCCGATGTCATCCGTGCCGTAGAGAATGTGGACATGGGAGACGAGGTGACATTGGACAGCGCGGTGGCAGTCGTTGACGCAAGCAAGGCAAAAATGTATATCAAGAACTTCGGTGAGTTTTTTATTAACCAGATCGAGCATGCAGGCACGATTGTGTTAAGCCGTACCGGCAATATCGCGATGGAGAAGTTGGAGGAGACGATCGCGCTGATCAGGGAGCATAACGCGAAGGCGGCCATCATCACCACGCCGTGGGAGGAGATTGACGGAAAAGACATCTTAAAGGCGATGGAAGGCTCCTCCGACTTAAAGGATGAGCTGATCCGTGAACTGATGGCGCATGAGGACGAACATGAACATCACCATCATCATGATGAGGATGAACATGAACATCACCATCACGATCATGATGAGGACGAACATGAACATCATCACCATCAAGATCATGAGGAAGATGAGCACGAGCATCACCACCACCATGACGGGGAGTGCGACTGCCACCATCACCATCATCACCATGCCGACGAGGTATTCCAGAGCTGGGGCATGGAGACGCCGGCGCGCTATCGCATGGACGAGATCGAGCGCATCTTAACAGAACTTGATAATGAGGAGCGTTACGGCATTGTGCTGCGTGCAAAGGGCATGGTTGCGGGAGAAGGAAATTCCTGGGTATACTTTGATTATGTTCCCGAGGAGCGCAACGTGCGCGAGGGAAAGCCGGATGTGACGGGCAAATTCTGTGTGATTGGTTCCAAACTGAACGAGGAACACTTAAAAGAATTGTTTACGAAATAAACGCGCAGCATTTTGAAAGGACGTGGAAACGCAATGAAACCCGTATATATGATCAATGGTTTTTTGGAGAGCGGAAAGACGGAGTTCCTCTCATTTACGCTTTCCCAAGATTATTTCCGGACAAAAGGGACCACGCTGCTCTTATTGTGTGAGGAAGGCGAGAAAGAGTACGATCCGAAGCTCCTGAAAAAAAGCAAGACGGTCGTGGAACTGATCGAGCGAGAGGAAGATTTTCAGCCCGCGCACCTGTTAGAACTGGAAAAAAAGTGGAATCCGGAACGTATTTTAATCGAATACAACGGCATGTGGAGCTGCAAGGATGTAAAGCTTCCGTTCCACTGGACGATCGAACAGCAGATCACGACGATCAATGCGGCGACCTTCCCGATGTACTATAATAATATGCGCTCACTGGTCGCTGACGCGGTGCGGGGATCGGAGCTGATCATCTTTAACCGCTGCGATGACGTACTGGAGGAGCTTGGCACCTACAAGCGCAATATCAAGGCGGTGAATCCGAAAGCCGAGATCGTCTTTGAGGGAAAAGACGGTGAGATCAACCAGATCTTTGAGGAAGATCTTCCGTATGACCTGAAACAGGACGTGCTGGAGCTTGACAATCTGGGCTATGGCATTTGGTATATTGACAGCATGGATCATCTGGAGCGTTATGTCGGGAAAACGGTCGTGTTTCCGGCACTCGTCATGAAACCGAAAAAATTTCCCAAGGGCTATTTCATTCCGGGCAGAATGGCGATGACCTGCTGTGCGGATGATATGGCGTTTATCGGTTATGTATGCAAATATGAGAAGGCGGATGAACTGAAAGAAAAACAATGGGTACAGGTCACTGCAAAGGTGTGCCGTGAACATTTTTCAGGATACCGCGGCGAGGGGCCGGTCCTTCATGCACTCACCATCGTGCCGGTGAAGGCGCCGGAGGATGATGTTATCAGCTTCGGGGGATGACTATGTACCATTATACGATTGCGCAGTGGCTTCTGTTTTTCTTTTTTTACTGCTTTTTCGGCTGGTGCTTTGAAAGCTCCTATGTATCGGGGAAGCAGGGGAGATTTGTGAATCGCGGTTTTATGTACGGACCGTTTCTTCCGATCTATGGAAGCGGCGCCATCATGATGCTTGTGGTATCCTCTCCGTTTCAGGACCATTTGATCGCGATTTATTTTGCAGGACTGGTGGGAGCGACCGTGCTAGAATATGTGACAGGAACAGCGATGGAAGCGCTGTTTCATGTTCGTTACTGGGATTATTCCTACCAGCGGTTTCAATATAAGGGGCATATCTGCCTTTCCTCCTCGGTTGCGTGGGGATTTCTGACCCTGCTTCTCACGCAGTTATTACATAAACCGGTGGAACAGTTTATCTGCGGATTTTCCGACCGGGTATCCGCGGTGCTGGCGGCTGTGATCGGCGTGATCGCTCTCATTGATTTCATTCTATCCTTCAAGGCGGCATTTGAGCTGCGGGATCTTCTTGCAAAGCTGGAAAAAGCAAGGGAGGAAGTCGAGAAGGCAAAGGAAGAGCTCGCGCGGTGGCAGAAGCGCAGGGACGTGGAAATTGCACTGCGGGCGCAGGAGTCGGAACAAAAAAAGGAACAAAGAAAAGAGCAGCTTGAGTTGTGGCTTGCGGAACGTAAAGAGCAGGCAGCAGCGATCGCTGACAGCGCCCGCCGCAAATTACAGACCAGGCGGATATTACGAGGGAATCCGGGCATGGTCTCCGGCAGATTTAAGGGCAGCATGGAGGAACTGAAGCATCTGGTGCTGCGGATCAGAAAAAGCGAGTCGGATAAGAGCGGCGTGGATCAAAAAGAATGAGGCATAAGCGGAACGGATCGCACGGATCGAATAGAGAAAGGGAATGGGTAGCATGAAGCAGCAGAACTTAAAAGAACTGATCGCTACGGTGGATGACATATGCAGGATCATGACGGACGCGAATGTGGGAAACTCCGCAGGGAAGCCGATGTCCTTAAAGGAAAGTTTTCATTTTGAACTGCTGAAATTTGCCGTCTATCTGGCGGATGCCGACGGAAAGTTTGAGGAACGGGAGCTCTCCGTGATCGCGGAATATCTGGGCATTAAGGCAGAGGCAAAAAATTTGCGCGCCATGAAATACCGCGAGAATATCGATGAGCATTTTGAAGAGCGGATTCCTTCCGTGGTCAAATATGCGGTGCTGGCGGATGCCGCGCGTAAGATCACGCCCGATGAGTACAAACAGCAGAAGGCGCAGATCATGGTGGATACCTACAAACTGTTCGGACAGACGATGTTAGCATGCTATGACGAGGATGCGGGCATGGAGACGATGTCAAAGTATACCGCTTACATCAAACGTCTGGAAGACTTCTTAAAAGAGTACGGCGTGTTTTATACGGGTTCCGCAAAAATCATCAAACCGGTCGAGCCTGCGACGGAGCCGGATGAGACGGAGGAGGAGCGGGCGGCAAAGCTGGAAAAGCTGATGGAGGAATTCAATGGACTTGTCGGACTGAACGAAGTCAAGCATGAGGTCAACAGCCTCGTGAATCTGATCAAAGTACAGAACATGCGTAAAGCGCAGGGCATGAAGGTATCCGACGTATCCAAACACATGGTTTTTTCGGGAAATCCGGGTACGGGTAAGACGACGGTCGCGCGCATGCTCGGAGAAATTTATAAATATATCGGCGTGCTGCCGAAAGGGCAGTTGACGGAGGTTGACCGGGGCGGTCTTGTCAAGGGCTATATCGGTCAGACGGCAACCAAGGTGCTGGAGGTCGTCGATGAATCGCTCGGCGGCATTCTGTTCGTGGACGAGGCATATACATTGACCGTCGGAAAGGGAGAGGGCGATTTTGGACAGGAGGCGGTCGATACGCTCTTAAAAGCGATGGAAGATCACCGCAGTGAGTTCATTGTGATCGTGGCGGGCTATACCGATCTGATGGAGGAATTTCTTTCGTCCAATCCGGGGCTCAAATCCCGCTTTAACAAGTTTATCCATTTTGGGGATTACAGTGCGGAGGAATTGCTTGCGATATTGGAGTCCATGTGCGCGAAGCAGGAGTATACACTGTCTGAGGAGGCGCGCGTGCGCGCAAGGGAATTGCTCGGGAAGCGTGTGCAGAACAAGCCCGATAATTTCGCGAATGCCCGCGATGTGCGTAACTTTTTGGAGCATGCGATCGCAAATCACGCGTCGCGTGTCGTAAATGAGAAGAACGCGGATAAGTCCATGCTCTCCACCCTTGAGGCGGAGGATCTGCAGGATTTTGCGTAATGAGCATGGTAAAACTGCACAATGCAGTGCGGGGATACCATGCAGCATAATGCTGAAAAATGTCCGCGCGATAAAAAATCACTGACAATTTTTCTTTTTGGGTGCTACAATAGAGTTGGGGGCAATGCGGGGTATCGCAGCGCCCTTTTCAATTCATTGCAATGAAGTTTGCGAAGAAGGTTTCTGTTGTGGGATTCAGAAAGGAAAGTGTGAGAAAATGTATCAGGTCGATGATTTGATCGTGTATGGAAACCACGGTGTATGCAGGGTTACAAACATCGGGACGCCGGAGATTCCGATGGCGGATCAAACAAAGCAGTATTATACGCTGCGTCCGGCATACCAGAGAGAAGAAGTGATTTATGCGCCTGTAGAGAATAACAAGACGGTCATGCGGCCGATCCTGACAAGGCAGGAGGCGGATCAGCTCATTGATGAGATCCCGAAGCTGAGCACGGTGTGGATCGTTAATGAGCGGGAGCGTGAAGCCCAGTATAAGGCGGCGATACGCACCTGCGACTGTAAGGAGCTTGTACGCATTATCAAGACGCTGTATCAGCGGAAAAGAGAACGCATTCAAAACGGGAAAAAGGTGACGGTCGTGGATGAGCGGTATTTTCATCAGGCGGAAGAGCAGCTCTACGGGGAGCTTGCGATCGTGCTGGATATGCCGAAGGATGAGGTTGGCGGCTATATCGCCGAAAATGCGCAGAATCATGAGGCGGTTCAGGCTTAGGACGGCAAGTGAAACGCAAATCTTCCCGTTGACTTAAAAAGTCCCATGCGGTAATATAAAGTTATAAAAGGAATGAAGAAATTTATTCCGGGATGTAAGAGTGCATAAACGGGAGGTTAGCGATGCGCAATAAGGTACTTGTAGTAGACGATCAGGAAACGAACAGGGATTTACTTGAGGCAATCCTCGAAAAGGATTACGATGTGGTGAAGGTCCCGGACGGAAAGCAGGCGCTTGAGAAGCTTGGTCAGAAGGATATGAAAATCGTGGCGGTGCTGCTTGATCTGCTCATGCCGGAGATGGACGGCTTTGCGGTTCTCGACACGATGCATGAACAGGGAATGCTCAAGAAGATTCCGGTGCTTGTTATCAGCAGCGAACAGACTGTGAATGTGGAGGAGAAGTGCTTTTCATACGGTGTGTCCGATTTTATCCACAAACCGTTCGAGCCGTCGATCATACAGAGCCGCGTCAGGAACAACGTCAATCTCTTTTTGTACAAAGAGCGTCTGGAAGACCAGGTTGCCGTGCAGACGCAGGCAATCCGCTATCAGTACCAGCTTTTAAAAGAACAGGCGGAGAAACTCGAGAGGAATAACGAGGAGATCATCGATATTCTCGGTACGGTCGTGGAGTGCAGGGATTTAGAGAGCGGAGATCATATCAAGCGCGTAAAGACCTTTACGCGGATTCTTGCCGAGCAGGTCATGGAGGATTATCCCGAATATGACCTGACGCCGGAAAAGGTGCGGATCATCGAATCGGCAAGCGCGCTTCATGATGTCGGTAAGATTGCGATTCCCGATCATATCCTGTTAAAGCCGGGAAAATTGACGGCGGAAGAATTTGATATCATGAAGACCCATACGACAAGGGGAAGTGAGCTCTTAAACAATATAAAGGACGCATGGGATGATACCTATGGGAAGTACTGCTATGAGATCTGCCGTTATCATCATGAGCGTTTTGACGGGCGCGGCTATCCCGACAAGCTTGAGGGAGAGGACATTCCGATCTCGGCGCAGATCGTGTCGGTTGCGGATGTGTATGATGCGCTTGTCAGCAAGCGTGTATATAAGGATGCGTATGCGATCGGTGAAGCGTACGATATGATCATAAACGGGGAATGCGGAACGTTCTCGCCGAAAATATTAGACTGCTTTAGTAAGGTCCGCGCCGCTTTTGAGGAGACGGTCAGAGTCAACCACGAGAGCCGGCAGGAGGCGGAAAAATAAAAAAGTTCCAAAGAACCCTTGCTTTTTAGGGAAAAGTGTGTTATCTTTGATAAGGTTGATATGGTAAGGTAAAGAGTGGGCTTGCAAGTCCACTCTTTTACGATTGTATGAAAAAGAAAAGGAGCGGTCATGGCAGGAGCGAGGGACTATGAGGCGCGCACCGTAACGCTCTTAGAGCCGATTGCGGAGAAATTCGGCTGTGAGATCTACGATGTGGAATATGTGAAAGAGGGCAGCGAGTGGTACCTGCGCTGCTATATTGATAAGCCGGACGGTGTGAACATTTTAGACTGCGAGAATGTCAGCCGCGCGCTTTCGGATCAGCTGGATGAGGAGGACTTTATCCCGGATGCCTATATTCTTGAGGTCAGTTCGCCGGGACTCGGCCGTGCGCTCAAAAAGGACCGGCATCTCCAAAAAAGCATTGGGGAGGCCGTTGAATTAAAAACCTATCGCCCGATTGAAAAATGCAAAGAATTTTCGGGCGTGCTGCGATCGTTTGACAAGGATACCGTGACGATCGGTACGGAGGAAAAAGAAATGGTGTTTCAGCGCTCGGATGTGGCGCTGATCAGGTTGGCATTGGACTTTTAGGAGGAGAAAGGACATGAATAAGGAATTATTGGAAGCACTCGACATTTTGGAGAAGGAGAAGGACATCAGCCGGGAAACGCTGTTTGAGGCGATTGAGAATTCTCTGTTGACTGCCTGCAAAAACCATTACGGCAAGGCGGACAATATGAAAGTGGAGATCAACCGCGAGACCTGTGATTTTTTGGTATATGCGGAGAAAGAGGTCGTGCCCTGTGCAGAGGATGTGACCGATAAAGTGACGCAGATCAGCTTAGAGGACGCGCAGGCGTTAAACGCCGGCGCAGCGGTCGGCGATATTGTCCGTATGGAGATCAAGAGCCGGGAATTTGGGCGCATCGCAACCCAGAATGCCAAGAATGTCATCCTGCAAAAGATCCGCGAGGAGGAGAGAAGCGCCATCTTCAATCAGTACTATGAGAAAGAGCGCGATGTCGTTACAGGAATCGTGCAGCGTTATCTCGGCAGAAATATCAGCATCAACCTTGGCAAGGCGGATGCGATCTTAAATGAAAGTGAGCAGGTTCGCGGCGAGAATTTCCGCCCGACCGAACATATCAAGGTATATATTTTAGAAGTAAAAAATACGCCGAAGGGGCCGAGGATTTTAGTAAGCCGTACGCATCCCGAATTAGTCAAGCGCTTATTTGAGGCGGAGGTTGCGGAGATTCAGGACGGCACCGTAGAGATTAAGGGGATCGCGAGAGAGGCGGGCAGCCGTACGAAGATGTCTGTCTGGAGCAGCAATCCGAATGTGGATCCGGTCGGTGCCTGCGTCGGATTGAATGGACAGCGTGTGAACTCCATTGTGGATGAGCTGCGAGGAGAGAAGATTGACATTATCCCGTGGGATGAAAACCCCGGTAATCTCATTCAGAATGCGCTTGCACCTGCAAAGATCGTTGCGGTATTTGCGGATCCCGACGAGAAGACGGCAAAGGTCGTAGTGCCGGATTACCAGCTTTCGCTCGCGATCGGCAAGGAGGGGCAGAACGCAAGACTTGCGGCGCGTCTGACCGGTTATAAGATCGACATTAAGAGTGAGACGCAGGCGAAGGATGCGCCGGGCTTCCGCTATGAAGATTACGTGAGCGAGTATGACGACTATGACGAGGAGGCATACGACGATTACGATGAGGAGAATGATGACGGCGGGAACTATGAGGACGGGGATTATCAAGAAGAAGGCTATGAGGAGGAAGCGTTAGAGGCTTCGGAAACAGGTGCGGATGAATAAAAAAATTCCATTGAGACAGTGTGTGGGCTGCCAGCAGATGAAACCGAAAAAAGATATGATGCGGGTATTAAAAACACCCGAGGATGAGATGATTTTGGATACGACAGGGAAGAAAAACGGTCGTGGCGCATATCTTTGTAAGGATATGGAATGCCTGAAAAAAGCAAGAAAGAACAAAGGCTTGGAACGTTCTTTTAAGATGAGTATTCCGGATACCGTATATGACAGTCTGATAAAGGAGTATGGCGCAGAGGATGCAGAATAAGATTTTATCAATGCTTGGCATTGCCGCACGGGGCAGAAATCTTGTCAGCGGCGAGTTTATGACGGAAAAGACCGTAAAAGCGCATCAGGCATATGTTGTGCTTGTGGCGGCGGATGCATCCGATAACACAAAAAAAATGTTTTGCGATATGGGAGCGTATCACAGGGTTCCCGTTTATATATATGGCACAAAGGAAGGACTGGCACATGCGATCGGTCAGGAAATGAGGGCGTCTTTAGCGGTTACGGATGAAGGGATCGCCAAATCCATCATGCGGGCGCTGGAGACAGGTACAACGGACGGTACCGGAAATGAATACGGAGGTAGATAGAATGGCAAAACAAAAGGTGTATGAACTGGCGAAAGAATTGGGCGTTCCGAGTAAAGACCTGATTACGCTATGTGAACAGAATCATATAGAGGTAAAAAGCCATATGAGTGTGATTTCGGAGGAGCAGGCAGCATTGCTTACCTCGAAAATAAGCAGGCATGCGGCGCCGGCAGGAGAAAAGCAGGATACCGTGTCCGCAGGGGAGAAAAAAGTACAAAAACCGACGGCAGCACCGGGTACCGGGGAAAAACCGGCGGCAGAGCCGACAGGAGCAGGACAGGCGGAAAAAAATACGCCTGCGGCAGAGCAGAAACGGGAGCCGGCAAAGCAGGATGTGCCGAAAAAGAAAAGTAAGATCATTATGGTGAGCAATCCCCATAATTCAAGAATGCAGGGCTCGGCGCCGGGCTTAAGAGGCATGAACGGAGGTCAGGACAGAAGAGGAAACGGTCAGGGACAGGGACGCGGCATGAACGCGCAGAGACCGGTCAATCGTCCGATCCGTCCGCTGACGCCGCCGTCACCGACTCCTTCGGTCAATATTGTTGCAAATCCGAATAAGGGGCAGGATGTAAGACGGCCTCTGAACCGGCAGGGTAGCAACAGACCGGCGGATGTGACAGAGGCGGTGGAAAACAAACCGCAGGAAATGCCGAACACAACACCTGCAGCGCAGCAGGGTATGCCGAATTCCGCAGGCGCGCAGGATAGCAGAGAGAGCAGAAGCTATCAGCAAAGACCGGGACAGACGGACAGAGCGCCTCAGAATGGACAGGGCGCGCGCGGTCAGGGTGGTTATAACCGCGGTGAACGCGGCGATCGTGGTGCGGGAAGAACGGACGGCTTCAGAGGTCAGACGAGACAGGGAGGCTTTGGGAATGGCACAGGCGGACAGAGACCGGCTTATCGACAGGATGGCGCGCGTAACACCGATGGCGGCAGCAGAGGCGGCTATGGCAGACCTGCGCCGGGCAGGTCGGGCGGTTTCGGCGGCTCGGGCGCTCAAAGATCTTACGGCAATAACGATCGCTTTGAAAGAGGCGATGGCGGGAAGGACGCTCGATTTGGAAGGAAGTCTCAGGGAGGAGGTTCTTCTTTTGCTCCCGAGGCGTCACTCAAGGATCAGGAAAAGCACCGCGACGAAGAAAAGCGCCGCATTGAAAAGGATAAGCGGAATAAAAAGGAGCTCATCTACGAGGAGGAGCAGGAGAACTTAAAGGGAAAGCGGGCAGGAAGATTCATCAAGCCCGAGAAGAAACAGGAGGAGCAGGAGGAGCAGATCAAGGTCATCACCCTGCCGGAATCCTTAACGATCAGAGAACTGGCGGATAAGATGAAAATGCAGCCCTCCGCGATCGTCAAGAAACTCTTTTTACAGGGAAAGATCGTGACGGTCAATCAGGAGATCAGCTACGAGCAGGCGGAGGAGATTGCGATCGAGTACGAGATCATCTGCGAGAAGGAAGAGAAGATCGACGTGATCGCCGAGCTGTTAAAGGAGGATGAGGAAAATGTCGAGGATATGACAAAGAGACCGCCGGTCATCTGCGTCATGGGACATGTAGACCACGGAAAAACCTCTCTGCTTGACGCGATCCGTAAGACGAATGTGATCGATAAGGAGGCGGGCGGTATTACGCAGGCGATTGGCGCCTATACGGTTACCATCAATGAAGAAAAGATCACGTTTTTGGATACACCGGGTCATGAGGCGTTTACCGCCATGCGTATGCGCGGCGCGAACGCAACAGATATCGCGGTGCTGGTCGTCGCTGCGGATGACGGCGTGATGCCGCAGACGGTCGAGGCGATCAACCATGCGAAAGCAGCGGGCATTGAGATCATCGTAGCGGTGAACAAAATGGATAAACCCAATGCGAATATGGATCGTGTAAAACAGGAGCTGACCGAGCATGAATTGATCCCTGTTGACTGGGGCGGTTCAACCGAATTTGTTCCGGTATCGGCAAAGACGGGAATGGGAATCTCCGATTTGTTGGAAACCATTCTTCTGACGGCGGATATTCTGGAGCTGAAGGCGAATGTGAACAGACGTGCGCGCGGTCTTGTCATTGAGGCGGAGCTGGATAAGGGACGCGGTCCCGTGGCGACCGTACTTGTGCAGAAGGGAACGCTTCAGGTCGGAGATTATATCTCGGCGGGCGCATCCAGCGGTAAGGTACGTGCCATGATCGACGATAAGGGCCGCAGAGTCAAAGAAGCGACTCCGTCCACGCCGGTAGAGATTTTGGGATTAAATGACGTGCCGAACGCGGGAGAGATCTTTATTGCGCATGCCAATGATAAGGAGGCAAAAAATTTTGCCGAGACATTCGTTGCGCAGAATAAAGAGAAGCTTTTGGAAGACACGAAAGCAAAGATGTCGCTTGACGATCTGTTTAACCAGATTCAGGCGGGTAATCTGAAAGAATTAAATATTATCATCAAAGCAGATGTACAGGGAAGCGTGGAGGCGGTGAAGCAAAGTCTCTTAAAGCTTTCCAACGAGGAGGTTGTCGTCAAGATCATCCATGGCGGTGTCGGCGCGATCAACGAGTCCGATGTCAGTCTGGCGAGTGCATCCTCCGCGATCATCATCGGCTTTAACGTACGTCCCGATGTGCAGGCGAAAGCGAGTGCGGAGCGCGAGGGCGTTGACATCCGTCTCTACAAAGTCATCTATCAGGCGATCGAGGATGTCGAGGCGGCAATGAAGGGGATGTTGGATCCCGTATATGAGGAAAAGATTATCGGTCATGCCGAGGTGCGCCAGATCTTTAAGGCATCCGCGATCGGTAATATCGCAGGCTCGTATGTCATGGACGGTTCCTTCCAGCGCGGATGTAAGATCCGTATCACGAGAGAGGGCGAGCAGATTTATGAAGGTGAGCTTGCTTCCCTGAAGCGCTTTAAGGATGATGTGAAGGAAGTAAAAGAAGGCTATGAATGCGGTCTGGTATTTGAGGGCTTTGACCAAATGAAAGAGCTGGATATGGTAGAGGCATATATCATGGTAGAGGTTCCCAGAGAGTGAGAGGAAAGAGAAAAAAGACTTCCGTTACGGCGGAAGTCTTTTGGAATCCCAAGTTCACGGACCGTTGTAACATGGAGGATTGTTTGTAAGGTATGAGAAAGAACAGTATCAAGAGCACAAGAATCAACGGAGAGGTGCGGCGCGTGCTTGCCGAGATTATCCGATCGGAGATCAAGGATCCGCGCATTCCGCAGATGACGTCCGTTGTTGCGGTGGAGGTCGCACCCGACTTAAAGACCTGTAAGGCATGGGTCAGCGTGTTGGGGGACGAGGAGACGGCGAAGAACGCACTTACGGGGCTGCGCAGCGCGGAGGGGTATATCCGCAGTCAGCTTGCAAGACAGATGAATCTGCGCAATACGCCTGAAATCCGTTTTATCATGGACCAGTCGATCGCATACGGCGTAAAAATGTCGAAAATGATAGACGAGGTAAATAAAGAGGCTTCCGGAGAAAACGGAGCGTCAGACGAGGACAGCGATAAGGGATCGTCCGATCAGGACGGAGCGATCGATGATAACGGGGAATCATCGGAGCAGAGTGAGGAGTAAGGATCATATGGGGCGTTTAGAATTATCTAAGATATGTGATACAGCGGAAAGCATCGGCATCGGCGGTCATGTTCGTCCGGACGGCGACTGTGTCGGCGCTTGTTTGGCATGCTATCTTTTTATGAAAAAAAAGTACCCGAATAAGCGGGTCGAGCTTTTTTTGGAAAAACCGGCGGATATCTTTCGGTGTATCAGTGGCTTTGACGAGATCAACAACGAGTTTCCGGAGCGTGAGCCGTTCGATGTGTTTTTGGCATTAGACTGCACAACCGACCGGCTTGGCGATGCCGGGCGTTATTTTCAGGCGGCAAAGCATACGGTGAATATCGACCATCATATCAGCAATGCAAACGGCTGCGGTATGGACAATGTGATCGACGTCGAAGCAAGTTCCACGTCGGAGCTGGTGTATGAACTGATCGGAAAAGATAACATGGATGCCGAGATCGCAAAGGCGGTTTATATCGGTATCATTCATGATACGGGAGTGCTTCATTATTCCTGCACGTCGCCAAAGACGCTTCGCATTGCGGCGGATCTGATCGAATACGGTTTTGATTTTCCGAAGATCATTGACGAGACCTTTTATGAAAAGACCTATGTGCAGAATCAGATCTTAGGCAGGGCGGTATTGGAGAGCTTTTTGTTTATGGATGGGCGCTGCATTGCCAGCGGAGTCAGCCGAAAGACCATGGAATTTTACGGCGCGGAACCGAAGGATTTAGACGGTATCGTCAATCAGCTGCGCATCACAAAGGGCGTTGAGGTCGCTATTTTCTTATATGAAACGGATACGCTTACGTATAAGGTCAGTCTCCGTTCCTGCGGGACGGTGGATGTTGCCAAAGTTGCTGCGTACTTTGGCGGCGGCGGGCATGTGCGGGCGGCAGGCTGCACGATGACGGGAACGTTTCATGATGTGATCAATAACCTTTCGGGGCAGATCGCAAAGCAGCTGTGAGAGATAGTGGCGGGACGCACGCATTTTGCAATGATGCGGGAGTTGCATAAAAAGGAGAGCGCGCATGGACGGCATCATCAATGTATATAAGGAAAAAGGATTTACCTCCTTTGACGTGGTCGCCAAGCTGCGCGGCATCCTGAAGATCAAAAAAATAGGACATACGGGCACGCTGGATCCGGATGCGGAGGGCGTGCTCCCTGTCTGTATTGGCAGCGCGACAAAGCTCTGCGATATGCTGACGGATAAGTCCAAGGAATATAGGGCAGTCATGCGCCTTGGCGTTGTGACGGATACGCAGGATATGACAGGAGAAGTGCTGCGGACGGGAAAGGTGCCGGAGGATGAGGCGCGCATCAGGCAGGCAGCATTATCTTTTGTCGGAGAATATGACCAGATGCCGCCGATGTATTCGGCGTTAAAGGTGAACGGGCAGAAACTCTGCGATCTGGCAAGGCAGGGAAAAGTGGTTGAGCGGGCAAAAAGGTGGGTAACGATTTATGAGCTTGCGATCACGCAGATGGAGCTGCCGCTCGTGACCATGCATGTGCATTGCTCGAAGGGCACCTATATCCGAACGCTTTGTCAGGACATCGGAGAAAAGCTTGGCTGCGGCGGATGCATGCAGAGCCTGGTGCGTACGCGGGTTTCGGAATTTACGCTGGATAGGGCAAATACCCTGGCGCAGATTGAGCGATTTCGCGATGAGGGCAGGCTGGACGAGCTGATCCTGCCTGTGGAGACGGTGTTTTCATCGCTTGTGCCCATGCGGGTGGAAGCAGGGGCGCAGCGCTTTCTGGATAATGGAAACCCGGTCAGGGTAGAGCGGACTGCGCGGATGACGGAGCGTATGACAGAATGTGGGGCGGAGCAGATCGGGCGTACGGATCACGGTCGTTTGACAGACGGGCAGCAGGTGCGGATGTATCACAGTGACGGACGATTTTGCGGCGTGTATGCGTATCATGAGCAGGATCGCATGCTGAAACCGGTGAAGATTTTTTCTTTGGGAAAACCGCGCTGAGCAGGAAAGGGCAGGTTGATCAACATGAACATCATTACGGATACCCAATTTCATATGGGAGAGCCAAGCTGCGTGGCAATCGGTAAATTCGACGGTGTCCATGTAGGACACAGAAAGCTGTTAGAGTATGTGCTGTCGACAAAGGAAGACGGGCTTGCCGCAGTCGTCTTTACGTTCCATCCGAGTCCGAACGTTCTGTTCACAGGGGAAAAGCAGGAGGAATTAACAACGCCTGCGGAAAAACGGGCGCTGTTTGCACAGATGGGAATCGATGTGCTTTGGGAATTTCCGATGAACCGCCGGACGGCGGCGATGGCGCCGACTGCATTTATTGAACAGGTGCTTGTCGGGCAGCTCAAAGCAAAGGTTGTGGCAGCAGGAGCGGATGTTTCGTTTGGACATAAGGGCGCGGGAGATATGGAGCTTTTGAAACGCTATGCGAGAATCTACGGATTTGAGGTGGTGGAGATTGAAAAAGTGTGTGTCGGCGGCGTGCCGGTCGGCTCGACGCAGGTGCGGGGCGAAGTGCGCGCCGGACATATGGAGCAGGCGGAAAAGCTGCTCGGTCGTCCCTATACGTTTCGCGGAACAGTCTGTCACGGCAGGAGCCTCGGAAAGACGCTTGATATGCCGACAGTCAATCTGATTCCCGAGGAGGGGAAATTATTTCCGCCGTTCGGCGTTTATTTTTCCCGTGTCAGGATTGGCGATCAGATATACCGCGGTATTACCAATATCGGCAGAAAACCGACGGTCGGGGATAAGGAATCGGTCGGTGTGGAAACCTATATTTATGATTTTGAAGAAGAAATATACGGGAGCAGCATTGAGGTGCAGTTGTTGTCCTATAAGCGGCCGGAACAGCGCTTTGAGAGTCTGGAAGCATTAAAAGAGCAGCTTGCGGCAGACCGGAGGGACGGGCTTGCATTTTTCTGCAATATCCCTTAATATAGGTAAAGGAACGATTTAGTAAGCGGTTCGTAGCGGGTGCCTGTTGCAGCAATCCGTTGCGCAAGGATGTAACGGAAGCACGTTGCAGACAGTAAAATACGAGGGATTCAACGAATGAGCGCAGGTACTTTGTTAGCTTTGGCAGGTGGACTTGGACTTTTTCTACTTGGCATGCGTCTGATGAGCGAGGGAATTGAGAAGGCAGCGGGAGCGAAGCTGCGTTCTATTTTAGAATTTTTTACAACAAATCGTCTGACAGGCATGCTTGTCGGAGTCATTTTTACGGGAATCATACAGTCGTCCTCTGCGTGTACCGTGATGGTAGTCAGCTTTGTCAACGCGGGACTTATGAACCTCTATCAGGCAGCGGGAGTGATTTTCGGAGCCAATATCGGTACGACGGTCACATCGCAGCTTGTTTCTTTTAACCTGTCGGAAATCGCACCGCTGTTTCTTCTGGTCGGCGTTCTTCTTCTCATGTTTTCCAAAAACCGGAATATCACGAAGTTCGCCGAGATCATTGTCGGCTTCGGCGTGCTTTTTTTAGGGCTGAATAATATGTCAGTGGCGATGAGCGGATTAAAAGAGAATCCGCATATCGTGGAACTGTTCGGGTCTCTGACCAATCCGTTTTTGGCTGTTTTACTGGGAACGGTGTTAACGGCAGTGATCCAAAGCTCCTCCGTGACGGTCAGCATCATGCTGCTGATGGCGAATCAGGGGCTTCTTGAATTGTCGATCTGTATGTATATCATTCTTGGATGTAATATCGGTGCCTGCACATCGGCGCTCTTAACTTCCATGACGGGAAATAAGGACGCGAAGCGTGCGGCGATGATCCACTTTTTATTTAACGTGATCGGCACGGTTTTGATGTTTATCGTGCTGCAGGTTGCATTAGAGCCGATCATGGATGCGATTTTTGCGATCTCCGGCAATGCGGGACGCTTTGTGGCAAATACGCATACGCTGTTTAAGGTCGTGCAGGTATTGGTGCTTCTGCCGTTTTCCGATTTGATCGTGAAGCTGACGTATCTGATCATTCCGGGCACGGACAGAAAAGTGGACGACAGGGAGAATTATCAGTTAAAATATATCGGCGATCATACGGTATTTAATCCGGCGACTGCCGTGGTCGGTGCAACAAAGGAGCTAGAGCGTATGGTATCCTTGGCGGACGAGAATTTAAACCGCGCCATGAATGCGCTTATCACACTGGATAAAGAGGATATTGACAAAGTGTATGAGGTGGAAAAGAATATCAATTTCTTAAACCATGCCATTACGGATTATCTTGTCAAGATCAATCAGACCACGCTGCCGATCGAGGACCGCAAAAACATCGGCGCGCTTTTTCATGTGGTCAACGACATTGAACGCATCGGAGATCATGCCGAGAATGTGGCGGATGCGGCGGTGCAGAGAATGGAGACCGGTGTGACCTTCAGCAAGAGTGCACAGCGTGAAATGGGCGAGATGCTCAACATGGTGAATACGCTCGTCCGGTTTTCCGTTGAGATGTTTTCCACGGGTGAGGAAGAACACTTAGAGGATATTCTGCATTTAGAGGATGCCGTCGATGAAAAAGAGCGCGAATTGCAGCGGCTTCATGTGGAGCGCCTGACGCGCAACGAGTGTACGCCTGAGGCGGGCATGATCTTTTCCGATATTATCTCCGGGTTGGAGCGTGTGGCGGATCACGCAACGAATATTGCGTTTTCCGTCTTGAACAGTGAGCCGGAGGGGGTATAAAGGAGCAAATAAAAAAGCAAATAATAAAGCAAATAATAAAGAGAAGTATACGGCAAAAAATAATCCGGAAAAAAATACTTGCATCGGCAAATGACAGGTGCTATAGTCTTCTTATATCATTCATTTCGCACAGGCTATAATGGCAATGTGCACATTTCATGGCTTCTCGCCAAACAAATTCAACAAATCAAAAAAGAAAAGTGCGGGCAGAAAGGCAGAGCGGTGCTTCTTCTGTGCGGAAAAGGAGGAAAACAATATGACAAACGCCGAAAGATTTGAACTCATTTTATCGGAATTACGAGGGGTGAAAAGTGAAATGGGGGACATGAAAAGTGAAATAGGGGACATGAAAAGTGAAAT